>NZ_JBHSIT010000014.1:0-251314 GCF_042652125.1 Actinomadura gamaensis | reverse complement strand
CGGGCAGTTCGTCCTCTGCCCGCTCTCATGGACTTGTTCGTCGTCGATGGCAGGAACTCTACCCGGCCTCCCCGCGAAAATCTACCTTGATCACAACAGATTTTCGTAGATCCTCAGCCAAGCTCCGCTGCCGGAGCCGCCCCGTCCGTGCAGCGGCTCCCGCGCCGACCTGGCGCCACCTCGGGCCAGGCTTGGTCCGGCGTCGTCGGACCGCTGGTCGAGGCTCCGGTGCTACCCGCCGAAAGAGACTCGAGCACCGCGCCAATCGGTCGCACGGAGGAATCCTTCCCAGCTCAGCGCGCCGGGGTCGACGCTTCGGCTCCACTCCATGTCACGGTCCTCCCGGTAGTAGCCGAACTCGACCGCGTACTCGGCCATGCCGAGGATCTCGTCCACCAGGAGAGGGTTCTCTCCGAGTTCGGGGAAGTAGGTGAGCAGTCCCTCCCGGGAGCAGGCGCTCCGGTACTCGGCCTTGAGTCCAGTGACACGGGAGAAGGCCTCGACCATTTCGCCGGGGGAGACGACGTCGCCGATTACCGGCAGGGAAGCGCCCAGGTAGGCGTCGGGGTTGGAGAACACTTCGAGGACGGCCGGGCCGGTCGCGGTCAGCGGGTCGACGAACGGAGCGCGGAAGTCCTCGGGCAGGTAGAAGGGCATCAGTACCGTGTCGCCCTCGATTCGAGGCGCGTAGTACTCCAGCGCGTTCGTGTAGAAGAACGACAGCATGACGAAGGTGTGCGCGACCGGCAGGGTCCGGATGTGGTCCGCGATGAGCGCCTTGTCGGTGAAGTGCGGAGCGTATTTGGTGCCCGACGTCCGCTCCTGGACGTTCTCCAGCGTGCTGAAGACAAGGTGCCCCACGCCGGCCTCGACCGCCGCATCGGCGAGCTGGCGTCCAAGAGGGAACTCGTCGGTGGACGGCGGCGCAACGGGCGGCGTCATGAGAAAAGCCCCATCGGCCGACCGGAAGGCTTCCGCGAACTCGCGCTGGTGATCCAGTGCCAGGGGGACGGTGAAGATTTCCGCGCCCATCGTCGCCAGCTTCCGCGCCTGGGCTGAATCGGCGTTTCGCGTCAGGGCGCGGACCCGGAACCTTCCGCTTTCGAGCAGGGAAGTGGCGACACTCCTGCCCTGCTTGCTGGTTGCGCCCGAGACGACGATCAACGGCTTGGCGGTGGGGGACATCACGCACTCTTTTCCTCTTGGGCCCGATGCGCGCGAGAGCGACCGGCCGGAGCGCCGGCCACGCGGGCGCCGGGCGGTGACTGCAGCACGATCATATCGAAACATCGCGATGCGTCAATATGTCGCGCGGCGCGGGAACGGGCTCGGGTCGCCCGCCGATCGCCGTCCGGGCACCGCCCTGGCCTGCGTGGACGGCCGCGAGGCCCGGCCCGGCGCGTCACATCGAGATATAGTGGTGCGTGGGTACGAGAGAGGAGCCTTCATGGCGAAGTCGCGCGCGGCGGACTCGGGGCCGGCCGACCTCGAGGACGCGGTCGAGGCCCTGAAGGCCCTGGCGAACCCGACGAGGTTGCAGATCATGAACTGGCTCCAGGACCCTCATCGAGAGTTCGCGCAATGGGAGCCGATCGCCGATCGCGACGAATTCGGGGTCTGCGTCAGCCATCTGCAGGCGAAGTCGGGGCTGGCGCAGTCGACGGTCTCGTCCTACATGGCGACCTTGGAGCGCGCCGGCCTCGTCCGGTCCACGCGCATCGGCAAATGGACCCATTACAAGCGCGACGACGACACGGTGGCTCGGCTGACGGAGTTGCTCCGCAGCAAGCAGTGACCGGAAATTCACGTCCGGGCCGGGCGCACGCGGTGCCTGAGCTGTAACCGCACCGCGTGCGCCTCACGCGGCCCCGGCCGCGGGGAGGGATGTGAATCCTCCGTTCCACGCGGCATGAAGGCACTGGCCAGCACGTACGGGAGTGCGAAAAGACCGCATCACCGTTTCGGCGCTCGTTCGGGGATCCGTCAAGCCGTGCCGCCAGCGCCCCCGTAGGCTTCGCGGCCTCGACCGGCTCGTCCCCTCCAGACCTCATCGGTCTTCCAGTGCGTTACCCACCCTGCCCAGCCGGCAGGCCGGCGGCGGCGCCGTTCGCAGTGGTCGCCCCGGGTTCGGGCGCCGATGGGCGGGCGGCAGGGTCGGGCCGTGCCGTTACCTGTTGCCGCAGATGTTGCCCTCGGCGGGGTTCAGGATCCCGACGAAGTTGAACGTGTTGCCGCAGGGGTCGGCGTCCGCCGCCGAGGGCTGGAACCCGTTTCCGGCGACGGTCGGCTCGGGGTCCTGGGCGCTGGCCGCGGTGGCGCCTGCGCCGAGGGCCGCGAAGACGCTCGCGGCGAGGATGGTGGCGTGGACGATGTGTCGCATGGTTGCTCCTTCAGTGCGGTTGATCCACCTAACGCCACCAATTGTAGTAAATCCATCACTGTAGGTATCAGTGGCGGGGGGTGCCCAGCCGGCCGCCAGCACCCCGCCGCCGACCCCACGGCCCCCGTCACGCCCGCCGACGCGAGTTCCGGGATTGCCGTTCGCAATGCAATTACCGTCAGAAATGCGGCCAGGTGCTCCGCCGTAGCCGGAGTGGCTTGATTTCGCCGGGCCTGCCGCCGGAGAAGGGCTCGTCATGGCAGGCCAGGGCTCTCTGTTACTCATTTCAGTAGACGTTTTTGCTGCGCTTAGGGTTTCGCGCAGGGGTGGCGAGCGCACGCGGTGCATAGGTTCTGGGCGTCGGGTTCCAACGCTTGAACAGCGGCCGACCGGTTCGGGAATTGATCATGGCCGGGATGCGAGGTCTCGGGCGATTCAAAGGGGGCCTTGTGCGGCGTCGGGTGGTTTTCTCGGGTGCGACACTGATCGGGATGATCGGTGGGTTCGGTGGGACCGCGGCCGGGGTGGCGGAGGCGAAGACCTGCTGTGACCCGCACCTGATCGCGATGGCCCTTCCCGGCAGGGTGCCGGGCGGGTCGACCATCACCGGCAGGGTCGTCGTGAGCTGCAAGGTCGATCACGACACCCGGGTGGTGCTGCGCAGCGGCTCCAAAGCCGCCGTCCTGCCGGGCTGGGTGACGGTGAAGCGGGGCAGCGCGCAGGCGGTGTTCCACGGCCGGACGACGGTCGTGGCGAGCCCCACCAGGGCCGTGCTCGCCGCTCGGCTGGGGCACACGACCAAGTCCCGGGTGCTGGTGGTGGAGGCGGCGGGTGCGCGGTTGTCGGGCTTGGCGCTCAGTAGCGCCCGCGCCACGGCTGGGTCCACGGGCACGGGTACCGTTTTCCTGAGTCGTCCCGCTGCGGCGCCGGTGACTGTGGCCCTTGCCGCCACCGACCCGGCGGTTCATCTGCCCCACACGGTCCGGGTGCCGGCGGGTAGGCGCAGCGCGCATTTCGCCTTCCGCATCGGAGCCGTACCGGCGACCCACAACGTCACCGTCACCGCCCGGCTGGGCCGCACGACCAAGACCCGGGTCCTGGTGCTGGAGGCGGCGGGCGCGCGGTTGTCGGGCTTGGCGCTCAGTAGCGCCCGCGCCACGGCTGGGTCCACGGGCACGGGTACCGTTTTCCTGACTCGTCCCGCTGCGGCGCCGGTGACTGTGGCCCTTGCCGCCACCGACCCGGCGGTTCATCTGCCGCGCGCGGTCCGGGTGCCGGCGGGTAGGCGCAGCGGGCATTTCGCTTTCCGCATCGGAGCCGTACCGGCGACCCACAACGTCACCGTCACCGCCCGGCTGGACGGCACCGCCAAAGAAGTGACCCTGACCGTCAGCCCGCGGTCGCACGCCGCGCTGGACAGCGTCTACCTGGACAAGACCCGGGTGCTGGGAGGCGCGCCGGTGACCGGCACCGTGCGGCTGACCGGCCCGGCGGCGCCGGGCGGCCAGGTCGTCAAACTCTTCTACCGCGGGCCGGCCAGGATGCCGACCACCGTGAGGGTCCCCGAGGGGGCCGCCTCGGCCACCTTCCCGATCAACACCGAGAGGGTGACCGCGGAGGACCAGGTCGCCATCACCGCGAGCATGGCCGGGGTGTACCGGTTCCCCTTCCTGAACGTCTACCCGCCGATCCAGGTGAACCAGATCCTCGGCACCTGGAACGTCACCTACGGCAGCACCGCGCAGATCAAGATCGCCCTGAACTATCCGGCGCTGACCGACACGGTCGTGCACCTGTCGAACGAGCCCGTGAACCTCTTCCCCGACCTGCCCGCCTCGATCACCATCCCGGCCGGGCACGCCCACTACACCGTCAACACCCGGGTGGGCCGCTTCCACGGCGACCGGTCCACCACCGTCAACGCCTGGACCGAGGGCGGACCGACCGTGTCGCAGACGTTCTACGGCACCTGCTGACCCGCGTCTCCGGCCCGGCGCGGGGGACGGGTCAGCTACGGCCGAGCATCTCGGCGGTGAGGACGTCGCCGCCGAGGCCCCAGCCGCCGTCGGGGACCTCGTCGACGAGGACGAGCGTGGTCGCCCTGGCGCGCTCGCCGTACACGTCGGCGTAGGCGTCGGTGACGGCGTCGATCAGCTTCTTCTTGGACTCGGGGGTCAGCGTGTCGGCGGGGACCTTGAGGTTGGCGAACGGCATGATGACGACCTTTCTCGTGGTGGTGGTTCGCAGTGAGGCGGTCGAGGACGGCAGGTCCTCGATGCCTACGCGGTGGTGGAACTCGGCGCGGCGGCCATCAGCGGCCGTCGGCGGCCTCAGATGATGCCGCCGTTCGCGCGCACGACCTGCCCGTTGACCCAGTGGCCCGCCGGGCTCGCGAGGAAGGAGACGACCTCTGCGATGTCCTCGGGTGTGCCGAGCCGCTCCAGCGGCGGCTGCTGGGCGAGGCGCTGGATCGTCGCCTCGTCCTTGCCCTCCAGGAAGAGTTCGGTGGCGGTCGGGCCGGGCGCGACGGCGTTGACCGTGATGTCGCGTCCGCGCAGCTCGCGGGCGAGGACCAGCGTCATCGCCTCGACGGCGCCCTTGCTCGCGGCGTACGCCCCGTAGGCCGGGAACTGGAGGCCGACCACGGAGGTGGAGAGGTTGACGATCGCACCTCCGGCGCGGACGCGGCGGGCGGCCTCCCGGGCCATCACGAAGGCGCCGCGGATGTTGGTGCGGTGCAGGGCGTCCAGCTCGTCCAGGTCGAGGTCGGCGATGGGGGACAGCGCCAGCCGTCCCGCCGAGTTGACGACCACGTCGACCCCGCCGAAGGCCTCCTCGGCGGCGTGGAACATCGCCGCGACGGCGTCCTCGTCGGCCACGTCGGCCTGGACGGGGATCGCCCGGCCCCCGGACGCGGTGATCTCCTCCACCACCCGCGCCGCGGCGGAGGCCGCCCCCTGGAACCCCACCGCGACCGCGAGGCCGCGTGCCGCCAGCGCCGCCGCGACGGCCTTGCCTATCCCGCGGGAGCCGCCGCTGACGACGGCCACACGCTGCTCGCTCATGGAGGACCTCCTGCTCTTACCGGCGATACGAGGGATTCATATCGCCGTTAATCACGACGGTAGCACATCTTCGTAGCATCGTTAGCGGCTGGCGGTATCATTGATCGCATGGCAGGGACGGAACCGCTGCGCGCGGCGATGATCGAGGCCGCGGAGCGGCAACTGGCGGCGTCCGCGGACCACGAGATCGCGACCCGCGCCGTCTGCGAGGCGGTCGGCGTGACCCAGCCCGTCCTCTACCGGCTGTTCGGTGACAAGCGCGGGCTCCTGGACGCCGTCGCCGACCACGGGTACGAGCGGTACACCGCGCTCAAGGCCGCCCAGGAGCAGACCGGCGACCCGGTCGCCGACCTGCGCGCCGGCTGGGACGGCCACATGGCGTTCGCGCGGGAGAACCCGGCCCTCTACCAGCTGATGTTCACCCCGCGGCCGTGGTCGCGCTCGACGGCGCGGGACCGCGTGATGGACCTGCTGGTGGCGGCCCTCACCCGCTGCGCGGCGGCGGGCGCGCTGAGGCTCGAACCGCGCACCGCCGCTCAGCTGATCCTCTCGGCGAACGTCGGGACCGCTCTGGACCACATCGCCAGACCGGTCCTGTTCGAGGATCCCGCGCCGTCCCACCGGATGCGTGACGCCGTGTTCTCGCACGTGCTCACCGAAGCGTCCGCCCAGCAGGACGCCGACCCGCTGTACACCGCTGCGCTGCGCCTGCACGCGCAGCTCGAACTCGCCGAGCCCGAGGCCCTGGAGCCGACCGAGACCGCTCTTCTGCGGCGATGGCTCGAACGCATCACGCGACCCGACCGGCAGTGACGGCGCTCCTCCGGGACGCCTGAGCCGACCCGGGCGAGCCGATGCGCGCTTGCAGAAATATATAGACCGGTCTATTTTCTGACCATGGTAGGAACCAAGGGAGCGGAGACCAGCGCGCGGCTGGTCGAATCCATGCTGGAGCTGATCCAGCGGCACGGCTACGCCGGGACCGGCCTCAACGCGGTGGTGGAGCACGCGGACGCCCCGAAGGGGTCGCTGTACTTCCACTTCCCCGAGGGGAAGGAGGCGCTCGGCGCGAAGGCCGTGGAGCTCGCGGCGGCCCGGTTCGGCGCGCTCGTCACCGACGCGGCGGCGGACCTGACGCCCGGCGAGTCGGTGCGGCGCGTCCTGGAGGTGCTGGGCGGGATGCTCGCCGACAGCGACTACACCCTGGGGTGTCCCGTCTCGGTGGTGACGCTGGAGATGGGCGCGCACAACGACCGGCTGCGGAAGGCGTGCGCGGACGCCTTCGAGTCGTGGATCGCGCCGTTGGCCGACCTCCTGGTCGCGCACGGCCGGCCGCGTCCGGCGGCGCGCAGGACCGCGACCGCCGTGGTCAGCATGGTCGAGGGCGCGGTGATCGTGTCGCGCGCCCGGCGGTCGACCGAGCCGCTGCGCGACGCCGCCGACCTGCTCGCGCCGCTGCTGGACGCCGGGACCCCGTCGTGAGCGCGACGGAACGGCACGCGCTGGTGTTCGGCGCGACCGGGTTCATCGGACGCCATCTGGTCCTCGAACTGGGCCGGGCCGGCGTGCGGGTGAGCGTCGCGACCCGCTCGCCCGAGTCCGCCCGGCGGCTCGCCGACTGGCTGGCCGAGCACGGATGCGCCGAGGCCCCCGCCGATCTGCGCGCCGACTTCACCGGCCCGACGCTGCTCCCGGACGCGCTCCCGGACGACTGCGGCGACGTCACCGAGGTCTACAACTGCGCGGCCGCCTACCGGTTCGGGATGACCGTGGACGAGGCTCGCCGCGCCAACGTCGACAGCGTCCGCGCGATCGTCGCGTTCGCGGCGCGGCTGCCCCGGTTGCGGCGCCTGGTGCACGTGTCCGGCTACCGGGTGGGCGGACGCGCCGAGGCGTCCTGGACCGAGGAGCAGCGGCGGACCGCCTACCGGACGCTCGGCGCGTACGAGGCGTCCAAGGTCGAGGCCGACCTGGTGCTCCGGGCCGAGGCCGACCGGCTGGCGCTGCCGTGGACGGTCGTCAACCCGTCGGTGGTGGTCGGCGACAGCGTCACCGGCGAGTCCGACCAGTACATCGGCCTGGCGACCACGCTGAAGGACCTCTGGAACGGCGCGCTCGCGGCGGTGCCGGGCAACGCGCGGACGTTCGTCCCCGTCGTCGCGGTCGACCACCTCGCCCGCTTCATGACGCTGCTCCCGACCGACCGGGCCGCCGAGCGCGCCTCCTACTGGCTGCTGGACGACGACACCCCCACCCTGCCCGACCTGCTGACCCTCGTCGCCGGCCACTACCGGACCAGGACGCCCGCCCTGCGGGTCCCGGTGCCGGTGATCAGGCGGCTCCCCAGGTGGATCACCAAGGCCGACCCCGAGGTCCTGACCTTCCTGTCGAGCGACCGCTACCCCACGGCATCGGCCCGGGACCTGGCCGACCGGCACGGCCTGGCCATGCCCGACACCGCGACCACGATCCGCCGCTGGGCCGACCACCTGGCCGCACGCCGGTTCGGAGACGCCCCCGGACGCGCGCGCCGGTTCACCACGCCCGGCGGGTTCCGCACGTTCGAGCTCGGCGAACCGGACGCCCCCACCCTGGTGCTGCCGGGCCTGCCGGTCAACGCCGACACCTGGGCCCCGGTCATCGCCCGCCTGAAGGACGCCCGCGCCGTCGACCTCCCGGGCCTCGGCCTGAGCGCCGGACACCCCGGCGACTGGCCCGCCTGGCTGGCCGCGCTCCTGGCCGAGACCGGCCCGGCCCACCTGGTGGGACACTCGATCGGCGCCGCCGCCGCCCTCGACGCCGCGTCCGCCCGCCCGGACGCGGTGGACCGGCTCACCCTCGTCGCACCGTTCTTCCTCCAGCCGCATCCGGGACGCACCGTCCGCTGGACGCCCCTCACCCGCCGGTACCTCCGACGCGTCCGCCCGGCCGACCTCGCCCGACGCCTCACCGGCGACACGGCGTCCGCGGACGCGCTCGAAACCAGCGTCGCCGACCTGCGACGCTCCACCGCCGCCACCGCCGCCCGCCTGCTGGCGTCCACCGGCCGGACGACCTGGCGCGACGACCTCCAGACCAAACTGCAGCGCTATCCGGGAACCGTGCACATCATCACCGGCTCCAACGACCCCCTCACCCCCCAAGCGCGAGCCCTGCTCGAAGCACACCCCCGAGCCACCCTGACCGTCATCCCCGGCGCCGGCCACCACCCCCAACTGACACACCCGGACGAGCTGTCCCAAGCCCTCCACGAACCCACCGAGGCCCACGCCCCACGAGCGAGATAAGTCCCCCAACCTGCCCGGCGACCGAAGATGGCCGCCGGGCAGGTTGATGACGGCCACGACGATGATCCCGCCGGCAGGCACCTGAGCGTTGCCGACCTGAGCACCACGCACGCGCTGCTGTGCGATGACACTGCGGTCATCAGGTGGTGGCGTTCACCGGTCCGGGGGACACCGATGATCGCTGCTTGAAGCGCATCGAGAGTGGCTGCGCGTGAGCTGGTCCTGGTGGCGTCCTCCGGTCGGGACGTTCGCCTCTGGGGGCGTCGCGCCGGGTCCTCTGCACTGAGCAGGAGACCTCCGGACGACAGGAGCCTGCGATGTGGACGAGGGCGCGGACGAACCGGTCGCGGTCAGACCTGGCCGCGGTCGCCGAGGAGGCCGCGGCGTCGGGGTGTCCGGCCGTGCGGCTGGCGGGGTTGAGCAAGGACTACGGCACGGGCCCCGCGACGGTCCACGCGCTTCGCGACGTCTCTCTGGAGGTGTGGCCGGGGGAGTTCGTGGTGCTGCTCGGTCCGTCCGGGTCGGGGAAGACGACGCTGCTGAACCTGGTGGGCGGGATCGAGAAGCCGTCGGCGGGGCGGATCGAGGTGGCGGGCACCGATATCGCGGGCCTGGACGAGAAGGCGCGGACCGCCTACCGGCGCGCGCGGGTCGGGTTCGTGTTCCAGTTCTTCAACCTGGTGCCGACGTTGACGGCGCTGGAGAACGTGGCGATCCTCGCCGAGCTGACCGGGCCGGACGCCGGGGAGCACAGCCGCGCGGCGCTGGCGAGCGTGGGCATCGTCCAGGCCGCGGACCGGTTCCCCGGGCAGATGTCGGGCGGGCAGCAGCAGCGGGTGGCGATCGCGCGGGCGATCGTCAAGGAGCCGCCGCTGCTGCTGTGCGACGAGCCGACGGGCAGCCTGGACCTGGACACCGGCCGCCAGGTGCTGGGCGTGCTGCGCGCGCTGGCCATGGAGGGGCATCACACGGTCCTGCTGGTGACGCACAACTCGGCGATCGCGCGGATGGCCGACCGCGTGGTGTGGCTCCGCTCGGGGACGATCTCCCGTGAGGAGCGGGTCGCGGCCCCGCTGAAGGCGGAGGACCTGCGATGGTGAGCCGGGTCCTGGCGGCCAAGCTCCGGCGCGACGTGTGGCGTCGGCGGTGGCAGTTCGCGGCGGTCGCGGTCGTGATCGCGCTCGGCGTCTGCGTGTTCGTCGCGGCGTCCGACGCCTACCGCGACCTGGGCGGTTCGTTCGACCGGGCGTACGCGGACCAGCGCCTTCCCGACGCGGTGGTCTCCGGCCCCGGAGCCGCCGCGCTCGCCACCGCGGCGTCCGCGCTGCCGGGGCGTCCCGCCGTCACCGTCCGGCATCAGGCCGAGACCGGCCTCCGGGTGGCCGGGCACACCCTGCTCGGACGGACGGTCGGCGTCCCCGAGGCGGCCCAGCCGGACGTCTCGCGGCTCGTGCTGAGGTCGGGCCGCCTGCCCGGACGGGACGAGGTGCTCGTCGAGCAGCACCTGGCCGACCACTTCCACGTGCGTCCCGGCCAGCGCATCCAGGTGCTCGGACCGGCCGGATGGCGGAGCCTGGCCGTGGCGGGCACCGGCCTGTCCACCGAGTACTTCTGGCCGGCCCGTTCCAGCCAGGAGGTCATGACGACGCCCGAGCACTTCGGGGTGCTGTTCGCGCCCGAGGCCACCGTCGCGTCCCTCGGCCCGCACGCTACCGAGCAACTCGCGCTGTACGCCCGGGACCGTGGGCGGACCGCCGCGCTGACCGCCTCCGTCCGCGCCCTCGCCACCGCGCGCGGTCTGACCGTCGTCGACCGGCGCGACCAGCCGTCCTTCCACGCGCTGGACGAGGACGTGAAGTCGATCGGCGAGTTCGCGACGCTGCTGCCCTGGCTGTTCCTGGCCGCCGCGGTCGTCGGGACGTACGTCCTGCTGTCCCGCCTGGTGGCCGCGCAGCGGGCGGTCATCGGCACGCTGGCCGCCAACGGACTCGCACCGGGCGCGCTGCGCCGGCACTACCTGGCCTACGGGCTGGTCGCCGGGGCCGCGGGCATCCTGCCCGGCCTCGCCGGGGGCTACCTGCTCGGCGACTGGTTCACCACCCGGTACACCGCCGCGCTCGGCCTGCCCCTGCACGTCACCGCGCTGCACATCGACGTCCTGCTCGCCGGCGCGCTCGCGGCGCTCGCCACCGCCGCGCTGGCCGCCTGGGCACCCGCCCGCGCCGCCGTGCGGATCGCCCCGGCCGAGGCGATGCGCATCGCGCCACCGAGCGCGCGCGGCCGACGCTCCCTCGTGGAACGCGCCCTGCCGCCGCTGCTTCGGGTGCGTTGGCGCATGGTCGTGCGCGGCGTCTCCCGCAACCGCAAGCGTGCCTGGCTGACCGTCGCCGGGGTCACCGCGTCCCTCAGCCTCGTGCTGGTCTTCGCCGGACTCCGCGACACCGTCGCGGGCGTCATCGACCGGCAGTACGGGACCGTCCAGCGCGAGAACGCCCAGGTGGACGCCGCGCCCGGTGCGGCGTCCACCGTGCTCTCGGCGGTCCGGTCCGACCCGGCGGTCGCCGCCGCCGAACCGTACGCCCGGCAGGACGTCGTCCTCACGGCCGGGACGCGGCGCTCCGACACCCTCCTGTTCGCGCTCCCGGCCGACACCGCGATGCACCGCTTCCGGGGCACCTCCGGCGACGTCCGCCTGCCCGACCACGGCGTCCTGCTGGCCCGAGGGCTGCGCGACACCCTGCACCTGCGTGTCGGCCAGCCGGTCACGCTCACCCTCGCGCAGTCCGGACGGCGGCTCACCGAACCGGTGGCCGGATTCGTGGACGAACCGATGAGCGCCGTCGCCTACACGTCCCTCGGCCACCTCGGTGCCTCCAGCGCCACCGGCGTCCTGCTGCGCCTGCGCCCCGGAGCCGACCCCGAGGCCGCCCAGCGCCGCGTCTCGGCGCTCCCCGGTGTCGAGGCCTACCTCGACACCGGCCGGCTGGCCGACAGCATGCGCAAGGCGTTCGAGCTGTACAACACCCTGGTCGGCATCATGCTCGCCTTCGCCGCCCTGATGGCCGCCGCGCTGCTGTTCAACGCCATGTCGGCCAACGTCGCCGAACGCGCCGTCGAACTCGGCACCCTGCGCGCCGCCGGTATGACCCCCGGCATGCTCGCCCGCCTGGTCGCCGCCGAGAACCTCGCCCTCGTCGTCCTCGGCGTCCCCTTCGGCCTGCTCACCGGCACCCTGCTGGCCCGCTGGCTCATGACGACCTACCAGACCCAGGGCTACCACTGGGCCCTGGACATGCGTCCCTCCACGCCGGTCTACGTCACCCTCGGCATCCTCTTGGCCGCTCTGATCGCACAAGCCCCGGTCCTGCGGACCCTGCGGCGCATCGACATCGCCCGCATCGTCCGTGAACGCTCCCTCTGACGGCGCCTCCGGTTCGCGGACGACTGAGCCCGGCAGGCCGCCGCGCTGGAGCGGTCGCCCCGCCTCGGGCCACAGCTGAGCCCGGCAGGCGGTCGCGCTGGAGCGGTCGCCCCGCCTCGGGCCACAGCCAACACGGCACGGGCCGCTGGAACCATGTCAGGCCGTGCGGCGGAGGCGATCGAGGTGCTAGGACGATCAGCCGTTCTGTTCCACCAGGGACGCCAGAAGGGAGAGCTTCTCGGCGCTCTCGCTGCCCGCGTCGGCGTAGTAGAGCACGAGAAGGACTCCGTCCACGGGCAGCTTGTCGCGGTGCAGGTGCAGCCGGCCGAGGACGGGATGGTGCACCGTGGTGGTGCCGCCCTCGAGGGCCCGGACGTCGTGCCGGGCCCACAGCCGGCGGAACCGGCCGCTGGTCAGGGACAGCTCGCCGACGAGTTCCACGAACCTCGGGTGGTCGACGTCGACGCCGATCGACTCCCTCAGTGCGGCGATGAACCCCGCCGCGGCCGCGGGCCAGTCTTCATGGAACGCCTGCTCTTCGGGGTCAAGCAGGAGCGAGCGCAGGCGGTTCTCGCCGGGACGCAAACGGGGCGAGAACGCGGTCGCCAGCTCGTTGGCCGCGAGGACGTCGAAGGCCCGGCCCTCCACGAACGCCGGCACCCCCACGGTCGCGAGCAGGTGGTGCAGCCGGGCCGGCACGCGCTCGGGCGCCCGGCGCCGCCGGCTGCGCGGTGGCGGCGTGACCAGGCTGTGCAGGTAGTCGCGCTCGGCCTCGTCCAGGCGCAGCACGCGAGCGAGCGCGTCGAGCACCTGGGGCGAGGGGTGGCTGTCGCGGCCGCGCTCCAGGCGCAGGTAGTAGTCGGCGCTGATGCCGGCCAGCAGCGCGAGCTCTTCGCGACGCAGGCCCGGCACCCGGCGGTTTCCGCCCGCCGGGATGCCCGCCTGCTCGGGTGTGACCAGGTCGCGGCGGGCACGCAGGTAGGCGCCGAGCCGGTTCCCGGCTTCGTTGGCGGTCATGTGAGGGAACCGGCCGGGGTAGCGCGGCCGGGCAGCATGGAAAGCGCCTGCGAGCGCTGGGCCACGAGCTCGTCGTAGGTGCCGTCGCGTTCGGCCCACCGGTGCATGAGGACCCGTTGGACGAGGATTTCGCGCGGCGTCGGGTTCTGCGCCAGCAGGTCCATGACCTCGGCGCCGTAGGCGTCCAGGGGGAGAGCGTGCGGGTTGCTGCCGCCGATCGTGGTCGCGACGGCGGGCGGGACGAGTTCGGCGACCTCCACCCCGGTGCCGGCCAGCTGCGCTCGCAGGGCCTCAGTATAGGCGTGCACGGCGGCCTTGGACGCTCCGTAGGTGGGCATGAGCGGGAAGGGAAGGAACCCGATCCCCGAGCTGACCGTGACGACCGCGCCGCCGCCGCGAGCGAGGAGGTGCGGCGTGAAGGCGTCGATGACCCGGATGGTGCCCAGGACGTTGACCGCGATGATCGTTTCGGCCGTGCTGAAGTGACCGGGATCCCGGAGGTCCTCGGGTGCCCCGGTGCCGGCCATGGTGACCACGGTATCGACGCCGGGGTGGGCGCGCAGCACCTCGTCCCGCGCCCGGGCCACCGACCCGGCGTCGGCGACGTCGATCTCGACGGTGGCGAGTCCTTCACCGGCGAGACGCGCGAGGACGTCGGTGCGCCGTCCGCCGACGATCACGGTGCTGCCGGCGGCCCGGAACCGGCGGGCCAGCTCAAGACCGATGCCCGAGGTCGCGCCGGCGATGAAAACGGTGCGGGAAGTGATGTCCATGGCTCGACGGTAGGCCGGACGCCCGAGCGCTCAGGAGGCCCTGCGAGGACCCCCGAAGAGGGCCGCATCAAGCACGCCCGAAAGGCGCACGAGGCGATCACGGCGCGTCCAGCCGGTCCAATGCCGTCCGGCCATCGTCCCGCACGACGCGTTCGCGGTCGAGGTGGAACTCGCGTACTTCCGGGTGCTGCTCGCTGGAGTCTGGCTGACCGATCACTCCCTCCCTCATCGCGGGAACCTGTGGGTCTGGCCGGGAACTCACCTGCGCTCCGGGCGGTTCCTGGCCGAGCGCGGCCCGGACGCATTGTGCTTGGACGAAATGGCACCCGGCCCTTACCCGCCCGTCGAACTAGGTGATCTGGTGCAGGTCACCGGCACCGCCGGAAGCGTTCTGCTCGCGCACTACCTGCTCGGCCACAACATCGGCGATCACGTCGGAGACGAACGCCGCGAGACGGTCTACTACCGTCTGCTGGCCGATGGCCACAGGGAAAGATGGCGCGACTAGGTCACCGACCCGCACATCGAATTCCGCTCGAAGCACGCGTAACACCGCCCGACGCCGCCGTCCCTCGTACCCGACTGATCTGTCCGGTTGCGAGTGGACGTTGGTCGCGCCGCTGTTCCCGGCCCAAGGAACCGGGTGGTCGCCCCCCGGCGCATCGGCGTCGGGAGACCCGTGAACGCGTTGGCCTGCTGGGTGCGCGGGGTGTCGTCGCAGGTCACGGTGTCGCGACGTGACCGGGACATGTCCGGGCACGTGATGACACCGTTACTGCTGGTGCGCGCCGGCCCGGCTCTGTTGTCGTGGTCTCGCGGGTCGCCGGCACGTCGAACCTGCGGACGACCATCGCGACGGTGCCGGATCGGATCCGCAAGCCATCGGATTCAGCAGAAGGAGAACGTCATGCGGAACATGTTGCGCGGATCGGCCATCGTCGGCGCCCTGGTGGGCGGCACGCTCCTGGTCGGCGGTGCCGCCCATGCGTCGGGCGCCGCGCCCGCCGACGCGGGGGGCCGGGCCGTCCAGGCGGCCGAGCCCAACGGGTGCGCCAAGGTCCGGCACATCACCGACAACGGCGTGCAGGTGACGAACGTCAGCTGCGGTCGCACCATCACCGTCCAGGTCATCTGGAGCACCGCTCCGTACAGCCGCGCCTACGCGATCGCCCCGGGCGCGAGCCGGGACTACTACCCGCACTTCTCGTGGCAGCACTACGAGACGATCAAGATCTCCTGACCTCGCGGACGGCTGTGGCCGGGGCGGTGCCTCCGCGTTGCGAGCGCGGGCGGGGCATCGCCCCTCAGCTGTGCCGGAAGCTCAGCACCGCGACGGACGGGAGCGGCTCCCGGCCGAGGTGCTGCAGGATCGTCACTTGACCGGTGCAGCCCGTCCCGGCGAAGAGCCGCTGCCGTTCCCTGCTGTTGTTCTGCACCGACCGGGCCACGAACGGCAGGGCCTGGCACCTGCTGTCGCTGAAGTAGTCCGGTGGCAGCGTGATCTTCCGGCCGAGGTAGTTCGGCTCGGGCCAGAAGCAGACATTCCCCTGGAGGCGGTCCGGGGCGCCGGCGACGGCCGCGTCCTCGGGCGCCCCGCCGCCGACGAATCAGCCCATGAACAGGGCCACCGCCGCACCGGTCACCAGCGCGGACGTCCCGGCTGCGGCCACCACCAGCACTGCGAAGCGCCGCCGCACCCGGTACGCCCCCGCGGGCGGCACCGGCCGGACGGTCCCGTCCACGGAGGTGGCGGCCGCCTCGACCCGACGCCGCACGGGCTCCAGTTCGTCCAAGAGGTCGAGCTTGCCGCATCCGTGCAGATAGCAACGGAGCTGCTGGGCCGTCGGGAGGGCGCCGTTCTCGATGTTGGAGACCCGCTGGCGGGTCAGTGAGCCCCGGTCGTTGTGCGAGCGTCTGGCCACGGCCTGCTGGGTGAGGTCTCCGCGCAGTCCTCGGAGATGTGCCCCGAGCTCGTGGGCCGAGTTGATTTCACTTGTGTCCACCCGCACTCCACACACTGGACAAGGGGACACTTATTGTATCTGCCCGACCACGTTGCGGAGTCGTAGTGGTCGAGTCGGCACCGGAACGCGGCGACTCCCGGGCCTTCGACGTGCGTCAGCCGATCTCGTCGGGTCGCTTCGGTCTGCCCTACCGCCTACGGGGTGCGAGTCCGGCCTCGAAGGCGATGATCGCCAGGTGGACGCGGTCCCGGGCCTGAAGCTTGGCGAACAGCCGCGCGACGTGCGTCTTCGCCGTCGCTGCGCTGATCACCAGCCGCTCGGCTATCTCCGCGTTCGACAGTCCCTGCCCGACCAGTGCCAGCACCTCGCGCTCCCGGTCGGTGATCTCTGCGAGGAGATGTGGGTCCGCGGCGGGCTCGGCGTCCGGTCCGGCGGCCGGTTCAGGGGCCGGGCGCGCCGCGGGGGCGGACGTTCCGGCGAAGTCCGCGATCAGCCGCCGGGTCACGCTCGGTGCGATCAGCGCGTCGCCGGCCGCCACCACGCGGATCGCGTCCAGGATCGCGTCCAGGGCCATGCTCTTGAGCAGGAATCCGCTGGCCCCGGCGCGCAGCGCGCCGTAGACGTACTCGTCGTCGTCGAAGGTCGTCAGCACCAGCACCTTGGGCGGGTCCGGCTCGGCGGTCGCCTGCCGGGTCGCCTCGATCCCGTCCATGCCGGGCATCCGGATGTCCATCACCACGACGTCCGGACGCAGCTCCCGCACCAGGCGCACCGCCTCGCGGCCGTCGTGGGCCTCGCCGACCACCTCCAGGTCGTCGGTGTCGCCGATCAGGATCCCGAGCCCGACCAGCAGCAGCGGCTGGTCGTCGACCAGCAGCACCCGCACGCTCATGCAGTGTCCCCCGCGTGCCTCCGGGGCGCCGAGGCGGCGCCGTCTTCCCTCGTCGCGGGCTCCTCAGTCCAGACGGCGCCGCGCCCCTCCGGCACGCTCATGCAGTGTCCCCCGCGCGCCTCCGGGGCGCCGAAGTGGCGCCGTCTTCCCTCGTCGCGGGCTCCTCAGTCCAGACGGCGCCGCGCCCCTCCGGCCCGCTCATGCAGTGTCCCCCGCGTGCCTCCGGGGCGCCGAAGTGGCGCCGAGCCTCTCCGGGACGCTCATGCCGGGAGCCTCGCCGTCACCCGGAATCCGCCCTCCGGACGCCGGCCGGCGCTGAACTGGCCGGACAGCAGCGTCACCCGCTCGCGCATGCCGAGCAGGCCGAAGCCGCTTCCGCCGGCCGCGGTGGGCCTCGGACGGCCCGGCCCGTCGGGACCGTCGTCCCCGTCGTCCTCCACCTCGATCGTCACCGCTCTCGGCTCGTAGCCGACCGCGACCCGGCACGTCCGCGCCGCGGAGTGCCGCACCACGTTCGTCACCGACTCCTGGATGATCCGGAACGCCGACAGCTCGATCTCCGGCGGCAGCGGACGCCGCTCGCCCCGCCAGGTCACCTGCACCCGCACCCCGGCGTCGGCCGTGCGTTCGGCGAGCTGCGGGACGTCGGCCAGGCCGCCGGCCGGCGCCAGCGGAGCGGCCTGCGGCATGGCGTCGTCCGGCTCGGCGCGGCGCAGCGCCCCGAGCATGCGCTGCAGTTCGAGCAGCGTCTCCCGGCTGGTGGTCTCGATACCGGTCAGCGCCTGCCGCGCCTGCTCGGGCTTGGTCTGGACGACCCGTGCCGCCGCCCCCGACAGCACCGTGATGATCCCGATGCTGTGCGCGACGCTGTCGTGCAGCTCGCGGGCGATCCGCAGCCGCTCGGTCAGGACGGCCCGGGCCGCCCTCTGCTCGTCCAGGGCATCGAGGTATTCACGGCGTTTGCGATACACGCCCCCGGCGACCCACGCGACCGCGAAACACAGCGCGAGCCCCCCGGCGAACTGGGCCGCGTCGCTGACGGTCTCCCCGGGGATGTGGGTGACGTTGACGAACGCGGCCGCGACGGCCGCGGCGGAGCCGACGGCGGCAGCCTTCGGCCGCCGGACGGCGAGGTACCCGCCCAGGGCGACGAGCAGGACGAACACGACCGAGGGCCGCTCGCCGAAGATGTCGCCGAGGACCGCCTCGCCCAGGACCGCCGCGAAGACCGCCGCCGGCAGGCGGCGCACGAGCAGCACCGGAAGGGCGAGCACGAAGAAGAGCCCGGTCCGCGAGGCCGGCATCGTCCAGGCGAGCATCAGCGCGTAGAAGCAGGTGGTGGCCAGCACCGCGGACTGCGACATCAGCCAGGTCACGCGCTTCGATGTCGAGAGTCGCTGGAGGAGCTCTTCCATACGGGGATCGTATGTAGCGGCGCCGGCTCCGCGCGTCGGCCCGGGGATGTACGCCGGTACACCGCCGGGCCGATGACCTGGGGAACGGTGACATCCACCGGCCGACGCGGCGGACGGCGTCCCGTTCCTAGGTTCGGGGACATGACGATTGCACCGCTGATCGATCTTCGCGACGCGACGAAGAGATACGACGACGGCCCGCCCGCGCTGGCCGGTGTGACCCTGTCCGTGGCGGCCGGTGAGTGCGTGGCGATCCTCGGCCATTCCGGCAGCGGGAAGTCCACGCTGCTGAATCTGATCGCCGGCCTGGACCGGCCCTCCAGCGGCAGCGTCACCGTCGACGGCACCCGCGTCGACCGGCTCGGCGAGGCCGGTTCGGCGAAGTACCGCCGGACGTCGATCGGCATGATCTTCCAGTTCTTCAACCTGCTCGACGACCTGACCGTGCTGGACAACGTCATGGTTCCGGCGCAGCTGGCCGGGATGAGCAAGGGCGCAGCCAAGCGGCGGGCCACCGAACTGCTCGGCTCGCTCGGCATCGACCGGCATGCCAACGCCTACCCGCAGCGGCTGTCCGGCGGGCAACGGCAGCGGGTGGCGGTGGCCAGGGCCCTGATGAACAAACCGGCGCTGCTGCTGGCCGACGAGCCCACCGGCGCGCTGGACTCCAGCTCGGCCGAGGACGTCCGCCGACTGCTGCTCGACCTGAACGGCGAGGGCCAGACCATCCTGCTGGTGACCCACGACGTGCGGCTGGCCGCGAGCACCGCGCGCCGCACGATCGAGCTGGTGGACGGCGCGGTCGAGCGGGACGTCCTCAACGACGGCAGCCGTGCCGTCCCGGCCGTCCGCACGCCGCTGACCCGTCCGGCGGGAGCGGCCGGATGACACAGCGCAAGCCGCCGATGCCCCGGCGCCTCTTCACGGTCGGATTCCATGAGATGACCCGCCTGCTGTCGACAGTCCAAGCCACGGCGCGCCTGCTGCCGGTGGTGAGCCGGTGAGCGCGTTGGGAAAGGTCGTCCGCTCCGGCGTGGGCCGGCGTCGGGTCCAGTCCCTCGTCATGGCCCTGACGACGTTCGCCGCGGTGACATCCTCAGTGCTCTCCCTCGGCCTGCTGGCCGTCGTGCAGGCCCCGTTCGAACACGCCTTCAAAGCCCGGCACGGCGCGCACCTGGCGGTCCAGTTCGACGGCTCGAAGGCCACGGCCGCGCAGGCCGCCGCCACCGCCCACGCCGCCGGCGTCACCGAGGCGTCCGGACCGTACCCGATCGCCGCCGCCCTGGACACGACCGTCGGCACGGACTGCCCCGACAAGGATCTCGCCGGTCACGGCAACGGTCCGATCACCGTCACCACCCGTCCCGACCTGGGCAGCGCCTCCGGGATGGACCAACTCGTGCTGACCCGGGGCCGCTGGCCGTCCGGCCCGGGGGAGATCGTCCTGCCGGAGCAGCACTATGCCACCGCCTGCTTCGGTGACTCGGTGGTGTTCTCCTCCCTGCCGGGCAAGCCGTCGTTCAAGGTCGTCGGCTTCGGCGGCTCGGTGACCAGCAGCGCGACCGCCTTCGCCACCGCCGGCGGTTTCGCGCGGCTCACCGCCGCCGGCGCCACGTCCGACGAGCAGATGCTCTACCGGTTCGCCAAGGCCGGGACCGCCGCCGACATCGCCACCGGCGAGCAGGCGGTGGCCGCCGCCGCGCCGGCCGGCGCGGTCGAGAGCGGGCAGTCGTACCTGA
This sequence comes from Actinomadura gamaensis, assembly GCF_042652125.1. Lineage (NCBI taxonomy): Bacteria > Bacillati > Actinomycetota > Actinomycetes > Streptosporangiales > Thermomonosporaceae > Actinomadura > Actinomadura gamaensis. The sequence continues at coordinate 231,361 of NZ_JBHSIT010000014.1, read as the reverse complement.
CCGCCGAGCAGCAGGCGACCGGCAACGCCAAGGCCTACGTGCCGTTCCTGGTCGCCTTCGGGATCCTCGGGCTGCTCCTGTCGGTGCTGATCATCTCGATCGTGGTCAGCGGGGCCGTGGCCTCGGGAATCCGGCGCATCGGGATCCTCAAGTCGCTGGGCTTCACCCCTTCGCAGGTGGCCCGCGCCTACACCGCGCAGGCCATGATCCCGGCGACGGTCGGCGTGGTGCTCGGCACGGTCTTCGGCAACGTCCTGGCGGTGCCGGTCCTGGGCGGGGCCACCGAGCAGTTCGGCGCGGCCAGTGCCACGATTCCGTGGTGGGTCAGCGCCGTGGTGCCGCTGGGCACCCTGCTGATCGTCGGCGTCACGGCTCTGGTCCCGGCACTGCGGGCCGGCCGGATGCCGGCGGTGCGGGCACTGGTGGCCGGCCGCGCCCCCGAGGCCGGGCGCGGCCGGACGGCGCAGCGTCTGGCCTCGCGGCTGCCGCTGCCCCGGGCCGTGTCGCTGGGGCTGGCCCAGCCGTTCGGCCGGCCGTCCCGGGCCGTCCTGGTCGGTGTGGCGGTGCTGTTCGGCGTGGTGAGCGCCACGTTCGCGGTGGGCCTGGAGACCGCGTTCAACAAGTACCTGGACGCCAGCACCTCGGGCTTCAGCGAAGGGTCGAAGATCGTGATACCCACCGCCGACGTGGGCGTGCCGTGGGGTCGCTACAGCCCGAACGACCCGCGCCATCCGCACCTGGACGCCGCCAAGGTGGCCGCCGCGCTCGCCAAGACCGCCGGCACGAAGGCCGCGTTCGGCTGGGGCGACAGCGGCGCGACCATGGTCGGCGGCCCGCCCGGTGGCGAACCGACGAAGGTGTACACGGTCACCGGCGACTTCTCCTGGACGCACCTGGAGCTGCTGTCCGGACGCTGGTTCTCGGCGCCCGGCGAGGCCGTGATCGGCGACAGGCTGGCCACGGCGGTGGGGATCCACGTCGGTGACGACGTCACCGTGGTGCAGCAGAACAGGCGACTGCCGCTGAAGGTCGTCGGCATCAACTTCGACACCAACATGGGCGACTACACGGCCATGACGGACGCGGCCACCTTCACCGCCGCCGGACTGCCTCCGCACATCGAGCAGTTCAACGTCGAGCTGGCCTCGAACGCCGGCGGATCGGACTGGTCCACCTCGGCCGCCGCCGCGCTGACCCCGCTGAACGCCTCGGTCCAGCCGAACTCGGACGGGGGCAAGTACATCATCGTGATGACCATGGGCGCCCTGGTGGCCACGCTCACGCTGATGCTGATCGCGGTCGCCGCGCTCGGGGTGCTGGGCATGGTCGTGCAGGACACCCGGGAGCGGGTTCGCGACCTGGGGATCTTCAAGGCCCTCGGGATGACACCCGGGCAGACCAACGCGATGGTGCTGACCTCGGTGACGCTGACCGGCCTGATCGCGGGGCTGATCGGGGTCCCGATCGGGGTCGCGGTGGAGAAGGCGACGCTGACCCCGATGGGGAACGCGATCGGCCGCCACCTGCCGCCGAGCGTGTCCCACACCTACACCGCCGGGCTGTTCGTCCCCATGCTGGCCGGCGGGATCGTGATCGCCCTGCTCGGGGCGCTGCCGCCGGCCACCTGGGCGGCACGAACCCGGACCGCCACCGCCCTGCGGACCGAGTAAGGACGCTGCACGCCGGCTCGGCCGGGCTTTCGTTCTGCCTCAGGCCGGCCCGGCCGTGCCGGACGCGGCATGCGCCTGCAGCAGGTCGTCGACACCGCGCAGGAAGGTCTCGCAGATCAGCTCCGGGTCGAAGAGGCAGCCGGCGGCCATGGCGCCGTCGCGCAGCATCACGAAGTGCCGGGCGGCGGGTTCGGCGGGCGGCTCCCCGACCTGTGCCAGCAGCTCGGTCACGGTGTCCAGGAACCATTGCCGGTGGGCGAGGACGGCCTTGTGCACCGGATGGTCGGGGTCGGGGTATTCGGCGGCGGCGTTCAGGAACGCGCATCCCCGGAAGCCGGGGGACCGGATGCCCTGCGCGATGGACTCGCTGAGGGCCCGGACGGCGTCGGTCGGCGACAGTCCGCGGGTGACGGCGTCGTCCACCTGGGCGCGCGTGGCCTGGTCGACTTCGGCCAGATAGGCGAGGACGAGGTCCTCCTTGCCGGAGAAGTGCCGGTAGAGGGTCGCCCGCGTGACCTGCGCTTCGGCGACCATCCGGTCGATCCCGACCGAGTGGATCCCCTCCGAGTAGAAGATCCTGGTCGCCGTGCCGAGCAAACGGGTGCGCGCTTCGGAGGATCGGCCTGCGGGTTCTTGCCTCATGGGGGACATCCTAGCGAGAGGTAGAACGTTCGGTCTTGACACTAGGCGGCGAAGTCGCGATGCTCTCATGAGACAGAACGTTCGTTCTCTCTTCGCCGGTCGAAAGGGACCCCAGTGACCATCGCTTCGAACGCCATCGCCGGAACCGCTTTCAGCTTGCGGCGGCTGTACTTCGTCCGCTTCGGATTCGCCATCGTCTGGGCCCTCGCGATGTTCACGACAGCCTCCGACCTGGGTCCCCTCGCGGTCACCCTGCTCGTGCTGTATCCGCTCTTCGATGTCGCCGCCGCCATCGTCGACGTCCGGACGTCGCGCACCACCGGATCGCCCGTGCCGCTGTACGTGAACGCCGCGGTCAGCCTGCTCACCGCCGCCGGCGTGGCCGTCGCCTGCGCGTCCGGCATCCCGGCGGTCCTGCGCGTGTGGGGCGCCTGGGCGATCGTGGCCGGGCTCGTCCAGCTGATCGTGGGCGTCACCCGCCGCGCGATGGGCGGCCAGTGGCCCATGATCATCAGCGGCGCCGTCTCCGTGCTCGCCGGTGGCTCGTTCATCGCCGGCGCCTCCGCGGACGACCCGTCGCTGACCAAGGCGGCCGGCTACGCCATCCCCGGCGGCATCTTCTTCCTGATCTCGGCGATCCGTCTCGGCCGAGCCGCGAACGGACGCCGACAGAGCGTCAATCCCTGAACAACCTGAAGCCGCTGACGGACGACCGGCCGTGACAGCTTGAAGATGGCGCGTCACCATCGAGACTTCGAGAGGAAGGCTGACAGTTGATTTCGAGCAGGACCGTGGCACGCGGCCTCGCGGTCACCGCGCTGGTGCTCGCCGCGACGCAGGTGCCCCTTCCCCCGGCCGACGCCGCAACTGCACCGATGCATCACGCCATCGAGGCGGACAGAACGCTCGGCCGATTGACCGACCTCATCATCCAGCGGCTCCGCGTGAGCGACGAGGTGGCCGCGTCCAAGTTCGGTACCGGCTCACCGATCGACGACCCCGCACGCGAGCGGCAGGTTCTGGATCAGGTGCGCAGGCAGGCCGGCGACCTCGGGCTCGATCCGGCGTCGGCGACGGCCTTCTTCCAGGACCAGATCACCGCGAGCAAAATCGTCCAAAAGGGATTGGTCGCACGCTGGGCCGCACACCCTGAACAAGCCCCGACGACCCGTCCTGACCTCGGGCAGATCCGCGCGCGGCTCGACCGGTTGACCGCGGACCTGCTCCGCGAGCTGAAGGCCACGGTCCGCGTGCGCGACGAGCCGACGGCATGCGCCGTGCAACTCGCCGTGGCCGCCGGTTCCGGCGCGGTGCTGGAACGGCTGGACGCCCTTCACCGCCAGGCACTCACGCGGGCAGTGCACTCAGTGTGCGCCGTCCACGTGGACTAGGGCAGAAAGCCGAAGGCACCCTGTCGCGCCCGCCGGCGGAGCGCGTCGGCCGGACCGTGGCGGGCTTGTTGACTGATCCATCCATCGGTGGTAGCGTGACGGTAGTTGCAGTTGTGGTTCCCATGAGCTTATGTGCGCCTGCTGGTACTTACCTCAGGCGCATTTTTTGTTTTCCCGGTAGTCCGTCCGGATGGGGTCATTACGGCGACACGTGGCTCGCAAAGTGTGGGCTCCGTAATTGCCTTTCGGAAGGAACGAATATGGCCACCGGTACCGTGAAGTGGTTCAACTCGGAAAAGGGCTTCGGCTTCATCGAGCAGGACGGCGGCGGCCCCGACGTCTTCGCCCACTACTCGAACATCGCCGCCCAGGGCTTCCGTGAGCTCCAGGAGGGCCAGAAGGTCCAGTTCGACATCACGCAGGGCCAGAAGGGCCCGCAGGCGGAGAACATCGTTCCCGCCTGAGCACCGAACAGGGCGGTGCCGGGCCCGCACGTCGGCCCGGCACCCCGCCCGCCGGCAGGAAGCGACCTTCCTGTCGACGCCCGCCTCTGATCTTTCTGGGGCGTAGCCATTCTTCGGCGTTCTGCCCTACGGCTCCCCCAAGTACTCGGCTGCGGGTTCCCGGCTGCGCATCGCTCAGCCCAGAGCCCGTCCTTCAGCCACCTTCCGCGGTATCACGCGGCGCCCTTTTTCTGCTTCGGCGCCGCCTCGCGGTTCACTCTGGTTCGTTCTTGCGATCGCTCCGGCCACGGGCTGCGGAGTCTTCCTCGAAACGTGCCACTTCAGGAAGGCTCGCACATGCCCTACGGCACCCGTCCGTCCCAACGTCGCTCCTCCCACTCGCACACCAGGACCTCGCGCCAGCCGGCCGCCCGGCGGCAGAACGACTTCGCGCTCCCCGTCAGCTCCACGCCGCCGCTGCCCCCGGCCGCGTCGTTCGCCGAGCTGGACATGCCGGCGGCCCTGCTGTCCACGCTGACTCGTCAGGGGATGGTGGAGCCGTTCGCCATCCAGGCCTCGACGCTTCCGGACGCGCTGAACGGCCGCGACGTCCTCGGCCGTGGACGCACCGGCTCCGGAAAGACCCTCGCCTTCGGCCTGGCGATGCTCGCCCGTAGCGCCGGTCAGCGCGCCGAGCCGCGCAAGCCGCTGGCCCTGGTGCTCGTCCCGACCCGCGAACTCGCCGTGCAGGTCACCGACGCCCTCCTGCCCTACGCCCAGTCGCTCAGGCTCCGGTCGGCCACCGTCGTCGGCGGCGTGTCGATCTCCCGGCAGGCCGCCGCCCTCCACCGCGGCGCCGAGATCCTGGTCGCCACCCCGGGACGGCTCACCGACCTGATCAACCGCGGCGCCTGCAGCCTGGAGCACGTGCGCACCACCGTCCTGGACGAGGCGGACCAGATGGCCGACATGGGCTTCCTGCCGCAGGTCACCGTGTTGCTCGACCAGGTCGCCCCGGGCGGTCAGCGGATGCTGTTCTCCGCGACGCTGGATCGCAACGTCGACCGCCTGGTCCGGCGCTTCCTCAACGACCCGGTCGTCCACTCGGTCGACCCGTCGGCGGGAGCGGTGACCACCATGGAGCACCACCTGCTGCACGTCACCGAGGCGGACAAGCAGGACGCCACCACGCACATCGCCGCCCGCGACGGCCGCGTCATCATGTTCGTCGACATGAAGCATGCCGCCGACCGGCTGACCCGCAACCTCCTGAGCAGCGGCGTACGCGCCGCGGCGCTGCACGGCGGCAAGTCGCAGCCGCAGCGCAACCGTACTCTGGAGCAGTTCCGCAACGGGGACGTCTCCGTCCTGGTCGCCACGAACGTGGCCGCGCGCGGCATCCACATCGACGGACTGGACCTGGTGGTCAACGTCGACCCGCCCAACGACCACAAGGACTACCTGCACCGCGGCGGCCGCACCGCACGCGCGGGCGAGTCCGGCACCGTGGTCACCCTGGTGCTGCCCAGGCAGCGCCGTGAGATGGACCGGATGATGGTGACGGCCGGCATCACGCCGCACTCCACGCAGGTGCGGCCCGGTGACCCCGAGCTCAACCGCATCACCGGCGCCCGACCGCCCTCCGGCGTCCCCGTCACCATCTCCGCTCCGGCTTCCGAAGGACGGCGTGGCAGCGGAGCCGGGCGTAACCGCCGTCCCGCACGAAACCGCCGCTCCCAGCGATTTGCGACGTCCGAGCGCGCCGGCAGGTAGGCAACCGGCCGACGCCCGCAGGACTTCACCGCAGAACGTTTCGTGGCGTCACCAGCTCACGACGTCGTGAGCTCGTGACGCCACGACCGCGCGCCGCTGTGTCACCGAGGTCGTAAATCTGCTCGCCGAACGCGCCCTGACCTGCGCCGCGCGTGCGGATCGCGGCGCCTTGGAATCAGCTCAAGGTGATCTTTTGCCGGGAACCGGGTAAACCGCAGGGCCATAACGACCGTCCCTCCTGTACCGCGCGTTATCCGGACGTGCAGGGCCAGGAGGGTCATTCCTTTGCGTATCCGAGTTTTCCCGCTGTCCGTTGCAGCGTGCACCGCCGCTTGCGGCCTGGCAGTGCTCGCCCCCACCGCGTCCGCGGCAGGACTCGCCAAGCCCTTCGACTTCAACGGCGACGGCTACGCCGACCTCGCGGTCGGCAGCCCCTACGGGAACGTCGGCGCGAAGAAGGCCGCGGGCTTCGTCACCGTCACCTACGGGAGCAAGAGCGGGCTGAACACCGGCAAGCGCCAGGTGCTGTCGCAGGACACCAAGGGCGTCACCGACACCGCCGAGACCGACGACCACTTCGGCTACTCGGTCGCCTCGGCCGACTTCGACCGCGACGGCTACGCCGACCTCGCGGTCGGCGCCCCCGACGAGGACTCCGGCGGCAAGAAGAACGTCGGCGCGATCACCGTCTTCTGGGGCGGCCGGTCCGGGCTGGGCACCAAGGCCGTCACCGCGGTTCCCGACCGCACCGTCCCGGCCGGCATGCGCGCCGGGGTGTCGCTCGGCGCCGGTGACATCAACCGCCGCGGCTACGCCGACCTCGCCTGGTCCGGTGTCCACGGATGGGGCTGGACCCCCTTCGACCCGAGCGGCGCCCGCCCGGGGTCCGTGCGTCCCACCGGGGGCCTGACGCTGCACACCGCGCCGCGCCCGGGCGAGAAGCCCGGCACCGCCCGCGCCGCCGCCCTGTCCCTGTTCACCGCGAGGTTCGGCTTCGGCAACGTGACCGGCAAGGGCGAGTCGCTGGTCATGTTGTCGGAGACGGCCGACGACGGCCTGATCAGCGTGTGGCAGCCGGTGAACGACCGCACGATCGAGCCGGTGTCCTCCACGCACGCCGAGTACGGGCGGGTCGCGGTGGGCGACTTCGACGGCGACCACCACGCCGACATCGCGATCGGGCAGTCGGTCGACTACGGCCACACCGGCGGCCAGGTCACCGTCTTCAAGGGCTCGGCCGCGGGCGTCACCCCCGCCGCCAAGTACACGATCAACGCCGACACCGCCAGCGTGCCGGGCGCCGTCACCAAGGGCCTCCGGTTCGGCGCCGACGTGTCGGCCGGTGACGTCGACAAGGACGGCAAGGCCGACCTGACCATCGGCGCCCCCGGCGCCAAGGTCGGCACGGCCGCCTCGGCGGGCGGCGCCTACCTGCTGTTCGGCTCCGGCCGCGGCCTGACCGGCGCCAAGTCCCAGTGGGTGTCGCAGGCGACCGCCGGCATGCCCGGCACCGCCGCCAAGAACGACCAGCTCGGCATGCAGGTCAGCCTGCTCGACCACAACAGGGACGGGTACGCCGACCTCGTCGTCGGCGCCCCCTACGACAACTCCGGCGAGGGCACGATCACGCTGGTGCGGGGCCGCCCGTCCGGGTTCACGCCGGTGTCGGGAGCCGTCTGGTACACGCCCAAGACGTTCGGCGTCTCGGGCAAGCACGCTCAGTTCGGCTACAACATCGGGCGCTGACCCCCGGCCCGGCGCCCGCGCCGCCGGGCCCTCGGCCTCCGTCCCCCGGACCGCGCCTCCGGGGGACGCAGGACCGGCCGCGTCAGCCTTCCGCCCACCGTCCGCTGCCGGTCTCCTGATGCCTTTCCAGGGCCGGGGCTGTGGGTCGTGTCAATCGGCTGTGCTGGCGTGCACGGCGATGATTCGCCAGCCGTGCGTCTCGTCGTGGAGCCAGGTTCGGGTGTAGCGCATCCGGGCCGCGAACGGCGTTCCGGAGACGGTCCCTTCGACGGTGCCGAGGAACCATGTCACTCCGGTGCTCCCCTCGGCGAGCACGGTCAGCTCCTCCTCGGTCAGCTTCGTCAGCACCTGCGTGCGAGTGCGGTGCACCTCCAGGTCGTCCGCCTTGGTCTGCACGTTCCCGCCGAAGGTGAAGAGCAGCCGATCATCCAGCAGCCGATCCAGCGCTTCGACATCTCCAGCGAGCTGCGCGGTCTGAAGTCGGCGCTCGGCGTTCCGCAAGTCTTCCATGAGCCTCACCCTCCCAGCCGGCGCCGCATCCGCGCCAGGAGGTTCACGCTCGGCTGATCTTCGCGCCCGAATCCGGGACTTCGATCACCGGGGACGGGCGAGGACCGCAACGTTTCGATCTCCTCGCGCGTATCGATCGCCGGACTGCCCTGTGGCTAAGGTCGAATTCTTTTGGACGGGGCTGGTGGCGAGGCGTCCGCACGCTGATAGGTCTCGGTGATCATCTCGCCCGTGTCGTCGGCGAATGCCCCGAGCGCCCAGCCGTCCCGCGTGAACCCGCTCACCAGTTCCTCGAGGGTCGCGTAACCGTTGCCCTGCGGCCTGTCCACCATGCGGGAACCCGTCGCGGGGTGGGCCCTCAACATCCAAAGTTTTAACTCTCCGCAAGCACGGGGATACTTAGAGTCACATTCAATGACGGAGGCTTGATCATGGAGGAGGGTGAACCGGGGGGTGCGACCGCGTCCTTCGCGGTGACGCCGTACACGCGGAACTGCGCTCGGCTGTACGAGAGGGCCGAGCACGTCCTCGTGGGGGTGAGTCCCGGCAACGGCTATTTCAACAAGCCGCGGCTGTCGGCGTTGCTGCGCTGGGCGGGGGCGAGGTTCGACCAGGTGGACGCGGTGGTGCCCGACGTGTCGCTGACGCACACCTACCAGGCCCTCGGGCAGCCCCCCGCGCTGGCCTGGAAGAACGCGAACCACAAGGCCGGGAAGACCCGTCGGCGCGTCGCCCGCGCCTGGGACGACATCGGCGTCGCGCGGGCCGAGCAGCGCATCCACCTGCTGTCGGACTTCGTCGACCATCCCCACTACGGCCGCATGCGCGCCCACTTCGACGCGGTCCTCGACGCGGACCCCGCCCTGCGGGAGGCGTTCGTCGAGGCCAGTCGCCACGTGCTGAGGGCCTACCTGAAGGGCGGGGAGCCCACCGGCGAGCAGATCGACGAGGGGACGAACTACCTGGCCGCCGAGATGCCGTTGTGCCTGGACACGCCCACGATCATGGGGGTGCCGTCCTCGGTGACCGTCTACCACCGGTGGATGCCCATGATCGAGGCGATGTTCGCCTCGCCGTACACGGACGTCTCGCCCCTGCAAGGCCACGTGGTGGCACGGCCACAGGAAAATGCGCCAGAGCCGGATGGCGGCGACGGTGACGGCGGTGGTGGCAGTGAGTGAGGGCGGTCGCTCCTATCCGTTCGGTGACTGGGGGTTCGAGTTGGCCCCGGGGTACGCCGCCGCGCGGTCGGCGCGCGCCCCGGCCTGCCGGGTGACCACCGTCACCGGGGACCCGGCCTGGCTGATCACCCGCTACGACCTGGCGCGGCGAGCCCTCGCCGATCCGCGGTTGAGCGGGCCCGAGGCCCTGCGTCCCGAGGCTCCCCGGCAGGAGCCGCTGCCGCTGCGGGCGCCCGAGGGCACGGGCGACGTCATCACCACGCTCAGGCAGGCCGGACTTCACCACATGCTCACCGAGGCGCTCGGGCCGCGGACGGCGAAACGGCACCGGCCCTGGACGGACGAGCAGGCCCGGCTGCTGCTGGACACCATGGTCCGCGACGGCTCTCCCGCCGACCTGCGGAGCGGGCTGGCCCTCCGGCTGCCCTTCGCGGTGACCTGCCGGGTGCTGCTCGGCGACATGGAACCCGACGAGTTGGACCGGCTCAACGCGCACGCCGACGTCGCCCTGACGTGGGGGCCGGGGCTCAGTCCGCACGAGATCGAGGACCTGGCGAAGGCGCAGGAGGACATCTACCGCTTCTTTCGGCGACGCCTGCCCGAACTCGCCGCCGCCCCCGGTGACCATCTGGTCGGGAAGCTCGCCGCCGCGGACGTGCTCGACCAGCGCGATCAGGTCGTCTTCGCCATCATGATGTTCATGGCCGGGTACCGGACCTCGGCGAGTTTCCTGGCGAGCGCGCTGGTCACGCTGCTGCGCCACCCGTCCGCCCTGCGGACCGCCCGCGAGCGTCCGGAGCGCGTCCCCGCGATCGTGGAGGAACTGCTGCGCTACACGCCGATGGCCACGGGCGGCGCCAAACGCGTGGCGACCGAGGACGTCGATCTGGACGGCCTGGCGATCAAGGCCGGTGCGCTCGTCCTGATCTCGCTGGAGGCGGCCAACCACGACCCGGCCGCCTTCACCGAACCCGACGCCTTCGACCCTGAGCGCGACGCGTCCGGTCACCTCGGATTCGGGCACGGCAAGCACTTCTGCCCCGGCAACCGCCTGGCCCGCATGCAGCTCGAAGCCGCGGTCGGCGCCCTGGCCGACCGCGCGCCCCCCTTGCGCCTGGCCGTGCCCGCACACGACCTGCGATGGACGAAAGGGGCTGCCTTCCGGACACCTCAGGCGATCCCGGTGAGCTGGTGAGCGGGTGCGTCGGTCCGGTGGGTCGGTGGGCGGACGGCTCGGCAGAAGGCGGCCCGCTCGGCTCCGACGACAGATCTTTCGTTCAGCAGGGCGCCGCGCCCTCGTCAGAATCGCGCCCTCGTCAGATGGGTCAGGTGATCACATGGCTGCCGGCACCAGGCGGGCGCAGCCGTCATCCGAGCCGCCCGGGGCGGCGTCCGGATCCCGCCCGGACCCGGACGCGGTGCTGCGGGTCCTGCGCACGCGCAGCGTGGTCCGCGAGTACACCGACGAGCCGATCAGCGATGCCGACGTCGAGGCTCTGGTCACCGCCATGGTGACCGCTCCGACCGCCTCCAACCGGCAGGCGTGGGCCTTCATCGTCGTCCGGGAACCGCAGCGGTTGCTGTCAGTGCGCGCGTTCGCCCCCGGGGTGATCGGGATTCCGTCCCTGCTCCTGGTCGCCTGCCATGACCACTCCCAGTACACCGCCGAGGACGCGAACACCGACCGCCCGCTGGGCCGGTTGTGCGTGGCCATGGCCGTGGAGAACTTCCTGCTCGCCGCGCACGCGCTGGGCCTCGGCGCCTGCCCCGCGTCCTCCTTCCTGCCCGACCCGATCCGGCTGCTGCTGAACATGCCCGCCCATCTCGAACCCGTCCTGCTGGTCTCCGCCGGGCACCCCGCCTGCCCTCCGCACCCGTCCGAACGCCGCGCCATAGACCAGGTGGTCCGCTATGACAGCTACGCCTGACAGCCCCGCGCACCGCGACACCGAACTCGCCCGCCTGGCCGCCTACCTGCTGGCCAGCAGCCGTTGCCTGCTGACCGAACCGTCGAGCTACGGGCCCATCCGGCTGCTGGACGCCGCGCGCCGCACCCTGACACTGCTGGGCCCCGACGGCGCCGCCAACCAGCACTACACGGACGTCCTCGCCCGTATCGAGGACTCCCACCGCGCCAAAACGCCGATCGACGTGGCCGCCCTGCTCGACGACCTGTGCCTGGAGATGGCCCGCGGCCTCCAAGCCGACAAGACGGCAAACCAGCCTTAGCCCCCGCCCCGTCCCGCGCCGTCGACCGCTCCAACTCGACACCGTCGACGCTCCAGGCAGGAGGCTCAGCGGAGCCGAGCGCGTCTCGCGTCGGAGCGGACCCCCGCTGTTGAACCCCGACAAGGGCACCTTGTCTCAGCCAGAGATAAGCGCCGCGCACTACATGGCAATAACGGTTATCCCGTCACCGGCGGCCGACCCTGCGGGGATCGCGGGGACGGGGACGGGGACGGGGGCCTGGGCCACGGCGCCGCGGATCCCTCCGGGAGCGCCCCGGGGGAGTGGAGGAGAAAGCCCCTTACATGCCCTTACACGCGTATGAGCGTGTAAGGGCATGGCCCTGGCGTGTCTCGAAGTGATCGTCTTTGAGGCGGTCGTCCGTATGAGCCTCTACTCGGGCGCCTCTGCAGGTCGCAACTGGACGATCGTGTCTCAAAAACTGCGCCCGCGAACTACATCTCGTCTCTTGACGTACCACCGGCTTACGAGGCACTTGGCAGGACGTGGTGACCGGGAGGAGACGGACTGTGTGCAGCAGCGTCAGTGAGGGCGGGGTCCAGATGACCCGAAGGCGGAAGCCAAGCGGAGGCACTTTTCTCCATTTGGCCGCCCACTCACCGGCGAGCAGCCGCAGGGACGAAGCGGGACGAAGCGGCGCTGGGTGAACGCGGCGATGGCTGCGTTTCCGCAGGCCGAACGTAGTGGGTCGCGTGGGACTCGAACCCACAACCTACGGATTAAAGGCTACTTATCATGAGATTCGGCGGGATGCGGTAAATCGGGCTTCGGCGGTCGTTGCTGACCACCGCGTCTTTGCTTTGCCCTCCAGCGGTGCGCGACGGTGGGGCGGTTCAGCAACCTGATCTTCGTGTGGACACGGTCGTGGCCCGCCCTCGTGCGGGTCGGCCTGGACCGGTCACGGGTTGATCTTGCGCAGTATGGGTTGCTTTCTGGGATCCTGTGCTGCCTTCGCGCGCTCGGGCCGGGGGCGTCACCGCGCGGAGCAACGAGGAGTCCTTCATGCGGATGCGCTGCATCGGCGTCGTTCTCACTGCCACATCGGTCGCGGCGGGGGCGTTGGCGTCCGGCACCGCCTTCGCCTCGCCGGCGCGGTCGGGTATTGCCACGCAGATCGTGGACACGGCGGCGAGCACTGACCATCTCGACTACGACCACCGGCAGGTCGCGCTGTCGGGCAGGTTGGTGCAGCGGCAGGCGGACGGAACGTCGGTGCCGTTGGCCGGGCACACGGTCCGGGTGTTCGCCGGTGACCGTTCGCATGACAAGGCGAGCACTGACGCCGAGGGGCGTTTCTCGGTCACCGTGACCAACCCCGGCTACCGGATGCTGACCGTCTGCAGCGACCTCGACGCCACCTACGCCAAGGGATGTGCCGATTACCAGTTCACGATTACGTCGCGGCCGACGCGGCTCAGCCTGAACCCGCTGCCCACGAGCTCCATGTTGGGCAGCTGGGTGGCGGTGTCCGGACACGCCGAGGTGCTGACGCCCGCCGGGTGGCGGCCGTTCATCGGCGTGGTCGGTGTGGAGGCGCCGAACTCGCCCGTCAACAACCTCACCGGTATGCGGGTCGAGGCCGACGGCCGGTTCTCCGGCAGAATTCAGATCCGGGCCGGCGCGAGCTGGGTAGCGACGTTGTACTCCGACGCCTATGAGTACGACCGGACGAACTCCACGCCACCGTTGCCGATCCGGGCCATCCACCCGACGGGGATCTGGCTCTATGCGCCGGACAATCGTCTCGTTCCGGGACGGCCGTTCACCTTCCGGGTAGTCACTGACGTTGGTCGCTTCTCGGACGCACAGTCCGACACCGTCGTGACGTGGCCCCTGCCCGACGAACCGTTCAGGCTGTACTTCCGTCCCGACTCCGGCGGCCCGGCCAAGCTCATCGCATCCGGCAGGACCGGCCGGGACGGAACCGTATCGATCACCCACACTCCGAAGGCGGGTGAGCGCGGCACGTGGTCTGCGCGGATCGACCCGAGCGGTGACCTGGCGGGCGGCGTATCCGACAATGTGCACCTGGACATCCGATTCGCCACCGCGTTGCGCCTGTCCGCCAAGCCCGACCCGGTCCGGAAGGGACGCGCACTCACCATGCGCGGGACACTGCTCGCGCCCGGCGGAAAGGCTCTCGGCAAGCGCACAGTGAAGATCTACTTTCAGGCGCGCGGATCGAAGAAGTGGGTCGGCGCGGCCACCGTCCGCACCGACACCCACGGCGCCTTCAGCCGAACCTTCACCGCCAGGCAGGACGGCACATGGCACGCGGTCTTCGCAGGCGACACCCTCGACCTGCCGGTCTACGCGGCCGATTACGTGGACGTCCGCTGACCGAAACCCAAGTTGCCTGCAAGCGCTCTTCGGTGGCGAGCAGGCCGGTTGAGGCGCACCATACGACGCTGGTACATCAGCCGCACGGACGGTGAATGCTCACTAGCCGAACACGCTCCGCGATAGCCAGCATCTCGGCGCCGCTCGCTATGCCGACCGGTAGGTCCTGCTCCTCACCCCACCGAAGACCAGGGAGCCTCGGGTCGTTTGAGCAGGTCAAGCAGGTTCAAACGTCATCGACCAGGCCCATTAAGGCCAGGTGAAGTTGGCCGACTCCGATTGACTGTCCGAGGGCTCTGGTAAACACTAGGAGTGCACGGACGGTCGTCTGCCACTGGAAACAGCGGCACCCGCATCGACGGCTTCAGCCGGCCGACGTGCTCACAGGGTCGCTACCCACGGGTAGGCGGCCTTTGTGAGTTCACCCCATGGATGCATCTTCAAACCATAGGACGTGAGGTTGTGCTTGCGCCGATACAGGCGCGGCGCCAGTTCCGTCAGATACCTGGTCTCGGTGTTGCCGTACCGATCAGGCTCGAAGGCGGCGAAGGTCGCAGAAGCCGAAAGATCCGCCAGTTGGAGCAGTTCGAGGCGCTGCGGTTGGTCCAACCGGCCACCTCGTGAGTCGAGCGCCTCCCAGGCCACCTCGCAGCCCGGCGTTGACCGCAGGCTTTCCTCGTACTCCCGGAGCTTCTCCTTCTTGAACCGCACAATGTGCGCCAAGGTGTAGCTGAGTTCGCAGTCGTGGTCGCGGGCGAACCAGGACAACCGCTCCAGCAAGAACCGAAATGTGAACAGGTAAGCGCGGTCGTCGTTCATCCCCTCCGTGCCCTGCGTGATGTGACGCTTGCACACGACCACACTGGAGATCGTCAGCCAGTCCCGAGTGGCGAGGCTGCACGCCGCGTGCAGACGCTGGGAGTGCTGCTTCAGATTCTTCCAGGTGAGGTGGTCGCCTGGGCGACGGCCGAGGTCCGCGCGCAGCTTGGCGAGCAACTCCTCCGCGTCAAGGCGGTTCTCTTCCCTGAAGATCACCGCGGACATGACGAAGTGGTCACTGGACAGGGGAGTCCTTGACCGTTGCCCGGCCTCGTCGATGTAAGCGATCAGTCGCCCTTGACTCACATGGGGGAGGATACGCCTGCCGGGGCAAAACGGGCGCCTTGATACTTCTTACGTGTCGGAGGCGCGTCGGCCGGCTGTGAGCCACGCCTCAAGCCGAGTCGGGTAAGAGACGCGGGCCACTCAGAATCGCGTTCTGCTGATCAGCGAGTTCCTACCCAACGTCCCATGGAAAGGGAACGTTCCATCCTTTCCATGGCCGGCCGCCCTCGCCTGGACGTGGCCTAGCAGTGGTGAACTAGCTTCATGTAAGGGGTCATAACTCACGCCGGCCGTAAGCGGTTGGACGAGCGGAAGGTGTTGTGCGGGATCTTGCTCGTGCTGCACACCGGGACCGAGTGGGAGTTTTTGCCTCGGGAGCTGGGGTCCGGGTCGGGCATGAGATCCTGGCGCCATCTGGCCGAGTGGCACGTCGCGGGGGTGTGGGAGCGGCTGCATCGGCTGCTGCTGGAGGAACTGCACCCCGCCGGCCAACTCGACTGGTCCAGGGCGGTGATCGACAGCTCCCATGTGCGGACGCTCAAGGGCGGCCCAAAACCGGACCGAAGAAGTTGCTGGCAGACCGCGGCTACGACCACGACAAATACTGTCGGCTGTTCTGGAGGCGGGGCATCGAACCGGTCATCGCCCGCCGCGGCACCGGCCACGGCTCAGGGCTGGGCGTCCACCGCTACGTCGTCGAACGCACCATCGGCCTGCTCCACGGGTTCCGTCGCCTGCGCATCCGCTGGGAGACCCGCGACGACATCCACCAGGCCCTCATGACACCGGCCGCAGCCATCATCTGCTGGCGACGTCTCGTCCGCTAATTCTGTGACTAACTCTCAGCCCCTTGCGGAAGGTGGGAGCGCGGTTTGGATGAGGCGGGTCGAGCCGCCGCGTTGGATCCATAGGCCTCGGCCCGGTGGGAGGGGTGCGGGGTAGTGCGGTGGGAACAGCTGGCCTTCGGAGCGGTCTCCGGACATCTGCAGGGCGCTGGCTCCGCTCTCCCGGACGGCTTGGAGCACGGGTTCGTACAGGCCGCGGCTGGCGCCGGCGACGCGGCGGGCGATGACGAAGTGGAGGCCGATATCGCGTCCGCTGGGGATGAACGGCAGGAAGGGGGCCAAGGGCTGCTGCCCGGCGGTGGTCAGCAGGTCGTAGTCGTCTGCGAGCACGACCACGCGTGGCGCACTCTCGGCTGAGGTGTCGAGGCGCGTTTCGAGCTCTTTCGCCACGGCGGTGGCCAGTCCGGCCGCGAGACGGGCGTTGCCCGCGTAGCCGCCCAGGTACGGCTCGGGGATCACCTCGTGGAGGGTCCTGCGCGGGTCCATGACGGCGAACACCAGTTCCGCGGAGGAATATCGGGCGATGAGGCCGTCGGCGACCAGGCGCAGCAGGGTGGTCTTACCGCATTCCTCGTCGCCGAGGACGAGCAAGTTCTGATCGTCACCGAACAGGTCGAGCAGCACCGGCTCCAGCGCGCGTTCGTCTACGCCGATGGGGACGGCGTCCGGGACGGCGCCCGGTGCGGGGAGGTCCTTTGCGGGCAGAAGGTGAGGCAGGACCCGGACGGCTGGGGCCGTCGGGCCGCTCCATGCTCGGCGTAGGGAGGCGGCTGTGGTCTCGACGACCTCGCCGAGGTCGGCTGCCTCCAGCCTGGAGTCCAGGCGGGGGAGGGCGACGTGGCCGAACAGTTTGGCGTCGGTGAGGGCTCGCCCGGGCTGCTGGGCGGAGATGGTCTCGGCGAGCTTGCGGTCGATGGCCGAGTCGGCGGCGTCGTTGATCCGCAGTTCGACGCGCTGGCCGAAGTTGGACTGCATGGCGATGCGGACGTCGTGCCATCGCAGCATTCCCGCGACGACGTGGACGCCGTAGCCGCCGCCGCGTTGCAGCAGATCGGAGATGTCGTCGTCGATGTCCTCGAAGTCGGTGCGCAGCGCGCCGAACCCGTCGATGAGCAACAG
Organism: Actinomadura gamaensis; assembly: GCF_042652125.1. Lineage (NCBI taxonomy): Bacteria > Bacillati > Actinomycetota > Actinomycetes > Streptosporangiales > Thermomonosporaceae > Actinomadura > Actinomadura gamaensis. The sequence continues at coordinate 214,350 of NZ_JBHSIT010000014.1, read as the reverse complement.
GACGTCGGTGCACGGCAGCTCGGGGACGCGGCCTTCGGCGTGCAGCTGGCGGAGCCTCGCCACCGAGTCGATCCCGTGTTCGCGGAAGACCTCCTGCCGGTGCTCGAGCATCCCCTTGACCTCTTCGACGGTCCGGCGGACCCGTTCAGTGTCGGTGCGTCCCGCGACGCCCCCGACGTTGGGGAGGGAGGCCAGGGCGTGCAGGCCGCCGCCGACCAGGTCCAAGGCGTACACCGACACCTGCTCGGGGGTGTGCGTCAGCGCCAGGGACAGCACCAGCGTGCGCAGCAGGGTGGTCTTGCCGGTCTGCGGCCCGCCGATCACGGCGATGTGGCCGCCGGAGACGGTCAGGTCGAGGTCCCAGCGGTACTGGCGCTGGCGTCGTGGGTCGTCCAGCAGTCCGACCGGTACGTTCATCGGACGGATCTGAGCTGGTGCCTTCAGTCCTTCGGGGGCCTTCTGAGGCGGTCCGATGATCTGGTTGAGCGCGGCGGCGGCGGGGAGCGGCGGCAGCCAGATGTTCTGCACGCGCTGCCCCACGAGCTGACGGACGAACACGTCCAGAAGAGTCGGCCCGGCGCTCCGCTCGGGCATCGCCGCCTCGGCGGCCAGACCTCCTTCAGCGCTCCCGTCCGCCATGCCATAAGCGGGGTATGGCCGGACGGAAGGACGCTCGGTCTCGTCGGCCTCTTCGTCGACCGGCCTGCGATACGGGCCTGAGACGAACCCGCCTTTGAAACGCTGGTAGAGGCTGGTATCGACCTTCAGATAACCGAAGCCGGGCAGCGCGGGGAGGTGAAAGGCGTCGGGCGTGTCCAGAACGGTCCGGGACTCCTCCTCAGAGAACGTCCGCAATCCGATCCGGTACGACAGGTACGTTTCCAGGCCACGCAGCTTGCCGCTTTCGATGCGCTGGCTGGACAGCAGGAGGTGAACGCCGATGCTGCGCCCGATCCGTCCGATCGACAGGAAAAGTTCGATGAAATCGGGCCGCGCCGTCAGCAGCTCGCCGAACTCGTCGATGATGACCAGCAGGTGAGGCAGGGGCGGCAGGTCGGGGCGGTGGTGGGTGCGCTGGTAGTTGTAGTCGCCGATGCTCGCGATGTTCCCCGCGTCCCGCAGGACCTGCTGGCGGCGCTGCACCTCGCCGGACAGGCTGGTGTAGGCGCGTTCGATCAGGCCCGCGTCGTCCTCCAGGTTGGTGATCACACCGGCGACGTGCGGCAGCGAGGCGAACGGCGCGAACGTCGCTCCCCCCTTGTAGTCGACCAGCACCATGCTGACCTGTTCGGGCGAGTGGGTCGCCGCCAGCGACAGCACCAGCGTCCGCAGGAGCTCGCTCTTGCCCGAGCCCGTGGCGCCCACGCACAATCCGTGCGGACCCATGCCCAACTGTGCGGCTTCCTTCAGGTCGAGGATGACCGGCTGCCCGTTGTCGTCGAGGCCGATCGGAACACGCAGGAACGCGCGCTCGCCGCGCGGAGCCCACAGCCTGTGCAGAGGAAGCCGTTCGGCGTCGTCCACGCCCAGCAGCCTGGTGATGTCGAGCGAACCGCTCTGCCGGGCGGTTTCCTCCACCGACTCGGCCGACAGGCGCAAGGGGGCGAGCATTCGCGCCAGTCCGGTCAGCGTGGCGGCCGGGACCTGGTCGAGTTCCCCCTCGAACCTGCCGCCCGTCCGCAGATCCTCCACGAGGACGCGGACGCCATGGACGGTGATGCGGACGCTGACATCCCCGGGCTCATGCCGTTGATCGGCCAGCAGGTGCACGACCGTCACTCCCAGCCCGGCCGGCGGAATCGTGTCATCGGGACGGACGAGCTCAGTCGCGACCGACCCATGAGAGTCGAAGACGAGAACCAGACGGCGCAGGAGCCGGTAGGCCTCCTTCTGGCCGAGACCGCGACGGATCTCGGTCGCGAAATCGGTACGTTCCTTCAGCTCGTCCGCCAGCGTCCAGCTGAGCTGCTGCGCGGACGGGGAGATGAGCCGGGCGCGGACGGGCCCGTCCTTGCGGTCCTGGTCCTGGGTGTGCGGCATCCACTTCGCCCAATCCCAGTCGGCCAGGCCGTTCGGCGCGTGAACGACGCCGAGCGCGACGTCCTCAGGTGCGTGGAAGGCCGTGAGCTGCGCGAGGATCGCCCGGATGACCGCGAGGACGTCTGCGCGCTCGCCCACGATGCTCACATTGCCTGCCATGTCCAGGGGCACGGCCAGCGGCATGTCCGGGGCGGTTTCGAAGCGCCGCAGCGCGGCCTTGGCCTCGGCCATCATGAACGCGTCGGCCGGAGTCAGCGCGTTGGCCTGCTCGCCGAGTTCCAGGGGCGGGCCGGGCATCTCCCCGGTGCCGATGCGGACCCGCAGGAAGTCGGGACTCTGCCGCCGGCGCTCCCACAGCCGCATCGGATCGCGGACGATGTCGTAGAGCGCCTCGGGCGGCGGGTCGAGCGTTCGCGCCCGGTCCCGAGCGGCCTGCTCGGCTTCCCCGAGCTGCGCCCGGACTTCTTCCAGGTACTCCAGGTACCGCTCGCGCTGGGTTCTCCGCTGGCGTGACACCTGCCCGCGCCGTGACAACAGCAGAGCCGCCCCCGCCAGCACCGCGACCACCAGCATCACAGCCCCCAGCGCCATGAACGCCGGATTCCGCAACACCGTCATGATCGACAGCGACACCATCATGCCGATCATCGGCAGCACGGCGAACAGCTGCGTCCCGGCTCCGCCGGCCTCCGGCAGCTGCGGCGGCGCCTCGATCCGATGCTTCTTCGGCTCTTCAGGAGGCATGACGACCCGCGCGGGCCGATGCACCACTCGCGTTGTCACCGACTCATCCTCCGCCGGACGTCCCGCGGCCTGATCACACGAACAGCGGGTACTGCCGATGCTCGACGACGGCCGTACCGGCCAGCTTGTCGTGAATGCACTGGTGGAACGGACGGTCTCAGAACTGCCACAGAAGGTTCAGCAGCCCGAGCAACGGAACCATGTCCAGGACAGCGGTCGATCAACTTGGCGAGCAACCGCTTCCCCCGTGCACCGACTCCGGCACCTCCACCCGCGAACCGTAAGGAATCCAACGACCCGCCGATCCCGGATGAAGAGGGCCGGGCTGGCCTACATGTCCTTGCGGCGGCCCGACGGAAACCTAAAACCCGGTTCGCTCCCCTGCCATCCTCATGTACATATTTTCGAGGATTCTGCCGCATAGTCGCCTCGGTCGCTTCGCTGTGCGATTAACGTTAGTTAAGAACGCTTATCGTAAGTCTGAGGCGGGTTGACGCTCCATCATGTGATGTCGCGATCGAGGCCTTGCAGCCAAAGAGATGGCCTGCTCATTCGAGTCGCACAGTGTGCGGCTGGCCGTCGTCGAGGATGAGAACTCGGCTCTTGTCCTCCGTGCCGCTTCTCACGGCGCCACTTGGAACGGCCTTCCACGGCACGTCCCCGAGTCTCAGCTTCAGAGACAAAACTGAGCTGAACGCCAGAAGCGGCTTACCAGGATTATCCAGCTCCTCGGGTGCGAACGTAGGAAGATAAAGAGGGTCTTGCCTTTCTGGGAGGGCATGGACGAGCTCTGTAAGGTTCTGGATGTCGCCCTTCAATGTGGCTCGAAGTACACGAATGTTCGTGAGCTTGAGGTCGCGGAGCGGCACGAGCGGGCCGGTCTCGTCCACCCATAGGACAAGATCCTCGCCCTCTGGTGCCGACGAAAGATCGTCGACGCTGACCTTCTCCCATCCCGTGCACTGAGCCGCAAGAGACCAGTCGTCCGACGTCCGGCCCGACGTGGAGACCCAGACCCACCGAGCGTCCTCGGACTGGACGTAAGCGAATCCCGCGTCGCTGCGTTTGGGAACGGTCAATTCCGCATCGATGATATCCGTGATGACCTGGAGTCTCCGACTCCACAAACGTCGCAGGGTGTTCTGGTACTCGCGCGAGCTCTCCGAGATGTCGCGATTGCGCACCTCGAGGGGAGTGCGGCGCTCGTACACCGCCAGGAGGTCACTTTTTTCGGGCGCCAGTGAGAAGCTGATGCCGCGGTCGCCGGGGTAAGGAGATCGGTGATCGAATCCATGCGGATAGATATCCGGAGGAATTCCATCGGGAAATGCCTCGCAGTAGGCCAGTTGCTCCTCTTCAGGGGTCTCGCCGTCATACTCGGGGTTTGTTGTGAGTCTGAGGCGGATGCATGCGTCACATGCGTTCCACTTCTTGACCTCCTGCATGATCACCTCCCCTTGAAGTACTTGTCCATGATACTACCGATGGCCGTGGCGATGGGGCGGGGGTGGGGAGAGAGCTTCCATTCCGCGAATCCCTCGGCCAGCATCTCGCTGGGTTTGGTGGCTCCGTACTTGGAGAGTCCGGCACGTACCGCGTCCCGTCCGCCCGGAATTCCTGGCGACAGGCTGTCGGGGTCTACTGGGATCCCGAGCTTCCGGAATTCTTTGGAAAGCTCGTCCCGAAAATGAGGGTTGGCGAGCAGTTTTCGACCGATCTGGTGCCCGAACTCATGGTAGATCGTTCCTTCGGCCGTGCCGCTTCCGGGAACCTGCCATCCGCTGGCGGCATCTTCGTTCGCCCTCTGCAACGTGCTGCCGTGGTCGGCGAAGAAGTTCTGGTTGAGATATATGCCCTTCGGTGGAGTGACCAGGTTACGAAATACTTCGCCGTCATGGACCGAATACCCGAGCGCCTGAGCAGCCCCCGGGTTGGACTGCATCATCTCGTCGAGGCTTTGCACCTTCACCTGGTCCATGCCGCTGAACACGCCCGGGTACTCGCGCCCCAGCTTTTCGAGCGCCTCGTTTATCTTCGCTGCGTTGGCCGGGTCGATCGGGTGGCTCGAGTAGTCGACGTGCACGCCGTGCCGTTGTGCCAGCGCCCGAGCCTGATCCTCGAGTCGGTGAAGTTCGGCCAACTGCTCAGGGGTAAGGGAAGGATCTGGATGCGCGGGCTCGACGGAGCCACTGCTGTGGGAACTCTCCGGCCCATGGTGTCCGGTCTCGTCGCCATGGCTAGAAGGGCCGTCCTGGGGCCCATGGTCGCGGGGCGGAGCACTGCGTGACGGATCGGTGTCGTGGCCCGGTCCGGTGTGGCCGGGGCGCTCCTGTCCGTTGTGTGCTGATGGGTGCCGGTCGTGCGTGGAGGGATGACCGTTGTCGACGTCGGGATGCTCGCCGCTGCGTTCTTTGGGAAGGGCGCCCTCATGTGCTGCTTTCCTGGGGGCGTCACTCGCCGGGGCATGCCCGTCCTTGCCGTCGCCTCCCACAGAATGCGTCTTATGTGGCGAGTTGGGGTCGTGGGTAGTCCTGTTTCCGGCAGGCGAGTTGCCATGGACGGAGCCGGGATCGTGCCTCGGGCGAGCTCCGGCCGGGGCGAGTTCGCGGTCAGGCGGTGTCGGACCCTCCGCGCGTCCCGGATGGGGGTGGCCGGTGCCAGGCTTGGCCGCTTTTGAGCTGGGAAGGTCTTCGCGCGCCGGCGGAGAGTACTCGTGCGGGTGTTTGGCGTCCAGGCCGATCTTGGTCTTGGTGCCGTGGGGGCCGTCGGCTTCGCCGATGGCGTGGAAGTCGCCGGGGCTGGGGCGCGGGGTTCCGGCGGGCGGCGCTGACGGGGTGTCGACCTTGGGTAGATCGGCGTCCAGGCGGGGGCGGGGCAAGCCCAGATTCCCGTCCTTCAGGTTTCCGGCGAGGCTGCGGACTCCGGTCGCGGTCTTGCCGAGGGCTGTGACGGGATCGAGGGCCTTGGCCCCGCGTGCGGCCCATTCGACGCCGCGGCCCGCCGCGCTGGCCGCGGGCGCACCGGTCTTCTTGAGGGAGAGCAGCATGGCCAGGTTGCCGAAGAGCTGGCCGCCCGCACGGGAAGGGTCGCGCTTCCACTCGTCCCAGGCGAGGAATCCCTTGGCCGTGTCCTTGTTGGTCTTCAGGAAGAAGCCACGCACTCTGGGATCGGCGAGGAGTGCCCAGGCGCCGGGGAAGCTGACCAGGAGGCCGGCCAGGCCGATCTTGCCCATGCCCTCCCAGGAGCTCTTGAGGTTGTCGAAGCCTTTGAGCCCGGTAAGGCTGGCGATGTTGCCCCACGTGACGTCCCAGATGCCGAGACCGAACGACTTCACGCCGTGCCAGACGTCCATGTACAGCGGCTCGTCGGCCTTCTCCGGAGTTCCCCACAGCGGGATGGTCGGTTGGTTGTCGCCCGGCGTGCACAGCCGTAGCTCGTGGCCACCGTAGGCGGCGTAGATGCGGGTGGCGCAGCGTTCCTCGGCCGCGGCCAGGGCGATCGCCTGGGTGCGGACCTCGGATTCGAGCCGGTTGTTCTCCTTGACCAGGTCCGGATGTTTGTCGAGGTCGGCGCCGACCGGGTCGGCCTTGGCGATGAAGGCGTTGGCCTCGTTGAACAGTGTGAGGAGGCGCGCCTTGATCGGCTGGATCTCGGCGGCGTAGGCGTCGAGGGCGTCGGCGACCTTCCAGAGCTGGTCGCCGAACTGGGCGCTCTCGGCCTGGACGGGGAGGGTCGCCTGGCGGAGGCGGTCTCCCTCGGGCGCGTCGTAGACGCCCGGGTTGAGGCCGTGGACCCAGGCGGAGTTGACGTTCTCGCCGCTGGTCTTGATGCCCTGCGCCGCCTTGTGAAGCCTGCCGGCCTCGCGCTGCACGCCTTCCGGGTTGAGAGACTGCGCCAGCATCCCGATGTTGCTGGGAATGATCACTTCTTGCCTCCGCGCAGGTCCTCCACGCGGGGGGCGGCGATCGCGTTCCGCTGGGCGCGGACGGCCATCTCCTCGTCGGCGCGCAGGTAGGCGTTGGTCGCCAGCGCGGCTCCACGGACGCAGTTGGACGTGCGTTTGAAGATCATCGGGATCGTGTACCGGTGATGGTCACTGAACCCGGCGAGCGCCGCCTTCACCCGGTCGCTGCCGCTCGCGTACCCCGCGTCGTAGAGCGCCTCGCCGCAGGTCCGGGCGTAGCCCTCCATCGGCTGGATGGCGGTGATCGTCTTGGACAGCGCGCTCCGCACGCCGAGCGGTTCGATGTTCCAGCCTGATATCGCCATGGCCCCTCGTCCTCGGCAAGATCCCCCTGTATCAGTGGACGAGGGTAAAGGTGGGCAAGTGCGACGGTAAAGACCTATTCGACGTTCATTGGGCTTTCGTGGTTACGTATCCGCTGGTGGCAACGCGGATGGCCTGCTGCGGAACTTGACCGGCCGGAAAGCGTCGGGTTCGAAGCGCGCCGGAGTTGCCGGACTCCGCTGGATCTCCTCGGTGAGCAGGGCCAACGCCTCGCCCATCCTGGCTGTTTCGGCGCTGAGGGCCTGTGCGAGGCCGTCCGGATTCGTGAGACCGATGTCGTCGGATGCGTTGTCCGCGTCCTCGTCCGGCTCGGGCGTCCAGTCGAACTTCATGGCCACCTCCGGGAGGTCGCGTCGGATGAATCGGCCATCACGCACGATACCGAGGGCCAGCCATGGCTACGCTCGACGACCGGTCGACCACGCATCCTCGGAACGGAAGGAACCCGCTCGGTGAGCAACGACGTGATCGCCCTGTTGAGAGATGAGCCGGACGAGGAGGCGATCATCGCCGCGCTGGCGGCCGTGGGTCCGGACGTCGGCGTCACCGCCCTCGGGGAAGGCGGTGCCCTTGAGGTGCGGGACGAAGGGGGGAGATCGTTGCTCCTGGTGGAGGCGCCGATCCTGGTGCGCGTGCGCGGTGAGCTCGAACGCGTGCTGGGTCCGGAGGTCGCGCACGTGGAGCCGCCGGTGTGGTGGGTCGAGGTGCAGGGGAACGAGCAGGTCGCGAACTCCGACATCGCCGCGATGAGGTTCGCCGGAGAGTTGTCGTTGCGCACTGGCGGGTCCATCTGGCCGGCGGATCCGGCTTTCGTCGACCGCGCCGGGTTCGGGGCCGGCGATGCGTGAGCAACCCGCGCTCGACCTGGTCACCGAGCACACGGGAATGCTGTCACTGAACCGGCGGATCGTGTCGTTCTCGATGCGGATCGCCGAGGCGATGCGCTTCTGCGCCGAGACCGAGCGCGAGCTGGTGATCCTCGGCCGCCACACCGGACGCCTGACCTTTCCGCTGCGACGGATGATCACGCCCGGCGTCCGGTGGGCGGTCAAGGGCGCGGACGGCGTTTACTTCGACGGCCTGTCCGGGGCACCTCTTGCCTGGAACGGTTCCGTCCTCGCGCCGGCCGCGGACGCCACCCGCCCTCACCCGCAGTTCGACGCCGCCACGGCTCCGGAGGCCCTCCACCTCCTGGTCACCGCCGTGGCGCGGCATCGTCCGGTGGACCGGCTCGTCATCGGAGGGCTGGCCGAACACCTGTGCCGCGAACTGACCGGGCATGTTCCCGCAGGCTGGGGCACGTGTGAGCCCGTCGCCAACCCGTGGAGCAGCGAGGATGTCACCAGGCTGAGCCGCGACCGGGCACCCACGCGTACGTGGCTCGCGTTCGTCGGGGATCCGAGGGCGCGCAGGCGGGCACTCGGAACCATCGAGGTCGATCGCACCGTCTCAGGGGTGCAGGAGATCGTGAACCTCGCTCTCGTGTGGGAGGGGAGTCAGCCAGTGCCTGACCTGAGTCGTCTCGCGGAAGACGTCGCTCACCGGTTTCGGCTCGACTACCTGGCCGTCCAGAGCGTCCCGGGACGGGCGGACCTGACGACCGAGGCGCGGTTCAACGGCCTTCCGGCCCCGGTGGGGATCGCGCTGGGACCTGGGGCACCGAGGATCGAACCGCCCGTCCGCGACGTGGCAGTCAGGTCGTTCGGTCCGCGAGGAGCCTGGTACGCGATGGGCGACGGCCGAAGCGTCGGCGACTGGGCGAAATTCCAGTCCGTGCTGGAACGACTGGAAGCCGGACGGGAGTGATGACCCTTTGGGACACGGATCGTGACCCGAGTCAGAAGCACCGCAAGAATTGGGTCTTGCGGTGATTGTGGGGGGTTGTGGAATCATGGGCCGGGTTGATCATGACGGGGAATCCGCGAGCGGGCACGGACCGGCGAGCGATTGAGGTGACACGTGGGGCGTTGGAATTACGGCCAGGAAACCCTGATCACGCTGGCCAAGGGCACCGAGGGCTCGACACAGGAACTGGCCACCCTGGTGCGGCAGCTGATCGTCGCGGCCGAGCCACTGGTCGGCAAGTTCGACGGCGCGGGGAAGGCGGCCTTCGACTCGTTCAAGGCGCGCTCGGACGAGATCATCGCCGACCTGACCACCGGGCTGCACTCGGTCAACCGGGGCCAGGTCGGGATGGAGACCGCGTTCGTGACCGGCGACCAGCAGATGGCCGCCGACGCGCACCGCAGCATGGGCGCCGCCGACTTCGACGGGGCCAAGTTCCGCACCGGAGCCTGAGCGAGGGGAGAACACCCATGGGGGCAGGCGGACGACGCGCCTACGACACCGGCGCCTCGCACGAGGCGCAGGCCAACATTCATGCGATCATCTCGCGCCTGGAGGCGCTGATCGGGCAGCACGACGGAGACGTGAAGGCCGCGCTCGCCGACTTCGAGGCCACCAACGTGTCGGCGGAGTACGCGGCCAAGGAGCATCGCTGGCACCAGGCGGCGCACGAGACCCGCGAGATCATCCGGCTCGTCAAGCAGACCCTGGCGACCAACGACCACACCGCGCAGCAGGCGCTGAGCAAGGCGGGCGCCGCGGTGGCGGCCATCTGAGCGTACGTCGACAAGGGGAGGGTCGCGCGCCGCGGCTCCTCCCCTTGACCATGTTCCCGGGAAGGTGACGGTGGCGCGCGACTACGACACCCAGTTGCTGGAGTCGGTGGCGGTGCGACGCCGCCGGCTCCGCGACGCGGTGATGTTCGGATCCGAGCGCGTGCGTCGCGGGTTCGACGAGAGCCTCGTCAAGATCATCGCTGGGCTGTGCGTCGCGGCCGTGCTCTGCGCCGGACTGGTCGGCTGGTCGTTCCTGCGGTCCAAGCTCGCCACGCAGAAGAAACAGCAACAGCAGGCCGAGCAGGCGCAGGCGGCCCCGCCGGACGACGGCACCGCCCCCGTCCCGGCCGGGTGGGTCGGAGCGCAGGTCACCTTCCGCATGCTTCAAGGCGCGCTCACTCGGGCGCATGTACCGCGCAGCCTGTACGTTCTGCCGGGCCAGCCGAGGCCTCCGGCGAGCCGTGTGTCCAGCTACTACGTCGTCAGTCGTGTTCGGAACGGGTTCTCCGGCGGCGTCGTCGAGTTCGACCAGGGGCGGATCGGAGCGGAACTTCCCACCGAGGACGAAGCCTGCCGCTGGCTCTACGGAGAACTCGTCGTCCGGGAGAACGCACCGGCCGTCCTGACGCCGCAGGTGGAAGCGCAGGCGCTTCGCGACGGGCAACGCCTCGCCGACGCGGCACGCCAGAAGATCGACTCCGTGGCGGCGGGCTCGACCGGTTTCCTGCTGCCGCAGGGCACGCTGGTCGACGCCTTCGGGCAGGAGAGCGGTTCGGTGCTGTTCCCCTACGGCCTTCCGTTTGCGCAGCGTGGCTTGCCACCCTCCTCAAGAATCACCGTCGACAGGTCAGCGCCCTCGGGTTACCTGCGGTTCCGGGTCGTCAAGCCGTTCCAGGTGACGGCGTCCGTCTCCGGCCCCAGCGGGGGCAGCACGGGCGGCGGGGTCCGGTTCACGATCACGGCAGGACTGTTCCCGCGCCCGCCCGCGCTGCCCACCCTTCGCTGGCTGCTGCGCAACGGATACGTTGAGCGGATCTCCGGGACCAACATCCCGAAATGACGGAAGTGGAGGAGAACCGTGTGGAGCCGGGTGACCCTGGTCGGAGAGCGCCGAAGGGTCGACGTCGTCCTCCCGTCGCGGGAGCCGGTCGGCGCGCTCATGCCCGACATCCTCGACCTGCTGGGCGACCCGGTCAGGCAGCCGGCGCAACTGCGTCACCTGGTGACCGCCGCGGGCGACGTCCTGCTGGGGGACGCCACGCTCGCCGACCACGCGGTGCGCGACGGCGCGGTGCTGCGCCTGGTGCGCTCGGACGAACCGCTTCCCACCCCGGTCGTGCACGAGGTCCCCGAAGCCGTGGACGGCGCGCTCGCCACGCACGCCCTGCGGTGGAGCCCAGACGCCGCCCGATGGACCGCGATCATCACCTTCGCGCTGGCCGTGCTGTTCGCGGGCATCGTGCTCAACCGCTCCCATGGCGGCGTCCCGGCAAGCGCTGCCACCATCGCGTCGGGCCTGGCCGCCCTTGTGGGAGGCCTCGGTGTCGGGCTGACCCGAAAGGCGCCGCTGGGAACAGCCCTCTCGCTGGGCGGCGGAGCGCTCGTCTCGGTCGGCGTCTGGGCGCTGACCGTCGATCGCGGTTGGCCGGGTTGGAGCCACCCGGCCGGACTCGCCCTGGTCACCGGAACGGTCCTGGTGGCACTGTGCTGGTCGTCGCCGCTCGGACGAGGCGGACTGCTCGGCGGAGCAGTCGTCCTATTGCTCGGCGTCGTGGGGATCACCTGCGAAGCGTCCGACCTGACTCTCGCGCAGACCGGCGCGGTACTGGCGATCGTGTGCGCCGTCCTGCTCACCACCATGCTGCGCGGGGCCCTGGCGCTGTCGGGGCTCACCACGCTCGACGACCAGCGCACCGGCGGAGCGCCCGTCCCCCGGGTGGACGTTTTGACCGCCCTGGCGGCCGCGCACCGCAGCCTCCTGATCGCCACGCTCGCCGTCGCGGTCGCCGCCGGGACCGCCGGGACGATGGTGATCGTAACGTTCGACGCCTGGTCGGCCGTGACCGCGCTGCTGCTGTCGGTGATCGTCGCCAGCAGGGCCAGAGTGTTCCCGCTCGTCCCGCAGAAGGCCGTTCTCTGGCTGGCGTCGATCGTGTCGTACGCAGCCGTCGCGTACGGGTGGGCCGAGCAGGTCTCCTGGGGCGCCTACCCCGGTACCGGGATGCTGCTGGCGCTGGCCCTCCTGCCCGTGGTGGTCCTCACCGCGACACCACCGGAACACCTGCGCGCACGGCTCCGCCGGATCGCCAACCGCATCGAGGCGACAGCCGTGATCGCGCTCATTCCGGTGGCACTGGGTACCTTCGGAGTGTTCACCCGCCTGCTGCACACCTTCTGAGGAGAACCGTCGGTGCCTGACCTCGGTCGGGGCGAGCCGCGCCACCCGCCGCGAGCCCTGCCCGCCCCGGCGGCGATCGACGATCTGACCACGGGCCGGCCCCACGGGGACCCGCTCTGGCGACGTGTCGGACGCGGTGCCGCCCGCCCGTTCGTCCCGGCGGACGAAGCCCGCGCGGCTGCCGAACTCGCGGCGAGCATCCAGCGCCCCGTCACAACCGGCCGCAGGATCGCCGTGGTCGGCATGCGCGGCGGCGCGGGCAAGAGCACGATCGCCGCGCTGCTGGCGACCGTGTTCGCCCACTACCGGCACGACCGTGTCCTCGCACTCGACGTCGACCCCGACCTCGGCTCGCTTCCGCTGCGCTTGGGCGTCACGCGCGGCCTCTCACTCGGCGACCTCGCCACCACCGCAGGCGGCTTCCAGTCCTTCGCAGACGCCGAGCCGCACCTCACCCGCGTCGCCGAACGACTCTGGACCCTGCCCGGAAACCGGGGCAGCATCGGAGACAGCCCCCTCGACGCGGCGATCTACCGAGACACCGCCCTTCCGCTGACCAGGTTCTTCGGGATCACCCTCGCCGACTGCGGATCCGGCATCACCAGACCCCTGCCGCGGGCGGTCCTGGAGGGCGTGCACGCACAGGTCCTCGTCGCCCCCGCCACCTCTGAGGGGGCACGCAGCGTCGGACGCGCCCTCGACTGGATGGCGGCCAACGGCCTGCGCGCCCACGTCCCGCGAACCATCGCGGTCTTCACCGTCAAAAGCCCCCATACCCGCCGAACCCTCGACCTGGACGCCACGTCCGCCATCCTCGCCGACGCCGGTGTCAGCTGCCTGAGACTCGACTACGACCGCCACGTCGCCAGCGGTGCCCCCATCTCCCCACCCCGTCTCGCCGAGGCCACCAGCATCACCGTCACCCGCCTCGCCGCCCTGGCTTTGGATCGCGCTCTCCGCCCCGCCCAGGCGTAGCGACCGAGCTGGGGGAGTGCCGAGCGAACCTCGCTCGGAACACGGCCCGGCGCGCTTGTGGCGGTAAAAACTCGCGCTGGCACCTGGTGATTACTGGTCCTGTCCGGAGCCTCGACACGTGCTCGCGCAGACGGTTGGCGCAGCTATGACCCAACGCGGAACACACGGCGAGGAGACCGTTGCGGGTTCCGGCCAGGTAGGTGAAGACGGCCCCAGAGCCGCCGACCGCGCCGGACTGCCGATCCCCGTGCCGAAGTGGCCGCAGCGCAGCGGCAAGCCGTGACCGGTTGGCGTCAAGTCGGGATAATGCACCAGTGATCCCGATCTACACCACCGACACCATCCCGGTTGACGCGAGCGTGGGTAACGTCCTGCAAGCCTGGCCCGAATGGGTCAACGAGGTCGACGACATCGGGCGCGGGCTCGACCAGCTCGCGCAGAAGGCCGCCGGTCGTGGTGCCCATGCCATCGTGGGCTTGCAAATCTGCAGTTTCTGGAGCGAATCCCGGGTGAGAGCCACGCACAGCCTGGTCGGCACGGCCGTGATGCTGGGCGTCGTCACGGCAACCTAGGTCGGCATGGGCGTTTTCATGCGATGTATCACGGGGCGGGTGTCGCGCATGAGAACGGTCAGCGCCCGTCTCGAACAGCCTCGCCTCGACACTGGTGGGCACTACAGGATCCCTTTGATACCTATGGCGGTTGTGAGGTTCCGGGCTCGATTCGGGCAGTAAGTCCGCGTGTCCCCGACTGGCACGGTCGGCCGATGACCGTGGCCGAATGGCTGCCGCGCTGGTTGGAGAATCATCCGGGTGCGGCGTCGACGGTGGCCGGTTACGCCGATCACGCCTGCCGGTACCTGGTGCCGCTGCTCGGCGAGTTGCTGCTGGCCGAGCTGACGGCCGGACATGTCGAGCAGATGCCGGCCGTGATCGTCGACGAGCATGCGCGGGGCGGTCGGCCGTTGACGGCGGCGACGTTGAGTCGGATTCGCGCGACGTTGCGGGCAGCGTTGAACGCCGCGCCCCGTCAGGGGCTGATCCTGGAGAACCCAACCTCGTTGGTGGTGCTGCCGCGGGCCCGGCGGCCGCGGGCGGTGGTGTGGACCGCCGGCCGGGTGGAGCATCGGCGGCGGACGGGGGAACGGCCGCCGTTGGCGGTGTGGACGGTCGCCCAGACCGGGCAGTTCCTCCACGACATCCGCACCTCCCGCCTCCACGCCGCCTTTCCTCTGATCGCGCTGCGGGGGTTGCGGCGCGGGGAGGCGGCCGGGCTGCGCTGGTGCGAGCTGGACTTGGAGGAGGGCACGGCGGTGGTCTGCCGGCAGTTGCAGCGCCGCGACGCTGGCGTTGGCCGCAGGAGTGGAGTTGAAGGTGGTGCAGGAGATGCTGAGACATTCCAGCATCGGGTTGACCGCCGACACCGACACCAGCGTCCTGCCCGAGGTCGCCCGAAACGCGGCGGAGAAGACCGCCGCGCTCCTGCTGCAGACCGCGGGGATCGTGCCGGGCATCGGCTGCCGTCGCGGCAAGGTCCCGGTCTGGCACAGGCGGCCGGTCCGGCGGGCCGCGGGCCGGTCCGGTGCGGCTGGCCCGCCGTCAGGCGACGCATTCGGACGGGGGCGCGTCGTCCCGGCCTCGGGCCAGGCCAGCCGGATGGCCGCCGGGATCCGGCAGCGCGGCATGACGCCGGCCGCTGCGTGACGCAGAGCCTCGGCTCCCCAGCCCCGGTCGGCGATTGGAAAGGACGACTGCACACCGTCCCCCCGCACCGGCCCGCCGGTCGGTGCCCGGACCCGGCGTGCCCGCGTTGCGCACCGGATCCGAGGCTGGCCCCTGAGGATCTCTGGTCTGCGCCCCAGGTGGGCCTCAGGTCGGCCCCAAGCATGATCCGCAGGATGTGGGCCGGCAGGGTGTTTCCCCTGGTCAAGGTGGTGGGTCGGGTGGTACTCGAACCCACTACCTACGGATTAAAAGGGTCAGCGGCGGAATCCGCGGTTGGGATCGCGGGGGGTGACATTGTTGAAGGGCGTGAACCAGTTGGCGGGGCGCATGTCGCCGATGCCGTTGGTTCCATTGAGGTGGGCCGTGGGGTCCTCGATGCCGTCGAGTGCTTCCTGGTAGAGCAGGAGGATGTCGGAGTCCTGGAAGAACTGGTCGCCGTAGAGGCCCCAGTCGTAGTCGTACGGATGTTTGGGCAACGACTCGTGGTCCTCGTCCTCGAGGTCCTGTTTCTCTTCCAGGATGTCGGGGGCTTGGTCGAGGGCGAGGTGCAGGACCAATTCTTCGGCGAAGCAGCGGGGGATGGGGAGTTCCCCGGCTTCGAGGTCTTCGGCGAGGTCGTCACAGGCACGCGCCATCTCTCGACGCCATTGCCGGGGCTGCTGCAAGGCCAGGCGGGGGAGGTCGGTGAAGAACCCCCAGCTCGGGTCTTCAGAGTTCGGAACGGGATCGTCGTCGTGTTCTTGGAGGTCGTCGTAGGCGGCGTCGGCCATGGTCGACAGCGCCGTGTGGATCAGATCTGCCGATCGTGGGGTCAAGGGCCCGGCGTCGCAGGTTGTGCAGCCCTCTGAGCCGCATGCGCATTCCACGGGAAAGATCTTGGCGAAGTCGGGCATCGTCCCCCACCGCGTCTCGCGACTGTGAAGCGGCTGGGGAGGTCGCCGAAGGCCCCAGCCGGAAGTGAAGGTGGCGGTGATCGGGGAGGAACTCCATGGGGAGAGTTCGTCACCCTTGCGGGGGTGAAGCAGCTCGCCGGTCATCTCGTTGTCGGTGTTGTCGGTACCGGGGATTTGCGGGTGGTCAGCAAGAGCCATCACGGCCCCCACGATGTCGTCGGGGTCTTTTTCGTCTTGCTCTGTGAGGGGGGTCCAGCCGGTGGCGCGGGCGGCGGCCAGGAGCCGCTTCGGGTCGTGTACGTGGACGTCAATGAGGCTGGTGATCCTGACGACCTGTCCGGGGAGGTCTGCGAGCCGAGCGCCGCTGGGCGTCCGGGCGAGCGCATCAACGGTCGCGGGAGTGAGCTCCTCGTCCTCATCTTCCTCGCCATCGGCGAACAAGTCTGCCGCAGGGGCGTCGGCTGTGTGGCCGGTGCCTTGCGAGTGGGTAGGAGCCGGCCAATGACCTGCAAACGCACTGTTCAGCGCATTCCGCAGGGAGGCCGCCGGAGCAGCGGGAAGGAGGGCCAGGATGCGTTCGGCTTCGGCGCGAACCGCGGGCCCTTCGCCCCCATGCCAGGCGGCGGACAGCAGGCCTGTGGCGTTCCGGGCGAGTTCGGGATCGTTGCAGGTGAGTACAGCCTGCAGGACGCGTGGACCACCGCCCGGGGACACCAGAGCGTGGACTCTGCTCTTGCTCGGGGTGTGTTCGCAGTAGAAATCGACAGGGACAGAGTGCTGCTCGGACATGAGGGGCTCTCCGAGGTCTGGCCGCCGCGCAAGGAAGACATGCGGACGACGAGCGTGAGGGAAACGCTGGTAGACGAGGTACGGCCAAGTCTCCAGGCGATGAAAGCTGAAGCCCGCTGGTGTCCCCGGTGCAGCCGGTGGACCCTGTTCGGTGACTTCATGTTACCCGTGAGCCCGTCCACGAAACCAAGAGATTCTCGTGACTCATCTGCACCCGAGCTCGCGACGTACCGGTAGAGACGACACAACGCGTTCGTTTCTGTTGGCGGCCAGATAGGGCATGGAGGTCGTCGACGAGACGTTGCGACTGTCCCTGATCGGCATCGCCGCCGACACCCCCACAACAGCCTGCTCCCACAACTCGACCGGGAACGGCTGGAGACACTCGCCATCATCGGCGGAACGCGGATGGCGAAGAACTCGCTCAAGGGAGCCTCCCGTTCGCGCCTTCCCTCGCCACGGTCGCCCACGCACAAGCGAAGACTCCGCATCATCCTGCCGTTCGGCCGTCGCTGTCGGCTTTCAGACTTCTGTGTCGCTTCCGCCCAGGCCCTCCACAAGTTGATCTGTGGTGGGCCGAGCGGGCCTCACCCACCGAAGTCTTCTACTACGCCCATCACCAGGGTGCGGGTGGCCGGTGTCCACTCCTCGGCCGTTGTGGCGAACAGGAGCTGGTCGGCGCGCAACCACGCTGCTGCCTGGCACTTCTTGCGCACCTTCCGATTGCCCGGCGTTCCGCCGAGGCCCCTCCCGCACCGATCACTCCGGACAGTTATGATCATCACACTCGGAGTGATCATCGTAGGGGAAACCGTGTCCCGACCGACCACCGTCCGCCCGCAGTCCGGTGCCCGGCGCGCCGCCGCCGTGTCGGCGGTGGGACTGGCGGCCGCCGCGCTCGCCGCGCCGACCGTCCCCGCGACGGCGGCGACGGCGACCCGAACGTCGCCGCTCAGTCGTCCGGTGGCCTCTGCCGTCACGTCCGCCGCGCTGGTCTGCGACGCGGCGACGCCGCCGGGTCGACCGGTGACCTTTTCGCCGCCGGTGGGCCTGATCCCTCACCGGACGACCGTCGTCGGCGTGGCCGACTTCACCAACTGCTTCTCGCCGAACGGCTCCCGGCGCGCCGTCAACCACGGTCGCCTGACCGCACGCGGGACGGCTCGCGCGTCCTGCACCACGGCGCGCGTCGAGGACGGCCGCGGAGCGATCACCTGGTACGACGCGAAGGGCCGCCGCCTGGGCACCACCACGGTGCGGCCGGCGCGCGACCAGATCGTCGGCTCCAATCCCGGCGACGCGATGCTCAGCGGGATCGCCACCTCCGGACTCCTGGCGGGAAGCCGGGTGCGCGGCACCGCCACGCCCACCAGCGACGTCGGCCCCTGCGCCATCATCGGCCTGGCCGCCGTCCATGGAAGGGGCAAGGTGACCTTCTCCTGAGCCCTCGCCACGCCGCGGCTCCGGTCGGAATCCGGTGCCGCGTCGCAGTGCGGGCTTTCGGCTGTCATTGCCGACCTTCATCGGCGACGAGCAGGCCACACGTGTGGGTCCAATGCTGATATCGGTCACTGATCAGCGACGGTTCATCCACCTCGCAGATGAGCGATGACGACAGATTTAGCACTTCGTAGCGCACCGGTCGAGCTCGGGCGTGAGTGAGCCCGACCCGATGAAACGAAGTCTTCGGAGCTGTGGCCGACGACGAGCACGCGCCGCGCGACGCCGTGGCGTGTGCGTTGCAGGTCGTGGATAGGCCGGCTTCGCCGACTCCGGCCGTCCTCGCGATCGAACTGTCAAAGCAGATGGAGGCGGGCGGTAAAGCCGCGCGGAGCAGCGTGGACGCACCGGAGTGATCGACTGGCGGGTGGCGTCGGCCGTGCCGCCTCCGTCGGCCGACGGCTCGCTCGACCTGATTCTGCGCGGGTCGTCGCTGAACCTACTGCGGATGCGGGCGCTGGGCGACGGGCGTGGCGCGCTTCGCCCTGGTGGACGGGTCAGCTTCACACACGCAGCCGCGCCGGCCGGGGTGGAGGGGGCGAGTTCGACGCGCCCGGTGGTGGACGCAGGCGGGGTCAGGTAGCGGGGAGGCGATAGGAAAGGAGGACGAGGGGAGGGGTTGTTGTGGCAGGTGAGCGGCTGGAACTGGGTGGCGTTCTGGCGGCGGCGGAGGATGCTGCGCCGGTGGCATCGATCGATGTGGTCGCGCGGAACCTGCGCGACCGGTTCGGAGCGGCCACGGTGTCGTTCCTGTTCGTCGACCTCATCGGGCAGCAGTTGGTGCGGTTCACCCAGGAGGCCGCCTCGCGGAAGGGGCAGCAGGCCGAGCAGGTTCCGCTGGTCGGCAGCGTCTACGACCAGGTGCTGCGCACTCAGCGGCCGACCACGACGCCGGCCGATGGGCGGGGGCAACGGGTGGTCGCCCCGGTCACCAACCGGGGCGACCCCCTCGGTGTGCTGGAGCTGACGTTGCCCGAGGTCAGCGACGAGGTGCTGGAGCAGATCGGGCAGGCCGCGCACGCGCTGGCCTACATCATCGTCACCGACCGCCGCTTCACCGACCTGTACCTGTGGGGTCAGCGCACGACCCGCGTCAGTCTGGCCGCCGAGATCCAGTACCAGTTGCTGCCGTCGTCCGCCTGCTGCGAAGCCGCCGAGTTCACCTTGGCGTGTGCACTGGTCCCGGCGGACGAGGTCGCCGGTGACACCTACGACTACGCCCTCGACCACGACACGCTGCACCTGTCGATCACCGACGCCATGGGGCACGACGTCAACGCCGCGCTGCTGGCGACCTTGCTGGTCAACGCCTCCCGCGGCGCCCGCCGCGCCGGAGCCGATCTGACCGAACAGGCCGACCGGACCCACCAGGCCATGCTGAAGCACGGCCGAGACGCCCTCGCCACCGGCCAGATGCTGCGCATCGCGCTGGACGGCAGCGGCGCCCAGCTGGTCAACGCCGGGCACCCCTGGCCGCTGCGGCTGCGCGACGGCCAGGTCCGCGAGGTCATCTGCGAGGTCGACCTGCCCTTCGGCGCGCCGCTGCCCGGCGATTACCGCGTGCAGCGGTTCGACCTGCGGCCGGGGGACCGGCTGGTGCTCTACACCGACGGCATGCAGGAACGCCGAGCCGCCGTCGTCGACCTGCCCGCCCAGATCAGCGAGACCGCTGCGGAGCACCCGCGTGAAGTCGTGCGGACCCTGACCGCCGCGGTGCAGGAGGCCAGCGGCGGCCACCTGGAAGACGACGCCACCGTCATGTGCCTGGACTGGCACGGTCCTCATCTCGAACCCCGCCACACCGCATCGGAATCCGACACCTGATTCCGTTCTCCACGGCCCGGGTTCCGTCCGGCCGGGGGATGAAAAGGTGGCTTGTGCTGGTCTGACAAGGCGTTCTAGGTTGAAGGTAGAACGTCAGTAGTCACCCCGTCGCGCGGTGCTCGTGCCGTGTCCCTGGTTCACCGGGCGGCGGAGCCGCCCCGGACCCGGCGGTCGAGTCGAACTCCCCCGGGACTGAGGTTGTGCGACCGGTGTGCTCCCCACGCGCCGACGGCCCGCTGTCACGGCAGCGGTGTGTCCGGACGGGCCTGAACCACGACTTCCCCCAGGGCTCGCCGCGGCGTCCGTCGCGGCGAGGATCGCCTCGCGGGAGTCCCCATCCCGGCCGCCTTCCCTCTCTTGCCCTCGAAGGCGGCCGTTTCCTCTCCCGCGAGGCGATTCCCGCTCGTGGCGGTGGCCGCATCTCCCGTAGGTCACGGAAGCGTCGGGAGCCGAGCACGAAGGCCGTCCGGACGACGCCTGGAGTCGCCTTCGGCGGGTTCGTCGCGGCCGGTCGCGGTTCGGGCCAGGCGTCAGATGCCCCGGCGAGCGCGCCTTGAGGCTCAGACGGGCGAGGCCGCCGTCGGGACCCGGCCATGTCCTCGCCCCGCCAGTCCTGGCCGCCGAGTCGGCAAGGACGGGCGCCTCTTCCCCCCACAGGAAAGGTGAGGACCGGTCGCACCCCTGGGCGTCCCAGAGGACACGGGTCAGGCCCACCGGGGCTCATCTTCACCCCGCCCCGGCGGTACCGGGGCACCAGGCGGGGGATTGCGGTGGTTGCTCGGCGGTCAGGATTCTTGTGCCGGGCAGGGGAGGGGAGAGGGGCGGGTGGTGGTTTGGAGGCGGTAGAGGTGGGCGTAGGTGCCGTTGCGGGCCATGAGTTCGTCGTGGGTGCCGCGTTCGGTGAGGCGTCCGTGGTCCAGGACGTAGATCCGGTCGGCGTGGCGGACGCTGGTGAGGCGGTGGGTGATGAGGACGACGGTGGCGCCGTGCCGGGCGCCGTGGCGGCGGATGGCGTCGTAGGCGCGTTGTTCGGCGCGCGCGTCGAGCGGCGCGGTGGGTTCGTCGCAGATGAGCAGGGCCGGGGCGTTGTAGAGGGCGCGGGCGAGGGCGAGCCGTTGCCACTGGCCGCCGGACAGGTCGGCGCCGCCGTGCAGGTGGCGTGACAGCAGCGTGTCGCGACCGTGGGGCAGGGCGGCGATGACCTCGTCCGCGCCGGCGTCGCTGATGGCCTGGTCCAGGGCGGACGGGTGGGGGACCGGGCGTCCCAGGGCGATGTTGTCGTGGACCGACAGGGGCCAGCGGACCGGTTCCTGTCCGAGCAGTCCGACCAGGTGGCGGAGGTCGCCGGGGGTGAGGCGGTGCATGGCCGGGCCGCCGGTGATCGTCCCCGAGGTGGGTTGGTGCAGTCCGGCCAGCAGGCGGGCCAGGGTGGTCTTGCCGGAGCCGTTCTCCCCGACCAGCGCGATGGTCTCGCCTTGCCGGAGGGTCAGGTCGATGCCTTCGACGGCGGGCTTCTCGGTGCCCGGGTAGCGGAAGGTGACCTCGTCCATGCGGATCGCGGCGAAGTCGCGGGGCATCGGGTCGCCGGGCGGGTGGGGGCGCGCGTGGCTGTCGGCGAGGAACCGGCGGAGGTCGGCGATGTACAGGCCGCGCTCGTACAGCCGGTTGGCGGTGGTCGCGAGCTGGACGAAGGACGCCTGTCCGCTGCGGATCGCCATGACCGCGGTCGCGGCCGCGGCCAGCGGCATCACTCCCGCGTTCAGCAGCACGACCAGTGCGGCCAGGGTGATCAGGACGCCGATCCCGCCGAGCGCGCGGCCGACCAGGGTGGTGCGGGTGCGGGTGAGTTCCAGGCGTCGCCGCTGGTGCTGGACGGCCTCGGCCCAGCGCCGGTACTCGGCGAGCACGAACCGCTCGGCGCGGTAGGCGCGGATCTCGGCGGCCGCGGGCCGTCCGGTGACCAGGTCCCCGATGAGCTGCTGGCGGTGGTACAGGGCCGCCAGGGGGATCTCCCCGGTGTAGGCGGTGCGGGCCGCGCGCATCGCGGCCCAGGTGTGCGGGACGACGGAGGTCGCCAGCAGGATCAGCAGCAGCGGGTGCAGGGTGGCGAGGATCCCGCCGACCGCCAGCAGTCCGGCGACGGCGCCGACGACGGCGAGCAGTTCGGCGACGGCCAGCTCGAGGGCGGGCAGCGTGCGCTGGCGTGCCCGCGAGAGCGCTTGCTGCCAGTCCGGGTCGTCGAAGGCGGCCAGCTCGACCGCGGCGGTCGCTTCGTAGAGCCGGTCGTGGGCATGCCGGAGAATCCGGGGCGTCAGCCGGGCCCGGGCCTCTCCGACCGCGGCGGTCAGCACGCCGCGTGTCCCCGCCAGGATGCCGACCAGCAGCAGAAACGGTAACGCGGCGGTGATGCGCTGCGGGGTCGGGCCGCCGGCCAGCAGTGCGGTCAGCACGCGGGTCCCGGCCAGCAGGCCCAGGCCGGTCAGCGCGGCCGAAGCCGTCTGGCAGGCGAGGACGGTGACCGTCAGTCCCCGGCTCGCCGTCCACAGCAGGCCGACGGCCTGGCCGATCGCGCCGGGTAGTTCGCGCAGCATCGCCAGGCTGCCGGTCTTCACCGCCTGCGGCTGCCCGCCGAACACGGCCTGCTCGTCGATCCCCGCCGCGCATGGCTCGCCGGTCGGGGGACGAGCCGTCCCGGCGGTCACGCCGCCGTCCACTGGCCGAACGTCCACGGGCCGGGACCGCCGTGGTCGCGCAGGCGGCGCAGCAACGTCAGCATCCCCGCGCTGCCGGTGGCCCATCCCCCGCTGCTGCCGCGCAAGGAGTTGTCGGGGAACTCCGGACGGGTGCCGGGCTCGCCGCCGCTTCGGTCCAGCATCAGCGCCAGCACCCGTTCGGCCTCGTCGAACCAGGTGCCCTGCCCGGTGGCCGCGCCGAGATCGACCAGCAGTTCACCGACGCCCGCCATCCCGCAGCACTGGGTGATGATTCCCATGCGAGGGGCCATCAGCAGGCACGTCTCGGCCACGTCCTGGGCCAGCTGCAGGCAGCGGTCGTCGCCCAGGGCGGCGGCCCGCAGCAGGGACGACCCGATGCCCGAAAGTCCCTGGCACCAGGAGGCGCACATCGGACGGGCCGAGGGCAGCGCGGCGGCCCGCAGCACCTCCGGCAACCGCCCGCACAGGAAATCGAAATGCTCGCGGGCGGCGGCCTCAGCCCACCCGGCGCCGGTCGCATCGCGGTGGGCGAGGAGGAAGGCGCCCAGTCCGGCGCGTCCGTGGGCGTGGCCGAGGCCGATGACGATCCCTGACACCGGGGCGACCGAGTCGTCCGCCGTGGAGCGGCACTTTCCGCCTGCGATCCGCCGCGCGCACTCGGCGGCGACGGCCAGATGCGCCTCATCACCCGTCAACTCGGCCAGCATCAGATGACCCGCGCCGATCCCGGCCAGTCCCTGCGCGTAGTCGGAGTACTCCATCACGGCCAGCGAACCGACATCGGGCGGCGCGGCAAGCCGGGCCGCCGCGCGCAGGTCGTCGTCGTCCAGCCGCCGCGAGGAGGCGGCCAGGAACACCGCGATGCCCGTCCGGCCGAACGCCAGTCCCGGGGGGTAGGCGGTGAGCAGGGGGTGCTTGGCGGTGTGCTGGGCGAGGCCGACGGCCAGCGTCCTGGCGTCGTCGTCCCCGAGATGGTGCAGCAGTTCGCTCCCGAGACCGGCGGTCCCCTGCCAGACGTCGAGCCGCACCGGCCCGGCCGGCGAGTCGGGAGCGAGCAGTCGCCCGCCGTGCCGCACGGTCTGGGCGAGCGTGTGCGCCAGCAGCCGCTCCGCCGTCCCGGCCTCCGCTTCGACCGGCCGGTGGCTCCAGCCGGTGAACCGCCCGCCGACCCCGGACCGGAGCGCTTCGGCGGCGATGATCCTTCCGGCGGGGTCGGCGCTGACCAGCCCGGGAATCCGCGCCAGCGTCGGGCCGCCCTGCGGGAACGCGCCCGCCAGGACCGCCAGCGTCTGCTCGGCATCACGCCGACCGTCCCGATGGATCATGACCGGTTCGATGCCGGTGCCCGCGTAGAACAGCGTCATGCCGAGGGCGAAGTAGTCGTCGGCGACCGCGCCGGGCTCGCCCGCCAGCTGTTCCGCCGAACAGTAGCCTCGGCTGTATCCCGGCCGCTGCCGTCCGTCGAGCCGGGCGAGTTCGAAGTCGACCAGGTGGAAGTCGACCCGGTGGCCTGTGCCCGGCTCGTCCAGGACCACGTTCTTGGGGCTCAGGTCGCGCACGACGACCCCGCGCTCGTGGACGGCGTCCAGAAGCGCCAGCAGTTCGCGCGCCAGCACCGACAGGTCACGCTCGCCGGGCCGGTCGGGATAGATGCCGGACTCGGCGACGTCGGTGGTCAGGTTGCGCCGTCCCACGCTGGAGAGCACGAGGAACTCGTCCTCGCCGTGGCGGAAGTGATCCAGGACCTGGGGAACGCCGGTGACGCCGTCGAGCGCCGCCAGCACGCGCCGCTCGTTGCGCAGGTTCGCGCGGCAGTCGGTGTCGGCCGTCTCGCCGCCGATGTAGGCCTGCGCCTCCTTGACGATGACCTCCCGGCCGGAGATCGGCTCCCGGCCTCGGAAGATCCGTCCGCGCGAGGAGTTCTGGACGCCCTCGCCCAGTAGCCAGCGCCCGCCCAGCACCACGCCCGGACCGCCGTCGCCCGCCGGCATTCCCTCGCCGATTCCCACCGGCGTGGCCGGATCGCTGGTCAACGGTGATTCCAGGTCGCCGGTCAACGGCGTTCCCGCATTGACTCGCAACGGGTCGTGTTCCCAAGGCGGGCAGCCGAAGAACCGGCCCGCCGCTCCTGGATACTCCGAGCCGTCCGGACCGGTCACCACCAGGTCGGGAGCGCCGTTCTCGCTCACCCGGTACGCGGCGACGAACGGCCCGTACCGGTAGTAGACCGGGGAATCGGGACGCACCCTGCGATCGCTGCGCACCACCGGCGCGGCGAATCCGCATAGCGCTTCGGCCAGCTCGATGGCCAGCTTCCCGAACAGCTCCGGCAATGGATAGGCCGTGATCGCCTTGCCCACCGACGACACGCGATCGCCCGGGGCATTCAGTTCGGCCAGCGTCTCCGGACCGTTGACCACCTTGAACGCGCAAGCCCGGCGCACCAGAATCGGAACCGCCACCCGCAACGTCTCCGTCAACGTGGCCGGACGGGCGGAAACATGAATCTTCCAGCCCTGCTCCGGAAGCGACGCCGACGGAGGATCGAGACGCACCCACATACGCCCGGCAGTGGTCCGCCAGCCAAGGCCGTCCACCATTGCGGCAAGGTCGTTCTCCAGCGATTCACCCGGCGAAAGAGAAGCCAATCCACTGACCTTTCGCTATTGCCACCGGAAAGGCGATCGCAGTTGCGGACCGCCTTCCCGGCTCAACATCTCCTATTCCCCAGGGCGTCAGCGGTCGCAGACGAGCGTGTACCCGTAACTGCACGTATTGACCGAGGCGGTATCGCAGAGATGTGTCACTCCGGTGAGGCACGTTGACGCGCACGCCTGCGGACCGTGCGCGGCCACCTCCTCTTCGCCGTCGAAGAATCCGATGTCCAGGTCGGCTGCGGACGATCCGGCGTCACGCGGACCCACGAGCAGGGCGTTCATGGCAACAACTCCTCTCGCCATGCGCCGGCGTCCCACGCGGGGACACCGGCACGAGATCCTTGTCGTTCCTTGTTCGGCATGCCCTCACGGCACCTCATGACAATCACATATTGATCACCGATGCTCCATCCATCTCAGGGAACCTGTCGAGTATCACTGAAGTCATCAATAACTCACCGCCGCGCATAACATTGATTCGCGTTCCGACGCGGGAAAGCTGGCATCTGAGAGGACTGGCCGCTTTTTCCGGTGCTACACCTGCTCGCCACCGCGGCACTTGGAGAACTGTGGCCGGATTGGTCCGCTAGATGACGAGTTGAGAGCCCCGGCCAGCTTCTCCCATCAAGGCCACTACTTGTCGCGAAGCACGGAGTAAAAGACATGGGAGACAAGGCGAGGAACTTAACCTTGGTCTGTTTCCTCAGTGACGGGGTTGGCCGTGTTCACGTGACCAGGCGGCGTTACAAGCCGTAGTGGGTTGTGGTGGCTGGGGCGCCCCACGTGAGGGCGACCCTCGTCTACCCTCGGGTTCAGCGAGTAGTCCGAGGAAACGGAGACGGCGGTCGTGGTCCGCACTGTGGCACCCGCCGCCGGTGCCGTGATCGCGTCGGTAGGACAACCAGCCAACGGGAACGCGGATCCGGCCGGGACGGCCGCGCTGGGAACTGGCGGCGCTGCCGCTGCCCGGCGCCACCGGAGGCCGGATCGTGCTGCCAGCCGAGGTGTCACCGTGGCTGCGTCCCGACGCGGCCGCCTCGCCCGGACGATCCGTTCTGCCGTCCGCACGGCCGCCGCCGAGACGGGCACCTGGTGATCCCGGGCCGGCCGTACTCGATCACCGCCGCTGGACCGGCCCGCTGTGGGACCGGGTGGACGACCGCGCCCCGGCCCGCCGCCGGATCTATGACGGCGACCCACGCCCGATCACCCGCGCCGACGGCGCCGCCCTGGGGGTTCAAGGAAGCTGCCTTCGCCAGCTTGGGGCCAATGGCGTTCATCATGGGCGGTGTGATTGTTGGCCGGTTCAGTGACCACCACCTCACCACCCGCGAACACCGCATCGTGCCGCTCGTCCTCTCGCTGCTGTCGGTCGGCGTCGGGATCGCGACGCTTCAGATGGGAGGCGCGCCGTCTGCTCTGGTGGCGGTGGAGGTGTCCATGCTCGGAGGGCTCCTGGTCATGGGACCGATCACTGCCATCTGGAAGATCAGCTTCCACACCGGCGTCGGCGCCGCAGCGGTCTGCATCCTGATGACCGTCTACGGCTTGGCCCTAGCCGGCCTGCTCAGGTGCTGGGCTGGCTCCGGTGCCCTTCCCGTTGGCGGACTTGCCCGCGCAGTAGTCCATTGAGCTGGGTGAACACGCCATCGTTTTTGCCACTTGGCGAAGTGGGCGTAGACGGTCTGCCAGGGTGGGTGGTCGTGCGGCAGGTAGCGCCAGGGGATGCCGGTCCGGTCGACGTACAAGATCGCGTCCATCAGGGTGCGCAGATCGTGCTCGGGCGGGCGGCCGAAGTACAGCGCGGTCGCCAGGCGGTCCGCGCGCCAGGCGGTCAGGACTGGTTCGATCAGCGCCCAGCGGGCGTCGGACAGGTCACTGGGGTAGCGGCGACGTGCACTCATGAACAGGATGTACGCCGTCTGGAGCGATATGCCCACAGGTATGCCGAAACTGGCAGGGACACCGATCACTTCGCGGGACGATTTGGGATGAGACAGAACTGAGGCACCGAAACAGCCCCACATCCATCTCTGGTGCCCCTGAATACACCTCACCCCCACACCTCGCCAGGTCGGCCCTCAACGGCCGCCGAAAACCATCTCAAAACCTCCCTTATCGGAGCAAAATTGCCTCTCGGTGTCGGTTTCCGAAGTCCTCTGCACGGTTTCCCGAAGTGGTCTTCACTGGCTGACGCACAGTGGCGGGATCATCCCGGTCTCTGAGGCCCGTCCGGATCGAGGGCTGGCGGCATGCCGCGATCAGTTCGGCCGCTAACGCATCGTTACTCTTGGTCAGGCGCATCGCGCCCTCGTCCGCTGCGTCGTCGTCGACCTCGCTGCCAGACCCTTCTGTGACGATCGTGGGCGTCTCCACAGGCCTGTTTCACGGAAGTGGCGATGACCGACCAGATCATTGAGGATCGGGCCGAGGAGATCGGCTTCAACAATCCGATCATCGACCCCGGCCTCGGCGACCTGGCCGAGGCGCACATCCGGTTGGGCGATCTCGATGGCGCCGACCGGGCTCTGTGCCGACTCGAAGATCAGGCGTCCGCCACCGGCCTCGTCTGGCCGGTGGCCGCCGCCGCGCGCTGCCGCGGCCTTTTGTCCAGGGACCTGACCGCCGCCGAACGATGTTTCGCGGAGGCTGAAGCCGCCCTCCGCCGATGGAAGATGCCGTTCGAACAGGCCCGGGTCCGGTTGTCCCGGGGCAAGGTGCTGCGTCGGCATCAGCACGGGGCCGAGGCCCGGTCTCCGCTCCGCAAGGCCTGGAATCTGCTCACGCCCCAGGAGCTGCAGGTGGCCTGAGTGATCGCGCGCGGGATGAACAACAGCGAGGCCGCGTCGGTCCTCTTCCTGTCCCGCAAGACCGTCGAGGCGCACCTCACCAGGATCTACAGGAAGATGGAGATGCGCTCCCGCACGGGCCTCACCCGCGCGGTGATCCATGCCGAGTTGTCGGACTGACCTGCCGACGGTCGATGCCGGGCAGACCGGTGCTCACTCCTTGGTAACGGACTCCACCCGCTTGCCCGTGCCCAGCTTCTGCGTTCCAAGGCCGTCATGCGCCACATCGGCGCGGACCGGCCGCACCGCCGTCCATCCAGATGGCGTGCACCGCCGGGGGCCCCAGCGGCCGGCGCCATGTGGGCGGCCCAGGGAGAGCGGTCAGGACCAGTCCGGCCCGCGGGGCTGCAAGGGGGCCGGTTGTGGTCGTGGCCGGCGCGCTGCTGGCGCGGCTCATCAAGATGGCGGTATGGACGGAGGCGGGCAGGGCCGCTGGCAGCGCCAGGAGCGGTTGCGGGGGGCGTGGCCGTTGCTGGTGGCCGGGGTGGCGGTCGTGGGGGTGGCGCTGCTGCTGGCCGGTGTGGCGATGCCGTTGCTGGTCGGCGGCGCGCCGATGGGCCAGCGCCTGCAACAGGCCGACAACCGGGCATCGGTGGCCGGGGCAGTACTGGCAGGGGGCTCGTGTGTGGCGCTGGTGGGGGTGTGGGCGGTGCGCAAGCGCCGACGCGCGCAGACTGCGACGGCGCCCGAGGCGGCCGATCTCGACCGGGCCGCCGGGGCGCTGGCCGGCAGCGTGCTGCTGCAGTGGAAGCAGGAGGCGGCGCTGCGGTCGCTGGATGACCCCGACCCCATCCCGGTGGGGTGGCGGCTCGCGGCGCGCACGGAGTTGATGGACCACCCGGCCAACGTCGAGACCCCGGCCCCCGGATCAACGGCGGCGGCGACGGGCGGTATGGATCCGTGGGATGCCTCCAGCGCCGACATTCCGGCCCTGGTGGCCCGGTTCCGGCGCCTTCGGCGGCGCCGGCTGGTGATCGTGGGCGGCCCGGGAACGGGCAAGACCACCCTGGCGGTGCAGTTGCTGCTGCATCTGCTCAAGACCCGCGCCGTGGACGAACCGGTGCCGGTGCTGCTGGCGGCCACGGCTTGGGACCCCGTTCGCCACCCCCGGCTGTACACGTGGCTGGCGGCGCGACTACTGGCCGACTACCCGGCGCTGCGTGCACCGCAGATCGGCGAGCAGGCGATCCGGGCTCTGACCGCGCACGGCCGGGTGCTGCCGGTGCTGGACGGTCTGGACGAGCTGGCCCCATCGGCCCGGGCCAGGCTGATCACCGCGCTGAACCGCTCGCTGGGCGCCGACGACCAGCTCATCCTCATCAGCCGCGTCCGCGAGTTCGCGGATGCGATCGAGCAGGCCGCCGACGTGGTCACCTCTGCCGCGGTGCTGACCGCCCGCCCGCTGCCCCCGGCAGCGGCCGCCGACTACCTGCAACGCTGTCTGCCTCCCCGGCCAGGACCAGGATGGCAGCGCGTTCTGGCCGCGCTGCGCAGCACCGCCGGTCGGGCGGGCGACCGATCCGCCGGGTCCCCATCGGGGTCCTCCTCGGGGCCTTCGGTGGCGCTGGCGCAGGTCGTGGCCACCCCGCTGGGGGTGTGGCTGCTGCGCGCGGTCTACACCGCGCCCGGCGCCGATCCCGCTGAGCTCACCGACCCCGACCTTTTCCCCGACGCGGGTGCGCTGCGCGCCCATCTGCTGAACAACCTGGTCGGTGCCCTGATCGCCGCCCGGCCGCCCAGCACCGACCCCGCCCTGACCCCGTACCGGCCCCGCATGCTCCACGACCCGGCCAAGGCCCACGCTTGGCTGGCCTACCTGGCCCATCACCTCAGCCATCCCCGCCGACCCGATGGCGCCCCGCGCACCCGCGACCTGGCGTGGTGGCACCTGGCCCGCCACACCCCCCGAGCCATGGCCACCACCGTGATCGCCGCTGCTGTCATCGGCGGTCTGACGCTCGGGTCGGCCGGTGCGGTCGCCTACGGGGTCAAGGGCCTGCTCGTGGCGGGGACACTGGGCGCGCTGGTGATCGGGTTCAAAGCCGAGAAGTGGCTTGGCGAGCAGCCTGGGTTCGTCGACCTGCGCTTGCGCAGAGGCCTGAAGCCCGTGGTGCTGGTGCTGGGTATCGCAACCGTCGCCGTCCTGTTGAGCGGGGTCGTCTTGGAACCCGTGTCCGGGCTGCTGGCCGGAATCCCCGACGCGTCCACGGCCGAGTTCGCGATCTGGTTGATGGTCGAGGCCGTGACCATCCTGGCGACCCTGCTGTTGCTGGGGCTGCTGTGGTGGACGCTGACCTGGTCGGAGAACACCTTCGGCAACGAACACGCCAGCACCCCGATGACGGTGTGGCACGCCGACCGCCGCCTGCACGCCTTTCGCTTCGCCATCATCGCGCTGGCGTTCGGACTGCCGGGTCTGGTGGCCAACCTCCAGACCGCGCTGGTGGGCGGGCTGGCCTTCGGGATCGTCGGCAGCTTCTACGCCGGCCGACATCACGCGTGGCTGGCCTACGTCGCGGCCACCCTGCTGCTGGCTCGCCGCCGACGACTGCCACGGCGGCTCATGCCGTTCCTGGACGATGCCCACCGGCTCGGGCTGCTGCGCACGGTCGGCCCCCTCTACCAGTTCCGCCACGCCGCCTTCCAGGACCACCTGGCAGCCACCTACCAGCCCGACACCTGACACTGTCGGCGACTGTAGGCGTTCTGCACGCACACGATGCCTGCGCCAAGCGCGCGGCGCAGCACCTCGGCGGTGACGCTGCTCAGCCCGATCGCGCCCATCTTGCCCGCCTCGCGCAGCGAGATCATCCCCGCGAGCTGATCGTCGAGGTCGACCACCTGGTCCGGGGGATGGGGGCTGGCATGCCGGAGTCGACGTAGGTGCTGAACTCCAGTCACGACAAGGCAGGCCCGCCAGGCTCCTTAACGTGACTGGCCGCTCGGTTGCTGCTCAAGCCCCGATGCCTGAGCGACGCCAGGTTGTCGTCCGTCTCGCGCCAAGCAGCGGGCGGGCCGAGAACTACGCCAAGCTCCGCGAGCCGTTGGACGCCAAGCGGCGCCGAGCTGGAGGAGGAGATGGACGCCGAGCTGTCGGTGGTCAACGGTGCGCTGCCGGGGCTGGACTGGCTGGAGATCGCCGAGCGGAAGCGGGGCGGCCCGATCAGTTGTCTCCGCTGGAGCCGCTGCCGGAGCCGACCGGGCTGCGCAAGCTCAAGGCCGCGGTGCGGCACCGGTGGGGCGTGGTGCCGCTGCTGGACATGTCCACCGAGACGGGCCTGCGGACCGGCTGCGTGGACGTGCGGTGAGAGGGGGCAGGTCCCTCGGTGGGCGGTGTTGTGCTGCTGTTCGGTTTTTTGTCGGTCCTCAGCCTGGACCTGTCGCCGGGCCGTGGGGAAGGTCGATGGTGACGTCGAGGCCGCCGGCGGGTCGGGCGGCGACGGTGATCTGTCCCCGGTGGGCGAGGGTGACCGCGCGCACGATGGACAATCCCAGTCCCAGGCTGTCGCTGCGGACGCGGGTTCCGTGGCCGTGCACGAATGGTTCCAGGAGTGCCCGTGCCCGGTCGGGCGGGACCGTGGGGCCGGTGTTGGAGATCTTCAGGACGGCGCGGTCACCGGCGATGCCGGTGTCGATGATCAGTTGCCCGCCCGGCTGGTTGTAGCGGACGGCGTTGTCGACCAGGTTGTCGACCATCCGTTCCAGCAGGACGGGTTCGCCGCGGACCGGTGCCGATCGGAGATCGGTCCGGATGGCCAGGCCGACGGCCGCGGCGCTTGCCGCAGCGGTGTCGAGGGCCGCGGCCGCGACGGTTGCGAGGTCGAGGGACTTGGGTGCGCCGAGCCCGGCTTGGCTGCGCGCGAGGAGCAGCAGCCCGTCCAGGACTCGCTGCATGTGGTCGACGGCGCCGCCCACGTCGCCCGCCATCACGAGCAGCTCGGCGTGTGTCGGGTTCCCGTCCAGGGTGACATCGATCGCGGTGCGGGCGGTGGTCAGCGGGGTGCGCAGTTCGTGGGCGGCATTGGCGGT
Organism: Actinomadura gamaensis; assembly: GCF_042652125.1. Taxonomy (NCBI): domain Bacteria; kingdom Bacillati; phylum Actinomycetota; class Actinomycetes; order Streptosporangiales; family Thermomonosporaceae; genus Actinomadura; species Actinomadura gamaensis. The sequence goes on along the minus strand of NZ_JBHSIT010000014.1, from coordinate 182,305 downwards.
GAACAGCCGCTGGCCGTCCAGGATCTGATCGCGCTCGGCGATGCCGCGCTGGATGCGGTCCAGCATCTCGTTGAAGGTGCTCGCGAGGGCGGACAGCTCGTCGGTGGGGGCGGCGACCGGCACCCGCTCGGCGAGGTTCTCGGCGGACAGCCGTCGCGCGGTGGCCGAGATCGAGCGGATCGGGCGGAGCACCCGTCCGGCCAGCAGCCAGCCCAGGACGGCGGTCAGCGCGGTCACCACGGCCAGCGCCACCCCGGCCTGGGTGAGCAGGGTGGACAGGGTGTCGGTCTGCACCCGGTGGGCGAGGGCCCGCAGCGGGTCGTCGGGCGGCGCCGCCGTGGTGCCGGGCGGGTCCAGGCGGGTGAAGACGGTGCGCTGCCGCATCAGGAGATAGGTCAGTCCGGTCAGTACCGTCCCGGCGGCCGCCACCAGGCCGGTCAGCAGCAGGGTGAGTCGGGCCCGGGCGGTCGGCCGGACCGTCATCGTCAGCCGCCGATCCGGTAGCCGGCACCGGTCACGGTCAGGATCAGCGGCGGGTCGCCGAGCTTGCGGCGGAGCGTGCCGACGGTGATCCGGACCGCGTTGGTGAACGGGTCGGCGTGCTCGTCCCACACCTTCTCCAGCAGGGTCTCCGCGCTGACCACGTCGCCGGCGGCGACAGCACCTGCTCGAGCACGCCGAACTCCTTGGGAGTCAGGTTCAGCAGCCGCCCGTCCCGCTCGGCGGTGCGGCGGGCGGGATCCAGCGCCACGCCGCCGGCGCGCAGCACCGGCGGGCGGGCCGGGGCGCTGCGCCGGGCCAGCGCGTGGACCCGCGCGACCAGCTCGGAGAATGCGAACGGCTTGCCCAGGTAGTCGTCGGCGCCCAGCATCAGCCCGCCGACCCGGTCCTCCACGGCGTCGGACGCGGTCAGCATCAGCACCCGCGACACCCCCCGCTCGGCGAGCCGGCGGCAGACCGCGTCGCCGTGTACGACCGGCAGGTCCCGGTCGAGCACCACCACGTCGTACGGCGTGATCTCGCACTTGTCCAGGGCGGCCCGGCCGTCGAGGGCCACGTCGACGCCGAAGCCGTGCTTGCGCAGCCCGGCTTGGATGTATCCGGCCAGGGGCTGTTCGTCTTCGACCAGGAGCACCCGCATCCGCGCAGTCTCGCAAGACCCGGATATGGAACGCGTATGGTTCCGCGATCGGCCCTTGATCACCGCCCGCCGGTAGATCTGGTCACCCTGAAATCCCACCGGGAAAGGATGATCGGTCATGGCGACCACGCATCGGAGAGGGAGGACCTCAGCGATGAGGCGCGGAGGAATCACCGGCACGGCCGTGGCGATGGCCTGCGCGGCGCTGGCGTTGAGCGTCCCGCCACCCGCGACCGCCGCGGGCCGGGTCGCGCTGGGAGACGTCCAGCAGGCGATCCAGAAGCTGGCGAACACCACCGGGGTGGTGGGCACCATCGGAGAGGTCTACGTGGACGGCAGGCGCGTGGGCCAGGGCTCGGCGGGATCGCGTCTGCTCGATGGCAAGGGCGGGCGCATCCCTCCGGGTTCCCGCTACCGCATCGCCTCGCAAACCAAGATCATGGAAGCCGCGGTCGTGTTGCAACTGGTCGGGGAGGGCAAGCTCAGCCTGGACGACAAGCTCAGTCACCTGCTGCCCGAGGTCGCCACCAACGACTGGGTGGAGCTGGCCGACGAGATCACCGTGCGGGATCTGATCCGCCACACATCGGGCATTCCCCAATACACCGACAGTGGGAAGTTCGACACTTTCGACTTCACCACCCCCTACCAACCGATCGACCTGGTGAAGGCATCCCGAACCGTTCCCCGCCAAGGGCCGGTCGGGCAGTACCTCTACTCCACCACCAACTACGTCCTTCTCGGCATGATCATCGAAAGGACGACCGGCCATGACCGGGCCGCCGAGTTCGCACGGCGCCTGTTCCACCCGCTCGGCATGAACCGCAGCTACCTGGCCACCAGGGTGTCCGACCTGATCAAAGGGCCGCACGGACACGGCTACTACCCCGACGGCCAGGGCAGGCCACGCGACATCGACCGGCTCAACGCCACCATCTCGGCCGAAGGAGCGATCTCCACCGCGCACGACGTCAGCACCTTCTACCGCGCGTTGTTCCAGGGCCGACTGCTGCCACCGGAACTGCAACGGCAGATGCCGCGGCCGCGGCCCGCACTGTGCGGCGGAACAGTGGCGGCGATCGAGGGCAGCGCACCTGGCATCACCTCCGCGACCTTCACCACGACCGACGGCCGTCTCCAGTTCGAGGTCGCGACCACACTGAAGATCGACAACATGCAGGCCACGGACGTCGGTGACGCCACCGCCAAGGCCGCCGAAGCCGTGCTCTGCCCCACCCGGTAACGGGGAAGGCGCGGCGCCGGGTCCGCCTGGCACGTCGCCCGGCTCCGGCTCGTCCGGCCGGACCTGCTCGAGCCGCTCACCCGAACGGGGTCATCGGCGGCCACCCCGCCGGCGGAGTGGCCGCGCGCCACACCCGCCCCGACGCCACTGGGGAACGGGACGCAGCGAACGGAGGAACGAAGATCCGCGCTACACCCGCCGCTGCGGTCCCGGAGAGATCACCGAATCGGGTGCGCGGTGCATTCACGGCCGGTGCGCGGCGCATTGACGGCCGCTGCGTGGTGCATTGACGGCCGGTGCACGCCGCCCGGCGGCCGAGCGGGTTCCGGTCCCGGACGCGGCGGGATAAGTCGGGTCCGGGGACCTGGACGGGAGCGATGACGACCACTGCGGCCGCGCACGCCGAGCAGCTGTCCACCCGCGGGGTGCTGAGCCCGGCGACCTCCTCGGACTCGGCGTCCCCGAAGACCGCCTCTGTCTCAACAAGGTACTCACCGGGAGCGGCCCGGCCTCGACGAGGCCCTCGCGGCCGTCCGCGCGGGCGACACCTTCGCCGTCCCGAAGCTGGACCGCCTCGCACGGTCGGTACCCGACGCCCGCGACATCGGCGACGCCCTCGTGATCCGCGGCATCCGGCTGTCGCTCGGCGGGAGTATCTACGGCCCGGCCCACCCCATGAGCAAGATGTTCTTCACCATGCTGGCAGTGTTCGCCGAGCTGATGGAGGTGTTCTCCATCGGCCGCGCCACCGTCTACCGGACCCTGACCCGATCACAGAACGCGGGGACCTCAGCATGACCGACTCTCTGCTTCTGGCGCTCATAGGCCGGGAGATGACGTCTGTGATCTTCGTACGGGACTACCTGCAACTGGCCTTCGACAGCCCATAGGCCGAGCGCCGAGAGATCCCCAACTCGGCCGCCACCTGATCCCGCTTCCGCGATCCGAACCCGCGGCTGCCGCGCCAACCGACCGATCACCTCGGCGCACCGGACAGCCACCGACCACTGGTGCGAGGAAGCCGTCAGCCCACCACGTTCCCGAAGTCCTGTGGAACCAGCCCCATCACGCCAGGTCGCTGGTGAACACCACTTCGGGAATCGACATCGGCGATCTTCAATGAACGATGGTCTGTTGAAGAACGGCACTGGATGATCAGGCCCCCGGCCCACGCTGGCGTCTGGGGAATCGGTGATTGGCCAGGCGACGCTGGTCAGCTCCACGATCCGGCGCATCATCGGCTGTACCAACCCCCAAGCTGCAGCGAGACGTCGCCTGAAGGCGTCATTTTCACCGGTGAGGGCGATGCGGGCCCGATCACCGGTGACGCCAGCGCCGGTGAACTCCACTCATAGAGAGTGACCCTGCTCCGGAATGCGACTTTCGGCAGTGTCGGGCGGCTTGCGGCCTTCCGTATCGTCACCTTCTGTGAGGCGACTGATCACGACGCGCGTCGTCAGGCCAGGGATCCCGCTGCTGGTGATCACGGCCGGCGCTGCCGGCCTGAGCGTTCTTGATCTGTGGTGGGTTCCTTTGACGATGCTGTCGTCCTTCCTTGCGGGGTGGTCGCCGGGCCGGGCGCGGGAAGCGGCGCTGGCGTTGCTGGTCGCGGTCGTGGCAGGCAGTGCGACGGTGTGCGCCGTGCCGTCGTGGATAACGCTGGGCGAGCGGTTCGTGGCGGTGCTGGTGGGCGGGGCGATGCTGCCGTGGTTCGCCGGGCGGTTCTGGCGGCAGTACCGAGACCTGGTGCGGGCCGGATGGGAGCGGGCCGAGCATCTGGAACGCGAGCAGCGGCTGGTTGGCGAGCAGGCGCGGCTGCGTGAGCGCGCTCGTATCGCACAGGACATGCACGACCTGCTCGGCCACGAGCTGAGTCTGGTCGCGCTATCGGCCGGCGCACTCAAGCTCGCACCTGATCTGCCCGACGAGCACCGCGGGACCGCCGGGCAGATCCGCGCCCACGCCGCTGCCGCGGTGGACCGCCTCGGCGAGGTGATCGGCATTTTGCGGCAGGACGCCGTCGTTTCTCGTCCGTCCGACGTCGCGGGGTTGGTCGATGGCGCGAAGTCCGCCGGGTTGACCGTCACGCTGCGCACCGAGGGTGAGCCCGGGTCCCTACCCGCGGTCGCCGAGCACGCCGTGCACCGGGTCGTTCAGGAGGCGCTGACCAACGCCGCCAAACACGCGCCTGGTGCGGCGGTGGCTGTGCGTATCAGGTACGGCGCGGCCGAAACCGAGGTCAGCGTGGAAAACGGCGCCGCTACGGACGGCGCCGCTACGGACGGCGCCGCTACGGACGGCGCCGCTACGGAGGGGGCCGCTACGGACGGCGGCGCGGCAGCGCCGGGCGTCGGCGGTGGGTACGGCCTGGTCGGGCTGGAGGAGCGCGTCCGGCTCGCGGGCGGGTGGATCACCTACGGGCCCCATGAGGACGGCTTCGCGGTCACCGCCCGGATTCCGAATACTCCCAGGACCGCGCCGGCACCGGTCGCCGCAGGACCCGTACATGAGGAAGCTGGGCGGGTGCCGTGGGAACACCGCCGCGCGCGGCGCCGCCTGGGCCGCACCACGCTCGCGGCCGTCGCGGTGCCGCTGGCCGTCATCGTCCTGCTGGGCGCGGGCTTGCGGGGATGGGACCTGCTGCTTATCCGCGCGACAGTGCTGCCTGCCGCCGACTACGCCCGCATCCAGCTCGGACAGCAGCGCGCCGAGCTTGCCCCCGCTCTCCCGGAACATCAGATGCCCGACCATCCTGCCGATGACCTCCCGCCCGCTCCGGGCACCCGATGTGAGTATTACGCGATGACCGCCAACCCCCTCGATGACCGCTCCGGCGACGCCTACCGCCTGTGTTTCCGGGCAGGACGGCTGGTCTCCAAGCAGGTGATGGCCCAGTGATCCGAGTGCTGGTCGCCGACGACGAGCCCATGGTGCGCCGAGGAGTGCGGGCCGTCCTGGCAACCGCCTCCGACATCGACGTGGTCGCCGAGGCCGCCGACGGCCACCGGGCGGTGGAGCTGGCGCAGCTGCACCGCCCGCGCGTGGCCGTCCTGGACATTCGCATGCCGGGCGTGGACGGTCTGCGCGCCGCCGCCGAGATCCGCAGGACCGTTCCGACCACCGGCGTCGTCATGCTCACGACCTTCGGTGAGGACGACTACATCCTGCGGGCGCTCGGCGACGGCGCGGCGGGTTTCCTGATCAAGTCCGGCGAGCCCGAGGAGCTGATCACCGGCGTCCGCGCTGTCGCCGACGGCGCGGCCTACCTGTCACCCAAGGTCGCGGCCCGCGTGGTCGCCCATCTGGCTTCCGGGGGCACGGGCGCCCGAGCCGAACGGCAGGCCGCCGCCCGCCGCCGGGTCGAGGCGCTGACGCCCCGGGAACGGCAGGTGCTGGCCTTCCTGGGAGCCGGGCTGACCAACGGCCAGATCGCCCGGCGGCTGCACGTGGTCGAGGGAACGGTCAAGGCACACGTCAGTTCCATCCTGGCGCGGCTGGCCGTCGACAACCGCGCGGCCGCCGCCGTGATCGCGCACGAGGCGGGCATCATTCCGCCATCCGCGTCGTTCGGCTAGCGCGCCCAGGGCCGGGGTGAACAACAGAACCGTCGCGGCGGCGACCGCGGCGCCGAGCGCCGCACCGGCCAGCACGTCATGTGGATAGTGAACACCTGCGGCAACCCGCGCCACCGCCACCATCGCAGCCGGCGGCAGCGTGACCACCGCCAGGCGGGGCCGCAGCACCGCCAGCCCGACGGCCAATCCGAAGGCCAGGACGGCGTGGTTACTCGGAAACGACCAATCCCCTGACCCCGGGCAGTCCGCGACCGCCTCGGCACCGCGCACCGCGCGGCATGGCCGCTCCTCGTCCACCACCAGTTTCAACGCCTCACTGGTCGCGTACGCCATGACGGTACCGACGCCGACCAGGACCGTGCCGGCGGCGCGGTGAGCATCGCGGCGACGCACAGCTATCCATCCCGTCCACGCCAGCAGCAGACCGAGCACCAGTAGCAGTCCGTCCGCCGACTGGTCCAGCAACGACGCCGCCCAGGAAGGGGCATCGGCCACCGCGCCGCTCACCGCCCGATACACCGACACCGAGGCCCCGCCGGTCACCCGCACCGGCCCGGCCTGGCCCAGCCCTCCCGGGTACAGCAGCGCAACGGCCACCACCCCCGCCCCCAGCGACGCCACTGCGGCGACCACCCGGCGTCCCATGTTGTAGTGAGATCCGAACTCCATGCCGCACGACGCTAGGAACAACGACCTCCCGGCACCCGATCCGAACGGCGGTCCCACACCCCTGACGATCGTCACCTTGACACCCATGGACCGCACCCCCCACTACGCCGTCACCCCGTACGCGCGTCGAAGGCCCCAGCGTCATTGCTCAGCGCCGGACTCGGTTCCAGTGCCCCAAACGCCCCCTAAACGAGCATCACCATCGTCACGCAGAGCTACCTCACCCCTGGTGCCACGGACCCGAGTGGGACCCCTGCTAGAACTCGCCTGCCTGGACGGCACGGATCTGCAGGCGGTCCGTGAACTGCTTCTCGAAGCGACGGCGGAGCTGCAGGCACACCAATGCCAGCCACGATCCCGGCCGCGGCCGAGACGATGTTCCGGCACATCGCTCACACCCACCTGGCCGGCCAAGCCGACGAACGCTGGGAACTCTCACTCGAGGAGCTGAAAGCCATCGTGTATGGCCGCTGCACAAAACAGCTGAACAGCAGTGGCCCCCACAGCGCGTAGCGCAGAGGACTTCGAACATCCGTGCACACGCCTTCGGAAATCGACAACTCCTCTGCAGGTCGCACCTGGACGATCTTGTCTCAGAAGTTGCGCCCGAAATCTATGTCTCGTCTCCGGACGTGCCACCGGCTTTCGGGGCACTTGGCAGGGCGCTGTGACTGAGAGGCGGTGGAGCGCGTATGGCAGCGTGGGTGCGGTCAGGGCCCAGAAGGCCCGGAGGCGGCAATCGAGCGGAGGCACTTTGCTTCATCGACGACGCATCGCACGCGCATCGCCCCGGTCGTCCACGCTGCCACGCCAGTGCCCACGGCTGGGGCCCTGGGAGGTGATTTGGCCGAGCACTCGACGCCGAGCAGCCATCGAGCAACCACAGGGACAGAGTGGGACGAAACGGCGCTGAGGGAGCGCGGTGGTGGCTGCGTTCTCGCAGGTCAGGCGTGGTGCGTCGCGTGGGACTCGAACCCACAACCTACGGATAAAAGACTCCGGCGCCGTATCGGCAGAACCGTGGCCGTGGCGGAACGTGTTGTCCCGTCCGCGTACGTGCCGCTTTCTGTGCCGTCCCGTGCCGCTGTCTGGCGCCTGCTACCGCGACCACCGAGCGACCATAGCCGTCCGGTACGGCGTCACAGTCCCATCCGCCCATCGGCGGGCGATCAAGCCCCTCGTTCGACGATGATCCCCCTACCCGCCACCGCCCAACCGTTCTCGCCCGACACGTGAACAGCCATGTACGAATCCTGGGTTAGGGCGCACTGCGGCCCGGCGTGCCCCTTCCTGTTCGGGGCTATGACTCCCGGTGGCCGACCACGTTCAGCGATCGCCCGCTTCTGAAGGAATCTGTGGGTTTGGCTTTCTGCAGCCCGGCGATCCTGATTGTCGGCTCCGTGCACGCTCGAACCGCCCTGGTGGCGCTGAGGGGCGTGCCTCGCCACCATCCAGCCGATAGCGTCCGATGCGTTACGCACAGTAGTTGCGGGTATTTGTTCCATGTGGAAGGCCGCGTCTGGCGTGGCTGGAACGGGAGGGAGTGCCAGATGAGTGTGATGACGCTGGAGCCGCGGGTCGCCGGGGCGTCGGTGGGTGACCTGGACACGGGGTTCTTCGATGATGCCGACCAGGTCGTGCAGCACGGGCCGCAGGCCTGCGACCAGACCTGTTTCACGGGGATGACCATTGCTTGCGAACGGGCGACCTCGGCCACCTGCACCTGGGGGAACACCTACTTGTGCGACTCCTGAGCAGAGGGTCGGAACAGTGATCCCGTCAGGGGGCCGCCACCACGTGGCGGCCCCCTGACGGGCGACAGCGGGGCAATCGTTGCGGGGGAACGTGGAGACGACGCGTCCGGCGGCCGACGAGTCGCTGATCGACGAGGTGACCGGGCTCCTTGCCAGGGACGACTGGCGGCTGGAGCCCACGAATACCTGGATTCTGGCGTGGCCACCACGCCCCCTCGACGCGACACAGGGCTGGAAGCTGCACGTCGCGGCGCGTCCGGGCACTCTGCGAGAGACGCTGCGCCGCGCGGTGCCCGTGCTCGAGCGGCACGGCTGCGCGTTCAAGGTCGTCAAGGACCTTCCGTCGCTGGCGGCGCTCAACGCCCCCAACGCCTCTGTGACCTCTGTGGGCAAGGCCATCACCGTCTATCCGGAGGCGGGGATCTTCCGCGAAGTGGCGCGGGATCTGGGCGAGGCGCTGGCTGGGATGGAGGCGCCACCGGTGCGCAGTGACCGCCGTCTGCGCCCGGACAGTCCGGTCTACTACCGATACGGCCCTTTCGCGCCGCGGTACTCCGTGGACGTCAATGGTCGGCCCATGCTGGTGGTGACCGGTCCGGAGGGTGAGGAGTTCCCCGGAGCGGCCGGCCGCTACTTCGCCTGCCCACCCTGGGAACGCGACCCCTTCGAACCGGCCCCTGCTCCCTTCAAAGGCGGCGGGGCAGGGGCTTGTTCGGAAACGCCGATTCTCCTAGACGGCTCGTACCCGAGTCCGGACGGGGCGCGGCGGGTGGTGCTGGCAGACCGTTATGAGCTGGTCAGCGGTGTGCAGAACTCCGCGCGGGGGCGCATCTACCGCGGGAGGGATCTCCACACCGGCGACGCCGTGTTCATCAAGGAGGCCCACGCCTACGTCGGCGGGGACGACGCGGACACCGACTGCCGGGCAAACCTGCGCCACGAGCGGCGCGTCCTTGAGGCGCTGGACCCGTTCCCCGGGGTTCCGGGTGTGGTGGATCACTTCCAACTCGGGCAGGACGAGTTCCTGGTGCTGGCGAGCGTGGGCTGCCGCAACCTGTTTCAAGACGTCGTCGACCACGGCGTCTACCTGGACGGTCCGGCCGAACAGACCCTCGGCGAGCGCGGACTGGGCCGCTTGGCCGGGCGGCTGGCGGAGCTGCTGAACCGGGTCCACGAGCGCGGTGTGATCGTGCGTGACCTGTCGCCCAAGAACGTGGTGCTGGACGATTCCGGAGGCGTCTGGCTGGTCGACTTCGAGATCGCTCGCCTCGATGGCCACCAGCGGCAGGGCTACACCCGCGGCTACTCGGCCCCAGGACAGCGCCGCAACCGCCCCGCCCAGGTCGAGGACGACTACTTCGCTCTCGGTGCGACGCTGTACTACGCCGCGATCGGCAGCGACCCGGTGATGATCCATCAAGACGAGGCGCGCAACGCCCGGCAGTCTCTCGCCGCCCTCGCCTGCGCCTACCCCGACGGAGGCCCCACCCTCGACCACCTGCCCGGACTACTCGACGCCGCCCGCGCCGCCCGCGCCGCCGCCTTCGACACCCTGCGCCACGGCCGCCCCGCGGCCCCGGCCGCCCGAACGAGTTCACGCGCTTCTGAGCGGCGGCCACTACCGGCGGATCCTGAGGATCGGTCCAAGCATCTGCTGGGCGCGACCTTGCACAGCACCGTCCGGCACGCCGAGAGGATGCTGCGCGAGTCCACCGGCACTCCTGTGCGCACCGACGCTTGGCAGGGCGTCGCCGGACCGGGAACCGAACTGTTGCACCACCTCGACAGTGGTACCGACGTCCGAACGCTCGTCCTTGAGATGGCCCGGCACGCCGCAAGCTCCCCGATCCTTCGGTCGTCTCCGCCTGGCCTGCTGTTCGGACGGACCGGCACCGCGCTCTTCCTCGCCTCCGCCGCTCGACGGCTCGGCGACGACGCCCTGCTTGACGCCGTCCAGGCGATCACCCCGCCCGACCCAGACCGGCTGTCCGAGATCGAAATCGGTGACTTCGCGACCGGGCTGGCGGGAATCGGCACCGGTCACCTCGCTCTGTCCGCCCTCACCGGCGACGACGCCCATCTGCGGGTCGCCGCCGAGTGCGCCCGGCGCCTGACGGTCGGCGACTTCCGGGAGCCGGTCGCCGAAACGGTCACCCCGCCCGCCGCCGTGGTCGTCGGGCTCGGCTACGCCCACGGACGCGCCGGGATCGCCTCGTTCCTGCTCGCCCACCATGCCGCCACCGGCGACCCGACCGTCCTTCCGGCGATCGACGAGCACTACACCGCGCTGCTGCGGCGGCTGCCCGAACTACTCACCGCCATCACCCGGCCCGCCGCGCGTCCGATGAGTGCCTCCTGGTGCCAGGGCCTGGCCGGGATCGGCACATCCCTCCTGCACGCCGCGACCGCCCTCGGCGACGACGCGTGCAGGGCTGCCGCGCTTCAGGCGGCCACCGCAAGCCTGCACATGGTGCCCCGCATGCACATCGTCACCCAATGCTGCGGATCCGCCTCGATCGGCGAACTGTTCGTCGATCTGGCCGCCGCCACCGGCGACGACACCCATCTTCAGCAGGCCCACTACGTCCTGCGCCTCATGACCGCCCGCTGCGGAGGCACGCCCGACCAGCCCGAATACCCAGACAACAGCCTCACCGCAACCAGTGCCGCCTGGGGCACCGGATCCAGCGGAATCCTGACCTTCCTCCGCCGACTCCACCAACCCACCACCATCCGGCCCTGGACCTCAAACCCCACTACCGCCTCCTCAGGAAAACTGACGAGATCTCACGGCGAAACGAGCACGGCATGACCATCAATCTCGATGTCTCCACGGTTTCACAGGGCTTGGTCATGGTCCGCAACCTTGGTGGGTGGGTGGATCGTCTTGGTTGTCGGCGGCACGCTGGGGCATGGACATGAAGGAAGTGGCGGAGCTCGACGATGATCTGGTCGAGTTCACCTCTGACGTCTTCGCCTATCTTCTTTACGCGGGACAGCGCCATCATGGGCGGCAGTACCTGCGTGGGCTCATGCTGGACGGCAAACGCAAGTCGGTGGAGCCGATGGCCCGGCGGCTCGGTGTGGCCCGGCAGAACCTGGGGCACTTCGTCGCGCAGTCTCCCTGGGACTACAGGGACGTGATGCGCCGTGTCGCCCTGCGCGCCGGGCGAGTGGTGCGGCCTGCGGCCTGGCTCATCGATGACCATCCTTTCGTCCGGTTCGGTGAGCACACCGCCGGGGCGGCCTTCCAGCACCGCGGGGACCGGGGCCGGCACCTTTGCCAGGTCGCGGTGTCGATCCACGCGGTCTCGGCGCGGGGTTCCTCTCCGCTGCACCGGCGGCTGTTCCTGCCGCGCGGCTGGCCTGCCGACCGCGCCCGCTGCAGCGCGGCAGGAGTGCCCGACGACGTGGGCCACCGCACCAAACAGCAGATCGCCCTGGACCTGATCGATGAGCTCACCGATTGGGGGATGACTCCGCCGCTGGTGGTCGCCGATCAGCACACCGCTGCCGAACACCGTCCGCCCGTTGGTGTTCGATCAACGATTCCGGGCCCGCGTTCTAAGTCAAGATCATAAGGAGGTGCTCGCGCGGACAACCGGCGATGCGTCTGCTTACGAGGTAAGGAGAGGCCACGGGGACTAGGCCTCTTGCTGCACGGGGCTCTCCATGACGGGCGAAGCTGAAGTGGTCGAGCCCAGGACTCGCCGACGAGCAGGCATGGAGCGACCACGGGGACAAAGTGGGGCGAAAGGATGCTGGGCGAACGCGGTGGCGGCTGCGTTTGCGCAGGTCAGGCGTGGTGGGTCGCGTGGGACTCGAACCCACAACCTACGGATTAAAAGCCGCGAAACACTGGGTTGGGCAAGTATAAACGCTGGTGTGGCGTGTCGGTCTGTCCTGTCCGGCTTGCATATGCGTGTCAGCCTCAGCCGACCAGTGACGCGCCGTTCCGGAGCCGCCGAGCAACCACCGAGCAGCCTGGTGGGTGCGAGCGGGCCCCTTGGCGAGGTTGGTGTTCGTTGTGCGGGTGCCGCCGGCGGCCGTGACCGGTGACAGCGGCCTAAATGTCCGGGTTAATGATCACGAGATCCACTTTCACCTCGTTGCCATGCCGATGGTGCAGGAACGCCGGCCCCCAGAGGGGGAGCCACTGCAGCCCGCCTGACGTTCGCTGGATGAAGATGCCCGCCTGAAAGTTGCTTCGGAACCTCCGGTGGCCATGGAATCCCCGGGAGGTTCCGAAGTACTTCTGGGATAGTTTGTGCATGAACGCCCGGAGCAGTGCCGACATCGGTCGATGACTCAGCGCTGTTATCCCTGTTCAATTACCGTGGCGCCCGCCCTCCGGGACGGGCGAGGATCGCAACACCAGAAACAGGAACACCACGGCCACGGACAGCGTGGGTGGCGCCCGCCCTCCGGGACGGGCGAGGATCGCAACGCGCTCTCCAGCAACATCACGAAATCCTCGATCCTGATGTGGCGCCCGCCCTCCGGGACGGGCGAGGATCGCAACACCCTGGCCAAGGACCTGTACGGGGCGCGGGCCGGGGTGGCGCCCGCCCTCCGGGACGGGCGAGGATCGCAACCAGATGGTGCCGTCGTGCTCGGGCGGCGGGGCGGTGGGTGGCGCCCGCCCTCCGGGACGGGCGAGGATCGCAACCCTTCCTGCAGCGCGTCCTGTGGCTGGTGGACGCCCCGTGGTGGCGCCCGCCCTCCGGGACGGGCGAGGATCGCAACGTCCGGACCGGCGTCCCGCTGGACCGGACCGGGACGTGGCGCCCGCCCTCCGGGACGGGCGAGGATCGCAACTACCACGCATACTCCGAGAGGCCCGAGCAGTCGAAACGTGGCGCCCGCCCTCCGGGACGGGCGAGGATCGCAACCTCCTTGGAGTGCCGGACCCGAGCGGGGTCCCGGGGTGGCGCCCGCCCTCCGGGACGGGCGAGGATCGCAACCTGCTGGAGCCAGCGGATTTGAGCCTCGTACTGCGGGTGGCGCCCGCCCTCCGGGACGGGCGAGGATCGCAACCGACCTGCATTTTGAGAGTTTTGAGAGTGTCCCTTGTGGCGCCCGCCCTCCGGGACAGGCGAGGATGTGATCTGCAACGTTCGGTGGCGGGGAATCTGCAACGTTCGTTGTCGCCTTCGTCGCAGGCTGCAACGGCGATCAGCTGATGCCGACGACCAGGGCGTCACGGGCGGCGTCGATGACCTCTGTGGTGATCCGGTCGACGCCGTCGTTGAGTTTCATCACCCGTTCGGCTTGTTCCAGGAGCCTGGTGACCAGCCGGAAGTTGCCTGCGGTGGTGCGGTTGATCGCGGCGATGGCCTCGGTGGTGGTGGCGTCGGGGATGTCCAGTCCCAGGCGGGCGAAGGCCGTGGTCAGGACGGTGGCGAGTTCGTCGGCGGCCAGGGTGCGGTAGTGGTGGACGAAGCCGATCCGGCTGTAGAGCTGGGGGTAGCGGGCCAGGCGCTTTTCGATGCCGGGCATGCCGATGAGGATCAGGCCCAGGCTGCTGCGGTCGTAGAAGTCGCGGACCTGCTCGACGGCGCGGGTGGTGAGGCGTTCGGACTCGTCGATGATGACCAGTTCGGTGTAGAGGCTGGCGCCGTGGAGGTTGGTCTGGCGTTTGGGGTCGTCGATGTCGCGGGCGCGGACCATGGCGTGCCGGTTGGTCAGGTCGGTCAGCTCGGTGAGGGCCCGGCCGGGCGGGGTGTTGATCAGCGGGGTGTAGAGCACGGTGTGCCAGTCGGGCCGGTTGGCGCCGACGTGGAACCAGTCGGCCAGGGCGTGGGGCATCTCCAGCAGGGGGCGTTGTTCGGGCCAGCGCGCGTAGGAGTGGGCCGACAGGGTTTTGCCGACGCCGGCGGGGCCGTAGCACAGGCCGATGTAGCGGGAGGTCCGCACGGTGTCGGCGAACTCGCAGAACCTGCGGTGCTCCTTGGTGGAGATCAGGTTCGGCATCGGCGCAGTGGGGCTTGACCCGCGCCGCACGGCTTTCCGGTTGGGGTTGGAGCGCGGGCGGGGACGGGCCATGCTCGGCTACTCCTCGGTGTAGGTCTTCAGCCGGCGCGGCGCGGGTGCCGGTGGGGCGGGCTCGCGAGTAGGCGCGGGAAGGCCGGTGCGGTGGGCGAGGAGCTGGTCGACCAGGGTGGCGCGTTCGGCCAGGTCGCGGGTGAGCTGACGGCGGCGGGCGCGGCGGGCCGCGCTGATCTCCCGCATGCTGACGGTGGTGCCGGCCAGCTCGGGGCAGATGGCCCGGCAGATGAAGGTGCCGCGGTGGAAGATCCGCAGCTCGGCCAGGTCGCGGGGGTCGTATCGGATGACGACGCTTTCTCCGACGAACGCGGCGAGCGTGGGGTCCAGGTAGCGCAGCCCGAACGCGTGGATGCCGTCGGGGTGGACCTTGCGGGGCTTGGCCACGGTGAGCAGCAGCAGGTCCAGCTGTTCCAGGGAGTCCGGCATCTGCGGCAGGAACCCGCCTTGGGCCCAGCGGGCGGCCGGCGGCTGACGGGTCTCGGGGTGGATGCGCCGGTGGTAGTCGTCCAGGATCCAGGCGGACAGGGCCTCGTCGAGCCCGGTCAGGCTCAGCCGGGCCCGACCGGCGCGGTCGGGCAGGCCAGCGGGTGCGTAGCCGGGCAGCGGCGACAGGCACATCTGATGCACGGTGGCGAACAGCCGCTCGATCTTTCCGCGGCCGCGCGGCTGACCGGGCAGGGAGCACACCAGGCGGATCTTCAGGTCGGCGGCGACCTGTTCCATGTGCTTGGAGGTGAAGTCGGAGCCGTGGTCGGTGTAGAAGACCGCGGGTATCCCGCAGATCTGCCAGTGCGGGTCGCTCTTGCGCCAGATCGCCCGTCGCAGCGTCAAGGCGGTGCCGAGGGCGCTGGGCGCCTCCAGACTCAGCCGGTGCGCGGCGACCGCCCGGGAGTACTCGTCGATGATCAGCGTCAGCCACGGCCGGGCCGGGGTGCCGTCCTCGGTCAGGACGTAGAAGTCCAGCTCGGTGTGGTCGGCCTGCCAGCTGGCGTTCGGCGCGTCCACCTCCCGGCGGCCGATCAGCTCGAAGACGTCGGCGTACCGCTTGCGGCCCTGGTGGGCCAGGCACGTCAGCGCCGGATCGAGGGCCGCGATCACGTTGACCACCGTGCGATAGCTGGGAACCGGCCAGCCGTGCTCGGGCGCCAGCTCCTGGACCCGCCGGTGCACCGCCGCCGCGCTGAGCCGCGGCGTGCGCAGCGCCAGGGCCTCGATCACCAGCTGGAGTTCCTCGGGCATCCGCCGCCGGTCGACGTCCTTGCGGGGCCGCGGAGCCAGCGCCGCCAGGCCGCCCCGGCGGTAGCGTGCCGCCCACCGCTCAGCCGTCCGGACCGAGACCTCGCCCGTGCGGGCGACCTCGGACAGCGAGACGCCCTCCTCCAGATGCGGCCGCAAGATTCCGAACCGCCGCACGGCTTCCTCCCGCGCGGCCGCCGTCAGCCGGGCCAGCGGCGCCGACGGCTCCGCCCCCGCGCCGGCTCCGACCGTCATGGCTTCACGGTAACCGCGACCGGCCGACCCGGGGAGCGGTCAGCCGACCTCGGGGGACGCGGCCTCATCCCCGTCGGCCGGGTCGTCATCGAGCAACGCGGCCTGGGCCTCCTCGCGCAGCTGGGCCAGGACCCGGTACAAGGTGGACTGGGCGACGCCGAACCCCGCAGCGACATCCGCATGCTTCACACCAGAGGCGACCATCGCGGCGGCCGCCGCGCGTTGCTGAGCGGTCAGCTTGGGCGGCCGCCCGGCCGACAGACCGCGGGCTTCCTTGGCGGCCCGGGCACTGGCCACCCGTTCCAGCATGTAGGTCCGCTCCATCTGCGCGAACATCGCCAGCAGCGCGATGGCCATGTCCGCACCCGGACCGGGCACGCTGGTGTCCACCGGGATCTGGTCCTTGAGCGTCCGCAGGCCGATCCCCTGCTCGGTCAGCTCGTGGGCCAGGTTGAGGCACTCGCGCATGTTGCGCCCCAGCCGGTCCAAGGTCACAACGGTGACCCGGTGACCGGCGTGCGGCGGCACGCGGCGCAGCAGGTCCTCCAGGCCGTCGCGGGCGACCGTGGCCCCGGTACGCCGATCGGACCAGATGAGTTCCTCGGGAACGCCTGCGCCCTTGAGGGTGTCGATCTGCCGGGTGAGATCTTGAGCGGTGGTGCTGACCCGGGCATAGCCGAAGTCCACGACCACCACGCTAGCGAAAGCTGACGCCGTAACAAGGGTTACGAGAACCACTTCCGAGACCAACTTACGAGAGTGGCCGACCTGCGGAGCGTCCCCGCCGCACGCCCGGCCGGGGCACCTCTCGAAAGCATGGATTCGAGAGGTGCCCGGTGCCGCTAATCGACGTGTCACCGGCCGCAAGCGAGGGCTTGCAGGGGCGGTGACCGGCGCCCCGCTCCCTAGTGGATGCGGACGTGGAGGGTGGCGGGGACGGCGGCGCCCACGGTGATGCTGCCGGAGGGCCCGGCCAGCGCGGTACCGATCCTCATGATCTTCGTTCCCACATCGAAACTCGCCTTGCGTAGTCGAGCACTACCCACAGCGACAGCACCATGCACAGAACGAGTTCTTTAAATTACTTTCTGTAGTTATCTGGTGGTGGGTGGGAACGGCCAGAAGTAGCACCCGAACACCGACCCGAAGGAGAGCCAGCATGCGCAAGACCCTCGCCCTCGCCGCGGCCGCCGCGGCCGCCGCTGCGGCCCTGACCGCCGCGCCCGCCACGGCCAACGCCGCGGCCGGCCGGCACTACGTCTGCCAGGAGGTCGGCCAGCTCGACGCCGGCAAGGTGCAGGGCAGGCACTGCACGCCCTGGGCGGACGAGTACTGGGTCAACGTCTTGATCAGCCAGCGCGACTCCTCCGAGCACACCTACCGGTGCGAGCACTCCCACTCCCACCACGGGACGGTGGACGGCCGCGGCTGCCGGGCCGCCTGAGCCGGGCCAGGTGACCTGAGCCCCGACACCGGCGCTCTGGGAGATCGTCTCGACGCCACCCTTTGTGTGTGTTCAGTTGACTGCGTTGGGTAGTGCTGGTGGGTGAGGCACGACCGCGGATCGCACGAGAGGAGTTGGCCGGTGGGAGCCACCAGCGTCGAGGAGAGTTTGAAGAAGAGGCGCGAACGCAAGAGGAGGATCGGCGGGGGCCGGTCAGGCCCCAGCCTGGAGCAGATCCGCAAGATGTTGAAGGGGCTGGCCGACAAGGCCGCCGCCGAGGGAGGCGCCAGTGACGTCGGACGCTTCTGAGGGCCTGGCCGTCGATGTCGGCGAGCTGCTGCTGGAGCTGGCCGACAACGGGTTGGCCGACCAGGTGGGAACGTGGGTCAGCGCCACCACCGACAACGAGCCCATCACCGGCGAGCAGTTGCGCACGGCGATGGACTCCGACGAACTGCAGGCCGCGGCCGCCGAGGCCGGGATGAGCGTGACCGAGTTCGCCGACCGGCTCGCCGCCGAACTGCCCGCGGCCGCCGACGCGGTGACGCCCGGCGGCGAACTTCCCGACGACGCCGAGGTCCACAAGCGGCTCCAGAACCTCTAGCGCAGGCCGATGGCGGTGGCGAGACGCTCGGTGAACTCCCACACGTCCCCGCCGCCGCCAGGCACCCGGCGGCGGCGCGCCCACTCGGTGCTGTCCCCGGGGCCCGGTGCTCGGCGGGCTGGTCGGGTGGGCTGGTCGGGTGGGCCGGTCCACGCCTCGCCCGCCGCGCGTTCGGCAGTTCCGGCGGCGCGTAGTTCGCGCAGGTCGGGGATGTGGTTGTACAGGGTGCCCGGGGAGACCTTCAGCAGCCGGGCGATGCTGACGATGGAGTTGTCGGGTTGGGCAGCAGGTCGCGGGCCTGGCGGAGCGGGTCGGCGTCGACGACGGTGGGCCGTCCGCCGACCCGGCCGCGGGCTTTGGCGGCGGCCAGGCCCTCGCAGGTGCCGGCCACGATGAGCTCGCGGATGAACTCGGCCAGGACGGCGAACACGTGGAAGACCAGGCGTCCACCGGGGATGGTGGTGTCGAGGTTCTCGTGCAGCGAGGTGAACCCGACCCCTCCTCGACAACGAACGTTGCAGATTCCCCGCCACCGAACGTTGCAGATCACAGGCGAGGATCGCAACATGGGCTGGGGCTACAACGGCCTATTCGCATCAACGCTGGCGCACGTTCGCCGAGAGGTGCGGGGTGAAAGAGGATTGTCAGCCAGGAGGCCTCTTGGGGCTCGCCTGCGGATTGCCCACGGTGGCGTTACATGATCAGGGCGTCGTCGTGGGGGAGGGGGCGGGCGGTGCCGAGCATTTGGACGGTGCGGAAGGAGCCCTTGGGGATTTTGTAGATGCGGATGCTGTCTTCGTCGTCGTCGATGGTTCTTTGGATCTTGTCGATGAGGGTGAGGAGTTCGGGTTCGGTGCAGACGATTTCGAAGACGGATTTCTGGACGCGCATGCCGTAGCCCTCGCAGAGTTTGGCGACTTTGCGGAGGCGGCCTCTGCCTGCGGGGGTGATGGTGCTGACGTCGTAGGTGAGCAGGAGTTCCACTAGATCATCCAGGGCATGTAAGCGGGGAGTTCGCCGCGGAGGTGGCGGGCGAGGATGCGGGACTGGACGGACGGCAGCAGCGCCGCGGGGACGCGGCGGCCTAGCAGGCGGTGGGGCCAGTCGCGTTTCTTCCAGTCCTGCCATTCGGTGAGGGTCTTCTTGCGGCCGTCCTCGGTGAGTTGAACGGCGCCGCCCGGGAGGGTTTCGAAGTGTTCGGCGCGCAGTTGTCGGCGGTTGAGCAGGGTGAGGGCGAGCCGGTCGGTGATCGGGGCGCGGAGTTCTTCCATGAGGTCCAGCGCGAGGGCGGGTTTGCCGGGGCGCAGGCCGTGGAGGAAACCGATGTAGGGGTCGAGGCCGACTTGTTCGGCGGAGCCGTGGACGGCTGAGCGTGTCAGTCCGTAGAGGAAGGACAGCAGCGCGTTGGTCGGGTCGGTGGGTGGGCGTTTGACGCGTCCGGGGAAGGGCGCGATGTCCAGGCCGGGCCGGATGAGCAGCGCGAAGGCTCCGAAGTAGCTGCGGGCGGCGTTGCCTTCAATGCCACGCAGCGTGTCCAGGTCGGGGACGGTGGTGAGGGCCGGGATGGCGTCGGCGATCGCGTCGGCGCTGATGCGGATCTTGTCGGCGTGCTCTGGGTTGTCGCGGGCGCCGCGCAGCAGGAGCTGGCGGCTGTTTTGGAGCTTGCCGGCCAGCATGGCGCGGGCGATATCGAGGGCGGTGTCGGGGTTGGCGTGGGCGAGGTGTTGGGCGTGGCGGAGCAGGACGTTGCCGCGGGTCGGGCCGTCCAGGCGGCTGAGGAAGCGGCCGCCGGCCGACATCCAGACCACGGGGCGGCCGTCTTCGGCGCAGCGGGTCAGCAGGTGGGAGCTGAACTGGATGTTGCCGAACGCGACGATCTCCTGGAGGCGGCGCAGCGGCAGGGTGCGGCGCTGGCCGTCCTCGGGCAGGACCACGCGGACGCTGTCGCCTTCCAGGTAGAGGGACGTGCCCGGGGTCTGGACGTAGAGGGTGTTGAGCAGCTCAGTCATCCCAGCCCTCGTTCTCGGGTGCCGGACGGAACCTAAGGTCGAGTTGCCGCTGGTAGCGCGTGTGGTCGGCGAGTAGGCGCGGCATGCACAGCGCGTTCATCGAGCAGCCTCGGCAGCGTTTGTCGGCGACCGGCCCCGGCAAGGTCGTTTCGGTGAGGACGGTCCGTACCGCCGCGGCGAACTCGATCACCCGCGCTCTGAGTGCGGGATCGATCGCGACCGGATGACGGCGCCGGTCGGCCCCGGAATAGATGTAGCCGAGCGGCACCGCGCACCCGAAGCGTTCCTCCAAGCACATCGCCTGCCCCGCCACCTGAAGGTCGGCGGGGCTGTCCGGCTTGTAGGGCCCGGACTTGTGCTCGACCGGGACGACCGACCCGTCATCCAGCAGCTCGACGACATCACAGACGCCGTTCAACCCGAATCCGTCGTGCCAGACCGGCAGAGCCCGCAACGTACGGACGCCGGGCCGGGTTTCCTCCGCGGGTTCGTGGACGCGTTGGTGCAGCAGCGTCCCACGGACGGTGTTGACGTCGTCGGCGTAGCCCTCTTCCAGCAGGATGAGTCCGGCCTGGCGTGGGCAGTAGGCGTAGTGTTCGAGCGCGGACAGCGGAACCGGTATCTGGTCCGCGCTCGGGATCATTCGACGATCCGGGTGAGAGTGACGCCGTCCGGAACGCCGTCCTCCTCGATCTTGATCGTGAAGTCCTGGTGGTTGCGGGCAGGCCCGTGGGTGTTCGGGACGACGGTGACCAGGTCAAACAGGCTGTGGGCAGGCACAGTTCCGAAGGCGTCGCCGTGGGTGAACACATACAGGCGGCGCAAGGCCATCTCGCCGCGTGTGGAGGCGCGGTCGTGCTCGAACATGAGAGTGATCGCCCGCCAGAGGGTGGCGAGGTCGTCGGAAGTGACGCCGGTTTTGGCGGCGAGTGGGGCGCTGAAGTGGCCGTGGGCGCGGTAGAGGCCGTAGGGCACGGTGTGCTTGCTGCCCATTTCAGTGGTCTGCCCCCCTTCGATGTCGGCAGTGCGCGTCTGTGTCACCCGGGTGATGCCGTGCTCCTGGGTGAAGACCGGCGCGACCGAACGCGCAAAGGTGAGCTGCACCGGGCCCTGGACACGCCCTGCCTTCTTGGTGCCTGTCGACATCACCGCGCCGAAGGTACGGACGTCGAAGAAGGTCTGGCACATCCACTGCTGCGCGCGCCCGACCGAAGCGTTGTCCTTGGGGTCCAGGTCGAGTTCGGTGTAGGCGCGCTCGTGCTGGGAGTTGAGTGAGACTCCGGCCTCGACGTAGATGTCGTAGCCAGGGACGCCCTCCTTGACCAGGCTGACGACGTTGCGGATCTTCCGTTTGAGGGCGACGTCGGTGACCAGGCCCTCACCGGTCTCGGGGTCGACGCGGGGAGTGCCGCCGGCGTCAGGGTCCCCGTTGGGATTGCCGTCCTTGACGTCGAACAGCATGACGAAATCGTGCTTACGCGTGGGATCGAGGTAGGCATCAGCGGTGGTCATGGAGGATTGGCCTTTCAAATCAGGAGTCGGTGCCATCTGCGTCGCCAGAGCCGCCACCTGCGGCACGGGCAGCGATGTCGGCGGCGCACTGGGCGTGGTAGCCACATACGAACCGGGCCTGCTGCTCCAGGTTGAACGTCGAAGGCGGCCCTTCAGGGGGGAGCTGGTCGATCAGCGTGTGCAACCGGGCCTCCATCGCCCAACCGGCTCTCTTGGCCTTCTCGTCCTTACTGTGCTTGAGCTTGCGCAGGTGCGCGAGGGCGCCGCTGGACAGGCGGACGAAGACCGGCTGGGGCCGGGTCATCGCCGCCCGGAAGTGGCGGTCCTGTAGGGAGGTGTTGAGGTCCGGGATGGCGCGGCGCTGGATCGCTTCCAGCAGGGCGAACACCCGGCCCCAGACGCGGGCGGCGTCTTCGGCTTCGGGCGTGGATTCACTCATGGCGGTTTCCTTCGGCAATCGAGCCAAGAAGAGGTGGAGGAGCGCGACGCGCGGAAGGTCGATCCGGGCGTCCGCGCCGATACGTTGAAGCAGGTGTGACAGCAGCCACGGCGGCGGAGCGAGCAGGCGGTCGTTCGAGACGCCCCGCAGTGCGACGGTGAGGAGCTCCTGCTCGGCGGTCAGCGGTTCAGACCCGTTGACGTAGACCTTCCGCTCGCGGTCCCAGCGCCCACATGATCGGGCGATCTGCCACAGCGGGAGGTTGCGCGTGATCCCTTTCCATGGGTCGAACACCTGGTGGTCGCGGAACCAGGCCTCAACGCTGCGCAGCACACGCGGCAGCGGCGCGTTGATCCAGTCCCGAAGGACGACGCGTCCCTGGTTGGCCGACAGTGTCACGGCGTAGTAGAGGTTGGTGTCGATCTCGTCGAGGTCGGTCACATCGTCGTACTTCTGCGCGGCGGTGTGGATGAGGCGGATGTCGGTGGGGTCGGCATCCTTGATCGATTTGTTGATCGGGATGTCTTCCGGTTCTTTCGTCCACCAGACGGTGACCGAATCTCGAAGACGGTGGCGGTGCTCGTCGTCGGCGAGCAGGGAGTTCAGGACGGCCACGCCTTGGCCGCAGCCATCACAGATCGGCGTGTTGGTGAGTTGGGTGATTCCCGAGCGCCCTTGCGCCTGTTTGTTGATCGAGATCAGCTGGGCGTCGCCGGCGCGTCCCTTGGCGACCGGGATCGCGCCGCCTCGGATCGGCTCTGGAATGGTGTCCAGCAGCGCTCCTGGCGCACCACACGACAGGCAGATGCCCTGCTTACCGCCCGAACTCTTCCGCTCCCTGACGATCTGCTGCCAGTAGGCCACGGCCGAGTCGGACCGGTGGACATAGGCCACGTCGTCGCCACTGAGCCGGAATGCGACGGTGTCGGTGGGGCCGGCCTCGCCCAGGTCGAGGCGCAGATGCTCCTCGCGCTCGAAGAACGCCCGAACCGCCTGGGCCCGGGGGTCATCGGGTGCCGAGTCACACCAGCGGCGGACCAGCTTGAGGTACTCGTCGTTGCGCCGGATGGCCTCCGCCTCGGCCTTGTCCGAGTCGTCCTTGGGCATCGCACAGACGAACTGAAGTGTGTCCACCAGCAGGAACGGCGGCGGTTTCTGCCCCGACCGGTAGACGTACGGGGTCGGCATCACCACACCTGGCGACTTCTTGCCGTCGGCGAGCGAGATCAGACACGGTGGCGTGGGAACGCCGTCCTTGTTGATCTGAACCGCCCAGCGAACCGCCCGCTCCCGGAAGTACGGCGGCGGAAGGTCCGGGCGATGCCGGGCCTGATCGACCAGCAGCTTCAACAGCATGCGGTCACCTGCCTTGCCGTCCGGCGCCGACGGCAGCGGAAGGAAGCCGGATCCCTTCCCGGGGGATCTCCAGCACTCCGTTCTTCAGCTGGGCGTCGAACCAGGTGTAGGACTCGCCCGATTCGGAGTACTCGATGCTGTGCAGCATCGCGCCGATCTTCTCGCTGCCCCGCCACGGCGGACGACCGGACGGCTTGCCGAATCGGCTGACCGAGAACTCACGCGTCCCGAGGAACGGGTGCGAGTAGCTGGCGCCGCGCTCCACCCGTCGGCGGAACATGTCCCGGTACTTGGCGTCGGTGCCGTCGGCCTCGGGCGCCATCTTGACCTGAGCGAAGATCCGGTAGGCGACGTCGCGGAGACAGACCATGTTCCGCTGGTCACGGAACTCCTCGACGTCGAATCGGACGGTCTTGTCGGCCATCGCCCGACGCACCCAGTCGAGCGTCAGCATCGACTCGACCTCGTTACGCCGTACATGAAACCATTTGACCGGTTTGAGGACTTCGATCCGTTGGATCTGATACTGGAACTGCGGCTTCCAGAAGATCGCTTCCAGGATCCCTTTGGCTGCCGACGGGGTCATCACCGGATAACTCAGCCGTTCAGTCTTGAACTCCGGCCTCGTGAAGCATGCCAACGGCCCCTCAAGCTCCACCGCCAACGGCGGCGGAGCATGATGCCGACCTCCCCGACTGCCCATGGCCCGCACCCTCCCGACAACAACGTCAGACGATGGAGGGGAACGTACCGGAGGCCTCCGACAGAATTCCGTCCAAAGCCAGAAGAGGCCGCTTCGCCGGACGATCGATCATCACACCAGCGAAGCGGCCATCTGGCGCACCGGAGCCGATACCTGCTCCTGCGAGCATTGCGACCCTCGCCCGCTCAAAACGGGCGCCAGGCAAATCCTGCCGGACAGGACTGCCGCTGCCCGATAGGGCAGAAGTTGACGGACAAGATCGTTCTTAGGCTCTCCGGCAGAGGCGACGGGCTCCTCATCCTCCATCAGAGAGTTACTACTCCGCCGAGGGTTGGCCCAGAACATCCGGCTGACAAGATCGACGCTCTGGCCCTGCTTCTTTCGTAGGAGAAGGTACGGCACGGTGAGCTAGACCGGTTTTCGTTTAACCCTGCCCGGCGAAGAGATCTTGATAGATCCTGTGGCGTGCCGGGCCAGTCAGGGAGGAACGCCATGCCAACCGGACGACACCGCCGATCGAGTGCCAGCAACTGTCGACGCCACGATAGGGCTTGTCCGTGCGCACAAATGCGGAGGCCCAAAACGCTCCACCGAAGATCATCTCTGGCAGGAGCTCGAGCGACGCGGGCGCGTCTGATGTGCTGCTCGCCTCACCTGGCCGTCACCGTGCTGGCGTTGCTGGTCGTAACCCCATGCGCTGCATCAGCGTGTGTATGCGTGCTCTGCGTGAAGCGCTGCCATGATGGAACACGGCACACGCGGTGATCGGCCCGGGAATCAGAAGACGTACATCTCATCATCCTCGAGGGTGATCCCGCGGTCAGCGTCGTAGGCATCGGCGTCCCAGAGGATGAGATCCCCGATGACGGGCTCGGCGAGCCCACGGTCGAGACCCTGGTCCGCGGTTCGCTTCGTGAGAGTGGCCATGTACGGGCGCAGATCGCGGAGAAGCCCGCCGGCTGCCCGGGGGCAACGTCGGATCTGCGCCACCGCGTCCATGATCTCGGCTTGTTTCTCCTCAGGCCCATAGGGCACGAGTACCGAGGTCGTGAACTCCTCCACCATGTTGAAACGCGCCGCAACATCAGGGAAATCAAGCCGCCGACGGGACCGCTCGATCACTTCTCCCAGGCCCTCTACGTTCTCCAGGGAATAGCGGTCCTTGTAGTAGGCGGCGAGCGCGGCCGAGTCGTCAGGCATCGCCAGCCCGGCTCCAATGTAGGCGTCACTAGCCGCCAACGCCGCTCCGTAGACACGTGAGGCTCCGGTATCGTCCTCCAGATCGAAAATCACGACCCTCCCGCGCGCCAACCTCCCGTTCCTGTTGCAGCGGCCAGCCGCCTGCTGCACGGAGTCCGCCGGAGCCTTCGCCCGGTAGACCAGCGGGAAATCAAGATCGACGCCCGCCTCGACCAACTGCGTCGATACCACCAAGGTCGGCTTCTGGTCCTTGATCAGGTCGATGATCTCTTTGAGAACCTTCTTCCTGTGCACCGCGACCATCCGAGTCGATAGGTGGAGCACCGGCCCGAGCCCGGCAGGCCGACGCTCCTGGACGAGGCGATGCAGTTCCTGTGCTTGCGCGGTGGTGTTCACGATCGCCAAAGCCTGATTCTTGCCCGCAAGCTCGTCGGCGAGCATCTCAGCCGTCGTCGCCCTGGACCGGTACTCGTAATCCACCCGCCGCAAGTCCGCATAGAGCCGCTCCGGATCAGTGATCACCTCGCGCATTGGCACGCCACGGAACGGGCTCAGCTGCCAAAACGCCGGCTGGGTCGCCGAGGTCAGCAGGACCGTTGCACCGAACCGTTCGGTCAGCGTCCGCAACCCGGACAGGATGGGAATGAGCAACCGGTCGGGAAGCGCCTGGACCTCGTCCAGCACGATGACCGACTTGGTCAGCCGATGGACCCGTCGCATCGCGGCAGGGCGACGGTCAAACAACGACTCGAACAGCCGAACGGTCGTCGTGACTACGAACGGTGCGTCCCAGTTCTCCGAGGCGAGCTGCCGCCACCGTGCGGGCGCGCCCGTCTTAGGCTTCTTCTTCCTTTCGGTGTCATCGTGACCTTTGGATTCATCGTCCAGATCAACACCGCTGTGATGCTCGAGGACGACCGGGTCGGCGTCACTGTGCCCGAGGACCTCGCGGAGTACAGCGGCGTTCTGATCGGTAATCGAGATGAACGGGACCGCCATGACCACGCGCTGGAGGCCGTGAGCGCGGGCGTGGCGCAAGGCGAAGGCCGTAGACGCCAAAGTCTTGGCCGCCCCAGTAGGCGCCGACAGCCGGTAGATGCCCTGCTCGCCGACGGCGGCAGTCACCGCCTCGTCGTATACCCGCTGCCGCACTTGGTCGATCGGCGACGGGCCACCACGACGCTTCGAGAGGTAGGAACGCCGTCCACGTTCGAACCGTTCGATTAGCTCAGCAGCAGTCCAGCGCGTCACGGGGGACTGCTCACCGATGGAGAAGTGCTCGCTGGTGTCCAGGTAGTCGGCGTCCACGACACAGCTGAAGACCAGTCGCACCAGCATGTCGACCTCAAGGGGCGTGGCTCCTTCGACCCACGCCGGCCACCGCGGGGGGTGCGCCGGCAAGATCTCCGGCACTATCGCCGAAACGCGCTTGATCGCCTCCTCGACCGGGGCGCGGCCCTTCCCTCTGGAAAGCCGGAGCTCAGCACGGAACTTCTCCTTGTTCGGAAGCCCGCCATGATGCCCGAGCACGACCGCCGCGAGATCCGCCAAGCCGTGCTCGCTGGCCAGGCGAGCGCCCGCGCGTTTGTGATCGATACCCACCCGGCCTCCCGTGCGGCTGGCCGTCTTCAGTCCCTCTTGCCAGAGACAACTCCCCTTCCCGACGTCATGCACCATCGCCAGGTACCGCGCGATCTCCGCAGCACCGAACTCCTCGGCGAACCCAGCGGCACGCCCTGCTGTTCCCCGCAGATGGTCGGCGAGCGGGTGCCACACCGAGTCAGCGTTCGGGCTATGCGCGAAGAGTTCATCCATGCAACCCACATCCCCTGAGCTTGAAGACACCACGCGATCCATTCCCTGACCAACGGGACGGCCCGCCCACGACAAATAGCAGCGTCGCACTTCGCACTGACATCCCGCCTACTCGATCGCAGCGGCCCGCGAATTCCGTTGACGTCGTCACCATTACATGCCGCCGGACGCGGCTACACGGAGTCCATGCTGATCATCATCGAGGTCGCCATCACAGTCACGCGCCGCCGTCGTTGGTGAGGCAATAGCAGCCTGGTACGAGAGGCGCTGCGCCTCGGCGTCAAGCGCTACGGTGGGTGATCGCTGGCCCTAGCCAGGACGCTCCCCAAAGTTCATTACAGATGCGGCCAGGGCGGTGCTCCTCATCCTGGTCATCGCGCCCCATGAAGACGAAACACCCGGGGTGCGAGTGCCAGGCGCGCTCAGGATTTGATCAACGAGTCTCGGCTCAGCCCTCAGCTCTGGTTCGCTGTCCGATGAGGACCGTGCTGCTTCGGAACCTCTAGTGCCCATCGAATCCCTGGGAGGTTCCCAGGTGCTTTGGGATAGTTTGTACAGGAAGGCATGAGTTGGGGGATGGGGTCGATCGCTAGCTCTCCGTCATCCTTCCTGTTCATGTACCGTGGCGCTCACCCTCCGGGGCGAGCGAGGATCGCAACCTCAAGGGCGGCGGCGGGGGAGAATCCGGGCGGCGGGGGTGGCGCTCACCCTCCGGGGCGAGCGAGGATCGCAATTTCGACAACGACACGAACGTGCCGACACCGGGCACGGCGTGGCGCCCGCCCTTCAGGACGGGCGAGGGTGGTAACTCGGCACGGAGCGCTTCGAGGGAGCGGTGGACGTCGGTGGCGCCCATCCAGATGGTCCGTGCGCCTATAGGGGTCAGGTTCGTGTGTCGGGCTGTTGACTGCGTCCGGGGGCCGGGTGATGGTCGGGTTGGCCGACTGAAAGGTGGAATCTGGTGGAACCCTCCGGCGGCGACGGGAAGATCATGTTGTCCTTCTATTGCGGGGGAGATGGGTCGGACACGGCGACGACGTGTCCGGCGGTGCATCGGACGCAGCGGGGGACGTGGGTGTGGCAGGGCGAGTTGCGGGACGATCCGCACACCCGTGCCCAGCTTCACAAGGCATCCCCGACGGAGGCTGGCGTGGAAGTCGGGGAGGACCTGGTGGACAACTTCGTCCGGGCGTATGCGAGGGAGAAGCATGGAGTGGATCTCGGCTGAGCGCCGTGAGGAGCTGTATGCCGGCGCGTGCGCGAGCGTGTGGAAGCTGGAGCTGCGTGACCGGTACGGGGTGGATGCTGCGCGCCGCCAGCTGAGCCGGGATGAGGTTGTCGCGTCGATGGCGCCGGCGGTGGCGGCCACGCGCGCGAAGGTCGAAGCGGGTGTCGATCTGCGTCGGATCAAGACGATCTCCGAGCCGCCGTCGGCGTACATGCGCGGTGCCTACGATGTGGCGTCGCTGCTGGTGGAGGCCGGTGAGGACATTCGCTGGCTTCCTCGCCGTCTCGCCTCTGGCCTGCTGTTGCCGGGCAACGACATGTTCGTCCTGGACGGAAAGGCCGTCATGTTCAACGTCCACGACGGGGACGACAACCCGGCCGGTCAGCAGTGGGACAGCGACCAGGCGCTGGTGGCGCGCTGCCGGGAGGCTTTTGAGGCGGCATGGAGCGTCGCCGTCCCGCACGAGGAATACCGCGCTGCCTGAGCGACGACGATGACCGATCCCAAGGCGGCCCGGGAGGCGCTCGGCGTCCGGTTGCGGGACATGCGTCTGGACGCCGGCCTGAACGGTCGCCAGCTTGCAGCCGTGACCGGGTTCAGTCCGCAGAAGGTGTCGCGGATCGAGAACGGCGTGCAGAACATCAAGGAAGCCGACATCCGGGCGTGGGCGGCGGCGTGTTCGGCTTCCTGGCAGGTGCCGGAGCTGATCGCGGTCCGGCGGGAAGTTGCGCGGTTGTGGCGGGAGCATCGCCGGGAGTTGCGGGCCGGTCTGGTCCATATCCAGTCGCAGAACACCGATGTGTATGCGGCGACGTCGCTGCTGCGGGTGTATGAGTCGACGGCGATTCCGGGCCTGCTGTACACCGAGGACGTGGCGGCGGCTGCGATCGAGACGGTTGCGCGGCTCTACGGGCGTCCGGTGGAGGAGGCCCGTCCGGCGGCGCGGGCGAAGCTGGCGCGGCAGGCGCTGCTGCTGCGGCCGACGGGCCGCAACGCCTACCACTTCGTGATCGAGGCCGGGGTGCTGGACATCGGGCACGGCGGGGCCGAGGCGATGGACGCTCAGCTGGACTTCCTGGTCCAGGTGACGCGGATGCCGCATGTGGCGTTCGGGATCATCCCGCCGCTGGCGGATCGGCGGATCGTGTCCAAGGAAGGGTTCTACATCTTCGATGAGCGGCTGGTCCGCGCCGATGTGTGGACGGTGGCGATCGAGACACGCCGCCGCGAGCAGATCGACTTCTACCTGAGGGTGTTCGACGACCTCCGCCGGATGGCCGTTTACGGGGATCCCGCGCGGGAGCTGATCGAGGCGGCTCGCCAGCGGCTCCGCTGAGTTTGTGGAATTTCGTGGAATCTCCTGGCCGTCGACGAGCGCGGTGAGTCAGGGTCGATTTCACCGGCTCAAGCGTCCGAGCTGAGCCACTTCCCACTGCGGACCCAGTCGGCCAGCCCAGGCCGCATGAGCCAGTCGGCCGCGGCGGGGCGCGCTACGACCAGCCACATCCTTGGGGGATCACCGTGACGAGCATCGGGACCGTGGAGAGCGAAAGCCTGCGTCACCGGATGGTCGACCGGCTGATCGCCGACCACAAATCCCAGGGCCGCACGCTCCGTCCCGAGGTGGAGGCGGCGTTGCGGAGGGTTCCCCGGGAGCTGTACGCGCCGGGCGTGGCCGTGGAGGAGGCGTACGAGAACACCGCGATCGTCACCAAGCGGCGCGATGGGGAGGGCCTCAGTTCGGTGTCGGCTCCGTTCCTGATCGCCGAGATGCTCGGGCAGGCGGTGGAGGCGCTGGACGGTCTGGAGGGCCGTCACGTGCTGGAGATCGGGTCCGGCGGGTACAACGCCTCGCTGCTGGCCGAACTCGTCGGGTCGACGGGCTCGGTGACGACGGTCGATATCGACCCGGAGGTGACCGGCCGGGCCGCAACGTGCCTGGCGGCGGCGGGCTACCGGCGGGTCACGGTGGTGTGCGCGGACGCCGAGCACCCGCTCGCACCGGGGCGGCGCTTTGACCTGATCATCGTCACGGCCGGGGCATGGGACATCCCGCCCGCCTGGCGGGACCAGCTCACCGACGACGGCGTGCTGGTGGTGCCGCTGCGCACGTTCGGGTTGACGCGTTCGTGGGCGTTGCGCCGCGCGGGCCGGGCGCTGGTCAGCCAGAGTCACCGGCAGTGCGGATTCGTCTCCGTCCAGGGCGACGGCGCGCACCGAATGCGGTACGTCGATGTCGCCGACGGCGTCCATCTGCGGCTGGACGAGAACCAGCAGCTCGATGCGGCGCTGGTCGCGGACCTGCTCTCCCAGCCCGGCCACCAGGCGTGGGCCGGGCTTGACCTGCCGCCTCGCACCGTGCTGGCCGACCTTGACCTGTGGCTGGCGACCCGCCTGTCGGGTGAGGGCAGCCAGTTCGTCGTGCTCACCGCGCAGCAGGCGGCTGTCGAATCCGGCCTGGTCGCGCCGTCGTGGCGGTTCGCCACCCCGGCCGCGTTGGAGACCGGCGCGTTGGTCTACCGGTCGGCGCTGCGCTGGCGTGACCGGCGGTTCGACCTGGGCGCGATCGCGCACGGGCCCGACCGTGAGGCCGCGGCCGGGCGGATGGTCGCGCCCATGCGCGCGTGGGTGGAGGCGGGTGGCCCGCCGCCGGTGCTGCGCGTCTTCCCGGCACAGACTCCCGACGGCGAGTTGCCGGACGGGACGGTTTTGGACAAGCGGCACAGCCGCCTGGTCCTGACCTTCACTCCCACTCCCGAACAGAAGGGAACTGCCTGAGATGGAGAACGAGCAGGAGTATCAGCTGGACGTGCGTCTGGTCGACGCCGGACCCGCTGCGGGCGGCCACGCCACCAGCACCGACGACGGCTGCGGCTCGGGCAACACCGGCTCGGACGCCTGCACCGGTAACGCCTACTGACCCGCCAACCACGACTGACCACCGACCCTGGCCCCGGCCGCCCCCGCGAGCCCGGCTGATCGAACTGTTGTGCGTCGCCGGCCCGGCCTTCCGCCAAGGCCGGGCCCCGATCCAGGCGTTTTGCGCCACTTCCCGGAACCGGTGAGCCCCATGCTTGAGGCGACCTTCCAAGCGACGGGCGCGGCGTTGATCAGAGCCGCCGCCTACCCGCACGACCTGCGCCTTCCTCCGTGGCCGGACCTGACCCGCGACCGTCCCGGCCCCTGGCGGCAGTGGCTGGGTGAGGCATGGGCGCTGCCGGGGTTCGCGGCCGCCGTCGCCTCCGCCACGCCCCAGCTGGCCGCCCAGATCACCCGAGTCGTGGAAGGCGGCCCGATCCGGACGCGCAGGCTCCGCCGCCTGATGGAGACCACGATCCGGTACCTACTGAGGTGGACCACCCGCGCGACTCCGTTCGGCCAGTTCGCCGGCGTCGCACCGGTCGAACTCGGCACCCGCGCAAGTGTCCGGTGGGGCGAGCGGCACGAGGACGTCACACGGCCCGACGAGCACTACATCGCCGAGCAGACCGCCCTCGCCGAGCACGACCTGCCGACGCTTCGCACCGCCGCGGTGGTGACCAACGCGTTGGGACACCGCCGCGGCCGAGCATGGGTGCTGCCCTGCGCCCGCACTGGAGACGACCGGATGTGGGACGTCGAGATCAGCCTGACCGAGCCCGTGCGGTCGGCGATCGAAGCAGCTCGCTCACCGATTGGGTTCGAGGAGTTGGCGGCCAAGCTCAGCATCGAGCTGCCCGGCGCAAGAGCGGAGGCCGATCGGCTGCTGGTGGCGCTCGTCCACGCCGGGGTTCTGCTGTCGGCGGTCCGGGCGCCGATGACCGTGACCGACCCGACCGCCCACCTGGCGCGCCACCTGCGGGAGAACCATCGCATGTTGCCTGCTCCCGGCGAGCGGATCGTCCTCGACCGGCGGCTCGACTGCTCGGTGACGCTGCCCACGGCGGTCGTCGCCGAGGCATGCGAGGCCGCGCGCACCCTGGCCGCTGTCGCACCGCAGCTGCCGGGCTGGGCCGCCTACCATCACGCTTTCATCGACCGGTGGGGCCCGGGCGCGGCCGTCCCGCTCCGCGAAGTCCTCAACGTGCTCGGCTTCCCTGCCGGGTATCGCGGCTTCGTTCATCGCGAACCCGACGCCTTCACCGCGCGCGACGCGTTGCTGGCCGAGCTCGCCCAACGCTCGGCGCTGGACGGTGGTACCGAAGTCGTCCTGGATGACGATGTGGTCGCCGCGCTGCGCGGCGACGACGCTCGGCCGCCGATCCCGCACACCGAACTGCGGTTCACGCTCGCCGCCGCCACACTCCACGATCTGGATCAAGGAGCGTTCACGCTGACGGTGGTGAGCGGTGCCCGGCACGCCGGGGTTGCCGCGGCCCGGTTCCTGCACCTGCTCACCTCGCGCGAGCTGCAACGTTTCCGCAGTACCTACGCCTGTTTGCCGACCGTCCTGCCGGGCGCCGAGCTGGTGCAGTTGGCCGCGCTGCCCCTGGAGAGCCGCCTCGCCGCGGTCGCCCGCACTCCCGAGCTGCTGCCCGTCCTGCCGGTCGGTGACTTCCACGCCGGCCCCGGCCGCACCGTGGAGGACCTGGCAGTGGCCGGCGACGGCGAACGGCTGTGGCTGGTGTCCCGCGCCACCGGACGGCCGGTCGAACCGCTCCTGCTGAACAGCGTGCTGCTGGGACTCCAGCAGCCACTCGTCCGGTTCCTCACCGAGATCTGGACGGCCTGGACCGCCCCCTGCGCCAGATTCGACTGGGGCCACGCCCGCGACTTGCCGTTCCTGCCACGGCTACGACGCGACCGCGCCGTCCTGTGTCCGGCCCGCTGGAACATTGCCCGAACCACCCTGCCCGACCGCGCCGCGTCCTGGCGGCACTGGTACCTCGCCTGGCAGCGGCACCGCGCACGGCTGCGGCTGCCGCAACAGGTGCTGCTCGGCGACGGTGACAGCGACGGCGACATGCGTTTGCGGCTCGACCTGGACGAACCGGCCCACCTCGCGCTGCTACGCAGTCACCTCGACCGGCACCTCCGGGCGATGCTCACCGAAGCCCCCGAACCTGCCGGATGGTTGGCCGGACGACCCGCCGAACTCCTGCTCACCCTCACCGCCGCCGCCCCGGTGCGGCACCGCACCCCACCCCGCACGGCACGTCCCGCCAGCACCGTCCGGCACCGGCCCGGCCTGTCGCGCTGGGTGGGCGCCCGGCTGGCCGGACGAGTCGACGACATCCTCTCCCAACTCGCCCACCACCCCGACCTCCCGGACGGCTGGTGGTTCCTGCGCTGCCCCACCCCGACACCGCACCTGCGACTACGAATCCCTTTGCGCGACCCCGGCCAGTTCGCCGACACCGCCCGCCAGATCGCCCGATGGGCCGAGCACCTGCAGGACGAAGGTCTCCTGTCCGACCACACCCTGGCGACCTACCACCCCGAAACCCGCCACGGAACCGGCTCCACTCTCGCCGCCGCCGAAGCGGTCTTCGCCGCCGATTCCCGCGCCGTCCTGCGACGGCTCTCCGGCGACCGGCAAGCGACCACAGCCGCAGGGATGATCACCATCGCGGACGGCTTCACCGGCGGCGACGGCCTGACCTGGCTCGCCCACCACGTCCCGCACCGCAGTGGCCCGCGCCTGGACCCCATCCAGCTGACCCACGCCCGCCGCCCGCCGCCGCAGGACGCCGCGACCGGGGCGCTGACCACGGCGCTCGCGGCGTACCGGGCGCACGCCGAACGAGACGGCCTGGACACCGACCAGATCCTCGCCGACCTGCTGCACCTCCACCACGCCCGCACGATCGGCGTCGACGGCGCGTCCGAGAAGCACTGCCTGCGCCTGGCCCGCGCCATCGCCCACAGCCACCTCACCCGCCGAACACCATGACCAGCGCGCAGAACCTCGCCGACGGCGCGCTCGGCACCGTCCTGCTGCACCTGGAAACCAGCAACTGGCCCGCCGCGCACACGGCCCTGAGGGCGGCCGTCGCCGACGGCGTCAGCATCGCCGGCGGAGCCAGCCTCTACTACGGCGCTCCCGCCCTGGCCTACGTCCTCGCGACCATCGACCAGCCGAGCATCACCCGGGCCAAAGCGATCGCCGCAACGGGCACCGCGACCGTCACCCGCCGACGCCTGGAGACCGCGCACCGCCGCATCGACCACCGTCAACGACCGGTCACCAGTGAGTACGACCTGATCCGCGGCCTGACCGGACTCGGGGTCGTCCTGCGCCGCATCGGCGACCTCGAGCTGCTCCGCGAGGTGCTGACCTACCTGACCAGACTCACCGAACCCCTCGACGGCCTACCCGGCTGGTGGTGCCCCACCGGCCCCGACCGCACCCGACCAGGACCTGTCGGCGGCCACAGCAACCACGGCCTCGCCCACGGCATCACCGGACCGCTCGCGCTTCTGGCCCTCACCCTGACCGACGGCATCGAGGTCGACCGACAACGCGCAGCGATCACCCGCATCTGCGACTGGCTCGACCAGTGGGAACACCAGACCGGCGACCTCCGCTGGTGGCCCGAGATCTGCACCCTCGACGACCTCGACCGCGGGACCGTCCGGCAGCCGGAGCCGCCGCGTCCCTCCTGGTGCTACGGCACCCTCGGCATCACCCGCGCCCAACAACTCGCCGCCCGTGCCCTCCACGACACCGCGCGCCAACACGCCGCCGAAACCGCATTCACCGCCTGCGTGAACGACCCCCACCAGTTGGACCGGCTCACCGGCATGGGCCTCTGCCACGGAACCGGCGGCCTCCTCGCCACCGGACGCCGCATCGCCGCCGACGCACTCACCCCCATCCCCACCACGCCGCTGCTGCACCGACACCAGCGCACCACCGCCCCGCCGGTCCCGCCCCTCGGCCTCCTCGACGGGACCACCGGAGCCACCCTGGCCACCGCAGGCCTCACGACCTCCTGGGACGCCTGCCTGCTGCTCTGCTAGACCACCCACCGAAAAGGGGCCCGCCGATGCAAGAGACCTGCTGGAGGCAAGTGAACATCGCCTTCCCCGGCGCCACCCCGCACCAACGAGAACACCAAGCGATCACCCACCTGGCCCGGATATTGCCCGACGCCGAAGCAGACGGTCTGATCACCTCATGGTTCTTCATCCGCAAAGGCCACTGGCGCGTCCGCTACCTCCCAGCCGATGCCCACAACGCCGACCAATCCCTTCAACGCCAACTCGCCGCGCCGGATGTCGAAGCGATCGGAGACATCTACGAGCCGGAGATCCACGCCTTCGGCGGCATCGCCAGCATGAACACCGCCCACCAACTGTTCCACGCCGACAGCCACCACCTGCTCACCTACCTGAACGGCACCCCAACCGACCGGCGAGAACACTCCCTCATCCTCTGCACCGCCCTCATGCGCCAAGCAGGCCTGGACTTCGGCGAGCAAGGCGACGTGTGGGCCCGACTCGCCGACCAGCGCGCCCCTCTCCGACAAGAACCCCCCGACCCTGCCACCTGGAACGCCCACACCACCAGCGTCCGCGACCTTCTCCTCGGCAACCCACGCCCACACGCGATCGCCGAAGACTGGCTCGCCGCATTCCAAAGGGCAGGACGGCAACTACGGACCCTGCGAAACACCGGCCAACTCACCCGAGGAATCCGCGCCGTCACCGCCCAGCACGTCATCTTCCACTGGAGCCGCATCGGAATCCCCGCACCCACCCAGGCACTCCTCGCCTAAGCAGCCAAGGAAGCCGTCTTCCCCCACACCGGCTGATCAGAACGCTGCCAACACAGGCGTCCCGAAGCTGGCAAGCCCCTGATCGGCCCCAGCGCGGCCTGACGCCCGTTGACGACGGCCCGAAGCCAAAGAGATCTTCCTCGCCGGGAACACCTGCCCCAGGCCGCTTCGGAACCTCCAGTACCCATCAAATCCCTGGCAGGTTCCGAAGGTGTTCTGGGATAGTTTGTGCCACAACGAGCGGAACAGTGCAGGCATGAGTCGATGACTCCGCGTTATTTGGCCTGTTCAAGTACCGTGGCGCCCGCCCTCCGGGACGGGCGAGGATCGCAACGTAGTCGAGCGGCCCAACGAGGAGGCTCCGCAGAGTGGCGCCCGCCCTCCGGGACGGGCGAGGATCGCAACGGCCCGGACGACGGCCCGGACGAGGGCCCGGACGAGGGGTGGCGCCCGCCCTCCGGGACGGGCGAGGATCGCAACTCCAAGATCGCGGACATGACGGAGATCGCGTCACCGTGGCGCCCGCCCTCCGGGACGGGCGAGGATCGCAACAAGAAGTACGGGCGGGCGCTGGAGGAGCTGGCCGAGTGGCGCCCGCCCTCCGGGACGGGCGAGGATCGCAACGTCTACTTCGATCTCTATGACGGTCCGCTTCACGCCGTGGCGCCCGCCCTCCGGGACGGGCGAGGATCGCAATAGCGGGACCTGCCCGGCGCCCGCCGCGTCCGCCGTCGTGGCGCCCGCCCTCCGGGACGGGCGAGGATCGCAACTACCTCACCTACAGCGGCAGCGCGCTGTACCAGCCCGCGTGGCGCCCGCCCTCAGGGACGGGCGAGGATCGCAACACCCACCCTTCGTCTCTCAGGCTTCGGATCGCGTTCTGGTGGCGCCCGCCCTCCGGGACGGGCGAGGATCGCAACGCGATGGCCTGGCGGTCGGTCTGGGCCCAGTGGTCCGCGTGGCGCCCGCCCTTCGGGACGGGCGAGGATCGGAACACCAAGTGGGCCAAGTCGATTGGGTCGCGGGCGTCGGCGGTGGTGCTCGTCCTTCAGGGCGGGCGCGGGGCGCAACGTTTCGATCTCCTCGCGCGTATCGATCGTCGGTCTGCCCCGTGTCTACGATCGCGCGCTTTGGGACGAGGCTGGTTGGGAGGCGGCGAGGTCGCACAGGTGGCGGTAGAACTCGGTGGTGGCGGTAGAGGGATGCGCGTGAGGTGTGTGTTCGCTG
Organism: Actinomadura gamaensis; assembly: GCF_042652125.1. NCBI lineage: Bacteria > Bacillati > Actinomycetota > Actinomycetes > Streptosporangiales > Thermomonosporaceae > Actinomadura > Actinomadura gamaensis. Next base: position 145,147 of record NZ_JBHSIT010000014.1, on the reverse strand, counting down.
AGCTGCTCGCAGAGTTGTCCGTAGGTTCCGTGGACTTCGGTGGGCCGGTTGGCGTGGGCGAGGAGTTGCATCTTCGACCGGTACAGTCCCTCGGTCGTCGGTGAGGTGTCGATTGCCGCGTCGAGGTGGGTGAGGGCGCTGTCGGTGTCGGTTTCCAGGTCGGCGAGCTGGGGGCGGGCCGCGATGATGCTGTTTCGCAGGTTCTTGGCGGGTGCGCGCAGGCGGGCATCGAAGCTGGCGGGTTGGTCGTCGATTGCGGCGAGTCCTTCGAGCAGAAGGGCGAGCTTCGCTGCCTGGTCGTAGGTCCCGGCTGCCTTCTTGATTGCGTCGCGCATCTCCCAGAGATCGGAGGTGATGAGGGCGGGGTTGAGGCGGTAGCCGGTGCCGAGGCGCTGCACGACGACCTTGCCTGACGAACTGGGAAGGCCGAGGGCTTGGCACAGTTTGCCGCGAAGTTCGCGGAGGGGGCCGTGGAAGCATTCTCGGTCAGTTGCTGGATTGGCCTCTGGCCACAGCAGGTCGTAGGCGAGCAGGCGTGTCAGGCCGGCTCGGTACTCCAGCAGCAGGATCAGGAGTTCCAGTGCCTTGCCGGCGCGGTCGAGGCTGAGGTTTGCTTGAGGGCCTTCCAGGTGTCCGCGGCCCACTCGGATGATGACCCGGCCCTCTGGGGCGTTCGGTCGTCCCGGTTTGAGCGTTGTTTCCTGTGGCCGGGTGGGCATCGCGGTGCCGGTTGCCACGTCGGCTGCGGCGGTGAGTCGCCGGTTTGTGCTTTTGGAGCTGACGAGCGACGAACGCGCCGCTGCATACTGCACGGGCCGCTTCAACGCCGCGCGTCGCTGCCCGGGGGTCTTCTGCCGATCTCCGAGCGGGCTGTGACCGAATCCGCGGAAGAAGAGGAACCCGCACAGGCTCAGCAGGCTGAGCGCGAGAACCGGTGGCGTGGCAGGACCTCCGCTCGCCGAATCACGATGACCTTTCATGCTCCAGAGGCCCAACGGCCTCCTTCGAAGCAGCGCGCCCGTGCCTTGACTGGTTTTCATCGCGATCTCCGCTCGCAGGTCGATTGCGGTGATCAAATCCGGTGTCGGCTGTGGCGTCGGCCGGACGAATCGCGCACGCCGACTTCTCGCCAGGCGCGGCCGAACTAGCGGCTGCTTGCAGCCGGCGGGAAGCCCGTGCGTGCTGGGCTGTCGCCAGGACAAGCCGAGTCTGAACAGCTGATGCTGACAACCGCTCAATGAGCGGAAACGATCACCTTGTGTCGCCGGCTGGGGCTGGGCACCGAACTCGCCGGCGTGCAGGCGGGCGAACCGACGAGGGTCGCTCAGTCTGAGCCAGGGGAGAGGTCTTTGGCCAGTGCGCGGTTGATGGCGGTGTCGCGGTCCCGGTAGGCGGGGATCGGGTGGTATCCCGCGTGGGTGTAGAGGGCTAGGGCTTCGACGTTGCGTGAGCCGGTTTCCAGGATGATGCGCTCGGCGCCGATGGCGCGTGCGGCGTCTTCCAATGCTGTGAGGATGCGCTGGCCTAGGCCGTGGCGTCGGTGGGTGGAGGCGACGTACAGCTTTTTGATCTCGGCGACGCCAGGGGCGTGTGCCTGGATGCCGCCGCAGGCGCAGGGGGTGTCGTCCTGGTAGGCGACCAGGAAGAGCCCGGTGGGGGGAGCGAAGCTGTCGGGCAGGTCGTCGGGGGCGTCGGCGAAGCCGTAGCGGGCGAGCTGTTCGCGGTAGAGCTCGGTGGTGAGGCGGCGGGCGTCGGGGTGGTCGTAGGGGCGGGGGCGCAGGTCGAGTTGGTGGTCGTGATCGGCGGGGGGCGGGGCCTGGGCCATTGCTCCATGGTCACGCACTGCGGAGTGCATCATCCAGTTCGGGGAGTAGGTCGGCCACGTAGGGGTTGCGGGCGCGGCGGGCGAAGGTGCGGCGTAGTTGGCGAAGCAGTGATTGGCAGCGGACGGACTGGACGCCGGGCAGGCGCTCGGTCGCCTTGCGCAGGGTCTGGACGGCGGCTTCCAGATCGTGCAGCTGAAGGTGGGCTTGGACGAGGTAGCAGCCGTGCAGCAGAGCAGAGCGCTGGTATTCGTTGCGCAGGCCGGTGGAGGACAGCGGCGTCAACAGATCGACGGCTTCGTTGAGCAGTGCGCGTGCCTGGCCCGGGTTGTGCTTGGCGAGGTCGATGAGGGCTTGTCCGGTCTCGGCGGCCAGTTGGTCGGCGTTGAGGTAGTAGAGGAACGGCGGGTCGTCGGCCTGGCGGCGGGTGTGGAGAAGGGCTTTGGCCTGGTGGGCGGCGTTGCGGAAGGCGTGGACGTCGCCGATGGCGGCCTGGGCGGTGGCGAGTCGGCCGTTCAACCGGGCGCGGGTGCCCGGCGAGGCGTGGGTGTTGTGGTCGGTGGCGGCTTCGGCGATGCGGATCGCGTCTGCGGGCTGTCCGCTGTGGGCGCTTTGGTAGGCGAGCATGCCCAGGGTATTGGCGGCGCTTTCGGTCGCGACCTGGCGGAGCTGGGGGCTGGAGGACTGGGCTGCTGCGCGTGCGGCACGGACGGAGAGCAGGAGGTAGCGCTGGCCGGCGGCGTGGTGGCCGGAGTCCCAGAACATCCAGCCGGACAGTTGGGCGAGGTCTGCGGTCGCCAGCAGGAGGCGTTCGCGGATGTCGGCGCTTGCGGAGGCGTTGCGCAGCAGATCGAGGACGGCGTGCAGCTCGCCGTTGACGTAGCGCAGGTTGAGGGCTCCGCCGCCGGCCTGGTCGTCGAGGAGGCGGAGGTCGGCGATGTGCCGCGCGATGAGGGTCATGAGCGCGGGCCGGACGGCGTCCTTGCCGGTGCTGCCGATCAGGCGGGGCGGGGAATGGCGGATGCCGTCGAGGGCGGCGGTGATCAGGGGGACGCCGGTGGAGGGGACGCGGCGGTCAGGGTCTTCGCGGATGAGCTCTGAGACCTTGGCGATCACTTCGTCGACGTCCCAGTCGGCTGCCAAGGCCGCGATCGCGGATGCGGGCTGGTGCCGGTCCAGTTCGGGCCGTCCGGGCCAGAGGTCTCCGGGGGAGATGGCACCGCCCAGCTCTGTCGACAGCACCTGGGCGACGATCTGCGGGTACGGCGCGTAGGGGCGGAACCCCTTGGCGACCCAGTGGTACGGCGTCGTCGGATGGATCCGGTCGGAGGTCCGGCCGCGTGCCTCCAGCCAGGCGTTGATCGCATGCGCCAGCTCCCGTGGTGTCCAGTTCAGACGTTCCAGGTATTCGTTGAGAAGCGTTTGTTTCGCGCTCATGTGATCTCCGCGCCGAATCGGCATTTGGGAGCAAGGTAGCTCCGCTCAGCGTGCGCGGGGTGAGTGAACCCGGGTTGCCCGGCCGACCTTCACCGCCTTCACGGGTTCATCGGTCACCGTCACCACGTTCACGCTCAGGCGGTCTGCCATCAACGCAGCGTGACGGCGCAGGGTTTCCACTGCTGCCCGGTACCGCGCTCGTTCCGTGGCTGGCAGCCAAGCACTCGCATCTCGAACAGAAGAGGCCCGAAGATGAAGGCTTCACGATCGATCATCTCGATCCACGGCCGTGTCCCCTCGCCGGCGCTCTGGCGCGTGGCGTCCGCTGCCGCCGCCGGCTGCCGGGCGCTGGGCACCCTGCTGGTGTCGGAGCGGCTGATCGTGCCCGCGGTCCCGGAGCAGGTGGCCACGGCCAGGACGTGGCTGCACGACCGGCTCGGCTCGGCGCACCCGTGCGGCGATGCGGCGCGCACCGTGGTGAGCGAGCTGGTCGCGAACGCGATCGTGCACGGGTCGAGAGACAACGATCCGGTCGCGGTCACTGTCCGCCGGTTTCCCGGGCGCCGCGTCGTTGTGACGGTGACCGACTCGGGGAACGGTCCCGGCTCGGCTCCGCGGCTGCGCAAGGTGGACCTGGCGAGTACGAGCGGCCGCGGTCTGCAGATCGTCGGTGCGTTCGCGACCAGGTGGTCGATCCGTCGGCGCGGCGCGGGGTACCGGGTGCGGGTCCTTCTCAGTCCGAAGGGTGGGCCGGCAGGGGACGCATGCCTCGTTGCAGGGTTCAGCGGAGCGCTGGCTGATTTCGACGACGCCTCCCCGGGGCCGGGGAACGGGGCGGCGATGCGCGCGGTGACCGGGGCCGCGCGTCCCCCGCTGGTGTGACCGGCTGGTATCTGGCGGAGCGCGGTCCGGTCGAGCTCGAAGCGCTCGCTGAGGTTCTTCGTAAGCGCCATGAGCTGACCGCCTTCTGCGAGGTTCCCGCAGGGCGTTGCCGACTGCTGGTGGCAAGCCCGCGGGTTGCCTCGGCCCGCATTCTCAGTGCGCACGGTTGGTTCTGGTGGGGGTGGGGAGAAAGTGTCGCCCTCATTGAGGAGTGGGAGGCCGCGGGTGAAGTAATCGCGGCACGTTTGGCGGCCCATATCGGTGTGAGCGGTTATCGACTTGACGGACTGCAAGAGGTGAGCGCCGATGTGTCCGTGCCGTTCGGCTCGTCCGCGAATGAGAGCGGGCGGCGGCATTCGGGGAGGTGTTCCAACGATGCAGCACCAGAGCAACGTGTCGATCACAGCCAAGGAATGGTTGCACGGGGGACAGGCTCTATCCTGGCGGCTGGTGTTTCCGGGACGCGGGGACCAGGCGAAGCCGGCGCGATCGTTCGTCGGTAGCTTCTTCGCGGAGTCCGAGCGCGAGGACGACGCCAAACTGATCGCGTGCGAGTTGATCAGCAATGCGCTGCTGCATTCTCGCTCGGGGGATCCGGGCGGCTGGTTCGGCGTCGAGGTGCGGCGGGGCCGCCTGATGCGCATCGCGGTCCAGGACCTGGGAGGCCGTGGTGTCCCGCGCCCGGTGTCCTCGGCGGCCCGGCCCACGCTCGCCGTCGGTGGCCGGGGCCTGCGCGCGGTCTCGGATCTGTCCGCCGGGTGGGGAGTGTGCGGGACGCCGGAGACCGGCCATCTGGTCTGGGCGGACGTGGCTGTGAACGCTCCTTCAGGCTGGGCGTGCCGTGGCGGTGGCCATGAGCCGCCGGTCCGATGACGGTGCGGGCCAAGGTGCCGTTTTAGCCGGGCCAGGCGGGGGTGTGTTCCGGGAGCCAATGCCCGGCCCGCCTATGACCGGCACCGGTGCCGCAGACGGTTCGGGCAGGTCAGGGCGGCGCCGGGTGGGCCGATGGCGGGGGCGACTATCCCCAGTGGGATACACCAATGCCCGCTCTCGCCGTCGGCCCACCCACTTCCCCCTTCGATCCGCTGGCTCCTTGGCCCGGTACTCCCCGTACTCCTTTCACTCCTCTATCTCTCACTACATGAAGACGAGTCTCCGGCGAGAAGAGGTTGATGCGCTGGCTGAGGTGAGGAGAGGAAGGGCGATGAGAAGTCGAGGTCGTGAGGTGAGTTGAACCTTCGGGGGCGGTTGCAGCTGCTGCTCTCGCCTGGCATGGTGCCCGGCGGTCCTCTCGTGCGAGATAAACCTACTTCTCATCCATAAAAGAGTTTGCCGCATTATTGGATCATGGCGACGGGGGGCGGGCGGGCGGCGATATTTGACCGTTGAGATGAATAAAAACGCGCCGGAGATGCTTGCGTGGTCGTGGCGCGTCGAGAAATGGTCGAGCTCCCTTCGGGGGACGGCGCCGAAATTCGGCGGCCGAAACGAAATAGGAGCCGACATGACCGCGAAGAATGTTCACGCGAACATTGGCGCCGACACGGGCGCTGACAACGCCGCCACCGTCCCGGGCGGGCCCGCCGTCCCCTCCGGGCCCGGGCGACCGGACGGGGCGGCAGGCGCCGTGTGGGACGCGCTGGTGGTCAACCCCGGCGCGACGGTCACCACCATCACCACAGCCGCACAGGTCAGCCGCGCCACCGTGGCGCGGGCCCTGGCCGTCATGGAAGGCGACGGACGGGCCATCCGCACCCGAGGCGGTCGGGACGAGAACAACCGCCGACGCCCCGACACCTGGACCGCGACCACCACCGCACCCGCCCCGACCGTCGCCGGTGACGACACGCCTGACACGGCCGACACCGCGCCGCCCACCGACACCGCGCCGCCCACCGACACCGCGCCGCCTACGGACCCCGGAGCGCCGAACGCGGGCGACGCGCTGCACGCCGCGCCTTCGGCAACGGCCACCGGAACCGGCGAGCCGGTCGACGCCGGGTTCGAGGCGGAAGCCCTGTCGGAGGCGCGCGCGGCGCTGAGCGCGATGGGCGCGGCGATCACGGCGGCGCTCGCGGCGTTGGACGCCGGGAACGGTGCCGACGCGCTGTCGGCCATGGACGCGGTCTACGGCGGGTCGGGACGGGCGCGCCGCCTGGTGCGGGGTGTGGTCCATGGACGGGCGCGGAGCGCGTCGGGGCAACCCCGGTCCCTGCCGGGGCAGATGCGGGCGAAGGTCGCCGCGCACCTTTCCGCCTACCCGGCGTTGCAGTTCACCCCGCACGAGATCGGCAAAGCGCTGGGGCATTCGGCTGGGGCGGTGTCCAACGCGCTCGACCGGCTGGTGGAGGCGGGTGAGGCCGAGTTGGTGTGCGAACGTCCTCGCCGGTTCGCGGCCGTGCGAGACGCGGCCGCGCCGTCCGCCACGCCGTCCGCCACGCCGCCCGCGATGGCCCCCAGCGGGCGCTGACCCGCCGCTACGGGGCGCCCGACCAGCGCCCCCTTCCCGACCGACCTTCACGCCGCGCTACGCGATTGGACGCTGACATGACGACGACTTCCGACACCGCTGCCACTCCGCCCACCATGCCCACCACGCCGACCGCGCCGGGAACGCCGGGCACCGGAACCGGTTCGGTGCCCCGCCTAGGACAGGGCGAACTCCGGCGCCGGGTCGCCGCGCACCTGGTCGCCCGACCGGGGGAGGCCTTCACGCCCGGTGAAATCGCCCGCACCCTGGGCCGGTCGTCCGGGGCCGTGGCCAACGCCTTGTCCACCCTGCTGAGGAACGGACAGGCCGAGCAGGTCGGTGCCAACCCGCGCCGCTTTCGGGCACTGCCCGCCACCGTGCACGCGACCACCACCGGCGGTACCGCCGGTTCAGCCGAACCGGTCAAAGCCGCCAGCCCGACCCACAGCCCGCCCGCGAGCCCGCCCAACAGCCCGGCCTCGGGCCCGGCCACTGCGCCGCCCGCCGCGCCGACTGCCGAACGGAGTTTCCGGCGAGGTGAGACGGTGACGCGTCCGAACGGGCAGGCGTACTACCCGCGTACCTTGGCCGACCTGCCCGACGTCGCGGCGTTGCAGAAACTGCGGGCGGCGTCCATCCCCGCCCTGTTGTACGGGCCGCCGGGAACCGGGAAGACCTCGCTGATCGAGGCGGCGTTCCCGGACCTGATCACCGTGGCCGGGGACGGCGACACCACCGTCTCGGACTTCATCGGGGAGTACACGCAGGCGGCGGGTGGCGGCTATGAGTTCGTGTACGGGCCGCTGGTGACCGCGATGACCGAGGGTCGCGCCCTGCTGATCGACGACGCCACGCTGATCTCCCCGAAGGTGCTGGCGGTGGTGTACCCCGCGATGGACGGGCGGCGCCAGATCATCGTCAAGGCCCACAAGGGCGAGACGATCACCGCCACGCCGGGGTTCTACGTGGTGGCCGGGCACAACCCCGGCGTTCACGGCGCGGTGCTGACAGAGGCGCTGGCGTCCCGGTTCGCCGCACAGATCAGGGTCTCCACCGACTACGACCTGGCCCGGACGCTGAAGATCGAACCGCGCGCGGTCCGGGTCGCCCGCAACCTGGCCAAACGGCAGGAATCCGGGGAGATCGGCTGGGCGCCGCAACTGCGCGAATTGATCGCCTTCCAGAAGATCGCAGGCGTCCTCGGGCCCGAGGCGGCCGTGGCGAACCTCCTCGGGGTCGCACCCGAGGACGACCGCGAAGTCGTGGCGGAAGTCCTCAGCGCGGTCTACGGACGCGCGATCACCCCGCTGTCCCTCGGCCAGCAGATCTGACCGGCCGCCCCCACCGGCCACCGTCCGCGCATCCCCGCAACGCCCCGCACGCTTCGCATCGCCATCGGAGGATCCCATGACCAGTACCCACGTGATCACCACGCCCGCCCCCGTCCCGTCCGCTGACCCGCGCGGCGCATGGCTGCGGCTGTCAGCGGCGCTGTCGGAGGAGGTGTGCAACCTGGCCGACCGCGAGGACCTGACGGTCACCTGCGCCCCCGGCAAAGGGCGCGGGTCGCCCGGATGCTTCATCCCGGCCCTGGCCACCGTGGAACTGGACGGCACCTACCTGGGACACGCCCCCGACTCCTGCGACCCGTCCCGCCCCGCCGACCGCGAACGGTACGCGCCGCTGTGGGGCGTGCTGGTGCACGAGGCCGCGCACGCCGCCCACACCCGCTGGAGCCACACGACCGGCGCGCCCGCCGCCTACGTGGAGGCCGCGCTGATGCTCGAAGAATCCCGCATCGAAGCCGCGCAACTTCGCCGCCGTCCCACCGACCGGCGCTGGTTGCGGGCCTCGGCCAGCCATCTCATCCTCGCCGACTTCGCCGCGCGAACGCCGACCGCTGCGACCGCCTCGGCCGGAACCTCCGCCGGAACGTCCGCCGGGACGCCCCAGCACGCCACCGGCCCGGCCAGTGGCCCGGGCGCTCCGGGAGGCATACCGGGTGCGGCGATGACGCCATGGGACGCCGCCCGCGCGGCAGGCCTCCTGCTCGCGCGGGCCGACCTGGGAATCCTGAACCGCACCGAGATGATGCACCTCGCCCTGACCATCGCCGACGTGCTCGGCCGCGCCCGACTGGCCGAACTGTCCAGCCTGTGGAACGCAGCGCACACCGCCCACGACGACGACCGCGACACGATGCTCGACCTGGGACGCCGGTGGTGCGAGGCCATCGGAACCGCCCCCGAGCAGCCCGCGCCCTCCGGCGGGTCGCCGAACACCGAGGCGAACAAGGACGGACAGCCCAGCACCTCGACGCCGCTCGCAGAGGCCATCCAAGCCACTCTGGCCAGCGTCGAAAGGGCGGAGAAAGCGAAGTCCGGCACGGCCACGCAGGACGAGCACGCGCGCGAACAGCACGCCCGCGAACGCGCCGACCGGACCGCGCAGAAGGTCTTCACCATCACCTGCCAGCCGGGCGAGGGAGACGGCCCCACCGCGATCACCGGGGCCCGCGCACCCCGCCCCGCCGAGCAGGCCGCCGCACGCCGCCTGGCACGCGCGCTCCGGTCGGCATCGCACCGCGAACCGGTCGTCACGACCGTGACCTCGCCGATGCCGCCCGGACGGTTGCGGATGCGCGACGCGCTCGCCGCCGACGCCCAGCGGGCGGCCGGTGCGGTCCCCACGGCCGAACCCTTCGCCCAACGGACGCGCCGTCCGGTGCCGTCCCCGCCGCTGCGGCTCGGGATCGCCTGCGACGTGACCGGTTCGATGCGCGCCCTCGCCGACCCGGTCGCCTCAGCGGCATGGATCCTGGCCCGGGCCGCCGCCTACGTTTGCGACGCCCAGTCGGCCACGGTCATCTTCGGCGCCAAAGTCCGGCCGGTCACCCATCCGGGCATCGCGCCGACGCGCGTCGCGCAGTTCACCGCCTCCGACCGCGACCACCAGTTCGCCGAAGCGGTGGACGCCCTCGACGGCGCGCTGGACCTGTCAAGGCCCGGCGCGGCCCGGCTGTTGGTCGTCGTCTCCGACGGAATCTTCCCCGACTACGAGCGCGACCTGGGCCGCGACCGCATCAAGCGGCTCACCGCTGCCGGATGCGCAGTCCTGTGGCTGGCCATGAACGGACGGACCCGGCCGATCGAAGGCGCCGCCACGGTCACCCTGACCGACCCCGCGCAAGCCGCCGCCGTCATCGGCACCGCCGCCGCCCGCGCCCTACGCCGCGCCTGACACCGACCGGTCCGGGGCGCCACCGTCCCACCCGGCGCCCCGGACCCGAACCGCAGCCACCACGACCACCTCCGGTCATCAACCGGCACCTTGGGGAGGCCACGCATGGCCAACGAGATGTTCATCCTGCTCGGCTGGGCCTGGGACGTCGACGCCGCCGCCCGTCTCGCGGCCCGTTACCCCGTCCGTGACGCCGACATCCGTCCACTGGCCTGGGCACGTGCCGTCATCGCGGTAGACCCCGGCCACGCCGCCACCACCGACCTGACCCGCCCGCTGCTGGCGGTGACCCTCCCGCACACCGACACACCACTGGTGATCGACGGATGGCACCGCATCCACCGCGCCCTGAACAGCGGCGTTCACCGCCTCCCCGTAGTGATCCTCAACCAGACCGACGAGCGCGCCTGCCGCCTCATGGGCGGCTCCGTCCAGCCCGCGTACTGACCCCCTGAAGCCCCGCCACGCTTCGCAATAGGACGATCGCTGGCCTGAGTACTGATGTCCTCGTGAGGCTGAGAAGCACGGATGCACGCCGCCCGGCGTATCGACCTACGGCACTTAACTCTCTTTGAAGCCTGCGGAAGAGATGGAAGACACTCCTCGCAGCAACTGTTGTGAAGTCGGCATCGGCCAGGGCTCGGTGTGCGGGTTGGCCGGCTTCGGCTCCCGGCCGTACGCCAACAACCCGCGCGCTGGTCCCACCCCAAGGGCCTGGCCAACCTCCGCAACGCCACCGCCGCCTGCTGCGACGCGGCGGCCTGACCGGCCTGCCGCTCGCGACCTCCGGTCACGGTCCCTCCTGCGGGCGCCCCTGACAGGCCGTGCTGTGGGCGGTGCCGAACTCTGCCAGCTCGTCTCCTGGATCACGCCGGTGGGGCCGTCGAGCGACTCGCCGTCGAAACCGGGTCCGACGCGGCGCCCCTCGAAGGCGATGACCTTGCCGTCCGCCTCCAGGCCGATATGCCGCTGGCAGAAGTAGCCGATCAGTTCCTTAGGGCTGTCGCAGGCGCTGGCCACCCACCAGGCCGCCTTCGTGATGACGCAATCGTGCCGGACCGTAAAGGTCGCGCGTTCCAGCTGCTAATCACCGCCGCGAATGGAAAACCATGAAGCACTGAGGGTATCGATTTCTGACGGCGAACCCGAACCTCGATCGTTAGCATTTCAAGAGCGATGCATAATTACCGTCACGAGTGGAGAGTTCATCGTGCGTCCCTTGTTCGATAATCCTTCCCTGCTCCAAGACGATGATCACGTCAGCATTTCGGATGGTTGAAAGCCGGTGAGCGATGGTAATCGTAGTCCTGCCCTGTGCAAGCTTTTCAAGGGCCTCTTGGACAGCTGACTCCGTGCGGACATCCAGAGCGCTTGTAGCTTCGTCTAGTACGAGAATCGCCGGATCGCGAAGGATCGTCCGAGCGATGGCGAGACGCTGTCTCTCACCTCCAGAGAACCGATACCCTCGCTCACCGACCATGGTGTCATATCCCTGCGGCAATGTCTCGATTAGGTCGTGGATCTGCGCAGCCCTCGCGGCATCAACTATCTCGCGTAGATCGGCATCAGGTTTTGCGAATCTTAGGTTTTCGATGATAGTCGCATGAAAGAGATGTGTGTCCTGTGCAACGACTCCTACCGCCCGGGCCAGATCGGCAAAACTTAGTTCGCGGACATCGATTCCATCGATCAACACTCTTCCAGAGGTCGGGTCATAAAGACGCGGAACGAGATAGCCCAAAGTGCTTTTCCCTGCCCCTGTCGGGCCCACTATGGCTAGCTGGGTTCCCGGTGGCAAATCCAGATTGATGCCAGAGAGAACAGGTCTTTCCTCGTAACAGAATTCGACTCCCTCGAAGCGAACATGCCCTTGAGGATGTGGGAGCGAAATTGGGTTACGCGGTGCGATGATTTGCTCCTGCAGGTCGAGATACTCAAAAACCCGCTCAAACAGTGAGAGAGAGGTCTGCACGGCGACCCCTGTTTGTAGAAGTTGCACGGTCGGCCCGAACAACGCTTGCTGAAGGGTCGTAAAAGCCACCAAGGTGCCAACTGACATGGCCGGCACATTCGGCGCCACACTGATGCCAGCAGTCCAGTAGATAACCACGGGCATCCCCGCCATAATCATTTGAATCACTGCTTGCCGCCATCGCCCAGCCATAGCCGACCGAATGGTCAGAAGCGTCAACCTATCTGACTCTTCACTGAATCTTCTGACGAGGTCCGCAGTTCGTCCCATTGATCGCCCGAGCACGAATCCGCTGACCGAAAGAGACTCCTCAATCATGGTCGACATGTGCGCGAGCTGCTCCTGCCGATCCTTAGCTATACTGCGGCGTTCCCGCCCCACCCGCTTACTGATTACCGCGAACACGGGAAGCAGCAGAAGCGATGCCAGCGCTAGCCTCCAGCTCAGAATAACCATCGCAGTAATCGTGGCGAACATAGTCGTGAGGTTTCCGACCACCGTGCTGGCGACACTGGTGACGGTGACCCCCATTCCGCCAATATCGTTGGCAATACGCGACTGCACGTCTCCTGTCCGAGTTCGACTGAAAAATGCCAGCGACATACGTTGCAGGCGTGCGTAAACGGCGTTACGCAGATCGCGCATCACTCGCTGCCCGATCGCTACTGACAAGTATGCTTGTATGACCGAGGCGGCCGTGTTCACCCCCGCACAAAGAAGCATTGCCGCAGCAAGAGCGGTCAATAGTCCCGGACGTCCGTCCGGAATCGCCTTGTCGAGGATCTGCCGCAGGAGAAATGGCGATATCAGTGCGACAAGAGATGAGGAGAGGATTAGTAGCAGCAGTAGCGCCAGTCGTCGCCGGTAAGGGACAAAGAGTACGGCGATCCGCCGAAAGGAAACCTGAGAAGCATTTGACCGACTTCGCATACAGCCTCCCGCATAAAATGCCGATGACCATTCGCCGACGTAGTATAGAATCGCCAGATTCAAAGTCGGCAGAATGGCCATCGCGAACATATGCCGTTAGACCAGGGAAAGAAGCCCCTCGCGAACCAGGACGCGGATCAGGACCACGCGCCCGGACTCATCAAGGTTTCCCGGGATGTCGTTACCGGCGAAGAACTCTCCCGTGGTGCCGAGAATGAACTCGACCTCGTCGGTGACACGCGCCGGCAGCTGGACCGTCTTGTTGTGGAAATCCAGTTGCACGCCACTCTCGGTACGAGAGTGACTGAAGCGCACCCCCCGTCGGAGTCGCACCTCGGTGGCCACAGTTATCTCACCCAGTTTTTCCAGGTCAAGCAGATGACCGGACAGCGTCGGATGAGAAATCGACGCGGCTCGCTTGACGGCCGCGCTCCGCATCTCAGAAGCCGACAAGCGGGAGCTGAGAAGGCCGGTCAGCTCGGCGAATCTGGCCTCGACCTCGCGCTGCATTGCGGAACTAGCCAGGAATCCCATGGGCAAGCCGCGCCGGAACGCGACCTCTGCGGCGAACACCTCTTTAATTGCTTCTTCGAGAACCGTCGCCCAAACCACCGGATGCACGCCGATCGTCAGGTGCACGGAAACGGTGTCGTTGGCCATCGCGGAGTGAACCGTACCGCGCGGCAGGTAGAGCAGATCCCCTCGGTTGAGATCGAACTCCTGGTCCGGATCGTCCCGCACAGACTGAGACCTGTCGAAGGGATTGTCCTTCAGGGGCAACTGCTCTTGGGCACCGTGCAGCCGCCAGCGCTTGGAGCCGTGGACCTGTGCGATGAACACGTCGTGGATGTCGTAGTGGGGCGCGAATCCCTGATTCCCAGCGGGAGTGACGTAGACGTTGACGGCGAACCTGGCGCTGACCTGTGCACCCAGGGCCTGAGTAAGCCGCTGCAGCGGTTCCCAACGCTGCTGCAACGAGTTAAGAACCACCGTGGAACCGCTTCGATACTTTTCGTAAAGTCGCTCGAGAGCGTTGGTGCCGCCTATTTCACCGCCAGACACCAAGTCCGAGATAGGGGTTTCCTTCCCGTCGAGAACGACGCGCAACCCGTCCGACCGCACGCTGGACAGCGACAGGATGCGATCCACGTCCTGCAGGGTTAGCAGCTGAGAATAGTAGTCAGGGTCGTTGCGTTGGATGAGGAGAGATTTCTTCTCCCAGTACTCCCGTTCGAAGGTCGGGATATCTATGGGGGCGATGAGATGCGCGAGATCAGAAAGAGGCCGCACTATGGCGGCCTCTTTCCGATCCGCAAGAAGTTCCACCACGATGGGCTCCTTACGGATGAATCTTGATCAGGATGACCGCGGGATCAGACGTCGTGGTCGTCGTAGATCTCGCCGGGGCTGTCCCACCAGTCCTCGTCGTCGTAGGTGGGGTCGCCGGCGACCACCGGGCCCGGCATTCGAGGGGTCACCACGGTGACCTCGTCTTCGAGCAGGGACTTCGGCATTTCCCTGCCTCCCTTCGTGTCGATTCGGTCTGATCGGATCCGATCGAGATCGACCATACAAAGATCGACAAGTTGGGAAAAGGGCCAGTCAGGGGACGGTCCAAGTTGTCACCTATGGCGTGCAAGGGACTCAACGACTGCCAAGAATCACGCTCTGCAATTACCGACCTGGGGACTTTACGTTGCCGTAAATGCGGGCGGTAGTGATCACTTAGCAGCCCCTGGTCATCAGAGCAACACAATTAGCCGAACAGGGATGGCCGGATGGGGACGCGGCACTTTGCCTTCGCTTTACTACTACTATTTACGTACTGATTCCATTTCTTGCGGACCGTGAGCTATAGTGACGCTAAGTAATTTAAATGTCGCGTACCGTGTCGGAGGGAGGTGGGAGGTTCTTGTCGGATCGTTAACCTGACGTTGATCGTCGGCTTCGTAGGGTGCCTCTTGGTCACCGGTCACCGGCGAGCTGAAGCAGGCTGAACATGACAGAGGCAGAAGAGCGATCGCCGGGTTCACGGCGAAACTGGATCCCCACTGCCTGGATCGTCTCAGTGCTGACTGCGGCGTATGCGGCGGTCGCGGTATGGCAAACGGCCAGTTCGGTACATCGTCCCCTCGCTGACCGGCAAGCCGATCTGCACGTGTACTACGGAGCCGTTCAAACGGTGGCGCGCGGGGCGCCGCTGTACTCCTACACCGCACCCAACGGCGACCCTTTTACCTATCCACCGTTCGCCGTGCTGGTGCTGTGGCCGATCCGCTGGCTCAGCGAACCGGTTCTGCGGGTCGTGTGGACCGGGGCCACATGCGCACTCATACCCATGGTCGCCGCCATCGCATTCCGGCGCGTCACCCCACCGGCTCGCGGTCTGGTGGTCGGGCTCGGCGCGCTGCTGGTACTACTCGCCGCACCTTCTCAGAGCAATCTGCGGTTCGGCCAGGTCAGTCTGTTGGTGATCCTTCTGGCGCTGATCGATGCGGCCGAGGTGACACCCCCGCGCTGGCAAGGCGTCCTGATCGGCCTGGCCGCAGGGGTGAAGCTCACCCCGCTGCTGTTCGTCCCATACCTGCTACTCACCGGACGGCGGAAGGCCGCTGCCACGGCGACGATCGTGTTCATTGCCTGTGAAGCTACTGCCGCTCTGCTATTGCCGTCCGACTCGTTGGCGTTCTGGACTCGCGAAGTGTTCAGCACATCCCGGGTAGGGAACCTGTCGGCCACCGGAAACCAATCACTCAACGGCATGCTGCTGCGTCTGCCCTTGGTGGCATCGCATCGGGAGGCAGCCTGGATCCTGCTGTCGCTGGCCGTGACGGTCACCGCACTCCAGCAAGCGCGGCGCCTCGCCGACCATCGACTTCGCACCGAGGCCGCCGCGGTGATCGGTTGCGCGAGCCTGGCCGTGTCCCCGGTGTCGTGGACCCATCATCAGCAGTGGACTGTATTGGCCGGATTGCTCCTGTTTGCGCGTCGGCCTCCGATCTCCTACCTGCTCGCTGGCGCGATCCTCACCCTGATGGTGGTCACCTTGCCGCCCCTTCCCGGAGCCTTCGGGCACATCCTCGCAAGTGACGTGCGTGGATTCTGCGCGATTGCGCTCTGCACAACTGGGCTGCTCGCTACCTGCCGCCTGGCACCACTCGCTCGCCTCCGAAACGCTCGTCCCCGGATCGCCGATCTCCTAGCCGGCCGACTCATCGCCGCCTTCAGCGGACTCGCGGTACTCGCCTCCGCCGTGGCGATAGCCACTGGGATAGTGAGACTCCACTTCCTGCCGCCCGACGGCCTCACCGCCGCCCGGTGGCGCGCCGCGATGAGCGACACCAGCACACCGCCCGCTGCCGCGATGAGCTACCTGATCGCGCCGACCAACGGGGTCGCAGTTAAAACGGCGGGCCGAGCACGAGCTGACGTGGCGCGCATCGAACTCCGGGTAACCAGCACCGGTCCCCTCCGCCCGGTCCCGCTCACCACAGGTTCCTCCGGAACCCGCACGTTCGCGTTCGTCCTCTCCAGGCAAGCCGGCGCCGCCCTCATCGCCTACGACAACCAAGGACAACCCATCAGCTACAAGAACCTCGAATAAAGCGCCCTGTGATCGGTGGAGAGTCTCCGCGCCAACCAGGGTGATTCAGGAAGAGCTCTGTGGAGCTCATATGCACGCACGTCCACTTGTCGGAGTCGATCGCTCGCACGAAGTTGGTCGCACCCCTTCGCCGCCGTCACCTGACTGCGCCATTCCACTATGACCTCCAGCGGCCAAATGCTTACCAGGACCGCTCGTAGCAGTACGCCGACAGGTCCTCTGCACCGACGGGGCCGTCCGGACGCTGGTCGACCTGGTGCTGGGGGATGAGCACCGACTCGGCCACGGTTCGCTCTATGACGGGCTGAATCACGGCGGCCTGGACGCGCGGCCCGGCTGCGGTTCGCGCTGGCCGCGACACTCCTGCGCCGTGCGACCTAGCCCGGTCCTAGCGTTCTGCCACACCTACGGTCGCAACGAGGAGCAGCATCACATACTTCCGGCTGGGCCTTCTCGATCGTCGCGGCGCTGGAGACCAACTCAGGGTCTGCATGGCCGGGCCCGTATCCCGTGTTGAGCGGCTCGTCACGCAGGCACAAGGGCGCGGCTGGGACATCTGCGTAAGCCTGATGACTCCGGGAGTCTGCCCAAAGCCCAAGCCATATCACTGCGCCCGCCACGTACAACACTCGGAACAAGCGGGCCCAGGGCACCGCCGACAGCTACCCGCATGGGCTGCTGGCTGAACTCGTACCGCTCGGCATGCCGACCGTCGTGCTGCCGTTCGTCAAGTTCGCTCTCGCAGCGAACCCGGCGCTCTCAAGCAGCATCTTCGACCTACGCGCCATGAGTGTGCGTGTGCTCTACGGCCCGGGCGAGTCCGAGCCTCACCCACCGGGCACCTGCGATTCTCGACTCGATTCCTACGCAGGGGACTGGCTACTCGACGCTGCCGAAGAAACTCACCAGGCCGCGGCCTTGACACAGCGATGCTCCAGACGAGGTGGCTCATAGGGGTCCTCGCTTACGGTGATTTCATAAGTCTTGACAAGGGGCAGAGCAGCTCAAAGTCCATGCGTCTGCCCCAGCTCATGGATTCCTTGGCCGGGCGAAGCCGAGGAGGGTGGGGCGGTGGTAGGCCTGGATCTGGACGACCGTGCCGGTGTGGGGTGCGGCGATCATCTTGCCGGGGCCGATGACGAGGCCGACGTGTCCGGGGTTGGTGGTGGAGGTTCCGGGGCCGGAGTTGAAGAAGACCAGGTCGCCGGGCTGTTCGTGACCGTTGGGGACGCGGGGTTCGTGGTTCCACTGGTCGCCGGACACGCGGGGGATGGTGATTCCTGCGGCGCGGTAGGCGGCGAGGGTGAGGCCGGAGCAGTCATAGGCGTTCGGGCCGGTAGCGCCCCAGACGTAGGGCTTGCCGAGTTGGGCGCGGGCGAACGTGATCGCCTTGGCGGCGGCTTGGTTCGGTGCCGCCGCGAACCCCGCGCCCGGCGCTGTCGCGCAGCTCATGGGGGCTGTGGCCAGTGGTGTGCTGCCGGAGCTTTTGGCGTACGTGGCGGCGCGTTTGAGGACGTCGTTCACGTAGGCGTTGGAGTGGTTGTAGTCGAGCAGCGCGGTGCGGAGCTTTGCGGGTGCGCCGTTGTGTTTGAGGTAGCGGGCGGCGGCGGGGATGGCGTCGGAGGGGTCGTAGCGGTCGCGGCGGCCGTCGTGGTCGCCATCGACGCCGAAGGTGGCCCAGGTTCCGGGAAGGAACTGCATGGGGCCACCCGCACCGGCGGAGTTCTCGCCTGAGGTGATGCCCGGGTGAGTGGAGCGGCCGTGGTCGGACTCGACCGCACCGACGGCGGCCAGGATGTTCCACGGGATGCCGTACTCCTGCCCGGCGCGCACGTAGAGCGCAAGGTAGCTGGGCGGGATGTTAGTGGACCCGGTGCGGCCTGGGCCGGTGCCGGGAGATGGGGCGCAGTTCGTCGCGTCGGGGTCGCTGCCTGCGCTGAACGCGCTGGAGACGCCGCCGAGGATCGCAGCGACCAGGACGAGGAATGCTCCGGCGGCGCCTGCGAGTATCAGCGGCACGAGGTCTGCTCCGGGCTCGGTTGGTCGCCGGTTGGGTGGCCCAGGGCCTCGGCGAGCTCGATGAGGCGTGCGCGCCGGTCGCCGGTCCCGAGTGGTAGCCAGACTTGTTCGGCGGGGCCGTCGTCGGGCTGGGTTCCGGTGTGGACGGCGGTTGCGGCGGGGACGGGCGAGGTGCGGATGAGGCGCCGCAGGTTGGTCTCTCGGGCTCGGGAGGGCAGCCAGAACAGGACCGGTGTGGAGATGCCCGTGGACTCGGCCAGAGCGGTGTAGTCGGTGAGTTTTTCGGCGACCTTGGGCAGTGGCTCGGTGCCCGTGTCGTACTCAAGGAAGAAGTCGACCTCGACCAGGCCGCCTTCGGGGCTGGGTTCGGTCCAGCGTCCGTAGGCGTCCGGACGGGCCAGGTCGCCCCACAGGCGTGCGCAGCGCCGCTGGGGCCACCAGTCCTTCACGGCCGCGCCGTCGTTGCGCGTGCGGGCGTGGCGGTGGAGCTGGGCGAAGAACTCGTTCACGCCGATCTGGTGGCCGAGCTGGCGGGAGTGGCAGACGGCCAGAGCGGCGGTGCGTTTGTAGCCGAGCTCGGTGACGTCGATGCCGCGCTGCCCGGCCAGGACGTGGGCTCCGGCCGGTCCGAGGACCCAGTGCCAGGGGCGCGTGCCCACCGGCGTCCACGGCTGGACGCGTTCCAGCGCGGACATGCGGAACAGCTCCAGCAGGCGGTGGCGGGCCTTGCCTGGGGTGGAGAAGCAGATCGCGGCGAGTTGGTGGGTGGTCAGGACGCGGTGGTCCCAGACCAGTTCGAGGACGTGTCGGTCGCGGTCGGTGAGGCGGTGGGCGAGTTCGGCCAGCAGCTCGGGCGACATCCGGGGCGGCGGTGCCGTGGCCGGACGGCGGAGGCGGACAACACGACGACTCATGCGGGCTCCTGAATCGAGGCGGAAGCGGGCCGGTCAGCGCTGGCGCGGGTCGCGCAGCGCCGCCTTGCGCGGCTGCTTGGGTTTGCGGGCCGAGTGCGGTGCGCGTTGCGCGGACCATTGGCGGGCCGCCTTGCGCGCTTCGTCCTGGCGGCCGGGTGTGGCGGCGGGGAGGGGGCGGGTGCGGAAGGTGAACGCGGGTGTTTGCTGGGTGCCGGTGATCAGGCGGGCGGCGGCTTGGTAGGCGCCCAGGTGGGACAGGTCGTGGGCTGTGAGCAGCGGGGCGACGTGGCGGGCGAGGTCGTGGGCGTCTTCGGGTGAGGTGGTGAAGTAGAGCTTGTTGCGGGCGTCGGCCGACACCGCCTCGCGCAGGTCTTTGGGGAGCTGGGTGAGGTGCTGGTGGGCCAGGACGAGGGAGAACCGGTAGCCGCGGGCTTCGGCGAGGACGTCGCCGATGGAGCCGGGCAGGTTGAGGAAGTTGTGGCATTCGTCGACGTAGGCGGCGGCGTCCGGACGCTGGTCCTCGGGGAGCAGCGCGCGGCGGGTGATGGCCTGCCAGGTGTGGGCGAGCAGCAGTGACCCGAACAGCCGGGCCGCGTCCTCGCCGAGGACGCCCTTGGGGAGACGGGCCAGGACGAGGCCGCCCTTGTCGAGGTGCCGGCCCAGATGCACGGTTGACTCGCTGGCCGACAGCGCGTCGCGGACGAACGGCCGCAGCAGGACGGTGCGGAGCTTGTTCATCACCGGCCCGATGGTCGCGGCGCGGCCGGCGGGTGAGAGTTCGTCGTAGTCGGCCCAGAATCCGGCCAGCAGTTCGTCGTCGAGTTGGGCGGTGATCCTGGCCCGGTAGGCGGTGTCGGCGAGCAGTCGTGGGACTTGGGCGAGTGTGGCTTTGGGGCCGTTGACCTGGGTGAGGGTGAGGCAGGCCGAGCGCAGCAGGTCGTCCAGGCGCGGCCCCCAGGAGGAGGAGAAGCAGCGTCGGAAGATGGTGATGATCGAGTCGACCGCGAATACCGGGTCCGGTCCGGCCAGCACGTTCACCGACGGCGGTGGGGTTGGGTCTCCGGGATCGAACAGCACCGTCCTGGAGAGCGCGTGTTGGGGAAGGCGGTCGAGGACGTCGGCGACCAGGTCGCCCTTGGGGTCGATGACCAAGGCGCCACGGCGCGCATGGACGTCGTCGAGGATCATCGAGGCGAGCAGCGTCGATTTCCCGACGCCGGTCTGTCCGAGCACGTGAACGTGCTGGCGTGCGCCGGGAATCGGCATCCCGACCGGGCGCGGGTGCCCGGCGTCCGCGTCCCCCAGGACCCGGACGTTCCCGCCGACCGGGACGAGTGGCGACGGCGCGACGGGACGGGCTCCGGCGCGGGCGATGCCCGGTGCGTCCGGATCGAGCGGCAGATGGGCCAGCGCGGCCAACTCGCTAGCGGACAGCAGGTAGCCCCGGCACAGTCGTCGTCGCGCGATGCAGCGGGCGGGGAAGAACAGGCGGCGGCGCCGCAGATACTGGTGGCCGGAACTGAACAGCGCGAACGTCGCGGCGAGGCTGTGGGCGCGTCCTCGCAACCGGTCGCGGGTCGCCTCGCCTGGTCGGGCGGTGGTGGAGACGGCGTAGCGGACTTGGACCTCGAAGCGAGGTTGGGCGGCCTTCTTGAGGATGGCGCGGACCTGTTCAGCTCGCTCGGGGAACCGGCGGGTCAGCTCCCATACCTGCTCGGTCGCGGCGGGGCCGGGAGTGAGCAGGTCGAAGAGCCAGGCCTGCGGGGCGGCCGAGCCGCCGCCGCGCAGCGCGGCGGCGGCTCGGTGGGCGTGATTCAGGCGCCGTCCGGTGACGGGTCTGGCCAGGACCTGCACCACGGCGCGTTCTCCGCGCGCAAGGCCGGAGAAGGCGCCGAGCAGCGCCCGCAACGGGTCGGACTTGTGCTCGGCCGTGAGCGGGAAATGCTCGGGCCGCGCCAGTACTACGCGCCCGCCCACGCACTCGCTTCGGGACGGCATCGGCGGCTGGACGGGACGCCTGTTGAGCGTGGCGCCCGGCCATGCCGACTGGACCGTCTTCTCCATCAGGCCTGCGGGGATGCTCCCGGGAACCCAGAGCTGGATGCGGGCGCCGGCTTCATCGGCCAGGTACTCGAACGCCAAGTGTGGTTGCCCGACGAGCAGGCGCTTCCAGCGCGGTCGCAGCAGGCCGACTTGGTGGGTCCACCAGGCGGTCGCGCTCGGCGGCTCCACGTTCGGCGGCACCGACACCTCGATCATGTAGGCGTCGCGGTGCCACCGCTGGTGCCGCCACTGCCACAGCAGCCAGCGCGCCGCACCCCAAACCCCGGCCGAAACCGCCGCACCACCACCCCACAAGGGAGCTCGTGCGGCTGCGTCCGTGAGCAGATGCTCCAACCCGGGCGGAAGGGGAAGCAGGGTCACAGCGGGTCCCCTTCGTCGCCGGGCAGGCCCGCGAGCTCGGCCGGGTCGGTGGTGACCAGGCCATGCTCGAAGGAGGAGGCTTCGCTGTAGAAGGCGGCGCGATCACCGCTGTTACCGCCGCACAGCAGCCCCTCTCCCTTGTCAGCGGCCAGCAGGAACGCCTTCTCCCCGTCGGACAGGTTGAACGCCGCAGCGACGGCCTTGATCGCTTGAGGGGACTGGCGCAGCAGGACCTGGGTGGCGGAGTTGGACACCACCGCCTTGCCCAGGTCGGTGGACAGCAGGTCCTCGGCGTCCTGGGTTACGACTGCGAGGCCGGCCCAGTGTTTGCGGGCGGACTTGGCCAGGCGGTAGAGGAAGCGGGCGCCTTCGGGCTCCTTCATCAGCAGCCACGCCTCGTCCACCACCACCAGACGCGGACGCCGGTCGTGCGGGTTGGCGACGCGTCGCCAGATCGCATCCAGCGCCAGCAGCACCCCGACCGGCTTGACCTCCTCGGGCAGGTCTCGCAGGGAGAAGACGACCAGCTGGCCGTCGGCGCGGGTGGTGGTCGGCCCGGCGAACAGGCTGCGGTAGGAGCCGGAGACGAACGGCGCGAGGAGTTCGGCCAGAGCATGGCCCTCGTCGATCGCCTCAAGCTGGGCGACCAGATCCTTCAGCAGCGGCGCGGGCCGCGTCCAGGTGCCGGGGTCGGCGGTGATGCCCTTGGAGGCGTAGGCGGCCATCACCGCCCGGTCCAGCACCGCGCGTGCCTCCGGGGTGAGCGGCTGGCCGGTCATCGCGGTGACGAGGGTCTGGCAGAACAGCGCCCGGCGGGTGAGCGCGTCGTCGGATTGGCCGTTGGTCAGGTCGAAGGGGTTGAAGCAGACGCCGGGCGCGCCGAGCGCGAGTCGCGTTCCGCCGATCGCCTCGGCCAGCCGCCGGTACTCGTCCTCGGGATCGACGACGGCGACTTCGACCTGCTGGTAGAGCAGGCGCAGCAGTTCGAGCTTGGTGAAGTAGGACTTGCCCGCACCCGAGCGAGCGATGGTGACCGAGTTGTAGTTGTCCTGAGCGAACCGGTCCCACAGCACCACACCCGAGGAGGCGATGTTCACCCCGTACAGCACCGGCCTCTGACCGGCCGGGGCGCTCAGGTCGGGGGAGGCGAACGGGAAGCTCGCCGCCAGGGCGTCGGTGTCGAAGGTGCGGCGCAGCCGGATCGGGTCGGTGCCCAAAGGAAGGCCGGTGACCCAGCCGTGCAGGGCACGGAAAGTGGTGGGCTGGGCGTCCAGCAGCAGCGACGCGGCGAGCGCCCGCACCTGCTGGACCTCGGCTTCGAGAGCGGCGTGGTCCGGGGCGTGGACGGTGAGGTAGAGCCCGACCTTGAACAGCCGTCCGTGCCCGCGCGCCAGCGCTGCCGACAGCTCGGCCGCGTCCTCTGCGGCGGCCTCGGCGGCGAAGTCGACCAGCCGGCCGGCGCGGGCGTCCGAGCGGGACGCCGACTCCAGCCGGGCGAGCTGGCGACGCAGCCGCTGCGCGGCGACCAACGGCGGGACGGGCTCGATGTGCAGCGAGACGTCCAGATGCCCGGGATAGGTCAACAGCGGCTCCAGCCAGCCGGCCCCCACGTCCTGCGGGTATCCGGTGATGGCGAACGAGGAGCACACCGCGCCGGGAAGCTCGATGCTGCGCGTCCCGGTTCGCAACGCCTGCGGGCCGAGGAGATCGCCGATTGCGACCGGCTCGTCGGTGTCGGCCGCCAGGCGGGAGCGTCCGAGCGTGAACGTTTTGAGGACGGTCAGGGCGGTGGACAGACTCCTGGCCTGGATCACGGGCTCTCCTGAATTGTGGACGCGCCGTCGACGGACGCGGGGTGGGTGGGCGCGGCGCGGGTGATGAGGTCGTCGGGACGGGCCAGGCCGCTGAGGCGCGGCTGGCCGGGCGACAGCGAGTCGGCCAAGACCTCGGTGCAGGCATCGGCGTCCAGCACGACGGCGCCGATCCCGAGAGTGGCGAGCGCGCGGACGGTCTCCTCTGCACGCCGCAGCGTCACCGCGGCACCGGCATCCCGAGACTCGGAACGCGCCGGAGGCTGAAGGGAGAGCTCACCGGTGGACCGGTCACGGATGACGACCAGGACGCGGCGGGTCAGCAGATCACGGGACTGGCTGAGCTCGGCGAGGTAGGAGGCGTGGCCGCGGGCCGCCTGCTCCAGCGCCGGATGAGGGAGCTGGTGCGCTGATTCCTCCAGCTCGGCGATCAGCTCGGACAGGTCGGCCGAGCGGGACTGGACGAGAATCTGCACCGGGGCGTCCAGCGAGTTCAGCCACCGCCCGAACGAGGCGACCAGCGACGCCTGCTCGGCGACCGTGCGCAGCGTGAACGACACGGTGCCCGCCTGCACCAGCGCGGCGGTGCCGCCATCGGCCAGCTCCATCACGCCGTCCTCGCGGACGGCCCGAACGGGCAGGCTCAACGGCGCGGGCAGTTGGCCGCGCAGCTTGCACCAGCTCGGGGCAGGCGCGATTCCTTCCGGTGCGGGAACGCGCACCGCGCGCTGCAACGCGTGCCGGACGCCGTGCAGGGCCAGGCGGTCCAGGCTCAGCCCGTCTCTGCGGCCGAGCGCCAGCGCGAACCCCGCCGCGGCCAGCGGGATCAGCACGACCGCGATCACCATCCACGGGACGCGTCCTTGGGTGAGCATGTAGATCCAGGCCGCGGCGGCGGCGGTGCCGCCGAGGATCAGCAGCTGTCGGGCGGTCAGCCCGGCCAGGACCTTGTCCGGCATCTCCACGTCCGCGGGGATCCTTGCCACCAGCGGCTGGTCAGCGTCGTCGAATCCCATCAGCGTGCTCCTCGGTGGCTGTAGTGGTGTGAGCGCTCCAGCCGCAGCGCCACTCGCTGCGGCGTCCGCGGCGTGCACGCCGCATCGGCTTGGCGCCGCGCTCGCTGGATCGGCGGAGCCGTGGCCGACGACCGCGGGCCGGCTTGCGGTGCAGCAGACGTCGGGCGGGGCAGTGGCGCGCCCGGGTGGGCCGTCCAGGCCAGCCGCGACGTCAAGATTCGGGGTTGCGGGGGTGGGGGCCGACGGTCGGCGGAGCGGGCAGGGCCCGGTGCCTTGGGGGCCCGCTCCGGCTGCTCTCGCCGCTGGCCCTCGTTGCACTTGATCGAGTTGACCCGGGCGCGTTTCGGCTGCTGCCGCGCCGGCTCCCGCTGGGCCGCCGGGCCATCGGCGGTCGGCCCACCGCTGCCCGAGCCGCCGCCCGGTCCACCGTTGGGACGTGAACCTCCTCCACCCGGCGGGCCACCCGGCGGCCTCCTGCGCGGACCGCCCTGAGGACCTCGGTTCGGACCGCCGTGGCGCGTGGTCGAGCGTCCGCCGCGTCCGCCGCGTCCGCGAGACCCGCCCATGAGCCGGCCGACGGTGTGGTACATCACCAGCGACTTCAACAGCTGGGTGGCCATGCGGGGCTGGGCCTGCCGCCAGATCGTCCGGGCGACCCAGGACGGGATCTTGATCATGATCCAGAGCAGGCAGATCACCAGCAGCAGGTCCACGCCGTCGCGGTGCGAGGTGGGGATGCCGAGGAACGGCGCGTTGGAGTCGGACTTGGCGAACAGCACCCGCAGCGCCGACACCAGCACCAACGCCTGCAGCGTCTGGATCGCCAGCATCCCCGACAGTCCGCGCCACCACAGCCGCGCGATCCCGTCGGTGACCGGGAGGGCGTGCAGCATCAGCGCCAGCGGCGCAGCGGCGACCAGCACCATGGTGATCGTCAGGCGGACGACGTAGATGAACGCCACGGTCAGCGCCAGCACCACCGCCACCAGCGCGACCAGGACGTAGAAGACGTGGTTCACCGCCAGCGTCGCCTCGACCCCGGACGCCAGCATCTTCCCCGCCTCGGCCGGGTCGATCTGCTCGGCTCCGGCGGTCAGGAAGGCGTCGGCGAGGCCGTTGGCGAGGGTGATGGCGTAGCCGATCAGGGTGAGGCTGAGGTTGGAGACCAGAAACGCCCACACCAGCCGCGGCAGGACCTCTTGAAGCGATATCTCGCCGGGCAGCGACTGCCCGACCATCATCAGCACGCCGGCGATCGTGACCAGCAGCACGAAGCAGGTGTTGGCGATCCACTGCGAGGTCGTCCACAGCTCCCGGATCCGTGTCATCGAGTCCGAGGTGATGTTCGGCGTTCCGAGCACGGTCGCCGACAGCAACTCGAACGTCGGCTTGGCCGCCGATTCGACGAGCCCCTTGAACCAGTCCGAGATCGCCTGCCCGGTCATGCAGGCCAAGTCGCCGAATCCGCACCCGCTGTCCCCACCGCTCGTCGACGACGAGGCGGGTGGTGGCGGGGAGGTGGACGAGGCGGGCGCCGGAGACACAGGGCCCGGTGAAGCCTCGGATGCCTTGGTGGGACTGGCGGTGCTGCCCGGGGCGACGGTTGGAGTGGGCGAAGGCGCCACGCTTCGCCCCGAAGCCGAAGCCGAAGCCGAGGGCGTGGGTGTACCGGACGGCTGGGCGGCCGCGTCGCTGACCCACAGGCCGCCGCCCAGGATCGCTGCGACCATGACCAGCAGAAGCGGCGCGCATCGGCGGCGCGCGAGAAGCATTCACGCCCCCACGATCTGCTGCAAAATCCGCACCAGCACCGGAGCCATGACCGCGATCCCGTAGCCGATCGCGCTGTTGCGCACCGACTTCTTGGCGGCCTCGACCTCGCCCGGATCGCCGCCGCCCAGGATGTAGCGGATACCGCCGACCGTGGCGAACAAGGTGGCCAGCCCGGCCGACAGCCCGATGATGACGTTGCGGAGGTTCACGATGACCTGGTTGAGGTTCGACACCGCGACCAGGCGATCGGCGGCCTGCGCGGCCTGCGCGGCGTCGGACGCGCACCAGATGATCGAAGCGATGATGCCGACGCACCCCAGCACGATCGCGCTGAGGCATCGGACCCGGTTCACACCGTTGTGCCGTGAGCGCCGGAGCGCCGGACGCCGTGTGGGCGGAGTGAAGGTCATGCTGAGCTCCCGAAACTTCGAGGACGAGCCAGGCCAGGGAAGAGGAGCGGGCCAGCAAGCTCGCGGGCCGCGACCGGGGCGACCGTGGGCGTCCTCCTTCGAGGAGCCGGTGGGACGGGTGCGATGGGGATCGGACGACCGCCTGGTCGGCGCCGGTCGCAGCCCGCGAGCTTTGCTGTGCCTCTGAAAGCGCGGTCAGCGGTCCTGATTGCGCTCGGGGCCGCCGGAATTGGCCGTGACTTTGCCCGCGCGGATCGCCGCGACCAGCCGCTGTTCGGCCTGTTCACGCAGCCGGTAGAGCCGCCGCGCCGACTCGCCGCGCTCGACAGCGACCTGGCTCACCGGGACCTTCTCCAGCCGCGTCCGCCCGATCAGCTCAGCCTCCTCCGCCGTGACCACCCGCTGCGCGACGGCATCGGCCAGCACGAAGTCCTCGTGCCCCCGGGCCGGTTCCCGCGTGCGGCAGGCGGGGTCGTCGGGCGCGATGGGCAGCGTGGCGGTCTCGGTGCGTCGGGCTCGGACGGCGGCGCGCTTGGCCAGCCACAGCAGCCGCGGCGCGATCGAGTGCTGATCCAGGTTGATCGTCTGGAGCCCGGACAGGAACGCGGTGAGCAGGTCGGAGACCACATCGTCGGCCGATGCCAGCTGCAGGTCGCGGGTGAGCGGGGCCGCGACCCGCTTCAGTCCGGGAAGCGCGATCCCGACGCAGCCGATCGTCCAGGACGCGCCGTGCTTGCGGGACCGGCGGACCAGCTCGGCCCACACCGCATCCCGCACCTCCACACCGGTCTCGCGGGCCAGCAGCAGATCCCGCCACTCCAGCAGAGTGCATTCACGAGCGGGCAGCCCTCGCCCGAACTGGCGACCGTCCAGACTGAGCGGCGCGGGACCCTGCATCAGCAGATCGAACGTTGCTTCGGCGGCATCCAGCGCGTTCCCCTCCTCGAAGACCGAGCGGTGACCGTGACCGTGGGCGTTGGCGGTTGAGCACATGACGAACCCCCGTGCAGTGGTGGAGCGGAACCGACGCCACCAGTTCTCCACCGCCGTTCGGTGCGCATTCGGCGCCGATTCGGACCCCACACGGGACGCCACAACACCCCGACCGCCGCCCAACTCAGGCTGCGACCAGCTCCGACACCCCCGCCGCACCCAACCGAGAACGGCACCGGGCAAAGCTCCGACAACTCCTCAACGTGCCCACTGACCTGCACCGATGTGTTTAGGGCGAGGTGGCGAGCAAAGAGATCGCCCAGCGGGTGTCGCCGGGCCGGCTCCAGGAACCTCGCGAGCCCGCGGCCATGTGTTTGGACGACTCTTTGCCGGACGCCGGCGGTAATCGAGGCGGGCTGAAGAGCTTTAAGAGGCGCATGGGGATCGGACGGCCGCCACGGGCCACCATCACGTGGACGCACCCAGCCAGCCCACGCCCGCACTCACCGGCACGCCCCGCCAGCTACTGCCGCTGACGGTCTGGATGTGCCCAGACCCCGACGACGAGCAGCCCACCGCCTCCAGCCGGTTCGATCCGTGCGTCCGGCACCGTCCGAACGCCGGCAGGGAACTCGCCCGCCACCTGATCGCCACCTGCACCCACGACGGGGACCTGGTGGCCGAGACCCATCCGACCAACGACTCGGTGCTGGCCGCCGCAGCCGAACTCGGCCGCCGCGCCGTCGCCTGCGCACCGCACTTCGCCCTCGCCCAGTACGTGGCGAGCACGCTGCGCTCCCGTTCTCTCGGGGGAGCGGCGCGGGGCGTGGCGCTGCGCCCGTGCCGTCCCGACCAGATGACCCGCGCTCTGGCCGACCACCTCGGCACCACCGCTCTGGTCATCACCGCCCCACCACCGGACGACGGCGACACCGCACTGCGGCCGTCCCGCCAGGGGCGAGCGGCCTGTCCGGGCTGCTCGGCCTCCGTCACGGCTGTGCGGCAACCGCCGCTGGGGGAGGTGCTGCTGGCCTCGTGGCGGATGCTGCGGCCCGGCGGCCACCTGGCGGTCGTCACCACTGCCCGACACGAGGGCGGACGTTTCATCGACCCGGCACCCCAGATCATCCGTCAGGCGCGGGCGCTGGGGTTTCGCTACTCCCAGCACGTCATCGCCGTGCGGGTCCCAAGCAGCGAAGACGGAGTGCTGGTGCAAAGCAGCCCCGGCGATCTAGCCCAGATCCGCGACCAGCGCGCCACCGCGCTGCCGCCGGCTGCCCGCGTTCACGCCGACGTGTGCCTGTTCACCAAACCCCACCCGACACCGAACGACGACGGACGCAACGACCGTGAGCCGAAGGGCAAGGTGTGACCGACCAGCTCTCCACCCAACCCGAAACCAGTGCGCCGACATGGCTGGCCGGCCCCGACTGCTCGGTGTTGACGACCGGGCAGCAGCCGTCCCGGATCCAGCGCAAGGACCGCTACGTGCCCGAGGCGATGCAGCACCCCGCCCGGATGCTGCCCGCGATCGCCGCCCAGGTCATCACCGCCTACACGCGCCCGGGCGAACTGGTCATCGACCCGATGTGCGGCATCGGCACCACCCTGGTCGAAGCGGCCCACCTGGGCCGCGACGCCGCCGGGGTGGAGTACGAAGAACACTTCGCGCATCTCAGCGCCCGCAACATCGCCCTCGCCCGCACCCAAGGCGCCACTGGCAACGCCACAGTCGCCTGCGCAGACGCGCGCAACATCACCACCATCCTCAGCGACCGGCTCGGCCAAGCCGCGCTGGTCCTCACCTCGCCTCCGTACGGGGCGTCCACCCACGGGCACATCCGCTCCACCCGCGACTCCGGCCGATCTCGGATCCAGAAGTGGAACACCGACTACTCCGCCGACCGCGGCAACCTCGCCCACACCACCCTGGACGAGCTGTTCGACGGCTTCGCTGACATCCTCTCCGGATGCGCGGCCCTGCTCCGCCCCGGTGGCGTCGTCGCGATCACCATCCGCCCCATCCGCGTCCATGGCGAACTGGTCGACCTACCCGGCCGCGTCGCCGCCACCGCCGAACGCGTCGGTCTTCAACCGGCCGACCGGCTGGCGGCACTGCTGTGCGGGCTGCGCGACAGCCGGGTCATCTCGCGCGCCTCGTTCTTCCAGATGCTCGAAACCCGCCGCGCCCGCGACAAAGGCATCCCCGCCTGCGCCGCCGCCCACGAAGACCTCCTCATCTTCCAGCGCCCCACCGAGAAACCCAGCCCCAACCCGCTCGGGACCGCGAGACAGCTTCAACCCACGCTGAAGGAGGACGAATGAAGAAGAAGGCACTGACCAGCGCGGAGATCCGAGCCCTGCCCGCCATGATCGACCTGGTCACCGCCGGACGCGCACTGGGCATCGGCCGGACCAAGAGCTACACCCTGGCGCGCGCCGGCACCTTCCCGTGCCGAGTGCTGCGCATCGGCGACAACTACCTGGTCCCCACCGCCGGCGTCCTGCGGGTCCTCGAACTGAACCCGGCTGAGGCGAACGGCGAACCGCTCCGCACGCCCGCACGGTCAGAAACGGCAGGTGCATTCCCGCTGGGAGGCGTCAGCGGTCCGTGAGCGGTGCGGCTTGTCGTACGTGACGGAGTCGAGCCACCGTGCGCTGCCCGCGATCACGTAGGGCAATCGGCTCCCTTCGCCCGGCCGCGCCACCGCCACAACCGGCGTGGCCGGGCGAAGACTCGCACCTCACGGAGAAACACGTTGTCCGATGCACAGGCGCCTTCGTTCACCGGACGAAGGGCACACGGCAGATTCCCAGTGCACTTGCGGTTCGGTTTCTACCTCCACATCGACAAGTTCTGGCCGGAGCAGCAGATCCGGAACTGGCGGCAGCGCAACTGGGACGCCGTCCGTGCGATGGTCGCCACCCACGGGTCGATCACCGAGTTCTACCTCGACGACGCGACCATGGAAGTCCCCAGCGA
The DNA here is from genome assembly GCF_042652125.1 of Actinomadura gamaensis. Taxonomy (NCBI): domain Bacteria; kingdom Bacillati; phylum Actinomycetota; class Actinomycetes; order Streptosporangiales; family Thermomonosporaceae; genus Actinomadura; species Actinomadura gamaensis. Next base: position 114,506 of record NZ_JBHSIT010000014.1, on the reverse strand, counting down.
CCTCACCCCGTGGAGGGAACGGCCGCAGGCCAGCCGTCTGCTTCGCGACCTGGCCAACGGCAACCTGGACGCGATCGCCGTCGGGACCGTCCGCCACCGCACCTTCGCCGCCACTCCCGTCTGGGACGTTGTGGCGCTGCTGGCCTGGCAGCGCAAGCAGCTGTGGACCGCTGACGTGAACGGCCCACTCGACCCCACCAACCCCAGCCACATCCTCGCCCTCAAAGGCCAGCGCGGCATCCCCAAACCCGACCCCTCCACCGACACCGCCTCGCCGACCACTCGGCAGAACCGGAGGGGCTGATCGTGGCGCCGAAGGGAAGCACTTTCAAAACCTGCGGCTGCCGCGACGAGACGGGCAAGAAGCTCGGCCGCAAATGCCAGCGGCTGAACCGGCCCGACGGACGCTGGAGCAGCAACCACGGCAGCTGGAACTACCAGCTGGAGATGCCGCAGCATGCCGACGGCACCCGGCGCGGCCCGCTGCGCCGCGCCGGATACGCCAGCCAGGCCGACGCCGAAGCCGAACTGCACCAGGCCAAAGAACTACTCAACATCGCCGGCAACGACCCCACCCTCTCCGCCGAGATCGCCGACCTGATCAGCGCGACGCTGAAGGCGACCAAGCAGCTCCCGAGCCCGGAAGAAGTACGGCGCAAGGTCCGCACCGGCCAGCACCTCAACGTCACGATCACCCTCGGCGAGTACCTGCCGCAATGGCTGCAAGGCCGCAAGACCCTGCGAGAAAGCACCCGCCGCAGCTACGAGAGCAACCTCAAGCTCTACCTGATCCCCGCCCTGGGCCATATCCGGATCGACCGCCTCCGCGTCACCGACGTGGACCGGATGTTCGAGGAGATCGACGACCTCAACGACCTGATCACCCGGGCACGGGAATCCTGCGACACGGAGTTGCGGGCCCAGGTGAAAGGACGCCGCCGGGTCGGTGCGGCGACCAAGCAGCGCATCCGCGCCACCCTGCGCAGCGCCCTGAAGAAAGCGATCAGAGAAGGACTGGCGGAGGTCAACGTCGCCTCCCTGGTGGAGTTGCCGTCCGGCAAGGCACCCAAAGCACTGGTGTGGACCCCCGAGCGGATCGTCCAGTGGCGCAAAGACCTCGACACCCACAGCGCCACCATGAGCGCCCGCCGCAGACGCCTCTGGAAGGACACCCCCTCCCAGGGACACGGCCACAACCTCAACCGGATCGACGCCTACATCGGCGCGCCCCGCCCGTCCAAGGTCATGGTCTGGACGCCCGCACTGACCAGGGCCTTCCTGAAACGCGCCGAACTGCACCGCTGGTACGCGCTGTACTACCTGATCGCCTTCCGCGGCCTGCGCCGCGGCGAAGCCTGCGGCCTGCGCTGGACCGATCTGAACCTGGACGCCGGAACGGTCAGCATCCGCTGGCAGATCATCCAGATCGGCCCCGATACCTTCGAAGGCAAACCCAAATCCGACGCCGGCGAGGCCACCATCAGCCTCGACACCTCCACCGTCACCGTCCTACGCGCCCACAAGGCCCGGCAGAACACCGAACGGCTCGCCGCCGGAGACGCCTGGCACGACACCGGCCTGGTCTTCACCGACCCGATCGGCCGACCCATCCGCCCCAACGAGGTCACCGACCAGTTCGAGCACCTGGCCATGGAGACCGGCCTACCACCCATCCGCCTGCACGACCTGCGCCACGGCGCCGCCTCGTTCCTGCTCGCCGCCGGCCACGACATGAAGACCGTCCAGGAAACCCTCCGCCTGTCCTCCATCGCGATCGCCGCCGACACCTACACCAGCCTGCTCCCACAACTAGCCCGCCAGTCCGCCGAAGACGCCGCCGCCATCATCCTCAACGCCGAACCCGTGTGATAGCCGCTACGAAGCCGTGAGCAGTTCAGGTTCTCCCTCTCCGGTGCGGCTGTCCATGCGACTTCCCAACAGGAGCGCGAGCAGCGCGGCAACGGTCGAGATCAGTAGCGTCGCGGCGACCACGAGGGCAGCTTTACCGGGACCATCGTGTTCAGTGAGCGGACCGACCAGCAGGAGCGCGATCGGCGCCAGGGCGTAGGCGGGGACGCTGCTCCACCCGTTCACCCGCGCGAGCGTCTCGACGTGAAGGATCTTCTGCAGCTGGGTGATCCACAGCACCAGGCACACCCTTGGCGATACCCGACGCAAGCATCGCCACCGTGATGACCACGGGAGACGCAGTAACGCAGACGGCCAGCAACGGGGGCCCTGAAACGAGGAGCAGAGCCACCGCAAGGATCACGGGTCGGCGCGGTTTCCAGCGGACGGCCAGAGCCGCCCCGGCGAGAGCTCCGAACGCTTCACAGGCGCCGATGACTCCGCAGGTCTTGCGCACCACCGCCGTCATGGCCACCGCGACGTTCACCGAGATCATCGGGCCGCTGTTCATGTCCGACCCTGGCCGCACCGCGCCATCCTCCCACCCCCCCGAACCCAACGCCGTTTGAGGAACGCAGCACTAGGTTCGGTCTCTCTTGATCATAAAGGAGACGACGACCGAGAATACTATGGCCATTATCGCTATGCCAAAAGTGGCCCAGGTCCTTGTTCCAGTGTCGCCGTTCGCGGTCTTCCATATGGCCATGACGCCCATCCATGCGGCCAGGATCACGCCTACTGCCAGGAGGTAGAAAAGTCGCGCTCGCCTCATTTTTCCTTCCAGAAGTACTGACTCGACCGGGCGGATTCTTAATCCTCCGCTTAACCGGCGACGAACGCCCAGGGGTGTTCCCTGGGCGTTCCAATCATGCGTCTTGGCCTTCAGGCTAGAATGTGTACTTCAGACTCGCGTCGCACTCGGGATCGCTGGATACCGTACCCAGTTGATACTCGCCCCCTTCGGTGCCGTACCCGGCTCCGCCATAGCCGGCATTGCATCCAACGCTTGCGGACAGGCCGGAGTTCACGGTTCCGGCGCTTTCGCTGAGACCTCCGGATACCGAAGGACTTCCCACGCCGAGGGTCACGAACGGGGCACCCTCGCCTTCTGAGTCCATCGACCACCCACCTCCCACGCAGAGGTAGTAGCAGCCCTTGATGCTGAAGTCGAAGGAAATGTTGCCCGAGGGATCGATGTTGTTGATCGGGTTGTCGCCCGCGTAGGCATAGCGGTTGGCGTTTCCGGGGTCGCCGAGGCTGACGATGTTGTCTTGCTGGGTGAAGGCGCCCTGGTCGGCGTCGTAGTGGCGCTGGCCGAGCTTGAGCAGGCCCGTGGCGGGCTCGGTGAGTCCGCCGGTGTAGCGGGTGAGGTTGACGCCGGCCTCCCAGCCGGTGTCGGGGGTGGTCTTGCCGTTGGGGGTGTAGGTGTAGGACGCGGCCTGCGTGCCCGACGGTGAGACGATCGCGGCCACGGAGCCGAGCCCGTCGGTGGCGAAGGCGTAGGGGTTGCTGCCGTCGCTGTAGCCCAGGGGTGTGCCGGTGCTGTCGTGGATCACCCAGACGGTGCTGCTGGTCTGGGTGTAGGAGTCGATCGCCGATGCGCCCGGGCCGGGAAGGCCGTAGACCACCGACATGCCGCCGGTCCGGACCATTTCGGTCTGGCCAGGGCCGGCGTAGGTGAAGGCGGTGGTGGTGGCGCCGACCTTGGTCTGGGTCATCTGCTCTGCGGCGTTGTAGGTCATCTGCGTCACCGTCGGGGAGGAGGTCTGGTTGCCTGCGGCGTCGTAGCCGTACCCCGATGTGGTGATCTGATTCGCCGAGTTGTAGGTCAGGGTCTGGGTGGTGGTGCCGTCGACGGTGAGTTTGGTGCGGTTGCCGTTGCTGTCGTAGGTGTAGTCGTAGGTGTGGCCGTTGACGGCTGTGGCCTTGGTGAGTCGGTTGCCCTTGTCGTAGGTGTAGTCACTGACGGTGCCGTTGGACTTGCTCCATTGCCGCAACCCGGTGTCGGCGCTGCTGCTGGTGTCGCAGGTGGTGGCGTCGCCGCGCTTGGAGTAGCAGTAGGAGATGTCCGACACGGTCGTGGAGTCGCTGGACGCGCGCGTGGTGGTGGTGCGGGTGAGGCGTCCGGAGTCGTCGTAGGCGGTGCGGGTGTGCATCGCCCAGGCGGTGTCGGAGGTCTTGTTGAAGTAGGTGTCGGTGCGGTTGCCGTCGTCGTCGTAACCGAACGTCCACGTCTTGCCCGCGAAGTCGGTCATGGAGGCCAGCAGGTTGCGCGTGGAGTGCACGTAGTGCTGGGTGCCGATCTGGTTGAGCTGGTTGACCAGGTTCCCGGTCGGGTCGTACTGCCAGTCGATCTCGCCGCCGCCGGAGGTGGACTGGCGGGCCGCCATCAGGTTGCGGGTGGTGTAGCCCCAGGTGGTGGTGCCGGTGGCGTCGGTGCGGGTCTTGACGTTGCCGGCCTTGTCGTAGGTGAACACGACGCTGGGGGTGCCATCGGAGTAGGTGATGGTCAACACGCGGTCGTTGCCGTCGTAGGTGTAGCTGGTCTTTTTGCCGTTGCCGTCGGTCGAGGTGGCCAGGCGCCCGTACCCGTCGTATGTGAGGGTCTTCTTTTTGAGGGTGTTGCCGGTCGGCGGGGTGATCGAGGTGAGCTGGTGGTTGCCGTCGTAGCCGTAGGTGGTGGCGTTGGTCCCGTTGGCCGGGTCGGTGGAGTCCTTGACGGTCCCGTCGTCGTTGTAGGTCACCTTTGCTTCGGCGGCCAGCGCGTTCTTCGTCGAGGTCTTGTTGCCCGCGCCGTCGTAGGTGTAGCTGGAGGAGTTGCCCTGCGTGTCGGTGCCGGCCGAGGGCTGGTAGGCGGCGGTCGGGTTCTGCGAGGTGGGCGCGTTGCCGTAGGTCAGCGACCCGGAAGATCCGGTCGGCGAGGCGGACTTGGTCTGTGATTCGCCGTTGTTGGCGCCGAAGGTATTGGTGCTCAGGCCGCCGTTGCCGTTGCTGTAGGACGCGACGTCGCTGAAGGGGGTGTAGCTCTTGGAGCGGGTCTTGCCGGCCGGGTCGACGGCCTTGGTCACCCGGGCGTTGACGTTGATGGTGTAGGTGGTGTGCGGGACGTCGGCGACCGCCTTGGACTGGTCGGTGTTGGGGTCGGCCACCTGTGTCTGCGTGCTGGACGGGTAGGACAGTCGCGTCACCATCGAACTCGAGTCGCCGACCCGGGTGACGGCCTGGACGCGATGGTCGCCGTCGTAGGTCAGGTTGGTGACGGCGCCCTTGCCGTTGGTGATCGAGGACAGGTTTCCGGCGCTGTCGTAACCGAACTTGGTGACCTCGCCCGCGGCCTGCTGGATCTGCGACAGCCGGTTGGAGGTGTCGTAGCTGTAGACGACGATCCGCTGGCCGTCGTCGCCGCCGGACTCGGTGTAGCTGGTGATGCGGTCACCGGTGTACATGCCGACTTTGATCTGGCGGCCGGTCGTCTCACCCTTGGGCTTGTAGGTGATGGCCGAGATGTGCCCGCCGGAGTAGGTGTAGTCGGTGGTGTTGCCGTTGCGGTCGACCACCTTGGTGGGCAGGCCGCCCGAGTCGAAGTAGCTCTGCCGGCCCGAGCCGTGGTCGAGGTACTTCCAGCCGCCGCCGGACTGGCTGCTCAGGTCGCCCTTGAACTCCTTGGGCGTGGTGTAGCCCGACCCGGAGGTGGTGAACACGCCCGAGATCCCGTCGGGGCCCGTGTAGGTTACGGAGTTGTCACTGTTCTTGTACAGCCGCACGTCCTCGCCCAGGCGGGTCCGCCAGCCCGGCGAGATCACCCCCGTGGACACGTCGGCGGCGTGCAGCAGGCTGTTGTAGCTGGCACCCACGGTGACGTTCCCGCCGATTCCCGGCAGCGACATGTCGGTGGAGCGGACCATCGCGTTCCCCGACCCGACGTTCACCTTCAGCTGCAGGTAGTCGGCCAGGCTGAAGGTCAGGAAGGTAGCACTGCGGGCCGGGCCGATTCCCACCGGCACCGACGCCGCGGCGACGGTGGGAGGACCGGCGGCCCTGGCGGTGGCGTAGGTCGGGATGCGCGTGCGGGCGGGGTCGCCGACGGTGCTCGGTGTCACCAGGCGGACGGGGCCGCGGTGGGACGGCCCGAGCTTGGGCTTGCCCGCGTGCGGCGAGCCGATCTCCGGATACAGGTGCTGGAACTGGAATGGCGCTGGCTTGGGGCGAGCCTCGGCGCCGGCAGCACCAGGCACCGCCGCCAGGCCAGCGGCGGCCAGGACCGATGCGGCGACACACGCCACAACACGTCGTGACACTCGGGCACTCCTTTTCTGGGCAGGCTGAACACGATTCCCCGCCCTGCTGCCACTGGAAATCCGTCCTCTTTGAAAATTGGCAGGTGGAATGGCGGGATGGCGGGATGGCGGGATGAGTATGCGGCCGGGAGAAGCACCTTCGGACATGGTCCTACGCCCTGGGGAAGGTGCTGGTTCAAGCTCGAATCGAGCGGGGCGGGGGGTCTTTGCGGGCCCGAACGGCTGGGCCGTCATCAGGGCAGGGCGCCTACAGTGCACGGGCCGATCGTGGCGCAGGGGACGGCGGAGACGCCGTCATAAGGTCAACGCCCGAGGGTCCAGCTCGATCTGACACGTGCGGCGATGGCGAGCATTCCGTGATTCTCCTGTCCCGCGGGTGAGCAGTCAGTATTCGCCGGAAAATAAGGGAGCAACATCGAGATCATGCGTCACAGTCAACGACCAGTAAAGAGCCTTTTCTGTTAGTGGCTGTGACAGATGGTGAGAGCAGGCGAAGGCGCAGGGACGAAAGTAGGAGTGAAAAGCGCTGATCAGCACGAGACTCCCGACAGCGCGGGCGCGACCGCACCCGGAGTCGAGCCCGGCAGCAGCGCGACATGTGACATACATCACCGCGCCTTGGCGGTGGGCAGGCTGCGGGCCGGTGGTTGTCAGGTTCGGACGAAGGGCGCAGTCGTCCGGGCTCTCCCGGGCGAGGCCGGTGATGAGGTCCTGCAGCGCGAGGCCCGGTTCTAGCCCGTGGAACTGTACGGAGTGGCGCCGGCGGCCGTGTTCGGTCGCGGCGTCCACGCCGATCTCAGCGACGGCGGCGGGGACGACCCGGACGGGCGGGGCGGGGTTATCGATGCGAGGGCCGCCCTGTCCCTGGACGCGGAAGCCGTCCGCGCCGATCCGGCAGGAACGCCGGTGCTAATTAGTCAGCGACAGATGGTCGGCGCCGTCGGCTCTCCGTTCTCGTCCTCAGCTACTGATGCTGCTTTGGTCCCATCAGGTCGGCGATCATGATGTCGGCTTGGTCGTCGGCCAGTCCGATCGTGGCGGCCTTCCTCCAGCCCCAACGGTCATACATCGATCGAGCCGGTTCGGCATTGGGATGGGCGCACAACGTCGCGAACGCCTCTGGTCGGTCGCGCAGCAGTTCGTCGCGCAGCCGGTGCGACAACCCGTTTCCGCGGTGAGCCGCGGCGACGACCAGTTCGATCCAGGCGAACTTGTCGCATCCCTTCACCTCCTGCGGCTCGTCGACGCCGCGCCAGAACGCGTTGCCGGGCATCGTGAACCCGAACGCGAATCCCGCCAGCTCGCCGTTGTCCGCGCGGACGGTGACGAGCGTGAACCCGGGCGCGTGGAGCTGCCGGGTGTTGCGGTTGCGGAATCCCTCCTCGGTGTAAACGCCGTGGCCGTTGTAGGGAGGTTCGCTGTAGACCGCCACGTACAGGCGGGTCAGTTCGTCCTCCAGGGCAAGGGCGTCCTTGGTTCCGTGGCGGGCGATCGTGTAGTGGGTCATGTGGTCCTCCCGGCGGGGGCGGTGTTGTCCGCCAGCCGGAGGGCGATGCGCCGGGTTTCGGCGACGTCCTCGCTGCGGCGGGCGTGGGGAGTCAGGGTGGTTGCGAACTGTCCGATTCGTTTCCGTACGCGTGTCGATGACACCTCGATCAGTGCCGGGAGGATTTGGTGGAACGTATCGACTCCGGCCTCGACGTCGTTGACCAAGACCAGAGCGCGCGCCAGGTCGAGGTGGTAGAAGGCGGCGTTGCGCGGCAGCATCCCCGGGATCGCGTCGGCGAGGATTTCCACGGTCTGCTGGTCTTGGTGCAGGTATCCCCGAGCGATCGCCTCAAGGCCCCGCAGCTCCCGTTCGGAGAAGAACGCGAACCAGGGTTCGTCCTCACGCGGCCTGTTGCCGTCCAGCTCTTCCCAGGCTCGTCCGAGGAGCCGTTCGAACTCCTGCGGCTGCTCAAGCCGAGCCACGGCCAGGGCCTGGCGCATGGTGAGCAGGGACCGGAGCCGCGGGTCAGCGTTCGGAGCGGTGCCCAAGGCCGTACCAGCGATCTGGTGTGCCTTGTCAGGACTCGGGCGTGAGCCTGGTTGGCCTGGCTTGGGGTCCACCATCGCCAGCATCGCCATGAGATTGAGCGCATGCAGCCGGACGGCCTCGTTGCCTGCCTCGTGCGAGGCGTACAGCGCCCGGCTGTAATGCTCGGCGGCGTCTCGGTAGTTCCCCGCCTCATGGCTGAACCAGCCGGCGCACACCTCCAGCTCGCCCGCGACCGACACCGCCAGCCGTTCTCGCTCCGGTGACAAGGTCAGCCGCTTCATTTGCGTGCGCAGGCTCGCCAGGCGTGCCCGGGCGATCTCCACCAGGGAAGCGCCGCCGAAGCGATCATCCATGGCGTACAAGTCGGCGGCGATGTCACTCGGGCGCTTCAGCTTCGTCAACACGTCCTGGGTGCCACGTTCTCCGGTGGGAGCGGTCGTGGGGAACGTGGCCGACAGGCCGACGAGCAGCACCGTCGATCCGAACTCACGGCGTTTCACAGGGTCCCTCCGCTGTGGTTCTGCACGGAGCAGCTCGTTGAAGGGTTCCGCTTCAGAGGCGCTCCGCGCGAGGTGATAGAGCCCTTGGGGGGCGAGGCCGGCGAGGATCCGGGGGATCCGTAGGCCGTCAAGGATTTTCACTGCGGTCTCGATGACCTGCCCTCGTGACCTGGAGGTCATGAGGCGCGAGATGGTCGACTGGTTGAGACCTGTTTGTTCGGCGATGGCTTCCTGGGAGGCACCGGCGGCCTTCGCAGCGGCCCGCAGCACGGTTCCCCACTCCCACACCCCCAGCGCAGAGGCGATCTCGGGGGCGAACCAGAACTCCACGGGTAGATCCACTGAGGCTTTCACCCCAGCGGATGAACAGCGACTGCATAGCCCGGAGTCGCTATATCGGCTCAGTGGTGATCGACAACGCGAACATTTCGCGCCTTTGGGGACCTGTCCCATACCGACAATCATGGCCCCGAAACGCTTGCGCGGCACACCTTTATGCAGCACTGCATACCTGCCGTCGGAAAGACATGCAGCGCCGCCGTGGCATCGATCAGCCACCAGCGGCATTGTCTGGTGGCACCAGACACAACCTGCCTGACACGAGACGAGAAGCCATGTCAGCCGAATCTCTTCGCAAGCAGAACGGAACTCAGCCCAAGGCCGTGCGCGAGACGGACGGCGACCACGCGTCGGACGACGAAAAGCTCCTGCTCACGCCGCTGCCCGAGCCTGCCGCTGAGCAGGGCGCCGACGAGGCGTCGTAGCCGTGCTTCTCGCGGTGGAAACTACCGACGAGCCGAGCTGGCCCTACTGGCCGAACGCCGACACCAGCCTGGCTCAACTCGCCGGCGACCTGGACGGCCACTCGATTCGAGTGCGACGGCACGGAGCTGTTCTCAGCGCGGTCGCCATGACGGCCTGCTGGCCGAGTCAGCCCGATCTGGCCTGCACGATCATCTGCATCAGCAACCCCACCGATGACGACCGGCTCTGGTACTTCACCGGATCCACCGACGGAAGCCGCACGCGGCGATCAGTGCCGATCGCCCCGGTCAGCGACAGATGGACGGCAATTCAGGTCATTCGCAGAAAGATCACCCTGCGATGACCGCGACGGATCAACAGCGGTCACGACTGGAATTTCGATGAACCAGATCATAAATGAGCCGTTGGCAGCCAACTCGGCGCTCGAATCCGACCCGCAGCAACAGCCTAGGAAGGAAGGCTTCCCGTGACCCGGAGAGTCCAGACGCGCACTCCGTACGACTGGCTTCAAAACCTCACGGTCGAGCTGGAGCGGCTGGGTGTGGTCGGCACGCTGCACAACTCGCCGTCCGGGCCGCTGCTGGCCGTGGTCTCACAGTTCGACAAGTCCTTGGACTGTGAGATCACGTGCACCGCGGTGGATGGGGCCACGCCGGTGTTCTGGCAGCAGCGCCGCGCTGCCGGCGGGCCCGATGCGGAGCCGGTGCGCCGTGCGTTGCCGTACGGCGATCCGGCGCGAGCGGCGTCCTGGGTGGCGCGCGCGGTGTCGGATGAGCCTCGCCTGATCGCGCGTCCCGACGACGCTGCTGCCGTCTCGGCCGATGCTGTCACCGGGCAGGAGCTGCCGGACGCACCGGTCACGGGCGGGAGGTGTGGCTGGTGAGTACCGACCTTCCGCGCCGCCGCCAGGGTGAGACCGTTCGCATGGACGAGCATCGTCTCGCCCTCGGGAGTCCCACGCCCAACCTCCCGCCGAGTGCTGCTGCTGTGCCGGTCTGCGGGCAGGCGGCCGGGTCGGCCAAGCCGCTCATTGTCGAGCGGGCGGCGGCCATCAAGCACCTTGCGCGGCTCGGCATGCACCTGGCCTCGCACCCCGACATGACGGTCAAGTTCGATGCGGTCACGCCGAGCGTGAAGATCGCGATGGCCGAAGAGCCCGGCACCGAGCTGGTGGTGACCGGGGGTCTTCACCCGGACGAGCGTGTCGGCTGGTTCTACGGCGGTACCGAACCCGATATCGAGCCGCTCGCACCGTTCGAGCACTGCCAGTCGGCGTGCAAAGCGATCCAGAAAAGGTTGACGTCGTGAGCGCGCACGGGCGCCGACTCCTGCGTCGTCTGCCTGACGGCCTGCCGGGTTCGGCCACCCGCCCTCTTGCTGTCGGGACCGAGGGTTCGCCCGTCGATGCGGCGCGGGAAGGAAGGAGAACCTCGCATGTGCCGGCGGGCGGTGGCGTGCAGGAGACGATCGGGGTAGCCGCAACGTCACGGCCATTCCTCCCACCCCCGTCGCCGCCTCCGCCGGGCACCTTTCGGCACCCGACCCCGGCGCTCGCTGCGCTTCAGACCGCCCCGCTCGCGCCCGGTCCCAGGCGGGCGCCGTTCCCGGCCGCCACCACGCCTGCGGTCGAGCTCGGGGGGACGCCGGGCCAGGGCGAACTCTGCCCCGCTGCCGGTGACGTCTCCGCCGCTCTGGGGCTGATCTTCCGGAATGACGAATGGGCCGTCCGCCGCATCGGTGCGCTGTTCGATCGGTTCCGGGCGCGGGCGACCTGGAGTGGTCCCTCCGATGACGCGGAGCTGGAGGCGTTGGTGGCTGGCGAGCTGGTTCGGCTTCGTCGGGAACATTCCTGCTGGGCGATTATCTACAATCCGTTCGCGTGCGCCTGGGTCGCGTTCCGTAGTCGCGGCGACATGGTCCTGGTCGCCGCTGCCTGCACTCCGCAACAGCTGGACGCCGCACTTCGCCCAAGCCTGTTGCCTGCCGTCCCGACCGGGCGGCCGGCGTGACCGCCGCGTACCGCTCTCTCAGCCCCAAGCTCGATCAGGTTTGGCGGCTGCTCAGCCTGCTGCCCGGTCGCGACTTCGATGCCGAGGAAGCCGCCGCGCTCCTGGGCACCGACTCGGAGAAGACGATGCACTGCCTGGCGGCGCTGCATGCCGAGGGGCTGCTTGCGGTCATCTGCCGGGAAGGATGCAGCGATCTTCGCTGGCAGATCCCGACCACGCTGCGGTCGGACGCCGCCCGGTACCGCGAGCAGGATGTGCCGATCGAGCAGCAGGAACAGGCGATCAACCGGCTGCTGGGCTGGGTGCAGCCCGCCGCCGAATGGGCCGCCGCCTGCGCCACCCCCTACCGTGCCTCGTCCCAGCAGGCTTTGGTCGCCAACCGCAGCAGGGCCGACCGTCCCGAGCTCGACGCGCCCGGGGCGTTGCGCTGGCTGACCGACCACCACGAAACGATCACCGGCTGTGTGCGGATCGCCGACGACCACGGCCAGTTCAAGCGGGTGATCGCGCTGGCTGCGACCGAGTGGCCGCCGGCACGCCACCACCTGATCGACCCGGGGAACTGGTGGGTCGCCGACACCACCGCCCTGCGCGCGGCCGAGGCCCTCAACGACCAAGAAGCTGCCGCGCGAATCCTGGACAGGCTCGGTGTGTGGGGCCGCCGCACCGGCAACCACGAGCAGGCCATCGACTACCACTGCCGCGCCGCCGACCGGTGGGCCCTGCTGGGCAACCCGGTCCGGCGGGCCGAATCGCGGCGCCGGATCGGCCACGTCTTGCTCGCGCGACAGCAGATCCAGGACGCGCTGGAGCTGTTCGAGGCGGCCGAGTTCGCCTTCGAGCAGATCCCCACCGACCAGGGACGCCGCAACCTCGGCCTGACCCTGGTCGATATCGCCGCCGCACACCTGGCCGCCGACCGCCCCGACGAGCCTAGCTCCAACGACGATGACGCCTTCCTGGATGCCTTCTCCGCGGCCCGACGCGGCTACGAACTGATCCGCGCCCACGCGCCCCTGGACCTGACCTCCCAAGCCCGCGCCCTAGTCGTGAAGGGCGAGGCGGGCGAGCGGCTGCACTACACCGGCGTTCTGGACGACCTGCGCAAGGCACGCGACCTTGCCCGCCAAGCCGGCGCGGTCTCGGTGCAGGTCGCCGCGCTGGACGTCCTCGCCGACGCCCTGCGCCGCCACGGTGCACAAGCCGACGCCGCCGCCGTCATGGTCGAGCGGCGCACCCTCGCCACCAGACTCCGCTCCTAGGAGCAGCACATGCAGTTGACCGCCGAGATCGCACGGTGGGGGCATCCGCTCCTCGACGATGACCAGCTTCCGGCCTGCTCCATGGTGGTGACCAGCGGCGGCCTGCTCGCCGCGAAGATCACCAGCCTGGACGGCGTCCTCTACGGGCTGGTCGGCTACGTCGCCGACGACGGCCACCAGCGGGCCTGGGGAACCTGGACCAGCTTCCTGGGCGGCGACTGGCAGCGGACCCTGAACCTGCCCTACGACAAGTACGCGCCGCTGGTCACCGCACGGCAGCCGGACGCCCTCGTCCCCGAGCTCGGCCGGATCGCGCGCATCACCGCGGACAGCATCGTCGCGACCAAGTCCACTCAGGATCCGGCTCTGCTCGCCGAGCACGGCAAGGTCCTGGACAGGCTGGCGGCCTGGTGCGGCATCGGCCGAGACCGGATCGGCATCTACGGCTCGGCGATGTACAAGGATCCTGGATGCGCCGCCGACCTCGACATCGTCTTGTACGGAGCCTCCACCTGCCGCCGCGTCCATGCCCGAGCCGCAGGGGCGATCCCGCCACGCCCGGTCGACCACCCGCATCATCCGCACTTTTGGGTCCCCGGCCATCACACCGTTCTGGACCCGCGCTACATCAGCGGCGAGCACACCATCACCCGCGCGCTGATCCGCGGCGACTTCACCGACCAGGGGCATGAGCCGATCGACGGGTTGTGGGTACTGGACGCCACCGACGGAATCTTCTTCCCCGCCCGCTATACGCTCAGTGACGGATCGGTTCTGCTGTCCTATCGGGCCGGGCACAGCGGATGGCTGCATCCCGGCGACGAGCTGACCGGTCCGGCACTCCCGGTCTACCAGCGCGACGGCGTCCGGTACCGCGTGGTGCTGCGCAGTGAACACCTGCATCCTCGCCGCACGGAGCACGAATGACCCGCTCGCCCACCACCCCGGCAGGAACCGCCCGGCCCGACCATGGCCGCGCCGCGTGGATGGACGCCCAGTTCGACCAAGCGCTCCGCCGGCTCGGTCTGTGGTCGGCCGGGCCGCGCGTACGTGGGGTCGGCGACCGCACCAGCAGCGGCCGGGTCACCGACCGCACCGATCGCGACCACGCCTGGCTGCGGGTCCTGGCCGTCCCCTCCAGCCGGGCGCACGGGCCGCTGTGGGACGGCCCGGTCAGCGCCCCCAACCTGCCTGGCCTGCACCGCCCCGCCCTGGAATGCTACGACACCGTCCCTGCCACCTTCGACGGCTGCGACCACACCGTCCGCGCCGAGGTGTGGGAGCTGGTGGACGAGCCGGTCTGCGCCCCGCACGAGGCCCTCACCCCCGGCCGCGCCCGCTGTCTCGGCCTCACCCCGGCCTGGTGGCACAACCTCGACCGCGCCATGGCCGCGCTCGCGACCCATCCCACCGACCGTGTTCCCCGCACCCAGCACCAGATCACCAGCGCCCTCCATCATGCCTACGGACCCGATGTGCCCACGCGGGTCGAGCGGTGGGTGCCCCAGCACGGCGACCTGCGCTGGACCAACCTCACCACCGGCACCCCGTTCCTCCTGGACTGGGAGTTCTGGGGACTGGCCCCCGCTGGCACCGACGCCGCCACCCTGTACTGCACCAGCCTGCTGGTGCCCGACCTCGCCGCCGCCATCCACGACCGCTACCGGCACCTGCTCGACACCCCCGACGGCCGCATCGCCCAACTCGGCATCTGCCTCCAACTGCGCCGCCACCCCGACATCGGCGACCTCGACCAACCACTGGCCGACCTCGCCCAACGGCTCCTCATGCAACGCTGACCTGAGTTCGCCGACTGGGCGCCTAAAGCCACTGTGCCGTTCCGGCGGAAGTTCACCGAAGGGCGGCGCGGATGAGGGAGTCGTAGGTCTCGGTCACCCGGTCGAGCTTCACGCCCAGCCCGCGTGCCCAGGCGTCGAGCTTGACCTGCGTCTCGGTTCCCGGTTCCCCATCGGGCACGACCGTTTCGACCTCCAGAAACTGTCCCACCCCATGGACCTGGTCCAAGCACAGCGTCAGCTCGCCAGCCCGTCCGGTCCGGCGCTGTTTGACGATCCGGACCGTGGGTCGAAATCCCATCTGCAGTAACGCCGCGTGCATCTGCTCGCGGTCGTTCACCGACGACTCGGCCTCCGCGCAGTCCATCTCGTTGTCCCGCGGCGTTTTGACGGTGAACAGGTGGACGCCGTCCAGCGTCCGCAGCCGGGCGAACGGGACCCCGGCCTTGGACTGCCCGTAGTCCCACCAGGACGGCGCGTACGCCTGATCGTCCTGACGGACCGGAGCCGACAACACCACGCCCCGCGCCTCCAGCGCCCGCTCCAGCGCGTCCGCATCGATCACGCGGTACTTGACCTCGATCTCCCGTGTCCTCACCGTGCCCCCCACGTAGGCGCCACCAAGCGACGAAGCGTAGCTGTGGCGACCGAAGCGCCACGCCGCATTCCACGGCACAAAGGGACGTCACACCCGTTGCTTCAGTACCTCAGCTTCAGCCACCACGGGTGGCCTGCCGGTACAAATCGACCGTCTGCGCGGAGGGCCGAAGCTTCATGGGGCTGAGGACCTCGGCGAGCTCCTGGTAGCAGTGGTGGATGGCGGTCGTGTTACCGAGGGCGGCGTAGGCCTGGATGCGGGTTCGGTAGAGGTACTCAGACGTCGGACTGATGACCGTGGCGCGTTCCAGGTAGGCAGGGGCGGCTTCCGGAGCGCTCATGCCGGCGAGCTGGACCAGGGCTTGGACCACATCGCGGTCGAGGGCGCGGCGGGCGGTGGTGGCGAACTCGTGCTGGCAGTCGGGCATGTAGGGCCCGGTGTAGAGATCGACGGCGGCGCGTAGAAGTGCTGCCTTGTCGGGAGTGGTGGCGGCGCGGGCGGCGTTGAGTTTGTCACGCAGCTCCCACACGTCGGTTCGGCAGAAGCCGGCATTGAGGCGGTAACTGCTACGGCCGATCTTCTGAATGACCTGGCTGGCGGCCGGCCCGCCCCCGAGGGCCTTGAGCACGTGGCCGCGGGCCTCCCGCATCGGGCGCCAGAACGCATCCCGGTCTTCGACGGGATCGCTGTCAGGCCAGAGCCTTGAGTATGCCGTCAAGCGCGGCAGAGGAAGGTTCCGGAACTCCGCCAGGAGACCCAGTAGCGACCAGCCACCCGTTTTGCCCTCTGCCTGGACCACGCCGCCGACGCCTTCCACGGAGTATCGGCCCAGAAGGCGGATGAGCACCGAACCCTCGCGAGCTTCCTCGTCGTCGGAACACCCGGCAGCATCCGGGGGCCCTGTGGACTGGAGCCTGGCCGGAGGAGTTCCAACAGGCTCCATGGTCGGGCCGGGGCAGTTCACTGACAGGCGACCAGGCCCAGGTGCAGGCCCCTCAGCAGGGAAAGGCTGAAGTTCTCGAAGGGCTCCACGCAGGAACGCTTCGACACGTTCTCCTACGGCTCGGGCGCGTGGTGAGCGCTGCAAGAGTGTGGCGAGGGCGCTCGTCGGCGACGACCGCCGGGACGCCTGGTGACCCCACGTACTCAACGTCCCTCCCGGCGAACACTGAAGAACGGCACACTCTCGCCAAAGGCACTAGGGCACGGAATGTAGAGAAAAGGGCATTTCGAACCCGAATGGGATGGCCAAATGAGCGGCCACGAGTCAGGGGCCTGGACTTCGGAACCAGGGACCGGCAGACTCTCACTTCTAATCACAGAGTGGCCTTCAATCTGAGGTGACGACGAGCTGGCTCGTTTCACTTTCTGGTGATGCAGGCAGGTCGCACGCTAGAGAACGGCCCTTCCTGGAGTCAACGATCTAGCGGCTCTGTCCGGTGCGTGTCGCGTGAAGTTGATGACAAGCCGGACATTGCCCACCAAAGGTAAATCTGCATTGGTAACCGGCGTCCCTGGAGAAGCTGTGCAACTTTCCGAAAAGATCGATTCGCTCTTCCGGACGGTCTACCCGGCCGGAGGTAAGCCGTATTCGCTACAGGAGGCGGCAGAGGGGATCGAGGCCCTGACTGGCGAGAAGGTGTCCCACAACACGCTTTGGAAGTTGCGGACCGGTAAGGCGGAGAATCCGACCAAGCGCGTCCTTGAGGCGATAGCCAAGTTCTTTGGGGTGAACCCGACATACTTCTTCGACGACGAGTCTGCCGAACAGATCACCAAGCAGATCGAACTCCTGGCGTTGCTGCGCGAAAGCGGCATCCAGGGGGCCCAACTCAGAAGTTACTGTGAGCTTTCCAAAGAGGGGCGCGACATGGTCGGCGAGATGATCTTGCGAACTGCGAGGATCGAGAGAATGGGGCGCGAGGGTAAAGCGGAGTGAGCGACTCTCGCCCTAGTAGCGGGGAAGTGGGTTCATGCTACGAATTGCCAGTTTCCTCCTGAAGGCGTCGGAGAGGACGGCCAACTTGTGCAGGTTGAGCGGGATAGAGGATAGATGCAGGCGCTCGATCCGAGAGCTGCAACTGGCAGGCGTAGTTCCGAGGCCCTTTGATATCGATGAGATGGTCGGT
This sequence comes from Actinomadura gamaensis, assembly GCF_042652125.1. NCBI lineage: Bacteria > Bacillati > Actinomycetota > Actinomycetes > Streptosporangiales > Thermomonosporaceae > Actinomadura > Actinomadura gamaensis. The sequence goes on along the minus strand of NZ_JBHSIT010000014.1, from coordinate 97,203 downwards.
CGCCTGGCCATGCACCGGCGGCGTCCCGTGCGTTTGGAGGAAATAGAGGCCGAGAAGGCTTCTCGCTTCCTGCTATGCGGCCTACTCGTTCAAACCGTGACCTCTGATCACATCATGTTCGCGCGGGGGACAACGCCGCTCCATCGTGAACACATTATCGCCCACGAAATCGGACACATTATCTTCGAGCACGGCGAAGGAGTGTCCTCAATCGATCTTGGCATGACTCTGTTGCCGGACGTCGACCCACGGCTGATCAAACGAATGTTGGGGAGGTTCGCCTACTCGTCCACGGAAGAACGAGAGGCCGAAACGTTCGCCTCTCTCCTGGTGGAGGGAGCGCGAAGGTTGCCCTCGCATACCGAGACCTCGCAGCGCCGTCCCGCGCCGGCCATCGCTCAAGTGGAACAAGCATGGGGGGATATGAGGAGGCTGCTGCCGTGAGCGCGCTCTTCTACCTTCTAGCGTTCGCTTGCTGGTGCGGAGCGCTGAGTCGGATTGTGGGCCTGGGCGGAAGTCGCAACTCGCCTGCCAGGCGCGCTACCTGGATCACCTTGGCCCTACTTGGCCTAGCGTTCGCGGTGCTTCCTGAAAGCAGTCGACCCTCTATTGATGATCTCACCGGAGTCAGGTGTTCCGCCCGATGGTTCGGTAACAGTTGCACGCTGGCCGCTGCTTTCTGCATCCAGGGAGTATTCGAGCGCTTCGCGAATCGAGGTGAGTCGGCCCCACTTATTGGTCTGACCCGTCTATTCTGTTTCGTCGGCGTTGTCTCTATGATGGCGGTACTCATCTTCTCCGCGCAGCCTAGGGATGACGTCAATTTCATAGAGGTCAACGCTTCCAACGGTGCAGTTTTAAGCTATCTCCTGCTCAATCTCTCCTATTTGGGCGTCGTGATGGCACAGGCCTTCCGTGCAACCCTACGCTACGCCCCCCACGTGAGTTCGTCGGCTCTACGGCTTGGACTACGCCTCATCGCGATCGGCAGTGCGTGCGGTGTCACGTTCTGCGTTTACAAGGCAGTGGTCGCCGTATCGGTCTTCCTGGGATTCCCAGGACTCTATGCCGAGAAAATCGTGGGGCCATCACTCGGCCTGCTGTCAGCCGCTCATATCGTCGCCGGCCTTACCACTGCTTCACGAGGATCCGGTGTCGCTGACATGGTGCGCCGACGCGTGGCGCTAAGGCGCCTGGAGCCGATGTGGAAAGAACTGATTCAGGCCGTCCCGCAGGTGGTTCTTGAGGTTGGTCATCAGAATCAGACCGAGCGGCTCTATCGAAAGATCATTGAGATCCGTGATGCTCAGCTCGCACTCAATGCCTACCAAAATGACGACCTAAGGCGCCGAGTCCGTACTGTCGCCCAAGCGCGTGGCTTCTCTGGTTCAGGGCTAAATGCCGCGATCGAGGGAACGCTTCTTTCTCTGACACTTGCGGCGATGAGGGCCGGGTCTGAAGCCAGTAGTCCTCCGACCAAGAGTATGGACGGCTATCCACCAGCGGACCTGATGAGTGAATGTAAATGGCTCGAACAAGTGTCGGTCTTCTTCCGTGCGCCGTTGCTTGAAGCACCGGTAGCTTCGCCGGAGTAACTCCGAATCGGAGGCGTAGGATGTCGAGTGCCGCAGCGCAGGAAGAACGACCTTCGCAGGAAATGAGGGGGCGTGATTGGCGATCAGGCGTGGCACGCGCCGTCACCGAAGTCTTCGCTCCCTGGCTACTGATCACCGGACTGTTCCTGGGGGTCGGTGCGAAGTATGGAACTCCCGGGCTCGCCTGGGGGTTCATCGGAGCTTTCTTCGCCAGCTTGGGCCCCATGGCGTTCATCGTGGGCGGTGTGATCGTTGGCCGGTTCAGTGACCACCACCTCACCACCCGCGAACACCGCATCGTGCCGCTCGTCCTCTCGCTGCTGTCGGTCGGCCTCGGGATCACGACGCTTCAGATAGGAGGTGCGCCGTCCGCTCTGGTGGCGGTGGAGGTGTCCATGCTCGGAGGACTTGTGGTCATGGGACCGATCACTGCCATCTGGAAGATCAGCTTCCACACCGGCGTCGGCGCCGCAGCGGTCTGCATCCTGATGGTCGTCCACGGCTTGGCTCTGGCAGGTCTGCTCCTGCTCGTTGTGCTTATCGGGTGGTCGCGTGTCGTGCTGGCTCATCACTCGGTCGCTCAAGTAATGGCCGGCGCTCCGGTCGGTGTCCTGGCTGCGCTTCCGGCCTTCCTACTGGTGCGTTGACCCAAACCGACGTCGGCGAGGCTGAGGACTTGCCCTGTATAGATCTTGATGCCGCACACGGCAGCCGCGTCCCACCTCGAATTCCCGTCAGCTACGCGCGTCGCCTAAGCCCTTGAGCGGTAACGCATGGCACCGTCGAAGTGCCGTGGCCGAGGCCAACTTCCGTTCGTGAGTGGCTGCTGGCAGCGAGACGTGTCCGGATCTCAGCCCCGACCCCGAAATTAGTGGCCGCTTTCGAATTCGCCGTTCGATCTGGCGGTCTCGGTCGGCGTCCTGGCACGGCGTGGCGGCCGAGGTGGCCGGGACCAGCAGGAAGGGGGTGGCCCACTCAGCTGACCCGTCGTCTGCAGATGTTGCTTCCAGGCTGAAGCGCCGTGTTCGCATCATCGCCTTCGCAAAACCCGACGGGGAGTGGGGACATCGATCGTCCTGCTGACCATGGCCGCCGAGCTCGCCATGCGGAGTTCAAGTTAGCTCCCCTCGACGCGCCTTGCGGCGGCCCAGGGGAAGGACTTGGCCCGGAGAACGTGCGGTCTTACCCCTGCCCGGGGTCGGGTCCGCCGCCGGCTCGACGCAGCACTCGCGCCGCGCGTCGAACTCACCCTCTGAAGACCGCTCGGCCTGCGCCGGCCCCGGAGTGAAACAGGGACGGTGGCCATCGCCTTGCGCGCGGCTCGCACGTCGTCAATCCTTCATCGCCCCCTTAACCACTCACTACTCACTGCCTCGAGAGTCTCACCTAGAGTGGCATGGTGCGGGGTGGTAAGCCCCGGAAAGGAGGCACGGATGAGCTCGCTCACCCAGGACGTGTTACCCGTCGCCGAGTCCTGCCGACTGTACGTGGTCCGGACCCGGATGTGGCGTCGGTCACCGACTTTGTCACCCTCCACAACAGCTCCGGGAGGCATCTGGCCGTCATGCGGATCGACAGTCCCGACTACAAAACGGTCCGCGTCCACAAGGTCGGGGATGCCAAGGCCCAGACCACGACGGAGATGTCCCGATCACCATCCCCGCCGGGGGGCGAGTTCACCCTGGCCCGGGCAAGCAGCACCTGGTGTCGGCCAAGCCCACCGGCCTCATCACCCCTGGTGACGACGTGCACGTCATCTTCACACTGTCCGACCGCCGGATCCTGAAGCTGGCGATGCCCGCCCGCTTCGCGTCTCCGCCGTCCTGACAGCACTCGCCCGAGCCCGACCTGGGCAACCGATGTTTGCAGTCCGATGCGACGCGAAAGGGGACACGCCGTGGCCGATGACGCCCGCGAGTTCTTCGACACCCATCTTCCCGAGGCCGCCAAGGCAAAGCCCGAACAAATCAAGCAGTTGGGCAGGCGATTCCAGTTCAACCTCACCGGCGATGGCGGCGGCGCGTGGTACGTCGACGCCACATCCTCCGGGCCCAGGATCGAACAGGGCGACCCCGGCACCGCCGACCTCACGATCACGCTGCCCGCCGCGGACTTCCGGCAGCTTCGCGACGACCCCAACGCCGGCGTGCGGCTCTACTTCGCCGGAACGCTGAAGATGCAAGGGGATCCGAGCGCGTCCATGCAGGTACCCCAGCTGCTGAAGATGTAGCCGACTCTGCGACCGGTGTCCGCCGAACGGAGCGCCTGGGATTTGGGTGATGCGACCCTCCTTCAGGCGGGGTCCGCCGTCAGTGCTCCGCTCCGTGACACCAACACCATTGATCCGCGGGGCCGGGTGATTAGCTCGCCGCCGTCCTCACAGAGCTGCCGCCCGTCGAGCCTTCATCTGACGTCAGGACCGAGGGGAGTTGCGGCGCCGGTCGGCGGCTTACCTGCGGCACCTGGCGGCTGGCGCTGCTGCTGGTCGTGCTCGGTGGCCTGGCCCTGGCGGTCCTGGTGGTTGGACACCAGTCCAGTTCGTCGGTGAGGAGGAGTGGGCGGCGGGCGAGGATGGTCAGCGTCAGCGGGGTCGGGTTGACTCGGCGGCGCGGCTCAGTCGGTCTTGAGGCGAGTGGAGTCCCGATGCGCGCCGAGGGCATCTGCAGTGGTGGGCGTCCACTTAGCTTTACCGAGGTGGGGGTAGTTCCCGGCTGACAACGGGGCGTTGGTCGGCGGGGAGGAATGAGGCGTGACGGCGGGGGCGAGGGCGGCGGAGTTGTTCGGTCGGGCGGATCTGATCGAGCCGATGGCGATCCGGGTCGCGGCGAGTCTGTGGCTGGCCGATCATGTGGCCGGGGGTGCGGGTGATGTGGCGTCGCTGGCGCGGTTGACCGGGGTGGACGCCGGTGCGCTGGAGCGGTTGCTGCGGTATCTGGTGGCGGCGGGGATCTTCGCTGCGGAGGGCGGAGGCTATCGCCTCACCGAGCGCGGTGCGTTGCTGCGGTCCGGTCATCCGAGCGGGTTGCGGGAGAGTCTGACCGTGGACGGCGCGCATGGCCGAGCCGAGCTGTGCCTGGTGGATCTGCTGCACTGCGTCCGCACCGGGCAGGCCGCCTATCCGGTGCGGTACGGCCGGTCGTTCTGGCAGGACGTGGCGGATCGGGCGGAGTTGTCGGAGTCGTTCGACGCGACCATGGCCGTGAAGGTCGCCTCAGTGGCGGCGGCCGTCGTCGTCGGCTACGACTGGGGCTCGCTGGGGCATCTGGTCGATGTGGGCGGGGGCAACGGCGCGTTGTGCGCGGTGTTGCTGTCGGCCCATCCGGGGCTGCGGGCCACCATCGTCGAGCAGCCCGCCCCGGCGCGTGCCGCGGCCAAGAACCTGGCCCAGCTCGGGCTGGCCGACCGGGGCGAGGTGGTGACGGGGAGCTTCTTCGAGCCGCTGCCTGCTGGGGCCGATGGCTATCTTCTCTGCGACGTCCTGCACGATTGGGATGATGAGCATGCCGTGCAGATTCTGGATCGGTGTGCGCGGGCGGCGGGTGAGCTCGGCCGGGTGCTGGTGGTCGAGCGGTCGGATTTGGACCGGCGCGGCGGCGCGGGCATGGATCTGCGAATGCTGGCCTGGTTCGGCGGGCGGCAGCGGGACGCCGCGCAGATCGGTGCGCTGGGCGACGCGGTGGGGCTCGGCGTGGCGGGGGTTCATCCCGCCGGAGTGATGTCAGTGATCGAGTTGCGGGCTGCGCTCTCGTAGCAGCCGGTGGCCAGGTTGCCGGCGGCGCTCTCGTAGCGGCCGGGGGACAGGATGTGCGCGGGGTCGAGTAGGTCCTTGAGCCGGTCCATGAGTTGCTCGCGGCGGGTGCAGCCGTTGAGCGCGCCGGTCAGGTGCATGTGGTCGATGTCCAACCGGTAGGGCCGCCAGCCGGCCTCGGCGAAGCGTTCGTGCAGCAGGCCCAGCGCGCGGTGGGCGGCTGGGGCGTGCTCGCGTGGGAAGGACGCCCAGGTGACGAAGTCGACGAGATCGGGTGACAGGGCGTTCAGGGTGACCCGCCAGATGGTGCCGGTGTCGGCTTGGACCTGGCGCACCAGCGCGTAGGCGTGGTCGAGTGCGGCACCGTCGAAGGGCACCAGGGGCAGGAACATCAGGAAGCCGTGTTCGCCGTCGCGGTCGACGCGATCGGCGGGGGTGCCGAAGGACGCCTCGAACGCGTCCTCACCGAGCGAGGGGTCGCCGCTGTGCCGGGCCAGGGTGGTGGTGACCGCCCGATCGACATCGACGTCGGCGGGGTCGACCTGCTTGACCCAGGTGAACAGGCCAGACGCGAGCGCGCGGCGGCACAGCGCGGCCTGGCTCGCCGTGACCAGGTCCGCGTCGCCGTCCAGGCAGCAGAACGCCTCGCCGTGTCCGGGCGTGGTGTCGAGGTAGACCTTCGGCACGCCGGTGACCAGCCGCTGGGCGTGGTAGGTGCGCAGCTCGTCCATGGCCTCGCGCAGCCGGCCGCGCGGGAAGGCGAGCCGGATCACGCGCAGTGTCTCGGGACGGGGCAGCAGGTGGACGGCGGCGGCGGTGATCACGCCGAGGCCGGACTGGGCGAACAGCGGCATCAGCGCCGGACCGAGCTCGTGCCGGTAGGCGACCGCGCGGCCGCGGGAGTCGGGCCAGGAGCCGAGCCGCATCAGCGAACCGTCGGCCAGCACGACCTCCAGGCCCAGGAGGTCGTCGCAGCGTTGGCGGCGCACCCCGACTCCCCGGTCCAGGGCGTTGCCGAGCACGCTGGTGTGGGCGCTGGAGGAGGTGAGGTTCAGCATCCGCGGCGTCCCGTCCAGCCGGGCGGCGAGCCGGGCCTGGGTGACGCCCGGCTCGATCACCGCGACGCCGGCGGACGGGTCGAGGTGGCGTATCCGGTCCAGATCGGCCAGCTCCAGCAGCACCGCGCCGTCGCCGACCGGCTCGCGCGATCCCAGTCCCCAGTTACGGCCGGTGCTGACCGGATACAGCGGGACCGGCGGGTCGGCTCGCGTCGCGGCGACCACGATCTGCTGCACCTGATCGACGCCGGTCGGGCGCAGCACCGCCCGCACCCGGCGCGAGGCGAACATGCCGATGTTGCCGCGCGGCTCGTCCGGCAGGCGGACGCGTCCGGGCCCGAGCAGTGCGGACTGTGCCGCCAGCCAGCCGTCGAAGCCGTCCCAGCCGCCCTCGGGCCGCCGTTCCACCACCTGATCTACCATGCCCCGGTCCCTTTCCGCCTCGGGCAGCAGCGACAACGGACAGGCGCGGCGATGCGCCGGACCGGCACCGCAGGAGGGCCGCTCACGGGTGCGTGAGCGCGGTGTCCGGCTCGTCGGTGACGGGCTGACGGGAGCGGTCGGGCAGGGGCGGGACGGCGAGCATGAGGTGGTAACCGACGCTGTCGGAGCCCTCACCGACCGGACGTCCGTCGACCTGGACCCAGGCGTGCGCGGCGAACGGCGGGGTGCGCACCCCGGTGCACCAGGTGGGCCAGTACCCGCGCGACCGGCACAGCAGGACGACGGCCAGCGAGCGCGGCAGGCAGTAGTTGCCCGCGCACGAGGTGCTGGCGGCGGTGACGTCCCGGCGAGCGGCCAGGGCTTCCTCGTAGGTGGCCGGTCGGGCGCCGCGGCGCAGCAGCGACAGCACGGCCACGATGCGCCGGGGCGGCAGCGCGGCCAGCAGCCGTGCCGCGGTGACGGCCGGTCGTGCGGCCAGGCGCGTCGCCAGCGCCGGACGATGCTCGGGACGATCGAGGATCTGGCTCATCGGCCGCCCCCGGCCGCCCCCGAGGACGCCCCTGAAGACGCCCCGGAGGACGACTTGGAGGACGGCCCGGCGGGCGGCCCGGCGGGCGGCCCGGCGGACGGGCCGGGGGTCGTGTCGGTCAGGCGGGCGCGGGTCAGCTCCTCGATCAGGGCGGCGATGTCGGCGGCGGCCCGATCGCGGCTCACCGGACGTCGCGCCGCCAGCTGCTCGGCCAGGTCGTCGCCGGTGGCGCCCGCCAGCAACGCGCGCAGCACGGCGGCGCCGGTGGCGTTGGTCTGCCAGTAACGTCCCGAGCTCTGGTCGAGCAGGACCAGCGCCTGGCCGGTGTCGCACAGCGCGACGTTCCGGCAGAGTTTCAAGCTCATAGCGGTTGTTCCTCGAAGTCGTCGTAGTTGTCCGGCTGGTCGTGCCCGAGGTCGGGCTCGGGCCGGTCATGGCGGTGGAGGTGGGCGGGCGCGGGGTGGGCGGCGAGATCACGCAGCCACGCTTCGGCGATCAGCGTGTTCTCCAGGTCGGCCGCGCCACCGCCGTACAGATCGGGACTGACCAGCGCGCGGCGCAGTGCGGCCGGCTCGGCGAGCCCGACGGCGACCAGGTGGGAGTTCTCGGCCCATGCGGCCAGCTCGCCCTGGTGGGCGCGCATCCCGGCCTGCCATTCGACGTTGGCGTGGTCCTTGCTGGTGCGGGCCAGGATCGACTCGGGAAGCACCCCACGCATCGCCGTGGTCAGCAGCGGCTTGTACGCCCATCCCGAGACGACCTCGTGCGGACGCGCCGCCAGGCACGCCTCGATCACCGCGTCGTCGCAGAAGGGCATGTGCAACGGCAGCCCTGCGGCCCCGCCGCTGCCGCCCGGATCATCACCGGCGTAGCCGCTGCCGCCCGGATTATCACCGGCGTAGCCGCTGCCGCTCGCGTCACCGCTGCCGCCGGCGCTGCCCGCCGATCCGTACAGAGGCCAGGCCGCCGCGGCCGCGATCCGGCCTGCCGCGCGGGCCCGTTCCATCCAGGCGTGACGGCCGCGCTCGTCGGCCAGCGGCTCCCCGTGCCGGGCCGTCGCGCGCAGCGCCTCGGCCAGCCGCTCGCGTGCCTCGGTGCCGGCCCAGCCGGGCAGGCGCACCGGAGGCCCCCAGCCGTGCGGCGGAGCCATCACCGTTCCGCCCTGGTGAGCCCGGCGCCCGGTCGCCGCCGCGCCGCTCCCGCCGACCCGGTCGGCCTGCCCGTTCAGCCAGTCGGCGTAGCCGCCGCGTTCGGCCATGGCGCGGACCGTCGCCGGCCACGGCCAGCGCCAACCCGCCCGCTGACCGGCCACATGCCGCAGCCCGATCAGCGGATGGCGTCGTATCAAGGCGTGTAGGTACCACGGCGGCGGGCTGACCACGTGGTCTCCGCCGAGGCCGGACAGTCGGGCGGTGACCGTGTGCTCGGCGAGCAGGCGAGTGATGTGCTCCTGCTGGGCGCGGTCGCGCAGCGGCAACATCGGATCATCGTGCGGCTCGTCCCTGAGCTGCAGCGTGGCGTAATACCTCGACTCCCGCTCCGAACCGTCCAAGGCCACGTGCGCGATCCCGCCCAGCCGCGCCACCGCCTGCGCCGCGTACCGGTGGTCTTCGTTGCCGGGAGCGGCCCAGCGCAACGTGACGGTCACCAGCCGCGCGCCCGCCTCGGCGGCCAGGAACGCCAGCGAGGTCGAGTCCATCCCGCCGGACACGTCCGCCGCCCACACCTGCCCGGGACGCACCCGCGCGGCCACCGCCGCGCCCAGCGCTTCACGCAGTGCGGGCGCGGCCTCGGCCAGCGGCAGTTGCTCGCGCGGGGCCCGCCACCAGCTCCGCACCCGCTCCTTCCCCTGGCGGTCCAGATGCAGCGCCTGGCCTGGCGTGACGGTGTGCACGTCCTGCCACAGCGCCCGCTCGCCCAGCAGGTACGGCATCTCGGCAGGCAACCGGGCGGCCAGCGCAGTGAGATCGACCTGTGCGCCGGTCAGCCAGGCCAGGGTCCGCGCCCGGTCGGCGGCCACCGTCACCCCACCCAGCCGCGCGTGATACAACCGCCGCGTCCCGAACGCCGGCCCCCGCCCGTACACCTCGCCGTCCAGCGAGGCCAGCACCGTGAACGAGCCAGCCGCCCCCTCGACCAGCGACTCCACATCGCCAGCACGACGCACACCGGCCAGTCCGGCGGCCAGCTCCGGCGGACGCGACGAGCACACCCCCGCGACCGCTAGCGCCGCGGCGCCAGCCCGCACCACCGTGACTTGCTCATCACTCCAGCAGCCCACCAACCATGGGCGCCCCGATGCATGCCGGACGACATGACAAGCCCGGCCCATCAGTTCGGCCGCAGCGGCCGGCGCAGGCCGGCAGTCCGGAAGGACCACCAGCCAGCACCTCAAGCATCCGCCCATCAGTAGGTGTAGTGGAACGACGAGCCCTCCAACATGCCCCCGCCGAAACCTTGCGTCGCCTCGGCGAAGTCGCCGACCTCGGCCACCAGCGGAGTTTCGTAGACCTCGGCGGCGTCCAGGATCAGAACGGCCTGGTCTTGCGCATCCTGCATGGTTCTCCTCTTCTCGGTAGTTGCGAACTACACCTCGACAGCTACCCGGAGAACCTCTACGACTACTGATCGTGATGGTAGGGGTGCGGTAAAGGCGCCCACCGTACTTCCGCGGCAGCGCGCCGGATCAGAGGTCGAGCCCTTGGTCCGCCCCCTTTCTTCCTGGGACCGGCACCACCACTTTGACCGCGTCCACGCCAGCCGCGCGTCGAAAAGTTCGGTGAGGCGACGGCTATTCCACGCCCCCTTTCCCGATCGAACCGCACTCACAGCCCCTGATCGGCGGCCCACGGCCGATAGTTCGCTGCGCAGCCCGGTCCAGGCTTGCTCCCTGACCTCCGCGACCACCCGCCGGGTCGTGAGCTCCGAGCGGTGAACCCGCTCACGGCTTGCGTCGCGTGCGGAGGGCCCGCGCCGAACCTGCCCTTGAACCTCTCGACGTTGTGCAAGACCGGGCCGATCACCTGGCGGGCCGCACGCGCCCAACGATGATCTACTCCGCCTCGGCATCCGCACGTACCGCCTCGTCGTCTCCGGGCCACAACCACCAGGTCGGCCGCCGACCGCGCACTGCGGGGCAGGCCGCAAACGATGAAGATTTCGGAGCTCTGCGAGCCAGATTTCCTCCGACGCGGGTCACTTCATGAGCCAGGTCGTGCGGCAACAGCCGAACTCTCCTTCCGGGTTGGTCTGGCCGCTTCCCCAGGGGCGGGCGAAGCCGAGGAGGGTGGGGCGGCGGTAGGGCACTTTTTCAGTCGGCGTACCTGAAGACGATGCAGCATTTCAGGCCGGGGTGTTCGACGGTGTATCCCTCGGGAGCGGTGAAGACGCACCAGGTCGCTTGGACGGTGCGAACGTCGGGTTCGCCGTTCTTCAGGCACGGCCCCCCTTCGCCCGCCGCCGCGGTGGCCATCAACGGGAAGGTGAACGCGAAAGCGGTCATCCCCAGCGTCATGAGTGTGCGGCGCACCTGGTGCTCCTTCAGCGAATCGAACCTGGTTACCGCCAGTCCTCCCCACCCGTCCCGCCAAGCTACGCGCCACCGCAGGTCAAGAGCACGGACGTAGACGGCCTGCGGCGGCCCCGGCCCGGCTCGGTCTGGGGACGGGCGCGGCCGCCATAGCGACCGGAGGAGGGAGTGGGACCGGTGTACGCGCTGCCCTGCTGGGGTAGCCGCCCCGCATGCGCCCTCACGCCGCGCCGGCCCGAGGGGGACACCAGGCGCTTCGCCCCGGCGAGCCGGGTGATCAACGAGTGTTGATCACTCGGGCAGCCCCGCGTGAAGGCGCCGGTTAGCGCCCGGAAGGGGTTTCATGGCCGGATTGAGGAGAAGTCGCCTCTGAACTGGTGATCTTGGCTCGGGAGCCTTCTGTGGGGGCGGTCGGCTCCGGTGCTCGGCTGAAGCACTTGACCTCAAGCATGGTCGAGGTCGCAGGCTGAAAGTCATGATCTTCACTGAGGCTGAGCGCGCCTACCTGTCGGACCAAGGACTCGGCCGCATCGCGACCCTCGCCCCGGACGGGGCTCCCCACCTTCAGCCGGTCGCGATCTGGTTCGATCCCGAGACCGAGGCCGTCCGGATCGGCGGCCCAGAGCTGACCAGAAGCCGCAAATACAAAAACGTCCTGGCCGACTCCCGGGTCTCGCTCGTCATCGACGACCAGTCGCCGACGCCCAACGCTCTCGGCCAGACCGGTCGAGGCATCGAACTGCGCGGCCACGCCGAGATCACCTACCTGGATCCACCGCTGCACCCGGCCTTCGATCATGAGACACTGCATATCCGGCCGTACCGCGTCATCGCCTGGAACCTTGAGCCGATCAGCGATCCGTCCTTCGGCAGCGGCTTCCACCTTCAGGGCTACAACTCCCGCGCCGTCTGACCGAGCCGGTGCGCTCGGGTGGCCAGGGCAAGTGCAGGCTCCAGCGGATGCTGGGGGCTGAGGCGCGGGGCCGTGCGCGCTCACACAGACGGCCCCGGGGTTGACCCGGCGCCGCGCGTCGAGGCGGCTGGGGCCGGAGAACGCGGGCTCAGGCCGGGGGAGGCCGGTCCTGGTTCCCGGCGGATCCGGTGGAGAAGGAGCCGCCGCGAACGCTTCGCCCGCCGGCGCGGGCAGCTGCGTCGCGCACCTTTTATGCCGTGGGCGGGTCTTGGGGTTGCTCGACCGGCGCGGCGTGGCTGGTCGGGTGGTGGTTTTTCAGGTAGTCGCGGATGGCCTGCTCGGGGATGCGCATGGCCCGGCCGACCCGGATGGCGGGCAGCTCGCCGGAGTGGATGAGGCGAAGGACGGTCGCCTTGTCGACCTTCATGAGCGCCGCAGCCTCGGCCACGGTGAACCAGCGGACGTCGGGGTCTGAGTGCGGGCGGACCAATGAAGGCTGCGCCGCGGCCAGGGGGGCAGCGATCACCCCGGTGCCCAGCGCGGCCGCCGCGGCCAGTCCAACGATGCCTGTGCGCATGTGTGTTCCTTCCTGCGGGCCGGTGCCCGGCACGGATGTGCGGACACTGCAGATGTGCCCCCCTGGTGACTACATGAAGCAACCAGGTGACACTCTCCGCAACTGGCCGCCGGGAGAAAGGCCCGCGCCGCCTGAGGGCCGCCCCCGGTCTGGAGGCCGAGTCCGGCCGTCACGGCGGCCGTCACGGCCGCCGGGCGGGCTGAGAAGCCGGTGGACAACCCTTGGAGCTGAGAAGGACCTTCCGCTGAGAGTCCGGGGAACGCGAGTTCCCATCCCTCCCCGTACGCCGGGTGGGGTGAGGATTCGCGTTGCTTGGCACTGCGGGTGGAGGGCAGCGTCTGCCACCCCAAGGCCGCCTGAGGCGGGGCGGGTGAGGCTGGGCGGGTGAGGCAGGCCCAGACGCCGACCCTGCTGTGAGATCGGCCCGGCTCGGCGCCCGGCCGGGACGAGACGATCTGGAGGCCGGCGCGCGGCTGGGCGGGGCGAGAGTTCGTCCTTGCGCACGGACCCGGCTGCTCATTTGACCCTGCCGGTGACGTGGATGTCGTCGGGGTTGCGGCCTACCGAGGCGGAGTCGATGGCGATCTCGACGCCGGCCCCGGTCCGGCCGCTCGCGGGAGCCGCCGAGGCGGACACGGGCAGCGCGGTCAAAGCCGCGGCGGCGGCGGACGAGGGCCAGAACGGGGCGAGTGAACATGTTGCTGCTGAACGCACGAGACGGCGCACGAACGCGCGCCTGGCCGGGACCTGCACGAAGCAGTCACTAGCAGTGACGGCTTCACTCCATATCGTTGCCCGTCAGGGCTGCCGCAAACCCGAACCCGCCACGCTCAAGAGGGCACCTCGGTGTCCCGGCCTCGTCCGTCCTCGTCCGGCTCCGGCTCAGGCCCCGGCCTCATCCGGTGGTGCCGGACGGGGCCGGGTTGGTCAGGTGAGGGTGACGGCGACCGGATGGTTGGTGGTGTTGACGTAGGTGAACACGATGCGGCCGGTGCCGTCGGTGGCCACCGACGGGGAGGCGATGGGGCCGGTGGCGGCGTCGGCGACGCGGGCCAGGGTGATCCACGGGGCGGCCAGGTCATCGGGCTGCTGAAGGATGGTGACGGTGCCCTGGGCGGCGACCGCCAGCAGCAGCTTGCCGTCAGGACCCAGGGCCAGGTCCGGGCGGGTGCCGCGCTCGATGGTGGCGTCCTTGAAATCGTAGACCAGCGGCTGGGCGGGCCCCCAGGAGTCGGTGCCGTTGTCGACGGCGTAGGCCAGAGTGTCGGGGGCGCCGCCCTGGGTGGCGGCGAACACCGCCAGCAGGGGCCCGCCGCCGGGCAGCGGATGCAGCGCGGGCGGCCCCTGGACGCCGGTGAGGGGCATGGTGAAAGTGGTGGCCCAGGCGGCGTTGGGCGCGGTCTGCAGGATCTGCCACAGGTCGCCCCCGGTGTTGACGTGATAGGCGGCGATCCGGCCGTCAGAGCGGGTGGCGGCGGCGATGTCACGGATGTTGAACCCGCCGAACTTGGCCGGGGCGCCGGCCCAGGCGTACGGGTCGGTGCCGGTGGTGAAGGCGTGCCAGAACGCGCCCTCCATCCCGACCAGGACCGGCTCGAACCGGCCGTCGGCGTTGAGGGCGATCACCGGACTGTTGGGCGTGTTGACGTTGGGGATCTGCGCCGCGGCGGCGTCCAGGGTGAGCTGGTCGGCGCCGAGCGAGGTCTGCCGCAGGTATTTGACGTAGTGGGTGGGTTCGCGCCAGAACACCGTGGCGCGTCCGTCCTTGGACGTGGCCGCCACCGGGCCGCCGCCGGGCGAGACGGTGCGCGCCTCGGGCGCCGACCAGGCGCCGGCGGCGGTCTGCCCGATCGCGGCCCAGTTGGCGGGTGCGTCCTGGTGGGCGAACACCACCGCCCGGCCCCGCCCGTCGATGGTCAGGGCGGGCGGCCACTTGGTCGTCGCCGCCAGCACCTGTGCCGACAGTTGCCAGACCTTGGCCGGCGGCACCGGGGGGATCTCCTTGTAGGTCAAGGTGACCTCGGGAGCCCCCCGCACCGTTATCCCCGAGCCGGTGCTGCCGTCGCTGGTGACCATTTTCACGAACAACGGACGTGCCGTCAGCCTCCACTCGCCATCGGCGACCGGCACCGACTGCTCCCCGCTGACCACCAGCTCCGGCGAGAAACCGGCAGCGGTGTAGGAGCCGCTCGTCCGCTGAGGCCGGGTCTGCAGGGAGGAGGGCCCCGACAGATCCAGCCAGCCGGAGACCACGGTGAGCGTCCCCTCCGGGACGGGCACCTCCGCAAGCTTGATGAACTTCATCAACGGCCAGAGCCTGCCCTGGTCGTCCCCCCGGATCCCCAACTGGACCGTGAATCTGCCGCTGCCGTAGTCGAACAGGTCGAATTCCGGCGACCAGACCTCCATACGCCCTCCACTGGGTAGCCCGACCTCCCTCGGGCCGTTGCCGCCAGCCCAAAGGGCGCGCCGGAGAGGGAACCTTCCGCCTCCCAGATCGTGAACAACCCGACCCGGTCTGTCACCACCCCCGCATGACCAGACCAGGCCACGCTCGACCAACGCCCGACCCGCCCTGCCACCCAGAACAAGCAACCACCACCGCTCACCCGGAACCCGGCCCCGGCGACGGGGCAGGCGATCCAGCCCAGGGTTCTCAAACAGCTTCTGGCGGACGGCCACGACAAAGGCGAACCCGGTCGGCCTTCATCAGGGCAGCCCGGGCCCCGATGCCCATGGTTTCACTGTCGTGTGGGGTCACAGGCCAGATCGCCGGTGGGGCCACGTTCGGAGGCGGAGGGCCGTGAGCTGCGGATGCGCAGGTGTTGAGTTCTCAGCCGGCGGGCCGGCCATTGATGGTGATGTTGGTCGGGAGGTTCTTGGAGTCGAGGGTCTCGGCGTCCGTCCCGGGGATCAGGAACGCGACGTTGAACGTCTTGGTTTCGCCGGACCCCAGGACCTCGCTGAGCTCGCCGACGACGTGACCGCCGTCCTGTTCGGTGTTGACGACTCCATACCCCGGGCTCACCTCGATCCCGGCCAGGACGTTGAACTCGATCGCGGAACGGTCCGCCAGGTCCTCATCGGTCCCGTTGGTGATGACGATGACGATGTTGCCCGCGGGATTCCCCGGTTCCATATGGGTGGTGGCCGTCAACTGACCGGACATGCGGCCCTCCTCCAGCTCCGCGTTCGGGAAGACCAAGAGGATCGTCACACTCCGCGCGACGATCCCGCAACCGGCCGACCAGATCGGCCACCGCCGCCGCAAGGGCGGCCGAGGCGGCCGGCCGCCGGCCTTCTGCGCGGTGGACTACCAAGCCCGCTCCGCAGTGGAGTGTGGCATCAACCGCCTCAAACGCCACCGCGCGGTCGCCACTCGCTATGACAAGCTCGCCGTCCGCGACCAGGCAGTTCTCCACATCGCCTGCATCAACGACTGGCTGGCCTGCCTTTGAGACACGCCCTAGCCGAGGTCGCGTGCCAGTCGGTCGGCCTGGGCATCGTCGGCCAGTTCCCCTCCCGGCGTCAGCGTGTCGGTGGCCGCGGGCAGTTCACGCGCGAGCTGGTCGGCGAGTTCCTCCACGCTCATCCCCGCCTCGGCGGCCGCCGCCTCCAGGACGCCGTCGGGCAGGGCCTCCCGCAGCTGCGCGCTGGTCACGGGTTCGTTGTCGGTGCCGGCGCCGACCCAGGAGCCGACCTCCTCCTTCAGCCCGGCATCGGCGAGGTGCAGCAGCATCTCGCCGAGTTCGGTCGTCTTGCCTTCCGCGGTCACTTCGCGCCCCCCTTCGCTGTGGCCTTCTGCCTCTTGGCCAACTCGTTGACGGCCCACTGGCCCAACTGCTTCAACTGGTCGCCGACCTCCTGCTGGGAAGGCGCCGGCTTGCTCGGCTGCCCGGCCTGCTTGGCCTGCTGCCGCCTGATCTCCGGCTTCACGACCTTGTCGACGTACTGTTTCGCCACGATGAAGGCGAGTTTCGTGCCCCAGCCCAAGCCCATGGTTCCCTCCTCGGTGCGGGTTGACGAACACACACCATCGGACCAAACCGTGCGCAATGACCCGATTACGTAGGGGCAATGGGGAGGTTCAGGACGAGTCCGGTCAAACCCAAACGATCGGGGTGCTGGCGCGGCCTGAAGTCGGCGCGATCCCGGCCGTCCTGGACCTCCAGCAGTTCGACGGGCGGCGTTTGGGCTTGTGGTCGTGAATCTGGCCGAAGGCGAAGGTCTTGGCGGGGCCGCCGGTGGGGGTGGAGCGGCCGGTGACGGCCTCGACGACCCCACCCCCGGCTGCAAGGCCGCCTACTGAGGCTTAGGGGTGATATCGGATCGCTTCCGGAAGCTGCGTGCGCGGGAGAGACGGTGCGGCGCCGCGAAACAGCCGCCCGGACGGGCGGGTGGCTGCTACGGCAAAGAGACGTTCGCGTGTTGATTACCTGCCGTAGCTATTGGCTGCGGTGGATGCGGGCAGGGCTGTCGGCGACGGGATGTCAGATACCCGCCGGATTACCTGGAAAGACGAACATGAAGGGACTTGACACCATCATGCGTACGATCCAGATCGTTGCCCAGCCGGTCACTCGCAGCGACCGAAACAGCCAGGGCTGGTGCCCGGGATGCTACAGCCCCCGGACCCAGCGCTGATGGCCGCGACCGACCATCGATGATCGGTAGGGAGCCGGGGCCGTCCTGCCCCGGTTCCCGCCACCTGGACTACGAGCAGGGAAGAGGTACGCGATGCGTCTGCGCCGGCGCCGGTGCCTGACCTGTTACTGGCACGACGGAGCGTTCGTGGCCCATCCCTACCCCGACGGGGCCGCCGTGGCGTTGCACCCCTGCACCGCCGAGGTCCTGACCGCTTTCGAGGACTGGAGCACCCTGCCGCAGGCCACCGCTGGGCTGGAGCATCTGACCGAGCAGACCGTCGGGGAGGCCGTGGCGGTGTTGCGCCAGCACGGGCTCCTGCTCGCCGAGGACACCCCCGAGGCCGACCGTGACGCCCAGATCGCCCACTACTGGGCCTCCTGGGAACCCGAGGCGCCGTTCTTCCACTACGCCACCCAGGACACCGTGACCGCCGAAACTTGCGCCGAGTACCAGACCAGGGCGCAAGCGGGGTCGGGTGAACTCCCGCCGATCTTCACCACCTACCCCGACGCCGACCGGATCCTGCTGCCCCGCCGCCCTGACCCCCTGGACACCCCGATCGGCGAGGTCCTGTACGCCCGACGCACCCACCGCCAATTCGCCCGCGACCCCGTCGACCTGCCTACCCTGGCCACCCTGTTGGCCACCTGCTTCGCCCCCGTCGACTACATCGACGCCGACCAGTTCGGCGCCGTGATCCGACGCACCAGCCCCGCCGGCGGCGCCCGCCAAGAACTCGACCCCTACCTTGCCGTCGTCAACGTCAGCGGCATCCCTGCCGGGATCTACCACTACAACAGCCGCGAACACAGCCTCGAACTGCTCGCCGAAGGCTTCACCGCCGACGAGGCCGCCTACCTGTGCGCCGGACAGGACTGGGCCGGCGGCGCCGCGTTCCTGGTCATCCTGGTCGCGGTCATCGAACGCCTGCGCATCAAATACCGGATGCCCCGCTGCTACCGGGTCAGCCTCCTCAACGCTGGACACCTCGGCCAGACCTTCGCGCTGACCGCCACCGCCCTGGGCCTGGGTCCCGCCCAAACCGGCGCCTTCGGCGACACCGCCATCGCCCAACGCCTCGGCATCGACAACACCTCACAAACCCCCCTCTACGTCCTGGCTGCAGGCCACCCCCACCCCCGCCCCGACGACGACCCACCACCAGCCGGTCTGACCGCCTTCCGCACCACCCCCCTCACCTGAGAACACCCTCCGGGCCCCGCAACCCGGCCCGCCCCGCCAGGTAGGGAGGGATCGAGGATTGAAACCGGGGTTCGAGGGATCGATGCACCCCCAAACGGGAGCCCGCACCGTCCTGCACAGACGGGCGGGCTCCCCCGACCAGGCAGCGGACTAACCCGCAGCCCGGGCCCTCACACCATGTAGCTGGCGGTCCGGTAGTCGGACGACGCCAGCTCGTGGACACCGTGGCCGGTGGTGAAGCTGCCGTAGTCGACGTCCTCGCCGATCTCCAGCGTCTCCACATCCAGCGCGAGCTCTTCGTTGATGTCCTTCATCTCTGTTTCCCTTCGCCTCACGGAACGCCCACGTCAAAAGCGTCCCAACAGACTGCTTGCGCTGACATCCCTGCCCCAACTGCCGATCCACAAGGCGCCAACCAGGCAAAACCTCGGGAGATAGCGGGCAGGGCAACAGGAGAGAGCAGGCGGACTGTTGCAGCAGTCTCGGTGCGGTCGGGCCTCAGAGGAGCCGGAGGCGGAAAGCCAGCGAAGGAACCTTCCTCCGTCGACGACGCATCGCGCACGCGTTGCCCCGGTCGTCCTGACCGTGTCGGCGGCTGGGGCCATCGGAAGGTGATTTGGCCGAGCACTCGACGCCGAGCAGCCATCGAGCAACCACGGGGACAGAGTGGGACGAAACGGCGCTGGGTGAACGCGGTGATCGCTGCGTTTCCGCAGGTCAGGCGTAGTGGGTCGCGTGGGACTCGAACCCACAACCTACGGATTAAAAGTCCGGAGCTCTGCCAATTGAGCTAGCGACCCGTGATACCGGCCTCCTACCTGCGGGAACGCTACGGCGGTGGCCGGAGCGCTGCTCGCACGTAGGTGGGACGGATCAGGGTTGCTGATCCTACCCGGCTCGCCCCGAGTGTAGGCCGCTCGGTCCCTCGTCGCACCTCGTAATCGGCCCGGGAGGACGTGAATGATCAGGAGGGTGGGTGTCTGCCGACGTCATGGCGCTGGACGCCTGCCGCGGTGAGTCCTTGCCGGGGCGCTGTTTCGCTGTACGCGGCAGGAGGTCGCCTGCGGTGTCTCCTGGGTGTCGCTCGTTGGGGTGATGGTGCGAGTGATCTTGCTTGGCGCTTCGGGAGCGGGTTGATCGGGTGGTCGGGCATGATCAGGCGACCGGCGTTGGGCGCGTCGAGCGTTCGGCCGGCTCACAGGCCGTCGAGGTAGCGGGCCTTGGCGGGCGTGCGTGGGGGAGAGGGAGAAGCTCATGGCGACGTTCGTTCTTGTGCCCGGGGGGTGGAAGGGGGCGTGGGCTTATGAGGCGGTGGTTCCGCTGCTGGAGCGTGCCGGTCATGCGGTGCACGCCCTGACTCTGACCGGGCTGCGGCCGGACGATGATGCCGCCACGGTCGCGACGGCCAATGTCGATACGCATGCCGACGACGTTCTGCGGCTGCTCGATCGCGCGGAGATCACTGAGGCGACGCTGGTCGGCCACAGCTATGCCGGGATGGTGATCACTGCAGCCGCCGACCGTGCCGACGGGCGGATCTCGCGGCTGGTGCATCTCGACGCGTTCGTCCCGCGCGATGACGAGTCGTGGTGGTCGTTGGCGAACGAGTACTTCCGGGAGCTGATCGCGGCCGGTGCCGCGGACAGCGGTTACGCCGTCCGGCCGCCGGAAGGCGGCGATCCGCGCCGCCGTCCCCATCCTCTCGCCTCGTTCCTGCAAGCGGTCCGGCTCACGGGTGCGGTCGACCGCGTTCCTCGGCGGGAGTTCGTCTACTGCTCGGGGTGGGAGGACCGGACGCCGTTCGCTGCACTCCGCACCCGGCTTGAAGCTGACCCTGAATGGCAGGTTCACGATCTCCCGACCCGACACGACGTAATGCATGAGGCCCCGGAAGCGGTCGCTGAACTACTACTCGGTTGATATTTAGCTCCGAGGGTATGGGGCCGGTTTGTGTTGCCGGATTAATCTGTATTTAACGGCTCCCCGAGGCTTCGGTCGTTGTGCGGGTTTTGTACTGGTTGGGACGTCTGGGGCGGCGGGCGTGGCTGGTGAGGTCGTCCTTGCGGTCGCGGCTCGTTTTGGCTGTTCGCGCCGGGTCGTGGGAACCCGCGACCCGGCGTGCCGGATTCCGGCTAACTCGGAGATCTTGGAAAGTACTTCGGGTGAAAGAACCCACCTACCGGCGTTGACTTGTCGGCTGGTGAGTTTGCTTCGTGGTCTGGCGGTGGGTGTAGTGTCTCGACTACAAGCCCCATAAACGAAACGACCCCCAGCGGTGCTACCAACACCGGCTGAGGGTCTGGCCAACCAGACTTCAGAGGAGTCCAGGTGGTTGCTCGCGATGCTATCGCGCCGACTGAATCGTCGGCAGCCGCGGCGACAGACTGTCGCTCGCCGCGCGGGATGCGCCGGGTCCGTACCCGGCACACCAGCCGCTTCACCGTCATTCCGAACGGTCTCGCTCAGCACTCCGGGTTGAGCCTGCGCGCTCGTGGCCTGGGGCTACTGCTCCTGTCACTGCCGGACGGCGCGGACATCAGCATCCGCGCCCTGGCCGCCCGTCTCAACGAGGGCGAAATGGCCATCGGCCGTGCGCTCCGCGAGCTGGAGACCGCCGGGTATCTCAGCCGTCGCGTCGTTCGCCTCGATGATGGCCGTCTCGTCACCTGCACCACGGTTCGGGACGTCCCGGAAGAAATCGATGACGAGTTGCCCTCTGACCTGCGCGGTTCTCGCGCGACGCTCGAAGCTGCGCCGGGTGCGGACGACGCTGCGCCGAACGAGTCCGCGCCGTCCGCCGGACGGGTCGGCGCTGCGTCGCGCACCGGCCGCCGTCCGGCGCAGCTCGCGTCCGCCGCGCTGACCGCTGGGACGCGCGTCCTCCTCGGTGTCGTCGCCGCCGAGCCGCGCCTGTCGGTCGGGGCGGCGACGCTGCCTGCGCTCGCCGCGCTTGTCGGGCAGGCGCTCGCGGCTGACGTCCCGCCCGCTGAGATCCACTGGGTTCTGACCAAGGGTCTGCCCAGCGAGATCCGTTCGGCAGCAGCGCTGATTCGGCATCGGCTCGACGAGCAGATGCCGGTCTGGACGGCCGTCGCGTCCCTTCGCGCTACAGCGTCCGCCGATTCCGCGTGCGGGTCTCGCATCGCGCCGTCCCCCGCCGCCGTGCGTTGGACCGAATGCGGCGACTGCGCGCGTCCGCTCCGCACCGCCACGCCGGACGGCTTGTGCGGTGACTGCCGCGCCGTCCTCGCCGCCTGACGCCCTCCAAGCTAGGCGGGCCCGCACAGCGGTTGCGCCGCTGTCCGAGCCCTCGCCGATGTCCGGGGCTTTCGAGAAGTCGAGCTGGCCCGTCGAATAGCGTCGAAGATGCCGCGCACGATTCGGCCATGCATTCTTTCCTGCCAGTGGTAATTCTCGTTATCGCATAGCCGTCGCCTGTCTGGCATTCCTGGGGCAGGGGCGCCTATGCGGACGTCCCGTCCTCGCGCTTCAACGACGCGGACGGGCGGCCCATGCTCGGTGGCGAGGCGAGGCGAGACGAGACGGGGCTCGGCGGCGAGGTGTGCGGCGGTCTGCGTGGGATGCGATGCGGCCGTTAGTCTCGCTGAACGTGGACGTTCGTACCGAGCTGAGCAGGTTTTTGAAGTCGCGGCGGGCCAGGCTGAAGCCCGAGGACTTCGGATTGGCGGGGCAGGGCGGTCAGCGGCGGGTGCCAGGGCTGCGGCGCGAGGAACTCGCCTCCCTCGCCGGCGTGAGCGTCGCGCACTACACGCGGCTGGAGCAGGGGCATACGGAGAACGTCTCCGCGGACGTCCTCGACGCGATCGCGCGGACGCTGCGGCTGAACGAGGAGGAACGGGTCTATCTGCACGGCCTGGCTCATCCGCCGCAGGTCTCGCCCCGGGTTCCGCGCTTGCGCATCCGGGACGGTCTGCAGCGCGTGCTGGACTCCATGGTGTACAGCCCGGTGTTCGTCCTCGGGCATCACACCGACATCGTCGCCTGGAACCGGCCGGCCGCCGTGCTCGTCGATCTCGCCGCGATGCCGCCCGAGCAGCGCACCTGGTCGCATCAGGTCTTCCTCAACGAGGAGTACCGGCTCATGCTCGGTGCGGAGTGGCGGGCGTTCGCCGGGGCGCATGTCGCCTACCTGCGGGTACTGCTGGCGCGCAGCCCCGAGGACTCCCGGCTGACGGCGCACATCGGCGCCATGCGGGAGTCCAGCGAGGACTTCCGGCGGCTATGGGACGAGCATGACGTGGCCCTGTGGAGCCATCGGGGCTATGTGTTCACGCATCCGGTGGTGGGCGAGCTCCGGCTCACCGGCGAAACGATGCTCCTGCCAGGCGATCCGGACCTCAGCGAGCTCGAACTCCTCGTCGCCGAACCCGGCTCCGCCACCGAGGCCGCGATGAGGTATCTCGCCTCGACCACCGACCGAAGGGCGAGCGCCGACCTCGCGTGACCGCCGCCTGCTCAATCGGTGCGTACTCAGAACGGTGGGCTGGCTGCTGGATCGCCGGGCTTCCAGGCTTGTCCCTGCCAGGCCGAACGGCTCTGGCCGCGAGCTTCCTGGAGGCCTGCCATGCCATTCGTTTCCGCGCCGCCCAGCACCGTCCACTACGAGGTCGACGGTGACGGTCCCGGGCTGGTGCTCGTGCACGGAGTCGGCGGCGACGCCGACAGGGCGTTCGGCAACTTCGTCGGACATTTCAGCGGCGACCGCACCGTCGTGCGCCCCAACCTCAGCGGCAGCGGCCAGACGGCCGATCACGGCGGTGAGCTGACCGTCGACCTCCTCGTCGGGCAGGTCACCGCGGCGGCACGCGCCGCCGTGGACGGCCGGGTGGACCTGTTCGGCTTCTCCATGGGCGCCGCGATCGCCGCGGCCACCGCCGCCACCCATCCCGAACTCGTGCGCAGGCTCGTCCTCGTGGGTGGCGTCGCCGACACCACGGGGCCCCGGGCCCGGTTCAACTTCGAGTTCTGGCGCGACCTGGCCGCCACCGATTTCGGACTGTTCAAGCGCTTCGGCACCCTGCAGGGCTTCAGCGCCGCGACCCTGGACGGCTTCGGCCACGAGGGCCTGGCCAAGTCGCTGGAGGACGAGTGGCCTCCCGGAGTGGCCCGCCAGATCGACCTGGCGTCCCGCATCGACATCCGGGACCTGCTGCCCCGGATCCAGGCGCCGACCCTGGTCATCGGGCTCGGATGCGACCAGATGGCTCCGGTCGAGCAGTCCCGGGTGCTCCACACGGGCATCGCCGGCAGCCGCCTGGTGGAACTCGACGGCGACGGGCACATGGACTGGTTCGTCCGGCCGGACGAGGTCGCCGGGCTGACCCGGAAGTTCATCACCGGGGCCTCGGCATGAGCGCGGCACCGAGCATCCCCAAAAGAGCTTCCCGCGCCCGCGCCGCCAAACCCGACCAGGCCGCCGCCGGAGTCGATCAGGCTGCTGCCGGAGCCGGCCGGTCTTCGATGCGGGGCTGGCTCGCGGTGGCGGCCGTCGCACTGGGGATCTTCAGCCTGATGACGTCCGAGCTGCTGCCGGTCGCGCTGCTCACGCCCATCGGCTCCGGTCTGCACGTCTCGGCGGGGACGGCGGGCCTGATGGTGACGGTGCCGGGCCTTGTCGCCATGGTCTCCGCACCGCTCGTCACCGTGGCCGCCGGACGCGTGGACCGGCGGGTCGTCCTCTGCGCGCTGGTCGGCCTGGTCGGCGCGGCGAACCTGGTCTCCGCCGTCGCCCCCGACTTCGGGGTCGTGCTGGCCGCCCGGTTCCTGGTGGGCGTCGGCGTCGGCGGCTTCTGGGCGATCGCCGGGGGCCTGGCCCCGCGGCTGGTGTCCGAGCGGCACGTGGCCCGCGCCACCGCGATCGTCTTCGGCGGGGTCTCCACGGCCTCGGTCCTCGGCGTCCCGGCGGGGACCCTGATCGGGGACTCGAGCGGCTGGCGCACCGCCTTCGCCGCGGTGGGGTTCCTGGGCCTGGCCGCGCTCGCGGCCCTGGTGCTGCTGCTCCCCTCGCTGCCGTCCCAGCGCACGATCACGTTCGGCGAGCTGCCCCGGCTCCTGCGCGCCGGTTCCGGCGTGCGGACGGGAGTGATCATCACCTTCCTGCTGATCACCGGCCATTTCGCCGCCTACACGTTCGTCCGTCCCATC
This sequence comes from Actinomadura gamaensis, assembly GCF_042652125.1. Classification (NCBI taxonomy): domain Bacteria; kingdom Bacillati; phylum Actinomycetota; class Actinomycetes; order Streptosporangiales; family Thermomonosporaceae; genus Actinomadura; species Actinomadura gamaensis. The sequence continues at coordinate 72,795 of NZ_JBHSIT010000014.1, read as the reverse complement.
CTCCAGCAGGTCTCGGGCATCGGCGGCGACCGGACCGGCGGGCTGCTGCTGGCCTACGGCATCGCCGGCGTGATCGGCAACTTCGCGGCCGGAGCGCGGGCCGGGCACGACGTGCGCCGCACCGTCGTCACCATCGCGGCCGCCCTGGCCGCGGCCGTGGCGCTCTTCGCGCTGGTCGGCGGGACGCCCGAGGCCGCGATCGTCCTGCTCCTGGGGTGGGGCCTCGCCTACGGGGGAGTGTCGGTGTCCCTCCAGACCTGGATCCTCAAAGCCGCCCCGCAGCAGCACGAGGCTGCCGGCTCGCTGTTCGTGGCGGCCTTCAACTTCTCCATCGCCTTCGGCGCCCTCGTCGGTGGACTGGCCATGGACCACGTCGCCACTACGGGCACCCTGTGGATCGCCACGGCCCTGGCCGCCCTCACCGCGACGGTGGCGGCCACCCACCGCCGTCCCGAAGCCGGCCAGCGAGCCAGGTGAAAGCTCTCGTACAGACCGGACAGGTCGCGGCCGACCACCCTCCCGCCGCCCCCGCTCGCCTAGCGATCAGGGCGCAGGACGGTAAGGACGGTCAGAGCGATCAGATCGCGTGGTTGTGTCCGGTCAGCCATCTGGGCGGGGAGCGTCCCGGTGATCAGCGGGTCAGGTGGACGGGGAGGTGTTTCAGGCCGTTCTGGAAGTTGGAGACGAGGCGGACGGGAGTGCCGGAGAGGGTGATCTTGAGGGGCAGGAGTTCGCGGTAGAAAGCGCGCATTTGGGTGCGGGCCAGGTGGGCGCCGAGGCAGAAGTGGGGGCCGAAGCCGAAGCTGACGTGGTCGTTCGGGGTGCGGGTGATGTCGAAGCGGTCCGGGCCCGGGAAGACGGCGGGGTCGCGGTTGGCGGACGCGTGGTAGACGACGACCTTCTCGCCGGCCTTGATGGGCCGGCCGGCGAGGGTGAGGTCGCGGGTGGCGGTGCGGCGGAAGTCCATGACCGGGGGCCAGAAGCGGAGGATCTCCTCGATGGCCGTGTCGAGGAGGGACGGGTCGTCCCGGAGGCGCTGGAACTCGGCGGGGTGGTCGAGGAGGCTGAGGAGGCCGCCGGGGATGCCGTTGCGGAGGGTCTCGTTCCCGGCGACGGCGAAGAGGAAGAACATGTTCTCGAACTCGGGGCGGGTGAGGCCGCCCGCGAGCATCCGGGACATGATGTCCTCGCCGGGGGAGCGGCGCTTCTCGTCCGCCAGGGCGTGCGCGTAGGCGAACATGTCGCGGAGGGCCGCCTGCGACCGGGGGTTCATCGGACGGCCGTCCGGACGGGTGAGAGTCGTGGGACGCTGGGTGACGGAATTCTTGCCCATCGGACTGAGGGCGTCGATGTCGGCGGTGGAGAGGCCCGCGTAGTCCGCGTCCTGGTAGCCGATGATGCGGGACGCCCAGTCGTAGAGCAGGCGCCGGTCGCTGTCCGGGATGCCCATGATGTGGGCGAGCGTCCAGACCGGGAGGTCGGCGGCCAGCTCGACGAAGTCGATCTCGCCGGAGGCGGAGGCGACCAGCGCGCGGGCCCGGGCGGTGATCGTCTCCTCCAGGGCGCGGACGGCCCGGGGCGTGAAGGCGGCGGCGACGATGCGGCGCGTGCGGGAGTGGTCGGGCGGGTCCTGGTTGAGCATCATCGCCCGGACGAACTCCAGGTCCTCGGGCGTGTCCGGGTCGCGGATCTGGGTGGCGCCGAGGTGGGACGAGAAGTCGGCGGCGTCGCGCAGCACGTGCTTGACGTCCGCGTGCCGGAACACCGCCCAGTAGCCCGGCCCGGACGGCCAGGGCCCGACGGCGGGCTCGGGGATGCGGCAGACCGGCGATTCCGCGCGAAGCCGGGCGAAGGTGTCGTAGGGGACGCCTTCGGCGTAGGTGGCGGGCAGGAAGACCTCCGCAAGCATGATCCCAGCGTGCATCATGACGGGGTGACGGTAGAAGAGGCGGAGAAGGTCCTGCGCGACAACTTCGCGCCGTGGGTGCTCGACCTCGGGCTGCGCGTCGAGGAGGTGGGGGAGCGCGCGGCGCGGCTGCGGCTGCCCTGGTCCGAGCGGCTGGCGCGGGAGGGCGGCGGGCTGTCCGGGCAGGCGCTGATGGCGGCGGCCGACACGGCGACGGTGATCGCGGTGTCCGGGGCGCGCGGGGGATTCGTCCCGATGACGACCGTCCAGCTGAACACCACGTTCCAGCGTCCGGTGAAGGACGCGGACGTGCTCGTGGACGTCCGGCTGACCAAGATCGGCCGCACGCTCGCGTTCGCCGACGTCACGATGACCGCGGACGGCCGCCCGGACGACCCCGTGGCGCACGCGACGACGGTTTACGCGATCCTGGACCGATGACCAAGCGCACCGAGACCGTCCGCGTGCCGGACGGCGAGTTCTCCCTGCACGTGTGGCTCCCGGAGAAGGGGAGCGGGCCCGGCGTCCTGCTCATCCAGGAGATCTTCGGCGTGGGCGACTACATGGCCGCCGTCGCGGACGATCTGACCGCCCTCGGCTACGTCGTGGCCGCGCCGGACATGTTCTGGCGGCTCGAACGAGACTGGTCGGTCGAGCACAGCGAGAGCATGATGGCCGAGGCGTCCGACAAGGTCTCCCGCTTCGACTGGACGAAGGGCGAGGACGACCTGGAGGCGGCGCTCGACAGGCTGCGCGAGCTGCCCGAAGTGTCCGGCGGCGTCGGGGCTGTCGGGTTCTGCTTCGGCGGGTCGCTGGCGTACCTGCTGGCGGCGCGGGCGTCCGAAAAGCTCGATGCGGTCGTGTCGTTCTACGGTTCGCGCGTACCGAACGACCTCGACCGCGCCGGGGACATCACCGTCCCGATCCAGTTCCACTTCGGCGGGTCCGACCCGTACATCCCCCGCGAGAAGGTCGCGGCCGTCGAGGAGGCACTGGCCGGACGCGACGACGTCGAGTTCCACGTCCAGGAGGACGGCGGGCACGCCTTCCACAACCGGACCTCCCCCCTGTTCCACCAGCCCGAACCCGCCGCCCGCGCCTGGGCGCTGACCGAGGACTTCCTCGCACGACGCCTCCCCGTCCGCTGAACCCGCCGCCGCCCCGGAGACAGCGGCGCGAAGGCTTCCGGGTCCGCTAAGCCGCCACTGTTTCGGGACGTCCCTGCGGCGGCTTCGCGTCTGCCAGGGACGCGGCCGTTGCGGGGACCGTGCCGCGACCGCTTTCCGTCCGCGGGACCGTGCCGCGATCGCTTTCCGTCCGCGGGAGGCGGGGCGGTTACGGGGACAGGGCTGTGGCGATCGCGGCCAGGTGGTCGTCGGATCCGGGCCGTCCGAGGAGCATCACGCCGAACGGACGGCCGTCCACCTGGCCGCGCGGGACGGCCACGGACGCCATGCCCAGCAGGTTCGTGGAGCTGGTGAACCGGCCGAGCCGCGCGTTCACGCCGACCGGATCGGCCGTGACCTCGTCCAGCGTGGGATGGAACGGCGCCGTCGGCAGCAGCAGGGCGTCGGCCTCGCCGAGCGCGATCATGGCCGCTTCGCGCAGCTCGGCGAGGCGCTCACGCTCGGTGAACAGGCGGTACGCGGGAATGTCGGAGGCGGCTGCCACGATGTCCGCGACGGTGGGGTCCAGGTCAGGAGAGCCGCGAACAACGAACGCGCCGACGGCCGCGTACCGCTCGGCGACGAACGCTCCTCCGTAGAGGAGGTCGCCGGCTTCGATGAAGGGAGAGACATCGACAGGCAGCAGATCGGTGTTCAGTGCACCCGCCGCCGACTCGTAGGCGTCGGCCCAGCCCGGGGCCAGTTCGCCTAGGTCACCGGTGGCGGCGGGTATCGCCACGCGCCACGGGCCCGGACGGCGCGGAGGAGGCGTGATCGGACGGTCCGCCAGGATGCCGAGCGCGCGATGGGCTTCTCGCAGCGTGCGCGCGAGGATGCTGACGCAGTCGAGGCTGCGGCACGCGGGTACGACGCCGTCCGTCGGGATCAGGCCGTAGGTCGGCTTGAAGCCGACGATGCCGTTGAACGCGGCGGGAACCCGTCCCGAACCGGCCGTGTCCGTGCCGAGCGCCAGGTCGGCGATGCCGAGCGCGACCGCGACAGCGGAGCCAGAACTCGACCCGCCCGACACGTACGCGGGATCGACGGCGTTCCGCACCGCGCCGTGCGGGCTGCGCGTCCCGACGAGTCCGGTCGCGAACTGGTCCATGTTCGTCGTGCCGAGGACGATCGCTCCGGCGTCTCGCAACCGCGCCACGGCAGGTGCGTCCTCACGTGCGACGTTCCCGTACGACGGACACCCCGCCGTCGTGCGCAACCCGGCCACGTCGAAGTTGCCCTTGACGGCCACGACCGTCCCCGCAAGCGGACGCCCCCGCGCTGCCGCTGCTTCCGCTTCGACCTCGTCCTGCGGGCGCAACTCGATCCAGATTTCGGGCCGATCGACCTCCGCAATTCGCGTATAAGCCTCTCGGACCCGCCTGACCGACATGCTTCCGTCTCGCACATCCGCTCACTACCCCGCTATTTCTTCGCCGCCACGTTTCCCCATCGCCCGCTGCTTGCGCGACAGCCTGCGCCCTCAGCACTGCTTTCGCTGCCTGAGGGGCGACCACAGGCTGCGCCTGGTGGCGCGGAGCTCTGGGGGCGTTCTTCACATGCGCCGGCTCAACGCGCGGGGATGGATGCCCTGGTCGTGCCTGCTGTGCGCAGCGTTCGAAGTCGGGCTTGCGGGGGCTGTTCCTGCGCTGGGGACGGTTCTGGTTGAGGCGTTGAGAACGCGTGTGAGGCGTGGATCAGGTGCATCAGGCGCATCAGGCGCAGTCCGGGGTTGGCGAGCGGGCTTACGGACGCTGGCCGCCGCGCTGGAGACGGCTTTTGGTCGGGGATTGCGGACGAATGTGAAAGCGGGGTCAGGCGCAGCCCTGGGCGGGCTGGGGGACTGGGATTCGGGGGCGGGGCGGCTTGGGGGAGGCCGGGGTGCGGAGGGTGGCGGGTGCGGTGGGGAAAGAAAGGCGGGCCAGATCACGGCGGGAGGAGATGCCCAGTTTCGGATAGGCCTTGTAGAGGTGGTACTCGACGGTGCGGGGGCTCAGGAAGAGCTGGGCGGCGATCTCCCGGCTGCTGGTGCCTTCGGCGGCCAGCTTGACGACCTGGAGTTCCTGGGGGGTCAGGCGGTCCAGGAGGGCGGCGGCGGCCGGGACGGCGGCGGTGGTGCCCTCGCCGGTGGCCCTTAGTTCGGTGCGGACGCGGTCGAGCCAGGGAGTGGCGCGGAGGCGTTCGAAGGACTCCAGGGCCGAGCGGAGGCGGTTGCGGGCGTCCGCGCGGCGGCGGTGGCGGCGCAGCCATTCGCCGTAGGCGAGTTCGGTGCGGGCCTTCTCGAAGGGGCGCAGGGCCTGGTCGTGGAAGTTCAGGGCCTGGACGAACGGGGGCTCGGAGTCGGTCAGGAGGGCCTCGTTGCGCAGGACGATCGCGCGGGCCCACGGCTGGCCGCCCGCGGTCGCCCAGCGGGTGAAGCGGGCCTGGGCCGTCGCGGCGAGGTCGGGCCGGTCGAGGCGGACGGCCGACTCGACCAGGTCGGCGGACGCGATCATGACGCCGGCCGAGTGCCGGTGGGGGCCGTGGAAGAGGTCCTCCAGGCGGTGGACGACGTCGTCGTGGCGTCCGCGGGCGAGGTCGAGGAGGGCGCGGGAGGCGTCCGTCAGGGCGGCGGCGGATCCGGCCGGGGTGCGGGACGGGACGGTCAGGTAGGACTCGTCGCCCTCGATCGCGGCCAGGCGCGTCAGGACGGCGGCCGTGCGGGTGCCGCCGTGCCAGAGGCCGGTGTCGCGGGCGAGGGCGAGGGCTTCGGTAGCCGAGGCTTCGGCGTCGGCGTGCAGGCCGAGGGCGATCTGGGCCTGGGCCAGCGCGTCCAGGATGTCCGGGAGGGAGCCGATCTGGCCGAGGCGGCGGGCTCGGGTGGCGGCGGCGGACGCGAGGTCGAGGGTCTGCTCGTCCGCGCCCAGGATGACGGCCGCCTGAACGGCGTCGGGGCCGCCTTCGCGCACGGCCCGCGCGAGGAGCGGAAGGCCGGTCTCGTAGTCCTCGATGGTGAGGGCGGCCAGGCCGGTGACGAACGGGTCGTCGGTGAGGCGGGACGCGGCGGCCTGCACGGACGCCGTGTCGCCGCTCGTCCACGCGTAGGCGGCGGCGGAGCGGAGCATGGCGTGGGTGTCGGACGGCGCGGACCGTTCGGCGTGGTCCAGCAGGAGCGTCGCGGCGGTACGTCCGTTGCCGCGTTCGACTTCCACGGTCGCGCGCACGCGCGCGAGGCGCGCCAGCAGGACGGGGTCGGACGTGAGCTCGGCGGCCTCCCGCGCGGTCTCCTCGGCGTGCTCGGGGCTTCCCGCGGTGAGGATCGCGTCGGCGGCGGCCGCGAGGCGCGCGGCCCGGGCGTCGTCGTCCGGGCTGAGGTCGGCGGCCTGGCGGTAGAGGCGCGCGACGACGCCGATGGCCGCCTTGCCGCGCGCGCGTTCGGCGGCGAGCTGGAGCTCGGCGGCGACGTCCTCGTCGGGGCCCATGGCCGCGGCGGCGCGGTGCCGGACGCGGCATTCGGGGTCGTCGGCGGCGTCCGCGAGCGCGCGGTGCACGGTGATGCGGCGGGCGGTCGGCGCGCCCTGGTAGGCGGCGGCGCGGATCAGCGGGTGCCGGAACGCGATGCCGGTGCCGGTCACCTCGACCATGCGCAGCCGTTCGGCCTCGGCCAGGTCGTCCAGGTCGAGGCCGAAGGACGCGGCGGCGCGGACGAGGCTCGGCAGGTGCCCGCGTCCTTCGGCAGCGGCGATCAGCAGCAGCTCGCGGGTGCGTTCGGGGAGCGCGGCGATCTGGGCGCGGAACGAGGCGAGGACGCGGTCGGCGACCGGCAGCATCCCCGGGAAGGACGGTGCGGCGGCGCCGAACTCCAGCAGGGCGAGCGGGTTGCCCGCCGCGTCGTGCAGAACCCGGTGGACGGCGTCCGCCGGCAGGTTCCGCTCTTCGAGCAGGCGCAGCGCGTCGCAGTTCTCGAGCCGTTTCAGTTCGATCTCGGGCAGGCCGGAGCCGATCAGGCCGTCGTCGCGGGCGGCGAGCAGCACGACCACGCCCTCGGCCGCGAGCCGCCGGACGGCGAACAGCAGCGCTTCGGCGCTCGCCGCGTCCAGCCACTGCGCGTCGTCCACGAGGCAGAGCACCGGGCCGTCCTCGGCGAGGTCGGCGAGGAGCGTCAGCAGGCCGAGCCCGGCGCCGAACCGGTCGCCGGAGCCGTCGGCGGCGTGTCCGAGTCCGAGCGCGGCGCGCAGCGCCTCCGCCTGCGCGGAGGGGAGCGCCTCCACCCGGTCGCGGACGGGCCAGAGCAGCTGGCTGAGCCCGCCGAAGGCGATGTTGCTCTCGGCCTCGTAACCGGTGACGCGTAGGACGCGCTCGTGCGCGCACGCGTCGGCGGCCCACTCCAGGAGCGCGGACTTGCCGATGCCGGCCTCGCCGCGCAGCAGCAGGACGCCGCTGCGCCCGTTGTCGCGCGCGTCGTCCAGCAACTCGGCGATTCGGTTCTGTTCGGTGTCACGCCCGTAAAGCACGGGTCCAACTTACGGGGGCAAGTACCGAAGTCTTACGGATTCGCCCCGTAGCCGCCGGCTCCTACCTTCGTGACCAGTGGCAAGACGCTGATCGCCAACAGGGAGTTGATCGGGATGAACGAGCTTTTCGAGCCGGTGAAGGTGGGCGCGCTGGAGCTGCCCAGCCGCCTGGTGATGGCCCCGATGACGCGGAGCCGGGCCGCGGACGCCGGGAAGGCGGGCGAGCTGGCGGCCGAGTACTACGCGCAGCGTGCCGAAGCCGGACTGATCATCACCGAGGGCACCCAGCCGAGCGTGCTGGGCCAGGGCTACGTGTTCACGCCCGGCCTGCACCACGACGACCAGGTGGCCGCGTGGCGGCGGGTGACGGACGCGGTGCACGCGAAGGGCGGACGGATCGTCGCGCAGCTCATGCACACGGGACGCGTCGGACATCCCTACCTCTACCCGGACGGCGCGCTGCCGCTCGGGCCGTCCCCGGTCGCGTCCGGCCAGAAGCTGTTCACGCCGGACCGGGGCATGCTGGAGCACCCCGTCCCGCGCGAGATGACCCTCGACGACATCGCGCTGACGATCAAGGAGTTCGCGGCCGCCGCGCGCAACGCGATCGCCGCCGGGTTCGACGGCGTGGAGCTGCACGGCGCGAACGGGTACCTGATCCAGCAGTTCATCGCGGACGGCAGCAACCACCGCACGGACGCCTACGGCGGCTCGATCGAGAACCGCAACCGCTTCGCCGTCGAGGTCGCGCGCGAGGTGAGCGACGCGATCGGCGCCGACCGCGTCGGGTTCCGCGTCTCGCCGGGGACGTCCCTCAACGGCGTCGAGGAGAGCGACCCGGTGGCGCAGTACGAGGCGCTGCTGCGGGAGCTGAACCCGCTCGGCCTCGCCTACCTGCACGTCATGGAGCTCGGCGACCGCGCCCTGACCCGCCGGCTGCGCGAGTTCTGGGACGGCACGCTCCTGCTGAACCCGCACCCGACGCCCGAGTCCTTCCCGGCCAAGCCCGAGTACGGCGTCGAGGCGCTCCGCGAAGGCGTCGCGGACGCGGTCGTGTTCGGCGAGCTCTGGCTCGCCAACCCGGACCTGCCCGCGCGCATCAAGGCGGGCGGCCCGTACAACGAGCCCGACCGCGCGACCTACTACGGCGGCGACCACCGCGGCTACACCGACTACCCGACCCTCGACTGAAACGGCCCGGGATCTTGGAGAACGACGAAGCCGTGCGTCGCGTTGTGGCGACGCACGGCTTCGTTAGTGCTCAGTGCCGGCGAAGGGCCGTCCGGCCCTCGCTCAGTAGCCGGGGTGGACGGCTCCGGCGAACACGCGCTTGTAGTAGCTGTTGAGCTTCACCTTGCGGACCGTCCGGCCCGAACCGGGCGCGTGGATCATGTAGCCGTTGCCGACGTAGATGCCCACGTGGGTGCGTCCGCTGTAGAAGAACAGCAGGTCGCCCGCGACGGCGCCCTTCCACGACACCTTGTAGTGGACGGCCCGGTAGATCTGCTGCGTCGTGCGCGGCAGCTTCACGCCCGCCTTGCGCCAGGCGCCGCCGGCGAGGCCGGAGCAGTCCCAGGAGCCGGGACCGGTGCCGCCGTAGCGGTACGGGTCGCCGATCTGCTTGTAGGCGTAGCGGACCGCGGTCCTCGCCCGGGCCTTCTGCCGGGCGGCGCGCTGCTTGGCGGTGAGGGACGCCAGGGCGCTCACGCTGGTGACCGGCGAGTTCGGGGCCGCGTGCGCGGGGGCCGCGACGAGGGCGGAACCGCCGAGGACGGCGATGGCGGCCGCGACGGCGGCGTGCTTCAGCGGCTTGGTGGTTCGGGGGGTATGCAGAACTGCTCCAGACCTCGCAGTGGGTGCCTGCCGGTGCGGCGTGTTCGTCCGCCGCTCGCGAAGGGGGGCGAGGGCGGGCCGCGATGCGGACCGGGCGGACCGGAGGGCGCTCCCGGGGGGAGCGGATCCGGGACGCCGTGGGCCGCGTCCGGCTCCGTGCCTCAGGGCTGCACGGACTCGGCGCGCGACGCGGGCGGTGCGGAGCGGGGTGTCCCCCGCCGCGTCGGGATGTTCTGTTGTCGGGCGGCGTCCGTGCCGCGTGATCGCCAGGAACGTAGCCAGAGTTCGCCTTTGCTGGCAAATCCCGGCCGTCGCCGGGCGTGTGCGAACGGTCGCACGAGTTCCGGTTCCCGGGGTTCTGCCTGCGCTTTTCCGAAGGCAATTGCGGCGTTGTGATCTGGATCACCGGGCCGCCGGCCGGGCGCTTTCGGGGCGTCCGGCCGGCGGACGACCGGTGACGCTCAGTAGCCGGGACGGACGGCGCCGGCGAACTCGCGCTTGTAGTAACCGGCCAGCCGCGCCTTGCGGACGGTCGTGCCGGAGTGCGGCGAGTGGATCATGTAGCCGTGCCCGATGTAGATCCCGACATGGGTCCGTCCGCTGTAGAAGAACACCAGGTCACCGGGTTGCAGATGGCTCCAGGAGACCTTGTGGGGGACGGCGCGGTAGATCGACTGGGTGGTGCGGGGCAGCCGCACCCCGGCCTTGCGCCAGGCGCCGACGACCAGGCCCGAGCAGTCCCAGGCGTGCGGGCCGTTGCCGCCCCAGCGGTACGGGTCGCCGATGTGCCGGTAGGCGAACCGGACCGCGACCGCGGCCCGCGAGCGCTGCTTCGCGGCCGTCGAGGCGCTGGTCACGGCGGTGGTGTCGGGCGCCGCCTCGGCCGGGGCCGTCGCCAGGACGACCGATCCGGCGGCGCAGAGCGCGCCGAGCGCGAGCGCTCCGCGGGCGCGCCGTCCCGGGGAACCGGACGGCCGTCCGGCGGGAGCGGCGGTGCGCCGGGTGGAGGGAGTCGGGCCTTGGGGGATTTCGAAGCCGTTCAGGGTAGCTCCAAACGTCACCGTTCACGCCTGACCGGCAGCCGAAGTGCGGGATTGGACAAAGGTCTCGGCTCGCGTCGATCCGGTACGCCCAAGAGGAATTCGGGCAGGGACGTCCGGATCCGGCTCCACGCCTCTGGACTGCGTGGACTCGGCGGACCGCCGTGTCCGGGCGCGACCTTCCCACGCTCCGGACCACTCCCCTCCGGATGGCGTCCGGGGGGGCGGCTGGCCATTGTTCGGGGCACCGGCGGCGGGCCGTCTCGGGCCGCGCCTCCGACCGCCGATCACCGTAACGGGGGGCCGCCGGTGCGGCAATGGTGGAAATTGCCGAAAGGCATTGTTGATCAAGATAAAGCCGATTACCGAGCGTTATCGATACCTGTCGAACGGCCCGACCGTTATGGTTCTGTGAACCGCGACACAATCGGGCGACACGCGGAGGAAGTGGCCGCCGGATGCCCCGGTGTCCGGTTCCGTGGACGCGCGAGAACGGCGTCCGCCCGGAAGGCGAACGCCGTTCTGTGCCCGCTTCGCCGCCTCCTGACGGCGCGTCCGGTGGCCCGATCCGGCCACGGGCGGTTGAGTGGACTTCGCGAGGTGTTCGTGAGGGGGTTCGCGAAGGAATCTCGCCAGGGGGAGTGCGGTCAGCCCCACGAGCCGGACGACGACTCGACGTAGGGGGCGTTCGGCGGCAGCGGCGAGCCGGGCGGGCCCGGACGCGGCGGCGCCGCCGCCTCCTGCCGGTCCCGGACGCACTTGGCGAGCGTGAACGTCGAGGTCGTCACGTACAGCATGCCGAGCGCGAGGAAGCCCCGCACCCACATGGGCGCGGGCAGGTACACGATCCCGATGGCCACCGCCGCCATCGAGACCATGAAAGAGATGATCGCCTGGATGAAGAACGCCGTCGTGCTCTTGAGCAGGAGCAGTCTGTCCATGCCGGTGAGTCTCGTCCGCGCCGGTCGGCCGCGCCTGAGTAGCCGAGCGGGCAACGCTACTCATCCCGCGGCCCGCGATGCCTAGGTAACCGCCCGCTTGCCGCTTGCCTGGCGCCTGCTCGCCGCCCGCTTGTCGCCTGTTTGCGGCGCATCGTCCGCCGTCGCCGGCTGGGGTGCGCGGTGCCGTATCCGGTCAGGCACGCCGGGTTGACGGGCGTCTCGTCCGCGCTTGTGATCGTGATCGGGAACCCTGGAGGGAGCCGCCGTGAAAGCCGCCATGGAAGCCGTGGGAGTCGCCTGGCGCGTCCGTGCCGCCGTGGTCGCGCTTGTCCTGGCCGGTTCGTCCGCCTTCGTGCCCGCCGGGTCGGCGGCGCACGCGGCAGAGCGAGCGCACGCGGCAGCGCGCGCGGGCGCGGCAGCGCGAGTGGGCGCGGCGGCGCGAGTGGGCGTCCCCAAGGCGCCGAAAGTCCCGGCGAACTTCATGTGGGGCGTCTCGACGTCCGGGTTCCAGTCGGAAGGCAGCTTCCCTGACAGCAACTGGACGCGGTACGTCGCGCGCAAAAGTCCCGGCGTCACCGATCCGTACAAGCAGTCGGTCGACTTCCGGCACCGCTACCCGGAAGACATCGCGCGCGCCCGCGCGCTGGGCGTGAACGTGTTTCGGACGTCCATCGAGTGGTCGAGGATCGAGCCGAGGCGCGGCCACCGCGATCCGGCCGCGCTCGCCTACTACGACGACCTCGTCCGCCGGATCCGCGCCGCCGGGATGCGTCCGATGCTCACCCTCGACCACTGGGTGTACCCCGGCTGGGTCGCCGACCAGGGCGGCTGGACGAATCCCCGGACGGTGAACGACTGGCTGGACGAGGCGCGCTTCGTCGTCCAGCGCTACCGCCGGATGGGCGTCCTCTGGATCACCTTCAACGAGGCCAGCCAGTACCTGTACCGCGAGTCCGTGGACGCGCCGCTCACCCTCGCGCAGGCGGACACGATGAAGGACGCCCTCGTCCGGACGCACCGCGCCGCCTACGACCTCATCCACCGCATCGACCCCGGCGCGATGGTGACCAGCAACATCGCCTACGGGACGATCCTGAACGGCATCATGGACGCCGTCCTGTTCAACCAGGTGACCGACAAGCTCGACTTCGTCGGCGTCGACTACTACTACGGCGCGAGCCTGACGAACCTGTCCGCCTCGAACGCGGCCTCGGGCGAGCCGTGGAAGGTGGATCCCGAACCGGACGGCCTCTACCACGTCCTGCGCAACTACCAGCGCCGCCTGCCGAAGCTTCCGCTGTACGTGGTGGAGAACGGCTTCGTCACCGACAACGGCAAGCCGCGCAAGGACGGCTACACGCGCGCGCAACACCTGCGCGACCACATCTACTGGATGCAGCGGGCGATCGGCGACGGCGTCAAGGTCATCGGCTACAACTACTGGAGCCTGACCGACAACTACGAGTGGGGCAGCTACCGGCCGCGCTTCGGCCTCTACACCGTGGACGCCCTGACCGACCCGGCACTGACGCGCCGTCCGACCGACGCCGTCCCGGCCTACCGGCGGATCATCGCCGAGCGCGGCGTCCCGTCCGGCTACGTGCCGGTGCGCAAGCCCGCCTGGTGCACGGTCGAGAACCTGCTGACCTGCCTGCTCCTGCCCGAGACTCCGCCCGCCCAGTAACCCGCCGCGCAGTAACCGTCCCGGCAACCCGTCGCCCGGTAACCCGTCGCCCAGGAGGCCATCGCCCAGGAGGCCGTCGCGCAGGAGCCCGTCGCCCAGGAGGCCGTCCCGGTAACCCGGCCGCCAGGAGGGCGCTCGGTGAGCCGCCGCGCGGCCGCGTGCCGCTCTAGGCTCGGTGGGTGAGCCCGGGCCGTCCGGGAGAGGGTGACCCGGGCGACGACCGGGCCGGTTCGAGACCGTAACCTAACCTGTGGGTAACATCACCCCGAACCAGATTCGGTCCCTGACGTAAGGTGCTGCTTATGGACCTGAACGGAGTATCCGCCGTCGTCTCCGGCGGTGCGAGCGGCCTCGGCGAGGCCACCGCGCGCGAGCTGGCCGCGAACGGCGTCAAGGTGGTCGTCGCGGACCTGAACGAGGACAAGGGCAAGGCCCTGGCCGACGAGCTGGGCGGCGTCTTCGTCAAGACGGACGTGTCCGACCCGGCGCAGGTCGAGACGGCCGTCCAGGCGGCCGTGGACACCGGCGCGCCGCTGCGGATCATCGTCAACTCCGCAGGCATCGGCTGGGCGGAGCGCACCGTCAACCGCGACGGCTCCCCGCACAGCCTGGAGACCTACACCAAGGTCATCCAGGTGAACCTGATCGGCACCTTCAACCTGATGCGGATCGGCGCGGCGGCGATCGCCAAGACCGAGCCCGCCGACGCGGACGGCCTGCGCGGCGTGGTCATCAACACCGCGTCCATCGCGGCGCTGGAGGGCCAGACCGGCCAGCTCGCCTACTCGGCGTCCAAGGGCGGCATCGTCGGCATGACGCTGCCCGCCGCCCGCGACCTCGCCGCGATCGGCGTCCGCGTCAACACCGTCTGCCCGGGGATCATCGACACCCCGATCTACGGCGAGGGCGAGGCCGCCGAGGCGTTCAAGGCCAAGCTGTACGCCCCGGTCCCGTTCCCGAAGCGGATGGGCAAGCCGAGCGAGTTCGCGCACCTGGTGCGCTCGCTCATCGAGAACGACTACATGAACGGCGAGACGGTCCGGTTCGACGGCGGCATCCGCTTCCAGCCCAAGTGAGGCCCTGAATGTCCGAAGCTGTACTGGTCGAGGAGGACGGGGCCGTCCTCGTCATCACCATCAACCGCCCGGAGGCCCGCAACGCGGTCAACGGCGCGGTGGCGCAGGGCATCGCGGCCGCCCTCGACACCCTCGACTCGCGCAAGGACCTGTCCATCGGCGTCCTCACCGGCGCGGGCGGCACGTTCTGCGCGGGCATGGACCTCAAGGGCTTCCTGACCGGGGACAACCCGACCGTGGAGGGCCGCGGTTTCGCCGGGATCGTGGAGCGGCCCCCGGCCAAGCCGCTGATCGCGGCGGTCGAGGGCTACGCCCTGGCGGGCGGCTGCGAGATCGCGCTGTCCTGCGACATGGTGGTGGCGGCCAGGGGCGCCTCGTTCGGGCTGCCCGAGCCGAAGCGCGGCCTGGTCGCGGCCGGCGGCGGGCTGCTGCGGCTGCCGCAGCGCATCCCGTTCCACATCGCCATGGAGATCGCGCTGACCGGCGACAAGTACCCCGCCGAGCGGATGGCGGAGCTCGGCTTCGTCAACCGGCTCGCCGAGGACGGCGGCGCGCTCGCCGCGGCCAAGGAGCTCGCGCTCAAGGTCGCCGAGAACGCCCCGCTGGCGCTCGCCGCCACCAAGAAGGTCATCGTCGAGTCCGCCGACTGGACGGCCGAGGAGGCGTGGCGCAAGCAGAGCGACATCGTGATCCCGGTGTTCGGCTCCAAGGACGCCCAGGAGGGTCCGGCCGCCTTCGCGGAGAAGCGCAAGCCGGTCTGGACGGGCGAGTGACCCGCGCCTGACGGAGCACGTCCGGAGAAGCCGGAAACCCGGAATTCCGGAGCACTCGGAACGCCCGGTGGCCACGCGGCCCCGGGCGTTCCGCCGTCCGCGACGCCTGTTGCCGGTGCGGACGCCTGTTGTCGGTGGGTTTGTCTTACTTCCCAGTAAGTCATCCCGTACGCTTTCCCGCATCCTGGTCGATCTTGTGAGTGGGGTCCCATGCGCTGGAACGCGGTTCTCAGTACGGCAGTCGCCACCGTCTGCGGCGCGTCGCTCGTCGTCGCCGCCTCCCCGGCCGCGTTCGCGGCGGGCTGGCGCAACGTCAACGGCGGCGCCGCCCTGAAGTACTCCGGCAGCCTCGACCGGGTGGACTTCGCGGGCAAGGACGTCGGCTGGGCCGTCGGCTCCAAGGGCGCCGCGCCGAAGCCGGGCAGCGTCCCGACGCCGAACCCGGTCATCCTCCGCTACACCGCCAAGGGCTGGGCCGCGCAGGCGAGCCCGGTCAAGTTCAGCCCGATGGACGTCGCCGTCGCGTCGGCGAGCAACGCCTGGGCCGTCGGGTACGGCGCGTGGATGACCCCGACCGCGATCCACTGGAACGGCAAGAAGTGGGTGAAGGTCGGCTACGGCGCGCCCGCGGTGCCGTTCCAGGTGTCCGCGGCGTCCGACGGGACGGCCTACTCGACCGCCGGGATCACCTACGCCGCCGGCGTGAGCGCCGTGCTGCGCTGGAACGGGTCGTCCTTCGTGGGCGCCAAGGTGCCGCTCCCGCAGTCCACCACGATCACGACCGTGGACGTCCGGAGCAGGAACGACGTCTGGCTCGCCGGGACGACCACCGCCGACGGACGCAAGATCACCGGGCTGGCGCTGCACTACGACGGGAAGTCCTGGAAGCGGATCAACGTGCCCGGCGAGTTCGGCGTGAACGCCTACCAGGCGATCATCTACCGGATCGTCGCGCTGTCCCCGACCAGCGTCTACGCGATCAAGGACGCGCAGGCGGCGCAGACGACCAACGCGCTGCTGCACTGGGACGGCAGGACCTGGAAGTCCTTCACCACCCCGCTCAACGCCGCCCCGCTCGGCATCGCGCCGGACGGCCGCGGCGGCGTGGTCGTCGTCCCGGCCGTCAACAACGGCAAGTCCCGCTACCTGCACTTCAACGGCAAGACCTGGACCACCCTGTACGGGCCCGCCCGCAAGGGCACCGTCCAGGTCACCGACCTCGACCAGCGGCCCGGCACCAAGGGCGTCGTCAGCGTCGGCCTGGCCAGCTCCGGCAGCACCCGCGCCCCGTTCGTCGAGCTCTACGGCTGACCCGGGTCCGCGGCCGGCCACGGGACGCCGGTCCAGCCTCCGGAGTCACACGACTCCACGGGCTGAACATCCTCTCAAGGGACTCACGGCCCGCGTTCAGGGTCCCTTCAGGTTCGCCTGGAACCCTCGGGGAACATTGGACTAGGGGGTTCTTCTCATTGGCTGAGCGGACGGTGACCATGGCCGGCAGGACGCCAGAGGCGGTCCTGCTGGTGGTCGAGGACGAGCCGAACATCCTCGAACTGCTGGCCGGGAGCCTGCGCTTCACCGGCTTCGAGGTCGTCACCGCGACCAACGGCGCGGACGCGGTGCAGGCCGCGCGGCGGCACCGCCCCGACCTGATCGTCCTGGACGTCATGCTCCCGGACATCGACGGCTTCGACGTGGCCCGGCGGCTGCGCTCCGGCGGCGACCACACGCCGGTGCTGTTCCTGACCGCGCGCGACGCCGTCCAGGACCGCATCAAGGGCCTCACGATCGGCGGCGACGACTACGTCACCAAGCCGTTCAGCCTGGAGGAGGTCATCGCCCGCATCCGCGCCGTGCTGCGCCGGTTCCGCGGCGGCGTCTCCGAGCCCCCGCCCCGCCTCGTGTTCGCCGACATCGAGCTGGACGAGGACACCCACGAGGTCTGGCGCGGCGGCAAGGTCATCCAGCTCTCGCCGACCGAGTTCAAGCTGCTGCGCTACTTCATGGCCAACGCGGGCCGCGTGCTGTCCAAGGCGCAGATCCTCGACCACGTGTGGAACTACGACTTCCGCGGCGACGCCGGGATCGTCGAGTCCTACGTGTCGGCCCTGCGGCGCAAGGTCGACAACGTCGAGCCCCGCCTCATCCACACCCTGCGCGGCGTCGGCTACGTCCTGCGCGAGCCTCCCGACCAGGGCTGATGAGCGCGTCCGGCCACGCCTCGGCTCCAGGGGGACCCGACCGTGACGGCGCGCCGCCGCACGCACCCGTCCGCCCGCCGTCCGGCCAGGAGCACGCGCCTCCGGCCGGCCCGGCGCCCCTCGGCGCACCCTCCGGCCCCGCTCCGACCGGCCCGTCCTCGTCCGGCCCGTCCTCCAGCGGTCCGACTTCGAACGGCCCCGCTTCGAGCGGCACGACTTCCGCCGGCCCGTCTGCGACCGGCCCGTCTGCGACCGGTCCGTCTTCGACCGGTCCGTCTTCGACCGGCGCGGCCTCCGCCGGCGCGGCCTCATCCGGCGCGGCTTCGACCGGTGCGGGGGCGGTCGGGGCGGTGTTGCTCGGTTCCGGGCCGGGGTTCGAGGCGTCCGGGCTGGTCGGCTCGGTGTCCGGGGGGAGTGGCGCGCACGCGTCCCCGATGGGCGGATTCCCCGCGGGTGCGCCGCCGGTGGCCGGCGGGCCTCCGGGCGGACGGCCTCCAGGCGGTCCCGCCGCGGGTGAGGGCTTCCCCGCGAAGGTCAGGCGGACGTACCAGCGCGTGCCGCTGCGCGTGAAGCTGATCGTCGGGATGCTCGTCCTGGTGACGCTCGGGCTGACCGTGATGGGCGCGGCCGGCAGCGCCGCGCTGCGCGGCTACATGATCCAGCAGGCGGACCTCCAGCTCCGGAGCACGGTCGCGAAGGTGCACGCCGCGCTCGGCGGCGGGCACGCCGGCTTCGTGCGCGTCCCGGACATCATGTACGTCCAGATCTGGTCGGACCCGTCGGAGGGGCGGGTCCCCGTCAACGACAATCCCGGCCCCGGCGTCGATCCCCGGACCATGCCGAGGTTCAGCCGCCACGAGGCGCTGCGCCGGGTGGGCGAGATCACCACCCTGCGCGGCGCGGACAAGCGCACCCAGTGGCGCGTGATGGTCGTCGGCGAGCCGAACGGCGACATCGTCGTCGTCGGCCGGAACCTGAAGGACGTCAAGGACACCGTCCGGCAGCTCGTCACGATCGACATCACCGTCGGCATCCTCGTCGTCGGCGGGCTGGGCGCGCTCGCCGCGCTGGTCGTGACGGCGAGCCTGCGCCCGCTGCGGACGATGGAGGCGACCGCCGAGGCGATCGCGCGCGGCGACCTGTCCCGCCGCGTCCCGGACGCCGACCCGGCCACCGAGGTCGGACGGCTCGGCGCGTCCTTCAACTCTATGCTCAGCCAGATCGAGGCGGCGTTCGGCGCGCAGGCGCGCTCGGAGGCGGCGGCGCGGCGTTCGGAGGAGGCCGCGCGGCACTCCGAGGAGAACGCGCTCCGCTCGGAGGAGCGCATGCGGCGGTTCGTCGCGGACGCCTCGCACGAACTGCGCACGCCGCTGACCGCGATCCGCGGGTTCGCCGAGTTCTACCGGCAGGGCGCCGCCCGGACGCCGGAGGAGCTCGACCGGCTCATCGGACGCATCGAGGAGACCGCGGCGCGCATGGGACTCCTCGTCGAGGACCTGCTCCTGCTCGCCCGGCTCGACCGGCAGCGTCCGGTCGAGCGGCGCCCGGTGGACCTGCTCGCCGTCGCCGCCGACGCCGTCCAGGAGGCCCGCGTCGTCGCGCCGGACCGTCCGATCGACCTGGACGTGGACGGCAGCGTCGCCTACCAGATCCGCGGCGACGAGCCGCGGCTGCGGCAGGTGCTCGGCAACCTGCTGACCAACGCGATCGTCCACACGCCGGACGGCTCGGCGATCGAGGTGCGGCTGCGTCCGGGCACGCTGAAGGGCGCCCCGGCGGCGGTCTGCGAGGTCGCCGACCACGGGCCGGGACTGAGCCCCGAGCACGCCGAGCGGGTCTTCGAACGCTTCTACCGGGCCGACAAGGCGCGCAGCCGGGAGGACGGCGGGACGGGACTCGGCCTCGCCATCGTCGCCGCGCTCGTCGCCGCGCACGAGGGCCGCGTCGAGGTGGACGCGGGCACCGGCTCCGGCGCGACGTTCCGCGTCATCCTCCCGCTCGACACCGACTGACCGCCGCGAGCAGCTTCACCGCCCCCGACCGCCGCGAGCAGCCTTTACCGCACCCGACCGGTCGCATGCGGTCACGAGACCGTCCATATTCAGAAGACTTTCAGGCTCAGTGCAGGCCCGTCTCAGACCCGTCGCCCATTCTGAAACAGACGGAACGACAGGGGGGTCACCGGATGAGCAACCACCAGCAGGACTCCACTCCTCGCCAGGACGGACCGGACGCCGCGCGGCGGCCGGACGCTCACCGGACCCCGGTCGAACCTCCCCAGACGGCACGGCGGAACCCCGAACCGCCGGTTGCCGAAACAGGGTCGTCCGGACCCGCCGAGCCGTCCCCGTGGCAAGGCATTCCGGACGCGCCCACCTCGGTCCGGGACGGCTTGATCCCCGTCGAGCCGTCCCGGACCGGACCGGCCCCCGTCCTGTCCCCGCAGGCGGGGCCGGTCCCGGGCGGCGACCCCGCCCCGCACGCACCTGAGGCCCCGCACGCTTTCGCGGCTCCGCACGCCTCCGAGATGACTTCGCACGCCTCGCCGGCTCCGCACACTTCCGCGGTTCCGTACGTTTCCGAGACGACTGCGCACGCTTCCGAGACGTCTTCGCACACGCCGCACGTTTTCGCGGCTCCGGACGGGCCGAGGTTCGGGCCCGTCTCCGCGGCGTCCACCGCTCCGCCGGCCGGAGTGCCCGGTGGACCAGGGATCGCCGGAACGCCCGGCGGCGGCCACGGTGCAGGCTGGTTCCCGCCGGGCGGTCCGGTCCCCTTCGCGAGCGCGGTCCCGCCGCAGGGTCCGCGCGGCTCCCGGGCCTGGTCGATGCGGCGCAAGCTCGCCCTGCTCGGCGCCGCCGCGGCCCTCGCGCTCGGCGCGGGCGGCGTCGGCGCGGCCGTGACGCTCGGAGTGACCGGCGGGTCCGACTCGTCCGGCAGCCCGGCGGCGGTCGCCGGGGTCTCCACCAAGGGGGACGCCACGACCGCGCAGGTCGCCAAGGCCGTCCAGCCGTCGGTGGTGTCGGTCCAGACGGTCGCCACCTCCGGTGAGGGCACCGGGTCCGGGATCATCCTGCGCGCCGACGGCACGATCATGACGAACGCGCACGTGGTGTCCGGGGCGCGCCAGGTGACGGTGAAGTTCAGCGACGGCAGGACGGCCCCGGCCAAGATCCTCGGCGTGGACCGGCAGCACGACATCGCGGTGATCCAGGCGCAGGGCGCGTCCGGGCTGCGTCCGGCCGTGCTCGGCAACAGCTCCAAGCTCGCGGTCGGCGACCCGGTGCTCGCCGTCGGCAGCCCGCTCGGCCTGGACGGCTCGGTCACCTCCGGCATCGTGTCGGCGCTCGGCCGCAGCATCCAGGAGGGCGGCGGCGACGGCGGTGACGGCGGTGACGGCGGCGACCAGCAGGACCTGCCGCCGTTCATGCAGGGCCGGTTCACCCAGCAGCAGAGCACGGTGATCAAGAACGCGATCCAGACCGACGCGGCCATCAACCCGGGCAACTCGGGCGGCGCGCTGGTCAACGGCGCGGGCCAGGTCATCGGCGTCAACACGGCCATCGCCACCTCCGGCGACGGCTCCGGCAGCATCGGGGTCGGGTTCGCGATCCCCGTCAACGACGCCCGGAAGGCGGTCAACCGGATCCTCACCACCGGCTCGATCTGAGCCGGCGCGAGACTCACCACGGGACGGCGTCCGGACCAGGGCTCTGGGGGGAGCGGGCGGACGAACGCCGCCCCGGCGGTGA
The DNA here is from genome assembly GCF_042652125.1 of Actinomadura gamaensis. Classification (NCBI taxonomy): domain Bacteria; kingdom Bacillati; phylum Actinomycetota; class Actinomycetes; order Streptosporangiales; family Thermomonosporaceae; genus Actinomadura; species Actinomadura gamaensis. The sequence continues at coordinate 51,933 of NZ_JBHSIT010000014.1, read as the reverse complement.
ACCGGGCGCCAGGGATCCCCGTCCCCGGCGTCCCGGTGGGAAGAAGCGTGGCCGCGCGGACTTGAGGGAGTCCGCGCGGCCACGCGCACGTCCAAGTCCAAGCGGCCACGCGCACGTCCAAGTCCAAGCGCACGCGCGGGGAGGGAAATAGGCGCGACATGATCCGGGTGGGGCGGGGATAATCAGCACATGCCCGGCATCATCAACGTCCGCGACTCGGTCTTCATCCCGGAGACCGAGCTGACCTGGCGCTTCTCGCGGTCGTCCGGACCCGGCGGGCAGCACGTGAACACCAGCGCGACCGCCGCCGAGCTCTCCTTCGACGTGGCGAACTCGCCGTCCCTGCCCGAGCCGCTGCGCGAGCGCGCGCTGGCTCGCCTCTCCGGACGCCTCGTGAACGGCGTCCTGTCGATCCGCGCCGAGGAGTACCGGTCGCAGGTCCGCAACCGCGAGGCCGCCAAGACGCGACTCGCGGCCGTCCTGTCGGACGCGATCGCGCCACCGCCGAAGAAGCGCATCCCGAAGAAGGTCCCGCGCGGCATCAACGAGCGGCGCCTGGAGAACAAGCGCCGCCGTTCCGACGTCAAGCGCGGCCGTTCGGCCCGCTGGGGCTGACCGCCCGCCCGCCTCAGCCCAGTGCGCGGACGGCCCGCAGGGCCTCCTTGCGCACCGGCCCTTCGAGCGTGTCGATGTAGACCTCGCCGTTCAGGTGGCCGGTTTCGTGCTGGAGGCAGCGGGCGAAGTAGCCGGTGCCCTCGACGCGGACGTCCCGGCCGTCCCGGTCCTCGCCCTCGACGACCGCGCGGGCGTGGCGCGGGGTGGGGAAGCGGTGGCCGGGGAACGACAGGCAGCCCTCCTGCTCGACCAGCAGCTCGCCGTCCGCCTCGACCAGCCGCGGATTGACGACGTGGCCGGTGTGGCGGCGGCCCCGGTCGTCGGCGCAGTCGTAGACGAACACGCGCAGCGGGACGCCGATCTGGTTCGCGGCGAGTCCCGCGCCGCGCTGCCGCTGCAGCGTGGCGAACATGTCGTCGATGAGGCGGTGCAGGGAGTCGTCGAAGGCCCGGACGGGGTCGCAGGCGGTGCGCAGCACCGGGTCCCCGAGCAGGCGGACGGGTCGTACGGCGGCCATGACAGCAGCGTAGGACCCCGACGCTCCCGGTACGAACCCGACAAACCCGGCGGTAAGCGGCCCGTGCCCCCGCCGCCGGCCCCGCTTCGGATCGCGTCCCGGCGACCCCGACCCCGACCCCGACCTCACAGCCCGGCCACCGCGAGCCGAGCCCGCGCCTCCGCCCCCTCCGGCGCGCGGCAGAACGCGAGCGCGCCGCCGTCCCCCTAGGGCGGGGGCGGCGGCGCGGGGTTTGTGGCTCGTGGGTCAGTCGCGGTCGTCGGACGGCGGTTCCGCATCGACGATCGTGGCGGGCTGGACGGGCTTGACATGCGGCGTCATGGACGGCTCGGACGTCCTGTCGTCCAGCGGGGACGGCGCGGACCCGGACGGCCCGGACGGCCCCGACGGCCCGGACGGACCCGACGGCCCGGAGACGACCGAAGGCCCCGACGGGCCGGCGGGAGCGGGCGGCGCGGGCGGGGCCTGCCGCGGAACGCTCGGCACGGGCTTGGCGACGACCGGCTCCGGCGGGACCGCCGGGCCGGGGCCGGAGGCCGGGGCGGGCGGTTGCGCCTGCTGGGGCATCGGGCGCTTGCGGGCCGGGGCGCGGACGGCGTCCTCGACCATCTTCTCCAGCGGTCCGGCCTCGTTCTCGGCGGTGAGCAGCCGGTGCAGCGTCTCGGAGATCTCGGTGAGGCGCTGGAGGGCCTGGGTGTGGTTCTTGGTGAGGTGGTTGAGCCGCTGCGTCGCGCCCTCGTTGATCACGTTCGCGCGGCGCTCGGCGGAGGTGAGGGTGCGCTCGGCCTCCAGGCGCGCGCTCGTCACCGTCTGCTCCGCCTCCTGCTTGGCCGCCGACAGGACGCTGTCGGACTCCTTCTTCGCCGAGGCGAGCACCTGGTCGGCCTTCTCGCGCGCGTGCGCGAGGTCGCGGTCGGCGTGCCCCCGCGCCTCCTCGACGATGCGCTGCGACTCGTGCTCGGCTTCCTTGCGGATCTGGGCGCCCTTGGCCTCGGCCTCGTTCAGCTTCTCCTTCGCCTCGTCCTCGGCGAGGTTGATGATCTGGCGGAGCCGGTCGGACAGGTCGTCGCCGGTGGGCTTGCGCGCCTCCCGGACCTCGGCCATCTCGCGGCGGGTGCGCTCCACGTCGTCGAGGGCGCGGGCCAGCCGGGCCTCCAGCTCGCGGATCTGGTTCTGGCTGCGGGCGATGAACTCGTCCACCTGGCGGCGGTTGTAGCCGCGCATGACGATCTCGAAGGATTCCTCCCGCAGGAGGTTCGGCAGGATTTCCGCGTCGTTGCTCATGATGCCTTGGGGGTCGGTGGCGGGGGGTGAGGATCACCCCTTGGGGATCGGGGACGGCTCGAGGAAGTTCGGCATCGACTGTTGTCCGGTCCACCCCATTCGCGCAACCGGAATGCCGTTCTCGCTGCCGTTTCTTAACCTGAGCCAGAAGGACAAACTATCCAATCTGCGGAAATTTCGTGGGCACGACCCCCGGCGTCGGGCGCGTCCCGCCGCGTCCGGTGAACGGGCCGCGTCCTACGATCGCCGCATGACTTACGTGGGTGCGCTGGACGACGACGAGCCCGAGATCCATCCGGACGCCTGGATCGCTCCCGGCGCGGTCGTGGTCGGCCGCGTCCGGCTCGGCCGCGACGCGAGCGTCTGGTACGGCTCGGTGCTGCGCGGCGAGGACGAGGAGATCGTCGTCGGGGCGGAGTGCAACATCCAGGACCTGAGCTGCCTGCACGCCGACCCGGGGATGCCCGCCGTCCTGGAGGACCGGGTCAGCCTGGGCCACAAGGCCATGGTGCACGGCGCGCACGTCGAGACCGGGTCGCTCATCGGGATCGGCGCGATCGTCCTGAACGGCGCGCGGATCGGCGCGCACACGCTGGTCGCCGCGGGCGCGCTCGTCCCGCCCGGGAAGAAGATCCCCTCCGGCGTCCTGGTCGCGGGCACGCCGGGAAAGATCATCAGAGAGCTGACCGACGACGACCGCGCCGTTCTCGAGTACACGCCGGACGTCTACCGGAAAAAGGCGCAGCGCCACGCGCGCGCGACCTGGCGGGGCTGAACGGACGGCCCGGAACCCGGTTAGCAGAGCCAGTGGACGGTGGCAGGGTTGGGGGTTCCTTGACGCGGCTACGATGACCACGTGGTGTGGGGAGCGGGACGAGGGCACGCCCCACCGCCCGGGCAGGACCCGTTCGCGGCGGCCGAACGGGACACCAGGGCGATGGTGGCCGCGGGGTGGTGGCGGTCTGCGCCGCCGCAGCAGCGCCAGCACGCCATCGCCGGACGCATGCTCGCCCTCCCGGACGGCACGTGGTGGCTGTTCGGCGCGTGGGCGCGCTGGTACCGGCTCCAGCCGTCGGACGGCCAGTGGTACCTGTGCCCGCCGCCGCACTCGCCCGCCGTCCGCGCCGGGGCCCGGCCCGCGCAGTACGCCGGCGGGCAGGCCCCGCAGCTCCCCCCGCACGTGGTGCCCGCCGGTCCGGACTTCTCCTACGACCCGTCGCCGTCGCTGACGTTCGTCCGGCGCGGGTTCGCCGCCGAACTGACGAGCCGGATGCGCAGCACGCTGGCCTCCGCCGCCGCGCTGACGCCCGAGGAGTACCCGCACGACGGCAAGACCTTCTCCGCGCGGACGCCGTCCACGGTCGCCGCCGCCTGGGGCGTGATGCTGTGGTGCGCCGCCGCGCCCGCGTTCGACTCGCGCCACGACCCGCAGATGACCGGGCTCTGGAAGCGGTACCGGACGCAGCCGCTCCCCGACGTGGACGGCCCGCGCTGGCTCACCCCGCCGCCGCTGTCCCAGCTCGTCGGCCTCTACGCCGAGCGCCTGCGCGCCGGACGCGTCGACTCCGCCGTGGTCGTCCTGCGGACGATCTGGGCGACCGCGAGCGCGCTGCGCGACGACCCCCGCTTCCAGGCCCGCGGTGACGCGCTGCTCGCGATGGCGGGCGCGACCCTCGAGAACCCGACCGTGGACTACGGCGCCCTGCCCTACGGCGACGAGGCGATCGTCCAGCAGTGGCTGACGCGCTGCCCGCCGCACCTGGTGCCCGCGCTGCGCAGCGAGAGCTCGCCGGGCGACAGCTTCCGGCACGCGTTCTACACCTTCGCCGAAGCGGTCGCCGACATCACCGGCGACGCGTCCGACCCGGCCTACATCGAGCCACGCATGGTCGCCGCCGCGCTGCTCGCCGCCGACCTCGCCGTCGTGCGCGAGGACGTCGCCGCCTCGATCGTCCCGTGGCTGGACCCGGAGATCCGGTACACGGTGCAGGCCGTGATGAGCCGTCCGGGGCATCCGCTGCGGCGGCTCTGGCCGGACGACCTGACCCTCGCCGAGCCGCTGCGGTCGGCGGTCGCCGCGTCCGGGGAGGGCGCGGACACGCTGCTCGCCGCGATGTACGAGCTGGACCTCGCGTGGTGCCGCCTCGCCGGGGGGATGCCCGCGCGTCCGCGCGGATTCCCGACGCCGAACGCCATCGTCGCGGGCATCATCGGCCCCGAGCGCACGCGCGCGACCGCGCGCACCAGCACCGGTCTCGCCGTGCCGAAGCAGCACGCGCCCGCCCAGCCGCCGTCGCCGTTCGGACTGGCCGTCCAGCCGGCGCAGCCGGGCCAGCCCCCGCAGCCCCCTCAGCCGCCGTACGCGCCGCCAGGAGTCGCCGTGCCGGGCGCGGGGGAGCCCCCGCAGCCCTACGGCCAGCCCGCCTCTCCGGCCGCTTTCGGCCAACCCGGCCAATCCGGCCAGCCCGGCCAGTTCGGACAGCCAGGAACGCCCGGATACCCGCCGCAGGACGGTTCGCCGGGCGCCTTCGGCCAGCCGGGCATTCCAGGGCCCCCCGGTCAGCCCGGCCAGCCTGGTCAGCTCGGGCAGCCGCCGCAGCCGTACGTCCAGCCACCGGCGAACCAGGACCAGCCGTTCGTCCAGCCGCCCGCGCAGGCCGACCGCGCGTTCGCGCAGCCCGCCCCGCCCGCCGACCCGCACTTCGGCCCGCCCGGTCCGTCCGGGCCGCCTGGTCCGTCCGGTCCGCCCGCCGTTCCGTCCGTGCCGAAACCCGCCTCCGGCTCGAAGGACGACCAGGAGAGCTTCGCCCCGCCCTACACGGCCCTCGGCTACCAGCCCTCATCCCCGCCGCCGGCTGCGTCCGCTCCTCCCGGAGCCCTGTACGGCCCGGCCTCGGGCGGCGACCAGCCAGGGCCCGCCGCGTTCAACCAGTACGGGCCGCCCCAACCCCGGCGCGAGGATGTCGACGCCGCGACGAACCCCGACAGGTCGTCCCCGAAGAAGGACGACAAGGACGGGGAACTGCACCCGCCGTACACGGCCCTCGGTTACGCGCCGTCCGGCATGGCGGGCGCCCAGCCGCCGATCCCGCCCTACGCGCAGGAGCCGGTCAGCTCCTACGAGCAAGGCATGCCCAAGGCCCCCGGCTACCCCGACGCGCCGGGCTACCCCGATGCCCCCGGTTACCCGAACGCGCCGGGCCAGCCCAACGACTACCCCCAGCCTTCGCGCGCAGGCGGCCCGCCGAGCGAGTACGGCCAGTCCGCAGGCGGCCCGCCGAGCGAGTACGGCCAGCCCGCAGGAGGACCGGCGAACGAGTATGGCCAGCCCGCAGGCGGTCCGCCCAGCGAGTACGGGCAGGCCGCGGAGGGACCGGCGAGCGAGCGAGGGGCGGGGAAGGTCGATCCGCATGGGACGCGGTTCGATGAGGCTCCGGGTATGCGCCGGCCGGGGCCGTCCGGCAAGGGGAATCCTCGTACGCGCGTGATGGGGCCGGACGACGCGTCCTCCGGCGGGACGCCGAAGAAGGCGGATCCGCCCGGCACGCGCGTGATGTCGGAGACGATGATTGGGGGGTTCGACTTCCTCGACCGGACGCCTTCGCCGGAGCGTCCGGTGCACGAGATCCCGCCGCCGAGCGACCGCACCGAGCGGCGCGTCGTGGAGCGGTACGGGATCGGGTTCGTGTCCGGCGCGCAGGACGCCGGGGAGCTGCTGGACGCCGTCCGCGAGCAGACCGAGCAGTTCACGGCGGCGCTGCCGCGCGAGGACGCCGAGGCCACGCGGGTGGACGCGGCGTCCGGCATCCGGCGCGGGGTGCCGAGCGTGCTGCTGGTCGGCGCGCCGCACACCGGGCAGCGGCGGCTCGCGCGGATGATCGCGCTGACGCTGGCCGAGGCGGGTCTCGGCGACGGGACGGTCCGCGCGCACGACGCCGACGACGTGCGCGAGTCGGCGTCGGGCACGGCGTCCGGCGGGCCGCCGAAGACGGTCGTGGACGGCGTGGCCCCGCCGACCGCGGCGGACCTGATGAAGCAGGTGCTCGGCCAGCGCGGTCCGGCGATCCTGTTCGAGCGGCTGGACGCGGCGCTGTTCGGCGCGTCCGACGCGGCGGCGTTCGTGACGGCGGTGCGGCGGGCGCGGCGCGACCCGGCGTGCGACACCGCGCTGATCGCGACCTGCGAGCCGTCGGCGTACAAGCGGCTGCTCGCCGACCATCCGCGGCTGGTCGAGACGTTCCGCGTGTACCGGCTGCCCGACCTCACCGATCCGGAGAACCGGCTCACGCTGCTGCACCTGCTCGCCGACGAGCGGCGCGTCACGGTCGGCGGCGCGGCGCTGGAGACGGCGCGCGAGGACCTGAACCGCCTGCGCGGCCCCGGCGACCTGGTCAACGCGCGGCTCGTCGAGACCTACCTCGACACCGCGTGCCAGCGGCATCTGGAGCGGGCGGGCGCGTCGCGCGACCGGCTCGTCCTGGACGTCCAGGACCTGCACGGCATCGCCGAGGGGCTGGAGCCCGCGCTGCGCCCGCCCGGCGACATCGACGGCTACCTGCGGCAACTGGACGCGCTGCGCGGCCTGGGCGACGTGAAGCACACCGTGCGGGAGCTGATCGAGGAGGCGCGCGTCGCCGCCGACCGCGCGCGGTACGGGGTGACCGAGCACCGGCCGCTGCACCTGGTGCTGGCCGGGCCGCACGGCACCGGGAAGGCGACGGTCGCCGGGCTGGTCGGCGGGATCTTCGCCGCGCTGGGCCTGCTCGGGTCGGGGCACGTGGTCGCGTGCCGGCCCGCCCACCTGACCGGACGCGACCGGTACGACACCGAGGCGCGGGTGCGCGGCATGGTCGACCAGGCGATCGGCGGTGTGCTGCTCGTGCAGGAGGCGCACCTGCTCGACCGCGTCCCGGAGGTGGTCGCCGAGCTGCGGACGGTGCTGCGCCGCGACGGCCACCGGCTGCTGGTCGTGTGCTCCGGACCGTCGGACGAGCTGCACGGCTTCCTCGCCGCGAACCCGGACTTCGGCGAGGAGTTCGGCCGGGTCGTCGAGTTCGAGGGGCTCAGCGACCGGGAGCTCGTCGGGCTGTTCCAGTCCTACGCCGAACGCGACCTCTACATGCTGGACGAGGAGCTGCGGGTCGAGCTGCTGGCCCGGTTCGAGCAGCTGCGCGGCGACCCGTCCTTCGGGTACGCGCGGACCGTCCGGGAGCTGTTCGAGGCGACCATCGCGCGGCAGGCGGCGCGGCTCGCGGGCGCGGACGTCGACGCGTCCACGGTCGCGCGGCTCACCGTGGGCGATCTTCCGGAGACGCGTCTGGAACGGATGATGGGCGGTCTCCACGAAGGTTACCGACCGTCCGAACTGGGCGGTTGACGCGCGCGGGCGTGATCGTCTGACCCGGCCGGGCGGGGCCCGCATCATCCGCGCGGACCAGGGAAGGTACCGGACGGGAGTGGTCCCCGAATGGCCCTCTTGGGTCATGCGTCCCGGCGGACCGGGACCGTACCCTTGACGTGGGCAGTGGGTGCGGCCCGTCCCTGTGGGGAGACGGTGTTCCCGCGGGCGGCGGACGCGAATCGCAACCAGGAGGTGGACGCGGTGCGCCAGCAGAATCTCGACCTGCGCGTCCATGACCGGGTCGCACTGGACGAAATCGAGCTCTACGCCGAGATGCTCAGCGCGGTGGCGGCGGCCGAGAAGCCGCTGACCCTCGCCGAGATCGACATGGTGCTGGGAGTCCGGTCTGACCGCGATCCCGGTCTTCGGGAGCTGTCCGCGCACGAGTAGCGGCGGCTCTTCGGCAGGCCAACCGGTGCCGGACGTCCCAGCGGACGCCCGGCACCCGCCTTTGACGGCACCCTCCCTCGCCGACGCCTTCCCCTGAGACGGCGCCCTCCCCTGAGACGGCGCTCTTCTCTTCGACGGCGTTCCGCCCTCGACCGGGCGCTCTTCCCCGACCGGACGCTTTGGCTCCGACGGGGCGTTCTCCCCCTCGACCGGGCGCTTTCGCTCCGACGGGGCGCTTCCCCCCTCGACCGGGCGCTTCCCGGACGTCTGAGGACGTTCCTTCGCCCGTTCCGGGCCACTTCCGCCCCTCCTGTAACCAAAATCACTTCCGGGTCCGCGTCACGCTCCGTGACGGCCCGCCAGGGCGGCACATCCCGCTGGACAGGGCTGTGTGTCGCGGGTGTGCATGTCGTGATCTAGGGCAACCTTGTAGGTGAGAGGATGGGGGACGGCGGTCGAAGCTGGGGCGAAAGTTCTTTTTACGGCCGGTTGCGCCTACGATCCTCAGCGGACTGTTCCGGCATCTCAGGAGAACGACGTGCGCTTGCGTCTCACGCCGCGTGAGGACAGCTTCTACGACATGTTCGCCGATTCGGCGAACAACCTGGTCACCGGCGCCAGGTTGCTCGTGGAGCTCATCAGCGACGGCACTGACCGGGAAGCGGTCGCGGAGAAGATGCGCGCCTGCGAGCACGCGGGCGACGAGGCGACCCACGCGATCATGCGGCGGCTGAACGAAACGTTCATCACGCCGTTCGACCGCGAGGACATCTACCGCCTCGCGTCGCAGATCGACGACGTGATGGACGAGATGGAGGAGGCCGCCGACCTCGTCGTGCTCTACAAGATCGACGAGTTCCCGAAGGAGATCGTGCACCAGGTCGAGGTCCTGGAGCGCGCCGCCGAGCTGACCGCCGAGGCGATGCCGCGGCTGCGCTCGATGAAGGAGCTCAACGAGTACTGGATCGAGATCAACCGGCTGGAGAACGAGGGCGACCGGGTCTACCGCAAGCTGCTGGCGAAGCTGTTCTCCGGCGACTACGACACCCTGACCGTCCTGAAGCTGAAGCAGGTCATCGACCGGCTGGAGGAGGCGGCCGACGCGTTCGAGCACGTCGCCAACACGGTCGAGACCATCGCGGTCAAGGAATCATGAGCACTCCCGGCGAACCGGGCGCGGTCCTCACCAGGGAGTCCGCGCCCGGCGAGGACCCGACGCTGGCCGAACAGGTCCGCCGGGGCCCGCACCGCTTCTGGTACGCGCTGCCCATCGGGCTGCTCGTGGTCATCCTGCTCGGCGTCACGGGGGTGCGGGCGGAGTCGCAGATCGCGATGCTCCTGCTCGTCGTCCTGGTGTCGCTGACCTTCGACTACACCAACGGCTTCCACGACGCCGCCAACGCGATCGCCACCGCGATCTCGACGCGCGCCCTCACACCGCGCGTCGCGCTGCTGATGGCGGCCGTGATGAACATGGTCGGCGCGCTGCTCGGCGTCCAGGTGGCCAAGACGGTCAGCGAGGTGATCACCCCGCCGGCGGGGCTGCACGGGCTGACCGTGGTCGCGGCGGGCGTGATCGGCGCGATCGCGTGGAACCTGATCACCTGGTACTTCGGGCTGCCGTCGTCGTCCTCGCACGCGCTGATCGGCGGCGTGGTCGGCGCTGGCCTGGCGTCGGCGTCGTCGGTGGCGTGGGCCAAGGTGGTCGACAAGGTCGCGATCCCGATGGTGATCTCGCCGATCGTCGGGTTCGTCGCCGCGTACGGCGTGATGCTGGCCATCCTGTGGATCTTCCGGAGGAAGAACCCGAGCAAGGTCGGCCGCCGGTTCCGGATCGCGCAGACGCTGTCCGCCGCGTCCCTCGCGCTCGGCCACGGCCTGCAGGACGCGCAGAAGACGATGGGCATCATCGTCCTCGCCCTGGTCACCACCGGCCACTCGGACGGCAAGGGCGTGCCGTGGTGGGTCATCGTGGCCTGCGCGGGCGCGCTGTCGGCCGGGACGTACGCGGGCGGCTGGCGCATCATGCGCACGCTCGGCCGCAAGGTCATCGAGGTGGACCCGCCGAAGGGGTTCGCCGCGGAAGCGACGGCCTCGGTCATCCTGTACCTGACCGCCTACATCTGGCACGCTCCAATCTCCACCACGCACACCATCACCGCCTCGATCATGGGCGTGGGCGCGACCAAGCGGCTGTCGGCCGTGCGCTGGGGCATCGCCGGGAACATCGTGGTCGCGTGGGTGCTGACGATGCCCGCCGCCGCGATCGTGGCCGCGGTCGTCTACTACCTCGTCCACTTCTTCGGAGCCTGACCCCGGCGAGTTTCCGGAGCCGGACTCCCCGACTCCCCACCTCCCGACTCCCCACCTCCCGACTCCCCACCTCCCGACGAAACGTCACGAGGGCCGTCCCCACCCGGGGACGGCCCTCGCTGCTTCCGATCGCGGGCTACTTGCCGGAGATGCGGTCCAGCGCCGGCGGGTGGACGGGCGAGTGCGAGCCGAAGTAGCTCACCAGCGCGTCCAGGTCGATCGGGCCGAGCACCTGGTCCTTGCCCTGGGTGAGGACGGTGAAGCCGTCACCGCCGCCGAGCAGGAAGTTGTTCGCCGCGATGCGGTAGGACGCCGCCGGGTCCACGGCCTTGCCGTCGATCGTGATGTTCGAGACGCGGTCGCCGACCGGCCGGGTGCGGTCGATGGTGAAGCGCAGCCCGGAGGACGGCTGGAGGATCTTCTCGCCCGCGCTCGTCCACTGCTGCTCCAGCAGGTCGTCGAGCTGCTTGCCGGTCAGCGTCGTCACGCCGGTGACGTTGCTGAACGGCTGGACGGCGAACGCGTCGCCGTAGGTGACCGTCCCGTCGTTCTTGTAGACGAGGTCGGTGCGGACGCCGCCGGGGTTGGTGACGGCGACCTGCGCGCCCTTGTCCTTGACGGCTTCGAGCTGCGCGTCGGCGATCACGTCGCCGAGGGTCGTCTCGCCGGCCGGGCTCTGCGCGCGGGTGAGGTCGGCGGTGATCGTGCCGATCTTCTTGTTGGCGATCGGCGCGACCCGGTCCTTCCAGGTCTGGACGAACGTCTCGGTCGCCGGGTCCGGCGGGACGTCGCGGGTGACGACGTGGTTGACGCCCTTCAGGGACGACCGGACGATGTCGTCGGTCCGCCGGTCCACCTGGAAGTCGACCTGGGAGATGATGCGGCCGAAGGACGAGCCGGAGGAGTACAGCCGCGGCCGGCCCTGCGGGTCCTTGACGGTGCACATGTACTGCTGGTGGGTGTGCCCGGACAGCACGACGTCGATGTCCGGGTCGGCCTGGGTGGCGATGCGCGTGCCCGCGCCCGGTACCACGCCGCAGTCGTTCGGCTTCTCGCCCTGGACGACCTGGTCGCCCTCGTGGACGAGCAGCACCATCGCGTGCACGCCGCGCTTGCGCAGCTCGCGCGCGGACCGGTTCGCCGAGGCGACCTCGTCGTCGAACTTCAGGCCCTTGATGCCGTCCGCGGTGACGATGGTCGGCGTGGTCTTGGTGACGACGCCGATGAAGCCGATCCGGACGCCGTTGATCCGGCGGATCGTCCACGGCTTGATCGCGGGCTTGTTCGTCTTCTCCCTGAGCACGTTCGCGCCCAGGTAGTCGAACTTCGCGCCCTTCCACGGCCCGGCGGGGGAGCAGCCGTCGACCGGGTGGCAGCCGCCGTTCTGGATGCGGAGCAGCTCGTTCAGGCCCTCGTCGAACTCGTGGTTGCCCACGGCCGACGCGGTCAGGCCGATGTCGCCCATGAACTCGACGGACGGCTCGTCGTGGTAGGCCGCCGAGATCAGGGGGGACGCCCCGATGAGGTCGCCTTGCGCGACCTTCAGGGTGTTGCGGTCGGTGAGCCGCTTCATGTGCGCGGCGATGTAGGCCGCGCCGCCCGCGGGGACGGACTTGCCGTTCTCGTCGATGGCCGTGCCGGAGCTGCCCGTGGGCGGCTCCAGGTTGCCGTGGAAGTCGTTGAGCGCGAGCAGCCGCACCGGCACGGTCCTGCCGTGGTGGTGGTGCGAGGGGGTGGCCCCGGCGGGCTGTGCCGCGAGCGCGGTCACCGCGACCGCGGCGGTCGCCGCTGCCGCCAGGGTGAGACGAGGTCGGATCATGGCAGGGAACCTAACGGCCCGCCGCATCGCCTTCCATACCGCCCAATGACGGTTTCGTGACGTTTTGTCTGACCGGACGGGCCGCCTCCGGATCCGAGGCCCGCACGAGCCCCGCGATCTATCCAGTGATCACTGGTAATAAGCCAGCGTTCACTGTCATGATCGAGGGCGTGATCCTCCTGGGCTGCGTCCTGGTCGCCGGCGCGCTGGTAGCGCGCACCCTCCTGCTCCGCCGCCGTCTGAGCGCGCTCGGGCCGCTCCCTCCGGCCGCCTCGGATACTTCGGGGTATCGGCTCGCGACCGCGCGCGGCGTGCCGGTCCCGCCCGAGGTGTTCGAGGCCGCCGCCGCTCACGCGACGCGGCACGGGCTGGACCTCGTCGATCTCGTCCCTGGCGACCTCCAGACCACCGAGGCGCTGGATTTCGCGCGATCCGCCGACCCGCGCACGCTCCGCCTGCCGGGTCCCTGCCTCGGACGCGGCGCCGGTTACGCGCTGTTGCTCTCCGCCGACCTCGCGGCCCGGCTTTCGCCGTCCGGGCTCGCGTCGCTGGGGCCGGGGGAGATGGCCGAGCTGACCGTCCGGGCCCGGCAGTACGCGCGACGCGCCGATCTCGTGCTCGCGCCCGTTCCCTCGCGGCGTGATCTGGACGGACGGCGGACGTGGCTCACCGCGCTCTGCCTGACCGTCCCGCCGCAGATGGCCGTGCCGCTCGGTCTGGCACGCGCGACGGCGGGATGGCTGCTCGTCGCGGCGTGCCTGGCTGTTGACCCGCGCTGGGGTCTGCTTCCCCTGCTCGCTTACTGTGCGGTTCCGTACGTCCTCACCCTGGGGACGTCGGTGAGGCCGCGCGACCGCTTCCTTGCTGCGGCGACGCGTCCGCTGCACGTCCCGTGGGTGTGGTGGCGGACGCTGCGCGCGCCGCTCAGCGAATGGGAACGGCATCGGGCGGAACTTCGCGAGAAGTCACGCGTCTGGCACGAGGCGCGCATGGACCGTCCGATGTTCGAGGCACGCCGTCCGGACTGCCCGTGGTGCGGGTCGTCCCGGCTGCGCGTCCACCTCGTCACGCGCGACACCCTGATGGTCAAGCCCGGACGGTTCGTCCTGGAACGCTGCGACGCGTGCGGGCACGTCTTCCAGAACCCGCGCCTCGCCCCGGCCGGGCTCGACTTCTACTACAGAGACGTCTACGACGGGCTCTCGGCGGCCAGCACCGAGCACATCTTCAGCGGGCAGACCGGCTGGTACCGCGCCCGCGCGGAGCTCGTCGCCGCCCACGCCCGCCCTGCCACCTGGCTGGACGTCGGCGCGGGGCACGGCCACTTCTGCGCGGCGGCGGCCGAGATCCTGCCGGACACCGCCTTCGACGGCCTCGACCAGTCCGCCGGGATCGAGGAGGCCGCGAGGCGGCGATGGGTCCGCCGGGCCGTCCGGGCGGAGTTCCGCGACATGGCCGCCGACCTGGCCGGACGGTACGACGCCGTCTCGATGAACCACTACCTCGAACACACCGCCGACCCGTCCGCCGAGCTCGACGCCGCCGTGACCGCGCTCGCGCCCGGCGGCCATCTGCTGATCGAGCTTCCCGACCCGGAATCCCGGGTCGGACGCGTCCTGCGCGGCTACTGGATCGCCTGGCTGCCGCCGCAGCACCTCCACATGATCCCCATGCGCAACCTGACGGAAGCCCTCACCGCCCGAGGGCTGGAGATCGTCGCCACGCAGCGCCGGGGCGTCCGCGAGGAACCCGACTTCACCACCGGCGCCCTGCTGTTCGCGAACGTCCACGGACCCGACCCGCACCGGCCGTGGGCCACCTCCGGCCAAACCGCTCGCGCGCGCCGCGCCGCCGCCTACGCGGCCACCGTCCCGCTCCTGGCGCTCGCCGTGGTCACCGACGTGATCGTCCGGATCGTCCGGCCGGGAACGAGCAACGCCTACCGCGTCCTCGCCCGCAAACCGCCCGCGGCCGGGACATAAACTGTGATCATGGAGCAGATCGTCGCGCTGGTGGAAGCCGCAACCCGGGTGGACGGCGTCGCGCCGCTCTCCGAACACGCCCTGCTCGCGCTCAAGGCGGGCCGGACGGGCCTGACCGTCCGGGAGAACGACGAGATCGTCGGATACGCCCATTTCGACCCGGCCACCGAGGACGAGCCCGCATCCGGCGAGCTGGTCGTCCACCCCGAGCGCCGCCACCGGGGCCACGGCCGCGAGCTCCTGCGCGCCCTGCGGCGCAAGGCCGACGGCCCGCTCCGCGTCTGGGCCCACGGCGACCTTCCCGCCGCCGCGCTCCTCGCCGACTCCGAGCGCATGGTCCGCAGCCGCGTGCTGTTCCAGATGCGCCGCTCGGCCGACGACCCGATGACCGACCCCGCCGTCCCCGCTGGCGTCTCCCTCCGCACCTTCGAGGTCGGCCGCGACGAGGACGCCTGGCTCGAAGTGAACGCCCGCGCCTTCGCCGACCACCCCGAACAGGGCCAGTGGACGATCGACGACCTCCGCGCCCGCGAGCAGGAGTCCTGGTTCGACCCGGAGGGCTTCTTCCTGGCCGAACGCGACGGCCGCCTCGTCGGCTTCCACTGGACCAAGATCCACCCGGACGGCCTCGGCGAGGTCTACGTCGTCGGCATCGACCCGTCCGCGCAGGGCCTCGGCCTGGGCCGGACGCTCACCCTCACCGGCCTCCACCACCTGCGCGACCGGGGCGTCCCCGCCGTCCTCCTCTACGTGGACGAGGACAACCGGAACGCCCTGCACCTCTACGAATCCCTCGGTTTCGCCCGCTACGCGGTGGACGTGATGTACGCCACCCCGTGAGAATCGGGGGATGCTCCTCGCCTACCTCGGCCTCTGCCTCCTGATCACCGTCACCCCCGGCCTGGACACGGCCGTGGTGATCCGCGGGACGCTGAAGGGCGGCCCGCGCGCCGGGCTCCGCACGGCCCTCGGCTGCGCGCTCGGCCTGTTCGTCCACGCGACCCTCGTCGCGGTCGGCCTCGCCGGCCTCCTCCTGCGCAGCGCGATCGTGTTCGAGGCGGTGAAGCTGGCCGGCGCCGCCTTCCTCGTCTACCTCGGCGCCCGGACGCTCTGGGCCGTCCGTCACAAGCCGCCGCTCCCCGGCGAGGCCCTCCCGCAGGACGACACGCCGAGCCGTTTCGCCAGGTTCCAGTCCCCGTTCGTCCAGGGACTTCTCACCAACCTGACCAACCCGAAGGCGACCCTGGTCTTCCTGGCCACGCTGCCGCAGTTCGTGCCCAGCGGCCGTCCCGCCGAGGCGGTGCCGATCGCGCTGGGCCTGGCGCTGATCGCGGTCCTGTTCAGCCTGAGCGGCCTCAGCCTGGTCGCGGTGGCCGTGGGTCGCGTCCGGCACCTGCTCGCCTCTCCACGCGTCCGCCGCGTCCAGGAGGCCCTCCTGGGAGCAACCCTGGTCGGCCTGGGCCTACGCGTCGCCGCCGAATGACAGCAAACCTTCCCTGATCGCCTCCAGCATCCCCGCGTCCGACCCGTGGGCCTCCCAGTGGAGGTGCTCGCCGTCGGGGGTGGGGAGGTGCGGCATATGGCGCATTCTTCAGGATCACTGGGGGTTGAGCTGGGGTGTTAACCCGGTGTCCATGGCTTGTCGAGCCATTCTTCCTGGTTGTTGAAGTTTGAGTTCATCCGTCGTTCACCTGGATCGGGGTGTCCGGACACTTCGCCCGCATAGCTTCACACTCGACGGTGAGCCCACTACCTGGACAAACGTCCACATCCTCCGGTCGGGACACCGCTGACGAAGCTATAGAGGAGACCTTGCGGTGAAGAACGGTTCTCGGCTGGCCACCCTGGGCGGTGTCGTCGTCGCCGGTGCCCTGGCGCTCAGCGCCTGCGGCAGCGACAACAACTCCGGCTCCAGCGCGAGTGAGGCCCCCAAGGGCAACATCGACTGCGCCAAGGGCACGGTCAACGCCGCCGGTTCGAGCGCGCAGAAGAACGCGATCGAGGAGTGGACCAAGCTCTTCTCGGCCAAGTGCGCCGGTGCCAACCTGAACTACAACCCGGCCGGGTCGGGCGCGGGCATCCAGTCGTTCAACTCCGGTCAGGTCTCGTTCGCCGGCTCCGACTCGGCACTGAAGCCCGCCGAGGCGACCGCCGCGCAGAAGCGCTGCCAGGGCAACCCCGCCCTGAACCTCCCGATGGTCGTCGGCCCGATCGCGGTCGTCTACAACGTGGACGGCGCCGACTCGCTGAAGCTCTCCCCCGAGACCCTCGCGGGCATCTTCGCCGGCAAGATCAAGACCTGGAACGACCCGGCGATCGCCAAGGAGAACTCCGGCGCCAAGCTGTCCGGGCCGATCAAGCCGATCTACCGCGCGGACGAGTCCGGCACCACCGAGAACTTCACCAAGTACCTCAAGGCCACCGCCCCCGGCGCGTGGACGTGGGAGCCGGCCAAGAAGTGGCCGAACGGCGTCGGCCAGGGCGCGACCAAGTCGGACGGCGTGTCCGCGCAGGTCAAGAGCACCAAGGGCTCGATCTCCTACGTCGAGCTGTCGTTCGCGACCAACAACAGCCTCAAGACCGCCGACATCAAGAACGGCGCCGGCGAGTACACCAAGCTGTCCCCGGACACCGCCTCCAAGGCCGTCGCGGGCGCCAAGGTCGTCGGCACCGGGAACGACGTCGCGCTGAAGATCGACTACGCCACCAAGGAGCCGGGCGCCTACCCGATCGTCCTGGTGACCTACGAGATCGCCTGCCAGAAGGGCCTGGCGGCCGACCAGTCGAAGTTCGTGAAGTCCTTCCTGACCTACACCTCCAGCCCGGACGGTCAGAAGATCCTCACCAACCTGGGCTACGCGCCGCTGCCCGACAGCGTGCTCACCAAGGTCCAGACGTCCGTGAAGGCGCTGTCCTGACCCGCGAGGACCATCGCCTCGTCAGCCCCCTCGCCGGTTCCGCCGGCCAGGGGGCCGACCCCGGTTCACCGCACGTTCCCACCCCACCAGGAGGGTCCCCCGTGAGCACCCAGTCCGGCATCGACGCCGCGGTCGGCGCCAGGCACCGCGCAGACACCAGGCGGCTGAGCACCGGCCGGGCCGGCGACAGGATCTTCGCCGGAGCCGCCCGCGGCTCGGGCGTCCTGGTGCTGGCGATCATGGCCGCGATCGCCGTCTTCCTGATCTGGAAGGCGATCCCGGCGCTCCAGGCGAACAAGGCGAACTTCCTCACCTCCGAGGACTGGGACCCGAACGCGGCGACGCCGAAGTTCGGCATCGCCCAGCTGGCCTTCGGCACGGTCGTGTCGTCCGGGCTGGCGCTGGTCATCGCCACCCCGGTGGCGCTCGGCATCGCGCTGTTCATCGCGTTCTACTCGCCCCGCAGGATCGCTTCGGGGCTGGGCTACGTGGTGGACCTGCTCGCCGCCGTCCCGTCGATCGTGTACGGCCTGTGGGGCCTGCTCGTCCTCGCCCCGCACATGAACGGGATCAGCACGTTCCTCAACAATGTGCTCGGCTGGATCCCGCTCTTCGGCGGCGACAGCCCCGGCAAGAACTCGATCTTCACCGCCTCGGTGGTGCTGGCGATCATGATCCTGCCGATCATCTCGTCCATCTCCCGCGAGGTGTTCCTCCAGGTCCCGCGCGCGCACGTGGAGGCGGCGCTCGCCCTCGGCGCGACCCGCTGGGAGATGATCCGGCTGTCGGTCCTGCCGTACGGACGGTCCGGCGTGATCGGCGCGGCCATGCTCGGCCTCGGCCGCGCGATGGGCGAGACCATCGCGGTCGCGATGGTGCTGACCTTCGTGCCGGGGATCAACGTCCACATCCTGGAGGACGGCGGCAGCACCTTCGCCGCCAACATCGCCAAGAGCTTCGGCGAGGCCACCGCCACCGGCCGCGGCGCGCTGATCGCCTCCGGCCTCGTGCTGTTCGTGATCACCCTCGTCGTCAACATGGCGGCCCGGGCGGTCGTCGCCCGCCGCAAGGAGTTCGTGTGAGCACCCCGTCGACCTCGCTGGGCACGGTCTCGGCGTCCCGCAAGATCAAGAACTGGATCGTCCAGGGCCTGGTCTACCTGGCGTTCGCGCTCGCGGTGATCCCGCTCATCTCGCTGCTCTGGACGGTCGTCCAGCACGGCGCGGCCCGGTTCGACGGCACCTTCTTCGGCCACTCCATGAACGGCGTGGCGGGCAAGGACGCGGGCGGCGGCGCCTACCACGCCATCATCGGGACCCTGGAGCAGGTGCTGATCGCCAGCATCATCTCCGTCCCGCTCGGCGTCCTCACCGCCGTCTACCTGGTGGAGTACGGCCGCAGCAGCCGCCTCGCCCGGATCGTCAGCTTCTTCGTGGACGTCATGACCGGCATCCCGTCCATCGTCGCCGGGCTGTTCGTCCTCGCGATGTGGATGCTGACGCTCGGCATCGGCAAGCAGGGGCAGGGCTTCGCGGGCTCGCTGGCGCTGTCCATCCTGATGATCCCCACGGTCGTCCGGGCGACGGAGGAGATGCTCAAGCTCGTCCCGAACGACCTGCGCGAGGCGTCCTACGCCCTGGGCGTGCCGCGCTGGCGGACGATCTGCTTCGTGATCCTGCCGACCGCGCTGCCGGGCATCCTCACCGGCATCATGCTCGCCGTCGCGCGCGTCATGGGCGAGACCGCCCCGCTGCTGCTCACCATCGCGGTCACGAAGGCGATCAACACCGACCCGTTCAGCGGGCCGCAGGGGTCGCTGCCGACCTTCATCTGGGACCAGGCCGCCGACCCGAACCACACCGCGATCGACCGGGCGTGGACCGCGGCCCTGGTGCTGATCCTGATCATCATGCTGTTGAACCTGGTGGCGCGGCTGATCGCGCGCGCGTACCGGCCGACCGGACGTTAGTTCACCCGAGGAGTACGAAGTCTCATGGCCAAGCGGATCGAAGTCTCGGGGCTGCACGCCTACTACGGCGGCACCCACGCCATCGAGGACATCTCGATGACGGTCGAGCCGCGCTCGGTGACCGCGTTCATCGGCCCGTCCGGCTGCGGCAAGTCCACGTTCCTCCGCACCCTCAACCGGATGCACGAGGTCATCCCGGGCGCCCGCGTCGAGGGCAAGGTGATGCTGGACGACGAGGACCTCTACGGCGCCTCCGTCGACCCGGTCGCCGTCCGCCGCACCGTCGGCATGGTCTTCCAGCGCCCCAACCCGTTCCCGACGATGTCGATCTACGACAACGTCGCCGCCGGGCTGAAGCTGAACGGCGTCCGCCGCAAGTCCCAGCTCGACGACATCGTCGAGGACTCGCTGAAGGGCGCCAACCTCTGGGAGGAGGTCAAGGACCGCCTCGGCAAGCCCGGCGCGGGCCTGTCCGGCGGCCAGCAGCAGCGCCTCTGCATCGCCCGCGCGATCGCCGTCCAGCCCCAGGTCCTGCTGATGGACGAGCCCTGCTCGGCCCTCGACCCGATCTCCACCCTCGCCATCGAGGACCTGATCGCCAAGCTGAAGAACCAGTACACGATCGTGATCGTCACCCACAACATGCAGCAGGCCGCCCGCGTCAGCGACCGCACCGCCTTCTTCAACATCGCCGGCACCGGCAAGCCGGGCAAGCTCATCGAGATCGACGACACCTCGAAGATCTTCACCAACCCCGAGCAGAAGGCCACCGAGGACTACATCACCGGCCGCTTCGGCTAATCCGCGGGCGCGCCCGCGAACCTGCGCACCTGCGCGCTCGTCTTCGCGGAAAGGCCCTCGCTCCGCTCGGACTCCTCCCATCGGGGCTCCCGCCCCGAACCCCAAGCTGGGGCTCCGCCCCAGACCCCCGGCCCCCGGCCGACCGAGGAAGGGAAAACGCCGTCCCAGGAAACCTGGGACGGCGAGGATCACTTGCCGGATGGGCATCGGGTGGCGTGGTCAGGTGAGATGCGTGAGGGCCAGTTTGGCGGCTTCGGCTAGGAGGGGTTCGGCCATCGGGGTGTTGTAGCCCTCGCGGTCGGACAGGACGGCCAGGACGATCGGGGGCTTGTTCTCGGGCCAGAGGACGGCCACGTCGTTGCAGCGGCCGTAGTCGCCGCTGCCGGTCTTGTGGGCGATCTTCCAGCCCGGCGGTAGGGCGGCGCGGATCCGGGTGCCGCCCGTCCTGGCGCGTTCCAGCCAGTCCTTGAGCAGGTCGTGCTTGTCGGCGGGCAGGGCGTTGCCGAGGACGAGTTTCTGGAAGTTTCCGGCGATGGCCCTCGGTGTCGTGGTGTCCCGCGGGTCGCCGGGGCGGTCGCGGTTCAGCTCGGGTTCGAGGTTGTCCATGCGGGTGACGCCGTCGCCCAGGCGGCGCAGGTAGGCGTTGAGCTGGGCCGGGCCGCCGATGTCGCGGACGAGCAGGTTCCCGGCGGTTCCGTCGCTGACGCGGATCGCGGCGTCGCAGAGCTCGCGGACGGTCATGGTGCCGCCGATGCGTCCCTTGGTGATCGGGGAGATCGAGTTCACGTCCGCTGCGTTGATGCGGACGCGGTCGTCCAGGTGGCTCAGGGGATGGCGGTCCAGGACCGCGGCCGCGGCGAGGGGTTTGAAAGTGGAGCAGAACGCGAATCGCTCGTCCGCGCGATAGGCGACGGTCGCGCCGTTGGCGGTCGACAGCGCGAAAAGGCCGAGACGCGCCTTGTACTTCTTCTCCAGCGCCGCGAATTCCGCGGTGTCCGGGGGCGCGGACGGGCGGGGAGGGCCCGGTCTCGTCGTGAGCGGACGGTGCCGGTCACCGCATCCGGCCAGCGGGAACAGGGCCGCCGCGGTGAGCAGCGCACGGCGGGACACGCCACCTTGGGCCATGGATTTCTGCCTTCTCTCGCGTGGACGATGCCGAGTAGAGCAGGCCCATTCGCGCCGTGTCCAATATCGATATCGGACGCGGATCGATAAACGAAGCGATATCTCGCCTGGTCAATGCGGACGGACGGCGATCGCGTTGTACACGCAGGCGGCGTCCGCGTTCGCGCCCGTGGCGGTCGCGGTCTTGACCGGCTTGCCGTCGACGGTGATACGGCAGCTCACCGTCCCGGCCCGGCCCTTGTTCCGGACGATCAGCTGGAGCACGTCCAGCCCGTTGAGGTTCCGCGTCGCCCGCCTGCGCCAGGGCAGCGGGGCGTCGGTCTCCTGGCTGGTGTCGTCACCGAAGGCGTAGGTGATGTCGGCGGACGTCGTGCCGTCCGCGCCGGCGGCGCCCAGGACGATGTCGGCGCGCCTGGTCGTCGCCGCCTTCTGGCCCGCGAATCCGAAGATCAGGCCCATGCCGCTCGCGGCGAGCAGGCCGAGGACGCCGAGGACGATGCCTCCCAGGGCCAGCCCGCGCCCCGCCTGCCGCGTCCGCCTCACCCGCAGCAGGGCGGCGGCGCCGAGCAGGATGGCCAGGAGGCTGCCGGCGCCGCCCAGCCAGAGCAGGCTGAAGATCAACGACGCGACCGCGAGCACGCTCATGCGCGGGGGCTCCGGCGCCGGCCGCCCTGCGGCGGCCGGGCCGGGAGGCGGCTGCCGCGCGGCCATGGAACCCTCCGGAGGACGGTCTGGGAGTCAGCAGGTTCATGCCCTCCGACCTGCGGTTTCATGCCGCGCCGCGGGAATGTCGGAGGCCGTGGCTAGGGTGGTCGCACCCTGACGGGGGAGTGTGCGGCCACGGGGCCGAGGTGCGCGGCGAGCCCATGGGCAAGGGCTGGACGGCGGTCGACGCATCAGACGAGGCCCTGGTCGGATGGATCGAGGAGGCGCTCATTCACCACGCCAGAGCAAGGTCGTAAGCGCGAAAGAGAAAGGGGCGGGCTCAACGGACGGAGAACAGCGGCGTGCGGGGCACGCCTAGGTACGCGCGGGGTCTTCTAGGTACGCGCGGGGGTCTTCTCCTCGGACTCGCCCGGGCGGTGGTCGGGGACGAAGCGGTAGCCGACGTTGCGGACCGTTCCGATGAGGGATTCGTACTCGGCGCCCAGCTTGGCCCGCAGGCGGCGGACGTGGACGTCCACGGTGCGGGTGCCGCCGAAGTAGTCGTAGCCCCAGACCTCCTGGAGGAGCTGGGCGCGGGTGAAGACGCGGCCCGGGTGCTGGGCGAGGTACTTCAGGAGCTCGAACTCCTTGAAGGTCAGGTCGAGGACGCGGCCGCGCAGCCGCGCGGTGTAGGTGGCCTCGTCGATGGTGAGCTCACCACTGCGGATCTCGCCCGGGACGTCCTCGGCCTCGGCGACGGCGGCCCGGCCCACGGCCAGGCGCAGCCGCGCCTCGACCTCGGCGGGACCGGCGGTCGTGAGCAGGACGTCGTCCAGCCCCCACTCGGGGGTCAGCGCGGCGAGACCGCCCTCGGTGACGATGCCGACCAGCGGGCAGTCGAGGCCGGTGGTGCGCAGCAGCCTGCACAGGCTCTTGGCCTGGACGAGGTCGCGGCGCGCGTCCACCAGGACGACGTCGGCGGGCGGGGCGTCGATGAGCGCGGATCCCTCGGCGGGCGCGACCCGCACCGAGTGCAGCAGCAGGCCCAGCGCGGGCAGGATCTCGTCGGACGGTTCCAACGCGTTGGTCAGCAGGAGCAAGCTGCTCAAGTGCCGCCTCCTCGCCCTGAAAAGAGGTCGAGATCCGGACGGCTCGGCTGCGAGCCCCAGTCCGTGACCGGTGCTCGTCGCGCGAGCTCCCTGGCCACGTCGCCCGGATCCCTTCGGCCTCGAGCATATCCAACGGGCCCCGAACGGCAACGGTCGGTGCGGTGAGTGCCGGGTTTCTGGCAGGGTGGCCGGCATGGCGAAGGGCATGATCCGGTACTGGGCCGCGGCGAAGGCGGCGGCGGGCACGGCGGAGGAACCGTACGACGCGACGTCCCTCGCCGAGGCGCTCGAAACCGCCCGCGCCGCAAGGGACGCCGAGTTCACGCGCGTCGTGTCGCGCAGCTCGTTCCTCGTGAACGGCGACCCGGTCGGCGCCCGCGCGCCCGAGGACGTGGAGCTTCCCGAGGACGGCGTCGTCGAGGTGCTGCCCCCGTTCGCCGGAGGGTGACCGACCTCACGGGCGTCCGCTTCCGGCCGGAGCGCGAGCGCGTGGCGCAGGTCACGCGAACTTCGAGATCACTCCGTGGAGTGACGCGCCGTCCCGGGGCCGCGGCACTACTGTGTGGCGATCACGCCGGTTCCCCTGTTGCGCGGCGAGGGCGGCGCCGGCCGCGACCGAAGGAGAGAGATGCGCAAGTTCCTGCTGGTGGTGCTGGTCCTGCTGGTCGTGGGGCTGGTGGCCGCGGACCGGATCGGGGTGCGGGTCGCGCAGAACGAGATCGGCAAGCAGGTCGCCGCGCAGTACAACCTGTCGCGGCAGCCGGACGTGACGATCCACGGCATCCCGTTCCTCACCCAGGCCGTCCAGGGGAACTACGACCAGATCGACGTCGGCATCGGCGACTGGACGCAGCAGGGGATCACCGTGCACGACGTCAAGGTCGAGATGCACGGCGTGGACGCCCCGCTGGACCAGGTCGCCGCCGGGAACGCCGACAACGTGACGGCGCGCACCGCCACGGCGTCCGCGGTGATCCCGTTCGACGTGATCAAGTCGCGCGCGCCGAAGGAGGTCAAGGGCGTCCGGGCGAAGGGCGACAACCTGGAGGTCGACATGGCCGGGCAGGTGCTCACGTTCAACGTGAACGGCACCGCGGAGCTGTCGGTCAAGCCGTCCCGCAGGGGCATCGCGATCACCCCGGTCAAGGTCACCACGAGCGGGATCACGGTGCCGCTGGACGCCGTCCGGGAGCGGCTCACCTGGTACGTCCCGATCACCGACCTGCCGGTCGGGTCGCGGATCCGCCAGATCCAGGTGACCGACCAGGGCCTGAAGGTGTCCGCGGAGGCCGACAACGTCAAGCTCAGCAACCTCCAGCAGCCGGTCCGCTGACGCCGTGCCGAAGCGGGTCGCGGTTTCGGTCCGCGACCGGTGAACCGGCCGTGCGCCTCGGACGTGGTGTGTACGTGGGTCCAACCGCGGACGAACGACTGCTGCGCGCCCTGTACAGCGAGCACGGCGGTCCGCTTCTCGGCTACGTCCTGCGCCTGACGGGCGGCGACCGCTCGCAGGCCGAGGACGTCGTACAGGAGACGCTGCTGCGCGCCTGGCGGCATCCGGAGGCGCTGTCGGAGCGGCCGGTGCGGCCGTGGCTGTTCACCGTCGCCCGGAACCTCGTGGTGGACGCGCACCGCGCCCGCCGCGCCCGGCCGCCGGAGACCGGCATCGACGAGCAGGTGGTCGGCACGCCCGGTGTGGACGACATCGACCGGGCGCTGGAGTCCTGGACGGTCGCGGAGGCGCTGGCCGACCTGAGCCCCAGCCACCGCGCGGTGCTCGTCGAGACCTACTACCGGGGACGCTCGGTCGCGGACGCGGCCCGGGTCCTCGGCATCCCGCCCGGCACGGTGAAGTCGCGAACCTACTACGCCCTGCGGGCGCTCAAACTCGCACTGGAGGAGCGGGGGCTGGCGCCGTGAACGACTGTGGACAGGTCCGAACCGCCCTGGGCGTCTACGTCCTCGGCGCGATCGACCCGGCCGAACGGGCCCGGGTGGACGAACATCTGGCGACGTGTCCCGAATGCCGGGACGAGCTGGCGGCCCTCGCCGGGCTGCCCGCCCTGCTCGGCCGGGTGGACACCGGCCAGATCGACGAGGTCTCCGCCCCCGCGCCCGGAGTGCTGGACGGCCTGCTCGCGCGGGCCGCCGCCGAGCGCAGCGGCCCCTGGTACCGGCGCCTTCCGTCCGTGAGCCGGGCCCCGCTCGCCGCGGCCGCCGCCGTGATCATGGTGGTGGGGCTGCTGCTCGGCGGCGTCGTCGGCCACCAGGTCGCCGGCACCCGCCCGCAGGCCGGGCCGCCGCCCTCGTCCAGCAGCGAGGAGCCGGGTGAGAAGGTCTCCGCCACCAACCCGTCCACGCATGTCACGGCCAGCGTCGTGATGCGCTCGGAATCGTGGGGCACCTACTCGGAGATCACCGTCACGGGCGTCCCCAAGGGGAACAAGTGCCGCTGGTACGTCATCACCCGCTCCGGCAAGCGGGAGATGCTCGGCAGCTGGTACGTGTCCTCGTCCGAGGGCGAAGGCGAGTACGAGGGCAACACGATGTACCCGCGCAACCAGATCGCGTCCTTCGAGGTGGACACCCTGGAAGGCCACCGCCTCGTGACCATCCCGGCCTGACCCGGCCCCGTCCGTCCCCGCCCGCGCGTCGAGCCCGTCCTTCGCGGAGGTGGGGGATGAAGGTGCGATTCTCGTCGTGGGTGAACCGGGTGGTCAGGGTTCGGTGGCGGCTGCGCGGAATCGGCGGGCGGGGACGTATGTTGACGCACGTGATGGTCAGCGGTGTCGTGGTCGCGGCGGTCGTCATAGCCGCGGCGACCGCGTTCGGGCTCGTGTGGCGGTGGCGCGATGGGAGGTTGCGCGTGGGGGACGACAAGCGCCTCCGATCCAGCGATCTAGGTTGTGAGCTGGGCGAACGCGCCACGCTGGTGCAGTTCTCGACGGTCTTCTGCGCGCCCTGCCGGGCGACCCGCCGGATCCTGGAGGACGTCGCCGGGATGGTCGACGGGGTCGTCCACGTCGAGGTGGACGCGGAGACGAACCTCGACCTCGTCCGCAGGTTCGGCATCGTCCGGACGCCCACGACCCTCATCCTGGACGCCGAGGGACGCATCGTCCGGCGCGCGACCGGAACGCCCCGCAAGGTGGACGTGATCGCCGCCCTCGGCGCGGCCGTCGCCTGAGCGGAAAGCGCGTCGCCCCGGTGGGAGCGAGGGGCGACTCGCCGTGCGCGGAGACGGTCGTTGGTTGGAAGGTATGGGCGCTGACCTGCGATGAGACGCTCGTCACCGTCTCGCCTGGCGAGACGGGCGTGACATCGGCGCGCGCGCCGGTTTAGCATCGGACCGTGCGTTACTGGACAGAGCAGATGCTCACGAAGCGTCGCGCGGTCGACTTCTGCCGCGTGGCCGCCTCGCTCTGTCGCATGGTCTGAGGCATCGAGCCGTATCCAACCCCGGTTGTTCTGAACACCGCTCGTACGCACGCTTCCCCGCTTCTGGGAGCTTCCCATGCAGGTCGACCCGCGAGGGCAACGGTTCTCCGCCGTGCTCACCTCGGTCGTCCTAGTGGTGGTCCTGGTCACGGGAAGCTGGGGTTTGCTCGCCGCTCAGACCATGGTCTTCGCTCTCGGAGCTCTCCTCGGTCTGCGGTTCGCCCCGTACGGGCTGGTCTTCAAGCTGCTCGTCCGGCCGCGTCTCGGCCCGCCGCGCGAACTCGAAGCCGAACCGCCGCCCCGCTTCGCGCAGGGCGTCGGGCTGGTGTTCGCGCTGGTGGGGACGGTCGGGTTCGCGCTCGGGATCCCCTGGATCGGTGTCGGTGCCACGGCCCTCGCGCTGGCGGCGGCGTTCCTGAACGCGGCGTTCGGGTTCTGCCTCGGCTGCGAGATGTATCTGCTGATCCGCCGCTTGCTACCGAAGAATCGCTCCGACAGGGAGGTTCCCGCATGAGCCGCTCCGACGTCCTGGTGGACGCCGCTTGGGTTGAGGCCCACCTCGACGACCCCGGCCTGGTCCTGGTCGAGGTGGACGAGGACGTGTCCGCCTACGACAAGGGCCACATCCGCGGTGCCGTGAAGATCGACTGGAAGACGGAGCTGCAGGACCCGGTCCGCCGCGACTTCGTCGACCGGCAGGGCTTCGAGGAACTGCTGTCCCGCAAGGGCATCGCCAACGACGACACCGTCATCCTGTACGGCGGCAACAACAACTGGTTCGCCGCCTACGCGTACTGGTACTTCAAGCTGTACGGCCACGCGAGCGTCAAGCTCCTCGACGGCGGCCGCAAGAAGTGGGAGCTCGACTCCCGCGAGCTGGTCGTGGACGTCCCGTCCCGCCCGGCCACCCAGTACAAGGCGCAGGAGCAGGACCTCGCGATCCGCGCGTTCCGCGACGAGGTCGTGGACGCCATCGGCTCGAAGAACCTGATCGACGTCCGCTCGCCCGACGAGTTCTCGGGCAAGCTGCTCGCCCCGGCGCACCTGCCGCAGGAGCAGGCGCAGCGGGCCGGGCACGTCCCGACCGCGCGCTCGATCCCCTGGTCGAAGGCGGCCAACGACGACGGCACGTTCAAGTCCGACGACGAGCTGCGCGCCCTCTACTCCGAGGCGGGCGTGGACCTGAACAAGGCGACCATCGCCTACTGCCGCATCGGCGAGCGCTCGTCCCACACCTGGTTCGCCCTGCACGAGCTGCTCGGCCTGCCGGAAGTGAAGAACTACGACGGTTCCTGGACCGAGTACGGCTCGCTCGTCGGCGTGCCGATCGAGCTCGGCGCCCCGCAGTAGCACCCGTCCCGACCCCACCTGGTAAGACACACCGTCCGCCGTGCCAGGCGGAGAAGGAGGACCTCCGATGACCCAGGGCTGCGCAGCGCCCGCGCAGACGGCGCACCTTCCGGCGACCGTCGACCTTGCCAACGAGGCCGTGATCCAGGGCACCGTCGTCCGCGACGGACAGCCCGTGTCCAGCGCCTACGCCCGCCTGCTCGACTCCACCGGCGAGTTCACCGCCGAGGTCGTGACCGGCGACGAGGGCGTGTTCCGCTTCTTCGCCGCCGACGGCGACTGGACCGTCCGCGTCCTCGCCGCGGGCGGCGTGAGCGTGGACCGCACGGTCTCCGCCCGCACCGGCGAGGTGGCCGCCGTCGAGGTGACCATCTGACGACCTGATCCAGGTCCCTCCGGAACCCCGCCAGGCCCCGGGCCGCGGCGGGGTTCCGCCTTTCCCCGCCTCCCCGTCACGGCACCGGACGGCACCGGAGGGACGGTCGGGACGTCCGACGTTTGTCGGTAATGTACGGGTCCAGCCGGACAGCGGTGCCTGCGGGAGGACGAGGAATGCGCGTACCGGGCATGAGGCCGGGAGCGGCGGCCGGGGCCAGTGGCCTGGCGCTCGCGTCGATACTGACCGCGATGCCGAGCGCGGCGGCGCAGTCGGGCGCGGCGCAGTCGGGCGCGGCGCAGCAGGATGTGGCGCGGCAGGGTGCGGCGGCGCTGCCGCTCGCGGCGCCGAGCCCCTCGCACAAGCCGACGCACAAGCCGACGACGAAGCCGAGCACCAAACCGTCCACCAAGCCGTCGGACAAACCGTCCGACAAGCCCACGGACAAGACCCCGGACGGACCGACCGCGCCTCCCGCCAAGTGCGACAACCCGCCGGTCGGCGCGCCCGCCTCCGCCATCACGCAGCAGCCCTGGGCCCAGGCGAGGCTCGACTTCGAGCAGGCCTGGTCGGCCACGCGCGGCAACGGCATCAAGGTCGCCGTCGTGGACAGCGGCATCGAGACGTCGAACCCGCAGATGAAGGGCAAGGTCGTGGCCCGGTTCGGCCCGGACGACGGCAGCGTCCGCGACTGCCCCGGGCACGGTACCTCGGTCGCGGGGATCATCGCCGCGACGGACATGCGCAAGCAGAACGTGCCGTTCTTCGGGGTCGTCCCGGACGTCCGGCTGCTGGACGCCAAGTTCACCTCGTCCGAGTCGTCCGACACCGACAAGAGGCTCGCCGAGGCGATCCGGTGGTCGGTCGACAAGGGCGCCCGCGTGATCAACGTGTCGTCCGACTCCCCGGACACGCCCTGGCTGAGCGCGGCCGTGCGGTACGCGCAGGCGCATGACGTGCTGATCGTCGCGGCGGCGGGCAACACCGGCGACCAGTCCAAGGCGCTGCCCGCCTATCCCGCCAACTATCCGGGCGTCCTCTCGGTCGCGGCGGTCGACGCCCAGGGATCGATCTCGAACTTCTCCAACATCAGGTCCCGCATCGACGTCTCGGCTCCCGGCCAGAACGTCACCTCGATCTACGGCAAGGGCTACCAGGTCGGCACCCTGAACGGGACCAGCTTCGGCGCGCCCTACGCGGCCGGCGTCGCGGCGCTCGTCCGCGCCCGGCACCCGAGGCTCGGCTACCAGCAGGTGATCAACCGGATGGAGATCACCGCCGAGGGCACGATCGGCACCGGCAGCGGCTACGGCATGATCAATCCGATGCAGGCCGTGACCGGCCTGGTAGACCCGAACGCCAAGCCGAGCCAGAAGCGCGCGAAGGCCGCACTGAGCGGCGCGGTGAACATCGCGCCCGTCCCGCCGACCGACCACCGCACCCGCAACATCGCGCTCGGTGTCGCGGGCGGCTCGATCGGTGTCGCGATCCTCGTCGCCTTCGGCGGCGCCGTCATCCCCCTGGGCCGCAAGCGAGGCTGGCGTCCCGCCAAGGCCCGCATCCCGCAGGAAGCCACCGAAGACTGACGGCCACGACACCCCGCGCGAAGCCAGTCTGACGAGCGCGGATACCCGCGCAAAGCCTGACGAGCACGGACATCGTCGGACAGCGAAAGGCCCCGCACCGAATTTTCGGTGCGGGGCCTTCTTCCGTAAGGGACGGGTCAGGGGCGGCGTTCGGTGGAGGGGTGGAAGGCGGTCTGGATCAGGCGCTTGCCGGTGCGGCGGTCGACGTGGGTGCCGCGGCCCTTGGCGAGGGGCTGCGGGCGGACGTCGAACAGGTTGCCCTCGTCCTTGTTGCCGGACATGATCAGCGCCGGGCTGGCCATGTCCTTGAGGCGCTGCAGGACGGGGTCGAACATCGCGCGGCCCGAGCCGCCCATGGTGCGGGCGAGGATCAGGTGCATGCCGATGTCGCGGGCCTGCGGGAGCAGTTCGGCGAGCGCCGCCATCGGGTTGCCCGACGGGGTGGCGACCAGGTCGTAGTCGTCCACGATGAGGAACAGCTCCGAGCCGGACCACCAGGAGCGGTTGCGCAGCTGCTCGGGGGTCAGGTCGGACGGTGGGAGCCGGTTCACCAGGGCGCCGTTGGTGTCCTTCATCAGGCTCATGGCGGCGGTGGAGGACGCGGCGTACCCGATGACGTGCTCGCGCTCGGCCGAGTCGAGCAGGGCGCGGCGGTAGTCGAGCATGATGATCCGCGCCTCGGCCGGGGTGTACCGCTCGCAGATCGCGTCGACCAGCACCTTCAGCAGGTTCGACTTGCCGCACTCGTTGTCGCCGATCATGACGAAGTGCGGGTCGGCCTCGAAGTCCAGCAGGACGGGCGACAGCGTGTCCTCGTCGATGCCGATCGGGACGCGCTTGCCGGTCTCGGCCACCTGCGGCAGCGAGGTGATCGGCAGCTCGTCCGGCAGCATCCGGACCTGCGGCGCGCCCGGACGGCCCTGCCAGGCCGCCGAGACGGTGTCGACCAGGTGCTTGACGCCGGCGGCCAGGTCGTCCGGGGACGTCCCGCCGTCGATGCGGGGGAGCGCGCCGAGGAAGTGCAGGCCGTCGCGGGTGACGCCGCGGCCCGGACGCCCCTCGGGGACGTTCGCGGCGAGCTTGCGGTCCATCTCGGACTCGTAGGGGTCACCGAGCTTCAGTTCCAGCTTGGTCTGGAACAGGTCCCGGATGGTCATCCGGAATTCCGACCACTTGTTCGTCGCGGCCATGATGTGGATGCCGTAGCCGAGGCCGCGCGCGGCGAGGTCGGTGATCGTGGTCTCGATCGCCTCGAACTCCGACCGGACGGTCAGCCAGTTGTCCACGACGAGGAACACGTCGCCGAAGCCGTCGCCGGGGATCTGGCCCTCGGCGCGCAGCCGCCGGTACGCGGCGATCGACTCGATGCCGCGCTCGGTGAACATCCGCTCGCGCGACTCCAGCAGCCCCGCGACCTCGGCGACGGTCCGGCGGACGCGGTCGGGGTCGAGGCGGGACGCGATCCCGCCGACGTGCGGCAGGTCGGCCAGGGACGCGAGCGAGCCGCCGCCGAAGTCCAGGCAGTAGAACTGGACCTCCTGCGGGGTGTGCATGAGCGCCAGCGACGTGATCAGCGTCCGGAGCAGGGTCGACTTGCCCGCCTGCGGCGAGCCCGCGACGCCGACGTGCCCGGCCGCGCCGGACAGGTCGAGCCACATCGCGTCGCGGCGCTGGTCGAACGGCCGGTCGACGATGCCCGCGAAGGCGTGCAGCCGGCCGCGGCCCTCCCAGCCGGCGGTGGTGAAGCCGAACTCGGGCGTCGCCTGGAGGTTCGGCAGGCTCTCGTTCAGCGGGGTCGGCTCGTCCAGCGGCGGGAGCCAGATCTCGTGCGCGGGCGGCCCGTGCCCGGCGAGCTGCTTGACGACCATGTCGAACATGCTGATCTGGGGCCCGTCGTCCTCCTTCTTGGCCTGCGCCTGCTGCGGGGCCTCCAGCATCTGCGGCTGGACGTACGACGGGGTGAACGGGACGATCTGCGCGACCTGGCGCGGGCCTTCGTGCTGCTCCTGAGGCGTGTCGTCGTCGGGGCTGTACGGCCCCGAGACGTACGCGGCGCGGAAGCGGGTCATCGTCTCGGTGCCGACCTTCAGGTAACCGTTACCGGGTGCCTGAGGAAGCTCGTACGCGTCGGGGACGCCGAGGACGACGCGCGATTCCATGGCGGAGAAGGTGCGCAGGCCGATGCGGTAGGACAGGTGGGTGTCCAGGCCGCGGAGCTTGCCCTCTTCCAGGCGCTGGGAGGCGAGCAGCAGGTGGACGCCCAGGGAGCGGCCGAGGCGTCCGATCATGACGAACAGTTCGGCGAAGTCGGGCTTGGCCGACAGCAGTTCGGAGAACTCGTCCAGCACGACGAACAGGGTCGGCATGGGCTTGAGCGGGGCGCCCTGCTCGCGGGCCTTCTCGTAGTCGCGCAGGGAGGCGTAGTTGCCGGCGGCGCGCAGCCATTCCTGGCGGCGGACCATCTCGCCGTGCAGGGCGTCGTACATGCGGTCGACCAGCGGCAGCTCGTCTTCCAGGTTGGTGATGATGGCCGAGACGTGCTGCAGGCCGTCCATGCCCAGGAAGGTCGCGCCACCCTTGAAGTCGACCAGGACGAAGTTCAGCACCTCCGACGAGTGCGTCATCGCCAGACCCAGCACCAGCGTCCGCAGCAGCTCCGACTTACCGGAACCGGTCGCACCGATGCACAGGCCGTGCGGGCCGAAACCGCCCTGAGCGGCCTCCTTGATGTCCAGCTCGACCGGACGGCCCTCGGTGTCCACGCCGATCGGGACGCGCAGCCGGTTGCGCGGCGCGCGCGGACGCCACACCTGTCGGACGTCCAGCCGGGCCGCGTCCCCGACGTTCAGCAGCTTGGTCAGCGTCATCGCCGTGGACAGCGCGTCCAGCTCGACGCCGCCCGCCGCGGCCGACGCGCGCAGCGGCGCGAGCTGCCGGGCCAGGCCGTCCGCCTGGACGTAGCTGAAGGCGTCCGGACGGCCGAGCAGCGTCGGGACGTCCTTGCCGGTGCGGTCCTTGCGGAGCATCGCCATCTTGTCCGCCGCGACCCGCAGCCGGAGCATCGTGTTGTCGGCGGTCGGCGCGACGTGCCCGGTGATGTCGATCACGCAGACGCCCTCGATGCCGTCCGCGCCGATCTGCGAGTCCGGCGTCACGGCGCCGCCGTCCACGATCACGATGTGGTACGGCAGGTCGTTCTGCGACAGGCCGGGCGTGAACCGCGGCCGGTCCTTCACCTCGAAGGCGAGCATCGCCTCCAGCTCCGACAGCGTGTTCGCCATCAGCCGGACCGGGCCCGCCGCGTCCGTCACCTGCGGGTGCATCGCGTGCGGCAGCCACTTGACGAAGTCCCAGTGCGGCATCGCCTGCGGCGAGGCGCACACGCTCACGCGCATGTCGTCGGGGGAGTGGAACGAGCAGAGCTGCGCGATCATCGACCGCACCATGCCGCGCACCGCCTCGACGTCCCCCATCGGCAGGATCCGCGAGAAGGACGGCAGCGACACCGCGACCGGCAGGTTCGGCACGGTCGAGTGGGCCCGGACGAACCGGCGCAGCGCGCCCGCCGTCATCGGCTCCAGGTCCTCGATCGGCTTGGTCTCCGGCGGGATCAGCTGGACGGCCAGCTTCTGCGGCCCCGCGCCGATCCGCACGTTCCCGAAGTCGGGGTCGGTGGGACGGCGCTCCCAGATCCGGGCGCTCATCACCAGCGACCACAGCGAGTCCGGGGACGGGCTGTTCCACTCCAGCGACTCGCGCTGCTGCTCGGCGGCCCGCCGCACCTTCCGCCGCGCCTGCGACAGGTACCGGAAGTAGTCGCGGCGCGCGCCGTTCAGCTTGAACTTGCGCTCGCCGGAACCCCGCGTCAGCTGGCCGATCAGCATGCCGACCATCGCCAGGCCCATGCCGCCGGAGCTGATCGCCGCCATCGGCCCGCGGCTGTTGCCGCCGAGCAGCATCAGCCCCATCATCAGCGGCATCACGGCCATCGGCAGGAAGGTCAGGACCGCCTGCATGCCGCCGCTCTGCTGCTCGGGCAGCTCGGGCGGCGACTCCAGCAGCAGCTCGCCCTTGGGTGCCGGGGGCGGCTGCCTGCGTTCCTTGCGTCGGACGAGGATCGTGCTCACCTGGGAGTTCCCTCCACGGATGCGCCGGTGGCGTCGGGCTCGGCGTCGGGCTCGGGGTCGGGGTGCGGGGCTGGCTGCGGGGCGGGGGGTCGCTGGCGGGAGGTCATCGGGCCGGGGGCGTGGGCGTGAGGTCGTCGGTGGGAGGTCGTTGGGCAGGGGGCGCGTTCACAGGCGGGGAGTCATATCGGTATCAGTTCGGCGGAGTGCCCGTTACGTGTGAGCCTCGGAGTTACGGTCGGTCAACGGTTGATTTAGCGTAATGGGACCCAACATCCTAGGCTTCGCGTTCGATCCGACGATCCGGAGGACGGGAGCCCAGGTGAATTCCCCCGCCACAAGCGAACTGTGCAGGGTGACGATCGTCGCGCCACGACGGCGGATCGACGTGTCGCTCCCTGCGGACGTGCCACTGGCGCACATGCTGCCCACCCTGCTGCGCGCGGCCGGGGAGAACCTGGCGGACGCCGGGCTCGCCCACTCCGGCTGGGTGCTGCAACGCCTCGACGAGGGGGCGTTCGACGCCGCGAAGACGCTGAGCGCGCTCGGCGTCCGGGACGGCGAGATCCTCTACTTCCGCCCGCGCATGGCGCAGCTTCCGGAGATGTCGTTCGACGACGTCGCCGACGTCATCGCCGAGGGCATGAAGGAACGGTCCGACCGCTGGCGGCCCGCGTCCACGCGGCGCTTCGGCCTCGGCGCGGCGGCCGCCGCGCTGGTGGTCGGCGCGTTCGTGATCGCGATGTCCGGGCCGCCGTGGATCGCGCCCGCCGCCGCGGCGGGCCTGATCGCGGTGGTGACGGTCGTCGCGGCGGCCGCGCTGTCGCGGGCGTTCGCCGACTCCGGCGCCGGCATGATCCTCGGCTACGCGGCCCTGCCGCACGCCTTCCTGGCCGGGCTGCTCGCCCCGGCCCGCTCGCACGCGTCGCTGCTCGACCTCGGCGCGCCGCACCTGCTCGCCGGGTTCGGCGTGATGGCGCTGGTGTCGGTGATCGCGATGTTCGCGGTCGCGGACGGCCTGGCGACCTTCCTCGGCGTCACGGTCGCCGCCGTCGCCGGGGCGATCGCGTCCGGCGTGGAGCTGGCGGTCGGCGGGCTCGCGCCCGCGGGCCTGGCCGCCTGCGCGGCCGTGGTCGTGATGATGTTCACACCGGCCGTCCCGTCGCTGGCGTTCAAGCTGGCCCGGATGCCGCTGCCGCCCGTCCCGGCCAGCGCGGACGACCTGCGCCGCGACACCGAGACCGTGGACGGCCGCCAGGTGCTCGCCCGCACCGGCATCGCCGACCGGTTCGCGACCGGCCTGATCGCGGGCGTCGCGCTGTCGGCGCTCGGCGGCATGATCTTCCTGGCCACGGCGTCCGGCTGGGCCCCGGCCGCGACGATCGCCGCGATGTCGGTGTCGCTGCTGCTGCGCAGCCGCGTCTTCCGCGGCGTCACGCAGCGGTCCTGGATGCTCGTCGCGGGCCTCACCGGCCTCGGCCTGCTGGAGATCGGCACCGCCTGGCGCGGCGACTCGCAGCTCCTGATGCTCGCGACGGGGCTGCTGCCGCTGCTGGTCGTGGTCGGCGTCGTCGTCGGCGTCTCGCTCTGGCTGCCGAACCACCGGCCGTCCCCGTTCTGGGGCCGGGCCGGCGACATCCTCGACATCATCGTGGTGATCTCGCTGATCCCGCTGGCCCTGGCCGCGCTGGACATCTACGGCCGCATCCGCGGCCTGGCGGGGTGACGCCGCGATGCAGAACCGCCGCGACCTCTACCAGGCCCACCGGCTGATGACCCAGCGGGTCGGGCTCGCGCTGCTCCAGGGCGAGCCCGACATCGCCGAGTCCCCGATGCGCCGGCACGCGGTCGGCGCGTTCGCCGGCGTCATGGTCGCGCTGCTCGTCGCCGCCGTGTTCGGCATCTGGGGCATCCTCGCCCCCGGCGGCGCCCGGGGCCTCGACCAGCCCGGCAAGCTGATCATCGAGAAGGAGACCGGGACCAAGTACATCTACGACGCGAACACGCGCAAGATGTTCCCGGTCGCCAACTACGCCTCGGCGATGCTCGCGCTCAACGAGGACAAGGTCGACCGGCGCACCGTCTCCCGCAAGTCCCTGGCGCACTTCGAGCGCGGCCCGATGATCGGGATCGTCGGCGCGCCGGACTCGCTGCCCGACACCAAGCAGCTCATCCGCGGCCCCTGGTCGGTGTGCGTCCGCGAGGCCGCCGGGACCAACGGCGTCCGCCGCGAGTTCACCGCCCTCGCCGCCGGACGCGACGTCGGCGGACGGCGGCTCGGCGAGAACGAGGCCGTCGTGGTGAAGTCCGGCGGCCAGGCATGGGTGATCTGGAAGGACCACCGGATGCAGCTCGGCGGCCCCGCCGGCGGCGTCGCCGGCGTCACCGCCATCACCGGCGGCCCGGACGCGATCGAGGTCCCGCCCGCGTGGCTGAACGCCATGCCCGCCGCGGGCAACTTCACCGCCCCGGACGTCCCCGGCCGCGGCACTCCGCACCAGGGTCCGGGCGGACGGCCCGCCCGCGTCGGCCAGATCTTCAAGGCCGACACCGGCGGCCAGCCCAACTGGTACGTGCTGCTCGCCGACGGCCTCGCCCAGATCTCCGAGACGCAGGCGCAGCTGCTCCTGCGCTCCCCGGACACCGTCGCCGCCTACCCGGGCGGCCAGGGCGTCAAGGAGATCCCGGTGGACGCCGCGTCCGCGCAGCAGGCCGTCGGCGGCCACAAGCCGCTGATCGACCCGAACCTGCCGCCGACGCTGCCGAAGTTCGCCACCTGGGACCCGTCCACCCCGCTGTGCTCGGTGTTCCCGACCGGCTCGTCGGTCGCGCAGCTGACGCTCGGAGGCTCGCTGCCCCCGCCGTCCGCCGCGACGCTGGGCGCCGGGTCGTCCGGCTCGGCGAACGCGGTGGACCAGGTCGTCCTGCCGCCGGGTGGCGCGGCGCTGATGAGCCTGGTGCCGGGCGGCGGCGAGTCGGGCGGGCAGACGTCCGGCTCGGGGTCGCTGTCGCTGGTGAACGACCAGGGCGTCCGGTTCGCGCTGCCGTCGGCGGACGTGGCGAAGAAGCTCGGCTACGACCCGGCGAAGGCGGCGCCCGTGCCGTCCCCGGTGATCCAGCTGATCCCGTCCGGGCCCGCGCTGGACCCGGCGAAGGCCCGCAACCCCGTCCCAACGACCGGCGGCTGACGCCCGTTGCACGCTGACCGCATCCGGCCACTCCCGGCGCACGGCTTCCGTTCGCCGGGGGCGGCCCTGATCTTTGGGTTTGGGACGGTCCAGCGAAGGGCGTGGCGTGTGAGGTGAATCACATACCGGTGAGTGGATCCAGCTGATCCCGTATTGCGTCGACAGTTTGACAGCGAAACCCATATGATCGCTGACATTTCGGGTCACAGGGCGCGTTGCCTCGCCCGAGGCGATGCGGAGGGGCGCCCACGACGGTGCGGCCAGCACACGCCTGTGACGCGGTGTCAAAGACAAGCTCCCCAACTGGAGGTGACACTGTGGCCGGCCAGTCCGCAGTCGACAGAGCAGCAATGGCCCAGGCGGCGACCCGCATCGAGGAGTCCGCCAACATCATCAAGGGTCTGCAGAGCCAGCTCGAGGGTCACAAGAGCAACCTCATGAGCGGCTGGGCGGGTAACGCCTCGATCTCCTTCGACAAGGTGTTCAACGAGTTCCAGACCGACATGAACAAGGTGCGCACCGCCCTGGACGGCATGCACCAGAAGCTCTCGCACACCAAGATCCAGTACGAGAGCACCGAGCAGGAGCAGAACGAGGCCGTCAACAAGATCAACGCGCTGCTCAACGGCGGCACCTGATCCCCGTCGCGTTCATCCAGCAGTCCGGTCTTCTCGAAGGAATCCCATCGTGAGCGAGAGCTACACCAAAGCAAACTTCGGCACCATGCAGCAGGCGCAGGCCGACTTCACGCTGGCCTACCGCGCCCTGATCGACGAGCTGTCCGACCTGGAGAAGGAGCTCGAGAAGCACCTCCAGCAGTGGGAGGGCGACGCGGTGCAGGCGTACTGGGACGCCAAGCGCCAGTGGGACGCCGCCGCCCAGCACATCGGCACCGTCCTCAACCAGCTCGGCGTCGTCATCGGCGAGGCGCACCAGAACTACAGCGCCGCCGAGCGCAAGAACCAGGGCATCTGGGCCGGCTGACCCGGCCGCTGCGGGCCTGGACGGCGCCGGACCACCTTCTACGGGAAGGTCCGGCGCCGTGCCCGCGCCGGTACCGGACCGCCTACTGCCAGGAGTAGTGACTCATGGGCCAATACGACCTCCCGCCTGACAAGATCCACCAGATCGACGTCTATCACACGACCGGGTACGGGGAGTACGCCTCCACGTACACGACGAAGATGACCGATCAGGAGTGGAACGCACTCACCGAGGACGAGAAGAAGAGCTACTGGCTCCAGTACGCCGGTGACCCGGGCTCGCCGAAGGACCACCCGGTCCAGCGCAAGGAGACCCCGGACGACTCTCCTTGGAAGTACGAAGCCCAGAAGGGCTACGACGTCGACCCGAAGACCCTCCGCGACCTCGCCGACAAGATGGAAGGCGAGATGAACGGGTGGAAGAGCAAGCTGAACCGGGTCCAGACGATCAACATCACCACCCAGAACGTGACGGACTACCAGGCCGGCAAGGACTTCGTGGACATCGCCACCACGTCCAAGACCGCCTTCGGCCAGTACATCACCGACATCACGAGCACCTGGAACGCCGTCATCGGCCGGCTGCGCGCGACCGCGACCGAGTACGAGCGCGCGCACCACAAGACCAAGGACGCCGTCGACAAGGACGTTGACCTCTGATGGACCGCGGCGATCTCAAAGCAGGGGGTGAACGCTGATGGGGCAGGTCGACTACCCGATCAAGACCGGGCCGAAGCCGTCGTACAACTACGGCTCCACAGACTTCGACGAGGTCAAGAAGAAGTTCAAGAGCATCGACACCGGTCCCGTCGGTGACGCCTCCGACGCGTACCGGGACGCCGCCGACGTCCTCGCGGAGATGGCGAACAACCTGCGCGGGCACGCGGCCACCATCGTCGGTGCCTGGAAGGGCGACGCCGCTCAGAAGGCCCTGGACCAGCTGAAGCAGGTCCACTGGACGGCGACGAACCTGTCGAACAACAGCGCGACCAACGCCTCGAACTACCACTGGTTCAAGTACCAGATCCTCGACTGGTACAAGGCCAAGGCCGAGTCGATGGACGACGGCATGTTCCACACCAGTGGTGACGACAAGTACGCGGGCGAGATGCTGAACAAGTTCGCCATGCGTGCCGGTCAGGCCTGGGAGGGGCACCCGGACAAGATCACCAAGGATCTTCCGGGCGACAACCGCGACGACTCGGGCGACCCGCGTGGGAATCCGCCCGGTGGTAACCCGCCCGGTGGCGGCCCTCCCGGCGGTGGCCCTCCCGGCGGTGGTCCGCACGGCGGGCCGAACGGGAACTTCGACCCCAACAAGAACAACCCGTTCAAGCACTTCAACGAGAACAACAACCCGCACCTGAACCCGAACGACCACAACAAGTTCAACGACCCGAACAGCAAGTTCCCCAACAGCCACTACCCCAACAGCCACTACCCCAACAGCCATTACCCGGACAGCCACAACCCGAACTGGAACAACAACAACCACAACCCGTTCCAGGACCCGAACCACAAGACCAACCTCTCGTCGTTCGACCCGTCCGGCATGGGCCCGGGTGGCGGCGGAGGCGGCGGTGGCGGCGGCATGGGGCCGTTCGGCGGTGACGGCGGTGGCCTCGGTCCCGGCGGCGCCGGCGCCGGCGGTGGTCTCGGTGGCGGCGGCATCACGGGCGTTCCGGGCGGTTCCCTCGGCGCTGGCTTGGGCGCCGGCGGGGCGGCCAGTGGGCGTGCTGGAATGAACGGTATGCCGATGGGCGGACAGCACGGCGGCCACGGCGAGGGCGAGAAGGAGCGCGAGCGCTCCACCTGGCTCACCGAGGACGAGGACGTGTGGGGCGCGGACGACGACACCGCACCTCCGGTCATCGGCTAAGTGCTTGACCGTGTGACTGCGACAGGGCGGCGGGACTACGATCCCACCGCCCATGTTGCTGTGTAGCGGGGAAGGAACGAGGAAGACCTTGAGACGGCTAATCCAGGTTGCGGCGGCCACGGCCGCGTTCGGTCTCGCTCTCGGACCGACGACTGCGGCCAACGCGGCGGCGCACGACAAGGGCCAGTGGTGGTTCAACTCCTGGCATGTCGAGCAGGAGGTGTGGCCTCAGACCAAGGGTTCCGGCGTCAAGGTCGCAGTGGTGGACACCGGCGTGACCGCGTCGCTCCCCGACCTCAAGGACGCGGTCCTTCCCGGGACGGACTTCGCCGGCGGGGACGGGCGGACCGACAGCGACGACGAGGACCGGGGCCACGGCACCGCGATGGCCAGTCTCATCGCGGCGAGCGGCAAGAAGAGCGGGTATTCGGGCGTGGCCCCGGAAGCGAAGATCATTCCGATCGCGCGGCGGGGCAACCTCCCGAAGGAGATGGCGGAAGCCATCCGCTACGGGGCCGACCATGGTGCCAAGGTCATCAACATCTCGCAGGGTCCGGCGGCCGACTCCTACCCCAACCACTGCCCGGTCGAAGTGCAGAGTGCGGTCGCCTACGCCGCCCAGAAGGACGCGGTGATCGTCGCGGCGGCCGGCAACGAGGCGAACGCGGGCAACCCCACGGAGTTTCCCGCATCGTGCGCGGGCGTGCTCGCGGTGGGAGCCATCGACCACACCGGCAAGGCATGGGCCAACAGCGAGCGCCAGGACTACGTGACGGTCGCGGCGCCCGGCGCGGGGATGACCACGCTGCGCAAGGACGGCCGCCTCTACGACAACGGCAACGGAACCAGTGATGCCGCCGCGCTGACGTCGGGTGCCATCGCCCTGCTTCGCAGCAAGTACCCGGACATGACGGCTCGCCGTGCCGTGCAGGTCATCGTCGGCTCCGTCAAGGACGTGGACGGACCCGGCAAGAACAACGTCACCGGGTACGGCGTCGTGAGCATCCGGCAGGCGCTCGCGAACAAGGTTCCGCAGGACGCGCCGAACCCGGTCTACGAGCGGCTCGACAAGGCCGCGGCCTCGGCTCCCAAGGGCACGGGCGCGACCGGCCCCGAGTCGACGAAGTCGGACGACAAGAAGAGCTCAAGCAACACGCTGCTCTACGTCGGTATCGGCGTCGTGGTGGTCGTGGTCCTGGTGGTCGGCGGCGTCGTCCTCATGCGGCGCGGCAAGGGCAAGAACGGCGGCGGCCCGTCCGCCCCGCCTCCCGCGCCGATGGGCCCGCCGTCCTTCGGTCAGGGCCAGCCGCAGCAGTCCCCGTACCAGTCCGGCGGCTACCAGCAGCCGTCCGGCCACGGCCAGCCCGGCTCCGGCGCCCCCCGCTTCCAGCCCCCGGCCGGCGGCCAGGAGCCGCGCCAGTAACCGACAAGCCGTAGTGACCCGAAGGCGGGATGGTGAGGCTCGTATCCACGAGCTCCACCGTCCCGCCTGTTTTCTTGAGAACGCTTTGTGAGGGAGAGCGAGAGCAGCCATATGGGCGGTAATCGGATCAACGACCTCATCAACGGCCCGACCCCGCAACCGACTCCCGGGCCGTCGCCGTCTCCTCAAGGCGGCGAAGGCGGTAACCCGGCTGGTAGCCCGGCTCCCACGCCGGGTCCCTCGACCACACCGAATTCCGGCGGGAAGAGCAGTGGGGAGGTGCATTTCGCACCGGACGACCTGCGCAAGCTGGGTGACGCCCTGGAGAAGGAACTCTCGGCCCTGTTCAAGCAGGCTCGTTACAAGCTCGACACGCAGCCCCGGGACGTCCAGCCGGACAACTACACCACCTTCGGGTACTCGGTCGCGGCCACCTACACGCAGGTGATCGAGTTCGTCGACCAGGATCTGATCGATAAGACCAAGGCAGCGATGGACGCCAACGACCGTCTGCACAGGACCGCCGCGACCCAGGACGAGTCCGAGGCCAAGTCGACCCTGAACGGAGCCTTCCGATGAGCAGTCCTCTCGACGCCTGCGCGGATCTCTCCAAGGCCGCGTTCTACGAGTCGATCTGGGTGGCGACCATCATTCCGGCTGCGATTCCGATCGTCCCGTTGGCCTATCAGGGCCAGGGAGATCCGGCCAAGCTGTGGGACGCCGCCGACGGATGGAAGGCGACCATCGACGAGCTGGAGAAGGCCAAGCAGAAAATCGACGAACTGGCCCGGCGCGTCCCCGAGGACCGCTGGCACGGTGACGACCGCAAGGCGTTCGAAGACCGGATGCGGGACTACAAGGACCAGATCGACGCCGACATCATGGTCGCCTGGACGGTCGCGGTCGCCCTGTGGATCCTGGCGGTGCTCATCGGCGTCTTCATCTACATCATGTTCGTCACGATCACCCTGCTCACGATCTTCGCCACGGCGATCGTGGTCGCCGCCGGAACCATCGTGGGAGCACCGGCCGCACTCGAACTGGAGGCGGAGGCCAACCAGTTCGCCGCCATGGGACACCGGATCGTCAGTGTCGGCTCGCAAGTGATCACCCGGGTCAGCCAGGCGACGGCGATCATCTGGGGCGCGATGCTCACGGCCGACATCGGACGTCAGCTGTTCAACGGCAACACCGGCGTGGGTGAAACGTTCTTCGTGTCGGTGAAGAACGGAATGGACGACCAGCTCAAGGGCGCCGCGGCGTTCCTCCAGCAGAAGGCGTTCGCGTCGCTGATGGAGTTCGGCGGAGCCGGAACGTCGTTCTTCGGGAATCCGCTGTACTCGCGGGTCGGATCCCGGACCGCGCTGGAGGGGATTGGGTCGCTACTCGGCGCGGACGATTCCTACGGCAAGGACGGCGGTGCCGTGCACGTGTCCAAGTACCTGGGGAACATGGGCGGTCAGTACGGCACCGAGGACGGTGATCCGTCGGAGGGCCAGAAGTACGTCGACAAGACCACGCCGCACCGCTAGGCGCTTTCCGTTACCTTCGGACGCCTGCCACGCTTGCCGCGCTTGGCTGCTCGGCTGCGATATCCCGCGTAGCCGAGCAGTCCGAGCAATGCCAGGAGCGCTATCGGGGGAAGGAGAAGCCGCATTCCGGGGACGACCGCGCGGCTGGACGTGGCGCGCACCGGAACGGTCTTGCCGAGGTCGTCCCGGCCGACTCCATAGACGCGTCCTCGGCCGCTTCTTTGCTCTGCCAGCGTCCAGTGCCCAGAGCAGCGCACCGATTTGCCGAACCGGCCCGAATGACGCCAGCAGTCGTCGATGGTCGCACGCGCCGACGTCCCGCTGACGTACCACCAAGCCGGGCGGGCGATCCCGCCGACGCCGTCGATGAGGATGGCGAGAACGGCGATCACGGCGAGGGCGGTCACCAACTTCGGTTGCATCCGGCGAAGCACTTCCATCGCCGTTCCCGTGCCGTTCTCCGGCAGGACCCTGGAACCGGGCGGCTGCTTTTCCAAACGACGCACCCAGACCGGACGAAGAAGCCCGCGAAGGGCCAGCCTGCCACCTAGAAGCCCCACCGCCAAGGCCACGAACGCCCCGACGACGAGCCCGACCGGCATCCCCGTCCAGGACGTCTGCCAGAGCCAGAGCAGCTCACCACCCAGCCAGGCGATCGCGAACCACATCACGGCGAGCGGGGCACCGTGCGGCTTGAACCCGTCCGGATACCAGGACTTCCACACCCCGGCGTAAGCCGCCGCCCCCGCGAGGAACAGGCCGAGGGCGACGGCACCGGAGACCACCAGCAGCACATCGACGACCGCCCCGTTTCCGGAGCCCGACGCCAGGCTCACTGGCCGCTCTGCCTCATGCCGAGGTTGCGGTAGATCTGGTCCACCATGGTCTGCGCGTTGCGACCGGCCTGCTCCATGTACGCCTGCATGTCCTTGAGCTGCTTCTGGACGGCCTCCTTGTCGCGCAGGGCGTCCATCGGGTTGGGATTCTCGCCGTACTCCCGTTCGGTGATCCGCGAGACCTGCGCGTCCAGGTCGGCCCGTGCCCGCCGCGCGGCGTCGGTGACCGCCGCGGCGAGATCCTCGGCCGCCATCCGCATGGCCCGGGGGTCGATGGTGAGGCGGGCCAGCGGGTCCTCACCCGTGGCCTCGACCACCACATGGCCGTCCGGCGACTCTCCTCGCCCAGTGAGACCCGCCATCTCCTCACGTACGGCCCCCAACTTGGCCATGCGCTCCTGAGACCGCCGCAACATCGCGTCAAGATCGATCCCATCAGGCCCGAACATGAGTCTCCTTCGCGACAGAGGCCGACATACCGATCCCGGCCCGGACCCCGCCGTGCCGCCTGCGAGGCCAGAGCATCGGATTGTCCGACTTTAGCGAGTCGTTAACGTTCTGGGTGTGTTCCGCACAGCTTCCCCGGTCACGCGGCGCCAGGCGTAGTCAGGATCGGTCATGCGAAGAGTCCCTTTGGGAGGCGAAGCCGTGGCGTACGAGGAATGCGTACCACTCGTCCGCGCTCTCACCGAAGATTCGCCGGTAGCCGGAGCCGAGGGCGTAGCTGACGATGAAGTCGTCCAAGTCGTCGGCCAGCCTCTCGAAG
This sequence comes from Actinomadura gamaensis, assembly GCF_042652125.1. NCBI lineage: Bacteria > Bacillati > Actinomycetota > Actinomycetes > Streptosporangiales > Thermomonosporaceae > Actinomadura > Actinomadura gamaensis. The sequence goes on along the minus strand of NZ_JBHSIT010000014.1, from coordinate 7,564 downwards.
GGGCTGTCGAGGAAGCTTTCCCGCCCGAGGTCGGAGAACCACCAGATGCTTCCCTCGCCCTGCTCAATCAAAAATGGAAAGTCGTGCAAGGTGCCGACGACGTACCACCGGTCACCCTCCCGGCTGATCGTCGCCATCGTTTCGGGATCGTCCAAATAGAACTGAACGGCCGACTGTCGCTTCGCCGAGGGGACAGAGATCCAGCCAACGTGAAAACCGTCCGTCTCCGCCAAGAGCTCCTGTACGGCCAGCGGCAACTCGGTCGGGACATCAGTAGCACCTTGATTGAACCGATGCACCACAGTGAGGTCGCTTTCGGTCGCCAGCTTCCCTTTAACTTCGGCGATCCTGGCTCGCGTTCGATCTCTCATACTCCAAGTCCGGACGATGCTGCAGGGCTAGAAAGGACTACTAGTTAACAGTCTTCTAGCTGATCGACCAGTCACCGTCGGCCTACCTATGAAGGTGACCCTATTCGTTTCATCAGGTGATCAGTGCCTTACTGGCCGGGATTAGACGCTGAGGCCGTTGGTGAGGGCGTCATTGAGATGCGTCCTCTTTTGGATGCGTCATAAAAGTCGGTGTCGGTGATGCTCGTGACTCGGAACTTCGTATACGACCGGTCGACCCAGTTGAGGGCGGCCATCGATGACGATGGCGGTGGTGTTGTCGAGACGGGAGCCGGTGAGCAGGTTGGCGCGGTCGAGTTTGGTGCTGAACAGGTTGTCTCCGTGTAGGTCAAATCCGGGTAGGGAGCTCCTTGAAGATCGGTCGTTGGTTCCAGCGTCGTATGCTCTCCAAGGACGGCCTCTCATTCGCCTCTAGTCGGCGCTTACATGAGCACCTCTTCCAGATTGCCGACCATGTACGGCTCGCGCCAGCGCCCCCCTTTGCCATGCAGTCGCGGCCTCATGGATAAGTATGATGATCTGTCTTTGCTTACGGGTCACCGGCGATTCAATTTCTGACCGGACGAACTCAGAAGAAGACTCCGCGATACGGATGGGGGCGCTTCCAGGACTCCTCCCACATGAGGAGATCGGCCTGCCACTCGGGGAGGTCTGGCCGATACTCGCGAATGAGATTCGGATTATCAGGGACGGCGACGAGAAATCTCCAGTAATTTTCGACCGTATCCCTTGTTTCGGCAAGAGTGTATTCTCCGTGCTGATCGGGAATCCAGAGATTCTGAATAGTAATTCCCGACTCAGAGAACGCAACGTCGAATTTGTCGCTGCTCCACGGTTCGAACGGCGGTCGGCCGGCCGAAACGTCCGCGATCATCGCCAGAGCGTCGAGGCATACCTGCTTGTAGATCGAGATGTCGGCGATGATCCACACTCCCAGAGGCTCGAGGCGCTGATCGTCGGTATGGAAGAGCGGGAGTCGGTGCTTGTCCAGGGAGAAGGTCATGGAGGGCATGCGAAACTTCCTGTCTAGGGAACGACCGGCCAGCCGTGAAGAAGGCCGCCGGAGCTGTCCTTGAAGCCTTCAATAGTGAGTCCGCGGTAGGTTCCACGCCACATGTTCCCCGGCAGCGGGGTGTGGTTCTTGAATGCCTCTCCGATGGCGGCGTCCACTTGAGCCGGTGTCCAGTGGTCCGGGAAGAAGCTACTGTATCCTCCGTTTCCCGCCTTGGGTTTCCACGGTGGGATCCGTGTCGGGTCGTAGAACTGGGGTTTGGCCTTGTATGCGCCGGTGGCCGGATCGACCTGCCTGGTTCCCGGTATCAGTCGGCGACCTGGCCAGTCTCGACCGCCGGGGCGATAGTGATAGCCGGAGCCGGCCGGATGTCCCGGTCTCACATGCCCTGCGAAAACGTGTTCTCTCGCCCACGGCCCCATGCGCCCAGGACGGTTGCGCCGGTTGGCCTTCCGGAGGAACTTCATGGCCTCGGACATCAAACCTGCAGCCGCGCGCTGCTTTGCTCTAGCCACCGAGTATCGCCTCGATCGCCATGTTGATGAGCTGGTCGATGAGGGCGCCGGTGATCTCCTTGAAGATGGGAATCTCGGCGAGGGAGGCGCCGAAGGTCTCGGGGGCGGTGGCGATGGCCTCGGCGATCTCGAACGCCAGGATGGTGAGCTGGACGATGGTGTTGATCTTCAGTGCGAGTACGATGGCGCCACACACCATCAGTCCTGCGCCGATGACCTGTGCGGCGGTACGAGCGTCTTCCAGGTTGGCGTGCGGAGCTTCGCGTTCGGACCAGGCGTGTTGGAATGCTTCAACACCTGCCGCCTGATGCGCTGTCCAGACCAATTGCGCGTGGCCGTGCGCGTCGGCGACCGGCTCGCCCACGGTTCCGGCGAATCGAAGCCAAGCTTGGCCCATTTCGAGGAGTTTGCTTTCGTCGGCCTCGGGCCAGGAGTAGCCGAGCATGTTCAGCAGCGAGCGCAGCTCGCCGGGCAGCTGCAGGCCCATGGCTAGAGAAAGTCCTTCACCCGGTTCACCTCGATGTGCGAGGCGTCCTCGGACTCCCGGTAGGTGGCGGCCATACTTTGCACACCTTCGGCGTGTTCTTGGACGCCGTCGATGTTGTCGTTGAGGCAGTCCTCGAAGATTTGCAGGATAGCCTGGTAGCAACCGCCGATGATCGAGCCGATGTCGTCGTTACCCCATGGCTCGCCGTAGGACGCCAGTTCGCTCTGGAACTGCTGCCAGTGGGAGCGGAGGTTGGTGGCGGCCGCGCCGATGTCACGGCCGGTCTTGAGCAGCTGCTGGTGATCGACGTTCAGTTCCGGTGCCAAGACAGGTCTCCTCGGGGGGATGGGGAGGCGGGTCTCTATTTCGGTTGGACGTTGCTCATCAGGGCTTGAAGGGATGACACGTAGTTGCGCAACTGGGCGACGCTGGCGTCCTGGACGGCCTCAAGGCTTTCGATCGGGGAGGCTGGGCGGGGGCCGCCCTGGTCGACGCTGTTCGCAGCGTCGGCCAGCGCAGTGTTGACCGCTTGGGTGAGGCCGTCAGTGATCTCGGCGGTCCCCGCATCCGGCTCCCACCAGATGCGAGTGACCTGGCCAGTGGACGTCGCTTTCGCGTAGATGCGGTTGTCCATCGTCCAGACTTCCGCTGCTACTTCACCGGCGGTGCGGCTTGCGGAGTCCAGTACTGCTCGGGTCTGCGCGAACAGGCCTTCGATGTCGGGCGGGGCGATGCTGCCGCGCATGACCGCGCGCTGGTTGATCTGCGTCGACGCATCGGCGAGCGCGGCGGTGACCTGCTGCATGCCGATACGGGCCTGGTCCAGGACGGTGTCCAGCGCCGTCCGAAGTGTGTCCAGGTCCACACTCGGCGCGTCCTCGGCACTTCGCGGTTGCGGCCGGGTTTTCGCTAGGGCGGTGTTAATGAGCTGGGTGAGCTGGGATTCCAGTTCGGCCTGGCTCTGCCGAAGTAGCCGGGCGTCCAGCTCGATACCCGAGAGGCGACCTTCGACGGCCGTAACCCGAACGCGGTCGTCCTCTGAAGAGATGGTCGCCCGCGCTGGTATCTGCCCGGCCCGAGACTCGGTGGCCACGGAGTTCGTGCGTAGTTCCGCCAGTCTCCGTCGCGCCTGGCTGATCCGCTCGTCCATACCGTCGCTCGCTCCTGAAAACAAGATCGACTGTCGGTGACGGTAGCAGTGAAGCGAGCGAAAACGCCTATAGAAGGGAAACGGTGCATGTCGCGCAGGCGTGTCGTCCGGACGAGCCGCGCGGCGGCTGCGAAGGAGCCCAGAGCGGATGAGGGCCCGGGCTGCTTGATCCTCGGCATGAAACGGTCCCGACACGGGGCGGATCGTTGCGGACGTGGTGCGTGAAGGTGTCGTAGTCGGCACCGAGCGTGAGGGGTGCGTTGCTGACGGTAAGGCATTCGTCACAGGATCAGAGTTCGCTGCCGCGTTTTGGGGGCGGAGGTTTCGGGGGTACGGGGTCGACCGATCGGGGGGTTCTGTATCCGGTGCCGTTTTGGTGGGTATTCGGGGCGGGTGGATTTTCGGCTGACCGTCCTGTGTGGGGCCGCCTGGGTGCATGGGCTGCTCGTCGAGGTGGGTACGGGTGGCTCGGACGATCTGACATCTGTGCCCGTGTGGCTCACGGGCAAGCACGCGGAGATGTGACCTCCGTGAGGAATAGGGAGAGCGCTGAGGATGAGGCTCAGGCAGTGTCCGCCGGTGGGGACGGCGGGAGAGTGGCTATGGGGGGCGGACGAAAAACGCTGGCGGCGTGCTTTTCCAGGTCGTCCGGATGAGATGGCTTCTGCGCGCGAGTTCGTTGCGGCTCTCTTCGCTGAGGCCGAGTGTCTGGACGTCGTGAAGCTCGTGGTTTCCGAGCTGACCGGTAACACGATTCGGCACACGCGGAGCGGTGAGGATGGCGGCTGGTTCGAGTTGGAGGTCGTTTACGACGATCCGGCGTATGTCGCGGTGATCGACAATGGGGGCGGCGGTGTTCCGGTGGTGAAGGAGGCCGTTGACCTGCTGGCCACGAGCGGGCGGGGGCTGTTCGCGGTCTCGCGGCTCGCCTGCCGGATGGGCGTTGACGGTAATCCTGAGCGCGGGCACAGGGTTTGGGTCGAGATTCCGCTCGGTAAGTCGTTGGGCTTTTAGGCGGTCAGGAGCGGGCCTTGCAGGGGGCGCAGGCCGTCAGGGCCGTGACGACCTCGTGGGCCAGGGCGTCGGTGGAGGGGCGGGCGGTCGCGGCGTCCAGAGGGGTGGACGTCTTCTGATCGGCCCAGCCGAAGCGGTCGGCGGTGGAGTCGCGGCCGCGGTAGGAGACGATCACCACCGCGTTGTGGATGCGGACGGTCTCTTCGGCGGTGCCGAGCTTGCCGAGGCCGCTGACGGCCGTCCGGTGGGTGAAGAAGGCCTGATCGCCGATGCCGCCGAGGCGCGTGGTGTTGTCGCTGCGGAGGGTGCCGAGGGACGTGGTGCCGCTGCTGTGGAGGGCGCCCTGCCAGGCGGCGTCGAAGTCGGCCTTCGCGGCGTCGTCGTCGGTGTGGAGGCGGACGGCGACCATGACGCCGCGCTCGACGATGCGCTTCGCACCGGGCTGTGCCGATGCGGCGGAGCGCCAGTCGCAGTAGGTGTAGCGCTGGCTCGGGTAGGCGCCTGAGGTGGGCGGTTGTTCCGCCTTCGGGACGAGCCGGTCGAGCGTCGCCTGGGAGACCGCATTGCACATGGACGGCGACGACGCATAGGTCGCCTTGTCCTTCTTGTCGTCCGAGCTGCCGACGATCGCCCAGGTCACGCCGCCGACGATGGCGACGAGGGCCGCTGCCCCGGCCAGCCACCACGGATTTCGGCGAGACCGCGGGGCCTTTTCCGGCTCGGCCTCGACGGTCGGCTCGGACGGTTCGGACGGCGGGGGCGTTTCGTCGTCCGGGGGAAGGAAGGTCGGTCGGCTCATGGAGGCGGTCTCACCGGGGCTCTGGGTCATCGCTGGGCACGGGGTGATGCGAGGGGCCTGACGTCTGAATGTTAGACGTTGAGCGCCTCTGGTCTGGTTCGTCCCGTGCCCGGAGATGCGTGCGCTCAGCCGGCGGGGGTCAGGCGGCCGACCGCGTTCGCGTAATAGGACGAGCCGGCGATGTGAAAGGCGAGTTGCTGGAAGGTCCATCCCGTCCCCGGGGAATGGAGCAACTGGTCGCGGGACAGGGAATTCAGGCGGACGGCCCAGATCTGCGCCAGGCGTTCGAGGCGGCTGCGCGCCTCGTCCAGGTCCTTCTCGGTGAACGGCGCCATGTCGGCGGGAGTCGTGCTGTACGAGGCGTGCCAGTAGTCGGCGAGGGGCGGCACTCCGGCGAGACGGGCGTCGAGTTCGGCCAGATGGTCGATGAGATGGTCGCCGACTCGGCGGATCGCCTTGTGCGGGGTGTAGACGCGATCCTCGGCGGGAATCGGCCGCCCGTCCCACGCCGTCCAGGTGGAGGCCAGTTCCAGGACGTGCGCGACCATTTCCGTGACCACTTCGGCGGGGTCGCGGTCGTCGGTCGCCGGCACTTCTTCTGACATTTCCAGCCTCCTCGCGAACGGGTGAGGCTCAAGGTAGGGGACGGAAATCTCGACCGCGGACGAAACGTGGTCGCATTCAGGCGGCCACGGGCTGGGGACGGCGCGTCCTGCGAATGTAGTAGGCGACGGTGACGATCGCGAGGAGCGGACCCCAGGCGAGCAGCGGCGCGTAGCAGGCGGTCATGATCGCTCCGGCGAGGCCGTGCGGGGCCTCGGGGTCGCCCATCGTGTCCGGGTTCGTCCAGCTGAAGGCGCCGACGAGAGTGATCGCGGTGACGGCGAGCGCGCCGAGCGAGGCCGGGACCACCGCGGCGAGCGGCGCGATGCGGCGTCCGCCCAGGAACGGGATCCAGGACGGGACGACCTCGCCCCACGGACGCACGAGGCCCATCGTCAGCATCGCCAGCCCCTCCGCGACCAGCGTCAGGACGATCACGTACGGCGTCAGCACCCAGCCGGGCTTGTAGATGTCGGCGAGGTGGCCGGAGAACCCGACCGGCACGCCGACGCCGAGCGCGATCCGCCAGAGACCGGACGGCAGCGCGGTGAGGCTCGCGATGCGAGCGGCCCATTCGATCCAGCGCGGGGTGGTGACGCTCATGGAGAACTCCCAGGTGAAGGCGTTGCTGACGCCGTCCATGCTGCTGGGAACACCCCCGCCCGCACTTCCCCCGCAAGCCCAAGATCGTCCACCCCGGCGGGCCAATCCCAGATCCCCCTGACGGGGGATCCGCCACGGACGCAAGCACCCTACTGACCAGCGGAGTAGGGGGTGAAAGAGGGCTCGTGGTCAGAAGCGGCAAGCGAGACTCCGGGCTGACCAAGATCTTGACGACAGTCGTAGTAGTTCGTATGGTCTGGAATTAATCAGCAGAGAGAGCGGAGACCCAGTGGCAGATTCGGCCAATCGGATCGACAGCCTGCTCAATGCGGATACGCCGTTCCGACCATCGTCGCCGGATGAGGCCGAGGCCAGGCTGCGGACAAACGAAAGGGCTCCGACGCCTCGATCTGGCGGCTCCAGTGGTTCCTCACTTGCTGAAGAGTCGAGCGGGGAGCACAACGAGCTCGTACGAGATTTCTTTCGAGGTGTGACCGGAGACGCAGAGGGATTGAGAAGAAATCTCGACGGTTTGGTCGCGGAGTCCGAAAATGTCCAGCGCCTACATCGCGAGCGGATGTACGCCGACATGGACGATATTGAGCGTTTGGAACGCCAAAGTGAACAAGGGGAAGGTGGAGAGGAGGTCGCCCCTCCCGATGCTCCGCCCCAGTACGCGGCCGTTCTGAAAAAAATTGCGGAGGGAAAGCTTGACTGGGAGACGGTCGAAAGCGGCGACACGGCCGATCCTGACGGCCGAATCGTGCATCGATGGTTGTCCGAGCGAATGGAAATGCTGCGTGACGCCTACCGCATGATGAAGAACGGCGCGACAGACGAGGAACTAAGCGCGATTCCAGAAGTTCTGTTCGTAACCGGGTGGGAGCCAGGGGCTGGTCCAGGGCGCGGCGGTGGCCAGGAGTTGGTCGGGTGAGCGGGTGCGGAAGAACGCATGGATCTGTTTCAGCCGG
>NZ_JBHSIT010000013.1:84100-260679 GCF_042652125.1 Actinomadura gamaensis | reverse complement strand
AGTACCCCCGAAGGGGCCTTTCCGCTCGACTTGCATGTGTTAAGCACGCCGCCAGCGTTCGTCCTGAGCCAGGATCAAACTCTCCATCAAGGTCCCAACGACAAGCCCCGGGGGCGAACCCGGAACCTGCCAAACCTCATGAAGGATCCGAAGATCCCAGCATGCGATCCGAAGACCGCTTGCCTCAAAGAAATCCCCACCCCGACCTTCCGGTCAGGGCCACGGGGTGATCAGGCGCATCGCCTGATCTATAAAGGCACTGGCTTTTAACACGCTGTTGAGTTCTCAAGAAACGGACACCCACCGAACTCCCCCGCGGACTTCCTCCGCGGCTTCGCTCCGTGGCGACTCGCCTACTTTATCAGTCCCGCCCGGCTTGTCAATTTCCGGCCGATTCCGATTCCGCAGTTCCCGCCCGCTTTCGCGGCCGTTCCCTGCGGCCCTCCTATTTCACCAGATCCGATCCGATTCGCAAAATCGGACCCTTTCCGATGCCATCAGGACATGCGGACACGACGGAACCGAATCCGCAAGATCGTTGATGGTGGCGCACACCGGGCCGTCCACCGCTCATGGCGGCGTCCCGCATCCCTCCAGGCGCGAGGAAGAACGTTACCCTGCCGTCCTCCGGACGTCAAGTCCCCGTCGGCCGGACGACACGGAGGGACGCCGGGGGCGTCCCGACCGTCAGCGCGCTCAGCTCGTCGTGCCGCCGATGGCTGAGGCGCCGGAGCAGGCCACCCAGCACCGTCGTCCCCACAGCGGACGGGATCAGGGACGTCAGGTTCAGCATCGGCAGGCTGTGTGCGAACGCGCTCGGACCGTCCAGGTGGATGGTGTCGCTGGCGAGCCGTCCGGCCAGGACGGCTCGTGAGCGGCGGATCCGTTCGTACGCCCGAAGGGCGGCGACCAGGTCGTCCCGTCCGTGGACGGACGCCAGTTCCGTCATGAGCACCGCCACGTCTTCCAGGCCCTGGTTGAGTCCTTGGGCGAGGACGGGCGGCATGCCATGGGCGGCGTCCCCGACGAGTGTGCAGGGTCCTTGGCCCCACGCGCGCGCGACACGGTGCCGGGTGTGCGGGAAGAAGCCCAGGTCGTCGTCCGTCAGGGCGTCGAAGATCTCCGGGACGGGCCAGGCGAAGCCCCGGTAGTACTTCCGGAGTTCGGCGAGCGGATGGTCGGGGGTGACGTCCCCGGGTTTCCACGGGACGTCGAAGAAGAACGCGAGCAACCCGTCGCCGGCGCCGATGTAGCCGCACTCGCGCGTGCGGTCGACCATCAGGGCGGTCTGTGCTCCCACGTCGAACGGCGAGGGGATGAGGCCTTGCCAGGTCGCCAGGCCGGTCGGGCGGGCGGGCTCGGCGTCCACGAGTTGCGCGCGCACGCGCGAGTGGACGCCGTCCGCGCCGATGAGCAGGTCCGCGTGGTAGTCCGCGCCGTCCTCGGTGGTGACGGTGACGCCGCCGTCGGAGGCTGGGGCGAGGCGGGCGAAGCGGGCGCCGAACTCGATCGGGACGCCGGAGGCGAGCTGGGCGAGGAGGACGCGGCGCGGGATGCCGACCGCGGGGGCGCCCGCCTCGCCGATGATCCCCGCGAGATCGACGTGGAGTGCCGTCCGTCCCTTGGACGTGCGGAGACGGACCTCGGTGATGACCTGGCCGGCGGTCTCCGGATGGACGCCGAGGACGGACAGGACGGCGTTGCCGAACGGCCAGACCGTGACCGCGCCGCCGCGGGTGCGGAGGGCGGGGGCCTGTTCGAGGACGGTGACCTCGTGCCCGGCGGAGAGGAGTCCGCGGGCGGTCGCGAGTCCGGCGAGCCCCGCGCCGATGACGAGAGCGTGCACCATGCACCTCCGACGAAGAGTAGTACTACCAGTTGTAGTACATACTCGCCCGGACGGCCAGACCCAGAGGGCGCTGAGAGCCCGGAGGCGGTGTTCCGCCTCCGGGCCCTCGCGAGTTCCAGCGTCGAGCGGTTCAGCCGCAGTGCGACCAGCCGCTGTACCACCACTGGTGGTTGGTGCCGCCGCCCCACTGGATGCACTTGCCCGCGGCGGACGCGTAGGTCGGTCCGGCGTAGTACGAGAAGTTGTCCGCCTCGGTGACCGGGCTCTTACCCGCCACGTACAGGTAGGTACCCGTGCGCGTGGACGTGCCCACGTCGGAGGTCTTGATCGTGACAACGCAGTTCTTGCCCGAGCCGGAGCTGTAGGCGAGGTAGACGGTGGAGCCGTTGAGGTCCTGGTGGTCGATGACCGAGTATCCGGAGCCGCAGATGGCGGAGGCGGAGTAGGCCGAGGCCGGGGCGGCGGCGACGGCGGCGAGGCCGGTGGTGGCCGCGGCGGCGGCCAGGGAGACGACGGCGAAGCGCTTCACGATCACTCCTTCCGGACGCCGGCCCTCGCCGGCACCCGGAAGGATCATGGTCCGCGCCCGCCGTCCGGCGGGTGAACCGTGAATGATCTTGATGTGGCGGGCGCTCCCGGACGGGATGACTGACGGACCGTCCGACCCGCGCGCCGGCCCCTGTCAGCCCCCGCCCGGCGCCGAGCCCCCGCCCGACGCCGAGCCCCGGGTCGGCCCTTGCCGACCGTGCGCCAGGACGGTCAGCGGCGCGTCTCGTCCGGGATCCAGTTGCCGTGGAAGCCGCTCGGGACGCGGGCGGGCAGGTGCACCGAGCCGATGTGCTCCAGCGTCGCGGCGTCCAGGAAGACCAGGTCGCTGCGGTCGGTGGCGGTGTTCAGGACGTACCCCATGAGGACGCCCTCGTCCTCGGCGGACGTGTCGGACGCCGGCACGAAGGAGAACTCGCTCGCGATCCGGCCGGGCCCGAAGCGGTGCACTTCGGTCTTGCGGGTCAGCAGGTCGTTCTTCAGGACGGCGTCGGGTTCGAAGACGGAGAGGTCGGCGTGCTCGCCTTCCCCGAGGTCGGCTCCGGCGATGTCGATGCCGACGCTGTAGCCGTAGCGGTAGGGGCGTCCTACGCGGCGTTCGTCGTGGCGGGGGAACTCCTGCGGACGGTCGTCGACGCGTTCGGTGCGGACGCGGCCCGCCGCCCGGTCGACGGTCCAGCGCTCCAGGCTGGTGGCGCCCTCGCCGGGGACGGTCGTCGTGGCGAACATGCGCGGGTGCCGGACGACGTCCAGCACGACGGTGTCGCCGTCCTCGTAGGCGTTGAGCGGGTGGAAGACGTAGCAGGGATCGACGTCGTACCAGCGCACGTCGGAGGCGGTGCCCTCGCGCGGGAGCAGGCCGACGCGGGCGGGGTAGCCGGGCGTCCACGAGTAGGGCAGGCCGGGCGCGGCGCCGCGGCGGCTGCGGATGGCGGCGGCGACGAGCGGTTCGGGCAGCGTGCGGCGGCCGACGACGCGGGAGAGCAGGGACGTCACGGGTCCGGCGATCCGGGGCGGCGCGCCCGCGGTGATGCTCCGGACGTCGAAGGTGACCGGCAGGTCGTACAGGACGACGTAGCGGTCGGTCAGGGAGAAGTCGTGCATCATCGGGCTGCCGGTGGTCGGGATGTCCACGACCTTGCGGATGCGTCCGGACCTGCTGAGCACGGTGTACCGGACCTTGCTGCCCCAGCCGAAGAAGTACGAGACGGCGTGCAGCTCTCCGGTGTCGGGGTCGCGGTGCGGGTGGGCGGTGTAGCCGCCGGGGAGGGTGCCGTCGAAGTCGCAGGGGCCGATCGTCTCGAACTCGTCGGTGAGCTCGTAGGGGCGGCTGCCGGCCTCGACGAGCGCGAAGGTGCGTCCGGCGTGGCCGAGGACGTTGGTGTTGACGGCGTAGTCCATGCCGGCGTGCGTGCCGCCGGGGCGGGGACGCTCCCCCATCCGGCGGGCGAGGTCGGCGTGGCGGACCCAGCGGTTGCGGTACCACTCGGCGCGGCCGTCGCGCAGCCGGACGCCGTGGACCATGCCGTCCCCGGTGAACAGGTGGTAGGTCGCCGGGTCGGGGTCGGTGAACGGGTTGGGGCCGATGCGCGCGTACCGGCCGTCGAGGTGCGCGGGGATCTCGCCGGTGATCTCCAGGTCGGTGACGGTCAGCTCCTCGCGCACGGGCGCGTACTGGCCGTCCAGGATTCCGTTCGTCATCGGGCCCTCCCGAAGGGAAATAACAGCGTTATGTGGGATATAACGCTGTTATGAGCGAGGCGTCAACGGCTGCCGCCGAATCGGCATCGGCGGCGGAGGCACCAGCAGAGGCCCCGGCGGAGGCCCCGGCGGAGGCGTCTCCGGCGGGCAGAGCGGGGGGCGGGACGGCGGACGTCCGGACCCGGCTGCTGGAGGCGGCGGCGCGGCTGCTCGCGCAGGAGGGGCGGAAGGCGCTGACCGCGCGCCGGCTGGCGGTGGAGGTCGGGGCGTCCACGATGGTCGTCTACACGCATTTCGGCGGGATGCCCGAGCTCGTCCGCGCGGTCGTCGAGGAGGGCTTCGAGCGGCTCGCGCGGATGCTGTCGGAGGTGCCGCCGGGCGACGACCCGGTGGTGGACCTCGCGCGGCTGGCCGTCGCCTACCGCGCGAACGCCCTGGCGAACCCGCATCTGTACTCGGTGATGTTCAGCGGCTCGGCGCTCGGCGAGTACTGCGCGGACGACCGGGACGTCCGCAGCGGCCGGTTCACGGCGGGCGCGGGCACGTTCGTCGTGCTGGTCGCGGCGACGGAGCGCGCGATGGCGGCGGGACGCCTGCCCGGCGCGGGCGACGCCGACCCGGCCGAGGTGTCGGCGCAGCTCTGGAGCGCGCTGCACGGCTACGTGATGCTGGAGCTGGGCGGGCATTTCACCTCGGCGGACGAGGAGACGGTCTTCATCCCGCTGCTGCGCACGATGGCGCTCGGTCTCGGCGCGCCCCTCCCGGACGGCTTGGCCAAGGCGATCCGCGCCGACCTGCCCGAAAGCCTGATGACCCCCAACGCCGGCAGGTAGCAGCAGGGCGGGTCACTTCGCGCGGGCCACGTCGTGTGGACGGGGGTCTCGGTTGACCGTTCCGTCCCGTTGGCCACGTTCGGTCCCACTCTCCCCGAGAACGCGTTTTTCGTTCATCGTTCCCAGCTAGAGCAGCCGGTCGTGCGGCTCGTCCGAGGAGAACGTGAGGGCGGCGGAAGTGGGGAGACGGGGCGGACTTGGCCGGACGCGGCGTCCGGTCGCATTGTGGGCGGCGCTGGTGGTGGGCGCGGCGCTGCTGACCGGGGCGTCGCTGCCGGAGGCGGGGGCGGCGCGGGCGGGGCTGCCCGGCGGGTTCCGGCAGCAGACGGTGCTGTCGGGGCTGACGAACCCGACGGCGGTGCGCTTCGCGCCGGACGGTCGGGTGTTCGTGGCGGAGAAGAGCGGCATCGTGAAGATGTTCCAGTCGCTCACCGACCCGGACCCGGTCGTGTACGCGGACCTGCGGCAGCAGGTGTTCAACGGGTGGGACCGGGGGCTGCTCGGCCTCGCGCTGCATCCGGACTTCCCGGCCGATCCGCGCGTCTACGTGCTCTACACCTACAACGGAGAGCTGGGCGGAACGTTCCCGAAATGGCCGTCCTCGAACGGTAGCGACGACCAGTGCCCGGACCCGCCCGGCGCGACCAAGGACGGCTGCGTCGTCGCGGGCCGGATCTCGGTGCTGACGCCGTCCGTCCAGGCGGCGGGCGCGCTGGCGCCGCGCGCGAAGTCGGGGCCGGTGACCGAGCGGGTGCTGCTGGAGGACTGGTGCCAGCAGTTCCCCAGCCATTCGGTCGGGACGCTCCAGTTCGGCGCGGACGGGATGCTGTACGCGGGCGCGGGAGACGGCGCGAGCTACACCTACGCCGACTACGGACAGACCAAGAACCCCTGCGGGGACCCGCCCGGAAAGGCGGGCACGAACCTGACGCCCCCGGCCGCGGAGGGCGGCTCCCTCCGCGCGCAAGACGTCACCACTCCGGACGACCCGACCGGCCTGGACGGCTCGATCATTCGCATCAACCCGGACACCGGTGCGGCCGCGCCCGGCAATCCCGCGACGACGGGCGACGAGAACGCCAAGCGGATCATCGCGCACGGCTTCCGGAACCCGTACCGGTTCACGATCCGGCCGGGCACGAGCGAGGTGTGGGCGGGCGACGTCGGCCTCAGCACGTGGGAGGAGATCGACCGGATCCCGGATGCGGGCGGGAAGGTCCCGAATTACGGCTGGCCCTGTTACGAGGGGGCGGGGCACAACGTCGGTTACGAGGCCGCCGGATTGACCATGTGCCAGAAGCTGTACGGCGCGGGCGCGTCCGCCGTGGTCACGCCGTATTTCGCGTACAAGCACAGCGACAAGGTCGTGCCCGGCGAGGCGTGCGGGACGGGCAGTTCGGCCGTCAGCGGCACGGCGTTCTACAGCGGGAGTGTGTACCCGCAGAGGTACCGGGGCGCGCTGTTCTTCGCCGACTACGCGCGCCGGTGCGTGTGGGCGATGAAGGCGGGCGCGGACGGCCTGCCCGACCCGAAGGCGATCGAGACGTTCGACCCGTCCCCCGGCGCGATCGTCGATCTGGAGCCCGGCCCGGACGGCGACCTGTTCGGGGTGGACGTGATCGGCGGACGCGTCGTCCGGTGGGTGTACGAGGGGACGAACAACCCGCCGGTCGCGGCGGTCAAGTCGGACGTGGTGAGCGGGAAAGTGCCGCTGACCGTGCGGTTCGACGCGTCCTCGTCGTCCGACACCGACGGTGACCTGCCGCTCTCCTACGACTGGGACCTGGACGGCGACGGGAACTACGGCGACTCGCGCGACGCCGAGCCGTCGTTCACCTACGAGAAGGCGGGCAGGTACCGGGTCGGGTTGCGGGTGACCGACGCGCGCGGCGCGACCGACACGGCGACGCTGGAGATCACCGCCGGGTCCACCCCGCCGGTCGCGAGGATCACGGCGCCCGCGTCCGGGCTGGCCTGGCAGGTCGGCGACCGGATCGCCTTCTCCGGGACGGGGACCGACGTTGAGGACGGCACCCTCACCGGCAAGGCGCTGAGCTGGCAGATCATCATGCACCACTGCCCGAGCAACTGCCACACGCACGAGATCACCCGGCAGGACGGGCCGTCCGGGTCGTTCGTCGCGCCCGACCACGAGTACCCGTCCTGGCTGGAGCTGCGGCTGACCGCGACCGACTCGTCCGGCTTGTCGGACGTGAAGAGCGTCGAGCTGCATCCGAAGACCGCGAAGCTGACGCTGAAGAGCAGTCCACCGGGGATTCCGCTGACGCAGGGGCAGCGGACCGCGACCGCGCCGTTCACCGGGACGGTGATCAAGGGATCGACGGTCTCGGTGGCGGCTCCGACGAAGACGCAGATCGTCGGCGGGCGCACGTACGAGTTCGCCGGCTGGTCGGACAGGGGCGGCTCCGCGCACAACGTCGTCGTCGGGACGGACCGGACGCTGACCGCGACGTACCGGCTGAAGACGAACCTGGCGCTGAAGCGTCCGGCGGCGGCGTCGAGTTTCGAGCGGTCGCCGTTCCAGGCGTGGCGCGCGGACGACGGGAGCCGGACGACGCGCTGGTCCAGCAAGCGGGCCGACCCGCAGTGGCTGCGGGTGGACCTCGGCTCGGTGCGGCAGGTCGGGTACGTGATCCTGCGCTGGGAGTCGGCGTACGCGAAGACGTTCCAGATCCAGGTCTCCAAGGACGGGCGCTCGTGGACGACCGTCCAGGCGCGGACGAACGGGAACGGCGGGTCGGACTTCGTCCCGTTCACGCCCGTCCAGGCGCGGTACGTCCGGATGTACGGGACGAAGCGGGCGACGGCCTACGGCTACTCGCTGTGGGAGATGGAGGTCTACAACAGGTGATACTTGCGTGGTGTCCGCGCAAGTCATCTATGACCGCAATGGTGTGCTGGTCGTCCGGTCCGGGGACGTCGTCGCGAAGGCGCACCGTCCCGGCCGGGCGGTCGGGCCGGAGTTCGCCCGGCGCGTCGAGATCGCCGCGTCCCTGCCCGCGCTGTTCTGCGCGCCGCTAGGCCCGCCGCTCGACGTCGAGGGCCGGACGGTCACGCTGGAGCGGTACGGGACGCCGGTGGACCCGTACGACCCGCCGTGGGAGGACGCGGCGCGCCTGCTCGCCGCGCTCCACGCCGTCCCCGTGCCCGCGGACACGCCGCCTTTCGGACGTCCCGCGCGGGTGGCCCGCGCGGTGTCGCGCCTGGGCAACGGCGAAGCGGCCGACGCCGTACGCCGCGCCTTCGCCGTTCTCCCCGCGTGGGTGCGCGGGGACGGGCCCGTCCCCGAAGTGCGGGACGAGCGGCTGCTGCACGGCGACTTCCACTTGGGGCAGCTCGTGCGCGCGGGCGAAGGCGGCACGTGGCGAATGATCGATGTGGAGGACATCGGACGCGGCGATCCCGCATGGGACCTCGCGCGTCTCGCCGCGCTCTTCGCGGCGGGCATCCTGGCGCCCGACGCCTGGGGACGCTTCCTGCACGCGTACCGCGAGGCGGGCGGCGTGGCCGTGCCGCCGGACGAGGGTTCGGAATGGACGGTGCTGGACGTCCCGTCCCGCGCGCTCGTCGTCCAGATCGCCGCGACGTCCGTCCGGATGGCGGCCGAGGAGGACCGGGATCTCGGACCGGAGGAAACCGGACTCGTGGGTGCGTGCGTCAGAATCGCGGAGCTGCCGGAACTACCTTAGATTTACCTTTTGCTTACCTGAGCCTCAGGACCGGAAGGACGACATAGGCGATGCACTGCCCCAAGTGCCACGGCTACATGCACACGTACAACCGCAGCGGCGTCCAAATCGAGCAGTGCGACAACTGCCGCGGCGTCTTCCTCGACTACGGCGAGCTGGAGGCCCTCGGCCGCATGGAGGCCGGGTACCACGCCGCCCCGCCGCCGCCCGCCTGGGGCCACCACGGCGGACACCACGGCCACCACGGACATCACGGCCACCACGGCGGCCTCTTCCACGCCCTCTTCACGACCTGAGCGAACTCTTCACGACCTGGGCGACACCGCCTGGAAAGCCGCACGAAGACGGCCCGCGCCTCAGAAGACGAGGCGGCGGGCCGTTCTCGTGCGCGCCTCGCGTGCGCGCGTCGTGTGCGCGCGTCGTGTGCGCCGTCGTCGCGTGCTCGTCGTCGCGTGCGCCGTCGTCAGAGGCGCGGGTCCACCGGTTCGGACTCCAGGGCCAGAACGGCGAACACGGCCTGGTGGACGCGCCACAGCGGCTCCCCGGCGGTGAGCCGGTCGAGGGCCGTGAGGCCGAGCGCGTGCTCGCGCATCGCGAGCGAGCGCTTGCGGCCCGTCGAGCGGGCGCGCATCCGGTCGAGGTGGTCGGTGTAGTCGGGGCCGTAGATGATCCGCAGGTACTCACGTCCCCGGACCTTCAGGCCCGGCTGCACCTTGCGGTCCTCGGGGAGCGGACCGAGCGGCTTGACGACCATCCCCTCGCCGCCGTCGGCGGTGAGCTTCTCCCACCAGGACGTCGCGTCCGCCTCGGACGCGGGGTCGGCGAGGTCCACGACGCGGGTCGCGGTGCCCCGGACGAGCCCGGACCCGTCGGCCGCGGTGAGCCGGTCGGCCATGGCCATGTGCCATTCGTGGTCGCGGGTCGTCGCGAGCGTCTCCCCTTCGGCGGCCAGGAGCTGGAACGGCGCGATGCGGAGGTCGCCGACGCTCTCGACGTCCCAGCAGTAGCGGGCGAAGGCGTCGCGGAAGCGCGCGGCGTTCACGGCCCGGTGCTCGGTGCGTTCGCGGAGGTCCGCGACGTCCAGCCCGCGCGCGTGCGCCTGCGCGAGAGCCGTGGACGCGGCCGGGAGCGCGGCCCGCGCGGCGGCGGCGGTCGAGGCGTACTGCGTGCGGATCAGGTCCATCGCCTTCGCCGACCACGGCAGCAGCTCGCAGTCCAGGACGAGCCAGCCGGTGTTCAGCTCGTCCCAGAGGCCCGCTTCGCCGATCGCGTCGCGCACGCGCGCGAGGACGGCGTCGGTGCGCGCCGCGTCCTTGAAGAACGACCGTCCGGTGCGGGTGTAGAGAGCGCCGGACGTGCCGTCGTCCATGCGGAACCGCGTCTCGGCCGTGGCCTTGTCGCGCGCGACGACGGCGATCGCGCGGGAGCCCATGTGCTTCTCCTCGCAGATCACCCTCTCCAGTCCTAGGGCGCGGTATGCGGCGAAAGCCTCCGCCGGGTGCTCCAGATAGCCGTCCAGGGACGACGCGTCCGCCGGAGCCATCGTCGGAGGGAGGTACACCAGCCAGCGCGGATCGACCGCGAACCGGCTCATCACCTCAAGCGCGGCGAGCGCGTTCTCCTCGCGGACGGCGACGCGTCCCATCAACGCGGTCTCGACGCCGTGCGCGCCCATCACGTCCTCGATGCGGAGCAGGCCGTGGTCGCTCGACTCGTCCTTCAGCGGACGCGTCGGTTCGTACCAGACCTCGTGCGCGCGCGTCTGGACGAGCTGCTTCTCCGGGTAGCGCAGCGCGGTCAGCTTGCCGCCGAACACCACGCCCGTGTCCAGGCAGATGGTGTTGTTGAGCCACTCCGCGTTCGGGACGGGCGTGTGGCCGTAGACGACCATCGCCTTGCCCCGGTAGTCGCGCGCCCACGGGTAGCGGACGGGAAGCCCGTACTCGTCGGTCTCGCCGGTGGTGTCGCCGTACAGCGCGAACGAGCGGACACGTCCGGACGCGCGTCCCTGGTACTCCTCCTTCAGCCCGGCGTGCGCGACGACGAGTTTCCCGCCGTCCAGGACGTAGTGGCTGATGAGACCGTCCATGAACGTGCGCGCGCGCTCGCGGAAGTCGTCCGGCTCGCGCGCGAGCTGCTCCAGCGACTCGGCGAGGCCGTGCGCGACCTTCACCTTGCGGCCGTTGAGCGCGCGCACGAGCTTCTGCTCGTGGTTCCCCGACACGCACAGGGCCGTCCCGGCCTCGACCATGCCCATGACCAGGCGCAGGACGCCCGGGGTGTCCGGGCCGCGGTCGACCAGGTCGCCGACGAAGACGGCCGTGCGGCCCTCGGGGTGGCGGGCGCCGACGGCGCGTCCGCTCCCGTCGCGCTCGATGGCGTAGCCGAGTTCGCCGAGGAGTTCCTCCAGCTCGGCACGGCAGCCGTGGACGTCGCCGACGATGTCGAACGGGCCGGTCAGCTCGCGCTTGTCCGGCCACGCCTTCTCGTAGACGACCGTCGCCGCGTCGATCTCCTCGACGCCGTTCAGGACGTAGGCGCGCTTGAACTCGCGTCCCTGGAGCGAGCGCAGGCCGCGCCGCAGCTCGCGCCGCTGCCTCGGCACGACGTGGTCCGGCAGGTCGCGGTCGGCGCGCGCCGCGTTCCGCGCGACGGCGACGCTCTCCGGGACGTCCAGGACGATCGCCACCGACAGGACGTCGCACTCCTTCGCGATCTGGAGGAGCTGCCGGCGCGGGCCGGCCTGCACGTTCGTCGCGTCCACGACGGTCAGCAGGCCGCGCCGCAGCCGCGTCCGGACGATGTGGTGCAGCAGCGCGAACGCGTCGCCGGTCGCGGACTGGTCGTTCTCGTCGTCGGCCACCATCGCGCGGCAGCGGTCGGACGACACGACCTGCGTCTCCCTGAAGTGGCGGCGCGCGAAGTGCGACTTGCCCGAACCGGACACGCCGACGAGCACGACCAGCCCCATCTCGGGCAGCCTGATCTCGGTCATCGCGCGCCCTCCTTCGTGAAGACGGCCATCTGGGTCGGAGCGCCGACCTCGGGGTCGAGGTCGCCGACGGGGACGTACCGGACGCCGTAGCCGTGCGCGGCGGCCACCCGCCCGGCCCACGACGCGAACTCGGCGCGCGTCCACTCGAAGCGGTGGTCGGGATGGCGCATCGCGCCGTCCGCGAGCCCCTCGTAGCGGACGTTGTACTCGGCGTTCGGCGTCGTCACGACGACCGACGCCGGACGCGCCGCACCGAACACCACGCCCTCGACGGCCGCGAGGCGCGGTGGATCGACGTGCTCGACGACCTCCATCAGCACGGCCGCGTCGTAGCCCTCGAACCGCCGGTCGGCGTACGTCAGCGCCGACTGGAACACCGTCACGCGGGCCGGACGGCGCGGGTCGTCCGGGTCGTCCGGGATGCCGCGACGGCGGACCATCTCGATCGCGCGGTACGACACGTCCGCGCCGGTGACCTTCGTGAACGCCCGGTCGCGCTTGAGGCGCGCGAGCAGCTTCCCGGTGCCGCAGCCGAGGTCGAGAACCGTGCTCGCGTCCTGCTCGTGCAGCGCGGCGAGGACGGCCTCCACGCGCTGCTCCGCGAGGGACGGCTTCGCGTCCGCCTCCCGCACCGGCGCGGCGGTCTCCTCCTGCACCGGCGCGGCGGTCTCCTCCTGCGCCGGCGCGGCGATCCCTTCCTGCACCGGCGCGGCGATCTCTTCCTGCGGCGACGCGGCGGTCTCGTCCGGGGCCGGCGCGGCGGTCTCGTCCGGGGCCGGCTCCTCGTCGAGGGACGTGCGGTCGAGGGCGTCCTCGGGCGCGTCGTCGGAGTCGGCGAGGCGGCCGAGCGCGGCCCGCACGAGCGGACGGCGGTTGGCCAGGTAGCGGCGCGTGATCCCGGAGCGGTCCGGGTGCGCGGCGAGCCAGCCCTCCCCGGCGCGGATGAGCTTGTCCACCTCGTCCGGCGCGATCCAGTAGTGCTTCGACTCGTCCAGCACGGGCAGCAGGACGTAGAGCTGGTTCAGCGCGTCGGCGAGCCGCAGCTCGCCGGTCAGCGTGAGGCTCACGTACCGCGAGTCGCCCCAGCTCGGGAAGGACTCGTCGAGCGGCGCCGGGACGGCCTCGACGCGCCAGCCGAGCGGCGCGAAGTAGCGTTCGGCCCGTTCGGGGCCGCCCCGGCACGGCAGCGCGGGAAGCTTGATCTCCAGCGGGAGCGGGACGGCCGGCAGCTCGGGGCGGGCGTCGCAGCGTCCGCGCATCGCGGTGCGGAACACGCCCGCCATCGCGGACGCCAGCAACGACGACGCCGCGTACGGACGGTCGTTCACGTACTGGCCGAGGGCGAAGTCCGGGCTGCTCTTACCGCGCGTGCGCACGAGCTTGACCGGATCGACCTCCAGCAGCAGCGCCGCGGTGCAGCGCGTCTCGTCCGCCTCCGGGTAGAACACGTGCGCGACACCGGACGCCTGCTCGAACCGCTGCACCTTGTCGGGATGCTTGTGCAGCAGGAAGCCCAGGTCGGTCGCGGGCGCTCGGGTGGTCGAGATCGTCAGGAGCACCCGCCCAAGGATGCCCGAGACGTCCCGAAGCGACCAGCCAATACTTGCGTCAGGGGGCCTCGGGGCCGGAGACGAAGTGGCCCGCGCGGCTGTACGGCCACGCGTTCGGGCGGCATCCGTCCAGGCCCGCGAGCTGCTGCATCATCACGGGCGCGGGCTTGTCGGTGCCCGGGCAGGACATCCGGGGATAGTGCAGGACGCGGCCGACCTCGTAGTTCACCATCTGCGCGCGGTAGGAGCCGGTCTGCCCCTGGTAGTAGGTGGTCGTCAGCAGCCACCGCTTGAGGTTCACGACGACCTCCTTGTCGGAGGAGCAGTTGCCGCGCCCGGCCGTCATGACCCCGTGCGTCGCGCACAGCTTGTCGGTGGTCTCCGGGGACGCGAGGCGGATCACGAAGTCGGCCTGCTGCCCGGTACCGACGCGTTTGAACGAGTACTTCCCGCCCGCCGTCCAGCCGCGCGAATCGGTGAGGATCTTGTCGACGTAGTGCGCGAACGTCGTGGCGCTCTGCTTCGTCCCGCCCTCGACCTCGACCGCGTAGCGCCGGAGCTTGCCGCGCCCGACCGTCGCGGTCTCCCCCTCGGCGCGGGCGAACCTGCCCGTGCCGTGGTCCGGGATGAACGGCGGACGCGCGGGCTGGACGGTCGGCGGGTCCGGCGGGACGTCGCCCGGTTTCGCCCCCATCGACGGGACGACCTGCGGCTCCAGCTGCGGCTTGGGCGGCTTGCCGCCGGACAGCGTGGTCGCGCCGACCATCGCGGCGATGCCCGTCCCGGCGATCAGGACGAGCGCGCCGATGCCGAGGACGTAGGTGGCCGTGCGACCGCGGTCGGCGCCGGCGAAGTCACGGTCCAAATCGGCGGAGAGCCGCTCGTCCAGGACGGGCCTTCCGACGCGTCCGGTCGGGTCGAACAGCCCGTCGGGACCGGAGGCGAGCGGTCCGCCGCCCGGCGGGTCGTCCCCGAAGAACCCGTCGGCGGGCGGAGCCTCCGGCACCGGCGCCGCGTGGTAGTCGTCGTGAGGCGGCTGCGCGTGCTGCGGCTGGGCTTGGGGCCGGGGCGGCTGGGGTTGGCCTGGCTGCGACTGCCGATGCTGCGGCTGGTACGGCTGCTGGGCCTGGGGCTGGGGTGATCCTTGAGCGTGCCGCTGCGGTGGGAGCTGCTGGTGCGGCGGCTGCTGCTGAGGCTGGTGCGGCTGCTGCTGAGGCTGCTGGGGTTGGTGCGGCGGCTGCTGGGGTTGCTGCGGCGGGTACTGCTCGTTCCGAGACTCGTCATACCGAGGCTCGTCGTACCGCGGACCATACGGCGACTGCTCGTAGGGCTGCTGGCCGTACGGGTTCTGCGGCGGGTACGGATCGCGCCGTCCCCGGCGGGGGCGAGGGGGCTCCATGACGGTGCAAGCATGCCAGAAACCCGACCGGAATCGATCCTTTTGGCCTGATCGGCGGGTCGGCGAAACCCGAAAATGGCTGGCGGGCCGCGGGCGATGTCCGAAATCATCCGACCCGATGAGCAGAGAACCGAGGCGGGCCCAGGCCCGGCAGACCGTCGAGATCCTCGAACGAGGAGGTTACCGCGCGCCGTCCGGGCGCGAGGTGGAACTGAGCGCGAAGCTGCGCGCTTGCGTGGACGGAACCGTCCTGTACCGTCCCGCCGAACTGACCGCGCTGCTGGACGCCCTGCCTCCCGTCCCGCCCGACGCCGAGGCGACGCGCGTCGAGGTGACGACCGAGACCACCCTCCAGGCCGCGCTCCGCCTCACCACCCAGAACGGCGCGAGCGACGGCGCGGAGGCCGGTGAGGTGCTGGCGTTGAACTTCGCGTCGGCGAAGAATCCGGGCGGCGGGTTCCTCAACGGCGCGCACGCGCAGGAGGAGGGGCTCGCGCGCGCTTCGGGACTGTACGCGTCGCTGCGCGCGGCACGCGAGTACTACGAGGTGCACCGCGAGCTGCGCGACCCGCTCTACACCGACCACATGATCTACTCCCCCGGCGTGCCGGTGTTCCGCACGGACGCGGGCGCGCTGCTGGAGGAGCCGTACTCCGTCGCGTTCCTCACCTCGCCCGCACCGAACCGGGGCGCGACGAAGGACGCCGACAAGCTCGCGCGGCTGCCCGAGGTGCTGCGGCGGCGGGCGCTCAAGGTGCTGGCGGCCGCCTTCGCGCAGGGACATCGGCGGATCGTCCTCGGCGCGTGGGGATGCGGCGTGTTCCGGAACGACCCGTCCGAGGTGGCTGAGGCGTTCGCGGACGCGCTCCGTCCGGACGGCGGTCCGTTCGCGCGGCGGTTCGAGACGGTCGTCCTGGCCATCTACGACACCGCGCCCGGCGCGCCCCGCCTCGCCCCGTTCCAGCGCGCCTTCGAGGAGTTCTAGCAGCTCAGAGACCCATTGGACGCCGCCTGAAGCGCCGCCGTCCCGGAAGTTCGCCGCCGGGACCGCGGCGCTTTCGCATGCGCGGAGACGGGCACGAATTTCGCGATACATCTTGACTTCGGGCGAACGAGATATATCTTCTCTACACGAGAGAGGTTTTCCCGGCCGGGGCCTGCCGTCTCACCGTACGAACATCGTACTTATCACGAACGTCGTTCCTTGGATGAACGGCGTTTGCTTCCACGAACATTGTTCCTCGTCCCTTGGGGGCCGTGATGATCGAAACCACTGCCGGGGAGACCCGTCCGCCGGGCGCCGAACCCGCGCTGTTCCGCTGGCGCTGGGCCGCGCTCGCGGTGATCCTGCTCGGCGAGATCATGGACATGCTGGACTCGCTGGTCACCACGATCGCCGCGCCGACCATCCGCGGCGACCTCGGCGGGTCGGCAGCCACGATCCAGTGGCTCGCCGCCGGGTACACGCTCGCGATGGCGATCGGCCTGCTCACCGGCGGACGTCTCGGCGACCTCTACGGACGCAAGCGGATGTTCCTCATCGGCGCGGCCGGGTTCACGCTCGGCTCGCTGCTTTGCGGCGTCGCCGTCTCCCCCGGCATGCTGGTCGGCGCGCGGGTGCTCCAGGGCCTGGCGGGCGCGATGATGATCCCGCAGGGCCTCGGCATGATGCGGCGGATGTTCGCGCCGGACGAGATGACCAGGGCGTTCAGCGCGTTCGGTCCGGTCATGGGCCTGTCCTCGGTCGCCGGTCCGGTGCTCGCGGGCTGGCTCATCGACGCCGACCTGTTCGGCACCGGCTGGCGGATGATCTTCCTGATCAACCTGCCGCTCGGGGTGGCCGCGGTCGTCCTCGGCCTGTTCTTCCTGCCGCCCGGGCACGACGGCCACGGGTCCCGCCTCGACCTGGTCGGCGCGCTGCTCGCCGCGCTCGGCGCCGGACTGATCGTCTACCCGCTCGTCCAGGGCCGCGAGCTCGACTGGCCCGCCTGGATGTTCGTCATGATGGCCGGGTCCGGCGTGGTGTTCACCGTGTTCGCCCGGCACGAGCTGCGCCGGCAGCGGCGCGGCGGCGACCCGCTGATCACCCCGTCGCTGTTCACCAAGCGCGGCTTCTCCAGCGGGCTCGCCGTGGGCCTGGTCTTCTTCGCGGGGATGATCGGGTTCTCGCTGACCTACTCGCTCTACCTCCAGATCGGGCTCGGCTACTCGCCGCTCAAGGCCGGCCTGTCGCAGATCCCCTGGTCGGCGGGCACGGTCCTCGGGTTCCCCGTCGCGATGGCGATGCAGAAGCACGGCCGGACGGCCCTCCAGGCCGGCGCGATCGTCATGGCCGCCGGGGTGGCCGGGCTCGTGCTCACCCTCCAGCTCGCCGGCGTCGGCGTCAGCCCGTGGCAGCTCGCGCCCGCGCTCGTCGTCACCGGCTTCGGCATGGGCCTGCTGATGGCCCCGTTCTTCGACATCGTGCTCGCCGCGGTCGAACCGCACGAGACCGGGTCGGCGGGCGGGACGCTGTCGGCGATCCAGCAGCTCGGCGCGGCGCTCGGCGCGGCCGTCCTCGGCACCGTGTTCTTCGGACTGCTCGGCGGACACGTCGCGACCGCGTCCGACCGGGACGCGCCCGCGCTGCGCACGAGCCTCGCGTCCGCCGGGATCGCCGCGTCCGAGCAGGACCGGATCACGGCCGGGCTGCGCGCCTGCGGGCACGACCGGGCCACCGCGAAGGACCAGGCGAAGAACCCGGCGTCGTGCGTCCGGCTGGAGTCCGACGTGCGGACGGCCGCCGGCGCGCACCCGCAGTCGGCGGGAAAGATCGTCCAGGTCGTGCAGGCGTCCGGCCTGCACTCCGCGAAGACCGGCTTCGGCGCGGCCATGAAGATCACGCTGGGGATCGTGGCCGGGCTCCTCCTGCTGACCTTCCTGATCGCCTTCCTGCTCCCGCCGCGAGCGCGCGAAGACGACGGCACCGCCACCGCCTGACAACACGGTCGCGCGCCCGGCGACGCGGTCGGGCGCCCGGCGGGACGATCACCGTCTGGCGGCGAGCGTCCGCCGTTTGGACGGTCGTCCGGGAGTCCCGTGGCCCGCGAGCATCGCGCGGGCCACGGGAACCCGCGTTTCCGGTCAGAGCTTGTTGAGCACCTCGAACGCCAGCAGTTCCAGGTGGTTGAGGTCGTTGAGGTCGAGCACCTGGAGGTAGACGCACTCGGTGCCGATCTCGGCGAACCGCCCGAGCTTCTCCACGATCTCGGCGGGCGTGCCGCACAGGCCGTTCTCGCGCAGCTCGTCCACGTCGCGGCCGATCGCGTCGGCGCGGCGCTTGATCTCCGCCTCGTCCCGCCCGCAGCACACGACCTGCGCGGCCGAGTACACCATCGGACGCGTCCGGTCCTGCGCCTCGCTCGCGGCGCGGACCCGGCCGAACGCGGCGGCCGTGTCGTCCACCTTGTGGAACGGGACGTTGTACTCGTCGGCGTACTGCGCGGCGAGGCGCGGCGTCCGCTTCGCCCCGACGCCGCCGACGAGCACCGGCGGGCCGTCCGGACGGGCGGGCTTCGGCAGCGCCGGAGAGTCCTTGAGCGTGTAGTGCCGGCCCTCGAAGTCGAAGGTCTCGCCCTCGGGCGTCCGCCACAGGCCGGTGATGATCTGGAGCTGCTCCTCCAGCCGCTCGAACCGCTCGCCGAGGCTCGGGAACGGGATGCCGTAGGCGGTGTGCTCCTCCCCGAACCAGCCGGTGCCGATGCCGAAGTCGACGCGTCCGCCGCTCATCTGGTCCACCTGCGCGACCGAGATCGCGAGCGGGCCGGGGTACCGGAACGTCGCCGCGGTCACCAGCGTCCCGAGGCGGATCCGGCTCGTCTCGCGGGCCAGCCCCGCCAGGGTGATCCAGGCGTCGGACGGCCCGGGAAGGCCCGACACGTCCCCCATCTTCAGGTAGTGGTCGGACCGGAAGAAGGCGTCGAAGCCCAGGTCCTCCGTGGCCTTCGCCACGGCCAGCAATGTCTCATAGCTCGCCCCCTGCTGGGGCTCGGTGAAGATCCGAAGACGCATGCTCCTATCCTGATACGCCCCGCCCCGGTCTCGCACACGCGGGGTCGCACCCCACCCCTCCGGCCCTGCGGTGGGGTCAGTCCCGAGACCGGATCACGCGCCGGCGGCGGCCCACATACGCGAGGACGAGGCCACTCACGAGCAGGCCGAACGACGCGTCCACGATGAGATCGGTCGAATCGCCAGGCCGCAGGAGCATCCGCATCCCGCCGAACCGAGCCCCCACCGCGCGCAACACCTGCGCCGCACTCGACGCATAGCCACTCGACGCATGCCCCGCCCTCGGCACGTGAGCACCCGACGCACGCGCGGCGTTTTCCGGGTGCCCAGCGCTCGACACGGGAGAGCTGGGCGCCTGCCCAGCACGCGTCGCGTGCGAGCTGGGCGCCTGCCCAGTACTCGGTGCCTGCGCAGTGCTCGGCGCTTGCGCCAAGCTCGGCGCGTGCGAACTGGGCACATGTGCGGCGCTCGGCGCACGGCCAGCACCCGGCGCATGCGCAGCGCTCGGCGCGTGCGCATCACTCAGCGCACGCCCAGCACCCGGCACTTGCGGAGCGCTCGGGGCCTGCCCAGTGCTCGGTGCGTGGGGGCGAGGCGCATGCGCAGCGGTGGGCGCGTGGGCGGTCCTCGGCGCGTGCGCGGTGTTCAGCGCGTGGTCGCGCGGCGCGTCGGCACGCGGCGCATGCGCGGCGCTCGGGGCATGCGCGGCGCTCGGGGCATGCGCGGTGGGCGCGTGCGCGGAGGTCGGCGCGTGCGCGGAGGCCGGGGCGTGCGCGGAGGTCGGCGCGTGGCCGGAGGTCGGGACTTGGTGGGTGTGCGGTGCAGGACGTGGTGGCCGGGGGTGCTCGACCTGCGGCAGCGGGGCCTTGGGGCGCGTCTCGTGGTTGGGACGCTTGTACGGGCGCGCGGCTTCGGTGGCCTTGTGGCTGGGCACGGCCGCTGTTCGAAGCGCCGGAGCGCGCAGGACCCGCGTCCGGGCGGTGGCGCCGTCGTAGCCGAGGTTCAGGTCCGGCGTGCTCGTGGTCGCGAGCGCGCAGTCCGCGCGGTCGGCGCTCCCGGTGGCCCCCGGGGCAGCGGGCAGCAGGCATGACAGCGGCGCTCGTAGCATCGCCGGGTCCGTTCTGGTGCGGCTCGTGTTCGTCACCGCGAACGGCCAGGTGTAGGTGCGTCCGGGCAGGACTGGCATCGACGGGTCGGACGTCTCGATCGTCAGGCCCGCGGGCTCCACCGCCTGCGGACGTCCCGCCGGACGCGCCGGAAGCGACGGCGTCACCGGAGGTGGCCCGTGATGCTCGCGCTCGCCGACGTTCACCGGCCCGTCGGCCTTCGCGTCCTGCGGGGCGAGCAGCGGGACGACGCCGAGCAGCGGGGCCGCCGACAGCATGGCGAGGCCGCGGACGCCGATCCGCCCGGCTCCCTTGTGGATCATTGAGGGTCCCCCGTGACCTGGCCGGAAAGCTTCGCGATCGGTTCCGTTGTAGCCGGGTCGGAGCCGATCTCCTAGCTTCGGACACCTGTGTCGTCACGCCGAGTGATTACGGGGTGGCGTCAACGCGGGGGAGATCCGTCCGGGCGTCCGCGCGAGTCGGGCGGGCGCGAGTCGGCGGCCGCGGCAGCGGCCAGGCGGGCGGCGGCGGCCATGACGCGGGTCTGGAGTTCGACCTGGTGGGCGAGCTTGCACTGCCCGGCGCGGATCTGGCGCGCCAGCCGGACGGCCTCCAGCGCGAGGACGAGTGCGAGCGCGCCGACCACTCCGGCGCCGGCGGCGATCGCGAGGGCGAGCATCGCTTGGCCACTTCCTCATCCGACGGGAGCGGGGATCCCGGGGCGCGGCGGCGAGGCGGCGCCCGCCGGGCCGTCTGACCCGGTCCGGCACCCCTAGTGTGCCCCTGTGTCAAGGCCGCAACAACCGGTCAGTACGAGAAAGTTTCAGCGGCCGTCGGGTTCGCCGTAGAGGGCGCGCAGGAAGGCGATCGCCATGCGGCGCTTGTCGGCGTCACCGGCGCGCAGGTCGGCGAAGTAGGCGTCCAGCTCGGCGAGCTCGCGGACGGCCTGGTCGCCGCGCGGCTCGTTCCGCTCGGCCTCCTCGGGCTCGCCGCCGTCCCCGACCAGCGCGAGGTCGCCGGACCGCCAGAGCAGCGCCGCCTCGATCGCGGCGCGGGTGCGCGCCTGCGGCCAGCGTCCGCCCGCCTCCAGGTTGTAGACGGTCTTGACCGTCACACCCGCGCGTTCGGCGAGCGCCTCCTGTGTGAGCCCGAGCGCGCCGCGCCGCGCCACCACGTACTTGGCGACCCGCTCCCGATCGGGACCGCTTCCCATGCCCTCCAGCATGGCGGAAACAGTAAGGAACATCCAGCAATCGGGAGTGGAAAATTTCCTACCTCACTATTTCCGGTTATTACCAGACATACCCTTGTCACTTTGCCGGAACGTTCCTATGGTGGAAGCACGGGTCCGCGGAACGGGACCTCCCGGTCACCGGCGCGGCGCCCGATCATCGACGAGAGGCTGAAGCCGTTGACCGAGGAAGGACCCATCACCGCCGAACTGGCCCTGGCGGAGCTGCGCCGCGGCACGGAGGTCCGGATCACCGGGCTGGAGGGCAGGATCGCCCTGCTCTACCAGCGCGACGATCTGCACGACCGCCGCGCCGACGAGTTCGCCCGCCAGCTCCAGGACCTGGACGACCGGCTCACCGCGGCCGAACGCGAACAGGTCACCAGGGGCAGTCTCGACACCCGCTTCCGCCACACCGTCGCCCTGCTGTCCCTGATCACCGCGGCGGCGGCCGTCCTGGCCACCGTCGTCACGGCCTTCCTGGCCCGCTGACCGCCCGTCCCCCGCGGTCCCCTCCGGCCGGCGCGGGTCCTCCGGGCCCCGAGAGCCCGTTGCACCCCACACCCGCGCCGACCGGAGGATCCTCTTCCCCCTTCCCGGCCGCCCGGGTCCGGCCCATTCTCCTGGCACGACGCCCCGGTCGAGCAGCACACCTTCGCCTGCTCGACCTTCCTTTCGCGGACCCGGGAGAACCCGCCGACTGAACGGCGCCACTCAAAACTTCCGCGGGGTCGTCCGGATGCCGTGAGCGAGGCGTCAGAGGGCGGCTTCGTCGAGGTTTTCGGTCACCGTGGTCAGGAGGGAGCGAAGGGTTTGGAGCTGGTCGAGGGTCAGGCCGGCGGCGTGGGCGATGCGGAGGGGGATGTCGGCGGCCCGGTCGCGCAGGGAGCAGCCGTCCGGGGTCAGGCTGACGATGACGGAGCGCTCGTCCTGCTCGCTGCGGCGGCGGGTGGCGTAGCCGGCGGTCTCCAGGCGCTTGAGCAGGGGTGACAGGGTGCCGGAGTCAAGGCGGAGGCGGTCGCCGATGTCCTTGACGGGGAGCTCGCCGTGCTCCCAGAGGGTCAGCATGACCAGGTACTGGGGGTAGGTGAGGCCGAGGTCCTTCAGGACGGTCCGGTAGACGCCGTTGAACGCGCGGGTCGCGGCGTGCAGCGAGAAGCAGATCTGCCGGTCGAGCCGGAGGAGGTCGTCGGCGCGGTCGTCGGGCGTCATGTGACCAGGGTACCTCTCGGCCGATTCAATTGTGCACAATCAAGTTGTGTACAGTAGGACCGGACACACACCGAGAGGAGTCCGATCATGGACGCGCTGTACACCGCCGTCGCCACCGCCAACGGACGCGAGGGCCGCGCCGTCAGCTCGGACGGCCAGATCGACCTGGCGCTCGCCTTCCCGCCCGCGCTCGGCGGGGACGGCAAGGGCACCAACCCCGAGCAGCTCTTCGCGGCGGGCTACGCCGCCTGCTTCGCGAGCGCGATGGGCAACGTCGCCCGCGCCATGAAGCTCGACATCGAGGACGTCTCGGTCACCGCCGAGGTGAGCATCGGGAAGGACCCGTCCGACGGCGGGTTCGGCATCGGCGTCGTCATGCACGTCGAGCTCCCCGAGCACCTCGAAGGCGAGGTCGGCGAGCGGCTCGTCGAGCAGACGCACGCGGCCTGCCCTTACTCGAAGGCGACGCGCGGCAACATCCCGTTCGAGATCGTCATCGAGTAGCGGTTCCCGCCTCGGCGACGGCTCGCAGGGTGCGCTTGAAGCCGGCGTAGGCGTCCCGGCCGACGGCCTCGGCGTGGCGGGCCTCGATGGCGGCGAGGACGGCGTCCGAGTCGCGCATCTGGGCGAGGCCGCGCCCGGTCGGGACGACCAGCTTGGCGCGGCGGTCGGACGGGTCGGGGCGGCGCTCGACGTAGCCGAGGGCCTCCAGCTCGTCCACGAGCTTGCCGATCACCTGCTTGTGCTGGCCGGAGCGGTGGGCGAGGTCGGTCGCGCGGGTGCCGTCCTCGTCCAGGTGGGCGAGGACGGCGCCGTGCTGGGCGCGCAGGTCGCCGTAGCCCTGCTCGGCGAGGGTCGCGAACAGCTCGCGCTGGATGCCGAAGAACAGCCTGGTCGTGAGGATGCCGAGGTCCGGGTCCGTGCGCTTGCGCTCACCGCGCCGCATGGTCACCTCCAGTTATTGTCACTGATATTGACTATCTCTGGAGGTGACTATACCGTCTCGTCCCGTCGAAGGAGGCGGGATCCGATGATCGAACTGACCCGGTTCACGGCGCGCGACAGGGCGCGGCTGCTGGCGGCGCGCCCGGCGATGCTGGCGGACTTCCAGGCCGACCGCGAGGGTTTTCTCGGCGCGCGGCTGGTCGAGCTGCCCGGGAACGAGTGGCTGGACATCGTGGAATGGCGGAGCGCCGAGGACTTCCGGGCGTCGCGGGCGAAGGGCCCGAACCGTCCGGGTATCGAGGAGTTCTTCGCGGCGATCGACGGCCTGGTGAGCGACGAGCAGGGAGAGGCGCGATGAGCGCGCACGCGTTCACGGCGCACGCGTTCACGGCGCACGGGCTCGCGGCGCACGGGCTCGCGGCGCACGGGCTCGCGGCGGGTCGGGCGCACGGGTTCACGGCGGACGGGTTCGAGGGCGTCCGCGCGGCGTTCGCGGCGGCCGTGAACGGACCGGACGGCGATCCGGACGCCCAGCTGGCCGTGTTCCAGAACGGCCGGAAAGTGGTGGACCTGTGGGCCTCGCCCGCCGGGGAGCACGCGATCACGGGCCTGTTCTCGACCGCGAAGGGCGCCGCGCACCTGGTCGTCGCCCTGCTCGTCCAGGACGGCACGCTGGAGCTCGACCGGCGCGTCGCCGAGGTCTGGCCGGAGTTCGCCGCGCACGGCAAGGACCGCCTCACCCTGCGCGACCTGCTCGGCCACCGGGCCGGGCTGGTCGGCGCGGACGGCGGGTTCGGCGCCGCCGAGCTGGCGGATGACCGACTGATCGCGGCGCGGCTGGCCGGTCAGCGGCCGTTCTGGGAGCCGGGCACGGCGTACGGATACCACGCGTTCGTGATCGGCGCGCTGACCGGCGAGGTCGTCCGGCGCGTCACGGGCCGGACGATCCAGGAGCATTTCGAGGAGCGGATCCGGGCGCCGCACGATCTGGACTTCCACCTGGGGCTTCCGGAGTCGGAAGAATCCCGGTTCCTCCCGGTGCTTCCGGCAGCCCGGGCCGCCGGGAAGGTGGCCGCCGACAGCCTCACCGGCATCGCGTTCAACGCGAACTCCCCGGACGTGGACGACGTCGGCGAGTTCCTGGTCGCCTTCGCGAACACGCGCGCCACACGCGCGCTCGGCCCGACCTCGTCCGGCGGCGTCGGGCACGCCCGGGGCGTCGCGGGCATGTACGCCGCCGCCATCAGCCCCCGGGCCTCGGGATCGCCGCTGCTCACGGCGGAGACGATCGCCGAGTTCGCGTCCCCGCGCGCGGGCGCGGGGACGGACCTCGTGACCTTCGAGCACGACCATTTCGCGCTCGGTTTCGAGGCGCAGGCGCGGCGGTACCCGGAATTGGGGACCGACGCGTTCGGGCACAGCGGCGCGACCGGATCCCAGGCGTTCGCCGACCCGGCGTCCGGGATCGCCTACAGCTACGTCCGGCGGAGGTTCGCGGTGGGCGGCGGAGGCGGGGCGGGGGAGAACGCGGGGCTGGTCGCGGCGGTCGTGCGCGCGGCGCGGTCCAGCGGCGTCACGGTCGCCTCAGCAGCGGCGGGATGACCTTCAGGAGGTCGGCGGTGCGGTCGAGATCACTTACGAACACGAGGGTCAGCACGGACCGGGCCTCCTCGTAGGACGTCTGGACGAGCAGCGGCCGTCCCTCCCGCGACCCGGCGGCGCCGGTCACGAACGCGGCGATGCGGCGGGCCTCCTCGGGGCGGACGGCGTCGAGGCGGACGACGCTCGACACCTGCGCGCGCCGCTCGGGCGGCTCGTCCGGCACGATCTCGGTCGCGCCGGTGAACGCGTCCAGGTCCCGGCTCGTGATCCGGTACTGCTTGCCGATCCGGGTGGCCTTGAGGCGGCCGGTGCGCACGTAGTTCCGGACGGTCTTGACGTGCAGGCCGAGCATCTCGGCCACCCGGTCGACGGAGTACAGCTCGTCCGTCATGATCCCCAACCTTCCCTATCGCTCCCCAAACTACCGCGGAACGGAGCGGGATAGGGAAGATCACGGTAATCAGTCCATGACCAGGACGACCTTGCCGCGTCCGTGCCCGGTGGCGACCTGGCGGTGCGCGTCCGCGGCCCGCCCCCAGGGGTGGACGCCCTTGAGGGCCAGGTCGAGCCGTCCGTCCTCGTAGTGCCGCGCGGCCTCGGCGACCCGCGCGATCGACCGCTTCGCCGCCGACGTCAACCGGACGCCCAGCTCCTCGGCCCGCGCGTGCTCGACCAGCGTGAGGATCCGGTCCCGGTCCTTGACGAGCTCCAGCGAGACCTCGAGGGCGTGCCCGCCCGCGCCGTCGATCGCCGCGTCCACCCCGCCGGGCGCGACCTCCCGCACCCGGTCGGCCAGCCCGTCCCCGTAGCGGACCGGGATCGCGCCCAGCGACCGCAGGTACTCGTGGTTCTCCTCGCTCGCCGTCCCGATCACGGTCGCGCCGGCGATCTCCGCGAGCTGCACCGCGACCGCCCCGACCCCGCCGGCCGCCGCGTGGACGAGCAGGGTGTCCCCCTCCCCCACCCGCAGGTCTTCCAGCGCGATGTGCGGCGTCATCACCGCAGCGGGAAACGCCCCGGCGACCTCCCACGGCATCCGCGCCGGCTTCGGCGTGACGTTCGCGACCGGCGCCACGACGAACTCCGAGTACGACCCGAGGACCGAGTTGCCCATCACCTCGTCCCCGACCGCGAAGCCCGAAACGCCGTCCCCCACCTGGTCGACCACGCCGGCGAACTCGTTCCCCGGCACCCGCGGGTAGGGCGGCGGCGAGTCGAGGTACCCGGGCGTCCACCCCTCCCGCACCGCGAGATCGAACGGCTGCACCCCGGCCGCCTTCACCCGGACCCGAACCTCCCCCGGCCCGGCCTCCGGCGTCGCCACCTCCAGAATCCGCAGCACGTCCGGCCCGCCCGGCTCACTGAATCCCACAACCCGCACGATGATCTCCTTCATCCTCAAGTGATCACCACGCTAAAACCTCAACAAGCCTTGAGGTCAAACCCCACCGGGCCGCCGACAGGGCTTGCGAAGAGACATGGGGAGGGCTTCGAGACTCCGCGACGCGGCGCCGAGCCTCCGTTCAGTCCCGAATCTCGGCCAGGTCGATGTCCCGCTTGAGCTTGTTGCCATGCCTGTAGTTCAAGATGCCCTCGTGCTGCATCCTGCCGACGACGATGCCTGGCGCCACGTCGATTCCCTGCGCGAATCGTTTGATCTGTTCGAGCGTCTTCAGCGCTCGCAAGAGTGGCGCCTTCGCAGGAGGGATCAGGAGATCACGCGCGAAGGAGTCAGCCTCTTGCTCCTGCGGATCCTTATGATCTTTGCCGTTCTCGATCCACACGCCCTTGCCGTGCCGGATCACATGGCAGAGCTCATGGAAGAATGTGAACCAGAGCTGATCGTCCGTCTTGTAGCGCCCGCTGAGCATGACCATCGCCTTGTCCGGGCCGAGCCACTTGGTCGCACCCGAAGCACGGGCTCCAGTGATCTCTGGGACGATGACGGCGGCGATGCCATGCGCTGCGCAGATATCCTGAGCGACCTTGAGGAACACCTTCGGCGGCTGCAGCGTCAGACTGCGCAACCGAGGGAGTGCGGCTTCCAGGCCTTCCCGGTCATAGGGCTGGCAGCTAACGTCCTGCGCCTTGAGCTCCCCCAGTCGAATCCAGGCCGCGACCGCCCCAGGGCTGGCCTTGAAGGTCCTGGTCTGCCGGAACTGCACTGCGGACTCTTCGTAGATCTCCCTGTAGGTCTGCAGCTGAGCGACGCCGAAGAATGACAGCAACTGCTGCGCTCTGCTCGTCAGGTCCTTGGGCTCAGGGGGCAGAACGCCGCGCTTCACCAGTTCGGCGACGGGCATCTCGTCCTTGACCCAGGCGTTCAGCTCGGCAAAGTCCTGGCGCTGGCGCTGACGCGTGAGTGCCGTCCGATAGTCGGCCTCGATACGGTTCCACAGTCGCGCCGACATCCCGGTGACCAGCTCCAACCGGGCAGCCACGTCCGGCGAGAGCGGCACGAGTCCCTGGATCAACTGGTTGACGTGTTTGGGGGAGAGACCGAGGCGGGCGGCGAGCTGGCGCTGCGTCATCCCCAGTTCGTCCAGGAACTCACGGATGGTCTCGCCTGGCGGTACCGCATAGTCCGGTTCGACCTCAGGGTAGGTCCGCTTCGTCATCGCCCTCACTCCTCCCTACGCGTGGTGCGGTCAGCCGCAGTGGTAGTTGATGATCTCAACGACTAGTGCCGTCTGGACGTCGGGGATCCCCTCCGCCGCTCGCTCCTCGTCGGTCATGGGCCGGAAGATCAGGCGCATGGCCCCGTGCAGGCGGAAGGCGTAGCAGTCCTCGTAGTAATCCCCCTTGAGCGGGTGGCAGTGACCTGGCATCTGCATGAGGTCGTCGATGCTGTCGGCGACGCGCAGGGCCTGAAGCCGCGTCCTGATCTTCTTGGCGCACTCAGAGCCGTACTTCCTGCGCAGGTCCCGGTCGGACTCGCAGAGGGCACGCAGGTCCGGATCGCCATACCGCACCTCCAATCCCGATCCCCCTTTGAGTATTTACCAAGTAGGTAAACGCTGACCCCCGTTACGGGGAAGAACTTTGCCACAACCTGATCAAGATCGTGCGTGGCCGAATCGAGTCTGCTGCGTGACCTGCATCGCTTCACGGCAAACCCGACAAACACATGACAGGTGGCCGAACCTGGTCGGAGGCGCTCAAGTCCGACTCGGCCTGGACGACGCGAACGCGTCCGCGAAGTCGGACAGCGGAGCACGCCTCGCCGAACATCGACTTCAGCAACCGTCGCTCGCCTATGACGTATCGGGCTCGGCCATCGACCCGCCTTCCCGGACGAACCGTCCAGGTCTTTGCCAGCGTCGCCCACCGACGGCCGATGTCGTGCGCGCCTGAGTGATCGTCCAGCCCGGGAACTCGCGACGCGGCGCCGGCCGGGTCTCCTTGCAGGTCTCGCCAGTCACGCGAACAAGTCTCGGTGAAGGGTACGAGAGTGAAGTTTCACAGTCGTGTGAAACTCAGGGTGCCGAGCCAGGTGGCGAAAGTGCTGACGCCCATCGGGCGATGCTGTTCGGCCCCACGAGCATGCGACGGGCCTCGCGCACCGTGAAGTTGAAGTGGTCGGGTGTCTGCTCCGACACGGAGAGGGCGCGACTGCCGTGTTCACGCAGCCTCCGAGCCGCGCCGGAGGAATCAAGGTAACCCCCGTCCCAGCGGACGGTCTCGCCGATGCCCGGTATGGCCGGGTTGGTCACCAGAAGGACTTCGGTCGTCTCGTCCGGGAGGGGCTGAGCAGCAACTTCACGCGCAGGCAGGTCGTGACGAGTTCGTCGGCGGGGGCGGCCAGCGGGTCACTCACCGCCGAAGCTGGCCCGCCCAACCGGCGCGGAGACCTTCGGACGTGTCGGCCTTCGGACGTGTCGGCCTCCGGGACCGATGTGCCCTCCTGGACGACCTGCCCGGGTCCGGGACGCGGTGTCGCCCACCAGCGGCCGGGCCGCGGATTTCGCGGCTCGGGGCAGCGGTGCGCGACTGTTCGAGGAGGACGGAGACGGCCTCGCGAAGGGGCTGGTACTTGCGGA
The DNA here is from genome assembly GCF_042652125.1 of Actinomadura gamaensis. Classification (NCBI taxonomy): domain Bacteria; kingdom Bacillati; phylum Actinomycetota; class Actinomycetes; order Streptosporangiales; family Thermomonosporaceae; genus Actinomadura; species Actinomadura gamaensis. The sequence continues at coordinate 231,910 of NZ_JBHSIT010000013.1, read as the reverse complement.
TCCACTGGGACGCGCGGGATTCGGCGCAGTGGGGCCAGTGGAACGCGGCCGTACGGGACATGCGATCGCGGGGCAAACCGCGGCCGATGTCGGCGAGGAGGGCCACGTGAAGCCCACGATTGGCGGCCAGCTTGCCCTCGTCCACCGAGTGTTAGTGGACGGTGGGGGGGCTTCGAGTTCGGAGAGCGGGCGGGGGCGGACCTCGTCGTCCGGAAGGTCCCAGGTGAGCAGGGAGCGGCGCAGATCGGGGACGCAGGCGTGCACGAGATCTTCGCGCGCGGTCTCGCCTCGGTAGGGCTGCCCCGTCAGGTCTCCGACGCCGACGCGCAGCGCCCGCGCGACCCCGGAGACGAGCGCCTGCGACGCGGGCTTGTGCCCGCGCTCCACCTGCGCGATCAGGCTCTTCGAGCACGGAACGCGATCCGCGAGCTGCTGCTGCGTGAACCCGCGAAGCTTGCGCGCCCGCGCGATCCGCCGTCCGACGCCGTCCGGCATGGCTCCTCCCGAATTCTCCCTTCACGCTACGCGGACGGGGCACACGGTCACGGCGAACTGCGATGAGGAGGCCGACGCGACGAGCGTCGTCACGCCGAAGGGGATGTGAGGGTGCGGGGTGGTGGTGAGATCCTCGGGGGCCACATCCGGACCTTGGGTCGCGCGGGGGCCCGGCCTACCGTCGGGGGTGAGCGGATCGGACGGGGGTGGGCGCATGCGCCGCGTGATCGTTCTCTTCGCCGGGGCGCTGTGCCTGGTCGGGACGGCGGCCGCCGACTGCCGGGCCGGCGGGGACGGGCGCTGCGGGGGCGGGTCGTGCGAGATCACGCTGAGCCGCGCCGAGACCCACAAGATCGCGGGGCACCGGACGAGCGCGACCGTCGCGACCGCCGTGGCGTGCGTCAGCCTGACCCATCTGATCGCGACGCACGTGGTGTGCGAGGCGGGCGGCGAGTCCTTCCAGCGGCGGGTCACCGGGACGGCGGCCGCCGCCGACGCGGACGGCCGGTGCCTGCGGGTGCGGTTCACCGCTCCCAAGACCAGGCACTGGCGTCCGGTCAGCGCGTCGGAGGCGTCCTGCGCTAGCCCCTGACCAGGACCGCGAGGCACTCCACGTGCCGGGTCATGGGGAAGGCGTCGAAAACGCCTCGACACCAGGTCAGGCATCAGGTCTGAATACGTGGTGTTCGTGGTCTGCGGGCGACGTCGGCGGCGCAGCCGACCAGTCACCGGCGTCCTCGAACCTCACCGCGCCTTCACCTCCCTATGCAGTCTTTGTGTCGCGCTCATACTCGCGGCGGCGCGCGCCGGCGCGCTCCACGATGTCGCCGTAGACGCGGACGGCTTCCGGATCCTCCGCCCGGCCGAAGGCGCGCTGGGACTCGGTGACGATCGCGTCGAGGAACTTGTTGTACGCCCAGAGCTGGAGGGCGAGCCGCTGGGCGGGGGTGAGCAGGGCAGGGTCGGGGAGCGCCTCCGGGTCGGGCAGGTCGTCCCGGCGGCGGCTACACATCGCGGCGGCCCTGCTGCCAGCCCGATCCTCTGAACGCCGCCCGGCCGCCGACGCGGATACGGCGACCGGGCGGCACGGCACGAAGAGGGGCGGAATTGCCTCCCGTGCCGCGTCGAGCCGTGCGGCCGGAACCGAGCGTGAGCCCGGCCTCTCCTGCGGCCACACGACGCCGGGCGGGCGCGGCGGGTGACCGCGCTACGAGTTCCGCCGCGCCCGCGTTCACAGCCACCGACCCTCTTCGTCGGCGGAGATCTCAGCCAGCCGGGCGCGCAGCTCATCGGGGGTGTCGGCGTCCGCCGCCGACGCGCCGTGCCGCACCTGCTCCCCGGGACGCGGGCCGCGCGTGGCCCAGTACCGTCCCGTGCTGGAGACGATGATCGACCAGTCGGGAAAGTCGCGTTCGAGGTCGCGGAGATCGGACCGTTCCGTCGGAGCAGGTCCCACATCGCTCGGAGCAGCCCTGCGATCGCTCATGGGTCGGACCTCCGCGTCCGATCAAGGCCCCGGATCACCCGCTGTTCCCGCAGCGGACCGGGGCCGTTCGGCGTGAACGCCTCCACAGTGGCCGTACGCCCGCCGCGCTGACCAGGAACTTGCTTCAGCTTGCTCGAAGCGTCCGGATTGCCCCGGAGATCAGCTCGCGCGCCTCTGCCCCGTACACGGCCGACGCGGCGAGCCAATCGAACTCTTGGACGTACACGCCGATCTCCCGCGGCTGCGTGATCGCCAGCTCGGCCGCCGCGGTCTCCACCAGGACGAGACGCTCGTCGAACACCCAGAACCCCGTGTGCGGGGCCCGTCGGTGACGGGCGCGGGTGGGGATGATGCCGAGGCTGAGGCGCGGCAGGATCGACAACGTCAGGAGCCGTTCCATCTGCGCCGCCATGACGTCGTCGGCGGCGAGGCCGATCGTCAACGCGACCTCGCACACGACCATGTGGAACCGGCGGTCGCGGTCGCCGCGGTGGAGGACGGCCTGCCGGTCCATGCGGGCCTGAACGGCGGTCTCGACGTCGCCGCCCGTGTTGTGGAAGGCGATGTTGTCCCGGAACCGCTGCGCGGCGTACTCGCGGGTCTGGAGGAGGCCGGGGATGACGATCGGCTCGAAGATCCGGAACAGCGTGGTCTCGAACTCCTGTGCCGCGATCGTCTGCTGCCTCCGGTGCGCGCCGGCGCGCCACTCGCGCCGCCACTCCCGGTAGGAGCTGGAGATGTTCCGGACGGTCGCGATCAGGTCCGGAACGTGGTCGTCGGCGCCGACGAGGCGGCACCATGCCCGGATGTCGTCCTCGCTGGGCGTCTGCTTGCCGTGTTCGATCTTCGAGACCTTCGCCTCGTGCCATCCGGCCTGCTCGGCGAGGCGCCGCTGCGCGAGCCCGGCGTCTTGCCGCAGCTCGCGCAGCCGCACGCCGAGCGCCTCGCGCGCCTGCTGGGGAGACGTGGACATGACCGGCGGTCACAGACTCCGCAGGAACTCGTCCCGGCTGACGGACGCCTTCCAGGCGGTGTCGCGCCATGCCCGGTGCTGCTCGACCGCGGCCGGGTCGGTGAGCATCTCCGCGCCGAGCAGGTGGTCCTCGTCGTCGAAGTGGAGGACGGCGACCCGTTCGTCATCGAGCAGCCAGGCGTCATGCGGCGGCCGGACCGGCAGGCCCAGTGCCTCGGCCTGGTCCCGTTCGAGGTAGCGGATCTCCTCACCCGCGGCGAGGTTGCCCTGCGCGGACCACGCCGCATACTGCGAGTAGTCGCCGAGCGGCACCGTGACGACGCGGACCCGCCGGAACGGCCGTCCCTCGGCGGCCGCGGCGCGTGTCATCGCTCCCCAGTCATGGGCGGCGAGCAGGTAGTCCTCGTCGGGGTCTCCGGCCAGGAACCGCCGCACGCGCTCGTGCTCGGACGGCACGTCGTAACGGTCCCTGGTCTCCAGCCGGAACGCCGAGCGGCGGACGGTGGTGAAGATCGCGCCGAAGTCGTCGCCGGTCAGCAGGTCGGCCACGGTCACCCCTTCGCGTGGTGGGCGGTGTAGTGCTCGATCAGGTGCCTCACGAGCGAGGGCTCGATCTCCACGATGGTCTCGTCCCCGGCGAGGTCGCGGACGTCGCCGATCGCCGCCGCGTCCGCGACGATCTTGCCTTGGACGACGTACGTGCCGCGATCGGTCGCGTACATCGCGGGACACCCGCCCTGATCGGAGTCCGTCCCGAGGAACCGTAGTCGCATGGTCGTCGCCCTCTCCAGCGGCTTGCTACGACTTGCTCACCCTGCGCAGCCTTCAAGGGAGCGGGACGAGCGTCAACTGCCGTGAGCGCCACATGGCGGTTACTCGACCACGACTCGGCGTTCTCGGCCGTCGTCGAGTCGGAGAAGTCCAGCGTCCAGCCGTGCCACGAGATGGCCGCGGCCCCGGCGGCCGAGCGCTTCAGGCACGTCTTGACCTCCGCGCCCGCGTGCTCCTACCCCCGTGATCTAGCCCCTGACCAGGACCGCGAGGCACTCTACGTGCTGGGTCATGGGGAAGGCGTCGAAGGCGCGGAGGGACTCCAGCGTCCAGCCGCGCTCGGAGAAGTAGGCGAGGTCGCGGGCCAGGGTGGCCGGGTCGCAGGAGACGTAGGCGATCTTGCGGCCGGCGAGGGCGGCGACGCGGTCGACGACGGCGCGGCCCGCGCCCGCGCGGGGCGGGTCGAGGACGACGACGTCCGCGCCGCGCATGCGGGCGCCGCGGCGGTGGCCGGTGGCGCGCTTGTTCTGCGTCCGGGCGGATGCGTCGTCGGAGCGGCCGAACTCCAGGTCGGCGATGACCTCCTCGACCGGGCCGCGCTCGACCGAGACCTGCGGGAGGTCGCGGAGGTTGAACTTGGCGTCCCGGACGGCCTGACCGTCGGACTCGACGCCGACGACGAGGCCGTCGCGGCCGACGCGCTCGCCGAGGAAGGCGGCGAACAGGCCGACGCCGCAGTAGAGGTCGAGGGCGATCTCGCCGGGCTTGGGCTCCAGCGCGTCGATCACGGCGGCGGCGAGGGTCTGCGCGGCGCCCGGGTGGACCTGCCAGAAGCCCGAGCCGGACACCTGGAACATGCGGCCCTGGACCTCTTCGCGGACGTAGGGCTGGGTGGCGCCCTGCTCCGGCTTGCCGCGCAGCAGGCGGACCGGGACCTCCAGGCGCGGGACGCGGATCTTGCGCGGGTTCGGCCCGCGGACGGCGACGAGGCGGTCGCCGGTGGCGGCCGAGGTGATGCCCTCGACGGTGTTCGCGCCCTGCCAGCGCTTGGTCTCGATGCCCATGATCTCGACGCCCGGGTGCGCGATCAGGCACTCGTCGATCGGCTCGATGTCGTGCGAGCGGTGCTTGCGCAGGCCGACGGTGCCGTTCTCGACCGCGAACTGGACGCGGGTGCGCCAGCCGAGGCCGGGCCGGGGCGTCACGTCCTCGCCGGCGAACGGGTAGGGCACTTCTTCGACCAGGACGGTGCGGGTGATCCCGGCGACGCGGGCGAGCTGCTCCTCGACGACGGCGGCCTTCAGACGCCGCTGGGCGGGTAGCGAGGCGTGCTGCCAGTCGCAGCCGCCGCAGCGGCCGGGGCCGGCGAACGGGCACGGCGCCTCGACGCGGTCGGGCGAGGCGGTGAGGACGTCCACCGCGTCGGCGCGCAGGAAGCGCTTGGTGGCCTCGGTGACCCGCGCCCGGACCCGCTCGCCGGGGAGCGCGTGCCGGACGAAGACCACGCGGCCGTCGTGCCTGGCCACGCAGAAGCCGCCGTTGGCGACGTTGCCGACCTCCAGTTCCAGGAGGTCGCCTTCACGGGGTCCGAGATCAGCTGTCACGTTCCGAAACGATACCGCCACCGGCGGACGCCCCGTCCCGCTCCCGGCCGTCCCCGCCGGTCCCGGTCGGGCGGCGGTAGGCCGATCCGAAGGCGGGCTCGGCGCGTCCCTTGAGCCGGTCGGACGACTGGAGCTGCCATGCGACGCTCGTCACCATGACGCCCGGCTGGAACAGGAGGCGGCCCTTGAGGCGCAGCGCGCTCTGGTTGTGGAGCAGGTGCTCCCACCAGTGGCCGACGACGTACTCGGGGATGAACACGGTCACCACGTCCCGCGGCGACTTGCGCCGGACGCTTTTGACGTAGTCCAGGACGGGCCGGGTGATCTCCCGGTACGGGGAGTCGAGGATCTTCAGCGGGACGGGCACGTCGAGCGCGTCCCACTCCTCCTGGAGCCGCCGCGCCTCCTCGGCGTCCACCGCGACCGTGACGGCCTCCAGCGTGGACGGGCGGGTCGCGCGGGCGTAGGCCAGGGCGCGCAGGGTCGGCTTGTGGATCTTGGAGACCAGGACGATCGCGTGGTTGCGGGCGGGCAGCGCCACGTCCTCGCCGGTCGGCTCCAGCTCGGCGGCGACCCGGTCGTAGTGCTTGCGGATCGCCTTCATCAGCAGGAACAGCACCGGCATCGCGATGCAGACGATGTAGGCGCCGAGCATGAACTTGGTGACCAGCACCACGACCAGGACGATCCCGGTGAGCGTCGCGCCGAACGCGTTGATCGCCCGGGACGTCCGCATCCGGCGGCGCTGCGCGGCGTCCGGCTCGGCGGCCAGCAGCCGGTTCCAGTGCCGGACCATGCCGATCTGGCTGACCGTGAACGACACGAACACGCCGACCGTGTACAGCGGGATCAGCTTGCTCACCGACGCGTCGTAGGCGTAGATCAGCAGGCCCGCCAGGGTGGCGAGGATGATGATGCCGTTGGAGAACGCGAGCCGGTCGCCGCGGGTGTGGAACTGGCGGGGCAGGTAGCGGTTCTGCGCGAGCACCGAGCCGAGCACCGGGAAGCCGTTGAAGGCGGTGTTGGCGGCCAGGAACAGGATCAGCGCGGTCATCGTGGTGACCAGCGCGAAGCCCGGCGTGAAGTTGGAGAACACGGTGTGCGCGACCTGCGCGATCACCGGGTCGGCGTCGTGCACGACCTTGCCGGTGGCCGGGTCGATCAGCGTGCTGCCCTGGCTCGGCTCGGCGAACTTGGCCTTGGTCGAGTAGGCGAACGCGGTGACGCCGCCGAACATCGTCATCGCGACCAGGCCGAGCGCCAGCAGCGTCTTGGCGGCGTTCTCGCCCTTGGGCTTCTTGAACGCCGGGACGCCGTTGGAGATCGCCTCGACGCCGGTGAGCGCCGCACAGCCGGACGAGAACGCGCGCAGCAGCAGGAAGATCAGGGCGGCCCCGCCTACCCCGGCCTCCTTGCCGACGATCTTGTAGTGGGCGGTCTCGGCCTTCAGCGTCGTGCCGAGCCCGAGCCGGACCATCCCGTACAGCAGCATCGAGATGATCGCGAACATGAACAGGTAGGTCGGGATCGCGAACGCGACGCCCGCCTCCTTCAGCCCGCGCAGGTTCGCGACGGTCAGCAGCACCACGATGCCGATCGCGACGGCCACCTCGTGCGGCTGGAGGAACTTCAGCAGCGCGCCGAGGTTCTCCACCCCGGACGACACCGACACCGCCACCGTCAGGACGTAGTCGACGAGCAGCGCGCTCGCCACGACCACGCCCCAGTTGTCGCCGAGGTTGGTGGTCGCGACCTCGAAGTCGCCGCCGCCGCTCTGGTAGGCCCGGACGTTCTGGCGGTAGGACGCCACCACGGTGAGTAGAATCACCACCACGGCCGCGGCCACCCACGGGGTGTAGTGGTACATCGCCAGGCCGCCGACGCCGAGCGCGAGCAGGATCTCCTGCGGCGCGTAGGCCACCGACGACAGGGCGTCACTGGCGAAGACGGGCAGCGCGATCCGTTTGGGGAGGAGCTGCTCGTGCTGCTGGGCGCTGCGCAGGGCGCGTCCCAGCAGCAGGCGCTTCACGAGGTCCGGAGCCTTCGACACGGAACGAGACTCTAGCCTGACCCGTTGACGAGATCTCCATGCGCCCGCGCGCTCGGCGCGCGCAGTTCCGTGACGTGGGGTTGGGTAGTAAGCGCCTGGGCGGCTGTGTAGTTTTGCAGCCCGGCAAGGATCATCGGAAACCTCGGGCTCCGGAGAAGGAACGGCCGTGCATATCGTGATCATGGGCTGCGGGCGGGTCGGTTCGACCCTCGCCCACATCCTGGAGGACAAAGGCCACTCGGTGGCCATCATCGACCAGAACCCCGAGGCGTTCCGGCGGCTGCGCGGCGGCTTCCGCGGGCGCCGGGTCACCGGCTTCGGCTTCGACCGCGACACGCTGACCGAGGCGGGCATCGACCAGGCGTCCGCGTTCGTCGCGGTGTCCAGCGGCGACAACTCCAACATCATCTCCGCCCGGGTGGCGCGCGAGACCTTCGGCGTCGACAACGTCGTCGCGCGGATCTACGACCCGCGCCGCGCCGAGGTGTACCAGCGGCTCGGCATCCCGACGGTCGCGACCGTCCGGTGGACGGCCGACCAGATCCTGCGCCGGCTGCTGCCCGAGGGCGCCGAGCCGCTCTGGCGCGACCCGACCGGCACGGTCGTGCTCGCCGAGCTGGAGACCGGGGCGTCCTGGGTCGGCGAGAAGGTCGCCGCGCTGGAGGGCGCGGCGGGCACCCGGGTGGCGTTCCTGAACCGGATGGGCGAGGCCCTGGTGCCCGGCCCCGACACCGTCATCCAGGACGGCGACATCGTGCACGCCATCGCGCGGGCGGAGGACCTGGAACGGATCAACGCCGCGGTCGCGGTGCGCAGCGAAGAGGAGCACTGATGCGGGTCGCCATCGCCGGGGCCGGGGCCGTCGGCCGGTCCATCGCGCAGGAGCTGCTGGAGAACGGGCACGAGGTCCTGCTGATCGACAAGAACCCGCGCGCGATCAAGGTGGAGATGGTGCCGCGCGCCGAGTGGCTGCTCGCCGACGCCTGCGAGATCGCCGCGCTGGACGACGCGGCGCTGGAGCGCTGCCAGGTCGTGGTCGCCTCGTCCGGGGACGACAAGGTCAACCTCGTCGTGTCGCTGCTCGCCAAGACCGAGTACGGCGTGCCGCGCGTGGTCGCCCGGATCAACCACCCGAAGAACGAGTGGCTGTTCAACGAGTCCTGGGGCGTGGACGTGGCGGTGTCCACGCCGCGCCTGCTGTCCGCGCTGGTCGAGGAGGCCGTCAGCGTCGGCGACCTGGTCCGGCTGATGACCTTCCGGCAGGGCGAGGCGAACCTGGTCGAGCTGACCCTGCCCGAGGACGCGCCGCTCGGCGGCGAGCGGGTCGGCTCGGTGACCTGGCCGCGCGACACCGCCCTGGTCGCGATCCTGCGCGAGGGCCGGGTGCTGGTCCCGAGCGCGGACGACACCCTCGAACCCGGCGACGAGCTGATGTTCGTCGCGTCCCAGGACGTCGAGGACGAGCTCGCCGAGCTCCTCAACGCCCGCTGATCCTCTGCCACGGGTCCCGCCGCGTCCTCTCGGGCGCGGCGGGACCCGTTCGTTCGCCCGGGGGTGGTGGGACCCGTTCGTTCGCCCGGGGGCGATGCCGGACGATGCCCAGGGCGGGTGCCCGGGGCGGTGGCCCAGGGCGGTGGCCGGTCAGCGGTATTCGGACAGGCGGGGGCGGACGCCCAGCCAGACCAGGCCGATGATCACCAGGGCGGCGAGCGGCGGGACGGCCGTCCAGCCGGCCAGGTCGTCCCCGCCGCGCCGGACGTGCGCCTCGAACTGCGCCTGGTTGATCGCGATGACCCGGGCCATGGCCTGGTCGAAGGCGTTGAAGGCGCCGTTGGAGTCGGCCGGGGCGGGCGAGGTGTCGAACTGCACGGTCTTCTGAAGGTCGCCGCTGGCGTACATGGCGCGCAGCCCGACGTCGTCGGCCTGGTACGCCTGCCACGCGTACAGCGCCTTCTCCGCCGCGTCCCGCTCGCCGGGGAAGGTGATGTTGGCGAACTCGGCCCCGAGGAGGCCGCCGAGCCGGATCCGTCGCTCGCTGAGCGTGTCCATGCCCTGGTATCTCCGGACGATCCCGGCGAGGGCGTCCTCGTAGCTCAGCGGTTCGGTACCGGCGAGCGGCTCCGACCCGAAGACCTCGGCGAGCTGGCCCGCGCGAAGGTAGAAGTCGTCCTGGTAGGCCTTCCACTGTCCGGGATCGACGATCCCCCGGGACTCGTCGGCGTTGGTCTCCCAGCCGATCGCGCGGGCGCGGGTGAGGGCGAGGACCGAGTCGAAGGCGTCCTTCTTCGCGACGCGCAGGTGCCCGGCGGCCGAGTCGAGCGTCGCCGCCGCGATCACCGCCGTGACCAGCGCGACGGCCGTGGCGGCCAGCAGCGCCGGCTGGGCGGACCGCCGGGTGCGGCGGACAAGGTAGAGCTGGAGGCCGGCCAGCACGGCGACCGTGGCGAGACCGAGCGCGAGGGTCTCCTCCGCGCCGCCGGCCAGCGCCGAGCGCCGGTGCTTGTAGGACGTCTCGATGCGCTCGGCGTTGGCGTCGCGGAGCTTCTCGGCGGCGGGCAGGACGTCCGACCTCATGGCCTGGGTGGCCTGCCGGTAGAGCGCGAGGGCCGCCGCCGGGGGCCGCGCGGCGGGATGCGGGTGCTGGCCGTCCAGCAGGATCGCCTGGGCGGCGAGCGACTCGTAGCGGCCGAGGCCGTCCAGCGCCCGGCGCAGTCCCAGCGCGGCGTCGCCGTCGCGGCCCGCGAGCGCGGACGCCTGCTGGAGGTCCCTGTCGGCCTGCGCGCGGCGCTGCTCGAACGTGCCGAGCGCCTGGTCCCGGGTGACGCTGAGGCCCTTGCCGTCCCCGATGAGCAGGACGTTCGCGAGCTGGGCGTCCATGTCGTTCAGCGCCAGGTACAGGTCGGACGAGGCGACGACCTGCGGGCCCGCCTCGCGCCCGATCTCGCGGAAGCCCGCCTCGCCGCCGGACGCCCGCCGGGCCGCCAGCGCCGCGAACAGCACGGCCAGCACCGCGACCAGGACGGCCAGGAACCGCACGCGGTCCGGGGTGGGCCAGCCGCGCGGGTCGTACCGGGCGTACCGGGTCGCCGTGTCGCGGACGGGCAGCCGGATGCCGTCCTCGTCCGCCGGGAGAAGAGCAGCCTGGGTCCGGGCCATCAGAACGCCGTCCTCGGTCGAATGGTGTTGGCACGATCCACGTAGGCGCGCCGCCGGGTCCGCGCGGTGGACAGCCGCGCGAGGTCCCGGTACACGCCTTCGAGCGCCGCCCGCAGCGCCCTCTCCCGGTACGGCACGCCGAGGACGCTCCGGTCCCCCGGCGGCGAGCCGTTCTCCGCGAGCTCGGCGATCAGCGCCTCCAGCAGCAGGGCGACCACGCGCCCGCCGCGCTCCTCGGGCAGGTCGAGCGACTCGGCCCGCTCGGCGGCGGCGAGGAGCTCCGAGCGGGTCGCGCGCCAGCGGGCCGGGTCGGCTCCGGGCGCCCACCCCCGGACGGTCACGACGATCGCGGCGACCTGCGCGTCCAGGTACCGTCCGGACGAGGCGGGCACCTCGTCCAGCGCCTCCACCGCGGCCCGGTCCCCGCCCTCCGCGACCAGCGTCCGCGCCAGGCCGAACACGGCGTTCTCGTAGGCGTGGTCGGTGCGCCAGACCGTCCGGTGGAAGTGGACGGCGCCGGCCGCGTCGCCGAGCGCCTCGGCCGCGAACGCCATGGCCAGCTTCACCGCCGGCTCGCCGGGCAGCAGGTCGTAGACCCGGCCGAACTCGCCGAGCGCGGCGGCCCCGTCGCCCTCGGCGAGCGCGGCGACGCCCCAGAACCAGTGCGCGCGCCAGTCCGACTCGTCCAGGGTCAGGAGCAGTTCCCGCGCGCGCTCGCCGTCGCGCCGGTCGATCAGCGCCCGGACCAGCCGGAACGTCTCCTCGACGGAGCGGCCCGGGACCCCGTCCAGCGCCTCGACGACCTGCTCGGGCGCGGACGCGGCGAGCGCCGCCACGCGCCGCGCGCCGGGGTCGTCCGGGTCGACCAGCGGCACCGGCAGCGCCGAGGCGGCCTCCCGGAACGTGGGCGGCCGGCCCATCCGCGCGCCCACCACCCGCGTCTCCGGCCCGAACAGCGTGGAGACGGCGGGTCGGGGGCGCCCGTCCGCCACCGCGAGGGTCTCCCGCAGCACCCCGGTGAGCTGCTCGGACATCTCGCCCGCCGACCAGAACCGCTCGCCGGGGTCCGGATGGGCCGCGCGCCGCAACAGCCGGTCGAAGGACGGGTGGGCGGCGAGCACCGGCACGTCCTCGGCGGGCGGCAGGCCGAACCGGTGGACGCCGGTGTAGCCGGAGAACTCGAAGCTCATCACGGCCATCGCCCGCGCGACCGTGTACAGGTCGGACGCCACCGACGGGCCCTCGTCGGCGATCTCGGGCGCCTGGTAGCCGACCGTCCCGTAGACCGCGCCCTCGTCGTCGTCCAGCCGCCGGACGCCGCCGAGGTCCACCAGCTTCAGCTGCTCCTCGGTCTGGATCGCGTTGTCGGGCTTGAAGTCGCAGTAGACCAGGCCCCGGTCGTGCAGGTGGCCGAGGGCGCGCAGCACCTCCAGGCCGTAGGCCATCACCTGCGCCGGCGTCAGCGGATCGCCCGCGCCGCGCCGCTCCAGGACCAGGTCCTTCAGCGACTCCCCGCCGACGTACTCCATGACGATGTACCCGGCGTCGCCGTGCCGCACGAAGTTGTAGATCTTGACGACGTTGGGGTGCTCGACCTCGGCGAGGAACCGCCGCTCGGCGACCGCCGCCTCCATCGCGTCCCGGTCGCCGGTGTCGAGCAGGCCCTTCAGCACGACCCAGCGGTCCGAGACGTTGTGGTCCTTGGCGAGGTAGATCCAGCCGAGGCCGCCGTGCGCCAGGCAGCCCAGCACCTCGTACTGGCCGGCGACCACGTCCCCCGGGCCGAGCTTCGGCGTGAACGAGAAGCGCGTGCCGCACTTGGGGCAGTAGCCCTCGGACCGTCCGGGCATCCCGTTGCGGCCCCGCCCGACCGGCGCGTCGCAGTTCCCGCAGCGCCGCTTGTGCTCGGGCACCGACGGATCCGCCATGATCGCGGTGGCGGGGTCGCGCTCCGGCACGGTGGGCATCTCGACCAGCCCGGCGCCGAGCTGCCCGCGCCCCGACGACCCGCCGCTCCCCCGCGACCCGCGCGACCCCCTCGATCCGCGGGACCCCTGCGTCCCCCGCCCCGCCCGCGACCCCTCCGTCGCACCTCCGCCGTGACCCGTCACGAACGCGCCGTTGCCAGACCCGCGAACGCCGTTGCCCGCCGCGCGTACGCCGTTGCCGGACGGGACGCCGCTCCCAGACGCGCGAGCGCCGGTGCTAGACCCGCGGACGCCGGTGCCGGACGCGAGGGCGCGGTTGCCAGACCCGCCGGCGCCGGTGCCGGAGGCGGGGGCGCCGTTGCCGGACCCGCCGGCGCCAGTGCCAGACGGGCCGCCGGTGCCGGACCCGCGGACGCCGGTGCCGGGCGCGGGGGTGGCGCTGCGGGAGGTGGACGGCGTGTTCGCGGCGGCGCGGCGGGAGGCGACGCGGCCGCTCAGGGTGCGCGCCGCCACCTCGTCCGGAAGGCGGGCGGACGAGCTGAGCAGGCTGAGCGGGGGCGAGCCGTTTCCGCTGGTCGCGCCATGTGCAGGGCCGCCGCTGGCGCCGCCCGCGGGCGTGCTCGCGCGGGCGTTGGCGGACGTCCCGCCGGGGGTTGCGATGTTCGCGTGGGCTCCGGACGCCGCCGCGGGCGCCGGGGCGCTCGCGTCCGGCGGGAACCCGCACACATCGCAGTAGCCGTCCTCGATGCTCCCGGAGCAACCGGACCTCAGGCACCGCATCTCGCGCCGTCACCGACCTCGACTCCACCGGGGCCGATCTGGCTCCGGGATCAACGCGAGGATCGTAAGTCCGGAAAAGGGCGGATTCGCGGGGTCTTAACGCGACCTTGACGGCGCGATCCGGTCAGCTTTCCGAGGGCTCCGGGGCGACCGCCGGTGCGTCGGAGCGAGGGGCACCCGCGTTCTGCAGGGGGGTGCTGGTGCGCATGAGCATCAGCAGCGCCAGGCCCAGCGCCGCGACGTACGCGGGCCAGCCGAGCACGATCTTCGCCACGCCGAGCGCGACGACCTGCCCGGACAGGTACAGCGGGATCTGGACGGCCAGCTTCAGCACGGCGGGCAGCATGAGCAGCCAGGACAGCCGCGTGCACACCCGCACCATGGCGGGCTCCTTGCGCCAGGCGAGCGGGTCGTCGGGGTTCGCCGCGCCGATCATGAAGCCGACGAACGGCCAGCGCGTCACGATCGACAGCAGCATGACGAGGCTGACGCCGCCGGAGTAGAGCATGCCGGGCAGGAAGGCGTCCTGCGCCTTGCCCGAGCGCAGCGCGAAGAACGCCGCGATCGCGATGCCGACCAGGCTGTTCAGGACGAACTGCGGGGTCGACCGCTGGACGAGCCGGGCCGCGAGCAGCACCAGCGCCGACCCGACGCCGACGTAGAGGGAGGGCTTCAGGTCGTGGGTGACGATCCAGCCGGCGGTGAACGCGATGGTGGGCACCGCGCCCTCCAGCACGCCGCGCCGCCCGCCGAAGACCTTGGTGAGCTGCGCGCGGATGACCTCTTCGACCGTCTCGAACGCCACCGCTCCGGCCGCCGCCTTGCCGGCGCCCTTCCCGGCGCCGTCCGCCACGCCCTCACCACCGGCCATGTCAGGCGCCCCGCAGTTCGTAGCGAGGGTTGAACATGACCTTCCGGCCGTCCTGGAGGCTCACCAGGCCCTCGGCGCGCAGCCGCCGGCCGGGGTCGATGCCGGCGATCTTGCGGCGGCCGAGCCAGACGAGGTTGACCACGTCGGTGCCGTCGTAGAGCTCGGCCTCCAGAGCCGGGGCTCCGCCTCGGGGTCGAAGAGTCACGGTACGTAGCGTACCCGCTACGCAGGCGCGCTGGCGCACGGCGCACGCGGTGATGGGGGTGGCCCCCTCCGCACCGGTGGAGCGCTGCAGCTCCTCGGCCTCCAGCTCCTCCTTGCTCGACGCCATGCGCCGCAGGAATCGCCGCAGGCCACCGGGCCGCTGACCGCCGCCGGCGGTGGAGGTCGTACCGGCCGCTCGCTCGTCCATGATTCGAAGCCTAAGGCATCCGAACCGGGAAAGAACCGGTCCGGCCGCGCGAATGGGACTCGGCGGAAGAGTCGCCCCCCGGCCCCCTTCCCGGTTCGCCTCCCGGCTCGGTCTCGGGCTCGGTTCCGGGCTCGGCTCCGGGGTCGGGGCCGGGGTCGGTCGCGGGGTCGGTCGCGGGGTCGGTTCCGGCGGAGCCGAGCTGCCACGGGACGCTGATCACCATCAGTCCCGGCCGGAACAGGAGCCGGGCCTTCAGGCGCAGCGCGCTCTGGTTGTGCAGGAGCTGCTCCCACCAGCGTCCGACCACGTACTCGGGGATGAACACGGCCACGACGTCGCGCGGCGACTTGCGGCGCAGGCGTCCCACGTAGTCCAGGACGGGGCCGGTGATGTCGCGGTACGGGGAGTCCAGCACGACCAGCGGGACGGAGATGTCGCGGTCGGCCCACTCGGCGCGCAGCGTCTCGACCTCGGCGTCCGACGTCGCGACGGTCACGGCCGTCAGCGTGGACGGACGCGACGCCCGCGCGAACGCCAGCGCCCGCAGCGCCGGAGTGTGCAGCCGGGAGACCAGGACGACGGCGTGGATCCGGCTGGGCAGCGTGACCGCGTCATCCCCGGGAGTCAGCTCGGCCGCGACCCGCTCGTAGTGCCGGTGGATGGCCTTCATCATCCAGAACACCAGCGGCATCGCGATCACCACGATCCACGCGCCGTGGGTGAACTTGGTGACGAGCACCACCAGCAGGACGAGGCCGGTGAGCACCGCGCCGAAGGCGTTGATCACGCGGGCGCGGCGGACGTGCCCGCGCCGTTCGGGCGGGCCGTCGCGGAGCTCGGCCGTCCAGTGCCGGACCATGCCCGCCTGGGACAGCGTGAACGACACGAACACGCCGATGATGTACAGCTGGATGAGGCGGGTGGTGCTGGCGTCGAACGCCCAGATCAGCAGCCCGGCGAGCAGCGCGAGGATGACGATGCCGTTGCTGTAGACGAGCCGGTCGCCGCGCCGGGAGAACTGGCGGGGCAGGAAGCCGTCCGCGCCGAGGATGGACGCCAGGATCGGGAACCCGTTGTAGGCGGTGTTCGCGGCCAGCACCAGGATCGCGGCGGTGAACCCGGCGACCAGGAAGAACAGCGGCGTGTGGTCGCCGCCGGAGACGGCCGCCGCGACCTGGGTGATCACGGTCTTCTGCTCGTAGCCGGCGGGCGCGCCGATCAGGCGGGCGGGGTCGTCGGTGATGTGCACCTTGCTGACCAGGGCGAGCAGGGTGATCCCGGCGAACATCGCGATGGTCAGCACGCCCATGATCGCGAGCGTGTCGGCGGCGTTCCTGCTCTTGGGCTTCTTGAAGTTCGGGACGCCGTTGGACACCGCCTCGACGCCCGTCAGCGCCGTGCAGCCCTGGGAGAACGCGCGCAGCACGAGCGCGATGGCGAGCAGGCCGGTCGATCCGTGCTGGGCCTGGATGCCGAGGTGCGCGGACTCCGCGTGCGGGGTCTCGCCGAGCACGACGCGCAGCGCGCCCCACACGATCATGAAGTAGACGACCACGACGAAGCCGTACGTCGGGATCGCGAAGATCGTCCCGGACTCCTTGACGCCGCGGAGGTTCAGCAGGGCGAGGACGGCGACGAGCGCGAGCGAGATCGGCACCGCGTACGGGACGAGCACGGGGAACGCCGAGGTCACGTTGGCGACGCCCGCCGCGACCGACACCGCGACGGTCAGCACGTAGTCGACCAGCAGGGCGCTCGCGGCGGCGAGGGAGGCGTTCACGCCGAGGTTCGCGCGGCTCACCGCGTACGCCCCGCCGCCGCCCGGGTAGGCGTGGCAGGTCTGCCGGTACGACAGGACGACCACGGCGAGCAGGACGATCACCGCGAGCGCCACCCACGGAGCGAGGTGCAGCAGCGCGACGCCGCCGAGCCCCAGCCCGAGCAGGATCTCCTCGGTCGCGTACGCGTTGGACGACAGGGGGTCGCTGCAGAACACCGGCAGCGCCAGCTTCTTCGGCAGCAGCGTGTCGCCGAGCTGCTCGTTGCGCAGCGGACGGCCCACCAGAAGGCGCTTCGGGGCCCTCAGCAAGGGGATGTGCACACTGCACGCTAAGCGCGGAAATCAGCACATTCCGGACGCGCTAACGCCGTCTTGACGCCCTCATGATCCGTCTTAACGCGTTCTTAGCGCGCCGGATGCTCAGTCCTGTGCCTGTGCCTGTGCCTGTGCCTGTGCCTGAGCCTGCGCCTGCGCCTGCGCCTGCGCCTCGAAGCGGTAGCCGATGCCGGGCGCGGTGATCAGGTGCTTCGGGCGGGACGGGTCGTCCTCCAGCTTGCGGCGCAACTGGGCCAGGTAGACGCGCAGGTAGTTGGTCTCCTTCGCGTACGTCGGCCCCCACACCTCCTGGAGGAGCTGCTGCTGGCTGACGAGCCGTCCGGCGTTGCGGACGAGCAGCTCCAGGATGTGCCACTCGGTCGGGGTGAGCCGGACCTCCGCGCCGTTCCGCTCGACGCGCTTGGCGGCGAGGTCCACGCTGAACGCGTCGGTCCGGACGACCGCGGCCTCCTCCACCGGCGCGGACCGGCGGACGGCCGCGCGCAGCCGGGCCAGCAGCTCGGCCATCCCGAACGGCTTGGTGACGTAGTCGTCGGCCCCGGCGTCCAGGGCCTCGACCTTGTCGTCGGACTCCTGGCGCGCGGACAGCACGATGATCGGCACGCTCAGCCAGCCGCGCAGCCCCTTGATCACCTCCGTGCCGTCCAGGTCGGGCAGCCCGAGGTCGAGCAGGATCACGTCCGGGTGGCGGCGCGCGGCCAGGTCGAGCGCGGCGCGGCCGTCGGGCGCGGCGTCCACCTCGTAGCCGCGCGCCTTCAGGTTGATCCGCAGCGCGCGCACGATCTGCGGCTCGTCGTCCACGACCAGAACGCGTGTCACGTCCTGTCCTCTCGCTCGTCCTGCCGATCGTCTTCGCCCCGGCCACGATCTCCGTCCTGTCCACGATCCTCGCCCATGCCCGGCCCGCCGCGCGCGAGGGGGAGGCCGAAGACCATGGTCAGGCCGCCGCCGGGGGTGTCCTCGGGGGTGAGCGTGCCGCCGATCGCGGCCACGAAGCCGCGCGCGACGGCGAGTCCGAGCCCGACGCCGTTGCCCTTGGGCGCGTCGCCGAGCCGCTGGAACGGCGCGAACATCCGGTCCTTCACCGCGTCCGGGACGCCGGGGCCGCGATCGACGACCCGCACGTCCACCCGGTCGGGCTCGCGGCCGAACCGCAGCTCCCCCGCCGTGACGAGGACCGGCTCGCGGCTGTGCCGGACGGCGTTCTCGACCACGTTCGCCAGCGCCCGCTCCAGCAGCCCCGGATCGGCCGCGACCGGCGGCAGCGTCTCGGGCACGTCGAGCCGGACCCGGTCCGGCGGAACGTTCAGCAGCGCCCGCGGCAGCACCTCGTCCAGCGCGACCGGCCGGACGATCGGGGTCACGACGCCGGTCTGGAGGCGGCTCATGTCCAGCAGGTTGCCGATCAGGCCGTCCAGGCGGTCGGCGGACTCCTCCACCGAGGCGAGCAGCTCCGCCTCGTCCTCGGGGTCCCACTGGACGTCGGTCGCGCGCAGGCTGCTGACCCCGGCCTTGATCGAGGCGAGCGGCGTGCGCAGGTCGTGCGAGACGGCGGCGAGCAGCGCGGTGCGGATCTCGTCGCCCTCCTCCAGCCGCCGCGCGCGGGCCGCCTCCTCGGCGAGCCGCCGCCACTCCAGGACGGCCCCGGCCTGCGAGGCGAACGCCGACAGCACCCGCCGGTCGGACGCGGGCAGCACCCGTCCGGACAGCGCCAGCACCGTCGCCCCGCCCGTCGCCCCGCCCATGACCCGGCCCGTGGCCGAGCCCGTCACCCCGCCGCCTGCCGAGCCCGTCGCCCCGTCCGCTGCCGACCCCGTTGCCCCGTCCGCTGCCGAGCCCGTCGCCGAGCCCGTCGCCGAGGCCGTGGGCGTGCCGGGCTCGCCGCCGACCTCGGCGGTGACCTCCGCGTCGTCCGGGTGGGCGGCGGGGTCGGCGCCGACCGCGCCGCGCGTCCGCCAGCCGTCCGGGGTGCGCTCCAGCAGCGCGACCGCGCGCACGCCGAACGTCTCCCGGACGCGTTCCAGCAGCGCTGGCAGCGCGTTCTCGCCCCGCAGGACGGACGTGGCGAGCAGGCTCAGCGTCTCGGCCTCCGCGCCGCTGCGGGCCGCCTGCCGGGTGCGGCGGGCGGCCAGGTCCACGACCGACGACACCGCGACGGCGACCGCGACGAACACCAGCAGGCCGAGCGCGTTGCGCGGTTCGGCGATGGTCAGCGTGTGCAGCGGCGGGGTGAAGTACCAGTTCACGGCCAGGAAGCCGAGCACCGCCGCCAGGATCGCCGGCCACAGCCCGCCCGCCAGCGCGACCACGACGGTCAGCGCGAGGAACAGCATCAGGTCGGTGGCGAGGCCGGGCCGCTCCCCGCGGTCCAGCAGGACGACCAGGGCGGGCGGGCCGAGCAGCGCGAGCACCCACCCTGCCGTCCGGCGGCGGACGCTGAGCGGGCTGCCCGCGAGGCTGACCAGCCCCCGGCCCTTCCCGACGTGCTCGTGCGTGACCAGATGGACGTCGATGTCGGACGACTCGCGCGCCACCGTCGCGCCCACGCCCGGCCCGAACACGAACTGCCAGCCCCGGCGGCGGCTGGACCCGAGCACGAGCTGCGTCGCGTTCACGCCACGCGTGAACTCCAGCAGCGCCGCGGCGGCGTCGTCGCCGAGCACCTGGTGGTAGCTGCCGCCGAGGCCCTCGACCAGCGCGCGCTGCCGGGCCAGGTCCCGTCCGGACGCGCCGGACGCGAGGCCGTCCGCGCGCGCCACGTGCACGGCGAGCAGGTCGGCGCGACCGGCGCGGGCGGCGATCCGGGCGGCGCGGCGGATGAGCGTGTCGCCCTCCGGGCCGCCGGTCAGGCCGACCACGATCCGCTCGCGGGCCTCCCACGGCTCGGTGATGCCGTGCTGGTCGCGGTAGCGCTCCAGCGCCTCGTCCACCTTGTCGGCGAGCCAGAGCAGGGCCAGCTCGCGCAGCGCGGTCAGGTTGCCGGGCCGGAAGTAGTTGGCGAGCGCGGCGTCGATCTTCTCCGGCGCGTAGACGTTGCCGTGCGCCATCCGGCGGCGCAGCGCCTCCGGGGTCATGTCGATCAGCTCGACCTGCGCGGCGCGGCGGACCACCTCGTCCGGGACGGTCTCGCGCTGCCGGGCGCCGGTGATCCGCTCCACGACGTCGTTCATCGACTCCAGGTGCTGGATGTTCACCGTGGAGATCACGTCGATCCCGGCGTCCAGGATCTCCTCGACGTCCTGCCAGCGCTTGCCGTTGCGCGAACCCGGCACGTTCGTGTGGGCCAGCTCGTCCACCAGGGCGACCTGCGGCCTGCGGGCGATGACGGCGTCCACGTCGAGCTCGGTGAACTCGCAGCCGCGGTAGGTCAGCGCGCGGCGGGGCACGGTCTCCAGGTCGCCGATCTGCTCGGCGGTGTGGACGCGCCCGTGGGTCTCGACGTAGCCGACGACGACGTCGGCGCCGCGCCCGGCGCGCCGCCGGGCCTCGCCCAGCATCGCGTAGGTCTTGCCGACCCCGGGCGCCGCGCCCAGGTAGATGCGGAGCTCGCCCCGCGTCCCCATGGCAGCCACCCCCGAGCGGAATCTACCAAAGAGGTCAGCCGCGTTCCGATTCGGCCACGATGCGCCGCGCCTGCGCCCCGACCTGCGGTCCGAGCGTCGCGAACACCCGTCCGACGGTCTGGAAGAGGGCGGGCAGGGGCCAGTCGGGCGGCAGCAGCTCCGGCGGCAGCGGCGGGGCGCGCAGGGTGTCGGTGAGGGCCGTCCCGAACAGGTCCACGTACTCGCGCACCGTCAGCGCGCGCGGGGCGCCGTCGGCGAGGGCGGCGTTGTCGGCGAGGGCGGCGGCGAGGCGGGCGGTGTGCTCGCGGTAGCGCTGGGCCAGCTCGTCCAGCTCCCAGGCGCGGCGGGCGATCTCGGCGGCGTCGGCGGTGTCGAGCCCGACGCGTCCGTAGCGGACGGTCCCGGCGGGCGGCGTGCCGCCGAGCTCCTCGTCCAGCCGGGCCCGCAGGTCGGTGAGGGAGATCAGGACGCCGGGCTGCATCTGCCCGTACCCGGCCAGGGTCGCGGCCCGGCGGAGCTTGTCCCGGAAGGCCCGCCGGTCCTCCGGGACGGTGTAGAAGACCGCGTGGAACCACCCCTCCCACGGCTGCGGCGCGCGGAACCCGCCGTCCCGCGCCCGCCGGAAGGCCGCCAGGAAGCTTCCGTTCAGGCCGTAGACGGCGCCCTTCCCCCGGCGTTCGGTGGCGAGGTACCCGTTGCGGCGCATGCGGGCCAGCAGCGACCGCGCCGCCGCCTCGCCCACGCCGACCTCGTTCAGGAGCCGGACGAGGGCGACGCCGGGCATCGCCTCGGTACCGGCCAGCCCGAACAGGAACGGGACGAGGTTCACGTACGCGCCCCGCGACACGTTTACCCGCGAACTGCGTGATGTTACGCTCCGGCTCACGATCGTGAGTCTAACCGACACATCTGGAGTTGATCATGGCAGGGGCCCGGCAAGGCGGCTCGCCCATCACGACCATCGTCCCGGCCATCGTGTTCAACGTGGTCCTGCCGTTCGCCAGCTACTCGCTGCTGACCGGCCACGGCGTGAGCCCGGTGCGCGCGCTGCTGCTGATCTCGCTGTGGCCCGCCGCGGACACCCTCGCCCACCTCGTCCTGAAGCGCCGCGTGGACGAGTTCGGCGTCATGATGCTCGTCCTGATGCTGCTCGGCGCGCTCAGCGCGGTCGCCTACAACACCACCGAGCTGTTCTTCCTCAAGGACTCGGCGATCACCGGGCTGCTCGGCCTCACCTACCTGGGCAGCCTCGCGCTGCCGAAGCCGATCATGTTCTACCTCGGCCGCAAGTTCGCCACCGACGGCTCGGCCGAGCGGCTCGCCTGGTGGAACGGCCTCTGGCAGCACGCCGAGTTCCGGCGCACCCAGTACAGGCTGACCATCGTGTGGGGCGCCGCCTTCCTGCTGGAGGCCGCCGTCCGGATCCCGCTCACCTACCTGCTGCCGACCGGCGTCATGGTCCTGATGAGCACCGTCATGCCGATGGCCGTCGTCGCCGCGCTCGTGACCTGGACGATCCGCGTCGGCAAGCAGAGCCGCGCCCGCGGCGCCGCCCGCGAAGCCGCCGCGCGCGAAGCCGCCACAGGCGAGGACGTTGCGCAGGATGTCGCCGCACGGGAGGGCGGCGTGCAGCAAGCCGCCGCGCTCGGGGGTGCGGGGCAGGGATCGGCGTCCGTCATCTAATCGAGACGTCTCACTTTGGCCCGCCGGGGCGTGCGGGATCCGATCAGCGTCTATTTTGCCGAGGGTCATCACTTTCCGTGTGGTGGTGATCACCGACAGTCCCGCACTGCCCCGAGGTACCGCATGCCGCATCGCGCTCTGGCCGTGTCCTTCCGGGCGGCCGCCGTGCTGGCCGCCGCCGCGCCCGCGCTCAGCGCGTGCGGCGGCGGCGCCCCCGGCCGCGCCGACACGTTCGCCACTCCGGCCGCCGCGCCCGCGGGCGACGGCTCCCCGCCGTCCACGCCGGACCTGAAGGAGATGCGCGCCGCGACGTTCCGCGTCTCGGCCGTGGCACCGGGCGAGGGCGAGGTCGTCGGCGTCGGGATGCCGATCATCGTGACGTTCAGCCGTCCGGTGTCGTCGCGCGCGACCGTGGAGCGCGCGCTGCGGGTGCGGATGTCGCGGCCCGTGGCGGGCGGCTGGTTCTGGGTCTCGGCGCGCCAGGTCGTGTACCGGCCGCAGCACTACTGGCCCGGCGGCGAGCGGATCACCCTGGAGGCGCGGACGGCCGGCCTGCGCGACGCGTCCGGGCTGATGGGCGGGCGGAACGTGACGCGCACGTTCCGCGTCGGACGGTCCCGGATCAGCGTCGTCGACACCCGGACGCACCGGATGAGCGTCAGCGAGGACGGCCGCGTCGTCCGGCGGACGCCGATCAGCGCGGGCCGGGGCGGGAAGCGCGCCTACACGACCACGAGCGGCGTCCACCTGGTGATGGGCAAGGGCGACCCGGTGGTCATGACGTCCGCGTGGATGAAGGTGACCAACCGGAAGGACCCGCGCTACTACAAGCTCAAGGTCCGGTACGCGGTGCAGATCTCGGCGAGCGGCGAGTACGTCCACTCCGCGCCCTGGTCGGTGGCGTCGCAGGGGCGGGCGAACGTCAGCCACGGCTGCGTCAACGCGTCCCCGGAGTTCGCGAAGTGGTTCTACGGGCGCTCGCTGCGCGGCGACGTCGTGATCGTCACGGGCACGGACCGCCCGCTGGCCTGGGACAACGGCTACGGCTACTGGCAGGTGTCCTGGGCGCGCTGGAAGGCGGGCTCGGCCCGCTGACCCGAGGGCGCGGGCGGACGCCGCGACTCGGCGCCGCACGCGGCCCGTCCGGCGCAGCTCGCGGGCCGTCCGGCGGCGGGGTCAGGAGACGTGGACGCTGGGCCGGCGGGCCGGGTCGGGCTCGGCGCGGCGCAGCACCTCGCGGGTCACCGGGGCGACCTCGCCGTCCCCGAAGATCAGGAAGCGGATCAGGTGGCCGAGCGGGTGGCCCTCGGTCCAGTTGAAGTAGGCGTGCGGCGGGACGCCGGTCCGCTCGCGCAGCGCCATGAGGACGGCGGCGATCGTGTTCGGCACGACCGGGCCCGTCACCCGCAGCACCCGGTACCCGTGCAGCACCTCCCCCAGCACGGTCAGGTCGGCGGTGAACTCGGACGAGTCCGACACCGTGACCTCCAGGAACAGCAGGTGGCCGTCCTCGGGCAGGGGGATGTCGTCGCGCTGCGTGGACTCCTTGAGCGCGTACTCCTCGCGGTCGCGGGCCTGGGGCTCGTTCGCGACGATCCGCAGCGGGCCGGACGCGGCGGCGGCGTCCACCAGGCGCTCGGCCTCCGCGTCCAGCGTGACGGTGCCGGTGCGCAGCTCGAACGCGCGGTGCACGCGGGAGGCGAACGAGGTGACCAGGATGCCCGCGATGAACAGCGATGCGATCTTGAGGCCGTCCGGGCGCTCGACCACGTTCGCGCCGAGCGTGTAGGCGAACACCGCGGTGATCAGCCCGAACCCGGCGGAGGCGGCCCGGTGCCCGCGCCGCCAGGTCGCGACGCACGCCGCGAACGAGGCCGACAGCATCAGCACGAGCACGCCGGTCGCGTACGCGCCGCCCTGCTTGTCCACGTTCGCGTCGAACAGCCAGGTCACCAGGAACGCGACGGCCATGAACACCAGCGTCAGCGGGCGGACGGCGCGCGCCCAGTCCGGGGCCATGCCGTACCGGGGCAGGTAGCGCGGGACGAGGTTGAGCAGCCCGGCCATCGCCGACGCGCCCGCGAACCACAGGATCGCGATCGTGGACACGTCGTAGACGGTCCCGAACCCGCCGCCCAGGTACTCGTGCGCGATGTAGGCGAGCGCGCGGCCGTTCGCCGGGCCGCCCGCCTTGAAGGCGTCCGCCGGGATCAGGACGGTCGTGGCGAAGCTGGACAGGATCAGGAACCCGCTCATGATCAGCGCGGCCGTGGTGAGCAGCCGCCGGGTGCCCCGGATCCGCCCGGCGGGCTTGGCGAAGGTGTCGCCGGCGTCCCCGCGCACCTGCGGCATCACCGCGACGCCGGTCTCGAACCCGGACATGCCGAGCGCCAGCTTCGGGAAGACCAGCAGCGCGACGCCGATCATCGCGAGCGGCGAGGAGTGCGCGGCGCGCGCCGCGTCCCACCAGTCGCCGATCTTCACCGGATGGGTCAGCACGTGCCCGACGGCCGTCGCCACCACGACGACGTTCAGCCCGAGGTAGAGCACGACGAGCACGACCGCGATCCCGATCGCCTCGCGGAAGCCCTTGAGGAAGACCGCGCCGAGCGCGGCCAGCAGCACCAGCGTGATCCACATGTTCTGGCCGTGCATCGCGGACGGCGCCAGCGGGTTCGCCACCGCGTGCGCCGCGGCGTCCGCCGCGGACAGCGTCATCGTGATCATGAAGTCGGTGCAGGCGAAGCCGAGCAGCACCAGCACGAAGACCTTCCCGGCCCACCACGGCAGCAGCCGCTCCAGCATGGCGATCGAGCCCTCGCCGTGCGGCGACTCGGCCGCGACCCGCCGGTACACCGGCAGCGCGCCGAGCAGGGTCAGCGCGACCAGCACGATCGTCGCCAGCGGGGACAGCAGCCCGGCGGCCAGCGCCGCGATGCCGGGCTGGTAGCCGAGCGTGGAGAAGTAGTCCACGCCGGTCAGGCACATGACCCGCCACCACGAGTGGCCCTCGTGCTCCTCGGGGAGCGTGCCGTGCGGGCCGGGGTGGCGGGCGCTGTGCTCGGTCAGGCCGTCCAGCAGCCAGCCGCGCCAGCCGCGCGACGGCGCCGCCGCCTCCTCCTCGACCGTCCCGGCCCCGGCAGCCGCGGCCCCTGCCGCCTCAGCCCCCGCCGACCCGGCCCCTGCCGCCTCGGCTCCGGCGTCCATCCCGGCCATCCGTCCGCACCCCCGTCACGCGTTCGGTCAACCGGGGAAGTATCCAGCACGCCCGCGGGCTACCCTCATCCGCCCCGCCGATCCGCCCCCGGCGGGGGCGCGCCCGGTCAGATCGGGCGGTCGAGCGCGGTGTCCTCCAGGTCGAGCAGGCGCTGCACCTCGCGCAGGGTGCCCTCCCCGATCTCGCCGCCGTCGTGCAGCCGGTGCAGCTCGGCGGTCTCGGCGGCGATCAGGTCCCGGCGGAGCCGCCGGTAGTCGGCGAGGACGCCGTCGATCTCGGCGTCGCCGTCCAGCCGCAGCTCGCCGCGCTCGATCCGGTCCTGGACGCCGACCCGCAGCCGCTCGATCACCACCTGCGGCGCGGCCTCCAGGTCGGCCAGCTCCTCCAGCCGGGCGCGGGCGGCCTGGGCGAGCCGCAGCCGCGCCAGGGCGAACTCGCGCCGCCCGTGCGACTCCGGGACGACCAGCCGCGCCGCCCGGACCAGCGGCGCGAGCGTGAACCCCTGCACGACCAGCGAGATCGCGATGACGCAGGTGGCGAGCACCACGACCAGGTCGCGGCTGCCGAGCGGCCCGCCCGCGTCCGTCGTCAGCGGGATCGCGAGGGCGGCGGCCAGCGGCACCACGCCGCGCGCGCCCGCCCAGGACACCACGGCCGGCACCTCCCAGGACGGGCGCCGCCCGCCGCGCCACGCCTGGAGCGCCGACAGCGGGAACACCCACGCGACCCGGACGGCCACCAGCGTCGCGACGACCAGCAGCGCGGGCACCAGGTACGACTCGGCCGACCGGTGCAGCTCCCGGACGAGCGTCGGCAGCTCCAGCCCGATCAGGCTGAACACGACCGACTCCAGCAGGAAGATCACCGTGCCCCAGACCGCGCCGAGCTGGAGCCGGATCCCGGCGTTGGTGAGCGCCGGGGCCCGGCGGCCGAGCATCACGGCCGCGACGACCACGGCCGTCACGCCCGAGGCGTGCGCGGACTCGGCGAGCACGTACGCGGCGTACGGGGTGAGCAGCGCGATCACGGTCTCCAGGACGGGGTCCTCGGTGCGCCGGCGGATCAGGGCGACGACCGTCGCGGCGACCGCCCCGGCCGCCGCGCCACCGCCCGCGAGCAGCGCGAACTCGCCCACGGCGCGTCCCGCGGAGAACGACCCGGCGACCGCCGCCGCGACGGCGAGCTTGTAGAGCAGCAGCGACGTCGCGTCGTTGAACAGGCTCTCGGCCTGGACGAGCGTCTGCACCCGCGCCGGCAGCGACAGCCGCCGTCCGAGCGCGGCGACCGCGACCGGATCGGTGCTGGCGAGGACGGTCCCGAGCAGCAGCGCCATCGTCCAGGACATCCCGGTGACGGCCGCCGCGACGGCCCCGACGGCGGCGGCCGAGGCGAGCACGAGCCCCACCGCGAGCAGCGCGACCGGCCGCCACACCGCGCGCAGCATCCGCCAGGACATCTCCTCGCCCGCCGCGTACACCAGCGGCGGCAGGACGACCAGGCTCACGATCTCCGGCGGCACCCGGACGGCGGGCACCCCCGGCACCAGCCCGACGAGGATCCCCGCCACCACCAGCAGGGACGGCGCGGGCACGCGCAGCCGCCGGGCGCTGACCGCCACGACGGTGGCGAGCACGACCAGCCCCAGGACGATCTCGACGCTGCGCATTGGGGGAAGCCTCCGGTCCCTGGCGGCGGACATGCCGAACACATCGCCGACCAGACTTCCCGGCACCCCCTAAGGGACCGTACCAGCGAACCGCCTGTTCACGCCCTCATCGAACGCGGTCGCGGTAGGCCGCCTGGCCTGCCCGCATCCCGGCGAGCGCGAGCGCGGTGCACAGGACCGCGCCCACGACGATCGCGGTCATCTGGACCGTTCCGGACCGCGCCAGGGCCGCGACCCCGCCGCCGATCACCAGGGCCAGGCCGCTCGCGGTGAGCCACGGGCCGCCCGCGCGGTGCACGATCTCCCAGGCCTCGTCGCTCGACAGGGACGTGCGCGTCCGGATGCCGACGAACGCGTTGCGGCGCAGGCGTCCGGACGACGCCGCCAGACCGCTCACGAGCACCGCCAGCCCGGCCAGGGCCAGCACGACACCCTCGACGATCATCGTTCTCCTCCGGCCCGCGGCGCGCGGCCGCGCGGTTCGGGCATCGGTTCCACCTCGGCGTTCCACTCTGCCACGGTTCGGACCTCACGGGAGCTCGGGCCGATCACGGCTCGAAGCGGTAGCCCATGCCGGGCTCGGTGATCAGATGGCGGGGACGGGACGGGTCCGCCTCCAGCTTGCGGCGCAGGGACGCCAGGTAGACGCGCAGGTAGTGGGTCTCCTTGACGTGGTTCGGCCCCCACACCTCGGCGAGGAGCTGGCGCTGCGGGACGAGCTTGCCGGGGTTGCGGACGAGCAGTTCGAGGATGCCCCACTCGGTCGGGGTGAGGTGCGTCCGGGAGCCGCCGGCGGCGGTGACGGTCTTGCGGGCGAGGTCGATCGTGTGGCGGCCGAGGGCGACGGACGGGTGCTCCTCGTCCAGCGGGGCGCGGCGGGTGATGGCGCGGATGCGGGCGAGCAGCTCGTCCACGCCGAAGGGCTTGGTGACGTAGTCGTCGGCGCCGGCGTCCAGCGCGTCCACCTTGTCCTTGGACCCGGCGCGCCCGGACAGCACGATGATCGGGACGCGGCTCCAGCCGCGCAGCCCGCGGATGACCTCCACGCCGTCCAGGTCGGGCAGGCCGAGGTCCAGGATGACCAGGTCGGGATGCCAGTCCGCGGCCCGGGTGAGGGCCTGCCCGCCGCCGGACGCCACGGTCACGTCGTAGTGCCTGGCGCGCAGGTTCAGCCGGAGCGTCGCCAGGATCTGCGGCGAGTCGTCCACCACCAGGACGCGCGTCATCGTTGCCCCCGTTCGTTCGACGGATCCCCGCCGTCGCCGCGGCGGTCGCGGAACGCCGCGACCCGGTCGAGCATCAGCGGGTCGGCGGCCGAAGAATCGGACGCCGAAGAATCGGACGCCGCAGAATCGGACGCCGAAGGGTCGGGCGCCGAAGGGTCGGGCGCCGCCTCCCGGCCGCCGCGCGCTCGCTCGGCGTGCGCCTGCCCGGCGTCCGGCCGCTCGCCGCGCGCTCGGGCGGCGGGCAGGGTGAGGACCATGGTCAGGCCGCCTCCGGGCGTCTCCTCGATCGTGATCGAGCCGCCCATCGCCTCGGCGAGCCCGCGCGAGAGCGCGAGGCCGAGCCCGACGCCGGTGTGGTTGTCGCGGTCGCCGAGCCGCTGGAACGGCTCGAACACGCGGTCGCGGTCCTCGGCCGGGATGCCGGGACCCCGGTCGATCACGCGCAGCTCGACGCGGTCGCCGAGGGCGCTGGCGGTGACCAGCACCCGGTGCCCCGGCGGGTTGTGCCGGACGGCGTTGGACACCAGGTTCACCAGGACGCGCTCCAGCAGGGCCGGGTCGGCGAGCACCTCGGGGACGCCGGGCGGGACGGCGATGTCCACCGGGACGTCCGGCCCGACGTAGGCGAGGGCGCGCGGGACGGCGTCCTCGGCGGCGACCGGCTGCGGCGACATCCCGAGCGAGCCCGCCTGCAGCCGGCTCATGTCGAGCAGGTTCGCGACCAGCCGGTCGAGCCGGTCCAGCGACTCGGCGGCGGTGCCGGCCAGCTCGTCCCGGTCCTCGGCCGACCAGTCGACGTCCGGGCTGCGCAGCGACTCGACGGCGGCCTTCGCCGACGCCAGCGGCGTGCGCAGGTCGTGGCTGACCGCGTTCAGCAGCGCCGTCCGCATCCGGTCGGCGGCCTCCAGCGGGCGGACCTGCTCGGCGGTCTCGGCGAGCCGCCGCTGCCGCAGCGCGACCGCGGCCTGCGCGGCGAACGCCTCCACGACGCGGCGGTCCTCGGCGGGCAGCGTCCGGCCGCGCAGGACCAGCGCGAGCGACCCGTCGTCCAGCAGGACGTCCGACTCGCCCTCGTCCGGCGTGGTGCACGGCGCGCCGCCGACCGTCGCGACGATCGTCCAGCTCCGCGGGTCGGCGAGGCCGTCGTCCTCGCCCGACCGCTCCAGCAGGGTCACCGAGGTGAGACCGAAAGTCTCCCGGAGCCGTTCCAGGATGGCCGCGAGCGGCCGGACGCCGTCGCCCCCGCCGCGCAGGATGTCGCCCGCCAGCGTGGACAGCACCTCGGCGTCCGCGCGGGCGGCGGCGGCCTCCCGGCCCCGGCGGGCGGTGAGGTCCACGACGGTCGAGACCGTCAGCCCGACGATCACGTACACGACGAGCTGCAGGAAGTTCTCCGGCTCGCTGATCGTGAACTCGTGGAGCGGCGGCGTGAAGTAGTAGTTCAGCAGCAGCGACCCGCCGACCGCCGCGAACAGCGCGGGCCAGAACCCGCCGAACAGCGCGACCCCGACCACCGCGGCCTGGAACAGCAGGATGTCGCTGGTCAGCGAGAACTCCGCGCGGAGCCGGTCCAGGACGACCGTCAGCAGCGGGAACAGCACGGCCGCGAGCGCGAACCCGGCCCGCCGCCGCCGCGCCGGGACGCCCCACGAGCCGCGCAGCGCCTTCCACCGGCGGCCCTGGTTGGCCTCCTCGTGCGTGACGAGGTGCACGTCGATCGGCCCGGACTGCGCGGTCGTCGTGACGCCGACGCCCCGCGAGAACAGCTGCGCGACGCGGCCCCGCCGGGACGCGCCGAGCACCAGCTGCGTCGCGTTCACGCCGCGCGCGAAGTCGAGCAGCGCGTCCGGCACGTTCGAGCCGACGACCTGGTGGTAGCTGCCGCCGAGGCTCTCCACCAGCGTCCGCTGCCGGGCGAGCGTGGCGGGGTCGGCGTCGGTCAGGCCGTCGCTGCGCGCGACGTGCACGGCGAGCAGGTCCGAGCCGCGGGTCCGCGCGGCGATGCGCGCCGCCCGGCGGACGAGCGTGTCGCCCTCCGGCCCGCCGGTCAGGGCCACGACCACGCGTTCGCGGGCCTCCCACGTCCGGCGGATCTCGTGGTCGGCCCGGTACCGGTCGAGCTGCTCGTCCACCTTGTCGGCGAGCCACAGCAGCGCCAGCTCGCGCAGCGCGGTCAGGTTGCCGATGCGGAAGTAGTTGCCGAGCGCCGCGTCGACCTTCTCCGGCGCGTAGATGTTGCCGTGCGCCATCCGGCGGCGCAGCGCGTCCGGGGCCATGTCGACCAGCTCGACCTGGTCGGCGCGGCGCACCACCTCGTCCGGCACCGTCTCCCGCTGCGGGACGCCGGTGATCTGCTCCACGACGTCGTTGACCGAGTCGAGGTGCTGGACGTTCACGGTCGAGACGACGTCGATCCCGGCGTCCAGGATCTCCCGGACGTCCTGCCAGCGCTTGGCGTTGCGCGAGCCCGGCACGTTCGTGTGGGCCAGCTCGTCCACCAGCGCCACCTGCGGCCGGCGCGCGATGACGGCCTCGACGTCGAGCTCGGTGAAGCTCGTCCCCCGGTACTCCACGGCCTTCCGCGGGACGACCTCCAGCCCGTCGAGCAGCTCGGCGGTGCGGGGCCGGCCGTGCGTCTCGACGTACCCGACCACCACGTCGGTGCCGCGTTCCCGCCGCCGCCGGCCCTCCGACAGCATCGCGAACGTCTTGCCGACGCCCGGCGCCGCGCCCAGGTAGACGCGCAGGCGACCCCGCCCCATCGACACTCCCGTCCGCGCTCTACCGGACCGGGTACTGCCGGTCGAGCGCGAGGTTCAGGTCCAGCACGTTCACCCGCGGCTCGCCGAGGAAGCCGAGGTCGCGGCCCGTCGTGTGCTTGGCGACGAGCCCCGCCACCGCGGCCGGGTCGGCGTGCCGGGCCTCGGCGACCCGCTTGACCTGGATTTTCGCGTAGGCGGGCGAGATGTGCGGGTCGAGGCCGGAACCGGACGCGGTGACCGCGTCGGCCGGGACGGCGGGCCGCGCCGGAGCGTCGCCCCGGACCGGGACGATCAGGCCCTTGGAGTAGTCCTCGCCGTACTTCGCCAGCTCGACCTTCACGCCGCCGTAGGTGGCGACGAACGGCGCCTTCACGACGCCCGCCTCCTCGTTCACGCTGACGACGCGGGTCGGGTGCGGGACCCGGCCCTGCCGGTCGCGGTCGCCGAACACGGCGAGCACCGCGCCGACGGCGCTGTCCTTGGTGCAGAACGGACGGCCGCCGTCCACGCCGTCCAGCTTCCCGACGGCCGCGCTGCGCGCGCAGACGGTGGTCAGCAGGCTCGTCTTGGCGTTGCCGTCGGTCTTGCCCACCGCGACCAGCTTCGGGTCGGGCAGGGTGTCCACGATGCTCTCCGGGCCGAGGTTGCTCGCGCCGGACGCGGTCGGGTCGTAGCCGTCCCCGGCGGCCGACGGACGGCTCTGGAAGTACTTCGCGATCGGAACGCCCTGCTTGTCGGTGAACGACTGCCCGATCAGCGAGCTGCCGACCTTCCGGCCGCCGGCCGAGACGTAGGAGCCCTCGGCGTGCGCCCGCAGGCCCGGGAGCTGGGCGACGGCCCAGACCGCGAGCGGGTAGGCGACGCCGAGCACCACCGTCAGGACGAGCAGGGCGCGGACGGCGGCGAGGTGCTGCCGGATCCAGCTTGGAATACGCATGTCAGGACATCCCCGGAAGGAACTGGATGATGAGGTCGATGACCTTGATGCCGGCGAAGGGCGCGATGATCCCGCCGACGCCGTACAGGTAGAGGTTGCGGCTGAGCAGCTTGGACGCGCTGCTCGGCCGGTAGGCCACGCCGCGCAGGGCCAGCGGGATCAGCGCGATGATGACCAGCGCGTTGAAGACCACCGCGGACAGGATCGCGCTCTGCGGGCTGTGCAGCCGCATGACGTTCAGCGCGTCCAGGCCCGGGAACAGCGCCACGAACATCGCCGGGATGATGGCGAAGTACTTGGCGATGTCGTTGGCGATCGAGAACGTCGTCAGCGCGCCGCGGGTGATGAGCAGCTGCTTGCCGATCTCGACGATCTCGATGAGCTTGGTCGGGTCGGAGTCCAGGTCCACCATGTTCCCGGCCTCCTTGGCGGCCGAGGTCCCGGTGTTCATGGCCACGCCGACGTCGGCCTGGGCGAGCGCGGGCGCGTCGTTGGTGCCGTCGCCGGTCATCGCGACCAGCCGCCCGCCGTCCTGCTCCTTCCTGATCAAGGCGAGTTTGTCCTCGGGCTTGGCCTCGGCGAGGAAGTCGTCGACGCCCGCCTCCTCCGCGATCGCCTTGGCGGTCAGCGGGTTGTCGCCGGTGATCATGACGGTCCGGATGCCCATCCGGCGCATCTCGTCGAACCGCTCGCGCATGCCGGCCTTGACGACGTCCTTGAGGTGGATGACGCCGAGCACGCGGGCCGTGCCGCCGTCCAGCGGGCCGCCGTCCAAGGCGCCGTCCGGGGTGCCGCCGTCCGGGGCGCCGCCGGTCGACTCGCCGACGACCAGCGGGGTGCCGCCGGACGCCGAGATGCCGTCCACGATCCGTCCCAGCTCGGCCGGGACCTCGCCGCCCTGCTCGCGCACCCAGTCCGCGACCGCGCTCGCCGCGCCCTTGCGCAGGTGCCGGCCGTCCAGATCCACCCCGGACATCCGGGTCTGGGCGGTGAAGGGCACCCATTCGGCGTGGGCCAGCTCGCCGGACGTCCGCTCGCGCAGGCCGTACCGCTCCTTGGCGAGGACGACGACCGAGCGGCCCTCGGGAGTCTCGTCGGCGAGGCTGGAGAGCTGCGCGGCGCCCGCCAGCTCGTCCTCGGTCACGCCCGCGACGGGGACGAACTCCGACGCCTGCCGGTTGCCCAGCGTGATCGTGCCGGTCTTGTCGAGCAGCAGCGTGTTGACGTCGCCCGCCGCCTCGACGGCGCGCCCGCTCATCGCCAGGACGTTGCGCTGGACGAGCCGGTCCATCCCCGCGATGCCGATCGCGCTCAGCAGCGCGCCGATCGTCGTCGGGATCAGGCAGACCAGCAGCGACACCAGGACGACCCCGGTGACGCCGTGGGAGTCCAGCGAGAGCGAGTCGGCGACGCCCGGGTTGTTCGCCTTCGAGAAGACCGCCATCGGCTGGAGCGTCGCGACGGCCATGACGAAGATGACGGTCAGCGCCGCGAGCAGGATGTTCAGCGCGATCTCGTTCGGCGTCTTCTGCCGGTTCGCGCCCTCCACCAGGGCGATCATCTTGTCGATGAACGACTCGCCGGGCTTCTGGGTGATCCGCACGACGATCCGGTCCGACAGCACCTTGGTGCCGCCGGTCACCGCGGACCGGTCGCCGCCGGACTCGCGGATCACCGGCGCGGACTCGCCGGTGATCGCCGACTCGTCCACCGAGGCGATGCCCTCGACGACGTCGCCGTCCCCGGGGATGATCTGCCCGGCCTCGACCACCACGACGTCGCCCTGCCGGAGCTGCGGCGCGCCGACCTCCTCCTCGCGCAGGTCGGTCCGGCCCGGCTCCCAGTCGAGCACGCGGCGCGCGACGGCGTCGGTCTTCGCCCTGCGCAGCGCGTCCGCCTGCGCCTTGCCGCGGCCCTCGGCGACGGCCTCCGCGAGGTTCGCGAAGACGACGGTCAGCCAGAGCCAGACGACGATCGCCCAGGCGAAGAAGCTCGGGTGCAGCACCGCGAGGACGGTCGTCCAGACCGCGCCGATCTCCACGATCAGCATCACCGGGTTGCGCCACAGGGTGCGCGGGTCGAGCTTGCGCAGCGCGTCCGGGAGGGACTTCACCAGCTGCTTCGGGTCGAGCAGGCCGCCCTGGACCTTCCGCTTGGCCGCCGGGGCCGGCGGTTCGGGGGCCGGGCTGGGCGCCTCGACGGTCTGTGTGGTCATCAGTGGATTCCTTCGGCCAACGGCCCCAGCGCCAGCGCGGGGAGGAAGGTGAGGGCGACGAGGATCAGCGTCACGCCCGCGACCAGGCCGGCGAACTGCGGCCGGTGGGTGGGGAGCGTGCCGTCCGACTCAGGGGTGTGCCCCTGCTTGGCGAGCGACCCGGCGAGCGCCAGGACGAAGACGATCGGCAGGAACCGCCCGAACACCATGCACAGTCCGGTGGCGGTGTTGTAGAAGGGCGTGTTCGCGGACAGCCCCGCGAACGCCGACCCGTTGTTGTTCGACGCCGACGTGAACGCGTACAGGACCTCGGAGAGGCCGTGCGCCCCGCCGTTCAGCATCCCGTTCCTGCCCGCGTCCAGCGCGAGGCCGAGACCGGTCGCGAACAGCACGAGCATCGGCGTCGTCAGGAAGTACATCGACGCGAACTTCATCTCGCGTCCGCCGATCTTCTTCCCGAGGTACTCGGGGGTGCGGCCGACCATGAGGCCCGCGACGAAGACGGTGATGACGGCGAGGACGAGCATCCCGTAGAGGCCCGAGCCCGTGCCGCCGGGCGCGACCTCGCCGAGCATCATGTTGAACATCGTCATCATGCCGCCGAGGCTCGTGTAGGAGTCGTGGAAGGAGTCCACGGCGCCGGTCGAGGTCAGCGTCGTGGCGGTGGCGAACGTCCCGGAGTCCGACACCCCGAACCGCGTCTCCACGCCCTCCATGGACGACCCGATCGCCGTCGGGACGGTCCCGTGGTGCATGAGCTGGAAGACCTGCGTCAGCACCAGGCTGACGATCGCCAGCGTCGCCATCACCGAGAGGATCGCGTAGCCCTGCCGGTTCTGCCCGACCATGCGGCCGAACGTGCGGCACAGCGCGAACGGGATGCAGAGGATCAGGAAGATCTCGAACCAGTTCGTCCAGGTCGCGGCGTTCTCGAACGGGTGGGCCGAGTTCGCGTTGAAGAACCCGCCGCCGTTGGTGCCGAGCTCCTTGATGACCTCCTGCGAGGCCACCGGGCCGCCGGTGATGTGCTGCGTCCCGCCGGCGAGGGTCGCGACGTCGTGGCCGGAGCCGAAGTTCTGGATCAGCCCGCCCGCGACCAGGACGATCGCGCCGGCGAAGGCGATGGGCAGCAGGATGCGGACCACGCCCCGCGTCAGGTCCACCCAGAAGTTCCCGAGCTGGTCGGTCTTCTTCCGCGCGAACCCCCGGACCAGCGCGATCGCCACCGCCATGCCGACGGCCGCCGACACGAAGTTCTGCACGGCGAGCCCGGCCATCTGCACCAGGTGGCCCATCGTGGACTCGCCCGAGTACGACTGCCAGTTGGTGTTGGTGGTGAAGCTGATCGCGGTGTTCCACGCCTGGTCGGCGTCCACCGGCCTGAACCCGAGCGACAGAAGCAGGTGGTTCTGCACGCGCTGGAGCAGGTACAGGAACAGCACGCTGACGACGGAGAACGCGAGCACGCTGCGCGCGTACACGCCCCACGTCTGCTCGGAGTCGGGACGGGCCCCGATCAGCCGGTAGACCGCCTTCTCGAAACGCGAGTGCCGCGTGCCCGAGTACACCCGGTACATGTGGTCGCCGAGCGGCCGGTAGACGACCGCGAGGGCGACGACGAGGGAGGCGATGAACAGCGCTCCCGCGACGGTCGTGCTCATCAGAACCTCTCCGGGAACAGCAGCGCGGCCACCAGGAAGACGAACAGCACGGCGGCCAGGACGAGCCCGACCGCGTTCTCCGCGGTCACAGCCTCTCCACGCCCTTCACCAGCAGGCCGAGCACGGTGAACACCACCAGCGTCAGCAGGACGAACTCGACGTCACTCATCGTTGCGGTTTTCCTTAGTCGAAGATCCCGGGAGGCCCGCGGCCCGGGGCCGGTCGACCCGCGGTGCCAGGGCCGCCGTCGCGCCGACCGCCACGAGCACCGCGAGGCGCCAGGCGTCGGCGGTGCCGGAGAAGCCGAGGGCGCCGTTGCCGCGCACGTCGAAGGCGGTCACGAACAGCCAGCCCACGACGCCGAGCCCGGCGCCCGCGAGGACGGGGACGCGGGCCGCCGCGAACGTCCCGACGGCGGTCGCGACGGCGGCCCACCCCCAGAACCACGGCGCGGACTTCAGCACCACGGCGAGGACGAACACGGCCAGAACGCCGCCGGCCACCGGCCAGACGACCTCCTCCGAGCGCTCCATCACGTCCTCCTCACCGTCCGGGAGCCCCCTCCGTTCGGGGGCACACGAGGAGTAAAACGCCTGGTACGTACCTACTTGTGCGCCCTTGACGGTTCCTTAGCGCGGCCCTCCGCCCGCTTAACGCGCCCCTAACGAACGTGGGATCATCCGTGCTCTGGAGGTCCGTCCCGATGCCCGATCCGCTCGCCGCCGTCGCCGTTCCGGGCGTCGTCGCGCTGTACTCCCGGCAGGCCGGCTGCCCGGCGTCCTACGCCCGGCTCGTGCTGGACTTCGCGCCTGCGGAGGGCTACGGCTTCGACAGTCGTGTGCCGGACGACGGCTGGTGCTACGACGACTCGGCGGAGACGTTCGTGCCGGTGGTGCGGGAGACCGTCCGCGAATCGCTGGAGGACCTCTACGGCGTCGGGCCGGTCGGGGTCCACGTCATGCTGCTGGACGTCCGCGAGCACCCCGTCGACTCGTCCCCCCACGCCTTCGCGCGAGCGGCCAGGAAAGGCGTCCGGCTGGCGGTCGAGGCGGCGCGGAAGGACGTCCCGGAGGAGCCGCCTCCGGGGCTGCACGCCGCTTTCGAGCTGGACGAGCCGCTGCCGCGCGGTGTGCGGCGGGCGCTGGCCAAGGCCGAGCACGACGACCCGGACCTGTCCGATCCGAAGCTGCTGGACGTCGTCGCGCGCGTCTGCGACCGGATCGATGACGCGGATGACGCGGCCTGGCTGCTCAGGCGGCTGCTGGCGCATCCGCGCTGGTGCTTCCAGGCCCTTTCGGAGGCCGGTTCCTTCCGTCACGACGACTTCCGGCGGTTGGCGCGCGAACTCCGTCCGGACGTCACGCGGCTGACCCGGGACCCGGACGAGCGGGTCGCGGCGCGGGCGGCGCGGACGTTGGAGGCGCTGCGGCGGGCTTGACCCTGACGTGCGCGTCAGGGGTTAGCGTCGGCGCGCTTTCGACGGCTTCGTGGAGGTGCGCGATGCGTGAGGTCCGGCTCGTCTCGCGGGCGGCGGGGTTGCCGCGTCCGGAGAACTTCGAGGTGGTGGACGTTCCGGTGCCCGAGGGAGACGGGGTGCTCGTCCGGAACCTGGTGTTCCATGTGTTTCCCGGGCTGCGGCTGCTCGTCGGGGACGGGGACGGCGCCACGCCCTTGCCTCGGCTCTCGCCCGGGGACGCGTTGGTCGGCGCGGCGGTGGGCGAGGTCGTTTCGGCGCCGGACGGCGCTTCGGCGCAGCCCGGGGATCTGGTCTCGCACTTTCTCGGGTGGCGCGAGTACTCGCTGGTGCCCGAGGGGCGGTACGTCCGGCTGGACGGCGAGCTGCCGGATCCGGCGGCCCACCTCGCGCCCGGGGTGGCCGCCTATTCGGCGCTGACGCGGGAGGCTCCGGTCCGTCCGGGCGAGACGGTGCTGGTGACGGGCGCGGCGGGCGGGGTCGGGTCGCTGGCCGGGCAGGTCGCGCGGTTGCTGGGCGCGGGACGCGTCGTCGGCACGACCGGGTCGCCCCGGAAGGCGGAGCGGCTGGTCGCGGAGTTCGGGTACGACGCGGTCCTGTCGAGGGAGGAGGCTTCGGCGGTGGAGGGAGTGCTCAAGGCCGTGCCGGACGGCGTGGATGTCGTGGTCGACAATGTCGGCGGAGAGCAGTTGCGCGCGGCGGTCGGGGCGGCGAACCAGGACGCGCGCATCGCGCTGGTCGGGACGCTCTCGTCGCAGCTCGCGCCGGACGGGTCGGGCACGTCCGCGCCGGTGGAGCTCGACCTGTTCGAGCTGATCCGCAAGCGGGTGGGGCTGCGGGGCGTGCTGGCGCTGGACCCGGAGATGCGCGGCGAGTGGACGCGGCGGTTCGGCGAGTGGCTGCGGGCGGGCGAGATCGCCTTCCCGCACACGCGGTTCCAGGGCATCGAAAGCGCGCCTCGAGCGTTGCACGAGCTACTGGCCGGCGGGCATCTGGGCTCGGTGGTCGTGGCGGTCTGAGGAGGCCGGATGCGGATCGGCGACGCGGCAGCGGCGGCGGGCACCACGCCGCGCGCCCTGCGCTTCTACGAGGAACGGGGGCTGCTGCCGCCGCCGGAGCGGACCGCGTCCGGGCAGCGCGAGTACGGGCCGCGCGACGTCGAGCGGGTCCGGGCCGTCCGGGACCTGCTGGCGCTCGGGCTGACCGTCGAGGACCTCGTGGGGATCGCCGACCGGCTGGACGTCCTGGTGGAGGCGGCCCGGGACGGCGGGACCATGTGCGGGAACGGGGCGGGGAGCGCCGGGGGCGGCGGGGTCGCGAGCGCGCGGCTCGCGGCGCTGGACGCGGAGATCGCGCGGTTGAGCGACCTCCGCGCCCGGCTCGCGGCGCGGCTGGCGGGGCGCTAGGCGCTCGTCGGCGGCTGGGCGGTCGCGAGTTCGCCGAGGAACCGCCAGGTGCGCAGGCGGTCGTCCTCGCCGGT
The DNA here is from genome assembly GCF_042652125.1 of Actinomadura gamaensis. NCBI lineage: Bacteria > Bacillati > Actinomycetota > Actinomycetes > Streptosporangiales > Thermomonosporaceae > Actinomadura > Actinomadura gamaensis. The sequence goes on along the minus strand of NZ_JBHSIT010000013.1, from coordinate 193,384 downwards.
CAGGTCGGCCTTGGTGACGAAGACCTCGGTCGCGCCCGCGTCGAAGTAGGAGCGCAAAGCCTTGGCCATGTGCTCCTCGTCCCCGGCGACGACGAGGTCGGCGGCGCGGGTGTGGCCCTCCCGTTCGATGACGCGCTGGTAGGACGGGATGCGGTCGTAGAGGGCGGTCGCCTCGACGGCGGCCTCGCGCGCGGCATCCGCGTCGTCGGTGACGACGCCGAGGACGGCGGCGACGACGTGCGGGGCGGGGCGTCCGGCGCGTTCGGCCGCGGCGGTGAGGCGCGGGACGATCTCCTCGCCGAGCGTCCGGGGACCGGCGAGGAAGGGCAGCGTGCCGTCCGCGAGCTCGCCGGTGACGTCGAGCGCCTTCGGCCCCATCGCCGCGACGAGGACGGGCACGGGCGGTTCCGCGCCGGCGACGGCGGCCGTGTAGGGGGTCGTGGCGGTCAGCAGCTCGCCGTGGAAGTCGGCCTCGCCGGTCTCCAGCAGCGGGCGCAGCGCCGTGAGGAACTCGCGCAGCCGCGCGACGGGCCGCTCGAACGGCAGGCCGAACGCGCCCTCGGTGAGGTGCCGGGTGCCGAGCGCGAGGCCGAGCCGGAACCGGCCGTGCGCGGCGGCCTGGCTGGTCTGCGCCTGGCTCGACACCGGCAGCGGGTGCCGGCCGAAGATCGGCACGGCGGACGTGCCGACGGTCAGGTCCGGGACCTCGCGCGCGATGGTCCCGGCCAGCGCGATCGCGTCGTAGTCGAACAGCTGGCCGAGCCAGGCCGAGCGGATCCCGGCCTGCGCCGCCTGCCGTCCGAGGGCCACGGCGCGATCGACCGCGTTGCCGGACGTGCCCGGATGAAAAGCCACTCCCAGGTTCATGCCCGCCACAACCGCGGCCCGTTTCCTACTATTCCGACCTGTTTATAGATGATGGCGGCTCGCGAGGTACGGCACCGGCTCGGGCAGGCCGCGCACGGCGAGATAGCCGTCCCGGTCGAGGTCGAGACGGGCCGCCAGCCCGACGTCGATGGCCCACTGGTTCGCGGTCGTGATGTGGTGGACGCACGCGTTCTCGCGCGCGTGCGCGAGCGCTTCCCACAGGAGCCTCTCGGCGGTCTCGACCTGCGCGGCGGCGAGCAGGACGGGAGTTCCCCGCTTCTCGTCGATGTAGACGTACCCGGGCCGCTCACCGGGCGAGGACGAGACGACCAGCCGCAGCCGCAGGTCTTCCAGCATGTGGACGTGGTCGGGACCGTGACCGCCGCCGCGCAGGCGCTCGTCCAGGGCGTCCATCCATTCGAGGTCGTCCGGACGGCCGTCACGGAGTCCCTCGATCGCGGGGAGCACGCTCCGGTCGAGGTTTCCGATCATCCGCATCAGCGGATGCAGGGTGAAGCCCGCGCGGCGGTACCGGCGCGTCGCGCCCGGATGCGGGCTCGACGAGATCATGCCCGGACGTCCGTCCGCGTGGGCGAGGGCGGCGTCGATGAGCCGCCGTCCGACGCCCTTGCCCTGGAAACCCGGCAGGACGCCGAACGCGGCCAGGTACCAGAAACCGCCCCGGTTCTGCGAGATCGCGTAGCCGACGATCTCGCCGCCATCGGCCTCGGCCACCCGGCACCCCGCGGGGTCGGTCGCGAGGTGGTGGCCGATCCCCTCGATCCAGCCCCGGAGGGCCGCCTCGTCCGGCGGCTCGGGCTCCGGCTCGTTCCAGAGCCTGCCCATCCGCTCCACCTCCAGGAAGGTGACGGCGTCGGCGCGGGCGGCGGCCGGCAGGTCGTCCGGTGTCATGGGCCTGATCCGCACGGAGTCCATGGACGCATGATCCGGCGGGGATGAGCCGGGTGTCACCTTCTTTTCGGCGGTGTTCGAACAATCGTTCGATAAGATGGACGCATGGACGGTGTTTTCCAGGGTTCGCTGCTGGACGTCGGGACGGAGGACGGCCCGCGCGAGCTGGGCGGGCACGTGCGGCGCACGCCGCTCGCGCACGGAGCGTGGGTCGATCTGCGGCCGGGCTGGCTCGCGGGCGCGGACGCGCTGTTCGAACGGCTGATGGACGGCGTCCCGTGGCGGGCGGAGCGGCGGCGCATGTACGAGCGCGTCGTGGACGTCCCGCGGCTGCTCGCCTACTACCGCGAGACCGACCCGCTGCCCGATCCCGTCCTCGTCGAGGCGCGCGACCGGCTCAGCGCGCACTACCGCGAGGAGCTCGGCGAGCCGTTCCGCACGGCGGGCCTCTGCCTGTACCGGGACGGCCGCGACAGCGTCGCCTGGCACGGCGACCGCATCGGGCGCGGGCGCACCGAGGACACGATGGTCGCGATCGTGTCGCTCGGCACGCCCCGCCCGCTGCTGCTGCGCCCGGCGGGCGGCGGCGGCCCGACGCTGCGGTACGACATCGGGCACGGCGACCTGATCGTCATGGGCGGGAGCTGCCAGCGGACATGGGAGCACGCCATCCCGAAGTCCGCCCGTCCGCTCGGCCCGCGCATCAGCGTGCAGTTCCGTCCGCGCGGCGTCCGGTAGGCGGTTGCGCAGCGCAGGGTGATCAGCCGACGTCGCGGAGGAGGAGGTCTTCGGGAGTCTCGCGTCGGACGAGCAGACGGGCGCGGCCGAAGCCGACGCCGACCACCGGCGGGCGGCGCACGAGGTTGTAGTTGGACGCCATCGCGTGGTGGTAGGCGCCGGTGACGGGCACGGCGAGCAGGTCGCCGGGCCGGACGTCGGCGGGCAGCGGCACGTCCCGCGCGAGGACGTCGCCCGCCTCGCAGTGCCGTCCGACCACGGTGACCTCGCGCTCGGCGCACGTCGTGCGGCGGCCGACCAGGCGGGCGGTGTAGCGCGCGCCGTAGAGGCCGGGACGCGGGTTGTCGCTCATGCCGCCGTCCACGGCGACCAGGCCGCGCTTCACGCCGAGCACCCGGTAGACGGTCACCCCGGCGCGCGCGACGATCGCCCGGCCCGGTTCGATCGTCAGGCGCGGGACGGGCGTCCGGTGCTCGGCGCAGGCCGCGCGCAGAGTCTTGCCGATGGCCTCCCCGGCGGTCTCCGGGTCGAGTTCGGGCTCGCCCGGACGGTACGCCACGCCGAATCCGCCGCCGAGGTCGAGTTCGTCCAGCGTGACGCCGTGCTCCTCGCGGACGGCGGCGAGCAGCGCGACCATGCGCCGCACGGCCTCCTCGTACGCGGCGGCCCCGGTGATCTGCGAGCCGAGGTGGCAGTGCAGGCCGCCGAGGGTCAGCCCCGGCTGCGCCAGCACCCGCCGGACGGCCTCGGCGGCGGCCCCCGTGGACAGCGGGAACCCGAACTTCTGGCCGTCCACGCCAGTGTTCATCGCGGCGTGCGTGTGCCCGTCCACGCCGGGCGTCACCCGGACGAGCAGCCGCGACGCGGGGCGCAGCGTGGCGAGGCGGCAGATCTCGTGGAAGGAGTCGACGACGATCCGGCCGACGCCGTACTCCAGCGCGTCGTGCAGGTCCTCGGGCGTTTTGGCGTTGCCGTGCAGCAGGATCCGGCCGGCCGGAAAGCCGGCGGCGCGGGCGACGGCGAGCTCGCCCGCCGAGCACACGTCCAGCGCCAGCCCCTCCTCCGCGACCCAGCCGGCCATGGCCCGGCAGAGGAACGCCTTGCCCGCGTACGCGACGTCCGCGCCGGGGAAGGCGCGCCGGAACGCCTGGCAGCGCCTGCGCACCTCCTCCTCGTCCAGCGCGTGCAGCGGCGTCCCGAACCGTTCGGCCAGGTCACGGAGGCCGACGCCGCCGACGAGCAGCTCCCCGTCGCGCCGGGTGAACGCCGAGCCCGGCCACACCCCGCTCATCCCGCCACCGCCACCGTCAGCGCGCGCGCACGCGTACGCGGCCTCACCGGACTTGCGGCTGGCGGACGCGCGGTCTGCGAGCGTCCCGCTTGCGAATGCGCGGTCTGCGAGCGTTCCGCTTGCGGGTGCGCGGGTTGCGGGTGCGTGGGCGTGAGCAGCGGGTTCAGCTGGATTCGGGTGATCCCGGCCGGGCGGAGCATCGCCCGCAGCGCGCGGGACGAGAGCCGCGTCCATTCCGCGCCGTCGCCGAGGGCGCGGCGGAGGGAGTCCGGGTCGCTGAACGCGATCCCGACCCTGCGGCCGTCCGGCGCGCGTCCCGTCACGAGTGCCTGCATGCCCTCCGCGGGCGTCCGCACGGGGACGAACAAAACGTCGCTCACCAGCCCATTCCCTTCTCGGAACGACTCCGATGAGCCCACGGTAGGAGCGTTCCACCGCCCCGGACGGCACCCCTACGCGATGCTTACGCCGACCCTGCGAACCCTCACGCACCCCTAACCCATTCCGCCCCGAATCGGGCAGTATCGGGTGTCATGAAAGTGCGCCACGCTACTCCCGACGACGCCGAGGCCCTCGCGAAAGTGCACGTCGCCGGCTGGCAGACGGCCTATCGCGGGATCATCCCGGACGCCGACCTCGACGCGCTCCGCTGGGAGGACCGCGTGGCGAGGTGGCGCGAGCGCGCCGCGCCCGGCTCCGGCGTCACCGTCCTGGTCGCCGAGGCGGACGGCGAGGTCATCGGTTTCGCAAGCTCGGGACCGCCCCGCGACGAGGACCTCGCGCCCGATCGGGCGTGGGAGCTGTACGCGATCTACCTCCGGCCGTCCACGTGGCGGCGCGGCGTCGGGACCGCCCTGCTCCAGCGGACGATCGAGGCCGTCCCGGCACACGTCCCCGCGCTGGTGCTCTGGGTGCTGGACGTGAACGCGCGCGCCCGCGCCTTCTACGAGCGCAACGGCCTCGCCCCGGACGGCACGACCGTCCCGTCCCGGATCGGGCCGCCCCACCGGGACGTCCGGTACCGGGTTCAGCTCGGGAAGCCGAGGTCGTCGGACATGCGCTCCACGGCGTAGGCGAAGAAGTCGCCGGCCGGGTCGAGCGTGTTCGCGAACTGGCCGAACAGCTCGAAGCTGATCAGGCCGGTGAGCTGCGCCCAGTGGGTGGCGACCTTGGCCATCGCCGGACCGGGGACGTCGGGTGCGGCGACGTCGGCGATGCCCTTGAGCTGGGCGGCGAGGGTCGCGCCCGGCGTGGGGGCGTCCGTGTCGAGGAGTCCCGAGGTCGCGGCGTCCTGCGCGATGCCCAGCAGGACGAACGGGAAGCGCGACGCGGGGGCGATCGTGTCCTCGGGCGCGGCGTAGCCGGGGACGGGCGAGCCGTAGATCAGCGCGTACTCGTGGGGATGCTCGATCGCCCAGTCGCGCAGCGCGTGGCACACGGCGCGCCAGCGGGCCCGCGGACCGCCGTCCGCCGCCTCGCGGTCGGCCTTCTCGGCGCGCTCGCCCACCGCGTCGTACGCGTCCACGATGAGCGCGGTGAGCAGGTCATCGCGGCTCGGGAAGTACCGGTAGAGCGCGGACGACACCATGCCCAGCTCGCGCGAGACCGCGCGCAGCGACAGGCCCTGCGCGCCCGATGCGGCGAGCTGCCGGCGCGCCTCCGCCTTGATCTCGCGGGTGAGTTCTGCCCTGGCCCGTTCCCGTGCGGTGCGGCTCGCGTTCATGCCTTCCAGTCTGGCACGGCTCAGAGCGGCAGACAATTTCGAGAGCACCGCTCTTGACTGCCTGGCGGCGGTGCGCGCATGATGCTCCTAGTCGAGAGCACCGCTCTCCGAAACTGAGGAGCACCGATGAACGACACCCGGAAGCCCGCGAACGGCACCCGCGGTGACGACGCCCGCGGTGACGACGCCCGCGGTGACGACGCCAACGACGTGCGGAACCGGCTCGTCCCGCCCGGGAACCGTGCCACGCTCTTCTTCAACGGGCTCGTCGGCCGCCTCGCCCGCCACGGCGTCAGCCTCATGGGCTCCCGCGAGCTCGCGGTGCGCGGCCGGACGTCCGGCGAGTGGCGCACCAACCCGGTCAACGTGCTCGTCGTGGACGGCGAGCGCTACCTGATCTCCCCGCGCGGGCGCACCCAGTGGGTGCGCAACATCCGCGTCGCGGGCGGCGGGCGCCTCCGCCTCGGCCGCAAGGTCGAGGAGTTCACCGTCACCGAGCTGGACGACGCGGTGAAGCTCCCGATCATCCGCGCCTACATGAACAAGTGGGCCTGGGAGGTCTCCGCGCTGATGGACGGCCTGACCAAGCACGCCACCGACGAGCAGATCAGGGCGATCGCCCCCGGCGTCCCCGTCTTCCGCCTCCACTGACGCCGCGGCGCCCCGCGACCGCCCCGGCGAGCGCCCGGCGACCGCCCGACGACCGCCCCGGCGACCGGCCGGAAACGCGAGGTCGGATTTCCGCCAGCGTCCGGGCCGGGCCTGCCCGAGCCTGGACGCATGGAGCACATCGGCATCGAACCGGCGATCCTCTACTTCGGCACCCCTGTGGTCCTGCTCGGCACCACCGACCTCGACGGCCACCCCAACCTCGCGCCGATGTCCTCGGCGTTCTGGCTGGGGTGGCGCTGCGTGCTGGGAATGGGCACCTCGTCCAAGACCACGCGGAACCTGCTGGCGACCGGCGAGTGCACCCTCAACCTCCCCTCGACCGACCAGGTCGCCGCCGTGGACCGGCTCGCCCGCACCACCGGCTCCGACCCGGTCTCCCCCGGCAAGCGGGAACGCGGCTACCGGCACGTCCGGGACAAGTTCGGCGTCTCGGGCCTCACCCCCGTCCCGGCCGAGACCGTCCGGCCGCCGCGCGTCGCCGAGTGCCCGGTCACGATGGAGGCCGTCGTCGAGGACTCCCGCCCGATCGCCGCCGACCTCGGCGGCTTCGCCACCGTCTTCGAGGTCCGCGTCCAGCGGGTGCACGTCCACCCGTCGATCACCATGGACGGCCACGAGAACCGCATCGACCCGGACCGCTGGCGTCCGCTGATCATGAGCTTCCAGAAGTTCTACGGCCTCGGGGAGCAGGTCCACCCGTCCACGCTCGCCGAGATCCCCGAGCACCTCTACGCCACCCCCGACATCCCCCGCGCCGCCGCCGCGTCGGCACGCTGAGCGCCCCGTCGCCCGCCGCCGCGGAAACCCCATCCGTCCCTCCGCGACGCGCGGGCGGTTCTGGACGGCTCGGCGGATGCCTGATCAACTGGGATGATGTCTGCCATGGGGGGCGGATTCCGGTCGGGAACCGCCGGACGGCTGGGGTTCGGCGCGATGCGGCTGCCCGGGATGCCGGGGCGGCATCCGGTGGACCACACGACGGCCGTCGCGGTGGCGCGGCGGGCCGTCGAGCTGGGCGTGGCCCACATCGACACCGCCGCGTTCTACACGCGCGGCACCAGCCGGGCGAACGAGATCCTGCGGCGGGCGCTGCGGCCCTACCCGGCCGGGCTGACGTTCGGCACGAAGGTCGGGCCGGGGCAGGACGTCCGCGCGGTGGTGGAGCAGAACCTCGACGAGCTGGGCCTGGACGTCCTGGACCTGGTGTACCTCCAGGCCGGACGGCCCGGCGAGTCGCTCGCCGAACGGTTCGCCGAGCTGGCGGAGCTGCGCGCCAAGGGACTCGTCCGCGAGGTCGGGGTCGCCGACGTCACCCGCGAGCAGTTCGACGAGGCGCGGACGGTCGCGCCGGTCGCGGCCGTCCAGAACCGGTTCGGGGTGCTGGACCAGAGCGACGCGTCGCTGGTGGACGAGTGCGCGCGGGCGGGCGTCGCGTACGTGGCGCACTCGGCGCTCGGCGGCGGGCGGATCCGGTTCACCGACGAGGGCCTGCGGCGGGTCGCGCTGCGGCACGGCGCGACGGTCTACCAGGTCGCGCTGGCGTGGGGGCTCCAGCGGTCCCCCACGCTGGTGCAGATCCCGGGCACGGCGTCGCTGACCCACCTGGAGCAGAACATGGCCGCCCTCCGGCTGAAGCTGGACGACGGCGACATGGCCGCGCTCGAACGCCTCGCCTGACGAGTTCGCGGGACCGAACGCCTCGCGTGACGGGCTCGCAGGCGCCGGACGCCTCGTGTGACGGGCTCGCAGGCGCCGGACGTCTCGCGTAGGGTGGGGCTCGTGTCGTCTCCCGAGGCTTCCAGACGCTAGCCACCGCCCGCGCGGTGGCCTTTCGTCGTTGACCGGCGCGTTCGCGCCGGTCCGCTGACCACCGCGCACAGTTCTTCCTCGCGGTGGCCGTCGCCCGTGCCGGCGCGGTCGCTCCCGTTCACGTGAAGCCTCGACGGAGTCATTCGTGCCGTTCGCCCTTTACGTCCTCGCGCTGGCCGTGTTCGCGCAGGGGACGTCCGAATTCATGCTGTCCGGCCTGCTGCCGGACCTCGCCCGCGACACCGGCGTCCCGGTCGGGACCGCCGGGACGCTGACCTCGGCGTTCGCCGCCGGGATGGTCGTCGGCGCGCCGCTGATGGCGGCGCTCGCGCGGCGGTGGCCGCGACGACGGGCCCTGCTCCTGTTCCTCGGCGCTTTCCTGGCCGTCCATGTGGCCGGGGCGCTGACTTCCAGCTTCGCGCTGTTGCTGGCCACCCGCGTGGTCGCCGCGCTCGCGAACGCCGGCTTCCTCGCGGTCGCCGTCGCGGCGGCCGTCGCCATGGTCCGCCCGGACGCCAAGGGCCGCGCCACCGCGACGCTGCTCGGCGGCGTGACGCTGGCGTGCGTCGCGGGCGTCCCGGCGGGGGCGCTGCTCGGCCAGCTGTGGGGATGGCGCGCCGCGTTCTGGGCGGTCGCGCTCGTGTCCGCGCCCGCGCTCGTCGCCATCGTCACCTCCGTGCCGGACGAGCCGTCCCCGCGCACGGAGATCCGGCCCGAGCTGCGGGTGCTGCGGCGGCCGGGCCTGCTGCTCGTGCTCGGCGCCGGCGCTCTCGTCAACGGCGCGACGTTCTGCGCGTTCACCTACCTGGCGTCGCTGGCGACCGAGGTCGCCGGGTTCGGGGACGCGTGGGTCCCGGCGCTGCTCGCGGTGTTCGGGCTCGGCTCGTTCGCCGGGGTCGGCGCGTCCGGACGGCTCGCCGACACGCGTCCCCGGACGGTCCTGGCGGGCGGCGGCGCCGCGCTGGTCGCCGGGTGGGCCGCGCTCGCGGCGTTCGCGGACGTCCCGGCGGCCGTCGTCGTCCTCGTGTTCGCCCAGGGCGCGCTGGGGTTCGGCGTGGGCTCGACGCTGATCACCCGCGCCCTGTACGCGACCCCGGACGCGCCGACCATGGGCGGCTCGTTCGCCACGGCGGCACTCAACGTCGGCGCGGTCGCGGGACCGGTCGCCGGCGGGCTGGCGGTGGACGGCGGGCTCGGCTACCGGTCCCCGGTATGGGTGAGCGTCGCGTTCGCCGCGTCCGCGCTCGTCCTCGCCTGGCCGCTGGTGTTCAACGCTTGGCCCGGGCGGGGAAAAGCGCCGGTCAGTGGCGGGCGCAGGGACGGCGGCCCTTGTTCGACCTGTTCCGCTTCCGGCCGCGACGCTTGCGTGTGCGCTTCGACATGCACCGATTGACCCTCCGAATCCCGGCCGGGGCAAGGCGTTCGGAGGTGACGGCCTAGGGCGGCCAAGGGAGGCCAAGGGAGGCCAGCCGAAAGGGCCGGAAAGGCCGAGGGCCCGCCGCGCGCGGGATTGCGCGCGGCGGGCCCTCGGGAAGCGCCGGTCAGCGGACCTCGGTGATCTCCGGGCCGCGCTCGAACGGGTTGAACGTCTCGGTGTTCCCCTCGTCCTCCTCGGCGGCCTCCTGGAACTCCTTGGGAATCTGGAGTTCGAGGAGGTCGCGCGGCGGCATCGGGGCGTCGCCGCGGACGACGACCACGCCGCTCAGCACGTCCTCCAGGACCTGCCACTGCTCCTCGTCCTCGATCGCGGCGCCCTGCACCACGGCCTGGAGGAACCAGCGCGGGCCGTCCACGCCGACGAAGCGGATGATCTGCGGAGCCCAGCCCTGCTCGATGAACTCCTGCGGGATCTGCTCCTTGACCTCGTCCGGCATCTCGGCCAGGACGTCCTCGGTCAGCGCGGCGGGGACCATGGCGAGCAGCTCGTCGCCGAACGGCCCCTCGACCTCCTGGACCTGGCCACCGGCGTTCTCGGTGATGTCCTGGGCGGTCTCGCGCCGCACGTCGTCCCAGATGCCGCTGCGCTTGGGCGCGGCGAACACCTGGAGCTGCATGGCGCTCTCGTTGTACTGGACGAGCACCGCGACGGGCCGCCCGTCCAGCGGGTTGCCCTCCTCGTCCACCTGGGTCGCCTCGAAGTTCACCTGGAAGCCGAGCCCGGGCGCGACCGGGATCCGCAGCGCGCCGAAGTCCAGGCGCTGCATCTCGGGGTGGGAGTCCTCGGAGTCCCACGGGCCGCCCTTGGCGGACGCCCCCTCCGGGGCGGCCTCCTCGTCCTCGGCCTCAGCGGCTTCGACGGCCTCCTCGGCGGCGTTCTCCGCGCCGTTCGCGGGCTCGTCGTCCCGCCGGCGACGTCCAAAAGCCACGACTCACACTCCTTCTCGACTGTGCTGGTTGTCCGCGAAACCGCCCGTGGAGCCGAACCCGCCGGCTCCGCGCGACGATCCGGGAAGTTCGGCGACCTCGTGGAAGACCGCGTGCTCGACCCGCTGGACGACCAGTTGCGCGATCCGGTCGCCGCGGCGCAGCCGTACGGCGGCGCGCTGGTCGGTGTTCAGCAGGGTCACCTTGATCTCACCCCGATAGCCGGCGTCGACCGTACCGGGTGCATTGACGATGGTCACCCCAAACTTAGCGCCCAAACCAGACCTTGGGTGGACGAAGGCGGCGTAACCGTCGGGGAGGGCGATCGCCACCCCCGTGGGGACGACTCGCCGCTCTCCCGGCGCGAGGTCCACGTCCTCGGCGGCGAACAGGTCGGCGCCCGCGTCGCCCGCGTGCGCGTACGACGGCGCGGGCAGGCCGGGGTCGAGCCGCTTCAACAGGACGTCCACGCTCACGGGGCGCTCCCCCTTCTCGTCACGGTTCGGATCCGGCGGCCGGTCAGGGGTTGACCCGGCGGCCGAGGTCGGCGGCGGAGGCGACGCCGCCCGCGCCGCCACCGGAGGTCCCGGCGCCGCCGGACGTCGCGGCGCCGTCACCGCCGGAGGTCCCGGCGCCGTGCCGCTCGAAGTGCGCCACGGGCACCTCGACGAACAGGGCCGCGGCGCGCACCGCGACGGGCCCGTCCACGGCGTCCATGCGGGCCTCGGCCTCCAGGTACGCCTTGCGGCCGACGACGCCGGTGCAGCGGGTGCGGATGTACAGGGTGGCGCCCACCGGCACCGGAAGCACGTAGTCGGTCTCCAGGCGCCCGGTGACGTACGGCTTGCGGAGCAGCCAGACGACCATACCGAGCGCCTCGTCCATCGCCGTGGCCAAAACGCCGCCGTGCGCGAGACCGGGCGCGCCCTGGTGGACGTCGCCGACGGTGAACGTGGCCGACACGCCGAGTCCGTCCTCGCTCACGGCCTCCAGGTGCAGGCCGGTCGGGTGGTCCGGACCGCAGCCGAAGCACCTGGCGTAGTGCGGGCCGAGCGGCACGCCGACGGGCGCGTCCGGGTGCGGCGCGGGCACGGGCGCGCCCTCCGGCGGGACGGTCAGGTTGGAGCGGTTCACGCCGTGACCCTACCGTCCCCGCGCCATGACCACTTCCGGCACGTTTACCTCTCCCGGACGCGCAGTGCGGTTAGTGTGATCTCCGTCACGGCGCTCTCGTTCCGCCACGAAGCGGACCTTCCGGCGAAAGGTGACCGATCATGGGACAGCAGATCATCCACCGATCCCTCGACGGCACCCGCGTCCGGCTCGGCGGCGACCACGATCTCGGCCGCCCGTTCACCTCGGTCGCCCGGATCACCGCGGGCGGACGCCTGCACGAGATGTCCAGCGGCACCCGCGCGGACGCCATGGCGTGGGCCGAGGACATCGGCGTGGCGCGGTTCGAGCAGGAGTTCCGCGTCCAGGGCGGACGGCTCCGGGTCGGCCACGCCGCCGCGACCCGCGACCCCGACACCGGGCAGCGCGACACCGTTCTCGCCGCCGTCTGGGAGGGCCGCCAGTTCGCCGCCTTCACCCACCTGTACGGCGGGCGCCCGGCGGACGCCGTGGCGTTCCTCTCCGGGCTGCGGCTCACCGAGCACGACGACGGGATCTCCGTCGCGCCCGCGGCCAAGGGCGTCGCCCTGCCCGAACCCGCTGAGCTGGTGAAAGAAGTGCCCGGCCTCGGCCTGCTGGAGATCACCGCGCTGACCGGCGAGACGCGCAAGCGGCTGCCGGGCTGGCGCGGCGCGCGCGTCGCGGGCGGCGAGCTGTTCCAGGACACCGTGGACGGCCAGGGCCCCTACTTCCTGCTCGCGCTGAGCCGCCTGCTGGTGACCGTCCTGCCGGAGGAGGACCAGGTCCGGCGGGTGCCCGGCCGGCTCGCCTCGCTATCGGTCGAAGCGGTCCGGTGATGGGCGGGCTCGCCGCCCTCGCCGGGACGGCCGCCGTCCCGCTCGTCCTGGCGCTGTCGCTGGCCGGGCACGTCCGCAGCCGCGATCTGGCCGGGGCTCTGCGGGCGCAGGGCGCGCTCCCGTCCCGGCTGGCGCCGACGGTGGCCTCGCTGGCCGTGGCGGCGGAGGTCGCCGTCCTGGCCGTCCTGCTGCTGAGCCTGGGCCTGCGCCGGACGGACCTGACCCGCGGCGCGCTGGCCGCCGCAGCCCTGCTTTTCGCGGCTTACGCGGCCTATGCGGCCTTTGTAACGCACCGGGCCGGGACGAGGCGGGTGCCGTGCGGCTGCGGTGGCGATCTCTCGACGCCGATGTCCGCGTGGGTCGTGGCGCGGTCCGCCGGGCTGGCCGTCCTGGCCCTGGGCGGGGCGCTGGCCGCCCCACCCGCGCTGACCGGCGGGACGGCCGCCGGGGTCGTGGCGGGGGCCGCGCTCGGAGTGCTGCTCTGGATCTTGCCCCGGGCCATGAGCGTCCCGGAGAGGAGCGTGGGATGAGCTTTCAGACCAGCGCGCTGCTGTTGTCGTGGGTGGCGATCCTGCTGCTGGCCCTGGTCGTCGCGGGCCTGGTGCGGCAGGTGCACGCGCTCGCCGGTCCGGGCCGCGTCACCGCCGCGCGTCCCGCGCCCGGCCCGAAACGCGGCGCGGTCGCGCCCGGTTTCGGACGGCTCGGACCCGGCCTGGTGCTCTTCCTCGACCGCGACTGCGGCGTCTGCGAGGACGTGCTCGCCGCGGCCGAACCGCCGCTGCGCGCCGTCTTCGCGGGCCCCGCGCCGGCCGCGGTCGCGCCGGACGTGACCGTCCTCGCGCACGAGGGCGCCGGTCTCTTCGAGGACTACCGCGTCTCCGCCACGCCGTTCGCGGTCGTGCTGACGGAGGACGGGCGGATCGGCGCGGCGGCCCCCGTCGGGTCGCCGGAGTCGCTGCGCGAACTGCTGGAACCGGAGCTGGAGGTGGGCCGATGATCGAACTCGAGGACGTGCCGCCGCTGCGCGGGCCGCGGCCCGCCGGGTCCGAGCGGGTGCGGCGGCGGCCGGTCGAGGAGGAGGGCGCGCGGTTCCGGCCCGCCCGGCGCGGGCTGCTCGCGGGCCTCGCCGCGGCCGGCGCCACGGCCGGACTGAACGCGATCGGCGTGCTGCCGCCCGCGCGGCAGGCGCTCGCCGAGGGGTTCAGCCTGAGCAGCGGGTACTACGACATCCTGCCGCACTGCCCGCCGGGCGAGCCGCACGTCGGCTGCTCGCCGGGCTGCGGCCCGAGCCTGGTCTGCTCGGTCTGCTGCCGGACGAGCGGCACGTACAAGGGCTACCACCGCTCCGGCGTCTCCGACCCGCACCGCTACAAGCTGCGCCCGAACCAGTGCTACGGCGGCAAGTGGGACGGCTGGCTCTGGAAGGTGTCCAAGAGCTGCGGGAACTGCCGCAAGGGCGTCACCTGGCGGTGCCACGACGGCTGGAAGAGGTCGGGCGGCGGGAGCTGGTACAAGACGATCTGCCGCAAGGCGGTCGCGTGCTACAACTGACCGCCCCCGCGGGACGGCTGCGCCGGGCCCTGACCGAGCCGCTGCTGCCGGTCGCGGCCCTGGCGCTGCTGGCGGTCGCCGCCGCCGCGCTGGACGCGACCGTCCTGTGCTGGGCGGCGGTCGGGGCCCTGGCCGGTTTCGCGCTGTCCGGCTCGGTTTGAACGCGCAACAGCGAATCCGTGCTGTTCTCGCCAGGTTGGCGGGCCCCGATACGGCAGGGCGAGGTCCTGGCCGTCTTCTCCCTCGGGCTGGTGCTCGGGGGCACGCTGAGCGCCGGAGTGATCTGGCTGGCATCCGGGCTGGCGGCGCCGGTCCCGGCCGCCGTCCGGGCCGGGCTGGTCGTCGCGCTCGCCGCGGTCGCCGCCGCGCGCGAGGCCGGGCTGGTCCGGCTGCCGCTGCCGCAGAACGCGCGGCAGATCCCGCAGGAGGTGCTGATGCACCGGCTGCGGACGGGTTCGCTCCAGTTCGGGTTCGAGATGGGCACCGGCGTCCGCACGTACGTCTCCGCGTCGTCGCCGTACGTGCTGGCCCTCGGCCTGCTCCTCGCCCACCTGGGCGCTCCGGCGACCCTGCTGGCGGGCGCGTCCTTCGGCGCGGGCCGCTCCCTGAGCGCCGCCCTGACCTACTGGGCCCGCTCCCCCGACCGGGACGCGCTGATCGCCGTCCGGATGCCCTGGGCCAGGAACCTCACCGCGCTCTCGGTGTTGCTCGCCCTCGCCCTGCTTCTACTCTGAAGGGAACCGGCCAGGGAGACGGGACGTCGATCCGGTGATGAGGCAGGACAGGATCACGCGGCTGCCGCACTTCGCGGTGTGGCTGTTCGTCATGCCCGCCCTGCTGCTCGCAACCCTGCCCGGCCTTCCCGGTCTCGCGGGCCTCTCCGGCGGTGGGCTGCCGCGGCTGCTCGTCGCGGCGTCGTTCGCGGCCGTCGCCGGGCTGGTGGTGCTCGCCGCGACCCGGGCCGTCCGGACGGACGGCGCGCCGGTCGTCGGACGCGTCCGGACCACCCTCCGCGAACGCACCCTGCGCACGGCGTTCCTGCCGCAGCGCGATCCCGACGCGGCGGGACGGCCGCGTCCCAGGGCTCCCGGACGGGCGATCGGTTCCCCGAACTGATCGTCCATCCGTGCCGTCCTGGAGGTTTCCTTGTCTCTGTTCGACATCCCCGTCGCCGGCGCGTACGCGCTGGTCAAAGGGCTGACTCTCGCTTTCGAGCCGGTGGCGGGCGGGCTCTCGGCCGCGCTCGCGATCGTGCTGTTCACCCTGGCCGTCCGGGCCCTGCTGCTGCCGCTCGCGGTCCGGGCGGCGCGCGGCGAGCGGGCGCGGGCCGCGCTCGTGCCCGAGCTGGCACGGCTGCGCGAGCGGCATCGCCGCGATCCCGAGCGGCTGCGGCGCGAACTCGCCGCGCTGTACGAGCGGGAGGGCGCGTCGCCGCTGACCGGCGTCGGCCCGATGCTGCTCCAGTTCCCGTTCTTCATGGTCATGTACACCCTGTTCCGGTCGGCGACGGTCGCCGGGCACCAGAACGTCCTGCTCGCGCACACGCTGTTCTCCGTGCCGCTGGGCCAGAACCTCGTGTCGGTCGCGGGAGCGGGGCTGTTCACGCCCGCCGGGCTCGTGTTCGCCGGGCTGCTCGTCGCGCTGGCGGCGGTGGCCTGGTGGTCGGCGCGGCACGTCCCGAAGCCGTGGATGCGGCTCCTGTCGCTCGGGACGGTCGTCGTCGCGGCGTTCGTCCCGCTGGCCGCCGGGCTGTACCTGCTGGCGTCGGCGGTCTGGACGGCCGTCGAGCGGACCGTCCTGCGGCGGACGATCCTCGCGCCCGCCGCCTGACGCGAGCGGCCGGTCGAGGGGGCCCGGCCGGTTGACGGGAGGGCCGGGGCCCGAGTTCGATAGAACCGAATGCGACTCGGGCGACCCGGGTGCCGGAGGTGCCGGAAGATGACGACGGCGATCGACAGCGACGTCAACCTGTCCGACCTCGCCTTCTGGGCGCGGCCGCCGGACGAGCGGGAGGCGGCGTTCGCCGAGCTCAGGCGGCGGGACCGGCCGGCGTTCTTCCCGGAGCTGAAGCTGCCGTTCATCCGGCAGGGACGCGGCT
Organism: Actinomadura gamaensis; assembly: GCF_042652125.1. Classification (NCBI taxonomy): domain Bacteria; kingdom Bacillati; phylum Actinomycetota; class Actinomycetes; order Streptosporangiales; family Thermomonosporaceae; genus Actinomadura; species Actinomadura gamaensis. Next base: position 177,389 of record NZ_JBHSIT010000013.1, on the reverse strand, counting down.
ACCACGCGCTCGTCCGGCACGCGGACGTCGTGGAGGCGAGCCGGACGCCGGAGGTGTTCAGCAGCGAGCCGTGCTCGAACAGCATCGCCGACCTGCCCGGCTACATGGCCCGCTACTTCGGCTCGATGATCAACATGGACGATCCGCGGCACGCCCGGCTGCGCCGGATCGTGTCGCGGACGTTCACCCCGCGCATGCTCGCCAGGACCGAGGCCGACCTGCGCGCCAGCGCCCGCCGCATCGTGGACGACCTGCTCGCGCGCGGCCCCGGCGACTTCGTCACCGACGTCGCCGCGCGCCTGCCGGTGCAGGTCATCTGCGACATGATGGGCATCCCCGACGCGGACCGCGCGATGGTCTACGACCGGACGAACGTGATCCTCGGCATCGGCGACCCGGAGTACACCGGCGGGCGCGAGTTCGTCCGGTCGGGGATCACCCGCAGCGGCGTCCTGTACGGGCTGGCGTCCGCGATGACCGCCGGGTACGAGCTGAACCACATGGCGATGAAGCTCGCCCGGCGGCGGCGCCGCGACCCCGGCGACGACCTGGTGTCGGCGCTGGCGACCGCGAACGTGGACGGCGAGTCGCTGACCGACCAGGAGATCGGCTCGTTCTTCATCCTGCTCGTGGTGGCGGGCAACGAGACGACCCGGAACGCGATGTCGCACGGGCTGAAGCTGCTCACCGACCACCCGGACCAGCGGGCGCGGCTGCTCGCCGACTTCGACGGCCGGATCGCGGGCGCGGTCGAGGAGATCCTGCGGATGGCGACGCCGGTGATCCAGTTCCGCCGGACGCTGACCCGCGACCACGAGATGAACGGCAACCGGTACCGCGCCGGGGACAAGGTCCTGCTGTTCTACAACTCGGCGAACCGGGACGAGACGGTCTTCGAGCGTCCGGACCGGTTCGACATCCTGCGCTCCCCCAACCCGCACGTCGCGTTCGGCGGCCCCGGCCCGCACTTCTGCCTCGGCGCGAACCTGGCCCGGCGCGAGATCACCGTCATGTTCCGCGAGCTGTTCGAGCGCGTCCCGACGATCCGCGCGGACGGCGAGCCCGACCGGCTCTACTCCAACTTCATCAACGGCATCAAGCACCTGCCCTTCACCTACTAGCCCCCCAAGAGGACGGCACCATGGGAACCTTCGCGGTCACCGGCTCGGCGTCCGGCATGGGGGCGGCGACCGCCGCGCTCCTGGAGCGGGCCGGGCACTCGGTCATCGGCGTGGACCTGCGCGACGCGCACGTCGTCGCGGACCTCGGCACGCCGGACGGGCGCGACCGGGCGGTCGGCGAGATCCTCGAACTCAGCGGCGGACGGCTCGACGGCGTCGCCGCGATCGCCGGGGTCGGTCCCGGCATGAAGGACGCCGCCGCCGTCATGTCGATCAACTACTTCGGCCCGGTGGCGCTGCTGGACGGCCTGCGCGGGGCGCTCGCCGCGTCCGGCGCGGGCCGCGCGGTCGTGATGAGCTCCAACTCCGCCAGCACCGTCCCGCTCGTGGACGCCGAGCTGGCCGCGCTCGCGCTCGCGGGCGACGAGGACGGCGCGCGCGAGCGGGCCCGCGCCGGCCAGGCCGCCGCGCCGCAGGAGATCATCGACTTCGCGCCGAGCATCACCGCGTACGCGACGTCCAAGCTGGCCGTCGCGCACTGGGTGCGGCGCACGGCCGTGACGCCCGCGTGGGCCCGCGAGGGCGTGCTGCTCAACGCGATCGCGCCCGGCGCGGTGCTGACCCCGCTGCTCCGGGACTCGACCGGCGGCGCGGCCGAGGGCGACCCGGACGACTTCCCCACCCCGATGCCGCTCGGCCGCTTCGGCGAGCCCGAGGACGTCGCGTTCTGGGTGCACCAGTTCCTCAAGCCCGAGGCGCGCTTCGCCACCGGCGCGGTCCTCTACGTGGACGGCGGCACCGACGCGGCCATGCGCCCCGACGCCCACCCCTCGCCGATGACCTTCTAGGAGGCGACCGTGCCGCCCACCCCGACCGGGCAGCCCACCCCGACCGGGCAGCCCACCCCGACCGGGCCGACGGCGCCCGCTGCGCCGGAGGTGTTCGAGCCCGCGCGGCTCGGGCCGCTGACCCTGCGCAACCGGACCATCAAGGCCGCGACGTTCGAGGGCATGACGCGCGGCGCGCTCGTCTCCGACGACCTCGTGGAGTTCCACCGGCGGCACGCCGCGGGCGGGGTCGGCATGACGACGGTCGCGTACTGCGCCGTCCAGCCGGAGGGGCGCACCGAGCGGAACCAGATCTGGATGCGCCCGGAGGCCGTGCCCGGCCTGCGGCGGCTCGCGGACGCCGTGCACGCCGAGGGCGCGGCGGTCTCGGCGCAGATCGGGCACGCGGGACCGGTCGCCAACGGACGCTCCAACCGGCTGCCGTCGCTCGCGCCCGTCGCGATGTTCAACCCGCAGAGCCTCCGGATGACGCGCCGCGCGACCGTCGCGGACATCGAGCGGATCACCGCCGCGCACGCGACCGCCGCGCGGCTCGCGATCGAGGCGGGGTTCGACGCCGTGGAGATCCATCTCGGCCACCACTACTTCGCCAGCTCGTTCCTCAGCCCGCGGCTCAACCGGCGCCGGGACGGCTTCGGCGGCTCGCTCGCGAACCGGGCGAAGGTCGCGCGGGCGGTCGCGCGGGCCGTCCGGGACGAGGTGGGCGACCGCATCGCCGTCCTCGCCAAGCTGAACATGGACGACGGCGTCCCCGGCGGGCTCTGGCTGGACGAGAGCGTCCAGGTGGCGCGCTGGCTGGAACGGGACGGCTCGGTCGACGCGCTCGAACTCACGGCGGGCAGCTCGCTGCTGAACCCGATGTACCTGTTCCGGGGCGACGCGCCCGTCCGCGAGTTCGCCGCGGCGTTCCCGCCGCCGCAGCGGCTCGGCGTGCGGCTGGCCGGCGGGCGGTTCCTCCGCGCCTACCCGTACCGGGAGGCGTTCCTGCTGGAGTCGGCGCGGCAGTTCCGCGCGGCCCTCGACCTGCCGCTCGTGCTGCTCGGCGGCATCACCGAGCGCGCCACGATGGACCGCGCGATGGCCGAGGGCTTCGCGTTCGTCGCGATGGCGCGGGCGCTGCTGCGCGAGCCCGACCTGATCGATCGGATCAGGGCCGAGCCCGCGACGCGCTCGCTGTGCGTGCACTGCAACAAGTGCATGCCGACGATCTTCCGCGGCACCCACTGCGTCCTCGCCTGACCGAACCGCGGGACCGCCCGGGGGCCGCCCGGGGGCCGCCCGGGCGGCCCCCGGATGGTCCCGGGCGGCTCCGGGCGGCCCGGGCGAGGGTCAGTCGGTGAGGTTCAGGGCCGCGGCCAGGCGGGCGCGGTGCGCGCGGGGCGGGCCGAGCAGTACCTCGTCGGCCTTGGCCCGCTTGTAGTACAGGTGCGCGTCGTGCTCCCAGGTGAAGCCGATGCCGCCGTGCAGGAGCAGGTGGTCCTTCGCGACCTGGAAGTACGCCCGGCCCATGAAGGACGCGGCGAACGCGGCGGCCTCGGGCAGCTCGTCCGGGGCCTCGCCGGCCGCCCACACCGCGTACCGGACGACCGACTCGGCCTGCTCCAGGACGCAGTGCATGTCGGCGAGCCTGTGCTTGACGCCCTGGAACGACCCGACATACCGGCCGAACTGGACGCGCAGCTTGGCGTACTCGACGATCGTGTCCAGGCAGCGGCGCAGCCCGCCGAGCTGCTCGGCCGCGAGGAGCACGGCCGCGACGTCCAGCGTCCGGTCGATGGCCGCGCCCGCGTCCATCGGTCCGAGCAGCCGCGCGGGAGAGCCGCCCAGCTCGATCCGCGCCTGCGGACGGGTCAGGTCGAGCGTGGCCAGGGGCTTGCGCGCGAGGCCCGCCGCGTCCGCCGCGACGGCGAACACGCCCCGGCGGCCCTCGCCGGTCGAGGCGACGACGAGCAGCAGGTCGGCGGACGCGCCGTCCGGCACCCGCTCGACCGCGCCCTCCAGCACCCACTCGCCCCGGTCGATGATCCGCCCGACCGGGAGGTCCCCGTCGGACAGCGCGACGACCGCGACCGTCGCGCCGGACGCCACGTCCGGAAGCAGATCCTCGGCGCCGAGGGAGGCGAGCAGTTCCGCCGCGACGACCACCGAGAAGTACGGGACGGGCGTCAGCGCCGCGCCCAGCTCCTCCAGCACGGCCGCGACCTCGCCGAACCCCGCGCCTGATCCGCCGTGCTCGGCCGCCACCGCGAGCCCCGCGAGGCCCAGCTCGGACGACAGCCGCGCCCACGCCGTCCGGTCGTGCGGCTCGTCCGACTCGGCGATCTCGCGGACGCGGGACATCGGCACCCGGTCGCGCAGGAAGGACCGCACGGTCGCGGCAAGCTCCCGCTGCTCCTCGGTCGGGATGAGCCTCACTCGCCGTCCTCCTTCGCCTGCGTGCCGACCTTCAGCGCCCGGAACGGGATGTTCCGGTCCACCTGCGGCTCGCGCGGCAGCCCGAGCACCCGGTCGCCGATGATGTTGCGCATGATCTCGTTGGTGCCGCCGCCGAGCGCCATGCCCGGCGCCCAGGCGAGCGCCCGCGGGATCGGGCCGTCCCCGACGACGCTCTCCGGGCCGAGGATCTCGCTCGCGGTGTCGGCCCCGGCGAGGGTGAGCTCGGCGAGCAGCAGCTTGCTCACCGAGCCGCGCGCGCCCGGCGAGATCCCGGCCTTCACCTCCTGCGACATCCGCGCGTTGAGCAGGTCGAAGGCGCGTTCCCGCAGGTAGAGGTCCAGCAGCTGGTCGCGGACGCCCGGCTCGCCGAGCAGCCCGCGCTCCCGCGCCGCCGCGCGCAGCGCCGCGAACGACGCCGGACGCTCGGTGCGCGCCGCTCCCATCCCGATCGAGACCCGCTCGTGCAGCAGCGTCGTCACCGCCGCCGACCAGCCGCCGTTCACCTCGCCGACGACGTTCTCGGCCGGGACGCGGACGCCGGTGAAGAAGATCTCGTTGAAATGCGACTCGCCGGTCATGTCGCGCAGCGGCCGGACGTCCACGCCGGGGTCGTGCATGTCGATCACGAACATCGTGATCCCCTGGTGCTTCGGGACGGCGGGGTCGGTGCGGGCGATCAGCAGCCCGAAGTCGGCCTGCCGGGCGACCGACGTCCACACCTTCTGGCCGTCCACGACCCAGTGGCCGCCGTCCCGGACGGCGCGGGTCTGGAGGGACGCCACGTCCGAGCCCGCGCCCGGCTCGGAGAACATCTGGCACCAGATCTCCTCGCCGCGCAGCAGCGGCCGGATGTAGCGGCGCTTCTGCTCCTCGGTGCCGAGCGACAGCAGCGTCGGACCGCACATGCCGAGGCCGATCCCGAACACGCCGACCGGAAGCGTGAAGTCGGCCGCGGCCTGCTGGAACGCGCGCTCCTCGGCCGCCGACAGGCCGCGCCCGCCGTACTCGGCGGGCCACGTGATCCCCGCGAAGCCCGCGTCGTACAGGTCGGCCATGAAGGCGCGGGCCTCCGCCAGTCCGGGGTCGGGCGGCAGGTCGGCGGTCCGTTCCGCCAGCCAGGCGCGGGCCCGGTCGCGGTACTCGTCGAGATCGGTCACGTGGCGGCTCCTCCGGGGGACGGCGCGGCTCCGACGACAACGCAAGTCAGGACCCGCTTACGCTATCGCCCGAACCGCGTTCGGGTCACCCCGGCCCGAACGCCCCCGCCTCGCCTCTAAGCGAAGGTGACCGTGACCGTGAGGGCGCCCTCACGGCCGTCCAGGTCGAGTTCGGCGATGCGGCCGGCGGCCCGGAGGTCGGCGGAGACGGCGGACAGGTCGCCGGCCCGCTCGCCGGTGACGACCGCTCGGGCCAGCTCGGTGCGCATCGAGACCTTCTCGTCCGACTTGGCCTTGCGGACCTGGCGCAGCGCCTCGGCCGCGACGTCGAGCAGGGACGCGTCGCCGCCGTCCGGCAGCTCGTCCGGGGCGGGCCAGGCGGCGCGGTGGATCGAACCCTCCCGCCACCACGACCAGACCTCCTCGGTCACGAACGGCAGGACCGGCGCGAACAGCCGCAGCAGCACCGACAGCGCCAGGTTCAGCGCCGCCCGCGCGGACGCGGCCTCCCGGCCGTCCCCGTACGCGCGCTGCTTGACCAGCTCCAGGTAGTCGTCGCAGAACTGCCAGAAGAACCGCTCGGTGCGCTCCAGCGCCCGCGTGTAGTCATGGTCCTCGAACGCCTCGGTGGCCTCGGCGACGACGCCGCGCAGCGCCGCGAGCATCGCCAGGTCGCCCGGATACCAGATCCCGTCCGCGTCCGCGCCCTCGGCGAGCGGCTGCTCGGCGAAGCCGAGCACGAACTTCGACGCGTTGAGGATCTTGATCGCGAGCCGCCGGCCGACCTTGATCTGCCCGGTGTCGAACGCGGTGTCGGTGCCCGGACGGCCGTTCGCCGCCCAGTACCGGACCGCGTCCGAGCCGTACTCCTCCAGCAGCGCGATCGGCGTGACGACGTTGCCCTTGGACTTGGACATCTTCTTGCGGTCCGGGTCCAGGATCCAGCCGGAGAGCGCGACCGCGCGCCACGGCAGCGAACCGTTCTCCAGATGCGCCCGGACGACCGTGGAGAACAGCCACGTCCGGATGATGTCGTGCGCCTGCGGGCGCAGGCTGTAGGGGAAGACGCGGCCGAACAGGTCCGGGTCGCGCTCCCAGCCGCCCGCGATCTGCGGGGTCAGTGAGGACGTCGCCCAGGTGTCCATCACGTCCGGGTCGCCGGTAAAGCCGTTCGGCTTGCCGCGCTGGTCCTCGGTGAAGCCGGGCGGGACGTCGGACGCCGGGTCGACCGGCAGCGCGTCCTCGGCCGGGACGATCGGCTCGTCGTAGACCGGCTCGCCCGACGCGTCCAGCCGGTACCAGACCGGGATCGGGACGCCGTAGAACCGCTGCCGGGAGATCAGCCAGTCGCCGTTCAGGCCCTCGACCCAGTTCTCGTACCGGGCGCGCATGTACGCCGGGTACCACTCCAGCTCGCGGCCCCGCGCCAGCAGCTCGGCGCGCAGCTCCGGCCCGCGCCCGCCGTTGCGGATGTACCACTGCCGGGTCGTGACGATCTCCAGCGGCCTGCTGCCCTTCTCGTAGAACTTCACCGGCCGGACGATCTTCCGGGGCTCGCCGTCCAGGTCGCCGGCCTCGGCGAGCAGCTCGACCATCCGCTCGCGCGCCGAGTGGACCGTCTTCCCGGCCAGCTCGGCGTACCGGTCGGCCGGGACCCCGGCCGGCGGCTCGGCGACGAACCGGCCGTCCCACCCGACGACCGCCCGCGTCGGCAGGTCGAGCTCCCGCCACCACGTCACGTCGGTGACGTCGCCGAACGTGCAGATCATCGCGATGCCGGACCCCTTGTCCGGTTCGGCGAGCCGGTGCGCGAGGACCGGGACCTCGACGCCGAAGAACGGCGTGCGGACGGTCGTCCCGAACAGTTCGCGGTACCGCTCGTCCTCCGGATGGGCGACCAGCGCGACGCACGCGGGCAGCAGCTCCGGACGTGTCGTCTCGATGTAGACGGGCCGCTCGCCGTGGAACCGCATCCGGTAGAACGCGCCGGGCTGGTCCCGGTCCTCCAGCTCGGCCTGCGCGACGGCCGTGCGGAACGTGACGTCCCACAGGGTCGGGGCCTCGGACAGGTACGCCTCACCCCGCCGCAGGTTCCGCAGGAACGCCCGCTGCGACGCGATCCGCGCGTTCTCGCCGATGGTGGTGTAGAGCAGGTTCCAGTCGACCGAGAGCCCGACCCGGCGCCAGGTGTCCTCGAACGCCTTCTCGTCGATCCCGGTGAGCCGGTCGCACAGCTCGATGAAGTTCCGGCGGCTGACCGCGACCTGGCGCTTCGGGTCCGGCTTCTCCGGCGGCTCGAAGGACGGGTCGTACGGCAGCGACGCGTCCCCCCGGACCCCGAAGTAGTTCTGGACGCGCCGCTCGGTCGGCAGGCCGTTGTCGTCCCACCCGATCGGGTAGAAGACCTCCTGCCCGCGCATGCGCCGGTACCGCGCGACGGTGTCGGTGTGCGTGTACGAGAAGACGTGCCCGACGTGCAGCGACCCGCTGACCGTGGGCGGCGGCGTGTCGATCGAGTAGACCTCCTCCGCCGGACGCGTCCGGTCGAACCGGTAGGTCCCGTCCTCTTCCCAGCGCCGTACCCACGTGTCCTCCAAGCCGTCCAGGGAAGGCTTGGCGGGAACGTTCGGCGTACGCGGCTGGATGTTCATGCACCAATGCTATTGACGGCCGGACGCTGATCGGTTCGATTTTCCGCCCGCCGCGCCGCCGTGTGCGGCGCCCTTCGGCGGGAACGGGTCCGATAGCGTCGGGGAGAGCTAGGAACTTGGAGGTTTCGATGGCGGACAAGGGTGACATCGGCTGGCGGGTGCTGGCCGGGGGCGCGGCCTTCGTGGGCGGTTTCGCCGCCAAGAAGGCCATCACGATGGTGTGGAAGAAGAGCACCGGCAAGGAGCCGCCGACCAACCCCGAGTCGCCGGACGTCGCGCTCACCGAGGCCATCGCGTGGGCCGTCGTCATGGGCGTCGGCATGGAGGTCGCGCGGCTGATGGCCACCCGCGCGGCGGCCCGGCAGTGGGCCAAGGGGACGGGCCAGCTCCCCGCCCAGCTGCGCGCCGAGGCCTGACGCGTCCGCAGGCCTCACGCGCACGGATGGCTGATGCGCGCGGAGGCCTGACGCGCGCGGGCGCCTGACACGCGCGGGGGCCTGACGCGCGCGGGCGCCTGACGCGTCCGCTCGGACGGCGCCGCGAGGGCGGGGCCGGGCGGGGCATTGGACGTGCCGTCCAGTATCGTGGTCGGTCCCGGTGACGAAGGGATCGACCACGATGCTGCTGGACCGCATCCGCCTGCCTCTCGAGGACGAGCTGCGCGCCGAGCGCCACCGGCTGATCGAGACCCTGGACGCCCTGTCCGACGACGACTTCGACGCCGGGACGACGCTCTGCACCGAGTGGGCGCCGCGCGACGTCCTCGGGCACGTGATCGGGCTCGACTACGTCCTCAGCTCGTACCTGCCGTACGGGCCGAAGATCAACGCCGCCAACCAGGCGCAAGCCGACCGGGCCCGCGCGGTCTCGCGGGACCGGCTGATGGAGTGGGCCCGGCACTGGGCCGACAACCCGAGCGCGACCAGCCGCCTCGGCGCGCCGATCCTGCTCGGCGACCTGGGCGTCCACCACCAGGACGTGGTGCGCGGCCTCGGCCTCACCCGGCGCGTCCCGGACCGCACCGCCACCGCGATCTTCCGGGAGGGGCTCCAGCTCAGCATGTGGCTGAACCGGCGGGTGCTGCGCCACCGCCTGGAGCCGACCGACGGCCACCGCCCGGTCGCCCTGCCGGGCGCCAAGGACGGCCCGACCGTCCGGGGTACCCGCGAAGCGCTGGGAATGTGGCTCTGCGGGCGCGATTCTGTAGCCGCGGAGTTGGAGTTCGCCTGACCCTTCCACCCGCCCGAATCGGGCCGCTGGAACAGTCCGCAACCGCCCGGATGAGCCCCGAACGACGAACCCGCGCCCTCGCCCGGCCGAGCACGGTCGGCGGAGCGGAGGACGCGGGTCTGAACCCGATCTCGCGTTCCCGGCGGGGAGGCTGGACCGAGTGGAGACGAGTGGCGGGTGGAGACGAGTGGCGGGTGGAGGGGGCGTGCGGACGGAGTCAGGGAGTGAGGCCGGGATGGTCGCCGGGGAGTTCGGGGGCGGGGCCGCCCAGGTCGCGGAGGTCGTCGCGGACGGAGGCGGCGAGCTTCCTGGTGGCGGTGCGGTTCAGGGCGGCGCCGGCCGCGGCGCCGGTCAGGAACGGGCCCATCGTGGACATGCTGCGGCCGAGGGTGCGGAGCATCCGCTTGCGCAGCGCGGCCTTGGACGCCGCGCCCAGCGCGCCGGTGAGGGAGCCCTCCAGCGGGTTCACGCCCCGCTGCCTGGCCCACGCGGTCGCGAACGCGGCGGCCCGGACGGCGCCGGACCCCTGCACCCGCACGTCGTAGACCTCGTGCAGCTCGGCGATCATCTTGACCTCGATCGCCGCGACCACCAGCGTCTCGGCGGCCAGCTGCGCGGGGGCGGACAGCAGCAGCGGGGGCGCGGCGAACTCGACGGCCGCCAGCGCACCGCCCGCCGCGCCCACGGCGGTGGTCGCGTTGGCGGCGACCTTGACGAGGTTGTCGGCCAGGGCCTCGCCGGTGAGGCCGTGGTGGTGGGCCGTCAGCGTGGCCCGGTCGCGGATGGGCACGTGCGGGACGATCGCGGCGAACAGGTCGGCCAGCCAGCGTCCGCGTGCCACGCCCGTGGCGCCGGCGGCGCGGGCGCTGGCGGACAGGAGCCTGGCCAGGCGGGCGAGGAGGCGGCCGCGGGTCTCGCGGTCGAGCTCGTCGTCGTCGGCGGCGAGCCGTCCGACCAGCTCGCCGATCTCGCGGTCGGTCCCCGGACCGGCCGCCGGATCCGGCGCGGCGCCCGGCGTGGCGTCGGACGCCGTGCCGGGCGTCCCACCGGGTGTCGCGTCGTCACCGGACCCGGACGTGCCGGGTCGCGGTGCACCGGCTCCGGGCGTGGCGTCGGACGCCGTGTCGGGCGTCCCACCCGGAGCCGATCGGTGGTTCTCACCGTTCCGCTCGTCGTTCCCGGCGCCGGGAACGGATCCCGGCGCCGGCGAGGAGGAGGACGGGTCTGCGCCCGGCGCGGCCGAGGCCGCGCCCGGCACGGGCACTGCCGCGGCGGGGTCCCCGGAGGGACCGCGCCGCTCGTCGAATTCCGGAACCTCGTTCACCGGCGGCTCCCGCGGGTCGGAACTGCGGCGCGGCGGGTCAGGCCGCGCACTCGCGGCAGACCGGCTGGCCGTTCTTCTCGGTGGCCAGCTGGCTGCGGTGGTGCACCAGGAAGCACCGGCTGCACGTGAACTCGTCGGCCTGCCGCGGGACGACCCGGAAGGTCAGCTCCTCGTTGGACAGGTCGGCGCCGGGCAGCTCGGCGACCTCGCCGGCGTCCAGGTCCTCGTCGATGATGCTCGCGGCCTTGTCGGCGCGGCGGGCCTGCAGCTCCTGGAGGCTGTCCTCACTCAGGTCGTCGTCGGTCTTGCGCGGGCTGTCGTAGTCGGTCGCCATCTTCGTCTCCATCCCCCTCGATGCTTTATGCGCCCCGTCGCGCGGATCTAACGCTCGGGGGGCCGTTCTTGTGCCCGATCCGGGCGGGAAATTCTGTCACGTGCGGTGAGCTGTGCCACACAAGGCGCGACGGTTCGCACGAGTGACACCGATCACCCGAACCGGCCCGCGAAGATGTGGCGCACGTCACCCACCCGCTGGGTGATACGCAACGAAACAGCGCCGTGACGCCCAGGGACGCTACCCACGGCGGCGGGATCATATCCCTAACGGCGCCCGCTCGCGCGGCGACCTTCCCACCGCGCCGCCGCCGCGTCCCCTACCGCGCCCCGCCGCGTCCCCCGCCGTGCCCCCGCCGAGTCCTCCTGGAGGGACGGGTGGGGCTCGACGGGACGGAGGTGCATATCGCCAGGAAAGACGCGATCGAGCATCGAACCCATCGTGTCGATGAAACGTCTGAACTAACGCGATATCGTGCGGCGGCACACCACACATGCGGGTCACGGGAGGGTCTGATGCCGGAAGCCGCTCCACTGGAGCCAGGCGATCCCCGCGCACTGGGACAGTACGAGGTCGTCGGACGGCTCGGTGCAGGCGGCCAGGGCGCTGTCTTCCTCGGCCGTGCCCCGGGGGGAGAGTACGTCGCCGTCAAGCTGCTGCACACGCAGATGGCGACCGACAAGGCGGCGCGGGCGCGGTTCGCCCGCGAGGTCACCGCCGCCTCGAAGGTCGATCCGCAGTGCACCGCGCGGGTGATCGACTTCGACGTCGAGGGCGACCAGCCCTTCGTGATCAGCGAGTTCATCGACGGCCCGTCGCTGCACGACGTGATCGCGCACAACGGCCCGATGAGCGCGCAGGACCTGCTGCTGCTCGCGATCGGCACCGCGACCGCGCTCGCCGCGATCCACGAGGCCGGGATCGTGCACCGCGACTTCAAGCCGAACAACGTCATGCTGGCGAGCGACGGCCCGCGCGTGGTCGACTTCGGCATCGCGCGCACCGTCAACTCCCAGGAGAGCGCGGTCACCGCGACCGGCATGGTCGTCGGCACGCCCGGCTACCTGGCTCCCGAGCAGCTCACCGGCGCGCCGCTCACGCCCGCGGTGGACATCTTCGCCTGGGGCGCGACCATGGTGTTCGCCGCGACCGGGCAGTCCCCGTTCGAGGCCGACACACTGCCGGTGATCATCAACCGGATCCTGAACGAGGAGCCGGACCTCAGCGGTGTGCCCGCCGGGCCCGTCCGGGACATGGTGCAGCGCGCGCTGTCCAAGGACGCCGGTCTGCGGCCGCCCGCGCCGCAACTGCTGCTCCAGCTCCTCCAGTCGGTCAACGCGACCCCGCCGGGCGCGGCGGCCGGCGGCGCGCTGCTCGACCAGGGCACCCGGATCGCCGCGCGGCTGGACGCGCCGCCCGCGCCGCCGGCCCGTCCGGCCGCGTCGCCGTACGGCGGCGGGCAGCAGATCACCCCGCCGCCCATGCCGATGCACCAGGGCGGCTACCAGAACCAGGGTGGTTACCAGGGGCAGGGCGGCTACCAGGGGCAGGGCGGCTACCAGGGGCAGGGCGGCGCGGGTCCGGTGACGCCGCCGCCGCAGCCGATCACGCCGCCGCCGATGCCCATGTACCAGGGCGGGATGCCGCCGCAGCAGGGGCAGCGCCCGCCGGCCTACGGTCCGCCGGGGCCCGGGCCGTCCTACGGTCCGCCCGGCCCCCCGCCGAAGTCGGGCGGCTCGAACGCGCCGGTCCTGATCGGCATCGGCTGCGGCGCGCTGGCCATCATCGCGATCATCGTCGTGGTGATCGTGGCGGTGGCGGCCGGCAACGACCACCCGACGCCGCGCCCGACGTTCAGCTACTCGCCGTACTCGCCGCCGTCGTACACCCCGCCGTCGTCGTCCGGCGGCTCGGTGAACACCGGCATCGTCGGCGTCTGGTCGGGACCGGCGCAGCAGCCCGGCCTGGCCGACAGCAGCCGGCGCAACTTCACCGCCAAGTTCGCGATCATCTACTCGTCCGGCACGGCCACCTACACCTACCCGGACGGCAAGGACACCTGCTACACGCGGCTGTCGGCGATCTCCGGGAACACGGCGAGCGGCAAGGCGGTCTTCCAGGAGACCCCGATGTCCAGCAACGGGAACCAGTGCGCGGCCGGGTACGTGACCTTCTACCCGACCAGCTCCGACATCCTGACGCTGAAGACGATGCGCTGGGACTGGCGGGAGAAGCTGTCCGACGCCAGCCCCTCGGCGTTCGGCACCGTCAGCAAGTAGTTCGGCGAGTGCCGTAGCGGCTGGTCCGAGCGGCACCGTCGGCCGGAGGGCGATCCGGCGGGCGGCGCCGCCCGGCGTGTGGGCCGCCCGGTCGCCCCCGGCGCGGTCACGCGCAGAGCCGGCAGAGTCAGGTGAGCGGCAGCCGGACGGTGATCACGAGGCCGCCGCCCTGGCGCGGCGCGGCGTAGACCCGGCCGCGGTGCGCCAGCACGACCGACCGGACGATCGACAGGCCGAGGCCCGCGCCCTTCGCCGACTCCAGCCGGTCGGCGTTCAGCCGCCGGAACGGCTCGAACAGCCGCTCGATCTCGTAGGCGGGCACGACCGGTCCGGTGTTCTCCACCTGGACGGTCGCGTACCCCGACAGCACGCCGGTGCGGACCCAGACCTCGCCGCCGTCGGCGTTGTGCTTGATCGCGTTGTCCACCAGGTTGGAGACCAGGTGCTCCAGCAGGACGGGGTCGCCGACCGTGGTGCCGGTGGTCAGCTCGCGGTGGACGGTGACCTCGTTCGGCTGCTCGCGCCGCGCCACGTTCGTCAGGACGGTCGCGGCGACCTCGGACAGGTCCGCCGGGGTGCGGGTGGTCAGCTCCCGCTCGCTGCGGGCGAGCAGCAGCAGGCCCTCGATGAGCCGCTCGTGCCGGGCGTTGTTGGCGAGCAGCGTCCTGCCGACCGTCCTCAGGTCGTCCGACACCTCGGGATCGGTGAGCGCGACCTCCAGCAGCGTCCGGTTGATCGCGAGCGGCGTCCTCAGCTCGTGCGAGGCGTTGCCGACGAACCTGCGCTGCGCGTCGAAGGCGTCGCTGAGCCGTTCGAGCATGGCGTCGAAGGTGTCGGCGAGCTCCTTGATCTCGTCCTCGGGGCCGTCCAGGGCGATGCGCTCGTGCAGCGTGGACTCCGACAGCCGGCGCGCGGTCTGGGTGACCCGCTGGAGCGGCGACAGCGCCCGGTCGGCGACGAAGTAGCCCATCACGACCGCGATGATCCCGACGCCGAGCAGCGCGAGCACCGAGCGGGTCAGCATCCGGCGCATGGCCAGGTCCCTGATCTCCTCGGACGTGATGTAGCTGCCGTTCGGGTAGCGGATGCCGGTGCCCGCCGGGAAGACCGAGTCGAGCACCGACCGCAGCAGCAGGTAGGTGACGAACAGCAGCAGCACCCCGGCCAGGAAGAACAGCGCGCCGTACAGGACGGTCAGCCGGAGCCGGACGCTCATCCGGTTCGGCACGGTGCGCAGGTCCGACAGGAGCGAGGCGCGCTCGCCGTCGCCGCGCTCGCCGGGCCGCTCCCCCGGCATCGCGAACGACCCGGTGGTCACCACGCCGACCTGCCCGCTCGGACCGGCACCCGGCGCGCCGGCGGGGCCGCCGGACGGGCCGTCCTGCCCGGGCGGACGGCCGGCCGCCGCGCCCGGCGGCGTCACCGACGGGCGGACCGGAGTCTCGCCCTGCTGCTCCCGGACGGGCGAGCCGTCCATGTCCTTGCCCGGCGCGCTCGCCGCGCCCGCCGCGCCCGTCATGCTCGCCGCGCCCGGCGCGCTCGCCGCGCCCGCCGGGCCTGTCGCGCTCGCCGGGCCTGTCGCGCCCGTCGTGCTCGTCGCGCGCTCGCGCGCCGGACGGGTCGCGTCCGTGCCCGGAGGGTCGGTCATGTCCGTCCCCGGAGGGGCGGTCGCGTCCTCGCCGGGCGGGACGGTCTGGTCGCGGACGGGTTCTGAAGCGCTCACAGCCGGTACCCCACCCCTGGGACGGTCTCGATGACGGGCGGGTCGCCGAGCTTCTTGCGCAGGGTCATCATGGTGACCCGCACGACGTTGGTGAACGGGTCGATGTGCTCGTCCCAGGCCTTCTCCAGGAGCTGCTCGGAGCTGACGACCGCCCCCTCGGCCCCCATCAGCACCTCCAGGACGGCGAACTCCTTGCGGGTCAGCTCGATCGGCCGCCCGTCGCGGGTGACCTCGCGGCGGGACGGGTCGAGCGTGATCCCGGCGCGTTCCAGGACGGGCGGCAGCGGCGCGGAGGCGCGCCGTCCGAGGGCCCGGACGCGCGCGATCAGCTCGGTGAACGCGAACGGCTTCGGCAGGTAGTCGTCGGCGCCGATGGACAGCCCCTCGACCCGCTGGTCGAGCTCGCCCGCCGCGGTCAGCATCAGGATCCGCGCCGGATACCGCTGCGCGACCAGCTGCTTGCACACGTCGTCGCCGTGCACCCTGGGCAGGTCGCGGTCGAGCACGATCACGTCGTACTCGTTGACGCCGGCGCGCTCCAGCGCGCCCGCGCCGTCGTAGGCCACGTCCACGGCCAGCGCCTCCCGGCGC
The DNA here is from genome assembly GCF_042652125.1 of Actinomadura gamaensis. Lineage (NCBI taxonomy): Bacteria > Bacillati > Actinomycetota > Actinomycetes > Streptosporangiales > Thermomonosporaceae > Actinomadura > Actinomadura gamaensis. The sequence continues at coordinate 161,695 of NZ_JBHSIT010000013.1, read as the reverse complement.
AGGCCGGTGGCGATGGCGTCGGCGAGCACCCGCTCGTCCTCGACGACCAGAACCCTCACGAACTCCCCCTCGGCTGTGCGCCTCTCGCCTCGTGCCCTTCCGGTATGCCACAGGCCCCGTAAGAGCCTTGTAAGGGGCCGCCGGGGGCGGATTCCGCCGGCCCGGTCCGCGCGGCGAAATCGCGCTCTGAAACAGGTTTGAGTCAAGCGTAGGCGTGGGTACGGACGATCCGATCCGGGAGGAGGCCCATGGGCGAGCTGTCACGTCAGATCCAGCAGCGTCTTGACAACGCATACGAGTCGCTGCGCCACGCCCACGCAGAAGGCGACGTCTACCTGGTGGACATCCGCCAGGAGGAGATCAGGGAACTGCGCCGGATCGCAGCGAACAACGACATCGGCATCGACGCACCCCGGTGCGACTGACCCCCGCTGCGAGAACGAACGCAAAGAGGCCCCGGACGTCCCGTCGTCGTCCGGGGCCTCCGCCGTGTCTGAGGACCGCTTCCCCCGTAGGGCGTCAGTCCCTGGCCGGGTCCAGAGGCTCCAGGACGGCGTGCAGGGCGTCGAAGAGGCCGGGCGCCGCGGCGATGCACAGCTCCGGGCTCACGGGCGCTCCTGCGAGCCCCTGGACGCGTCCGCCCGCCTCCTGGACGATCAGGGCCCCGGCGGCGACGTCCCACGCCTGGACTCCGCGCTCGTAGTAGGCGTCGACGCGTCCGGCGGCGAGGGAGCAGAGGTCCACGCAGCAGGAGCCACCGCGCCGGATGTCGCGCACGCGCGGCAGGACGCCGGTCAGCACCTCGGCCTGGTGGGCGCGCCGCCCGGCGGCGTAGCCGAACCCGGTGGCGACGAGGGCGCGCTCCAGCGGCACCCCGTCGTTGACGCGCAGCTCGCGGACGCCGGACGCCGTGTGCAGCAGCGCTCCCCCGCCCCGGACGGCCGTGTACGTCTCGCCCCGGCGCGGGATCTCCACGACGCCGGCGACGGTCTCGCCGTCCACCTCGGCGGCGATGCTGACCGCCCAGTCGGGCAGGTCGTACAGGTAGTTGACGGTGCCGTCGATCGGGTCGACGACCCACCGGACGCCGCTGTCGCCGCCCGTGGAACCGCCCTCCTCGCCGAGGAACGCGTCCCGCGGCCGGACGGCCAGGATCCGCTCGGTGATCAGCCGCTCGGACGCCCGGTCCATCTCGGTGACCACGTCGGTCGGGCTGGACTTGGTCGCGGCGACGCCGAGGTCGGCGGGCCGCTTGTCGACCAGCATCCGGCCGGCCTCGCGGGCCGTCTCCAGGGCCAGTTCCAGCAGCTCGGACGGGTCGGTCATCGGCATTCTCCACAGGTGTCGGGGCGGGGTCCGAGCGAGCCGAGCGCGGGCCGCCCGGACCCGGCGCGCTCCTGGAGGAGCTCGCGGACCATGGCGACGAAGCGCGGGTGGGTGCCGGGCGTGGCGGCGCGGCGGAACGCCAGGCCGAGCTTGTCGGCGGTCTCGGCGGCCTCCACGTCGAGGTCGTACTTGACCTCCATGTGGTCCGAGACGAACCCGATCGGGACGTTCACGACGGCCCGGACCCCGGCGGCGTGCAGGTCCTCCAGGTGGTCGCCGATGTCGGGCTCCAGCCACGGCTGGGCCGGCGGGCCGCTGCGGCTCTGGTAGACGAGCTTCCAGGGCCGTCCGGGCGCGGCGGTCTCGGCGACCAGCGACGAGACGTCCGCCAGCTCGGCCGCGTACAGCTCACGGCCCGGCTGGCTCAGCGGGACGCTGTGCGCGCTGAACGCGATGTGCGCCTCGTCGGCGAGGTCCCGGGGAAGGCTGTCGAGGGCGGCGCGGGTGGCCTCCACGAACGGCTCCACGAAGCCGGGGTGGTTGTAGTAGACCCGCAGCTTCTCGATCTCGGGCGCGCAGGAGACCTCGGCCCGCACGCGCTCGATGTCCTGCTCGTACTGGCCGCAGCAGGAGTAGCCGTCGTAGGCGGACGTGACGAACGCGGCGGCGCGCCGGATCCCGTCGTCCGCCATCTGCCGGACGGTGTCGGCGAGGTACGGGTCCCAGTTGCGGTTGCCCCAGTAGACCGGGAGGTCCGCGAGGCCGTGCGCCGCGAGGTCGGCCTCGATCGCGGCCTTCAGGTCGCGGCACTGCCGGTTGATCGGGCTCACGCCGCCGAACAGGTGGTAGTGCTCGCCGACCTTGGCGAGCCGCTCGCGGGGGATGCCGCGGCCGCGGGTGACGTTCTCCAGGAAGGGGATCACGTCGTCCGGGCCCTCGGGACCACCGAACGAGATCAGCAGCAGGGCGTCGAAGCCCGCCGTCGTCGCCTGGCTCATGCCATCAATCCAACCAGGCCACGGCCGGTCCTGCGGATGACCCTCGTCTCAGTCGCGCCGCCCAGCGTGTCGCCGGTGCCGCACGCCATGCCGGCGCGGCAGGGCGCGCAGGGCGGGCGCGGTCAGCAAGGTGGGTCCGGTCAGTTGTATTGGGCGGCGTAGGCGCGGGCGAGGCCGAGCACCTTCTGGACGTACCAGTCGGCGTGGTTGTAGGCGAAGATCGCCCGGTAGAGCGACGCGCCGCCCTTGCCTGCGCCGTTCGCGCACAGGTACTTGGCGGCGCCGGGGATGGCGTCGTAGGGGTTCATGATGTCGGCCTTGCCGTCGCCGTCCCCGTCCACGCCGTAGGTCGCCCAGGTGGACGGCAGGAACTGCATCGGCCCGAGCGCGCCCGCGCTGGACCGGCCGGGGTTGCGGCCGTGGTCGCTCTCGACCTGCCCGATCGCGGCGAGGACCGTCCAGGACAGGCCCGGGCAGGTCGTCGCGGCCCGCTTGTAGAGGTCGAGGTAGCTGCCGGACTTCCCGCCCTGGCCGGACGACTGGTACTTGCCCTCGTGCAGGTTCACCGCGCTGGAACCCGTCCCGAGGATCTTCTTGACCTGCCCGGCGAGCTTGCCGGGGTTCGCGCCGGGAGCGTTGACGAGGACGGCGATGCCGTCCACCAGGCCCATGGCCGTCCCGGACTTCTTGCCGACCAGCATGTCGATGCCGGGCAGGCCGATGTTGCCGGACCCGCCGAGCACGAGGGTCGGGACGGTCCGTCCGACCACCGGGTACTGGAAGCCGCGGCTGAGCTGGAGCTGCTCGGCCGCGTTGGCCGACACGACGAACTGGCCGGACGCGAGCGCGTTCCACAGATCGGTGCGCTTCGCGGTGTCCGGCGGCGTCCAGGAGCGGAAGGCGGACGGGTCCACGGCGAACGCGTTCACCTGGCGGCCCTGGAGCTGGACGGCCCCGCCGGACACGGCGATCACGTCCTTGACGTGCCCGATCTTCTTGATCCTGGCGACCTGCTGTGGGGTGATCGAGCTGCCTCCGACGCCCAGCACGTCCGGCGGGACGACCCGGCGCAGCGGCGCGACCTGCCCGGACGCGGTGTCCACGTTGGCCGGGTTGCCCGCCAGCGGGTCGGGCTGGACGGCCGCGGCGGTCTTCTTCGCCGCGTCGTGGTCGGGCACGGTCAGCACCCCGTACACGCCCCCGGCGAGGCTCCCGGCGATCAGGACGCCGACCCCGGCCACCGCGAGCCGAGCCCCCCGCCTCCGCCCCTCGGGCGCGCGCCTCGTCCCCTCGGGGACAGCGTTCCGGTTTTCGGGCGCGGGACGCCGGTCCTCGGGCGCGGAGATGGGCCCCTCGGGCGCGGGGGCGGGGGTCTGCTCCGGCTCAGGTGTAGGTGCGGCCACAACCATTCCCAACGAAGGTCACCAAGGGGCGGTTACCCGAAAATTTCCGTCGTACGGCACGGGTACCGTGATCAAGCTATCCACTCACGGACGGAAGGAGCACGTTGACCAGCCCGTACCGGACGCTTCTGGCCGTACCGGGGGCCAGGGCGTTCGTCACCGCCGGATTCGTCGGACGCATGTCGATGTCCATGGTCGGGATCGGGATCGTCCTCCTCGTCTCCGCGGTGACGGGATCGTACGGCATCGCCGGAACGGTCTCGGCGACCATGTCGGTCGCCTACGCCCTCGGAGCCCCCCTCAGCGCCCGCTTCGCCGACCGCTACGGACAGCGCCGCGTGCTCGTCCCGCTGGTCTCGGCGAACGCGGTCGCCTTCACCTTCCTGATCTCCTCGGCCGTGTTCGACGCCCCGCTGTGGACGCTCTATCCGGCCGGCGCGCTCGCCGGGCTGACCCAGGTGTCGATGGGCGCGTGGGTGCGGTCGCGCTGGTCGCACGTGCTGACCGGCACGGCGATCCCGATGGGCGCGGCGTACTCGTTCGAGGCCGTGATGGACGAGCTGATCTTCGTGGCGGGGCCGATGCTCGTGACGTCGCTGGCGACCGGGGTGCATCCGGCGGCGGGGCTGGCGGTCGCGGCGTCCTGCACGCTGGTCGGCGGCCTGGCCTTCGCGCGCCTGCGCGAGACGGAGCCTCCGCCGCGTCCGCGCGAGCCGGGGACGGCCGCCCGCGGCGGCGTCTTCGCCAACCCCGCCATCTGGATCATGACCCCGATCTTCCTGCTCACCGGGCTGGTGTTCGGCGCGATCGACGTCAGCGGCGTCGCGTTCGCCGAGGCGCAGGGGCACAAGCCGCTCGCCGGGGTGCTGCTCGGCTGCTACGCGGCGGGCAGCGCGACCGCGGCGTTCTGGTACGGCGCCCGGAACTGGCGCGCCTCGCTGGACCGGCGGTTCCTCACCGGCAGCGTGCTGCTCGCCGTCCTGCTGGTGCCGCCGCTGCTGGTCCGCGACTTCTGGGCGATGCTGCCGGTGGTCTTCGTGGCCGGGCTGGCCATCTCGCCGACGATCATCCCCGGCTACGGGCTGGTGGAGCGGCTCGTCCCGGCCGGGCAGCTCACCGAGGGGCTGGCCCTGGTCTCGACGACGGTGAGCATCGGCGCGGCGGCGGGCGCGTCCCTGGCCGGACGGGTCGTGGACGCCTACGGCGCGAAGGCCTCGTTCGGCGTCCCGCTGGCCGCGGCGGTGCTGGCCGCGCTCGTCACGGTGGCCGGGATCCGGTCGGTAAGTAAACGTGAACTTTCCTCACAAACGATCGCCGAGTAGAGTTCGGCCATGTCCCCCGTGAGCACCCAGACGTGGCGGAACTGGGCCGGCAACCAGACCGCCACTCCCCGCCGCGTCACCACCCCCACCAGCACCGACGAGGTCTCCGCGGCCGTCCGCGCGGCGGCCGCCGACGGGCACACCGTCCGGATGACCGGCACCGGCCACTCCTTCACCGGCGCGGCCGTCGCGCAGGACGTGCTGCTGCGGCCGACCGGCCTCACCGCCGTCCGCTCGGTGGACACCGCCAGCGGCCTGGTCACCGTCGAGGCGGGGCTGCCCCTCCACGCGTTCAACCGGATGCTGGCCGAACACGGCCTCGCCCTCGCCAACATGGGCGACATCCAGGAGCAGACCGTGGCGGGCGCGCTCCAGACCGCCACGCACGGCACCGGCCGCGACGCCGCCGGGCTGGCGTCCCAGGTGCACGCGCTGGAACTCGTCCTCGCCGACGGCTCGGTGGTCACCTGCTCGCGCGACGAGCGGCCCGACCTGTTCGACGCCGCGCGCGCGGGCGTCGGCGCGCTCGGCATCGTCACCGCCATCACCTGGAAGACCGTCCCGGCGTTCCTCCTGCGCGCGCAGGAGCAGCCGATGAAGTGGGACGAGGTCCTCGCCCGCGTGGACGAGTTCGACGCCGCCAACGAGCACTTCGAGTTCTACTGGTTCCCGCACACCGAGGGCTGCCTCACCAAGCGCAACAACCGCGTCGAGGGCCCGGCCGAGCCGCTGTCGCGGTTCAAGGGCTGGCTGGACGACGAGTTCATGTCGAACTCGCTGTTCGAGGTCATCAACAGGATCACGCACGCGGCCCCGGCGCTCACCCCGTCGATCAACCAGGTCTCGGCGCGGGCGCTCGGCGCGCGCACCTTCACCGACGTGTCCCACAAGGTGTTCACCAGCCCCCGGACCGTCCGGTTCAAGGAGCAGGAGTACGCGATCCCGCGCGAGCACCTCGTCGACGCGCTGCGCGAGGTGCGCGGCCTGTTCGCCCGGCGGGACTGGAAGATCAGCTTCCCGATCGAGGTGCGGCTGCTCCCCGAGGAGGACGCCTGGCTGTCGATGGCGCACGGCCGCCGCAGCGCCTTCATCGCCGTGCACGTCTACCACCGCGACGACCACACCGACTACTTCCGCGGCGTCGAGGAGGTCCTGACCGAGCTGGGCGGACGGCCGCACTGGGGCAAGATGCACACCCGCGACGCCGCCTACCTGGAGACGGTCTACCCGCGCTTCAAGGACTTCCAGGCCGTCCGGGACGCGGTCGACCCGGACCGCCGCTTCGCCAACCCCTACACCCGCCAGGTCTTCGGCGACTGACCTGCTCCGGAACGGCGGACGGGCCGGGCTCCCCTCGGGGGAACCCGGCCCGTCCGTATCCGGCGTTCTAGTTGGTGCCCTTGGCCGGAGCCTGGCCGGCGGGCTTTCCGGACGTGCCGTCGCCGCCGCCCTGGCCGCCGCCGGTGCCGCCGCTCGGGCCGGAGGACGGCTCGTGCGTGGGCGCGGTCGTCGGCTCGTGCGTGGGCGTCTGCGGCGCCGTCGGCGTCTGCGTCGGCTTCTCCGACGGGTTCTCCGTCGGCCGGTCCGTGGGACGGCCCGTCGGGCCTCCCGTCTCCGGCCGGTCCGTGCCCGGCGCGGTCGGCCGGTCGCTGGGACCGTGCGAAGGCGCGTGCGACGGGACGACCGTCCCGCCCTCGTTCCGCCCCCGGATCACGTTGCCGATCGTCCCGCCCGAGCCCTTCACACCGCCGAACGTCTTGTCGGTGAGCGACTCGTACAGCGTGATCCCGCCGATCACCACGACGAACACCACCACGGCCGCGGCCGTCAGCATCCGCCAGCGCTCGCGGGCCCAGACGAGCGTCTCGTCCAGCGCGGCCTGCCAGGACACCCGGCGCAGCGCGCCGTCGCCCGCCTCCGCCACCAGGTCGTCCGCGACGGCCTCGGTGGGCGTCCGGTCCAGGCGCGTCGCGTCCAGCGCGTGCCCGTCGAACCTGGTCGCGTTCGGATCCCCCATCGCGGACGGCCCAGAACCCGCGGACGGCCCGGAACCCGCGGACGGCCCGAAACCGGCGGGCGGCCCGAAACCGGCGGACGGGTCGAGCCGCGTCGCGTTCGGATCACCGTGCGGCGCGGGCAGGCCGAACGGGTCGTCCAGCCGTGTCCGGTTCGGGTCACCCCCGCCCGGACCGGCCGGCCGCGGCGGCGGGGCCCAGCCCGTCCGCGCACCGCCCCCCGCGACGCGCGTGCGCGCCACCCCCGCCGAACCCGCGGCGCGCGTCGCGTCCGCGCCGGTCACCGTGTGCGCCGACACCCCCGAGACGTGCTCGCCGTGGACCAGGAGCGCCCGCTCCTTGAGCTGCTCCTTCCCCTGGTCGAGGTAGTGCTTCCCGACGACGGAGGCCGCCGTGGACACCACGCTCGTGAACGCGGCACCGAAGATCGTCCCGTACACCCCGAGGTAGGACGCCCCGTAGGCGGCGATCACCGTCGCCGCCCCGCTCGCTATCAGTTGTGTGGCGCTCAGGTCCGGCAGCTTCCGCTGCGCCATCGACTCTTCCCCTTCTTCCCGTGGACTCACGAAACCCCCCGGAACAGGAACTCACCGTAACTCCGGCGTTGTTCCGGGGCGGGACGTGACGATCGCAACGCGAGGGGGCTGGAGCCTCGGGGCCCGGTCAGGCACAGTGTGGAAAAGGATCCACAAGAATCGGGTAGTCCGCCCCCGGCGGGCGCACGGGACGGGCAAGCTTGGTCGGGCGCCCTCGTCACCCGTGTGATGAGGGCTTCGAGCGCGACGATGTTCGGACATGCCGGGTACGGTGCTGGCAGCAGGTGTGTCCGAAAGAGAGACTCGGGAATCCGGGGGAAGGGCACGCATGCGCCCCTGGTGGGGACCGAACGACCGGCCGATGCGAGCGCGGGGAGACGGGCTCGCGATCGGGCGTGTGGCTCGGCACCCCTCCGGTGCCGTAAGGACAGGGCAGGAAGGACACGCATGCAGGAGCTGCGCCTCGTCGCGGTCAGCGAGGACGGAACGTACCTCGTCCTGGCCACCGCGGGCCGAGGCACCCGGTTCACCCTGCCCGTCGACGACCGGCTGCGCGCAGCCGTGCGAGGGCACTTCTCCCGCCTCGGCCAGTTCGAGATCGAAGTGGAGAGTCCCTTGCGACCCAAGGAGATCCAGGCTCGGATCCGGTCCGGCGAGACCGCGGAGGAGATCGCCGAGTCGGCGGGCATCCCCGTGGAGCGCGTCCGGTGGTTCGAGGGACCGGTCCTGCAGGAGCGCGAGTACATGGCGCAGCAGGCGCAGCGGGTCGCGGTGCGCCGGCCGGGCGAGTCCACGCCCGGCCCGCCGCTCGGCGAGACCGTCGAGGAGCGCCTCGGCCGCGGCGGCGTCGACCTCGAAGAGGTCGAGTGGGACTCCTGGAAGTGCGAGGACGGCACCTGGCGCGTCCGGCTGTCGTTCTTCGAGGGCGGCCGTCCGCACGCCGCCGAGTGGTCCTTCGACCCGCGCCGCCGCCACGTCACGCCGCTGGACGAGGTCGCCGCGCGGCTGACCTCCGTCGAGTGGGACGACGACGACGCGCTCTCCGACACCGTCACCCCGCTCGTCCCGCGCCGTCCGGCGATGAAGGTCGTCTCCGACCCGGCCGCCTCCGCCGCGCCCGCCCGCACCCGCGGCCTGCCCGCCGCCGACGACCACGCCGAGCCCCTGCGCACCGCGGGCCGCGGCTTCGACCCCGCCTTCGCCGAGGACGCCCCGCGCTCCCTCGACGGCGTCCCGCGCGAGTTCCCCGTCCGTCCCGACGCGCCCGCCGCGCTCCGCCGCGAGGACCTCCCGTCCCGTACCGAGGACCCCGCCACCCGCGACATCGCCGCCCGCGAGGCCGTCGCCCGCGAGGCGGCCATCCTCCGCGACACGGCGATCTCGCACGACAGCGACGCGCTGACCCCGCCCAGGGCCGCCCAGGGCCGCCACCCCGACACGGCCGCGCCCTCCCGCCCCACCGGCCTCCCCCGCCCCCTCCGCGAGAGCAGCACCCAGCGTCCCGAAGACGCCCGAACGGCCCGCTCCCTCCGCGACACCGACGCCCAGCGCGAATCCGCCGACGCGGCTTCCCGCACGGACGAGCGCACGCGCGCCGCTGCGAGTGGTCAGACCGAAGCCTCCCGCGCCGGAAGCTCGCGCGCCCAAGACACCCGCCCGCGCCCCCAGGACGCGCGCACCGGAGACGCCCGCGTCCCCGAGCGAGTGCGAGACGAAGACTTGCGCGCCGGTACTCGTCCCGACGAGCGCCCCCGAACCCGGGACGCGCGCAGCAGCGAAGCCCTACGCGACCAGACCTCGCGCGCCACCGACCGCGCCCGCGACGAAGACTCGCGCACTGGTGCCCGCGCGGACGACCGCGCGCGCGACGAGGCCTCGCGCACTGGCGTTCGTGCAGACGACCGCACGCGCGACGAGAGCTCGCGCACTGGTGCCCGTGCAGACGACCGCACGCGCAGCCAAGACGCGCGCGACGGCGAAAGTCTGCGCGACCGAGACACGCGCGCCGACGACCGCGCGCGGGACGAGGGCTCGCGCGGTGGCGCCCGTGCGGATGACCGCACGCGGACCCAGGACGCGCGCAGCGGTGAAGGTCTGCGCGACCGAGACTCGCGTGCGGATGACCGCATGCAGGCCGAGGGCTCGCGCGGTGGCGCCCGTGCGGACGACCGCGCGCGGACCCAGGACGCGCGCAGCGGTGAAGGTCTGCGCGACCGAGACTTGCGTGCGGATGACCGCGTGCGGGCCGAGGGCTCGCGCGGTGGCGCCCGTGCGGATGAGCGCGTGCGGGACGAGGGCTCGCGCGGTGGGGCCGGTGCGGGTGAGCGTCTGCGTGATGAGGACGCAAGCCGCGCTGAGCGTGGACGAGACCAGAACTCGCGCGGTGTTGACGCTCGGGCGGACGAGGGGCCCGGGCGCGCGGCGGAAGGATCTCGGGCCGCTGACGCGCTGCGCGAGAACTTGCGCGTGGCACGTGACGAGGACTCCCGTGCGGCCCGTGAGCTGCTGGACGAGGAGAACGCGCGCGCGGCCGAAGGCACTGAGGCTGCGGCTGACGGGCGTCCGGCAGAGAGCGCGCGGGCGACCGCGGGTTCTCGCGCGGACGAGGACCAGCGCGCGGCCGGAGAGATGCGCGACGCGGACGGTCTGCGCGGCTCGCAGGAGCGCCGCGACGCCGAAGACCAGCGCACCTCGCGCAGCGCCGACGAGCGGCAAGGCCCGCAGGAGCGGCGTGAGGCCGAGAACCAGCGCGGTCACGACGCGGACGGTCAGCGCAGTTCCCAGGAACGGCGCGACGCCGAAAGCCTGCGCGACGCCGATGAGCGGCGCGACGCCGAGGGGCAGCGCGACTCGCGCGACGCTGGCGAAGTGCGTGAGGCTGACGAACGCCGCGGTGCCGTCGCGCAGGACGCATCCGAGCGCGTTGCGTCGTCCAGTAAGGACGCGGACGCGCGAGAGGCCGCGGGAGCACAGCGCGACGCTGAACGTGCGCGGGCGCAGAAGGCCGCCGCCGAGCGCGATGAGCGAGACGAACGCGACGCTGCGGGACGTTCGCGGGCTGAACGCGATGAGCGGGACGCTGCGGGAAGTGCTCGGGGCGACGGCGACGAGCGCGATGTTGCGGGACGTGCGCGGGGCGGCGGCGTGGCCGCGGAGCGCGACGATCGCGAGGTCGCTGCGGCTTCCGTGCGCGAGGACGCCGAGAGCGAGCGTGAGGCCGCGGTGAGGGCGGACGAGGAGGAGGCGACGCGCAAGGCAGCCGCCGCCGCGTCCGCGAACCGGCGGGCCGCCGCTCGCGAGGCCGAGCCCGAGCCCGTGCAGGAGGACGACGAGGCGGTCGCCGAGCACGCGGTGCCGAGGGCTCCGCACCGTCCGGCGGCGAAGAAGGCCGCGCGTCCGGCGATGCCCGCTCCCGCGCAGGCGGACAAGCCCACCGACACCCCGGCTACGCAGCGCCCCGCGCGGGCGCGCCGCAAGGCGAAGGGCAAGCGCGCGTCGGTCCCGTCCTGGGACGAGATCATGTTCGGAGCCCGCCGCCCCGAGTGAGGCCCGGACGCGCCGGAGTCCGCCGTCCGGGTGCGCTGGGGCCTGGCTGCGAGTGAGGTTCGGCCGTCCGGGCGACCGTGCTCTGAGTAGTGTTCGACCGGTCGGCGGGGCTCGCTCCGTTTTCAGGGGTGGTCGTCCGCGCGGGGTGGCGGCGGGGCGAGGAACGGGGTGATCCAGTCGGGGGTGATGGCGCCGGCCAGCGCCAGGGCGTCGGACTCGGACATGTCCACGGCGGCGCAGCCGCCCTCGCCCGCGCCGACGGCGGCGTGCAGGGTGGCGAGGCCGGCGCGGCGCTGGAACAGGGTGCGGCGGATCCGCCAGCCCACGATCGCGCCGTGTTCCACCACGTACTGCCGCCGGCGCAGCGACCCCGACCGGACGGTCAGCCGGACGCCGTCGTCCGCGTGGCCGAGCTGCCGGTACCGGTCCAGCCCCAGGGGGACGGCCGCGACGGCGGCGAGCACGCACAGGACGGTGAGCCAGACGCTCCCGGACAGCAGGCACAGCGCGGCGGCGAGCGCGGGCGGGCCGACCGCGCGGACGAGGCGGCGACCGCGCGCCGCGTCCGGGTGGGCGATCAGCGGCCCCGGCACCGCGCCGAGGACGCGGGCGGCCAGCGCGTCCGCCGTGGCGCGCGGCGCGGCGGGCAGCAGGCGGCCCCGGTGGGCGGCGTCGCCCAGGCCCGTGACCAGCGCCCCCAGCCGGACGACGCCCGCGACGCGCTCGAAGGGGTTGTCGGACAGTTCGACCCCGCGCACCCGGCGGCGTTCCAGCGCGACGCTGCGGCGCGTGACCAGGCCGCGCTCGGCGACGATCGACCCGTCCCGCTCGTAGACGCTGAAGTCCCAGTTGAACAGGGTGAACGCGATCACCGAGGCGACCGGCATCGCGACCAGGAACAGCAGGACGACCAGGACGACGACGCCGGTCGGCAGGCCCGCCGCGTCCCGGCCGAGGCTCTCGACGCGGTCCCGCGTGATCAGCCCGAGGTCGTCGCCGAGGTTGTAGAGCGTGCCGAGGAGGCTCCCCGCGAGCGCGAACGGCGTCAGCAGATAGGCACCGCTCAGCGGGGCGTAGAGGAACCAGCGTCTTCTGATGTGCGCGAGCATTCGTCGCCGTGGCCCTGCCGCGCGGGCTTCGGCTGCGCGCGCCCGCGCGAGCAGGACCCGCCGCAGCCGCTCCGCCTCGCGCAGGGACACCGCGTTGAGGACGATCTCCTCGCCGTCCGCGCCCGCGTCCACGTGCACGATCGCCAGGCCGAGCAGGCGGTGGCCCAGCGTGGACGAGATGTCCACGCCGCGGATCCGTTCGCGCGGGATGCTGTTGACCGTCCGTCCCACCAGCGCCCGGCGGGTCTCGAAACGGTCCTCGTGCACGCGGTAGGTGAAGATCGCCCAGGTCGCGGCGTGCCAGGCCAGCCCGAACGCGAGCCCGATCAGCGCGAAGTAGAACGCGGTGGACAGGCCCCCGACCAGCAGGCCCGTCGCGCCCGCGCCCACCAGCGCCGCCATCTCCCGCGCGGCCCCGACCACGAACGTCAGCGGATGCAACCGCCGCACCCGCCCGTCCGGCCGCGTCCCTTCGGCGAAGGGGACGCGCGGCGAAGTCTCCGGGCGCGTGACGGGGCGGTGAACCACCTCTCCCGACGTCCGCGACCGCGAACCGTCCGGAAGGTGCGGAGGGGGTGGCGCGGGATGCTGGGACGGCACAACCGGTGAGGGCGTGAGGCCCTGGGCTGGCCCTACCGAGGGGGATGCGGGGTGCTGCGATTGCTCTGCCGAAGGAGATGAGGGGCCCTGCGATTGCTCTGCCGCGGGGGACGTGGGGCGCTGGGGTGGCTCCGCCGAGGGAGTCGGGGCAGGGTGCTGGAGCGGTTCGTCCGCGGGCGTGGTCACGTGGCGTCGTCGCTCAGGTCGTGGGCGCGGTGCGCGAGGTCTTCGGCGAGGCGGGTGGCGACCTCCACCCGGAGGCCGGACACCTCGGACGAGCCCGTGTGGGACGCCGTGTGGACGCGCAGGCGCGCGAGGCCGAGCAGGCGTTCGAGCCAGCCCTGCTCGGTGTGGACGTTCTGGATGCGGCTGACCGGGACGAGCAGCCATTCGCGGCTGAACCAGCCCGTCCGCGTGTAGACGACGTCGGCGCTGACCTCCCAGCGGTGCACGCGGTAGCGCCAGACCGGCGCGACGGTGACGGCGAGGACGCCGGCCGCGCCGATCGCGACGGGCAGCCAGCCGACGTGCGCGGTGAGCCAGCGCGGGACGCCGTCGCGGGGCCGGTCGCCGAGCCAGGCGGCGACGCCCCAGGACAGGCCGAAGCCGAGGCCCCAGAACGCCAGGTACTCGATCGCCCAGTGCGCGATAGCGCGCGGAGAGACCCGGTTCGCGGGCTCCTTCAGACGCACCGCGTGGGTGCTCCGCGCCGTCACGTCTTGCAGTCTAGAGCCCGCGCGCCCCGGTGCTGCGGATCCGGACGTCCGGAGTCCACCGGTCGCGTCCGCCCCGGTGTCCCGGTTCCTTCGCCGGGTCGGCGGGCGAGGCGTTCGGGCTGGTAGGAGGGCTGCGCGGGATTTTGTCGGTGCCGAATGCGATGGTGGAGTCCGGTCGGCTCGGAGAGGGCGCCCGCCGGCGGGACGGCGGCGTCCTGACGGCGGCGCCGGAAAAACTGGATGCGCATCGACCCGGACAGCGCCTACCTTGTTCGCCCGCGGTCCACCCCGCGGCTTTCGGCCCGGAACGTCCTGGCATGCGAGAACAAAGGAGATCTCAAATGTCCAACGCCATCCAGGCCGAGGGCCTGGAGAAACGGTTCGGCGCCACGCGCGCCCTGTCCGGCGTGTCGCTCACCGCCCCGGCGGGCGCCGTGCTGGGCGTCCTCGGCCCGAACGGCGCCGGGAAGACGACCATGACCCGGATCCTCGCCACCCTGATCGAGCCGACCGCCGGGCACGCCACGGTCGGCGGCTACGACGTGGTGCGGCAGGCGCACCAGGTGCGCCAGCTCGTCGGCCTGACCGGCCAGTACGCCGGGGTGGACGAGATGCTGACCGGCACCGAGAACCTGATCATGATCGGCCGGCTGCTCGGGCTGTCCCGGCGCTCGGCCCGCGCGCGCGCCGCCGAGCTGCTCGACCGGTTCGACCTCGCCGAGGCGGCCGGGCGCGCCGCCAAGACCTACTCCGGCGGCATGCGCCGCCGCCTCGACCTCGCCGCGAGCCTGGTCGGGCACCCGCAGATCCTCTTCCTGGACGAGCCGACCACCGGCCTCGACCCGCGCAGCCGCGGCGGCCTGTGGGACATCGTCCGCGGCCTCACCGCCGACGGCGTGACCGTCCTTCTGACCACGCAGTACCTGGAGGAGGCCGACCAGCTCGCCGACGACATCGTCGTCATCGACCGCGGGCAGGTCATCGCGCACGGCACGTCCGACGAGCTGAAGGCGCAGGTCGGCGGGCAGGTGCTGGACGTGCGCGCCGTCCAGGCGGGCGACACCGAGACCGTCACCGCGATCGTCGCCGAGCTCGCCGAGGCCACCCCCGAGGTGGTGGACGGCCTGGTCAGCGTCCCGATCACCGATCCGGCGCTGATGCCCGCCGTGGTCCGCCGCCTGGACGACGCGGGCGTGCCCATCGGCGAGCTGTCGCTGCGCAAGTCCAGCCTGGACGAGGTGTTCTTCGCCCTCACCGGCCACCACACCGACGACGTCGACGCCGAGGCGGACGAGCTCGTCCGCGCCGAGCAGGAAGGAGCCCGCGCGTGACGACCGCGGCCCTCGCACCCGAGCAGCTCACCCGGCGGGTCTCCCCCGCCGCCGCGGTGCGCCACACCGCCACGCTGGCGTGGCGCAACCTCGTGCAGATCAAGCACAACCCGATGGAGCTGGTCGACCTGTCGATCCAGCCGATCATGTTCGTGCTGCTGTTCGCCTACGTCTTCGGCCCGTCCATGACCGGCAGCGTGGAGGCGTACCTGCCGGTCGTGATCCCCGGGATCATCGCGCAGAACGCCCTGTTCGCCGGGATGAGCACGGGGTTCGGGCTGAACAGCGACCTCACCAAGGGCGTGTACGACCGGTTCCGCAGCCTGCCGATCGCCCGCTCCGCCCCGCTCGCCGGACGGATCATCGCCGACACCGCCAAGCAGGCGTGGTCGATGTTCATCCTGCTCACGGTCGGTTTCATCATCGGCTTCCGGATCCACACCAACCCGGTCGCGGTGGTCGGCGCGTTCCTGCTGCTGCTCGGCTTCGCGGTCCTGTTCTCCTGGACGTCGGTCTTCATCGCGATGAAGGTCAACGAGCCGGAGAAGGTGCAGATCTTCGGGTTCGTGGTGATCTTCCCGCTGAGCTTCCTCAGCACCGCGTTCATCAAGTCCACCCGCGGCATCCCCGACTGGCTGGCCTGGGTGATCCGCAACAACCCGGTCACCCAGCTCGTCGAGGCGATGCGCGGCCTGCTCCTCGGCGGCCCGGTGCTGAGCCACGCCGCCATCGCGCTGGCCTGGGGACTCGGCATCACGCTGATCTTCGCCCCGCTCTCGCTACGCGCCTTCAAGCAGCGCGCCTGAACCCCGGTCGTCCGGACGGCGCCGGAGCGAGACGAAGGCCAGGAGCGCTCCGGCGAGCCCGACGGCCGCCGCGGCGAGGTAGACGTGGTCGAGCGCGCGCGCAAGCGCGTGTGCGTGAGCCGCGTGTGATGAGGCGTTGGCCGGTGTGCCGGGCAGGGAGGCGGTGAAGAGGGCGCCCAGCACCGCGACGCCGAGAGTCTGGCCCAGCTGGCGGACGGTCATCGACGCGCCGGCCGCCATGCCGCGGCGATCGGCGGGGACGGCGGAGAGCACGACGCCCGACGCCGGGATGAGCAGCCCGACGCCCACGCCCGTGACGGCCAGCCCCAGCGTGATCGAGGACGGTCCGGACCCGGCGTCCAGTCCGGACTGGAGCGCGCAGCCCACCGCGCTGAGCAGCAGCCCGGCCCCGATGCCGTGCCGGGGCGGCAGCGCGCGCGGGAGCCGGGCCGGCACGGCCGAGGTCACGAAGGTCGCCAGCGCCATCGGCACCAGAGCCAGGCCGGTGCGCGCGGGCGACAACCCCAGGCCCGACTGGAGCCAGATCGACGTGTAGATCAGGCACGCGAACGCGACCGACGAGGCCAGTACGCAGGCGAGGACCGTCCCGAACAGCGGCCGCGCGAACAGCCGGAGATCGAGCAGCGGACGGTCCCGGCGCAGCTCGACCACGACGAACGCCACGAGCGCGACGGCGGACGCCGGCAATCCGGCGATCGCGCGGGCCGAATGCCAGCCGTCCGTTCCGGCCGTGGTCAGGCCGTCCGTGAGTGCGGCGGCGACGACCGCGAAGAGGCACGTGCCGACCGGATCGACGATGCGCTGGCGCGGCCCTTCCCCGGGAGCGGGCGTCTCCCCGGGCCCGGACGGCCCGGACGGGAGGCTGCGCAAGGTGAGCGCGACGGCCAGGGCCGTCAGGGGCAGGTTCACGAAGAAGATCGCGCGCCAGCCGAGGTACTGCGTGAGGACGCCGCCGGCCATCGGCCCGGCGGCGGCGCCGAGGCCGGTGACCGCTCCCCAGACGCTCATCGCCGAGGCCATCGCGCGTCCCCGGTAGGTGTGCGCGATCAGGGCGAACGCGGTCACGGCCAGGGCCGCGCCGCCGAGGCCCTGGACCGCGCGGGCCGCGATCAGCGCGCCGGTTCCCGGCGCGAACCCGCAGGCCAGGGAGGCGAGCGCGAAGACCGCGAGCCCGAGCAGGTGGACGCGCCGGGCCCCGTAGCGGTCGGCGTACGCGCCGGCGGGGAGCATCGCGACGGCGAGCACGAGCGTGTACCCGTTCGCGACCCATTGCAGCCCGCGCAGGGACGCGCCGAACGAGCGGGCGACGTCCGGCAGCGCCACGGCGACGACCGTGGTGTCGAGCAGGAACATCAGCGAGCCGAGGCAGACTGCGGCGAGCGGCAGCCATCTGCGCATGAGGGAACTCCTTCCGGGTGGGTTTCGGACGTCCCTCACGGTGGCTTCGTCTGACTTCTCGCTCCTATTCGGGGACTGAACCTTGCATGGAACCGTCACGGGTTAGGGTTCACTGATGGATTCCGTCATGCTGGATGAGGTCGATCGCGGCCTCGTCCATGCCCTGCGCATCGACGGACGCGTCCCCTTCGTCCGGATCGCGGAGGTACTCGGGGTCTCCGAGAACACCGTCGCGCGCCGGTACCGCAAGCTCCGCTCGACCGGCACGCTGCGGGTGGCGGGCACGGTGAACGGCGCGTCCCTCGGCTACACGCCCTGGACGATCCGGTTGCGCTGCACCCCGGACGCGGCGGCCGGCATCGCCGACGCCCTCGCGGCCCGTCCGGACGTCTCGTACGTGTACCTGCTGTCCGGCGGCACGGAGATCTCCTGCAACACCCAGACCGGCACACCGGGCGAGCGCGACGCGCTGCTCCTGGAACGCCTTCCGCGCACCCGCCGGGTCCTCGGCGTCTCGGCGCACATGCTGCTCGGCTCGCCGAAACTCCCCAAGGACTGGACCGGCCTCGACGTCCTCACCCCCGCTCAGGTCACCGCCCTGCATCCGCCACCCGTCCAGCCCGCGGCCCCCGAACCGGCCGGTGCCGTTCGCCCTTCCAACCGTCCGGTGCCGGACGCCGCTGACCGGGTCGCGCTGGATGCCGCCGACCGGGCCATGCTGGACGTGCTGGCCCTCGACGGGCGCGCGTCCTACGCCGAACTCGCCGCGGCGACCGGATGGTCGGAGGCGACCGCGCGGCGCCGGGCATCCCAGCTTCGGGACGCGGGCGTGCTCTCCTACCAGCTCGACCTCGCCTACGAGCGGGTCGGCTTCCGCGCCGAGGCCCGCTTGTGGATGTCGGTCCGTCCGTCCAGGCTGAAGGATGTCGCGGAGGCGCTTGCCGCGCATCCCGAGTCGTCGTTCGTGGCGATGACGACCGGCCCGACCAACCTCGTCGCCGCCGTCCTCTGCCGGGACGCCGCCGACCTCGCCCGCTACCTCACCGAACGCGTCGCTTCCCTCGAAGACGTCCACGAAGTCGAGTCCGCACCGGTGATCCGGACGCTGAAACGCGCCGGGGCGCCCCTGCCGCTGTGAGCGCGCCAATGATCCGGAGGATGAAGCGCGGGGGCGGTGCTGCCGTTGTGAATGGGCCGGGGCTGCTCGCTCAGTTGCGACGTCGGCCGGGTGGGTCGGCGTCGTCGAGCGCGGGCCTGGTCAGGGCCAGGGCCAGGGGACGCGGGCCGGGGAGGTCGTAGGTGGCCAGGAGATCCTCGAAGGTCCGGGAGCGTCCGCGCGCGTAGGCGGCCTCGTAGGACGAATCGCCCAGCACCGAACGGAGATCCTTTTCCAGGGCGATCGCGTCGGGATGGGAGAGGTCGGGGCCGCCACGCAGCGCGTCCGCCCGGCCGAGGAGTTCGGCGGCGCGGTCGGGTTCGCCGTCGCTGCGGGCCAGACGCGCCAGGCCGCAGAGGACGGTCGCGATGATCGGGAAGTCGGGGGCCGCGGTCGCCAGCGCGAGCGCCTCGGCCAGGCGTGGACGCGCCCCGTCCGCGTCACCGGCGTCCAGGTCGCAGGCGGCGCGCGCGGCCAGCACCATCGCGCGGAACTGCGGCGCGCCCGGCAGCCCCGCCGTCAGCGCGACCGCGCCGTCCAGAAGCCGGACGGCCCCGGCGAGGTCGCCGCGCCGCCGGGCGATCATCGCGGACGCGTGCTCCAGCGCGGCCATCCCCTCGACCGCCCCGATCCGCTCGACCTCCTCGCGCGCGGTTCGCAGGATGCGCTCGGCCCGCTCGGTCTCGCCGAGCATCGTGAGCTGGTTGGCGAGCTGCATCTCCGTCTGGAGGACGACCATCGGACCGCCGCCGAACTGGTGGTTCAGCCGGACGGCCTCCTCGTACAGGTCGAGCGCCGCGCGGTGCTCGCCGCGCCGGGCCAGCAGCTCGGCCTGCGCGGTGAGCGTGAACGACAGCCCCCAGCGGTCGCCCGCCTCCCGGAACGCCGACAGCGCCTCGGCGAAGTACCGCTCCCCCGTTCCGGTCCGGCCGAAGTTCAGCTCGATGTGGCCGGAGACGAAGCGGCCCAGGCCGCGCACCCACGGGTCCGGGTCGGACCGCAGCGGCGCGAGCCCGGGCAGCATCCCCTCGCTCCAGCCCCCCACGAACATCTCGACCGTGATCATCATCAGCCGCAGGACGGGGTGCAGCGGCTCGTCGTCCGGGACGTCCTCGATGAGCGACCGGGACCGCAGGATCCAGCCCGTCGCGTCGGCGTCCGCGCGCACCGAACCGTCGAACACGGCCATCACGCCGAGCGCGAGGGCGCGCGCCGTCGCCTGGCCCGGCGGGAGGACGGGCAGCTCGGTGATCGCGACCACGCTTTCCACGGCCTCGTTCACCCGGCCGCGCAGGAACCAGTACCAGCCGAGCGCCGCGGCGAACCGCACCAGGAGCGGCCCGTCCCCGGCGTCGATCGCCCAGCGCAGCGCGGCGTGCAGGTTGTCCTGCTCGGCGTTCAGCCGGGCGATCCAGTCGAGCTGCTCGCTCCGGTAGAGGTGCGGCTCGGCGACCTCGGCGAACCCCGCGAAGTACTCGGCGTGCGCGCGCCGGATCCGGTCCTCCTCGCCCGCCTCGGCCAGCCGCTCCAGCCCGTACGCCCGGATGGTCTCCAGCATCCGGTACCGCGGAGCCCCGCCGGGCCCCTCGGTGACGACCACGACCAGCGACTTGTCCACCAGCGCGGCCAGCACGTCCAGCACGTCCTCGGCCCTCAGCTCGCCCGATCCGTCCCCGGCGGTCGGGGTTCGCGGCGTGGGGTCGGGGGGCGGCGGGGTGGGGGCGGTCGGTGCGGGGGGTAGGTGTTCGGCGGGCAGAGGGGGCACGTCGTTTGTCGCGCGTCGGTGCTGTGGCGCGTCGGCGCAGACGGATTCGGCCGCGTCGAGGTCGGCGCCGCCGGGGAAGGCGGCGAGGCGTCGCCAGAGCAGGCGTTCCCGGGTGTCGAGGAGGTCCCAGCTCCACTCGACGACGGCGCGGAGCGTGCGGTGGCGGGGCAGGGCGGTGCGGCTGCCGGCGCGGAGCAGCTCGAAGCGGTCGTCCAGGCGGTCGGCGACCTGCGCGAGCGTGAGCGACCGGAGGCGGGCCGCGGCGAGTTCGATCGCCAGCGGCATGCCGTCGAGGGCTCGGCAGACGCGGACGACGTCCGGCACGTTCGCCGTGGTCACCGCGAAGCCCGGCGAGACGGCGGCGGCGCGGTCGGCGAGGAGCCGGACGGCCGGGAAGTCCGTGGCGCGGTCGGCGGTGACGTCCGGCGGGGGCTGCTCCAGCGGTTCGACCGGGTAGAGCGTCTCGCCGGTGACGCCGAGCGGCTCCCGGCTGGTCGCGAGGACGCGCGCGCCGGGGCACTCGGCGAGGACGCGGTCGGCGAGCCGGGCCGCCGCGTCGAGCAGGTGCTCGCAGTTGTCGAGGATGATCAGCATCCGCTTCCCGGCGAGCGCGCCGGTCAGCCGGGACATCGGATCGCCCGCCTCCGTCGCGGTCAGCCAGCCGGACGTCGTGGACAGCAGCGTCACCTCGCGGAGGCCGAGCGCCGACAGCACCGCGGACGGCACCTCGCCCGGGTCGGTCACCGACGCGAGCGGGACGAACCAGACGCCGTCCGGGACGAGGCCGGTCGCGCGCCGTCCGGCCTCCTGCGACAGCCGCGTCTTGCCCGCGCCGCCGGGGCCGGTCAGCGTGACGAACCGTCCTTCGGAGAGCCGCGCGGCGACGCGCCGCAGGTCGTCGTCGCGTCCGATGAAGCTGGTGAGCTGGGCGCGGAGGTTCCCGGGGGGCGGTCCGGAGCCGGGACCCGGCTCGGGGACGGGGTCGGGGACGGGGTCGGGCGGCGGGGCGGCGTCCAGCGCGGGGTCGCGGCGCAGGACGGCCAGGTGGAGACTCTCCAGCGCCGGGGACGGATCGACGCCGAGCGTTTCGGCGAGGGCCGTCCGCAGGGATTCGTACTCGGCGAGGGCGTCAGCTTGGCGTCCGGACGCGTAGAGCGCGCGGATCAGCAGCGCGCGGAGGGGCTCGCGCAGCGGGTCGGCGGCGGCCAGCGCCTGAAGCTCCGGGACGAGATCGTGGTGGTGGCCGAGTTCGAGATCCGCCGCGGCGCGCTCCTCGACGGCGGCGCGGCGCAACTCGTTCAGGCGCGCGGACGGCGCGGCGGCGAACGGGAGGTGAGCGGCGTCGGCGAGCGCCTGGCCGCGCCACAGGGACAGCGCCTCACGCAGCGCTAGCGCGCGGGCGCGGGGGTCCGCGACGTTCCGGGCGGCCTGGACGCGGGTCTCGAACTCGTGCGCGTCCACGGCGTCCGGCGGCACGGCGAGCCGATAGCCGCCCGCATGCGACTCGATCACCTCGCGTCCGATCGCCGCGCGCAGCCGCGAGACCAGCGCCTGGAGCGCGTTCGGCGCGCCGGCGGGCGGATCGTCCTCCCACAGGTCGTCGATCAGCCGCTCGGCGGACACCGTCCGCCCGGGCTCCAGCGCGAGCCGGGTCAGCAGCACGCGCAACCGCGCCCCGGCGATCCCGACCGTCCGGGCCCCCGCCTCGCCGACGTGCCGGACCTCGATCGGCCCCAGAATCGCTATCCGCACGTCCTGATTGTCCCCTGAAAAGGCGGCACCCCCGGCGCGGTCGAGGCGCCGGGGGTGTCGTCACCCGGAGGCGGACGGCCGTCACCGGAGGCGGACGGCGAAGTCCGTCAAGCCCGGATCAACCGGATCGTCCGGCCCGGGGAAGGCTCAGGAGGCCTTCTCCTTCGGCTTGACGTCGTCCAGCGCGGCCAGCTCGAAGTCGGCGCGCGGCTGCTCGACGGTGGCCAGCGAGACGGTCTCGCGCTTGAGGAACAGCGCGAGCGTCCAGTCGGCCAGTACCCGGATCTTCCGGTTGAAGGTCGGGACCATCATGCCGTGGTAGGTGCGGTGGAAGAACCACGCCGGCCAGCCCTTGAGCTTGAAGCCGAGCGGGTTCGCCACGCCCTTGTGCAGGCCGAGCCCGGCCACCGCGCCGAGGTTGCCGTGCACGTACGGCTTCAGCGACTTGCCGCGGAGCGAGCGGACGATGTTGGCGGCCAGCACCTTGGACTGCCGCAGCGCGTGCTGGGCGTTCGGCGGGCAGAACATGCCCTCCTGGGTGAGGTCCGGGATGGCGGCGTTGTCGCCCGCGGTGAACGCGCGGACCATGCCCTCGATGGTGAGGTACTCGGTGCCCTTCACCCGGCCCCGCTCGTCCAGCGGCAGGTCGGTGTGCCTGACCACCGGGGACGGCTTGACGCCCGCGTTCCAGACCAGCGTCCCGGTCGCGAACCGGCTGCCGTCCGACAGCTCGACGTTCCCGCCGACGGCCGACTGGAGGAAGGTCTTCATCTTCACGTCGATGCCGCGGCCGCGGAGCTGCTCGGCGGTCCACTTGCCCATGTCGGGGCCGACCTCCGGCAGGATGCGGTCGGCGGCCTCGACGAGGACGAACCGCAGGTCCTGCGGGGTGATCTTCCGCATGTACTTGGTGGCGTCGCGGACCATGTCCTCGACCTCGGCGATCGCCTCGACGCCGGCGAACCCGCCGCCGACGAACACGAAGGTGAGCGCCTTGCGGCGGATCTCGACCTCGTCGGTGGACTCGGCGATCTCCAGCTGCTCCAGCACGTGGTTGCGCAGGTGGATGGCCTCACCGACGGTCTTGAGGCTGAAGCCCTCCTCGGCCAGGCCGGGGATGGGCAGGATCCGGGGGACGGCGCCGGCGGCCATCACCAGGTAGTCGTAGTTGATCCGCTCCGGGGGTCCGGCGAGCGGCTGCACGATGGCCCAGCCCTCGTCGTGGTTCAGCTCGGTGACCCGCGCCTTGCGCACGGTGCACTTGGGGAGCACCCGGCGGAGCGGGACGACGACGTGCCGCGGGGAGATGTTCCCCGCCGCTGCCTCGGGCAGGAACGGCTGGTAGGTCATGTACGAGTTCGGGTCGACGATCGTGACCTTGACCTCGCCGCGCTTCAGCTCGCGCTTGAGCTTCTTCTGCAGGCGAAGAGCGGTGTACATGCCCACGTAGCCGCCACCCACGATGAGGATGTGGGGAGCGCCAGGGGTGCCCTCGGCGGTCCTGGCCATCGCGGCCTCCTAGTTTCACGGTCGGCTTGTGAAGGTATTCACAAGCTACCTCCGGGTTTGCACTGCCATGAATCTCCAACAACCCGAAGAAGGGCACTTGTTTCCCTGGGGGCAAAGTTGGAGCGTTGTAACGTGGTGAAACTCGTCACGTGTTCACCGTCCGAGGGGGCGCGTGGGACTCACCTCACATGACGCGGATCACCGGGCGGGCCGCGTCCGGACGCGTTCCCGCGGCCTCGAAAGACCCGATCCACCCCGCCGGAACCCCTAGGGTTGGGGCGGACGTGGAAGGGGGCGCCGGCCTGGGCTCGCGCACCGCCGAGACGAAGGGAAAAGCGGTGGAGCGCGGCGTAGCATCTCGCCCGGGAGCGTATCGACGATGAACAGCATGTCTCCGAAGCGACGCAGTCCTATGAGCGATGACCCGAGCCCCGCCCGGCAGGACGTCCGGAGCCCCGCCCGGCAGGACGTCCGGGCCTCGCACGACGTCCGGGCCCCACAGGACGTCCGGGCCTCGGGCTGGCAGGACGTCCGGGCCCCGGTCCGGCAGGACGTCGGGACCCCCGTCCGGCGGCCCGATGCCGACACCGGCACGCGTCCGTCCGGGCGGCCCGTTCGCGCGGCCCGGCGGCCCGTCCGCGGCTCGGCGGTCGCGCGGAGGCGAGGGGTGCTGGGGGTCGCCTCGGCGGCGGTGCTGGTCACCGGGCTGTCGGGGTGCGGGCTGATCGGGCAGCCGCAGAACAAGAGCGCCGAGCTCGCCGAGTGGTTCACCGTGACGAGCCCGGTGTTCCGCGATGGCGGTGACTTGCCCGCGCGATACGCGTGCGCGACGTACTCTGGTTCCGCCGCGCTGGGCAAGACCCCGCCGCTGCGCTGGTCGGCGGGGGGCGTCAAGAACGCCCAGTCGTACGCGATCGTGGTGGACGACCCGGACGCCACCGGCGGCACCTACGTCCACTGGGTGGTCGCCGGTATCGACCAGGCGCAGCACGAGCTGGTCGAGGGAGGACGGCTCGGCACCATGGTCGAGGCGCGCAACACCGCGAAGAAGGTGGGCTACACGCCGCCGTGTCCGCCGAAGGGCGAGCGGCACCGGTACCGGTTCACCGTCTACGCGCTCGACACCAGGGTTCCCTTCAAGACCGGGATCTCGCTGCGGGAGGCGCTGGGCGACGTCGCCAAGCACACCGTCGGGCGGGGCAGGATCACGGGGAACTTCGGCGACAAGTAGACGCGTTGCCCCGGAGACCCTCGGGTCACCGGGACGGCGCCGAGGAGTGCGGACCCCGCGGGGGCCGGGAGACAGGGGCATACCGGACGGTCCGAATCGGCCCTTCGGTACGCATCGGGTGAGGGATTATGTGCGCGAAAGGTGTGACAACGGTCATAGCGGTCGGACAGAATCGGTTGAGGTCCGCCGGGAACCGACCGCGCACGATGATCGGGACCGACCCGCGGTCCGCGCTGGCGACTGACGCCGGGCCAAGACATTGGGTGGTGGCATGACTTCTACAATCGTGGTCTTCGGCCTCGTGCTGGTCGTGGTCCTGGTGGTCGTCCTGGTCGTCTTGGGTTTGCGGGCCCGGGGCGACGGCGGGGACGACGACGACAACTGGATGGCCGAGGACGAGCAGCCGCGCGACCGCGGTCGTGGCCGGGGGCGCCGCCGCGCGCCCGAGCCCCACCCGGACGAGTACGACGACGGCTACGACCAGGGCTACGACGGCGCCGACCAGGGTTACGACCAGGGCTTCGACCGCCGCGTGGCCGGTCCCGGCGGCGACGTCCCGGTCGCGGGCGGCGGCCCCGCCGGCGGTCCGGGCGCGAGCCCGGCCCCGATGAACGGCGGTCCGGGCCCGATGAACGGCGCTCCCCTGGGCGGCGCTCCGGCACCGATGGGGACCGGGCCGATGGCCGCTCCCACCGGCGGGCAGGCTCCGCCGCCGCCCGGCGCGCTCGCCGGTCCCGGCCCGGGCGGACCGAACGGTCCCGGTGGCCTCGGCGGTCCCGCCGGACAGACTTTGCAGGCCCCGCCGCCACAGGCGCCCGCCCCGTCCTCCCCGCCGCCCCCGCCGTCCGGCCAGTCCGGCGACGAGATGGGCGACGACGACTACTGGGCCACCATCACCTTCGACAAGCCCAAGTTCCCCTGGCAGAACAAGCGGGACGGCGAGGACGTCGCCGACCCGTCCGCCGATCCGCTGCACGCCACCGGCGGCCAGCACTCGCCGGCCCCGCAGGGCGGCCCCGGCGCGCCTGGCGCTCCGGGCGCGCCTGGCGCTCCGGGCGCTCCGGGCGCTCCGGGCGCGCCTGGCGCTCCGGGCGATCACTTCGGTAACGACTCCTACGGCGGCGACCAGTACGGCGACCGCTACGACGACCACGCCGGTCAGGACGGGCCGCCCAACCAGACGGTGACGCTCGGCGCGGACGGCCCGCTCGGCGGCCTTCCCTCGGGCACCGGGCCGCAGGACCTCCCGTCGCCGTTCGGTCCCGGCGCGAACGCGCTGTCGGCCGAGCCGCCGTCCGGGCCGTTCGGATCCGACCCGTCCGCGACCGCGAACGACCCGCTGCCGGTGCTCGACCTCGGCGGCCCGCAGTCCCCGTTCGGCCCGGCCGGCGACCCGAACGGGTTCGGCACCGGCGGCCAGGACCAGCGCGTCTACAGCGAGCCCCCGTCGTCGCCCGCGGGCTTCGGCGACGGCTCCGGTTTCGGGGACGGCGCGGGGTCCGGGTTCGGAGACGGTTCCGCGTCCGGGTTCGGGCAGAGCGACGGTTCCGGTTTTGGAAAGAACGACGGAACTTTCGGCCAGAGCGACGGGTCCGGTTTCGGTCAAGGCGGCGACACCTCGCCGTCCTACGGCCAGTTCGGCGCGCCCGGCGACCAGCCGTCGTACGGGGGGACGTCCGAGCAGCCGTCCTTCGGCGGGACGGGCGAGGTGCCGTCGCCGTTCGGGAACGACCCGCTGGCGTCCCGTCCGGGGCCGTCCGGCGACGGGTACGACTACGACCGTCCGGCGGCCGGATCCGGCGCGGACCCGCTGGGCCTGCCGCTCGGCGGGCTCGGCGACGACACGTCCGGCTACCGGACGTCGCCGTCCACCGAGTCCGGCACCGGCGGCTGGGACGGCCCGGCCGCTCCCCCGCCGCCCGTCGCGCCGCCCGCGCCGTCCGCGCCGTCCGCGCCGCAGCCCGCGGGGGCGAGCGCCGGGGCGTCCGGCGGCGACACCGGCGAGGGCAAGCTCCCGACCGTGGACGAGCTGCTCCAGCGCATCCAGAGCGACCGGCAGCGCGCGCAAGGCGGTTCCGGCGGCGCGGCGTCCGGCATCGGCGCGGACAAGCCGTTCGGCAACTCCCTGAGCGACCCGCTCGGCAACTCCCTGGGCGACCCGCTGAGCGACCCGCTCGGCGCGCCGCCCTACACCGGGACGAACGGCCCGGCGACCGGCGGGCAGCCGTCCGGCGGCGGCCAGTGGCAGGGCGACCAGGGCAGCGGCGGCTACCAGGCCGCGCCGACGTTCAACGACTCGCCCGCGCGCTACGACGACCCGCTGACCTCGGGCCGCGACTCCTACGGGTCGTTCGGCGCGGGCGGCCCGTCCGGAGCCGGTTCGTCCGGTTCAGCGGGTGCGGCGGGTTCGGCGGGTTCGGCGGGCGAGTCCAGCCGGTACGGCGACTTCAGCGGCAGCAGCTACAACGGCAGCGACCCGCTCCCGTCGCGCGACACCGGCCCGCGCCCGGCGAGCGGCGGTTACGGCGACCCGGGCGGCGCCCTCGGCGACGCGAACGGCGGCACGTTCGGCGACCCGAACTCCACCCAGGCGTACGGCTCGGGCTACTTCCCCGGCAACGACTCGGGCGGTGGCAACGGCTCGTACAACCCGCCCTACGGCGGCAACGGCAAGGACCAGCACTCGTCCCAGCCGCAGGACGACTGGCAAAGCCACCGCGACTACCGGCGCTGACCCGGCTCGCCCGAGAGGCCGTCCCGAACCACCGGGGCGGCCTCTTCGCTTGTCCTTGCAGGTGAGGCGATCGAGCGCCCGGACGGCTCCCAGGTGGGGCGGTCGACGGCGAGGTGGACGCGGGTTGCTATCAAGGAGTGGTGACAGGTGATTCGTCTGGTCAGCGCAAGTCGCCTCCGGGAACCCGCTGGTGGGCCCCCTGGGCGAACCGTCGCCGTCCCCCGGCGTCCGCCGCGGACACGGCCGGGGGCGCGCCGAGCGACCTGCTGCTCTCGGGGATCCGCGAGTACCAGGGGCAGACCGCCGCGCTCGTCCGCCCGATCATGTCCGAGCTCGCCTTCGAGCAGAAGCCCCAGAACCTGTTCATCACGTGCGTCGACTCGCGCGTGGTGCCGCACACGATCACCGCTTCCGGCCCCGGCGACCTGTTCATCAACCGGAACGTCGGCAACATGGTGCCGCGGCACGGCTCCGCGCCGCCGGACGACTCGGTCGCCGCGACCGTCGAGTACGCCGTGGAGGTCCTCGGCATCCGGGCGATCACCGTCTGCGGCCACTCCAACTGCGGCGGGATGGCGGCCCTGCTGGGCGGCGGCCGGGAGGTCGACCACCTGACCTCCCTCACCGGCTGGCTCGAACACGGCAAGGCCAGCCTCGACCGGCTGTTCGGGTCCCCGGCCGTCCCCGGCCAGGCGCCGCTGACCCGGCTCTGCCAGCTCAACGTCGTCCAGCAGCTGGAGAACCTGGAGAGCTATCCCTGGCTGCGCGCCATGGTCGAGTCGGGCGAGGTCGAGCTCGTCGGCCTCTACCTCGACCTGGAGACCGCCGACGTGCTCGTCCTGGACCGCGCGACCGGCGTGTTCGGCCCGGTGCACGACACCTGGACGGACGTGTAGCCGGGCCCTGGGCCGCCCCCGGGCGAAGGGGCGGCCCCGGCCCCCCGACGGTCAGCGACCCACCAGCTCCTCATCGCCGCCGCGGGCGTCCAGATCCTCGCCGCCCCGGATGTACATCCCCGTCACCATGCGGGCCCGCCGCGCGCTCCGGCTCGCCGCCGGGCCGAACAGCGCGTCCCGCCGGCTCGCCCTGGCGAACTCCACCAGGTAGAGCAGCGCCACCACGATCATGAAAAGCGCGACCACCGCCGCCAGCACGATGATCATCAGCGCCCCTCTCCGCGGACCCCGGCCACCGGGCCCCGCCGCCACGCCGATCTCCCAACCAGATCAGGCTGCGTACTTCGGACGCTAAAGGCCCGCTCCGACCTGCTCTGTGTCGCATGACCCGATCTTCATGAGTCACGGAACCCACGCCGGACGGCCCTTCCCAACCCGCCCCGGCCCGTCCTACGGTCGGCTCGTCCCGCGTCCCCGAAACCGCGGAGGTCCCTCCCCGTGACCAGCCTCTACGACCACGCCGGCGGCGACGACGCCCTGCACCGCCTGGAGGAGATCTTCTACACCAAGGCGCTGGCGGACCCCGTCCTGCGCCCGCTGTTCCCCGAGCGCCGCCCCGACCACGTCCGCCACCTGACCTGGTTCACCGCCGAGAGCTTCGGCGGCCCCGACCGCTTCACCCGCGAACTCGGCTTCGACTACCTCATCAACGTCCACCGCGGCCTGCGCATCACCGACGCCCAACGCCGGCGCTTCGCCGACCTCTACCTGGAGTCCCTGGACGAAGCGGGCCTCCCGAAAGACGAACCGTTCCGCCGCGCCTTCCAGGAACACATCGACTTCGGCACCCGGGTGGCCCAGCAGAACTCCCACGCCGAAACCGACGCCGACCTCCACCCCCTGCGAGAGGTCCCCCACTGGACCTGGGACGGCGACTGACCACCCACCCGCCTCAGCAGGCAGGGGTGGACGAAGAGGAGTGGGGCGGACGAGTCGGCCTGTAAGCCGGGTTTTGTGCCGCCCCAAAGGGGCGGTGACGGCCATCCATCTCGGGTCGTCGTTGCCGACGGCCTCCAGCGGTCTACCCGCAGGCATCGGGCGGGCCGCCCTCGAACGCCTGCGCGGGAAGCGTCGCTTCCCTTCTTGACCTTGCTCCGGGTGGGGTTTACCTGGCCGCCCACGTCACCGTGGGCGCCGGTGAGCTCTTACCTCACCGTTTCACCCTTACCACCTCGCGGTGGCGGTCTGCTTTCTGTGGCACTTTCCCGCGGGTCGCCCCGGGTCGGTGTTACCGACCACCCTGCCCTGTGGAGCCCGGACTTTCCTCGGCGGGGCATAGCCCCGACGCGGCCGTCCGGCCGGCTCGTCCGCCGTGCGTCAAGGGTACCGGTTACGGGAGGCGGGTCAGTGCGTCCGCTATGCGGGGGGACGGGTCGGGTTCGGCCAGGGTGCCGTGGAGGTGGGATTCGTAGGCGGCGAGGTCCAGGTGGCCGTGGCCGCAGACCGAGGTGAGGATGACCAAGGGGGTGGTGGCGGCCTTGGCCTCGGCGATGACGGCGGCGAGGGCGTGGGCCGGTTCGGGAGCCGGGATGATGCCTTCGGTGCGAGCGAAAAGGGTGGCCGCTTCGAAGGTTTCGCGTTGCGGGATCGCTTTCGCTTCGATCAGGGAGAGGTTGTAGATGTGCGAGAGGAGCGGGGACATCCCGTGGTAGCGGAGGCCGCCCGCGTGGATCGGGTCGGGGATGAAATCGTGGCCTAGCGTGTGCATTTTCAAGAGGGGCGTGAAGCCTGCGGTGTCGCCGTAGTCGTAGGCGTAGGTGCCTTTGGTGAGGGACGGGCAGGCTGCCGGTTCTGCGGCCAGGAAGCGGGTTTCCCGGCTGTCGCGGAGGAACGGGAAGGCCAGGCCCGCGAAGTTGGAGCCACCGCCTGTGCAGGCGATGACCAGATCGGGGGTTTCGTTGATGGACGCCAGTTGTTCGCGGGCCTCTTCGCCTATGACGGTCTGGTGCAGGAGGACGTGGTTGAGGACGCTTCCCAGCGCGTAGCGGGTGTCGGACGGCGTGGCCGACTCGACCGCTTCGCTGATCGCGATGCCCAGGGAGCCCGGGTTGGACGGGTCGTCCGAGAGGATCTTCGCGCCCGTGGACGTTTCCGGGGAAGGGCTCGCGTGCACTTTCGCGCCGAAGAGTTCCATCATCGTTCGGCGGTAGGGTTTCTGGTCGTAGGACGATCTGACCATCCATACGTCGCAGGCCAGGTCGAACTGCGCGCAGGCGAAGGCCAGGGCGCTTCCCCATTGGCCCGCGCCCGTTTCGGTGGTCAGGCGGCGGACGCCGGCCCGGGCGTTGTAATACGCCTGCGGGACGGCCGTGTTCGGTTTGTGCGAGCCGACCGGGGAGACGCCTTCGTATTTGACGTAGATGCGGGCCGGAGTTCCGAGAGCTTTCTCCAGGCGGTGGGCCCGGATGAGCGGAGTCGGACGCCACAGGCGGTAGATGTCCCGGACGGGTTCGGGGATTTCCATATAGCGCTCGGACGACGTTTCCTGCGCTATCAGGTCGGGCGGGAAGAGCGGGGTCAGGTCGTCCGGGCCCAGCGGGGCGCGAGTGCCGGGATGCAGGGGCGGCGGGGGCGGTTCTGGCAGATCGGGGACGATGTTGTACCAGCGCCGAGGGAGGCGCGACTCGTCCAGCGTGATCCGGGTCTGCGGCATGGGCGGCCTCCGGTGTCGTCACGTTCCCTCCACGCAACGTAACCACGGCCCGCCGGGGCCACAAGCCCCTCAGGCGTCCAGGTGGTGGATGTCGTTGAAGGTGCGCAGGGTCGCCGGGCCGTCGTCGTACCAGTCGATGCGGGACAGGGACGCGGTGTCCAGGTGCATCCGGTAGAGGGACGGCAGGGGCGCGCCCAGGGCGTCGGCCACCAGGAGCTTGATCGGCGTCACGTGCGAGACGACCAGGACGCGCCGGTGCCGGTGGCGGACCTTCAGCTTGTCCAGGGCCGTCCGGACGCGGCGGGCGACGGCCTCGAAGCTCTCGCCGCCGGGCGGGGCGACGGACGGGTCGGCCAGCCAGGCGGACAGGGCGTCCGGGTCGCGCTCGGACGCCTCGCGGAAGGTCAGGCCCTCCCAGGCGCCGAAGTCGGTCTCGCGGAAGCCGTCCTCGACCCGGACGTCGAGGCCGGTGACCTCGGCGACCTCGGCGGCGGTCGTCCGGCAGCGGGCCAGCGGCGAGGTCACGATCGCCTCGACGTCCTTCACCGCGCGGGCGGCCGCGCGGGCCTGGGCGAGGCCGCGCTCGGTCAGCGGGACGTCGCTCGTCCCGGCGAACCGCTTCTCGATCGACAGCGGCGTCTCGCCGTGGCGGAGCAGCAGCGTCGTCGTCGGCGACGCGGTCGCGGACGACCACGCCGGCGCTACCGCAGCGGGCGCGGGCTCCTCGTCGCGCGGGCGCCACTCCTCGCCGCGGGCGGCGGCGTCCATCGCCTCGTTCGCGAGGCGGTCGGCGTGCGCGTTCCGCTCGCGCGGGATCCACGTGTAGGTCACCGAGCCGAGGCCGGAGGCGATCTCGCGGGCGCGCTCGGCCAGCGGGCGCATGTCCGGATGCTTGATCTTCCAGCGGCCGGACATCTGCTCGACGACCAGCTTGGAGTCCATCCGCGCCTCCACCCGCGCGGACGGGTCGAGCGCGGCGGCGGCGGTCAGCCCGGCGATGAGGCCGCGGTACTCGGCGACGTTGTTGGTCGCCAGCCCGATCGCCTCGGCGATCTCGGCCAGCACCTCGCCGGTCACGGCGTCCTTGACCAGCGCGCCGTAGCCGGCGGGCCCGGGGTTGCCCCGCGACCCGCCGTCCGCCTCGACGACGAGCCTGCGTCCCGCCGTCACCGGCCCGCCCTCGCCCGCCCGCAAGCGAAACTGTGCGCGGGCTTCTGCATGCGCGCGGAAGCCCGCGGGCGCGAGATGGGGGACGGTTTCGGCGTCACGCGAGGCCTTCCGTTCGTTACAGGCCGGACTCGGCGGTGCGGACGAGGATGCGGCGGCACTCCTCGCAGCGGAGCACGTCGTCGTCGGCGGCGGCGCGGATGCGGTTCAGGTCGACGGTGTTCAGCGCGAGGTGGCAGCCCTGGCAGGCGCCCCGGTACAGGACGGCCGCGCCGACGCCGCCGAACTGGTCGCGGAGCTTCTCGTAGAGGGCGAGCAGGTCGTCCGGGACGTCCTTGGCGACGCCCGTGCGGGCGGTGCCGGTGAGCCCGGCCTCCTCGTCGATCTTGGCCTGCTCGGCGTCCCGGCGCTCGGTGAGGGCGGCCAGCTCGTCCACCGCGCGGTCGCGCTCGGCGCGCAGGTCGTTGACGCGCGCCTCGGCCTCCTCCCGGCGCTCCATGATCTCCAGGACGACCTCCTCCAGGTCGGACTGGCGGCGGCCGAGGGACTCGATCTCGGCCTGGAGGGACGCCAGGTCCTTCGCCGAGGTGACCATGCCCGAGTCGAGGCGCTTGCGGTCGCGGTCGGCGCGGGTGCGGACCTGGTCGACGTCCTGCTCGGCCTTCTTCTGCTCGCGGTCCAGGTCGCCGAGCGCGGTCTCGGCCGCCACGATCTGGTCGCGCAGCTCGGCCCGGCGGGCCTCCAGCCGCTCGATCTCGGCGAGCTCCGGCAGCGTGCGGCGCCGGTGCGCCAGGCGGTCGAGCGAGCTGTCCAGCTCCTGCAGGTCGATCAGGCGCTGCTGGGCTTGCGGTGCGGCTTTCACTTCACTCCTTCATTGGAGGCGCCATGCAGACGCCATGCGTCGGTGACCGCCGCGGACACCCGCGTCTCGACGTCGAGCCGGGCCGCCAGCGCCGCGGCGGCGTCCGCCAGCCACGGGTGCTCGGTGGCCCAGTGCGCCGCGTCCAGCAGCGCCGGGCCGCCGGCCTCGACGAACTCCGACGCGGGATGGTGCCGCAGGTCGGCGGTGAGGTACACGTCCACGCCCGCGGCGCGGACGTCGGACAGCAGCGAGTCGCCCGCTCCGCCGCACACCGCGACGGCGCGGACGGGACGGTCCGGGTCGCCGGCGGCGCGGACGCCCCAGGCCGTGGCGGGGAGCCCGGCGGCGACCCGCGCGGTGAACTCCGCCAGGGTGAGGGCGGACGGCAGCTCGCCGATCCGGCCGAGGCCGCGGCGCGGGTCGTCCGGCGCCGGGACGATCGGGCGCAGCCCGCCGGTGACGCCGACGGCGCGGGCGAGCGCGTCCGAGACCCCCGGGACGGCGACGTCGGCGTTGGTGTGCGCGGTGAACAGCGCGACGTCGTTCTTGATCAGGCGGTGCACGAGGCGGCCCTTCGGCGTGCTCGCCGGGACGCCGTGCACGCCGCGCAGCAGCAGCGGATGGTGGGTGAGGACAAGGTCGGCGCCCCACTCCAGCGCCTCGTCCACGACGGCGGCCACCGGGTCGACCGCGAGCAGCACGCGGCGGACGTCCTGGCCGGGGTCGCCGCAGACGAGCCCGACCGCGTCCCACGACTCGGCCCACGCGGGCGGGTACAGGTCGTCCAGGACGGCGGTGACTTGGGAGAGACGCACGCCCCGCAGGCTACCGCCCCGGAGCCCCCGAGCCGAGCCAGCGACGCCCGCGGTCTCCGCGGACGGCTCCGGAGGCCCGCGGGGGCGGGTGGCGGGGCCGCCGGCGGGGGGTGGGGAGCGGCTATCGTGTGGACGACCCGGCCCAGCCGTGTCCGGACGGTAGTCGCGCGGTCACGGTGGGCAGGTTCCGGAGGGCGGGAGGCACACCGGCTCCCTTCCCGGCGGGCGGTCGCCTCCAGCGGCCGGACGGCGGGATCATTTCAGAAGCTCGTCGCGTTGGAGTTGAGTGTGAAGTCACCGTTCCGTCGCCGTAAGCGCGTCAAGGGCCGTCCGATGGGCACGGCCAAGCCGTCCGCCGAGCCCGAGGTCGTCGAGTGGCCGCGGGAGGGCACCGGACGGACGTCCATGATGGGCGCCATCCGCGGCGACGGCGAGACCGGCGCGGGCATGGGCGGCGGCCTGTTCGAGGATCTGGCCTCCGCGTTCGAGGGCTCCAAGAAGGTCAAGCAGGAGGAGCAGGAGCGGCAGCGCACGCTGAAGCACGACGACATGCTCCAGGCCGGCGACTCCGGCCGGGACGACCTGGAGTCGGGCCGCATCCGCATCCGCCGCACGGGCCCGGCCGCGCAGGAGTAGCCCTTCCCCGGCGCCTCGATGGAACCGGACATCGGGCGCTTGATCGAACAAACATTCGAAAATGGGGTATTCTGGGCAGGTGAGCAGCTTCGTCCCGCCCGGCTGGCCGCCGCAGGTGCACCCGCCGGGGACCGACCGGTTCGAGGAGACCGCGCTCGCCTGGCTGCTGGAGCTCGTCCCGCCCGAGTACCGGCGCTACGGCGTCCTGCGCCGCTACCCCGTCGCGCTCGCCCGGATGGCGCGGCACCACGTCACCGCCGCCGTCGAGGCCGCCCGCGAGGGCTTCCGCTCCGCGCGCGTCGAACTCTCCGGCGCCGTCCCGCCGCACGGCATCGAGGCCGTTCTCGACACCTACCGGCGCGAGGGCGTCCGGCTCGTCCAGCTCGTCCACGCGGTGGATCTGGTCGAGCAGGCCCTCCGCGAGCGCCACGCCACCCTCGCGCCCAAGTAGGCGCCTCGGACAGAGCGCCTCGGACAGAGCGCCTCGGACAGAGCGCCTCGGACAGAGCCGGGCCGAGCCAGCAGGCGCCTCGGAGAGCGAGCAGGCGCCTCAGAGCTAGGTCGTCGCGGTCAGGAAGCGGGGCGGGCGCGGCGCGTGCGGGATCAGGCGGGCCGTGACCTCGGCGCGGACGGCCGGCACGGCGTTCACCGGCACGAGCGCCACCGCGCAGCGTCCGAGCGCCCGGCCGCCCAGGGCCCCGGCCGAACGCGCGGCCGACAGAGCCAGATCCAGGATCGGACGGCCCGGAACGTGCGCCTCGGTGAGCAGCGGGCCGAGACCCGCCGGGAACCCCGCGCGCAGCGCCGAGACGGCGCGCTCGACCACGTCCGCGCCCGGATCGGACGGCACGCGGGACGGAGCGGACGCCTCCTCCGCCACGCCGGTGTCGATGACCAGCAGCCGCAGCCCGGCGGCGGCCAGGTCGAACGGGACCTGTTCCGGGCCGTCCTCGGTGATCAGCAGGGCGTGGCGCGGACGCGAGTGCAGCGCGGCGAGGTATTCGGGCCCCGACGCGCACGCGGCGGACGCGATCGGCGGCCCGTGCAGGTCGCCGAGCGCCATCGCCGCCGCGCAGACCGTCTCCGCGCCGCAGAGCAGGCCGGTCTCGGCGGGCAGCTCGCGGTTGACGACCATCCGCGCGGCCGGCGGCGGGTCGGCGTGCGCGCGCAGCGCCTCGACCGCGTCCAACGCCCAGTCCGGGACCTCGTCGAGCGAGGTGCACCGGTCGGTGAGCCGGTTCATCGAGTAGAGGTCCACGCCGCCGTCCGGATGCGGTCCGGCCGCGACGATCGCCCCCCACGCCAGCGCGACCGCGAGCGCCGGGTACCGCCCGGACGCCGCGCCATACCCCGCGGACGCCCCGTCGTGCTCTCCGGGAACCGCGCCATGGTCATCTCCCGGGACCGCGTCGTGCTTCGCGGGCGCTGGACGCAGCGGGAGCGGCGGCCCGCCGAGGAGGGCGAGGCCGCCGGGCGCGCGGCGGAGCGTGGCGGGCGGGACGCCGAAGATCCGCTCGTAGAAGTGAGCGGTGATCCGGATGTCCGGGTCGTCGGCGAGTCCCACCGGGCCGTCCTTCAGGGTTTCGGTCAACCTTCGTCCTTACGGGCCAGCACCCGGTACGCGTTGCCGGGGCCGGGGATCAGGGGCAGCACCAGCCGGTCGGCCAGCGCGGCCGCGACGAGCAGGGGCGGCAGCGCGGCCTGCGCCAGGGCGCGGCGCAGCCGGGCGAGGAGGGTCGGCGGCCCCGGCGCCCACGGCCGGAACGGGTCGGGCCCGAACGTGTTCAGCGCCACGAACACCGCCGCCGTCGCGTCGTAGCGCTGGTGCGCCTCGCGCCGCTGGACGGCCCGGACCCGCATCCCGCGCGCGCTGAGCGCCCGGACCAGGTTGTCCAGGGTGGGGACGTGCAGATGCTGCGGCTGGAGCCAGGGCAGCCAGAACCGGCCCAGCAGGCGGCCGAGCCGCCACTCCGGGTCGGGCTGCTCGATCAGCAGGTGGCCGCCGGCGGGCAGCGCCTTGACGGCGGCGTCCAGCTCGGCGAGCGGGTCCGCGGCGTGCTCCAGGTAGTGGTTCATGCTGATCACGTCGTACTCGCCGGTCAGGCCGTCCGGCAGGTCGCGGAACGGGACGCGGTGGGCGCGCCGCAGCCAGCCCCGCCGGACGGCCTCCTCGACGCCCTCGCCCGTGTCCAGGCCGTCGAACGCGGTACCGCGGAAGACGGACGCGGCGACGCGGCAGAAGTGGCCTTGCCCGGTCCCGACGTCCAGCCAGGCGCGCGGGGTGCCGACGTGCTCGGCGGCGAACCGCGCGCGGGCGCGCAGGATGCCGCCCTGCGCGGCGAACAGGCGCTCCATGGTCTCGCCGCCGAGGCCGTCGTAGCAGTCGCGGTAGTAGAACGCGAGGCCCTCGTCGTCCAGGCGCGGGTTCTGGAAGACGTGCCCGCAGTCGCGGCAGCGCTCCAGGGTGAACCGTCCCGGCTTGCCCTGGAGCATGTCACCCGCCCGGACGTGGACGACCAGCGACTCCGAGCCGCACCACGGGCAGCTCTCCCGGCGGGGCCCGAGGAACCGCTCGACGCCCCGGCCGATCTCGGCGCGGTAGTACGCGCGCGCGGCGTCCCGGCGGTCGACGCGCTCGCGTTCCCACGCGCAGGGCGGGTCGGTCAGCGTCCGCCACCAGCCGTACGGCTCCCGGACGAGCCGGAACAGCACCGCCGAGTGCAGGTCGTGCGGGGTGAGCGCCGTCCCGCCGAAGACCAGGTAGGGGACGGCGCAGTAGGTCGCGACCGCGATCAGGCCCCACAGCGGGTCGAGGGCCAGCGCGGCGAGGACCGACAGGTAGCCGAGGACGGCCGCGGCGATCGTCCACCCCACCGGCACGCCCAGCCCGGCCAGCCAGGCCCGGCGGCCCCGGCCGAGCGGCCCGCGCGGGCTCGTGGACGGCACGACGACCAGGTCGGCCGCGGTGGTGCACTGGCGCAGCCGCGCCGTCGCCGCGCCGAACGCGCCCGGATCGAGCGCGCCGCGGCCGTGCCCGGCGCGGTCCAGCAGCTCCCCGGCGGCGACGATGGCGAACCCGGCGCCGCGTCCGACCGCGAGCGGATCGGTCCGGTACTCCGGCGGGTTGAGGGTGCGGGCGAGGTCGAGGGCGCGCTCGGCGGGCAGGTCGGCGGGCACCAGGTCGAGGATGCCCAGCCCGTTCTCCCGCGCGTGCCCGACCACGGCCCGCCGGACCGGCCCGGACAGCATGACCCGCTCCCCCACGACGAACTCGTAACCGACGTCCCCGCCGAGGCCGCTCAGGCTCTCCGCGCCACCTGCCCCGCCGACTCCGCCCGGACCGTCGGTCTCCCCGATGCCGTCCGGGCCGTTCTGGACGTCCGAACCGCCTCGATCACCGAAACCGTCTCGCTCGCCGAAACCGTCTCGCTCGCTGAAACCGTCTCGCTCACCGAGAGCGTCTCGATCACCGAGAGCGTCCGAGTCGTCGAGACCGCCCAGGCGGATGACGCCGTCCGGCCTGCCGAAACTCGGCGGACGGCTGAGGTCGCCCGGGCCGCCGAGGGCGCGTGCGGTGGTGAGGCCGCCTGGACGGGCCGGGTCGCGGGCGGCGCCGAGGTCGGGCGGAGTGGCGACAGCGGCGGAGGCGGAGGCGGCGGCGCTCAGGGCGGACGGCACCACGGCCGGGTTGCCGCCGGGCCGCGGGGTCGGCAGCGGGGCGAGGGTGAGGAGCCGGTGCCGCAGAACCAGGGCGCGTCCCGCCAGGCCGGTCGAGAGGAGCGCGGGGTACAGCGCGGGAAGCCAGTTCACGCGAGTTTCTCCAGCAGGTCGGCCGCGCGGGCGGCGCCTCCGGCGGCGGCGAAGGACTCGCGGACGCGCGCGGCGGCCTCGCGGTGCGCGGGGTCGGTGAGGACACCGGTCAGCGCGCCGGCCAGTTCCTCCGGCCGGAGGCGGGAGAACCGGACGACGCGTCCCGCGCCCGCGGCCTCGACCTGGCGCGCGATGATCGGCTGGTCGTCCCGGATCGGGGCGACGACGAGCGGGACGCCGTGCGCGAGCGCCTCGCAGACGGTGTTGTGGCCGCCGTGCGTGACGACCGCCGACAGCCGCGGCATCAGCGCGAGCTGCGGCACGTGGTCGCGGACGAGCACGTTGTCCGGAATGGTGAGGTCGGCGCACCCGGTCGTGCAGGACGGCATGACGAACACCGCCTGGACGTCCATGCCGGCGATCACCTCGGCGGCGATGCGGAAGAACCGCGCCCCGGCGGACCCGTGGATCGTTCCCAGCGACACCAGCACCGCCGGGCGGGCGTCCTCGCCGGGCGGGTCGAGCCAGTCGGAGGGGAAGTCGGCGCGTTCGGGCCGTCCGCCGAGCGCGGGGCCGACGAACGCGATGTGGTCGGGGAAGAACGTGACGTCCCCGACGAGCGCGCCGGTGGAGAACACCAGCGTCAGGTGGTCGGAGAAGCGCAGGTCGATGAGGTCCTCGATGTCGTAGCGGCTCTGGAACTCGCCGATCTGGTCGCGGACCCACTCCTCCACGAGCGGCATCCCGGCGAGCGGCCGGGTGAACTCGGCGGACGTGGTCGCGGACGTCGCCCACGGCAGCCCCTGGAGCCGCGCGGCGACCGGCGCGGCGAGGACCTGCTGGTCGGACACCACCACGTCCGGGCGGAACCGCTCGATCGCGCGCTGGACGCCCGGCATCATCGCGTGCCCCAGCGGGACGATGAACTCCTCCCAGAGGAACTTCAGCGCCGCGGGGCCGCGCAGCGAGAGCCAGCCCCGGCCCGCGGCCTCCATCTCGGTGGCGAACCCGGCGTCCTCGGCGGGGTAGACGCGCGCTCCGGACGGCAGCAGCCGCGCCAGGCCGTCCCGGTGCCCGACCCACGCGACCCGGTGGCCGCGCGCGGTCAGCTCGGCGGCGACCGCGACGGTCGGGTTGACGTGGCCGGTCAGCGGCGGCACGGCGAACAGGAACCGGCGCCGTTCGGTTCCGGCGGTTCCGGTGGTCCCGGCGGTCCCGGCCGTACCGGCGGTCCCGGCGGACCGGTCGGGCGGCACCGCGCCGCCGAGCAGCGGCGGGACGGCGACCCGGCGGCCACGGGCGTTTCTGGGGCTCATCGCGCACCTCCGGCGCAGGTCAGCTCGCGCGCCCCCGTGCGCGGGCCGGGATCGGTGGCCGCCTCCCGGGAGGCGGCTTCGAGGGCTTGGGCGTGGCGGGACAGCCAGGGCAGCAGGACGGCGAGCAGGTCATCGGTGCCGTCGCTGAGGACGGTGTGGGCGTGGCCGGGCAGGACGTGCAGCTCGCAGTCCGGGACGTGCGCCCGGAGCAGCCGTCCGGCGTCGCGGAGGTCGGAGTGCTCGCCGTAGACGGCCAGGACCGGACGGCGCAGCGCGGCGAGGTCGGCGGGGCGGACGGGCTCGGCGGCGGACACGTCCGCCAGCAGCGTGGTGCCGTTGATCAGCCGCTCCGCGACCGCGCACTGGCGGGCCCGCCGCCGCCAGCCGAGCGCGCCGAACCGCGCGGCGAGGTCCTCGTACTCCAGCGCCAGCGCGGACTTGTTCAGCGTGTTGAGCAGCGCCTCGGTCCACGCGAACCCGCTTTCGGCGGGCCCGTAGCACTCGATCAGCGCCAGGCCGGCGACCCGCTCCGGGCGGGCGAGCGCCGCGTTCAGCGCCACGACCCCGCCGAAGCTGTTGGCCACCAGGTGCACCGGGCGGGTGACGTCCAGCGCGTCCAGGACCGCGAACAGGTCGGCGACCGCCTCGGACGTCCCGTACCCGGCCGGGGTTCGCTCCGACAGCCCGTGCCCGCGCTGGTCGTACAGGACGGCCCGGGACCCGGCCGCCGCGACCGGACCGGCCAGCCGGTAGTAGAAGCTGGACAGGTTGTCCAGCGCGAGCCCATGCACGAAGACCACCGCCGGGGCGTCCGCGCGCGACGCGGATCCGGCGGGGTCCAGGGTCTGGACGTGGAACCGCACGCCGCGTGCGGTGATCTCAGGCATGTGCTTCCTCCAGGAACGCGCCGAGCAGCGGCGTGAGCCGCGCCCGCGCGGTGATGTGCAGGTCGTGCCCGCCGGTCAGCACGTGCCGCCGCGCCGCGGGCAGGGCCCGTCCGACCAGGTCGCCGGCGGCCCGGAACGGCGACTCGGACCCGACGACGGCGAGCACCGGGAGCCCGGCGAGCTCGGCCAGCTCCGCCGCCGTGACCGGCGGCTCGGCCGCCAGGTCCGCCCGCAGCGACGTCCGCCGCAGCAGTTCGGCCACGGCCTCTCGCCGGGCCTCCGGAACCGCATGGCGGTAAATGTCCGCCTCCACATGACCGCGGGCGTCCGGAATCCCGCGGCTCGGAGCGCCCGCACCCGCGTGGCGGTGGACGTCCGGGACCTCGTGGCCCGGGGCACCCGCCTCCGCGTGATGGCGGGCGTCCGGGAGCCCGTGGCTCGGGGCGTTCGGGTGGCGGTCGGTGGCGGTGTTCGCGAAGGGCGGGTCGACCAGGGCGAGGGCGGTCGCCCGGCCCGGATGGGCGCGGGCGAAGCGGACCGCGACGGTCGCGCCGTAGCTGTGCCCGGCGATCGCGAACGGGGGCAGGTCGGCGGTGAGGGCGGCCAGGTCGTCCGCCATCGTCGCGGTGTCGTAGCCGGTCGGGGTGCGCTCGGTGAGGCCGTGCCCGCGCCAGTCCGGCAGCCGGACGCGGCGGGTGCGGGCGAGCGCGGGCGCGACGGTGAAGAACCAGGACGCGGCCGAGCCGGTGAACAGCCCGTGCAGCATCACCACCGGCGCCCGGCCCGTGTCCCGCCCGAGGTCCACCACGTGGAACCGGACGCCGCGGGCGCGGACGTAGGCCACTGCCGTCCCCCTACGCGTACGCGGCGCGCGGTCCGGGGGCGTCCGCCGGGACGTCGAGGCGCGCCTCGCCGTGGGCGGTGAGGCGCGCCTCGCCGTGGGCGGTGAGGCGCGCCTCGGGGTGGGCGGTGAGGCGCGCCTCGACGTGGGCGGTGAGGTCGCCGACGGTCATGGCCATGATCTGGTCGAGGTCCATCCCGGCGATGAACGCGGCGAACTCGATCCGCGCGCCGTAGCGGTCCTGGAGCTTCTCGGCCAGCGCGACGAACTCGATGCTCTCCAGCGCGAGGTCCTCGTGGAACGAGGTGTCCGGGCCGACCGGCTGCTCCAGCAGGAAGTCCTCCCCGACGACCTCGGCCAGCATGTCCACGATCTCGCTCAGGACGTCGTTTCCAGCGGTCATGTGCTGTTCTCCCCCTTGTTGCGGTTGAAGGCGTCTCCGTCGTCGTCCGTGTCGTTCGGGTCGTCCGTGTGGGCCGGATCGTCCGGGGTGTCGGACGGGCCGTCCGGGGCGTCGCGGGCGGGCCGGGCTCCCGGGGTCTGGGCGTCCGGGAGCGTCCAGGTCACCAGGTGGCCGTCGAACTCGCGCGACGCCGTCCAGGGCGGGAGCGACGGACCGCCGCGCGGCGCGAGGTCCGCGCGCGTGACCTGGATGTGGCACGGCCGTCCCGCGTCCCGGACGAGCGCGACGCCCAGCTCGTCGGTCCGCCCGATCGACAGCGCGGGCGGGTCGAACGCGCCGGTCGCCGACGGCCGTCCGGACGCGCCGTCCGCGATGGTGATCTCGGCGGGGAACAGCGGGCCGTGGCCGCGTTCCCAGAGCCAGTTCCGGACGGCGTCCTTGGCGGCGATCCGGCCGAGCAGCCACGGGCCCTGCTCGCGCGGCGTGAGCGCGTCGTAGTCGGCGCGCTCGGCCGCGTTGAGGTACTGCCGCATGAGCAGGTCGCGCGAGGAGCCGTTGTCCCAGTGCCGGCGCGCCAGCACCCAGCCCTCGGGCTGCGGCTCGGCGACGCCCGACACCTCGGGCGTGAATTTCAGCCGCCAGACCGACTCGTCGGTGTAGAAGCGGTGCGTGGACCAGCCCTCGACGCGGCACCACACCCGGCCGTCCGGGCCGGTGATCTCGCAGTCGTAGCGGAGCGCCGTCGCGGTCACGGCGCGGGTGCGGACGGTCACCGGCAGCCGCGCGCCGGGACGCGGCGGCGGCCCGTACCAGGTGATCCGCTCGACGCCGGTCGGGAAGACGGTCTGGTCCCGGTCGCCGCGCACCTGGATCCAGTGGCCGCAGAGCTGGCCGACGTTGTCCATCAGCGCGCCGGGCGCGGGCAGCGCGGTCAGCACGCCGCGCAGGCCGTCGGACGCGAGCGCGGTGATCTCGGCGACGCCCTGGTAGCGCGGCCCGTGGAACATCCAGCGCTCGGCGTAGAACCGGTCGGCGGTGACGTAGGGCGGGTTCTCGGCGGTCAGCGGCGTCCGGTCGGGCGCGGGCGGGCGCGGGTGGCGCGGCGCGAGCAGGACGACCCCGTCGGTGTGCCCCTTGATGACGACCTCGACCCGCTGCACGCCGTCGGCGGCGGTCTCCAGCAGCCGCGCCGACACCTCGGTCTCGGTCGGCGGGTCGGCGACGACCCAGCGCATCGCGCGGACGTGCTCCAGCCCGACGCAGACCAGGTCGGGGAACAGCTCGCGGGCCGTGTCCGCCATGATCTCCAGCAGCGTCGTCAGCGGCACCACGGGGAACCGGTCGGACGCGTCGGGCCAGTCCACCGGCTGCGGGATCAGGCAGTGGTCGCGGACGTGCGGCATCGTCTCCAGGGAGAAGATCCGCGTGACGGTCAGCTCGATCGGCCGGGGCTGCGCCGGGACGAGCGGCGGAACCGGTCCGGGCGGCGCGGGCGCGGTGCTCTGGAAGGCGTCCACGACGTGACCGGCGCTGTCCATGGCCTCGCGCAGCAGCGCCTCCAGCTCGGCCGTCACCGGGTCGTCCGCCGGAAGGCCCGGCAGGCCCGGCAGGCCCGGCAGCCCAGACAGTCCCGAAAGCCCCGGCGGCGTCCCGGCGGATCCAGGCGTGGGCCGGGTGCGCGGGCCGGCGGCGCCGAGGGTGAGGGGCTGGACGGCGCCGTCCAGCCGGACGACCGGGGCGCCCAAATCGAGCCGCACCGCGCCCGGTCCGGCCGGGACGACCGGCGGCGCGGCGGCCGGACCGGCGCCGTGCCCCTCGGTCCACAGCGCGGCGGCGACCCGGCGCAGCTGCGCCATGCCGCTGCGCTGCGGCACGTTCACGGCCATCGCGAGGTGCTCGCGCCCGGCGAGCCGGTCGCCCACGAAGCCGGTGATGCTGCCCGGCCCGACCTGCACGAACGCGCGCACGCCGGCGCCGTGCAGCTCCTCGACCAGCTCGCTGAACCGGACCGGTTCCAGCAGGTGCCTGAGCACCAGCCCGCGGATCTCCGCCTCGGTCTCCGGGAACGGCGCGACGGTCGTCGCCGACCAGAGCGGGACGTCCGGTCGGGGGCGGATCTCCAGCGCGCGGAACGCGGGCCGAAGCTGGTCCAGCAGGGACGCGGCCATCGGCGTGTGGAATCCGGTGCGGAACGGCAGCTCCTGCCCCAGCACGCCCTCGGCGCCGAGCCTCCGCAGGACCTCCCGGACGGCCTCGGGCTCGCCGCAGATCACCGACTGGTGCGGGCAGTTGTCGTGGCTGACGACCACGTCGGTGCGCGCGCCGAGCTCCTCCATGACCCGGTCCGCGCCGCAGCCGAGCGCGCCGTAGGCGACGTCGGGGACGTCGAGCCCGGCGGGGTCGAGGGCGGAGATGAAGGTGTCCACGGCGTCCGGGCGGTACACGCCCGCGACGACCATCGCGGTCCACTCGCCGAGGCTGTGGCCGGCGGCGAGGTCGGGGCGGACGCCGATCTCGGCGAGCGCGTCCGCCAGCAGGCGGCCGACCGCCATCACGTCGGCGGCGTGGCCGAGCAGGTCGGTGCGGCCGGTGAGGTCCGGGCGGGCGAGGCCGAAGTGCTCGGCGACGTCGTCCACGCGGGGCGCGAAGGCGGGCTCGAAGCCGGGGAACAGGAACGCGAGGCGCCCGCCGGACGCGAGCAGCGGCTTCTGGGTGAACCAGATGTCGCCGCGGCCGCGCCAGGGCGTGCCGCGTTCGGCGACGGCGCGGGCGAGGGTGAGCTTGCGCGCGTCCGGGCCGACGACCGCGAGGCGGCAGGGCAGGTCGTCCGGTTCGCGGTCGCAGCGCGCAAGGATCTCCTCGTCCGGGGCGTCGAGCAGCCCGGCCAGGGCCGCGGCGTCGCGGGCGGCGAGGCGGAGGACGCGCTCGCCGTCCCCGTCGCCGCGCAGCCGCAGCGGGCCGAGGTGCGCCTTCGCCGCCGCCGGAGCCTCCTCCAGG
This sequence comes from Actinomadura gamaensis, assembly GCF_042652125.1. Taxonomy (NCBI): domain Bacteria; kingdom Bacillati; phylum Actinomycetota; class Actinomycetes; order Streptosporangiales; family Thermomonosporaceae; genus Actinomadura; species Actinomadura gamaensis. Next base: position 117,078 of record NZ_JBHSIT010000013.1, on the reverse strand, counting down.
ACGAGGTGCGCGTTCGCCCCGCCGAACCCGAAGGCGTTGACGACCGCGCGGCGCGGCGCGTCCGCCGGGCGCTCCCACTCCGCGGCCTCCCGGACGGGCGCCAGCCGCGTCCCGGCCATCGCCGGATGCGGCTCGGTGACGTGCAGCGTCGGCGGCAGGACGGCGTCGCGCAGCGCGCACGCGGCCTTGATCAGCCCGGCCATCCCGGCGGCGGGCATCGCGTGCCCGATCATCGACTTGACCGTGCCGACGCCGAGCGGGCTCCCCCGGTCGCCGAACACCCGGCGCAGCGCGGTCAGCTCCGCCTCGTCCCCGGCGGGCGTGCCGGTGCCGTGCGCCTCCACCAGCCCCACCGCGGACGGCGCGGACGGGTCGAGCCCCGCGTCCGCCCAGGCGCGTTCGAGCGCCAGCACCTGGCCGTCCACCAGCGGGCTCATCAGGCTCGACGCGCGGCCGTCGCTGGACGACCCGGCCCCGCGGATCACCGCGTAGATCTTGTCGCCGGCGCGCAGCGCGTCCGGCAGCCGCTTCAGCAGCGCCATGCCGGTGCCCTCCGACAGCAGCGTGCCGTCGGCGGCGCGGTCCAGCGGACGGATCACCCCGGTCGGCGACAGCGCCCTGAGCTGGCTGAACAGGCTCCACACCGTGACGTGGTGGGAGTGGTGGACGGCCCCGGCGAGCATCGCGTCGCACTGGCCCGAGCGCAGCGCCCGCACCGCGTGCTCGACCGCGATCAGCGACGAGGCGCACGCGGCGTCCACCGTGTAGGCGGGCCCGCGCAGGTCGAAGCGGTTCGCGACGCGGGACGCCGCGAAGTTCGGGACGACGCCGACCGAGACGTCCGGGCCGTCCGGGCCGAGCCGGGCCCGGAACGCCTCGCGGATCTCCGCCAGGCGCTCGGCGGGCAGGTCCGGCAGCAGCTCGGTGAGCACGGCCGCGATCTGGTGGAACGCGCCGATCCGCTGGTCGAAGCGGGCCATCGCGGGGCCGATGTAGCTGCCCCGGCCGAGCACCACGCCGATCCTCGTCCGGTCGGGCAGCCGGTCGGGGCCGCCCGCGTCCGCGATCGCCTCGGCGGCGGTGCGCAGCGCGAGGAGCTGGTCCGGTTCGATGCCGGGCACCGCGGTCGGCATGATCCCGAAGCGGGCCGGGTCGGCGCTGGCCAGGTCGTCCACGAAGCCGCCGCGCCGGCAGTAGAACCGGTCGGCGCGCGGGGCCGCGTGGAAGGCGGCCGGGTCGTGGTACAGCGCGGGGTCCCACCGGTGCGGCGGGACGTCGGTGATCGCGTCCACGCCCGCGCGGACGTTCGCCCAGAACTCCGCCGCCGACCCGGCGGCGGGGAAGACCGCGCCGAGCCCGACGACGGCGACCGGCTCGCCGCCCGTCACGAGGCGGCCCCGACGTGCCCCCCGCCGGCGGCGCGCAGGCCCGTGCCCGGGGCCGCCGCGTCCGGCGCCCCCTCGGCGTTCCCGGCCCCGGCGGGGTCCGTCGCGGTGCTGGACAGCACGACCTGGACCTCCTCGCCCACGGCGATCTCGTGCAGCAGCGCCGCGACCGCGGCGTCCGGGTCCACGAGGCCGACGCCGCGCCGGGCGTACTCGCGGGCGAGCTCCGGCGACACCATGCCGCCGCCGGCCCACGGCCCCCAGTCCGCGACCAGGACCCGGCCGCGCAGCTCGGTCCGCCAGACGCGGGCGAGCGTGTCGCAGGCGTCGTTGGCGGCGGCGTAGTCGGCCTGCCCCGGGTTCCCGTACACCCCAGAGACGCTCCCGAACACCACGAAGAACCGCAGGTCGGGACGGACGGAGGAGGCGAGCGCGGACGCGCCGTCCACCTTCGTCCGGTACACCCGCTCGAACGACTCGGGCGTCTTGTCGCGGACGAGCCGGTCCTCCAGCAGCCCCGCGCCGTGCACGACGCCGTCGAGGCGGCCGTGCCGGTTGTAGACGTCCTCGACGACGGCCCGGACGGCCTGCGCGTCCCGCACGTCCACCGGGTGGTAGCGCACTTCGGCCGCGTGCTCGCGCAGCGCGGCGAGGTTCGCGCGGATCTCCCGCTGGGCCAGCACGCTGCGGATCCGCGCCTCGATCTCGGCGGGCGTCCGGCCGCCCCGCGCGACGAGCGCGCGGCGGAGCGCGGCCTGGTCCGGCGCGTCCGCGAGCTCGGGATCCTCCGCGCCGGGCTCGGGCGTGCGCCCCATCAGCTCCACGCGGCACCCGGACGTCCGGGCCAGCTCCAGCGCGACCCGCGCGGTGATCCCGCGCGCCCCGCCGGTGAGCAGCACGACGCCGTCCGGGCCGGGCGCCGGGCGGTCCGCCGGGAGGGCGGGCGGCAGCTCCTCCCGGACGAGCACCAGCCCGCGCCGCACGTCGCCGTCGTGCCCCACGTCGACCGGCTCGCCGGGCGCGAGCAGCTCGGCCAGCAGGCGCAGCGCGATCGCGCGCGGGCTGTCCTTGGTGTCCACGTCCACGGCCCGGACGAGCGTGCCGGGGAACTCCTTGGCGAGCGTCCGGGCGAGGCCGCGCAGGCCCGCGCCCGGCGTCGGGTCGCCGACGCCGCCGTCGTAGGAGCGCCCGAACGCGCCGCCCGCGCCGGTGCCGAGGATCACCCAGCGCGGCGCGGACCGCAGCGCGCCCCGGATCCCGGCGTACGCGCCGGGCAGCACAGGCCCGCCGCCGGGCCGCAGCGCGGCCAGGTGGATCAGGCCGTCGCAGGGGCCGCCCGCGTCCAGCGGGGTGCGCACCCGCGCGCCCTGCTGCTCCAGCAGGTCGGCCAGCGCCAGCGCGATCCCGCACCCGTCGTCCACGATCTCGAAGGTGCGGCCGTCGAACCGTCCGGGGACGACGTCGGCGGCGGGCAGCGCGGGCAGCTCCCGCATCCGCACGACCTGCCGCACCGGCGGGACGACCAGCTCGTCCGAAGGCGTCGACTCCGGCTGGCGGTCCGGCTTCGGGTCGGACGGCGCGCTCAGCGAGGCGCCTTCTGCTTCGGGCGCCGGATCTCCTTCCGGCGCGGCGAGCCGGTCGCCGATCCACTCGACGATCTCGCCGATGGTCTTGATCCGGGCGAGCTGCTCCACGATCGCCTCGTCCGGCCGCGCGCCGGTCCGGGCGAGCCCGACCCGCTCGGCCAGCTCGCCGATGATCTCGGTGCGCTTGATGGAGTCGATCGACAGGTCGGCCTCCAGGTCGAGGTCCGCGCCGAGCATCGGCTCGGGGTAGCCGGTCCGCGCGCCGATCACCGACAGGACGGTGCCGCGGATCTCGTCCGGCCCGAGGACGGCGGGCTCGTCGGGCGCGGCGGACTCAGTGCGCGCCTCGGGCTCAGTGCGCGCGTCGGGCCGGCCGGGCGGCTTCGGCTCGGACGGCGCGGTCGGGAAGCTCTGCGGGACGACGTGCCCGGAGAGCACCGACCGGGGCGCCGGAACCGGCGGCGGCGCGGGCGCCGAGGCGGCCCCGGCCGCCCCCGGCGCCGCGTTCCGCGCGCCCAGCAGGCCGAGGACGACGTCCCGCTGGGCGGCGACGAGTTCGCGGCTGGTGCGCAGGTACTCCAGGACGGCCGCCTGCACCGGGTCCTGCTGTGGCGCGGATCCGGCGGGGCCGTTCGGGTCGTCCGGGGCGGTGTTTTCCATGGGTCCTCCCGAGGGGAGCGAGACGCGTTCGGCCGGGCGCAGCGAGTTGCCGAGGTAGGCGCCGTCGGCGGTGCGGACGAGGTGGCCGTTGACGATCCAGCCGGGCGCGGCGGACGGCTCGGCGGACCGCAGGACGCGGGCGTCGCGTCCGGCGAACAGGGCGGCGGCGTCCACCGGGACGCCGGTGACGGCCAGCTCGGCGAGCGCGAGCAGCAGCCGCTCGACGCCGTCCTCGCCGGGCGCGTCGCAGGCGACGGCGGTGTGCGGGCGGTCGCCGAGGATCCCGCCGACCAGGCCGGTGAGCACCCGTCCCGGCCCGGCCTCGACGAAGACCCGCGCGCCCGCCGCGTACATGGCCTCGATCTGCTCGACGAACCGGACCGGCGCGGCGACCTGCCCGGCGAGCGTGGCGCGCAGTCCGGCGGGTTCGGTGTCGTAGGGCGCGGCCGTGGTGTTGGACCAGACCGGGAACGCGGGCGAGCGCAGGTCCCGGCGGGACAGTTCGGCGCGCAGCGCCGCCGCGGCGCCGCCGACGAGCGGGCTGTGGAAGGCCGCCGCGACGGGGATGCGCTTGGCCGCGATCCGGTGCCCGGCCAGGGCTTCCAGGGCCTGTTCCAGGGCGGGCGTCGAGCCGGAGACCACGACCTGCCTCGGCCCGTTGTGGTTGGCGACGACCAGCTCGGAGATGCCCGCGACGGCGGCGCGGACCTCCTCCAGCGTCCCGGCGCAGGCGGCCATCGCGCCAGGGTCGTCGCCGTGGCTGACGGCGGCGGCGAGGATCGCCTCGGCGCGCGCGGCGGACAGCTCGACCAGGTCGTCCTCGCCGAAGACCCCGGCCGCGGCCAGCGCGACGAGCTCGCCGTAGCTGTGCCCGGCGGCGAGGTCGGGCCGGACGCCGAGCTCGGTCAGCAGCCGGTGCATCGCGAGCCCCGCGATGCCGAGCGCGGGCTGCGCGATCCGGGTGTCGGTGATCGCCTCGCGCTGCGCGCGCTCGGCGTCCGGGGTGAACGCGGCGGGCGGGAACATCGGCGCGGCGTACCGTCCGCCCGCGAGGCGCAGCAGCCGCTGGAGCCGCGGGAACGCCACGAACAGGTCGGCGAGCATGTTCGGCCGCTGGCTGCCCTGGCCCGGATAGAGGAACGCGACCTTGCCCGCCTCCGGGCCGTAACCCGCCACCCGGCCGTAACCCGCCTCGCGGCCGTAACCCGCGTCCAGGTCGCGGGTCGCGTCGCGACGCTCGGCCGCGTCCCGGCCCTTGCCGCGCCCGGCGCGCGTGGCGGACGCGGCGGACGTGGCGGACGCGGCGGACGCGGCGGGCGCGGCGGGCGCGACGAACACGCCCGGCACGGCCCGGAACTCCCGCGCGGCGTCGAGCTTGCCGCGCAGGTCGTCCACCCCGGACGCCACGATCGCGACCTGCACGCGTCCGGGGCCCGGCTCGGCGGCCGTCCGGGCCAGGTCGCGCAGGCGGACGCCCGGCGCCGCGGCCAGCGCCGCGAGCCGGTCGGTCTCGGCGCGGGCGGCGGACCGGTCCGCGCCCCGGATCAGCACCAGCTCGGCGGGCCAGCGGGCCAGCCCGGAGACCGGCTCGGGCGCGCCGTCGTACCCGGCCAGGACGGCGTGGAAGTTGGACCCGCCGAACCCGAACCCGGACAGGCCCGCGAACCGCTCGCCCGGCGCGGCGGCCCACGGACGGGCCGTCCGGCCGAACGCGAACGGGCTGGACGGCCCGTCCCACGCCCGGTTCGGCGCGGTGAGGTGCAGGGTGCCGGGCAGCACGCCCGAGTGCAGCGCGTACGCGGTCTTGATCAGCCCGGCCAGCCCGGCGGCGCACTTGGTGTGCCCGATCTGGGACTTGACCGAGCCGAGCGTGACGCCGCCCGGCGCGGCCCCGGCCTCGGTGAACGTCTCGGTGAGCGTGGTCAGCTCGGTGCGGTCGCCGACCTCGGTGCCGGTGCCGTGCGCCTCCACGAGCCCGACCCGCGACGGCTCGACCCCGGCGCGCTCGTACGCGCGTCGCAGGGCGAGCCGCTGGCCTTCGACGCGGGGCGCGGTGATGCCGAGCGAGCGGCCGTCCGACGACCCGGCGACGGACTTGACGACCGCGTAGATCCGGTCGCCGTCGCGTTCGGCGTCCGCGAGCCGCTTCAGCACGACGCAGGCGACGCCCTCGCCGAGCGCGATCCCGTCGGCGGACGCGTCGAACGTCGCGCAGCGTCCCTTCCGCGAGAGCGCGTGGACGGACGCGAACAGCAGGTAGTCGTAGATGCTGTTGTGCAGGTCGGCGCCGCCGCACAGCACCATGTCGGACGTCCCGGCGACCAGCTCCTTGCAGGCCGCGTCGAGCGCGGCGAGGGACGCGGCGCACGCGGCGTCCACGGTGTAGTTCGCGCCGCCGAGGTCGAACCGGTTGGCGATGCGTCCGGCGATCACGTTGGTGAGCACGCCGGCGACCGAGTCCTCGGTGAGCTTCGGGAGCTGGCCGTCCACGCCGGGCGGGACCTCGCCGTAGTACTTCGGCAGGATCGCGCGGGTGGAGTAGGCGGTGCCGAGTTCGGTCCCGGCCTCCGCGCCGAAGAACACCGACGTGCGGGACCGGTCGAAGGGCCGCTCGTCGTAGCCCGCGTCGCGCAGCGCGCGCGCCGTGACCTCCAGTGCGAGCAGTTGCATCGGATCGACGCTGGCCAGGGACGTGGGCGGGATGCCGTACGCGAGCGCGTCGAACGGGACGTCCGGCAGGAACCCGCCCCACTTGGACGGCGTCTTGTCGCCGCCGGTGCTCTCCGGGTCCCAGTAGACGGACGGGTCCCAGCGCTCGGCCGGGACCTCGGAGATCGCATCGACGCCGCGCACGATGTTCGCCCAGTACTCGTCGGCGTCCGCGGCCTCGGGGAACACGCAGCCGATGCCGACGATCGCGATGTCCATGGGGGCCGCCTTGGCCGCGGCCCGCGGAACGTCCGCGTCCGGGGCGGTGACGCCGAGCGCGGCGGCGCGGCTCTCCAGGAACCGCAGCGCGCCCGTGGTGACCTGCTCGTGCAGGCCGGTGATGCCGGTCGTCGCGGACCGCAGCGCCGCGATCTGGCCGATCATGTACATGCCCTCGCGGGCCTGGTCCCCGTCCTCGACGGTCTCCAGCGCGCCGCCGCCCGGCCCCCGGCGCAGGCCCTTGGCCGCGATCCGCAGCCGGCCGAGGTTCAGCTCCTCCAGCCGCTCCCACATGCGGCGGCGGGTCGTCCCGGCGGCCTCCAGCTCGTGCCGGGCCTGCTCGAACGTCTCGACGTAGGGGGTGCGGGCGCAGCGCGTGGCGTGCCCGGGCGAGGTCTCCAGGAGGGCCGTCCCGGTGCATTCGACGGCGGCCTTCTGGAAGCCCGGCAGGATCGCCCCGGCCGCGACCGCCTCGTAGGTGAACAGGTACGCCGTGCCCATCAGGACGCGGACGTCCGCGCCGCGCTCGGCGAGCGGACCGGCGAGCGCCGCGACCATCGCGGCGGACCGCTCGTCGTGGATGCCGCCCGCGAACAGCACGGACATCTCGTCCGCCGCGCCGGGACGCTCGTCCGCGAAGTCGAGCAGCCGCCCGACCTGCGCCTCCCACAGCGGGAAGCTCGCGCGCGGCCCCACGTGACCGCCGCATTCGAGGCCCTCGAAGACGAACTTGCGCGCGCCCTCGGCGAGGAACCGGTCGAGCAGGCCGGGCGACGGGACGTGCAGGTAGGTCGAGATCCCGGCGGCCTCCAGCGGCTCCGCCTGGGACGGACGGCCGCCCGCGATCAGCGCGTACGGCGGTTTCGCGGCGAGCACCGCCGCGATCTGCGCGTCCCGCAGCTCCGGCGGCGCGAAGCCGAGCACGCCGACACCCCACGGCCGGTCGCCGAGCCGGTCGCCGGTGTCGGCGAGCAGGTCGCGCGCCTCGTCCCCGGACATCAGCGCGAGCGCGAGGAACGGCAGGCCGCCGTCCTGGGCGATCGCGGCGGCGAACGCCGACCGGTCGCTGACCCGCGTCATCGGCCCCTGCACGACCGGGTACTCGCGGCTGATCGGCGCGCCGGGCGGGTTGTCGCGCGGCGCGAGCGGGCGGGCGGCGAGCGCGGCGCGCAAATGCTCCGCCACCTGCTCCCGGACGGCCTGGACCACTCCCCCGGCCGTCCGGTGCCGGTCGCCGAGGGCGGCGGCGAGGAACCCGTCCTGGCCGACCGGAAGCGCCTTCACGTGCAGCCCGGACGCGCCGAGCCGGGCGTTCGCCTCGGCCGGGGAGAGCCCGGCCAGCTCGAAGTCGGGCAGGTCGGGGCGGCTGTAGATCCGGTGGCCGCCGGTCACGCGGGTCTCGCTGCCGTCCATGGCGCGCAGCGCGTCGGTGACGTCGCGCGGCAGCTCGGACTCGCGGACCAGCGCGAGCTGGACGTCCAGCACGACGCCCGCCGCTCCGCCCGCGACCGCGGCGGCGGCCGTGTGCGGGCCGATCCCGCCCGCCGCGAGCACCGGGACGGTGATCTCCGGATCCGCCAGCAGGTGCTGGAGCAGCACGAACGTGGTCAGCTCGCCGACGCGTCCGCCCGCCTCGCAGCCGCGCGCGATCAGGCCCCCGGCGTCCGCGGCGAGCGCGGCGGACGCCTCGGCCGGGTCCACGACCTCGACCAGAAGGCGGCGCCCCCGCGCGTACTCGGCGGCGCCGTCGAGGGACGGCGCGTCCAGCAGGACGGTCCGGGCGCGCTCGGGCAGCTCGTCCGGACGCACGTCGCAACCGGCCGGGACGCGCACGCCGAAGTCGCCCCGCCACCAGCGGGAAAGGTCGGCGAGCGCGGCGAGCGCGGCGGACCGGTCGGTGCCGAGGTCGAGCACGCCGAGGCCGCCGGCCCGGCAGACCGCGGCGGCCAGGTGGGGCGCGGGCCGCCCGAACGGGCCGACCCCGACGACCTCCACCGCCGGCCGGCGGGATCGGCCTCCCGAAACGCCCCCGGCCACGCCGTCCGGACCCACCTCAGCCGTCATGCACTGCCCCCCGCCGTTCCGCGCCCGGCCCGACCCCTCGTGACCGGCGCGGCTCGAACAACCCCTGGCTCGTCACACCCCTTGCGAAGCGCGGCTCGCCCTTCCGCAGGAGGGGGCCGCGACGAGGCGCAACACTACGGTCGGCGACCGCGCGACCACCCAGACGACACACCAGCGCCCGCCCCTGGCGCGCACTCCGGGCCCTCTCTGGGCCTTCCCTTGGCAAAACCCTGACCCGCCGCGCCCCCACACCCCGGGCGCGGACGGACGGCGATCACGCCGAGGTCAGGCAAGAACCTCGCACCGGGAAGAGTCACCGCGGATCACGCGCCGCTGAGGCGCGAACCTCGCGCGCGGGACAGGGCGACGCGGAACACGCGACGGTCAGGCGCGAACCTCGCGCGCGGGACAGGGCGACGCGGAACACGCGACGGTCAGGCGAGGCCTGGCGGCGGGATGGGGCGGCGCGGGGCACGCGACGGTCAGGCGAGGCCTGGCGGCGGGATGGGGCGGCGCGGGGCACGCGACGGTCAGGCGAGGCCTGGCGGCGGGGCGGGGCGGCGCGGGGCACGCGGCGATCAGGCCAGAATCTCGCGCGAAACGGGACAGCGCGGAACACGCGACGGTCAGCCCAGAGCTTCGCGGCGGAACGGGGCGACGCCAGGCACGCGGGGATCAGGCCAGAGCCTCGCGGCGGGACGGGGCGACGCCGGGGCATGCGACGGTCAGGCCAGAGCCTCGCGGGGGGACGGGGTGAGGCGGGGGACGCGGAGGTCAGGCGAGGGCCTCGCGGCGGGATGGGCGGATGCCGTGCCGGACGGTGCCCTCGTCGAGCCAGCGGTCGAGGTGGGCCCAGGTGGTGGTGCGGGCGGACCGGCCCGTCAGGACGCCGAGGTGGCCGCCCGGCGCGGTCTCGAACCGCACCTCGGGCGCGCCCGCGAGGAGCCGGGTGAGCGGCCGGACGGAGCGGACCGGCGCGAGCGCGTCGCCGCGTCCCGCGACGGCCAGGACCGGCACCTTCACACCGCTCAGCGGGACGAGGTCGGATCCGATCCGGACGCCGTCGCCGGAAAGCGCGTTCTTCTGCAGGAGTTCCCGGTAAATGTCCCGGGCGGTTCCGGCGGGATAGGCGAGCATCGAGTTGGTGAAATGGTCGACCGCTTCGACCTGGGCGAGGAATTCGCGGTCGTCGAGATTGGTGAGCGTGCGATAGGGGCGGAGCAGGTATTTGTCCGCGCCGATCAGCTGGTAGGCGCGTTTCACCAGCGGTTTCGGCAGCCCGCCGAACGCCGCGTCGAAGGCGCCGACGACGCCCGGGCCGAGGCCGGGGACGCGGGCCAGCGGGCGCAGCGGGGCCGCGAGCGGGACGGCGGCGAGGTCGACCGGCGTGGCGATCGCGGCGACCGAGGCGATCGGCAGGCCCGGATCGTCGGCGGCGGCGAGCAGCGCGAGGATGCCGCCGAGGCACCATCCGACGAGCTGCACGGGCTGGCCGCCGGCGTCCGCGCTGACCGTCCGGATCGCGTCCGGCAGCACCTCGCGCACCCACGCGGTGAAGCCCAGGTCGCGGTCGGCGAACGAAACGGGGCCGTAGTCGAGCAGGTAGCCGAGGCGTCCGGCGGCGACGACGTGCTCGGCGAGGCTGCATCCGCGCCGCAGGTCGTAGCAGCGGGCGGGCGCGGCGAGCGGCGGCACGAACAGCACCGGAGGCCCCGCCGGGACGACCCCCTCCGGGCCCCGGTACCGGTGGACCGCCCCCTTGGGCCCGTCCGCCAGCAGAACGGCGGGCATCGGGCGCAGGTCGGCGACGTGTCCGTAGAGGAGCATCTGCGCGGCGTTGGCCGCGGCGGCACGCAGGGCACGGGCTGAGGGGATCATTTCCCGATTATCCCTCTCCATTAGGGGACGCCCGCGGCGAACTCCGTGGCCAAAGCCGGTCCACCTCGGGCAATGCCATTACTACCCCGGCCGGGACGAGATCGACATCACAGCCCCGTGAAGTCCGTGTTAAATGGTCTTGACAGCGGCGGCTCGGACAGAAGTCGGGCGGGAGGCCGAAATGACCGGGCGGTCAGGCGGCGCGGCGCGAGCCGTCCCGCCCGGCGGGCCGCCGGTCCGCCGCGGGCGCCCCCCTGTCGTGCCCGGCTCGACACGTCCCGCATAATGCCAGTTACACCCCGTAGCAACCCATGCCACGGGCCGGAGCCGGACGGGTGGGTGATGAGAAGCCTCGGCGAGCGCGAGCGCACGTCCCACCAGCACGCGTCCGGGGCGCGCCGGGGACGGGCGCGCGCCGGGGAGGGACGCGCGCCCGGCACGGGCGGTGACCGCTCGCCCCCCGACCCCGCGCTCGCGCCGCTGCTCGCGCAGTACCGGGCGGTCTGCCCCGGCCGCGACGAGCACGAGCTCGTCCGCGGCTACCGCGTCGCCGAGCGGCTGCACCGCGGGCAGCTGCGCAAGTCCGGCGCTCCGTACATCACGCATCCGCTCGCGGTCGCGACCATCCTCGCCGGGATGGGCATGGACACCGCCACGCTCGTCGCCGCGCTGCTGCACGACACCGTCGAGGACACCCCCTACACGCTGGGCGAGCTGCGCGCCGACTTCGGCGACGAGGTGGCCGTCCTGGTGGACGGGGTGACCAAGCTGGACGGCGAGCGCTGGGGCGCGCGGGCCGAGGCCGAGACGTTCCGCAAGATCGTGCTGGCCGCCGCGGCGGACCTGCGGGTGCTGGTGATCAAGCTGGCGGACCGGCTGCACAACCTGCGGACGCTCGGCTTCCAGCCGCGCGAGAAGCGGATCCGGATCGCGACCGCCTCGCACGAGCTGCTCGTCCCGTTCGCCGAGCGGCTCGGCATCCGGGTGCTCCAGCGGGAGATGGACGACCTGGCGTTCGCGGCGCGCGACCCGGCCGCGCACGCCGCCGCCGCGGAGGCCGTGGCCGCGGCGCTCGCCCGGGTCCCCGCCGCGTTCGGCCCGGCGATCGGACGCATCGGGCCCGCGCTGCGCGCGCAGGGCGTGTCCGCCGAGACGTCCGTCCGGGCGCGGCACCTGTACTCGGTGCACCGGACGCGCGGCGGCGACGTCGCGGGGCTGCGGCCCTGCGAGGCGGCCCGGCTGCTGATCCTCGTGGACGGCCCGGACACCGACTGCTACGTCGCGCTCGGCGCGGTGCACTCGGTCCTGCACCCGGTCCCGGGCCGGCTGCGCGACCACATCGCGCTGCCCAAGGACAACCTGTACCGGTCCCTGCACACCCGCGTGGTCAGCCCGGACGGCGACCCGCTCGAAGTGATCATCCGGAGCCGGTCGATGCACCCGCTCGCCGAGTACGGCATCGTCGCGAGCGTCCGGGAGGCGGGCGACCGCGCGGCCGGGCGGGAGGTGGCCGGCCGCCGCGACCTGGTCTGGCTGAGCCGGCTGCTGGCCTGGCAGTCCGCCGCGCCGTCCGACCGGTTCCTGGACGGCCTGCGCGCCGGCCTCGCGCCCGGCACGGTCGCCGCGTTCACCTCCCGCGGCCGCATGATCACGCTCCCGGCGGGCGCGACCGCGCTGGACTTCGCCTACGCGCTGGCCGACGGCACCGGGGAACGCTCCATTGGGGCGCTGGTGAACGGCCGTCCGGCGCCGCTGTCGGTGGAGCTGCGCACCGGCAACGTGGTCGAGGTGCTGACCGGGCCCGCCGCCGCGCCGTCCGCCGACTGGCTCGACTTCGCGGTCACCGCGCACGCGCGGATGGAGATCGCGCAGGCGCTCGCCCGCAGCCGCGCCGAGCGCTCGGCCGACGCCGGACGGCGCGGCCTGCGCGAGGCGCTGGCCGGACGCCGGGTCGACCTGCTCGCCGCCGAGGCGCGCGGCGACGCCCTCGCCGTGGCGCGCGACCTCGGCTTCGGCGAGCTGGAGGAGCTGTACGCGGCGCTGGACGCCGGTTCGGTGCGCCTCCCCGATCTTCTGGAGCGGCTCGCGCCCGGCTAGGGTGAGGGACATGTTCGAGCTGGCCACTGACGGTCCGAGGATGATCGTGTGCGGGGTGGACGGCTCCGACCCGTCGCTGCACGCGGCGGCGTACGCGTGGGGCCTGGCCCGCCGGTCGGGCGCCCGGCTGGTGCTGGTCTACGCGGTACCGGTGGCCGCGATGTCCACGCTGACGCCCGGCGGCGCGGCGGTGCTCCGCGAGGCGGCCGAGCAGGTCGCGGAGGAGATGCGCACCGAACTCGCGAAGGCGGCCGAGCGGACGCACGTGGCCTACGAGTTCCGCACCGAGGCGGGCGACGCGGCCGCGGTGCTGTCCAAGATCGCCGACGAGGTCCGCGCGGACGCCGTGGTCGTCGGCGCCTCGGCGCAGGCGGGCCACCGGCTGGTCGGCTCCGTCGCGGTCCGCCTCGTGCGCGCCGGCCGCTGGCCCGTCACCGTCGTCCCGTGACCGCCCGCTTCCCGACCGGGGCGTCCGGGTTTCCGGGCATGCCGTCCGGGCGGTTCCCGGGCGGGGCGTCCGGGCGATTGCCGGGCGGGGCGTCCGGGCGGGTTCCGGGCGGGGCGGCCGGGCGGTTCCCGACCGGAGCGGCCGGGTTTCCGGGCGGGGCGGCTGGGCAGGCGGCCGGGGTAGATGATCTCCTAGGAGCCGGGTGACGACGTGGGGGGACGCGTGGACGAGCCGTACCTGACCGACGTGGGCTGGACGGCCGGCGTGCTGCGGTTGCGCGGGCGGGTGCCGGACGTCCGCGTGGACGCGCCCGACCTGGTCGTGCTGGTGCGCGAGCGGGACGGCGACCGGGTGCTGCCCGTCCCGGCCGTCCCGGTGCCGGACGGCGGCGGCACCGCGTTCGAGGCGGCCGTGGACCCGGCGACGGCCCTGGCGGGCTCGGTGCTCTCGCACGGCGTGTGGGACCTCGACCTCGCCGTCGAGTCGCCCGTCGGCGCGCGGGTCACGCCGCTGCGCGCCGGGTCCGAGGTCACCCTGGACGGCACCCCGCAGCGCCGGTTCCTGCCGGGCTCGACGCCCGTCACGGTGTACTTCGACCGGCACGGGCAGCTCGCGCTGGACGTCGGCGGCGAGCCGCGCACCGCCGGGGACTGCCAGGCGGACACGGTGGACTGGAACGGCCGGGACGAGGAGCTGATGATCAGCGGCCATCTCGCGCTGCCGGACGCCGACGCCCCGGTGACCGCGTGGATGTCGCTGCGCGAGCCGTCCCGGGACCGCTCCTACGACGCGTTCGTCCGGCTCGGCCGCGCCGAGGGCCTGCTGACCTACATCGCGGCCGTCCCGCTGACCCGCGCGTTCATCGACGATCCGCTGCCGCGCGGCCGCTGGGGCGTGCACCTGGTGCTGGGCGTCTCCGGCATCCACCGGGAGTTCCGGGTGCTCGCGCCGCAGGACCCGTTCAGCCACCAGGTGCGGCGCCGGCTCGTCCCGTACCGGGTGACGACGACCAGCGCGCCCGACCCGCTGGTGATCCACATCGGCCGCTGAGGCGCGGCGCGGGCCGGCGGTCAGAGGTCGAAGAACCGCGGCGGCGGGCCGAGCACGGACGCCGCGGCGGCGAGGACGGCCACGTCGGCCGCGCCGCCGCCCAGGTTGAGCAGCGCGGTCGCGGTCGTCGCCTCGACCGGGCCGCCGACGAGCAGCGGCAGCACGGTCACCAGCACCACCAGGAAGCCGCCCGTCCAGAGGAACGCGCGGACGGGCCGGTCGGCGGTGGCGATCAGGATCTGCGCGAGCGCGGTGAGCTGGAGCGTGACGGCGGCCGAGCAGATCCCGTAGGCGATGCCCGCGCCGCCCGGGGTCAGCGTCCGGTCCACGAAGGCGGGCACGGGGACGCCGGACACCACGCGGATCACGTACGCCGAGCCGAACGCCAGGACGCCCGCGACGAACGCCGCGCCGAGCCCGATCAGCCAGAGGCGGCGGGCGGCGGCGTCCGGATGGTCGGCGGCCTCGTGCATCACGAGGAAGTCGGAGTAGCGGGACGGCGGCGGCAGCGCGGGACGCACCGCGTGCCGGCAGCGGAAGGACCGCGCCACCGGGTGCGGGCGGGGACGGCCACCGCGCGGCGTGCCGCCGCGTCCCGGCCCTCCGCCGCCTCCGGCGAACGGCCCGGACGGCGTCTCCGCCATGTCCCCTCCCTCCTCGCGGATGCCTGAGTGCTACCCGGAGCGGCCGGCGAGGACGCCCGGCCGGGTAACACTTTGCGGTCATTTGGCGAGGGTGGGGACGGCCCGTCCCGAAACGGCCGAGGCCCCCGCGATGTCGCGGGGGCCTCGGCCGGGAGGTTCGAACGAAAGGTCCGGACGGGTCAGACCTGGCCGGCCTTCTCCAGGGCCTCGCAGCAGGTGTTCACCAGCAGGCGGGTGACGTTGTAGGGGTCGATGTTGGCGTTCGGGCGCCGGTCCTCGATGTAGCCCTTCTTGTCCACCTGGACCTGCCACGGGATCCGGACGGAAGCGCCGCGGTCGGAGACGCCGTAGGAGTACACGTTCCAGGGGGCGGTCTCGTGCTGGCCGGTCAGCCGCTCCTGGATGCCCGGGCCGTAGCCGGCGATGTGCTCCTCGACCTTGCCCTCGGCGCCGAGCGCCTCGCAGGCGGTGATGATCGCGTCGTAGGACTCCCGCATCGCCTTGGTGGAGAAGTTGGTGTGCGCGCCGGCGCCGTTCCAGTCGCCCTTGGCGGGCTTCGGGTCGAGCGTCGCGGCGACGCCGAAGTCCTCGGCGATGCGGTACAGCAGCCAGCGGGCGAGCCACAGGTGGTCGGCGACCTCGATCGGCCCGGCCGGGCCGATCTGGAACTCCCACTGGCCGGGCATGACCTCGGCGTTGATGCCGGAGACCTTGATCCCGGCGTCCAGGCAGGCGTCCAGGTGGCGCTCGACGATGTCGCGGCCGAACACCTCGTCCGCGCCGACGCCGCAGTAGTACGGGCCCTGCGGGGCGGGGAAGCCGGTCTCGGGGAAGCCGAGCGGGCGGCCCGCCTGGAAGAAGGTGTACTCCTGCTCGATGCCGAACCAGGCGTCGTGCGCGGCGTACTGCTCGGCGATCGGGCGCAGCTTGGCCCGGTTGTTGGTCGGGTGCGGCGTGCCGTCCACGTGGAAGACCTCGCACAGCACCAGCTTGTTCTCGCCGCCGCGGATCGGGTCGGGGACCGCCAGGACGGGTTTGAGCACGCAGTCGGAGTTGTCGCCGGGGGCCTGGTTGGTGCTGGAGCCGTCGAAGCCCCAGTCCGGGAGTTCGGCGCCGTCGGCGAGGATCCTGGTCTTGGACCGGAGCTTCGCGGTGGGCTCGGTGCCGTCGACCCAGATGTATTCGGCCTTGTAGCTCAACGTCTCCTCCTCCGGTGGCCCGGTGTCTCCGGCCGAGAAGAGAGTTGCAATAGGGCATTTCGGACCTGTTGCCCGTTTGTGAACGGCATGTAAACCAGCGGCTGACCTGCCCGAAGCCGGTGAGAATCCGGTCACACCGGCCGGATTTCGGTCCCCGAGGACGCCGAAGGCCCCGCCTCCGGCAGGAGGCGGGGCCCGGACGTGGCGGTGGGCGCGGCAGGTTTCGAACCTGCGGCCACCCGCTTGTAAGGCGGGTGCTCTACCCCTGAGCTACGCGCCCCGGGCCGGGGGGTGGGACGTCCCGGCGACCGGGCAAGCGTACCCGGTTCCCGGGGCCTTTCGCGAAACGGTTTGGCCCCTCCGCCGCCCGGCTCCGCACCACCTCAGCGCCTTGCCGCGGCGTCCGGCGCGGTGCGGACACCAGGCTGAGCATGGTGCGGAGCCAGGCTGTGCCGCAGTGCGGACGCCAGGGTGCGCCGCGGTGCGCGGCGCCAGGCTGCAGTGCGGTGCGCGCGCCAGGCTGTGCCGCAGTGCGGACGCCAGGGTGCGGCGGGGTGCGGGCGCCAGGGTGCGGCGTGGGAATTCCTTGACCGGACGCAGGGGGTCCGCACAGCGCCGAGCGGGGAGATCGGCAGCAAGAGGGCGATCCCTCGGGAACGACCTCCGCCCGGAGGGTTCCCGACGTCACGGGCGCAAGCGCGCGTCCCTCTCCTCCGGAGGTCGAGGCATGACCCACGGCTTCGCGACCGCACCGGTCACCCACGGGCCGGAACTCGGCGAGCTGCCGCTGCACTCCAAGCGGAGGCTCGTCCTCTGGACGTTCTGCGCCGCGCTCGGCGGCTGGCTCTTCGGGTACGACACCGGCGTCGTCTCGGGCGCGATGCTGTTCATCCGGCGGGACTTCCACCTCAACTCGTTCATGCAGGGCGCGGTCGTCAGCGTGCTGCTGCTGAGCGCCGCGGTGACCGCGCCGCTGGCCGGACGCGTCGCCGACCGGATCGGACGCCGCAAGGCGCTGCTGCTGGTCGCGGCGATCTTCGTCGTCGGCCTCGTGGTGGCGGCCGTGGCGCCGGACGTCGGGACGCTGCTGGCCGCGCGGTTCATCCTCGGCTTCGGCGTCGGCGGGGCGTCGGCGCTCGTGCCGGTCTACCTGTCGGAGATGGCCCCGACGAAGGTCCGCGGGACGATGGTCTCGACCAACCAGCTCATGGTGACGATCGGGCTGCTGTCGTCCTACATCGTGGACCTGCTGCTGTCCGGCTCGGCGAACTGGCGGGGCATGTTCGCGTTCGGCCTGGTCGGGGCCGTCCTGATGCTGGCGGGGATGGCGGTCGCGCCGGAGACGCCCGCCTGGCTGGAGCGGCACGGGCAGGACGGGCCGGCCCGCTCGGTGATCGCCCGCTACACGCCGCCGGACCAGGTGGACTCGGTGATCCGAGGCTACGGCGGCGCGCGCGAGGAGAAGGGCGCGGCCCTCTCGATCAAGGAGATGTTCACCTCGCCCGCCGTCCGGCCGGCGCTGCTGATCGGGCTGGCGCTGGCCGCGCTGCAGCAGTTCTGCGGCATCAACACGATCATGTACTACGCGCCGACGATCATGCAGAAGACCGGGCTGAACGCGTCCAACGCGCTGATCTACTCGATCATCATCGGCGCGATCAACCTGGTCGTCACGCTGATCGCGATGCGGCTCACCGACACCGCCGGACGGCGCCGCCTGCTGATCGTCTCGCTCAGCCTCATGATGCTGGCCACCGTCCCGATGGGGCTGGCGTTCACCGCCCTCAGCGGGACGGCCTCCAGCGTCACCGCGCTGCTGTCCACGCTCGGCTACATCATGGCGTTCGCGGTCGGGCTCGGCCCGGTGTTCTGGCTGCTGAACTCCGAGATCTACCCGCCGCGGGCGCGGGCCGAGGCGGCCAGCCTCGCCACGATGGTCAACTGGCTGTCCAACTTCGTCGTCAGCCAGGCGTTCCTGCCGCTGTCGAACGCCCTCGGCCAGGGCCCGACCTTCTGGGTGTTCGGTGTCATCTGCGTGCTCGCCCTGGCCTACGTCATCGCCCGGGTGCCGGAGACCAAGAACCGCACCTTCCAGCAGATCGACGCGGAGATTCGGGGTATGCGCCATCAGGACACGCGTGCCGGGCAGCGGGCCTGACCAGCGCGGCGGCAGACGGAGGGCGCCCGCCGGGGGCGTCCCGAGCACACGGATCCGGCGGCGTCCGTCCCTGGACGGGGCGCCCGCCGGAGGAGAGGACATCCCGCGATGAGCACAGAGGACTTCCCGCGATGAGCACATCGGCGGCGGAGACCCGCCGCGCCCTACTGGCCGCGTCCGGAGAGCAGTTCGAGATCTCCGCCGGGCCCTACCGGGCGGTGGTGACCGAGCTCGGGGCCGGGCTGCGCGCGCTAAGCCACGACGGCGAGCCGCTCATCCTGACCTACGACGAGGACGAGATCCCGCCCGCCGCGTTCGGCCAGCTCCTGATCCCCTGGCCGAACCGCGTCGACCGGGGCCGCTACACCTGGGACGGCCGGGAGCACGTCCTCGACATCGACGAGCCGGAGTACGACTGCGCGATCCACGGGCTCGTCCGCTGGTCCACCTGGCGGGAGGTGGAGCACGCGGCCGACCGGGTCTCCCTGACGACCCGGCTGCTCGCCTCGCCCGGCTACCCGTTCCGGCTCGACATCATGGCCGACTACACGCTGGACGCCGACCACGGGCTCACGATCACCGTGACCTCCGTGAACCACGGCCGCGTCGCCGCGCCGTACGGCCACGGCGCGCATCCGTACCTGTCGGTGGGGCAGCCCATCGACGAGTGCACGGTCCAGGTCCCCGGCTCCCGCTATCTGCCGGTCGACGAGCGGATGGTCCCGTCGGGGCCGCCCGAACCGGTCGAGGGCACCGATTACGACCTGCGCGACGGGCCGCGGCTGGGCTCCCGGCAGATCGACCGCGCCTTCACCGACATCGCGCGCGACGAGGCCGGACGCGCCTGGGTGCACCTGTCCGGGACGGACCGCCGCACCTCGTGCTGGCTCGACCGCACGCACCCGTGGGTGGAGGTGTACACCGCCGACGACGTCCCGCCGGAGCAGCGGCGGCAGGGCCTCGGGGTGGAGCCGATGACGTGCCCGCCGAACGCGCTCGCGAGCGGCGCCGACCTGATCCGGCTGGAGCCGGGGGCCACGCACCGCGGCACCTGGGGCATCGTCGCCGGCTGACCGGCCCGCCGCGCCGGAACGACCGTCCACCCGTCCACCCGTCCACCCGTCCACCCGTCCACCCACCGTCCTGGAACGACACCGATCCGATCGAGAGAGACCCACAGGAGGACGCACCGTCATGGAGACCCCGGAGCGCGCGGACGCGCTCGCCCTGTTCGGCATCACCGGCGACCTGGCCGCGAAGATGCTCTTCCCGGCGCTGTACCGGCTGACCCAGCGCGGCATCCTGGACGTCCCCGTCGTCGGCGTCGCCTACTCCGACTGGGACGACGACGCCCTGCGGCAGCACGCCCGCACGTCGATCACCACGGCGGTCCCCGACTTCGACGAGCGGGTGTTCTCGAAGCTGGCGTCCAACCTCAGCATCGTCACGGGCGACTTCAAGGACGACGCGACGTTCTCCCGGCTGCGCGACCGGCTCCGGCAGGTGGCCGGGGAGGACGGCTTCGTCAGCCACTACCTCGCCATCCCGCCGTCACTGTTCACCACGGTCGCCGACTCCCTGGCGGCCGAGGGCCTGAACCGCAACGCCCGGATCGTCGTGGAGAAGCCGTTCGGCCACGACCTCGCCACGGCGCGGAGCCTGAACGACCGGCTGGCGCGGCACTTCGACGAGGACCACCTGCTGCGGGTGGACCACTTCCTCGGGGACGTCGCGGTGGAGGGCCTCAAGGCGGCCCGGTTCGCCAACGAGATGCTCGCGCCGATCTGGAACCGCGACCACATCGACAACATCCAGATCAACCTGCTGGAGGACTTCGACGTCGCCGACCGGGGCTCGTTCTACGACTCGGTGGGCTGCCTGAAGGACGTCGTCCAGAACCACCTGCTCCAGGTGTTCACGTTCCTGACGATGGAGCCGCCGTCCGCGCGGACGGTCGAGGCGGAGAAGGCCGAGAAGCACAAGGTGCTCCAGGCCGTCCGGGCGATGGACCCGGCCGACACCGTGCGCGGCCAGTACCAGGGCTACCTGGACGTCGAGGGCGTGAAGCCGGACTCGACCACCGAGACGTACTTCGCGACCAAGATGTGGGTGGACAACTGGCGCTGGGAGGGCGTGCCGTTCCTGCTGCGCAGCGGCAAGTCGCTCGCGACCACCTCGACGGAGGTCGTCGTGGAGATGCAGCGGCCGCCGGTCGCGCTGTACCCGGACCGGAGCGGCAATCCGGCGCCGAACCTCATCCGGTTCCACATGGTGCCCGAGGCGGCGATGACCGTGGAGCTGGTGGCCAAGCAGCCCGAACAGGGCGAGGCGTCGGCGCCCGTCCCGCTGCGGGTCGACTTCGCGGACGTCTACGGGCGGGTCGAGATGCCGTACGAGAACGTCCTGGAGGGCGCGATCACCGGCGACCAGACCTACTTCGCCGTCCTGCCGGTCGTGGAGGAGTGCTGGCGGATCGTCGAGCCGGTGCTCAACCTGCCCGAGAAGCCGCTGCCGTACGCGCCCGGCTCGTGGGGGCCCGAGGCCGCCGACAAGATGCCCGGCCCGGACGGCTGGCACGACGTCACCCCGCACCCCGACGCCCGCCAGACCAACCCGGCCGGACGCCCCTCCGGAGCCTGACCACCGGAGCGCGGGAGCCCGTGAGCGCAGGAGCCCGTGAGCGCAGGACCGTCCAGGCCGGGACGCCGGGCGGCCCGGCATCCCGCTCAGGGGGTGTCGGGACGGTCCTGCTCGGCGAGGAAGCGCTCGAACTGGGCGGCCAGCTCGTCGGCGGTGGGCATGTCCTGCCGCTCGGCGAGCAGCGACTCGCGCTCGGCGGCGCCCGCGAACGCGTCGTACTGCTGCTCCAGGGCGCTCACGACCTTCTCGACCTCGGTGTTGCCCGCGACCTGCTCGGCGATCTCGGCGTCGGTGCGTCCGGCGGCCTCGCGCAGCGCGTCGGACGGCAGCACCAGGCCGGTGGCCGCGACGACGGCCTCCAGCGCGGCGACCGCGGCCGCCGGGTAGCCCGACTGGGCGAGGTAGTGCGGGACGTGCACGGCGAACCCGACCGCGTCGTGGCCGTGCTCGCCGAGCCGGTACTCCAGCAGCGCGGCGGCGCTGCCCGGCACCTGCACCCGGTCGAACCAGGACGTCCGCGTGATCAGCTCGGGCCGGGTGGCGTGCGCGGTCAGCCCGACCGGGCGGGTGTGCGGGACGCCCATCGGGATGCCGTGGAAGCCGACGGTGAGCGCGACGCCGAGCCGCTCCACCAGGGCGCGGACGGCGGCGGTGAAGCCCTCCCATTGACGGTCCGGCTCGGGGCCGGTCAGCATCAGGAACGGCGTGCCCACCTCGTCGCGGAGCAGCCGGACGACCAGCTCGGGCGCCTCGTAGCCGGACCAGTGGTCCCGGTCGAAGGTCATCAGCGGCCGCCGGGCGCGGTAGTCGAGCAGCGCGTCCACGTCGAACCGGGCGACGACCCGCCCGTCCAGGGAGTCGAGGAGGTGCTCCCGGACGAGCTGGCCGGCCTGCCCGGCGTCCACGAAGCCGTCGAGGCTGTGCAGCAGCACCGGCCCGGTCATCTCGGGCAGGTCGCCGTCCAGCTCGTACAGGTCCTCAGGGTTCAGCAACTTCTCCCCCACATCTTCCTGTCGGTCGTCCCAACACTAGGACATGAGGCCCCTCATCCCGCCGCGCGGTGTGATCGTCATCGCATCTCCACACCGGCCCGTTACGGGATCGAGGGACCGATACGGCGAACGGACGGTACACAGCGCCGGACGGACCGTGCAAAGGGACGGACGGCCCGTCCGGCGCGACGAACGGCAACGCGCCGCCAGCCGGGCAGCGGTGCCGGTGACGAACGGCGGTGCGCCGCTCACATGCGGCGGTGCCGCGGAGGGCCTCGGTCAGCGCGGCAGGCCGACGTGCTTCTCGGCCGGGACGATCTCACCTCCCGAGACGTTCAGGCGCGGCGTGACCCGCGGGCCGCGCCACGCGGACGCGTCCACGCCCTTGGGCGCGTGCTTGGCGACGTAGTCGGCGTAGATCTGGAACCACTCCTGCGCTGTGTAGGGCGACCAGCCGTGCGGCTTGGCCCGCCCGTAGACGAAGGTGAACCCGGACGGCGGGTTGGTCAGCGCGTCCGTGCGCTGCTGGAACAGCTCGACGGCCGTGTTCAGGAAGTAGGTGTCGGTGTCGCCGACATAGAGGAACACCCGGCCCTGGAGTTTCGGTCCGAGCGCCGGCCACTCGGCGGCGACCTTGGCGGACAGGTCCATCGCCTTCCATCCGGCGCTGACCGAGTGGTCGATGGCCCCGGTCCGCTTGTCCCACGCCTGCGCCGGGTAGCCGTCCTTGCCCCGCCGGCTGTACAGCGCCTCCCACATGGCCCACGAGCCGCCCGAGCGGTCCCGGTCGCCGCGCGCCAGTTCCCACAGGTTCTCCTGGGCGTTGACGTAGTTGGTGTCGCCGGGGACGGTCCGGCTGTCCGGACGCGGCGTCCGGTCCCATTCGCGGATGGTGTCGTAGGCGTTGGCGTCGTCGTACACGTTGACGATCTGCTCGCGGCGCAGGTCCACCGGGTCCGGGTAGCCCGCGAACGCGCCGCCGTAGACGTCCGGGTAGAAGATCTGGCTGGCGAGGGCCATCCAGCCGCCGGTCGAGCCGCCGCTGGTCAGGCGTCCGTACGGCGCGGCGATGGTGTGGAACCGCGCGTCGATCGCCGGGATCAGCTCCCGCGTGGTGGCCTGCCCGTAGGGGCCGAGGTTCGGCGTGTCCACCGCGTAGGACGTGTCGTAGAACGGGTTCTCCTCGCGGATCTCGACGACGATGAAGCGCGGCGCGGCGTCCGAGAGCCACCACTTGGAGAACGCGTTGCCGCCGTCCTCGCGGAATCCGCGCGGGGCGTTGGTCGTGAAGTGGCCGAAGTGGTACTCGACCGGGTAGCGGACGGTCCCGTTCGGGTCGTACCCCGCCGGGAGCAGGATGTTCGCGCCGATGAAGATCGGCCGCCCCCAGAACTTCGACAGCGCCGGGCTCTGGATTTTGACGTGCTTCACGTGCGCCGAGTCGGCCGGGTTGCCCTGCTGGCAGGTCCCACCGGGAGGGACCGGCTGGGACGGCGTGATCAGGCGGTCCAGCGTCAGGCCGACCGTGCGCGGGTGGCGCGGGTCGACGTCGATCCAGCGCGGCGTGCTGGAGAAGTTGCCGGGCGAGTGGAACAGGTCCATGCCGTCGCCGCAGGGCATGTGCATCTTGACGGTCGAGCCGTCGCCGCGCCGGAAGGTGTCGTAGGTGTTGAAGAACGCCTGCACCGAGTAGTGCCCGGCGGGCAGCGACGCGAGGCTCTTGAGGGGATAGCCGTAGGTTCCGCCGCCGCCGTCCAGGACGATCGGGCGACCCGGCCGCACCCCGTCGGCGTTCCGGCCCCAGAAGGGCACGCCGCCGGTGATGTCGATCTGGTCCCGGGGTTCGGGGGCGCCCTTCCGCGAGACGATCACGTACGCGCGGCCGTCCACGGCGGACCGGCCGGCCTGCCGGGCGGCGGACGGCGCCAGGGTGAGGGCGAACCGGAGCCGGCCGTCGCCGGTGACCCCGGCCGCGGTCGTCCCGGTCACCACGAGCAGCACGGCGCACAGCGCGCCGGCGAGCCGAGCCCGCATGGGCCCACCTCCTGTGGGGGGATTGATCTTCCGAGGGATGAATCCCCCCACAAGGAACATTCGTTTCGACTGTCACGAAAGTTAGGGATCACGAAAGACGCGGCTGCCCAGGAAGTCGTCCGGCGTCAACGTGGTGAGCTCGGCGCGGCCGACCGGCCCGGGCGACGCGACGAGCCGGTTGGCGTGCCGCAGCCGCGCCCGCTCGATCGCGTTCCGGACGGACCGGGCGTTGGCGAACCGCGGCTGCGCCCGCCGCCGCTGGAGGTACTCCCGGAACACCGGCTCGGCCTGCGGGGCGAGCCGGTACCCGTCCCGCTCCAGCATCAGCCGCCCGATCGCGTCCAGCTCGGACACGTCGTAGTCGTGGAAGTCCACGTGGTGGGCGATCCGCGAGCTCATCCCCGGATTGGACGCGAAGAACGCGTCCATCCGGTCCCGGTACCCGGCGAGGACGACGACCAGGTCGTCCCGCTGGTTCTCCATCACCTGGAGCAGGATCTCGATGGCCTCCTGCCCGTAGTCGCGCTCGTTCTCGGCCCGGTACAGGTAGTACGCCTCGTCGATGAACAGCACGCCGCCCATCGCGCGCTTCAGCACCTCCTTGGTCTTCGGCGCGGTGTGCCCGACGTACTGGCCGACCAGGTCGTCGCGGGTGACCGAGACCAGGTGCCCGCGCCGGACGTAGCCGAGCCGGTGCAGCAGCTCGGCCAGCCGGACGGCCACCGTCGTCTTCCCGGTGCCGGGGCTCCCGGTGAAGCACATGTGCAGGTTCGGACGGCCCGACTCGATGCCGAACCGCGCCCGGGCCCGGTCCACCAGCAGCAGCGCCGCGATCTCCCGGATCCGCGTCTTCACCGGCGCGAGGCCGACCAGCTCGGTCTCCAGGCCGTCGAGCACCTCGTCCACGCGGGACTCGCCGCGCTCGACGGCCAGGTCGACGCGGGCGTCCGGCGGGAGCGGCTCGGGCCCGCGCTCCTCCTCTCCGGCCACCGGACGCATGTCGAAGGTCGTCATGCGTACCGCTCGCCCTCGGGACGGTCGAGCGCGTACGGGTGCACGCGGTACCGGACGCGCCGGTCCGACGTCTCCTCGCGGTCGATCCGGAAGCCCGGCTCGGTCTCCGGCCGCTGCACGATGAACGACAGCGCCGTCGTCTGCCGTCCGTACCGGGCGTCGTAGGCGTTCAGCCGGATGTAGTGGTTCGGATAGGCGCGGCGGCACTCGTTCACCTCGAACACGACACCGGCCGGGTCGGCGAGGTCGAACATCGGCAGTCCCCACATCTCCCAGTAGGAGTTGCGCGGGTGCGGGTCGTCGGTGAACTCGACCGAGCAGGGCCACCCGTTGTCCAGCGCGTACGCGACCTGGGCGGCGATCTCGTCGTCGGTCAGCTCGGGCAGGTAGGAGAAGGTTCCCTGGGTCACGCGCATCAGAGGCTCACAGGGGTCGGGACGACGTCGGGCGTGTCGGTGGACTCGTAGTCGAAGGTGACGTCGCCCCAGGTGGCGAGCGCGACGTCCAGCTCGCGGCTGTGCCGGGCGGCGGCGCGCAGGATGTCCGGCCCCTCGGCGCGGAAGTCGCGGCCCTCGTTCCGCGCCTTGATCATCGCTTCGAGCGCGACGCGGTTCGCGGCGGCGCCGGCGGCGATGCCCATCGGGTGGCCGATCGTCCCGCCGCCGAACTGGAGGATGACGTCCTCGCCCAGGTGGTCGAGGAGCTGGTGCATCTGGCCCGCGTGGATCCCGCCGGACGCGACCGGCATCGTCCCCGGCAGCGACGCCCACTCCTGGTCGAAGAACAGGCCCTTCACCGGGTCGGCCGCGATCCGGTCGAGCCGCAGCGTGTCGTAGAAGCCCGCGACGGTGTGCGGGTCGCCCTCCAGCTTCCCGACGACCGTCCCGGCGTGGACGTGGTCCACCCCGGCCAGCCGCATCCACTTGGCGATCACGCGGAAGCTCACGCCGTGCGTCTTCTGCCGCGTGTACGTCGAGTGCCCGGCGCGGTGCAGGTGCAGCAGGACGCCGTTGCGCCGCGCCCACTTCGCCATCGACTGGATCGCGGTGTAGCCGACGGTCAGGTCGATCATCACGATGACCGAGCCGAGGTCGCGGGCGAACTCGGCCCGCTCGTACATGTCCTCCATCGTCGCGGCCGTGACGTTCAGGTAGTGGCCCTTGACCTCGCCGGTCGCCGCCTGCGCCCGCGTCACGCCCTCCATGCAGTACAGGAAGCGGTCGCGCCAGCGCATGAACGGCTGGGAGTTGATGTTCTCGTCGTCCTTGGTGAAGTCGAGGCCGCCGCGCAGCGCCTCGTAGACGACGCGCCCGTAGTTGCGCGCCGACAGCCCGAGCTTCGGCTTCACCGTCGCGCCGAGCAGCGGGCGCCCGAACTTGCCGAGGTACTCGCGCTCCATGACGATGCCGTGCGCCGGGCCCTGGAACGTCTTGACGTAGTGCGGCGGGATCCGCATGTCCTCCAGCCGCAGCGCCTTCAGGGCCTTGAACCCGAACACGTTCCCGATGATCGAGGACGTCAGGTTCGCGATCGAGCCCTCCTCGAACAGGTCCAGGTCGTAGGCGATGTAGGCGATGAACTCGCCCTCCCGGCCCGGCACCGGCTCCACCCGGTAGCACTTGCCCTGGTACTGCTCGTAGGCGGTGAGGCGGTCGGTCCACACGACCGTCCAGGTCGCCGTGGACGACTCGCCCGCGACCGCCGCGCCCGCCTCCTCCGGCGGGACCCCCGGCTGCGGGGTGATCCGGAACGCCGCGAGCACGTCGCTCGGCTCCGGTTCGTAGTCCGGCCTCCAGTAGCCCATCTCCGCGTACGGGATCACGCCCGCCGACCAACGGCTCATCCGCAGCTCCTCTCGGGGTGGGTGCGGCTCCGAGGGTCGCCCGCCGACACTTGCCTTGTCCATCAAGTGTTTCCGGCTGATACTTGAGCGATGACTGAATCCAGGCTCCGGGCGCTGGTCGCGCTCGCCGACGCGGGCTCGGTCCGGGGCGCGGCGCGCGAGCTGTACGTCACCGAGTCGGCGGTGTCCGCGTCCGTCGCCGCGCTGGCCCGGGAGCTGGACGTCGCGCTCGTCCGGCGGGAGGGACGCGGCGTCCGGCTCACGCCGGCCGGGGACGTCTACGTCTCCTACGCGCGGCAGGTGCTCGGCCTGCTCGAACAGGGCCGGGCTGCGGCGCGCGGCGCGGCCGACCCGGCGCGCGGGCCGCTCCGGCTCGCCGCCGTGACGACCGCCGCCGACCACGTCGTGCCGGGCGCGCTCGCCGCGTTCCGGTCGCGCTTCCCCGAGGTCGAGCTGACGCTCTCGGTCGGGCCGCGCCGGATGGTGTGGGAGCTGCTGGCCTCGCGCTCGGCCGACCTGGTGCTGGCGGGCCGTCCGCCGTCCGGGCTGGACGCGCTGGTGCTCGCGCGCCGTCCGAACTCGCTGGTCGTCGTCGCGTCACCGGCCGTCGCGGACGCGTTCTCCCTCGACACGACGCCGTGGGTGATGCGCGAGCTCGGCTCCGGCACCCGCGACGCGGCGGAGGAGTACCTCGCCGAACACCGGGCCGCGCCGCCCCGGCTCGTCCTCGGGTCGAACGGCGCGGTCGTGGCGGGCGCGGCGGCGGGGCTCGGCGTCGCGCTCGTCTCGCGCGACGCCGTCGGCGCCGAACTCGCGGCCGGACGGCTGGTCGCGGTGCCCGCTCCGGGGCTGCCGCTCGACCGTCCCTGGCACGCCGTCGCCGGTCCCGCACCCACCCCGACGACGCGGCTCTTCGTGAACCTCCTGCTCGACGCCGCGGGCTGGACCGCCTAGCCCCCCGAGTGGGCGAAAGCACGGCGGATCCGACAGAATCGAGTTTCGTACTCGTGGGAAGGGACGCTGCCATGACCGACCGCACGTACGACCTCGTCCTGTTCGGCGCGACCGGGTTCACCGGCGGGCTGACCGCCGAGTACCTGGCCGGACGCGCCGAATCCGGCCTCCGGTGGGCGCTCGCCGGACGCAGCACCGCCAAGCTGGAGAAGGTCCGGGACCGGCTCGCCGCGATCGATCCCGCGCTCGCCGACCTGCCGCTGCTCCAGGCCGACACCTCCGACGAGGCGTCGATCGAGCGCGTCGCCGCGGCCACCCAGGTCGTCATCTCCACGGTCGGGCCGTACGTCCGGCTCGGCGAGCCGCTCGTCGCCGCGTGCGCCCGGCTCGGCACCGACTACGTCGACCTCACCGGCGAGCCGACCTTCGTGGACCGCATGTACGTGAAGTACCACGACCAGGCCGTCCGGTCGGGCGCGCGGCTCGTGCACGCGTGCGGCTTCGACTCCGTCCCGTCCGACCTGGGGACGTACTTCACCGTCCAGCAGCTCCCCGAGGGCGTGCCGCTGCGGGTCGAGGCGTTCCTGCGGGTCAGCGCGCAGTTCTCGGGCGGGACGCTGCACTCGGCCGTCGGCATCTTCGCCGACGTCCGCGGCATGGTCCAAGCCGAGCGGGAGCGCCGCCGCGTGGAGCCGAAGCCGTCCGGCGGCCGTAAGGTCGGCCTCGAACGCAGCCCGATCCCGCGCACCCGCGCGGGCTGGACGCTCCCGCTGCCGGTCATCGACTCGCAGATCGTCACCCGCTCGGCCACGGCCCTCGACCGCTACGGGCCGGACTTCACCTTCGGCCACTTCCTCGCCGTCAAGCGGCTTCCGCTGGCCGCCGCGATCGCCGTGGGCGCGGGCGCGGTGATGGTCGCGGCGCAGCTCCCGCCGACCCGGGCGCTGCTGCTGAAGCTCGGCACGCCCGGCGAGGGACCGTCCGCCGAGCGCCGCGCCCGGCACTGGTTCAACGTCACCTTCGTCGGCGAGGGCGGCGGACGGCGCGTCGTGACCGAGGTGTCCGGCGGCGACCCCGGTTACGACGAGACGGCCAAGATGCTCGCCGAGTCGGCCCTGTGCCTCGCCCAGGACGACCTTCCCAAGACGGCCGGGCAGGTCACCACGGCGCAGGCCATGGGGAACGCTCTGATCGACCGGCTCGTCAAGGCCGGGCTGACCTTCCGGGTCGTCGAGACGTCCTGAGAGTCGTCAAGGTGAGCGGGACGGGGCGACGGGCACGACGGCCTCGATCCGCGTCCCGCCGCCCGGACGGCTGACGACGGCGACGCGCCCGCCCAGGAGCTCGGCGCGCTCGACCATGCCGCGCAGCCCGTAGGACGCCGGGCGGCGGCGGTGCGGCGTAAAGCCCCGGCCGTCGTCGCCGACGACCAGGCGCACGCGGTCGCGTTCCAGTTCCAGGAGCAGGTCAAGCCGGGACGCGCCGGCGTGCCGCAGGCAGTTGCCCACCGCCTCCTGCGCGATCCGGTACAGCGCGGTCTGGACGTGCTCGGGCGGCGGCTCGTCCAGCTCGCCGGCCACCACGACCGACACGTCCAGGCCGGCGCCGCGTCCGGTCGCGTCGCGGGCGAGGGCCGCGAGCGCCGCCGACAGGCCCAGGTCGTCCAGGACGGGCGGCCGGAGCCCGCCGATCGCCGCGCGCGTCTCGGCCGACGCGAGATCGCACAGCTCGCGCGCGGACGCGATCCGCTCCAGCGCCTCCGGGTGGTGCTCCGGAAGCGCCTCCTGCGCCGCCGACAGGTGGAACCCCAGGCTGGCCAGGCGCTGCGCGATCCCGTCGTGGATCTCCCGGCTGAGCCGCGTCCGCTCCGCCTCCTGCGCCTCCACGGCCCGCTCGGCGAACCGCTCGGCCGCGTGCTCGCGCTCCCGCGCCGTCCGCAGCCTGCGGCACGAGCACAGGACGGGCGCGAACAGCTCCGCCAGCGCCCCGACCAGCGCCGCGTCGTCCTCGGGGCACGGGCCCGACACGTCCACCACGGCGATCACGAACGGCCCGCTGACGACCGGGACGGCCAGCCCGCGCCCGTCCGCGTGCCGCCGGGGCCTGCCATGCGCCGCGACCCAGCCCACGACGCCGCGGCCGAGCGGGACGGTCCGGCCGCCCGCGGTCAGGGTCCGGCGGTCCTCGTCCAGGACGTAGACGTCGCAGAACGCGACCGCGCGGGCCGTCCGGACGACGAGCGCGGCCAGCTCGTCGGCCATCCGCGGCAGCTCGCGGTCGCCGCAGGCCACCGCCACGATCCGGGCCAGCAGGTCCGCGCCCCGCCCCGCCAGCAGCTCCAGCGCCCCGGGCGCGCTCGCCGGGGCCGTCACCGGAACAGCCCCTCGCGGAGCGCGACCGCCACGGCCGCCGACCGGTCGGTCACCTCCAGCTTGCGGTAGAGCGCGCGCAGATGGCTCTTCACCGTCTCCTCGCTCAGCACGAGCCGGGACGCGATCGCCCGGTTCGACAGGCCCGTGACCAGCAGCGACAGCACCTCGCTCTCGCGCTGCGTCAGGCCCCGGTCGGCGCCCGGCCAGAACTCGCCGCGCGTCAGCCGGGCCGCCGTGACGACCATCCGGCCCGCCAGCGTCGGATCGATCACCGTCTCGCCGCGCGCCACCTCCTCCAGGCGGCGGACGAGCTCAGGCCCGTCCACCCGCTTGAGCAGGTACCCGGCCGCGCCCGCCCGGAGCGCCTCGAACACGTACTGCTCGTCGTCGTAGACCGACAGGAACACCACGCGCGTCTCCGGGACGAGCCGGGTCAGCGTCCGGCACAGGTCGAGGCCGCTCTCCGGGCCCAGCCGGACGTCCAGCAGCGCCACGTCCGGGCGCAGCGCGGTCACCAGCCGCGCGGCCTCCGCGCCCGTGCCCGCCTGGCCCACCACCCGCACCCGGCCCGCGAATCCCGCCAGCATCGCCGAGAGCCCGGCGAGGATCATCTCGTGGTCGTCGACGAGGACGACGCGCACGGGGACGCCCATTCCGGCACGATAACAACCACGCCTACCGACGAGTAGCCACCGGGCCGCCCGAACCGCCTCCCCCCTCCCCGGGGTGCGCCTCCCCCCGCACCAGCGGGCGCCTCCCCCTGCACCGGCGGGCGCCTCCCCCGCCGCCTCACCCCCGCGCTCCCCCGTTCGGGTGACGATCCGCCGCGCCGTCCGGCCTAGCGTCGCGGGCACACAAGAGAACACCGGCGGACGGAGGGACACCCGTGCCCCATCGGATCGTGCACATGCTCCGCGCGGCCCGCGGCGGCGGCCGCAGGCCCGTCATGCTCGCCATCGCGGGCGACAGTGCGGCGGGCAAGACCACACTGACCAGGGGGCTCGTACGGTGTCTGGGGGCGGACCGGATGACCGCCGTGTGCGTGGACGACTACCACCGCTACGACCGCGCCGAGCGGGCGGGCAAGCCGTTCACCGCGCTCCACCCCGACTGCAACCACATCGAGATCATGGAGCAGCACCTGCAGCTGCTCTCGCTCGGCGAGCCCGTCCTGAAGCCGGTCTACGACCACTCGACCGGACGGCTCGTCCGGCCCGAGCTCGTCCGGCCGCGCGACTTCGTGATCGTCGAGGGCCTGCTGCCGCTGCACACCGCGATGGCCCGCGCCTGCTTCGACATCACCGTCTACCTCGACCCGCCCGAGGACCTGCGGCACTCCTGGAAGATCGACCGCGACTGCTCCCGGCGCGGCTACACCGAGCAGCAGGTCCGCGCGGAGCTCACCCGCCGCGAGCCCGAGAGCGCGGCGTTCGTCCGTCCGCAGCGCCGCTGGGCCGACATCGTCGTCCGGTTCGCGCCCGTCCCGGGCCGTCCGGGCCCGCTCTCGGCCGAGCTCCTGCTCCGCCCGACGATCGACCACCCCGAACTCGCCCCGGTCATCGCCGAGGCCGCCCGCCACCAGCGGGACACCGCCCTGCACCTGCGACTGCACCGCGACACCGACGGCCGTCCCGTGGACGCGCTGCACGTCCACGGCTACGTCGGCTCGGACGAGTCCTCGATCGTCAAGAACGCCCTCTGGGACCGCCTCGCCGACCGTCCCGGCCTCTCGGCCGAGGCCCTCGGCAAGGTCGGCGACGCCGGGACCAGCGACCCGCTCGCCATCACCCAGCTCCTGCTGCTGTACCACCTGCTCGAAGCCCGCCAGACGGGCGAGGTGAGAGCACTGGCCTAGGGCTCGCGATCGCGCGGGGAGGCCCCAGTCATCCTTCCGCTGGGCCGCGCGAGTCGCGAAAGGGCGGGCGCGCGCGGAAGCGCCCGCCCTTCTCCCTTTCCCAAGGACTTTTTCAGGCCGGAGGTCTCTTTCAGGCCGGCGGACGGCCGAGCACCCGGTCCAGCGCGGCGGCCACCTCTTCCGAGAGCCCCGGACTCGCCGAGGGCGCGGCCTTCACCGGCTCGGGCCGGGCCTCCTCCTCGCGGACGGCCTCGCGGGTGTGCCCGCACTCGCGGCACTCCACATCGCCGAGGCGGCAGACCAGGGCGGCCGATCCGCAGGACGGACAGTGGTCGAGCGCGTCGGCCCACCCGTCCGCGGCCTGGCAGGCCGGGCAGACGAGGACCTGGTGGTCGGCGAGGACCCCGCGCCGCCACGGGCTGGCGCCCCGCCCCGGATCCGTCTGCCGCGCCCCGCACCGGAAGCAGGGCATCACACCTCCAACGGACGCGCGGGCCGGACGGTCCGCCCGGCCTACAGGTCAAGTGTGCGAACCCGCCGCCCCTCCCGCAACCACCAAGAGCCCCAACCCCCCGCTTCCGCGCGCCCGCGAACCGAAGCCCCCGCACAACCGGGAGAACCGCGCAACCGCCACGGCCGCCTAACAATCGCGCGAGCCAAGGACACGACCGCGCGACTCCGCCCGAACGACCGCGACGCGACGCCGCAACCGTCGCCAGCGCCATCGCACGCCCGAGCGAGCATTACAACCGCGCGACGACCGTAACCAGTTGCGAGCGCACTACCGACCGCGCGAGACCACCCCCAAGGCGCGCCCCCGCACGCGCACCTGCGCGACCGTAACGCGCGCGCCCGCGCGGGGCGACGCCCAAGGCGCGACCGCGCGGGGACGATCGCGGTGCGAGCGACCGTGTTCAGTGCCGTCGCACGCCCGAGCGAGCATTACAACCGCGCGACGGCCATAACCAGTTGCGACCGCACCACCGACCGCGCGAGACCACCCCCAAAGCGCGCCCCCGCACGCGCAACCGCGCGACCGTAACGCGCGCCCCCGCGCGGGGCGACGCCCAAGGCGCGACCGCGCGGGGACGATCGCGGTGCGAGCGACCGTGTTCAGTGCCGTCGCACGCCCGAGCGAGCATTACAACCGCGCGACGGCCATAACCAGTTGCGACCG
>NZ_JBHSIT010000013.1:0-84002 GCF_042652125.1 Actinomadura gamaensis | reverse complement strand
CGACCCCCAAAGCGCGCCCCCGCACGCGCAACCGCGCGACCGTAACGCGCGCCCCCGCGCGGGGCGACGCCCAAGGCGCGACCGCGCGGGGACGATCGCGGTGCGAGCGACCGTGTTCAGTGCCGTCGCGTGGCCGAGCGAGCATTACAACCGCGCGACGACCGTAACCAGTTGCGACCGCACCACCGACCGCGCGAGACGACCCCCAAAGCGCGCCCCCGCACGCGCAACCGCGCGACCGTAACGCGCGCCCCCGCGCGGGGCGACGCCCAAGGCGCGACCGCGCGGGGGCGATCGCGGTGCGGGCGACCGTGGTCAGTGCCGTCGCACGCCCGAGCGAGCATTGCAGGCGGGCGACGGCACTGACCAGTGCGAGGGCGTTACCGACCGGGCGGGAGGACGCCGAAGGCGAGGTCCCGTGCGGGTGATTGCGGGGGTGCGCTTGCGGGTGGAGCGGGCGCCGGGCTCGCCTTTGGGCGGGCCCGGCGGCGCGAACTTACAGAGTCGAGAGGGCCTTGCGGTACTCGTCCAGGTCGCGGGCGTCGGGGATGGCGTTGACGACCGTCCAGCGGACGACGCCCTCCTTGTCGATGACGAAGGTGCCGCGGGTCGCGATGCCGCGGTCCTCGTCGAAGACGCCGTAGGAGCGGGCGACCCCGCCGTGCGGCCAGAAGTCCGAGAGGATCGGGAACTCGTAGCCCTCCTTCTCGGCCCAGGCGCGCTGGGCGAAGGTCGAGTCGACCGAGACCGCGACGACCTGCGTCTCGCCGTCGCCGACGAGCGTCGGCAGCTCGTCCCGGATGGCGCACAGCTCGCCCGTGCACACGCCGCTGAAGGCGAGCGGGAAGAACACCAGCACGACGTTCTTCTCGCCTCGGAAGTCCGACAGCTTCACGGGCGTGCCGTGCTGGTCCTTCAGCTCGAAGTCCGGTGCGACGCCGCCTACCTCAACCGCCAATGCCTCTCCCGAGGATCGACCCGCCCGCGGGCGGGATGCGCTCGTCCCCGCGGTCGCGGGAACCCGTCGCGCCCAGTCTGCCACGGGCCCGCGCCGCCGCCGGCCCGAGGGGACCGGAGGCGGACACGGACTCCGCGCGACGGGACGCGCGCCGGCGGCGGCGCGGGTCGGCCCGGGTCAGCGGCCCTTCGGCGGGACGAGCTTGGTGCCCGACCACTCGGCGGCCGCCGAGACGCTCTTGGACTGCGTCATGCCGGCGGAGGAGGCGGCCTCGTCGATGTCGCTCGGCTCGACGTGCCCGTCCCGCCCCGCCTTGGGGGTGAGCAGCCACACGACGCCGCCGTCGGCCAGCGGGACCAGGGTGTCGGAGAGGGCGTCGAACAGCTCGCCGTCGTCCTCGCGCCACCACAGCAGGACGGCGTCGACGACGTCCTCGTAGTCCTCGTCGACGAGCTCGGTTCCCGTGACGGCCTCGATGCTCTCGCGGAGCTC
The DNA here is from genome assembly GCF_042652125.1 of Actinomadura gamaensis. Classification (NCBI taxonomy): domain Bacteria; kingdom Bacillati; phylum Actinomycetota; class Actinomycetes; order Streptosporangiales; family Thermomonosporaceae; genus Actinomadura; species Actinomadura gamaensis. The sequence goes on along the minus strand of NZ_JBHSIT010000013.1, from coordinate 82,552 downwards.
CTCGTCGACGTCGTCGTCGTAACCGATCTCCTGCACCACCTGGTCCGGCTTGAATCCGAGCCGTTCGGCCAGGCTGCGCTCAGACTGCGCCTGACCAGCGGTCGCGCTCACGAAAGTCCTCCCATGGTCGGTAGTCCGCGCCGGACGGTCCGGGCCGCCCCCGTGGCGGTCCGTTCCCGCCCCGCGCGGGTTTTGCGGGACAGTCCACACAAGTGGAGGCCCCTCGCGCAAGTGTCTTCCCGGCATTTGGTGGCCTCATTGGCCGATTCGCGCCGGACGTCGTGACGGAACACCCACCGAGCGTAACAACCCACGCTCATCCCGCAAGGAAGGACAACCGTACCTGCCGGTCCGGGTTGTCCACATTGAGGTCGACGAGCGCCACCGACTGCCAGGTGCCCAGCTGGAGCCGTCCGCCCAGCACGGGCAGGGTCGCGTACGGCGGGATCATGGCGGGCATGACGTGCGACCGGCCGTGCCCGCGCGAGCCGTGGGCGTGCCGCCAGCGGTCGTCGGCGGGCAGCAGGTCCCCGAGGGCGGCCAGCAGGTCGTCGTCGCTGCCCGCGCCCAGTTCGATGATCGCCACGCCGGCCGTCGCGTGCGGGACGAACACGTGCAGCAGCCCGTCCCCGCCCTGTTCGGCGGCGAAACGCTCGCACTCGGGCGTGATGTCGCGCACCACTTCGGTGTTCCCTGTGGTCACCCGGACCACGGTGCTCTCCATATGTCCCTGTCTACCAGGAACGGCGCGCCTCCGGTTCCGCCGCACCCCGGCCGGACGTCCGACCGGGGTGCGGAACCGCCGCGCCCAGCGGGCGAACCGAGGCTCCCCAGCGAGCGAAACAAAGCCCGATCGCCGGACGCGACGCAGCTGGACCGCCGGACGCGACCGACCGGGCAGCCGGGCGCGACGGAATCGGGCCGCCGGACGCGACGGAGCCGGACCGCCGAGCCGGACGGAGCCCACCAGCGGGCGGGGCGGAGTGGGTCAGCGGGTGGTGCGGGGCTCGATGACCGCGTCCGGGCCGGGGAAGACCAGCGCGGTGCGGCCGTCGGCGAACCGGACGAGGTAGGGCGGCCCGCCGTCCCGGCCGCGCACCTCCACGATCTCTCCGGTGGTGTCGGCCAGGCCGACGATGTTGCCGTGCACGTGCAGACGGTCTCCGACCGATGCGTTCATCAGATCCTCCGGACTGGCACGGGGGCCGCGCGGGCTCGCGCGGACCGTCCGGTCGACGTCTCCCCTCCACCTTGATACGGGAGCGCGGGCTCCGCCAAGGGTTCGCGCACTCCGCATCGCGGCACATTCCGGCCGCGCCCGGACGGCCTTCCGGAACGCTCGGCGATCAGGGGCTAAAAAGGGTGGAAAAGGGCATTATCTGGGGGTTACCGGGGGCGCCGCGGCGGCCAGAATGATTACCAGCCGGTAGAGATGCGATGGTCCCGCCGAACGGCGACGATGGACCGGACAACCAGGGGCGACGGAGCGTCGACCACCCCGTCGTTCACCGACAGACGCCGAGCACAGAGGGGACCCCGTGGCTTCCGGACGCCAGCGTTTCTCGATCATCAGCGACGGCCTGCCGAGCCAGCTTCCGGACATCGACCCGGACGAGACCCGGGAGTGGCTGGAGTCGCTGGACACGGTCATCAAGACCGAGGGCCGGGGCAGGGCGCGGTACGTGATGCTCCGCCTGCTGGAGCGGGCGAGGGAGCAGCAGGTCGGGGTGCCCGGCCTGCGCAGCACCGACTTCATCAACTCCATCCCGCCCGAGCACGAACCCTGGTTCCCCGGGGACGAGCACATCGAGCGCCGGATCCGGGCGTACATCCGGTGGAATGCGGCGATCATGGTTTCCCGCGCCAACCGCCCCAATCTGGGAGTGGGCGGGCACATCGCCACCTATGCCTCGGCCGCTTCGCTCTACGAGGTCGGTTTCAACCACTTCTTCCGCGGCAAGGACCACGGCGAGTCGGGTGACCAGGTGTTCATCCAGGGGCACGCCGCGCCCGGCATCTACGCGCGCGCCTACCTCGAAGGGCGCCTCCCCCAGGACAAGCTCGACGGTTTCCGGCAGGAATTCAGTCACCCCGGCGGCGGCCTGTCGTCCTACCCCCACCCCCGCCTGATGCCCGACTTCTGGGAGTTCCCCACCGTCTCGATGGGGCTCACCGCGATCGACGCGGTCTACCAGGCCCGGTTCAACCGGTACCTCTACAACCGCAAGATCAAGGACACCTCCCGCTCGCACGTGTGGGCGTTCCTCGGCGACGGCGAGACCGGCGAGCCCGAGTCGCTCGGCGCGATCGGGCTGGCCGCCCGCGAGGAGCTGGACAACCTCACCTTCGTGATCAACTGCAACCTGCAGCAGCTCGACGGCCCGGTGCGCGGCAACGGCAAGATCATCCAGGAGCTGGAGTCGTTCTTCCGCGGCGCGGGCTGGAACGTCCTGAAGGTCATCTGGGGCCGCGACTGGGACCCGCTGCTCGCCCAGGACGTGGACGGCGTCCTGGTCAACAAGATGAACACCACCCCGGACGGCCAGTTCCAGACCTACACCGTCGAGTCCGGCGGCTACATCCGCGAGCACTTCTTCGGCGACGACCCGCGGCTCCGCAAGATGGTCGAGCACCTGTCGGACGACGACCTGCGCAAGCTGTCGCGCGGCGGGCACGACTACCGCAAGGTCTACGCGGCGTTCAAGGCGGCCCGCGAGCACGTCGGCCAGCCGACCGTGATCCTCGCGCACACCATCAAGGGCTGGACGCTCGGGCCGGACTTCGAGGCGCGCAACGCCACCCACCAGATGAAGAAGCTCACCAAGGCCGAGCTGAAGGAGTTCCGGGACCGGCTGTACCTGGAGATCCCCGACTCCGCCCTGGAGGGCGAGCTGCCGCCCTACTACCACCCGGGCGAGGACTCCGACGAGATCGAGTACATGCGCGAGCGGCGCGCCGCGCTCGGCGGGTTCCTGCCGCGCCGGGTCGTGCGCGCCAAGCCGCTGAAGCTGCCCGGCGACCCGGTGTACGCCGAGCTCAAGCGGGGTTCGGGCAAGCAGAACGTCGCGACCACGATGGCGTTCGTCCGGCTGCTGAAGGACCTGATCAAGGACGAGAACATCGGCGCCCGGTTCGTCCCGATCGCCCCGGACGAGTACCGGACGTTCGGCATGGACTCGCTGTTCCCGACGTCCAAGATCTACTCGCCGCACGGGCAGACCTACGAGGCCGTCGACCGCAAGCTGCTGCTCTCCTACAAGGAGTCCGAGCAAGGCCAGATGCTGCACGAGGGCATCAGCGAGGCGGGCTCCATGGCGTCCACCATCGCGGCCGGGACGTCGTACGCCACGCACGGCGAGGCCATGATCCCGGTCTACATCTTCTACTCGATGTTCGGGTTCCAGCGCACCGGCGACCAGGCGTGGGCGTTCGGCGACCAGATGGGCCGCGGCTTCCTGCTCGGCGCGACGGCCGGCCGCACCACGCTGACCGGCGAGGGCCTCCAGCACGCCGACGGCCACTCGCCGCTGCTCGCCGCGACCAACCCCGCCTGCGTCCACTACGACCCGTCCTGGGCCTTCGAGCTGGCGTACATCACGCAGGACGCGCTGCGCCGCATGTACGGATCGTCCGAGGAGCACCCGCACGGCGAGGACGTCTTCTACTACCTGACCGTCTACAACGAGCCCTACCAGCAACCCGCCGAGCCGTCCGACCTCGACGTCGCGGGGCTGCTCAAGGGGCTCTACCTGTACCGTCCGTCCGAGATGTCCGGGGACGCGCCGAAGGCCCAGATCCTCGCGTCGGGCGTCGCGGGCCGCTGGGCGCTGGAGGCGCAGCGCCAGCTCGCCGAGCAGTGGGGCGTCTCGGCGGACGTCTGGTCGGCGACCTCGTGGAACGAGCTGGCCCGCGAGGCCGCCGCGTGCGACGAGTGGAACATGCTGCACCCGGACGAGGAGCAGCGCGTCCCGTACGTGACGCAGCGGCTCGGCGAGGCGTCCGGACCGTCCGTCGCGGTGTCGGACTACATGCGCGCCGTCCCGGACCAGATCGCCCAGTGGGTGCCCGGCGACTTCACGTCCCTCGGCACCGACGGTTTCGGCTTCTCCGACACCCGCGCCGCCGCGCGCCGCGTGTTCCACGTGGACGCGGCGTCCATCGTCGTCGCGGTACTGACGCGGCTCGCGCGCGCGGGCGAGGTGAAGCACGAGGTGCTCCAGCGCGCGATCGAGCACTACCGCCTCAACGCGCCGGTGGACGAAGCGTTCGCAGGCGGCGTCCAGACCGCCGAGAGCAACACGGGCGGCGACGCCTGACCCTGGCGCTTGTCACGCGCACGAGCGAAGGCCCCGGGGCCGCGGAGGTGTAGGTCGCGGCCCCGGGGCCTTCTCATGCTTCGGCCGGACGGCCCGGCACGGCACGCCCGTCCGTCAGGACGCCGTGGCGAGGCGAGACGTCCACCGAAAGCCGGGACGCGCGTCAGCGGAACGCGGTTCAGCGGGACGCGCGTCAACGGGTGCGGGCCGCGTCAGCGGGTGCGGGCCGCGTCAGCGGGTGCGGGCCGCGTCAGCGGGTGCGGGCCGCGTCAGCGGGTGCGGGCCGGACGCGCGTCAGCGGGTGCGGGCCGGACGTGCGCTTCGGGCGGTCGCGCGGCGGGTCAGGCGGCGGGCGGGGAGAAGACGCCGAAGTGGTGGCCGGCGCTGTCCTGGAGCTGGGCGAAGGTCAGCCCGGCGTCGTTGGTCGTCGGCGGGACGATCACCTTGCCGCCCAGCGACTCGGCGCGGCCGACCGTCTCGGCGACATCCCGGACGACCACGTAGAAGATCGCGTAGTCCGGGAAGTGGCCGTCCGACTGCAGGATCCCGCCGGACGGCCGGTCCGCGCCCGGCGCGGTGACCTCGTGGTACTTCAGCGTGCCGTCCTCGTCGAGGTTGAACGTCCAGTCGAACAGCTCGCCGTAGAAGCGCCTGGTGTCGGCGACCTGCTCGGTTCCGATCTCGAACCACGCCACCGAGTTGTACGCGATGTCGGTCATGTCGTTGTCTCCCTCGCTCGTCCTTGCGTTGGAGCGAGGTTCGCGCGGGTCGGCGACAACCCCCTGTCGGTGTTTCCGGACGACTTCGCAGCGAGTTTCCCGACGGGTTGCCGGGCACGTCCTCAAGTGGAGTGCCGAGCAGGTCTCGGGTGGATGCCGAGCAGGTCTCAGGTGGAGTGCCGGGGTCAGGCGAGTTCGAGGGCCTTGGTGCGGATCTCCTTCGGCGGCTCGCCGAGCGAGTCCCACGACCGCTCGGGCGCGATCTCGTCCAGCGGGACGGCGCGCAGGACGCGGTCGAGCCGGAACACCCGGCACTCACCGCGCAACCGGCACCAAGCGAGCAGGTACCAGCCGCGTTCGGCGACGGTGAACGCCTGCGGCTCGACCTCCCGCTGGGTCTCGCTGCCGTGCCGGTCCACGTAGGTGATGCGGACGACCCGCCGCGCGAGCATCGCCTCCTCCAGCACCGCGTCCCGCGCCGGGCGCGCGGCTTCCTCGCCGTCCTTGGGAACGTGGAAGCGGATCCGGGACGCCAGGTTGCGCGCGGCGTCGTTGTCCGCCGCCGGCATCACCGAAAGGATCTTGTTCAGCGCCGTCCGGGCGGCCTGGGCGTAGAGGGTGTCGCCCGCCTGGCCGAGGCAGATCGCGAGCGCGACGGCCTCGCTGGCGGTGAAGTTCACCGGCGGCAGCGTCCGCTCCTTGTCCAGCGTGTAGCCGCCGCCGCGGCCGACGTCGGCGTAGATCGGCACCCCGGCCTGCTGCAACGCGCCGAGGTCGCGCTCGATCGTCCGGACGCTCACTTCGTAGAGCGCCGCCAGCTCGCGGGCGCTGCGACGCCGCGGCGCGCTCGCCCGCAGCTCCTCCACCAGCGCGTACAACCGGTCTGTGCGGTTCACCCCGCCGACCGTACGCCGCCCCTCCGACATTTCCGCTCGCGCTGGCCACCACCACTCGCGAACGTCCTGTACGAGCGTCCAAAAGAGGCCACTCCCCTGCGGACAACCCGAAACGCCCGTGGCGAACTCACGTGTCCACGCGTCGGAAGGCGCGAGCCGCTCACCGCTTTTCGTGGGCTCAGGCCAGCAGCTCAGCGTTTCTCATGGCTCTGGTCCGACAGCTCACCGCTTTGGTGGATTCAAGTCGGCAGCTCGGCGCCTCTCGTGGCGTCAGGCCGGCAGCTCAGCTTTCCGGGGATCTAGGAGAGCGGGTCGGCGGGTCAGCGCTTCTCGTGGGTCCAGGCCAGCAGGTCGTCGGCCGGGAGGGTGTTGACGACGCGGTCGGCCTGGATGCCGCAGCGGGCGGCGCGGTCGCAGCCGTTGGGCTGCCAGTCGAGCTGGCCCGGCGCGTGGGCGTCGGAGTCGATCGAGAAGCGGCAGCCCGCCTCGACGGCCAGGCGGAGCAGGCGCTTGGGCGGGTCGAGGCGCTCCGGACGGGAGTTGATCTCGACGGCGACGTCGTAGGCGGCGCAGGCGTCGAAGACGAGCCGGGCGTCGAACTCGGACTCGGGGCGCAGGCCGCCGCGGCGTCCGCCCGCCTTGACGATCCGTCCGGTGGCGTGGCCCAGCACGTTGACGTGCGGGTTCGCGACGGCCTTGACCATCCGCTCGGTCATCGGGACGCGCTCCATGCGCAGCTTGGAGTGCACGCTCGCGACCACGACGTCCAGGCGTTCGAGCAGGTCCGGGTCCTGGTCGAGGGAGCCGTCGGAAAGGATGTCCACTTCGATGCCGGTGAGGACGCGGAACGGCGCGAGCTCGGCGTTCAGCTCGGCGACCACGTCGAGCTGGCGGCGCAGCCGGTCCGCCGAGAGGCCGTTGGCGACGGTCAGCCGGGGCGAGTGGTCGGTGAGCGCGAGGTACTCGTGGCCGATCGAGATCGCGGCCTCGGCCATCTCGCGGATCGGCGAACCGCCGTCCGACCAGTCCGAATGCGAGTGCAGGTCACCCTTGAGCGCGGCGCGCAGCCGGGCCGCCGCCTCGTCCACCGGCTCGCCCTCGGTCGCTTCCAGCCGGCGCAGGTAGACGGGCGTCTCACCGCGCAGCGCCTCGGTGATGGCGAGCGCCGTCACCTTGCCGATGCCGGGCAGCTCGCCGAGGGTCCCCTGCTCGGCGCGGGCGGCGAGCTCGTCCGGCGGGAGGCCGGCCACGAGGTCGGCGGCCTTGCGGAAGGCGCGCACGCGGAACGTCGGCTCCTGCGCGCGTTCCAGCAGGAAGGCGATCCGCCGCAAGGCCTCAGCAGGCTCCATACCCTGCAATCTAGCCCGTGGGTATGCCCCTGAACCCCCGGCCCCGGCCGCGGTCGTCCGGCGTGGTGATCACGAGGGCGCGGGCGTAGGACCACGGTATGACGCGACGTCGGGACCACGGTGGCATCCGGGTGCGGGTCCGGCTTCTCTAACCTGGGGGTGTGAGCGGCGAAGAGCGGCACGGAGGCACGGGCGTCGGGGCGACCGTCCGGCTGCTCACGCGCCCGCTGGCCGCCGCGCTGTGGCGGGGCCGCGCCGAGCCCGGCGTCCCGGATCCGCCCTGGCCGTTCGTCCTGCGCTGGACGCGGTTCATCGGCATCGGGCGGCTGCCGTTCGGCATCGTCGCGCAGGGGTTCGACCTGCTCGTCGCCGTGATCCTGCTGTTCAGCGGCATCCCGGCGCTGTCGGAGCGGTTCGCCGACCGTCCTTCCTACCCCTACGTCGCGACGCCGCAGCCGACGCCGTCGCCGACGTTCGTGGTCGTGGCCCTGGCGGTCTGCCTCGCCGCGCCTCTCGCACTGCGCCGCAGGCATCCGCTGGGAGCCTGGCGACTGGCCGCCTCCGGACTGCTGCTCTCCGCCGTCCTCGTGCCCACGAACGACCGGTTCGTCCCGTCCGGTGTGATCGCGATGCTGTTCGTCGTCTACACGGTGGCGGTGCGGTGCTCGCGCGAGACCACGGTCGGCGTGGCGCTGGTGACCGTCCTCGGGTCGGCCCTGCTGCAGCCGCGCACGGCCGCCGGGGCGGCCGTGCTGGTCGCGGTGCCGCTGCTCGTGGGCTTCCTCGTGCGCCTGCGACGGACGTCCCGGCGCGAGTTGGAGCAGCAGGAGCGCCGCCACCGGGACGCCGAGGCCGTCCTGCTGGAGCGGCAGCGCATCGCGCGCGAGCTGCACGACGTGGTCGCCCACCACATGTCGATGATCGCGATCCAGGCCGAGGCGGCGCCGTACAAGACTCCGGACGTCCCCGACGAGACGCGCGCCGACCTCGCCGAGATCCGCGCGACCGCGCTCGACGCGCTGCGGGAGATGCGCCGCATCCTGGGCGTCCTGCGCCAGGAGGACGGCGCGGTCACCGCGCCGCAGCCGAGCCTCGACGGCCTGGACGAGCTGCTCGCGGGCGCGCGCGGCACCGGGCTGGAGGTCATCTCCAAGGTCGTCGGCGACATCTCCGGCCTGCCGCCCGGCGTGGGGCTGACCGCGTACCGGATCGTCCAGGAGGCGCTCAGCAACGCGATGCGCCACGCGCCCGGCTCGACGGTCGGGGTGGAGATCGCCCGCGGGGGCGGGATACTACGGCTGAGCGTCGTCAACGGCCCGGCCGCGCCCGGCCACTCCCCCACGCCGTCCCCGCCGGGCGCGGGCCACGGACTGGTCGGCATGCGCGAACGGGTGGCGATGCTCGGCGGCGAACTGTCCGCCACGCCCGTCCCCGAGGGAGGATTCGCCGTGCTCGCCACCCTGCCCGAGACCGCGCCACCGGACGAAGCGCCATCGAGCCAAGCGCCACCAGGCCCAGCGCCATCGGGCGAAGCCCCGCCGCGCCCTGCCGTCGGCCCGCGCGACGAACGACCCGGCCTCGGCTCGGGCCGGCGCGAGGACCGGTCGGGCGGCGCGGCGGCCAAGGGCCCGGCGGCCCCAGGTTCAGCGGCGACAAGTTCGGCGGCCACGGGTCCGGCCGGCACGGGTCCGGCCGGCACCGGTTCGGCCGGCACCGGTTCGGCCGGCACCGGTTCGGCCGGTACGGGTTCGGCCAGTACGGGTTCGGGCGGCACCGGTTCGGCGGCCACGGGTCCGGCTGCCCAGGGGGCGACCGCCCGCGGGGCGGCGGGCGATGACGCGCCGTCCGGAGGCGCGCGGTCGGGGTCCTCCGCGTCATGACGATCCGCGTGATGATCGCCGACGACCAGGGCATGGTGCGGACCGGCTTCGGCGTGCTCCTCAACGCCCAGCCCGACATCGAGGTCGTCGGCGAGGCCGACAACGGGGAGCGGGCCCTGGAGGTGGCCGGCTCCCTGCATCCGGACGTGGTGCTGATGGACGTCCGCATGCCCGTGATGGACGGCCTGGAGGCCACCCGGCGGCTGCTCGCGGACGGTCCCGACGGCGTGCCGAAGGTGCTCATGCTGACCACCTTCGACCTCGACGACTACGTCTACGAGGCGCTGCGCGCGGGCGCGTCGGGCTTCCTGCTGAAGGACGCCTCGGCGACCGAGCTGGCCGAGGCCGTCCGGGTGGTCGCGGCGGGCGACGCGCTGCTGTCCCCGTCCATCACCAAGCGGCTGATCTCGGAGTTCGCCCGCCTCGGCGCGCCGCGCGGGCCGTCCCGCGAGCGGCTGGACGAACTGACCGAGCGCGAGACCGAGGTGCTGGTCCTGGTCGCGCGCGGCCTCTCCAACGCCGAGATCGCCGCCGAGCTGGTGGTCGCCGAGCAGACCGTGAAGACCCACTTCGGCCGCATCCTCGCCAAGCTGGGCCTCCGCGACCGTGCCCAGGCCATCGTCTACGCCTACGAGGTAGGCCTGGTCCGCCCCGGCGAGTAACGCCCTCCCCCGTCCGTCCTCTTTCGTCTGCTCGAAGGCGCGCCGCTCGCCGTCTTCCGGCCGTCCGTGTCGTGTAGGCGGCGTAGTACTGCGGTGGTACGTGAGAAGACCGCACCGCCGGTTGATCCCCGTTACAAGGTCCGGTTCCTAACTTTCTGATCAGTGGCGAGAACTCACTGACCAGGAAGGATGTCCGGGAATGCGGATCGTTGGACGCCGGGAGGCCGCGGCCCTCGCCGTGCTGGCCGTGGCCGGTTCGACCGTGGCCGCCGGGCGCGTGCCCGATCCGTACGGCGCGCCCGGGCCGTTGCCGAGCCTGTCGGCGGCGACGCTGTCCGCGCGGTACGCGGCCGTCGACGGCCAGATCCGGGCCGCCCGCACCATCGCCGAGCGCACGCACGACGGGGGCCGTGCGCGGGCGCTGACGGCGTTCCTGGCGTCCGGCCGCCGCTTCCTGTCCTTCGACGCCCGCGGGACGGGCCGGGCCGTCGAGGTCGTCGGAGACCTGGCGCGCGCCGACCGGGTCGCGGTCATCGTCCCCGGCGCGGACGGGCGGCTGACCAACTTCGACTCCTGGAAGTGGGCGGGCGGCGGGGCGCGGTCCGTCGCCGGCCAGGCCCGGCGCGAGGCGCCCGGCACCCGGCTCGCGGTGATCGCCTGGCTCGGCTACGCCTCTCCTCCGACGCTCAGCACCACCGTCCTGACCGACGACCGCGCCCGCACGGCCGCCGCCTCACTGCGCGGCCTGGTCGGGGACGTGCACCGCCTCAACGCCCGCGCCGGCATCGCCCTGCTCTGCCACAGCTACGGCTCGGTCGTCTGCGGCCGGGCGGGCAAGGCCGGGCCGCTGCCCGTGGACGAGGTCGCGCTGTTCGGCAGCCCCGGCACCACCGCGACCTCCGCCCGGCAGATCTTCCCGTCGGCGCAGGTGTGGGCGGGGCGGTCGTCCGGCGACTGGATGCAGATCGTCCCGCACGTCCGGCTGTTCGGTGTCGGGTTCGGCCGCGATCCGCTGGCCGCCTCGTTCGGGGCGCGCCGGTTCGCCGCCGGCGGCGGCCAGCACAGCGCCTACCTCAAGCCCGGTTCGACCCCGCTGGCCAACCTCACGCGTATCGCACTGCACAAGGAGGCCGAGGTGACCCATGGCTGAGCAACCCGCGCTGCCGGCCTGGCACGCCGAGCACTACCGCCGCATGGCCGAACGCAGACCCGGCCTGGTCACGATCATCGAGGCGACCACCCCCGACCACCGCGACCGCGCCGTGGACGCCCTGCGCGCCCTGGCCATCGTGGGCGTCGTCCTCGGCCACTGGCTGGTCACCGGGCTGGTCGACACCGGCGGCGTCCTGCGCGCCGCCAGTCCCCTCACGTCAATGCCCGCCCTGACCCCGATCAGCTGGGTGCTCCAGACCCTCGCGATCTTCTTCCTGGTCGGCGGCTACACGGCGGCCCGCGGCCACCGCCCTCGCGGGCACCGCGCTCGCGGGCATCGCGCTCGCGGGCATCGCGCTCTCCACGACGCTCCCCATGGCGGGGATCAGGAGGACGGCGGTCGGCGGAGCGACGGTTACCGTGCCTGGCTGGGGCGTCGCGCCGCCCGGCTGCTGGTCCCGGTGCCGATCCTGCTGGCGCTGTGGGCCGCGGCCGTCCCGTTGCTGATCGTCGCGGGATACCCCGTGGGGACGATCTGGTCCCTGGTCCAGCTCGTCCTTGATCCGCTCTGGTTCCTGCTGGTCTATCTCGGCCTCACCGCCCTCACGCCCGTCGTGGCCGGGGCCGTCCGGCGCTACGGCGCGTGGGCGGCGGCGATCCCGGTCGCGATCACGGCCCTGGTGGATCTGGCCCGCTTCGTCCTGGGCGCCCCGGGCTGGATCGCCTGGATCACCGTGGCGTCCGCGTGGCTCGTCCCGTTCACCCTGGGCGCGGCCTGGGCGCAAGGCTCGTTCACCGCCCGCCCCCACCGCCCCCGGCTTGTCCCCACGGCCCCGGCGAGAGCCGAAAGGCCGATCGCCCGCATGGCCCCCGCCGCCGGCCCATGGGCCCTGCTCCTCGGCGGAGGGACGGCGACGGCCGCCCTGATCTGGTTCGCCGGGTACCCGGCGAGCATGGTGGGAGTGCCGGGACAGGCGGTCTCGAACCTCTCACCCCCGACGCTGGCGGCGGTGACGTTCGGGATGGCGCAGTGCGGCGCGGCACTGCTGCTTCGCGGGCCGCTCACGAGCCTCATGCGGCGTCCGATGCTCTGGGCTGGTGTCGCCATGGTGAACCTGTCGGCCATGACCATCTTTCTTTGGCACCAATCGGCGATGCTGGGCGTTTCAGCACTCGTGACCAGGATCACGGATACAGTGCCAGGACTGCTCGACCCGCCCGACCATGCCGGCTGGATCCTCCACCGGCTGGTCTGGATCCCGGTGTTCGCGGCGGTCCTGGCGGGCCTGTGGTCCCTGGCGCACCGATTCGAGCGGCGGATCCGATCCCAACCCGCGGGCTCTTCCGTACATCTCACCAAGAGACCGGACGACCCGGACGAGACCGTTGGAACACGCAGGACGACCACCGGATGCGCCGAGTACTGAGCGGCGTCGGGTAGAAAAGGACGCCATGCCGCAGTCTTCCGAGACGCCGCAGTTCTCCAGTGAGCAGTCCGCCGGCGAAACGCCGGCCGAACGGCCGCACCGGCGCAGGCACCCGCTGCGCCGGCTGGCCGCCTGCGCCGTACTGGCGAGCGGCGTGCTGTTCACCACCGCCGGGACGGGTCACGCCGACCCCTACGCCAAGCCGGGTCCCGTTCCCATGCTCTCGCCGACCACGCTCACCGCCCGCTACGCGGCCGAGCGCGTGACGATCGAGAAGGCCCTGAAGACCGCCAAAGACGTGGGCGACACCGACCGCGCCCGCGCGCTCACCGCCTTCCTGCGCCCCGACCGGCACTTCCTCTCCGTCGACCCGCGCGGCCGCGGCCAGGCCGTCGAGGTCGTCGGCGACCTCGCGCACGCCCGCCGCGTCGCGGTCCTCGTCCCCGGCGCCGACTCCACCATCGCGGGCTTCGACACCCGCGCCGGACGCCCCTGGGCGTCCCCCGGCGGCGGCGCTCGCGCCGTCTACGACGAGGCCCGCCGCCTCGCCCCCGCCAGCGACCTCGCGGTCGTGGCCTGGCTCGGCTACGCCGCCCCCAAGACCTTCAGCAGCGACGTCCTCACCGATACCCGCGCCGAGCGCGGCGCGGTCGAGCTGCGCCGCTTCCTCGTCGGCATGCACCGGGCCAACCCGTCCGCCGAGGTCGGCCTGCTCTGCCACAGCTACGGCTCGGTCGTCTGCGGTCGCGCCGCCATGGAGGGCTACGGTCCCGGCGGCCCCGCCTGGCAGAAGGTGTCCGACATCGCCCTGTTCGGCAGCCCCGGCACCACCGCCTGGACCGCCGGCGGCCTCGGCACGACCGCGCGCGTCTGGGCCGGACGCGGCGCCACCGACTGGATGGAGGACGTCCCCCACGTCCGCATCTTCGGCCTGGGCCTCGGCCCCGACCCGGTCTCCCGCAGCTTCGGCGCCCGCGTCTTCCAGGCGGGCCGCTCCGGCCACAGCGACTACCTGGCCCCCGGCTCCCCGTCCCTGCGCAACCTCACCTACATCGCCCTGGGCCGCCCCGCCAACGTCACTCGCGCCTGACCCGCCCTTCCGTCCGAACCTTCCCGACCGAACTCCGCCCTGCCGCCCATTCGTCAGGCTCCCCGGAAGGGCCCCGTCAAAGTCCCGGCAGAGCTGCCCGGCAAGGCTCCCCGGGCAAGGCCCCGGCAGCCCTCCTCAGCAAGGTCCCCAGCAGGCTCGGCAAGACTCCCTGGGCAAGGCCCCGGCAGCCCTCCTCAGCGAGGTCCCCAGCAAAGCCCGGCAGGGCTCCTGGGCAGGGGCCCGGCAGGACCCCCGGTAAGGCTTCGGCAAGGGCGCCTGCCCGGCAAGGCAGTCTCGCCAGGCGCTTCCGGCTTCTCCACGTCGATGGCTTGCGCGCTCCGCACCATCGTTCCTGGCCAGGACGCGGCTGGGGCAGCGCCCCGAGGTGCCGGGCCGTCCCAGATCGTCTTCGGAAGCCGGGCGCGTCGCGGCGGCGCTGTCCGACTCCTGCCTCCGACTCCCGGACGTCCACGTGCGAGACCTGTCACCCGGGCGTGAGCGAGGAGTCACCAGGACGGAAGGCCATCGTCCGGAGGGCAGAGGTCAAGGGGGCGTGGGAGCACTGTGACGCCGGGGGCCGGGGGCTCGGATCGGGGCAGATGGGTGGATCCGGACGGCGTGTCGGTGACGGATTTGAGGCAAGGTCGTGGACACGGGGTTTTTCGTCGGTGACTTCTGCGCGGAGGCCCCGTCCGGAATAGCGGCGGAGGATGCGGAAGGAGCTTCTCGTGCGGATCGACGTCAACGGTGCCGAGCTCTACGTCGAGACCTTCGGCGACCCGGACGACCCGCCGATGCTGCTGATCGGCGTCACCGTGCTGACGTGGCCGGACGAGCTGTGCAAGGCGCTGACCGGCCGTTACGTGGTCCGCTACGACCTGCGGGACGCGGGCCGGTCGACGTTCGCCGATCCCGAGGCGCCGCAATACGACCTGCGCGACCTGGCCACCGACGCGGCGGAGCTGCTGACGTCCCTGAACCTGGGGCCCGCGCACGTGGCCGGGCTCGGCGTCGGAGGCTTCATCGCGCAGCTACTCGCCCTGGACCATTCCGACCAGGTCGCGTCGCTGACGCTGGTCTCCACCCGCCCGGTCGCGCCGGGGCCGGTCGATCCCGACCTGCCCGACCACGACCCGGACGTGATGGGGAAGCTCTTCGGCCGTCCGCAGCCCGACTGGACCGACCGGGACGCCGTCGTCGACTACATGACCGAGGGCGCGAAGCTGCTGGCGGGCTCGCGCGGGTTCGACGAGGCGGACGTCCGCGCGACCGCCGGGCGGATCTTCGATCGCGCGGAGCCGACGCCGAAAGCCCAGGCCGCCAGCCATCTCGGCATCATGTTCGCCGCGATCGACTGCGCGCCGCGCTGGCGCGAGCGGCTCCGCGAGATCGCGGTGCCGACCCTGGTCGTCCACGGTGACGAGGACCCGTTCTTCCCGCACGGCAACGCCGTGGCGCTCGCCGAGGAGATCCCCGGAGCCTCGCTGCTCACGCTGCGCGGCGTCGGCCAAGGCCTGCCGCGGGTGACCTGGCCGACCGTGACGGACGCCCTCCTCCGCCACACGTCCTGACGTTCTCCCGCAGCTCAGCGGCCTCCTCGCAGCCTGCGGCAGCCCCGTCCCGGAAAGACGTCCTTACTGGCGAGTACTGGGTTACCGGGGAGTTCACTTGAGGGTGACGGGGCGATTCATCACGTTCGAGATGGCACTCTTGACGTGTGGACAGCAGCAGCGACGCGGCGCTCCGCGAGCAGACGACCAAGCGCCTGGAGAAGGCGATGGGGACGTTCGGCACCGCGGCCCTCGCCAGCATGGAGGAGCAGCTTCCCTGGTTCCGGCGGATGCCCGCCGACCAGCGGTCCTGGATCGGGCTGGTCGCGCAGGCCGGGATCGCCGCGTTCGTCGAGTGGTTCGGAAGCGGCGAGACCGCCAAGCCGGCCATCGCCGCGGAGGTCTTCGGGACCGCGCCGCGGGAGCTGATGCGCTCGATCAAGCTGCGGCACACCATCGACATGGTCCGCGTGATCATCGACGTGGTGGAGACCCGGCTGGAGGAGCTGGCCGCCCCCGGCGGCGAGGGGCAGCTCCGCGTCGCCATCCTCCGCTACACGCGGGACGTCGCGTTCGGCGCCGCCCAGGTGTACGCGCAGGCCGCCGAGACGCGCGCCGCGTGGGACGCCCGGCTTGAGGCCCTCGTCGTCAACGCCGTCCTGCGCGGCGAGGTGGACGACGGCATGCACTCCTGGGCCGCCGCGCTCGGCTGGACGGCCAAGCCCGTCACCGTGATCGCGGGCTTCACCCCGGAGGACGAGGAGCCCGAGGTCACCATCGACCAGATGCAGCTGGCCGCGCGCCGCGCCCGGGTGGACGCGCTCGCCGGCGTCCAGGGCACCCGGGTCGTCGTGATCATCGGCGGCACCGAGGACGCGGTCGGCGCGGCCCGGCACATCGCCGCCAAGTGCGGCCCCGGTCCGGTCGTGGTCGGCCCGACCGTCGGCGATCTGTACGATTCGCCGGTCTCCGCCCGGTCGGCCCTCGCGGGCCTGCGCGCCGCCGCCGGATGGCCCGACGCGCCCCGCCCCGTCCAGTCGGACGAGCTGCTCGCCGAACGCGCCCTCGACGGCGACGAGGTCGCCCGCCGCCATCTGGTCGACCACGTCTACGACCCCATGTGCGACGCGGGCGCGCCGCTCCTCGACACCCTCACCACCTACCTGGAGCAAGGGTCCTCCCTCGAAGCGACCGCCCGCCTCCTGTTCGTCCACCCCAACACCGTCCGCTACCGCCTCCGCCGCGTCACCGAACTGACCGGCCTGGCCCCCACCGACGGCCGCAACGCCTTCACCCTCCGCATCGCCCTGGCCTTGGGTCGCTTCTCCCGCCGCCCCACCCGCTCCTAACCCCGCCCACCACACGCCTCTTTGCGCAGCTCACCGCGCGTGCGGGCTCCCTTTTGGTGCGGGCCGTCCACGCGTACCCCGCGCTCACATGACGGCCAGGGCGCGGCTCACCGCTGGCCAGGCAGGGCTACGGGCAGGGCGGGCGCGAGCAGTCGCACCCTGCGCGGCCCGGCGAAGCGCACTCCGCGACGGCGCTGTTTGCGTTCCCATTGGGCCAAGCGCGGGGGCTCCCACGTCGTTCACTGGACGGCTCCTGCTGGGACGGCGCATTCCGCAGGGTCGGCGGCGAGCTGGTTTCGGAAAGAGTCGGTCGGGCTGCCACCGGCATCTATCTAGGTGGTGACTGTCTGCTGCTGTGGAAAGCGCATGGGTGAGATGTGGCTTGCCTCGGCGCTGCGTTTCGAGGCTTTCGTCCATCGGGCTGGGATGAGGCGGCCGGCCGTCCACGGGGGGGGGGGGGAGGTCGGGACCTGACGGCTTGCGGCCCGGCTTGCGGCCTGGCTTGCGGACTTGTCGGTGCGGCGGGGGTTCGGCCTCGTGCTCGCGGCCGTCGGGGTGGGGACCTGGACGGGAAGGGGGCGGGGTGTCCGGTATGGGGGTTGTAGGGGTCGTACAAAGCGTCGCGACCAAAGTTCGTCTGCTTCCGCATCGGCAGGAAGGTGGCGCACCCGGCACGCTGGATCGCGTGATTCTCCTCGCATCGCCCGGGCAGGGCGCCCAGACCCCCGGTTTTCTTCAGCCGTGGCTGGAGGTGCCCGGCGTCGCGGACCGGCTGGCCTGGTGGTCGGCTGTCACCGGGCTGGACCTGGTGCGGTACGGGACGACCGCCGACGCCGAGGAGATCCGTGACACCGCCGTGGCGCAGCCGCTGCTGGTGGCCGCCGCGCTGGCCGCCTACGAGCAGCTCTACCCGGGAGGCGGACGTCCGGACGCCGTCGCCGGGCACAGCGTGGGCGAGCTGGCCGCCGCCGCGATCTCCGGCGTGCTGAGCCCCGAGACCGCCCTCGTGCTCGTCCGCGAGCGCGGCCGGGCCATGGCCGAGGCCGCCGCCGTCACCGAGACCGGCATGACCGCGCTGCTCGGCGGCGACCCCGACGAGGTGCTGCAGGTGCTGGAGAAGCACGGCCTGACCCCCGCGAACGTCAACGGCGCGGGCCAGGTGGTCGCCGCCGGGACGACGGCGCAGCTCCAGGCCCTCGCGGACGAGCCGCCCGCCAAGGCACGCCTGCGTCCGCTCGCGGTCGCCGGCGCGTTCCACACCGAGCACATGGCGCCCGCCGTCGAGACCCTCGCCAGGCTGGCCCCCGGCGCGGACGTCCATGACCCGCGGAGCACGCTGCTGTCCAACCGGGACGGCGCGGTCGTGACGTCCGGACGCGAGTACCTCGACCGGCTGGTCGCGCAGGTCAGCGCGCCGGTCCGGTGGGACGCGTGCATGGCCGCGATGCGCGAGCTGGGCGTCACCGCGATCATCGAGCTGCCGCCCGCGGGCACGCTGACCGGGCTCGCCAAGCGCGAGCTCAAGGGCGTCGAGCTGCTCGCCCTGAAGACCCCGGAGGACCTCGGCAAGGCGCGCGAGCTGATCGAGGCGCACACGTCATGACCGGCGTCACGCTGCGAGCCGAGCCGGTTCGCCCGGGTGCCCGGGTGCTCGGGTTCGGCGACCACCAGCCTGCCAGGATCGTCACCAATGACGATCTCGCGGCCGTCATGGACACCAACGACGAGTGGATCCGCAGCCGGGTCGGCATCGTCGAGCGCCGGATCGCCGGGGACGACGAGACGATCGTCGACATGGCCGTCCAGGCGGGCGGCAAGGCGCTCGCCGCGAGCGGGCTCGCGCCGTCCGAGATCGACCTGGTGATCGTCGCGACCTGCTCGGCCGAGTCGCCGATGCCGAGCCACGCGCCGTCCGTCGCGCACCGGCTCGGCATCGAGGCGCCGGGCGCCTACGACCTGAACTCCGCCTGCTCCGGCTTCTGCTACGCGCTCGCCGCCGCCGACGCCGCCGTCCGCACGGGTTCCGCGCGGAACGTGCTGGTCATCGGCGCGGAGAAGATGTCGCAGTGGATCGACTGGACGGACCGCTCGACCGCGATCATCTTCGCGGACGGCGCGGGCGCGGCCGTCGTCGGGCCGTCCGAAACCCCGGGCATCGGCCCGGTCGTGTGGGGCAGCGACGGCAGCCAGCCGGACCGGATCCACATCGAGAACCGCAAGGCGTACATCCAGCAGGACGGCCAGGCGGTGTTCCGCTGGGCGACCACGGCCGTCGCGCCGACCGCGCTCGCCGCGATCGAGCGGGCCGGGCTCGTCCCGGACGACCTCGCCGCGATCGTCCCGCACCAGGCGAACCTGCGCATCATCGACCTCATCGCGCGCCGGATCAAGGCGACGAACGCGGTGGTCGCCGACGACATCACCCGGTCCGGCAACACTTCGGGGGCCTCGATCCCGCTGGCCCTCGCGCACATGATCGAACGCGGCGACGTGCCGTCCGGTGCCCCGGCCCTGCTGGTCGGGTTCGGCGCGGGACTGTCCTACGCTGCCCAAGTCATCCAGATCCCGTAGCCACGCGTTCTGGACAACCCAAAAAGGAGACACCGACACCATGGCAGACGCCACCGAGCAGGAGATCCTGGACGGCCTCGCCGAGATCATCGACGAGATCGTCGGGATCGACAAGTCCGAGGTGACCCCGGAGAAGAACTTCATCGACGATCTCGACATCGACTCCCTGTCGATGGTAGAGATCGCGGTGGCCGCCCAGGACAAGTTCGGCGTCGAGATCCCCGACGACGAGCTGCGCAACCTGAAGACCGTTCAGGACGTCATCAACTTCGTCCAGAAGCTCAAGGTCTGACCCGTCCGCCGGGCGACCAGCCGTCCCGCTCCGGGACGACCGGCTCGGCCCAGTCCGCGAGGCGATCCGGTCGCCTCGCGGGTGGGCCGATCAGTCGTCCCCGCGGTGGCGGTCCGCCGTCGCCGCACGGCCGCGGCGCGCCGGCACCCCGGACGGACCGAACGGTTCCGTCGGCGCGTCGTAGCCGCCCCCCAGTTATGCGAGGAGCACTCACACCATGAGCAACAAGACCACCGTCGTCGTGACCGGCCTCGGTGCCACGACCCCGCTCGGCGGCGACGTGCCGTCGACCTGGTCGGCGCTGCTCGCCGGTCGGTCCGGGGTGCGGAAGCTTGACTGGGAGGGCGTCGAGGAGCTGCCCGTGCGGTTCGCCGCGCAGCTCGCCGTCGACCCGTCCGAGGTCATGCCGAAGCAGGCGCTGCGGCGACTCGACCGCTGCCAGGCCATCGCGCTGATCGCGGCGCGGGAGGCCTGGCTGCACGCGGGCCTGAAGCCACGCACGAAGAAGGGCTACGAGGCGGACGCCGAGGGCTTCGAGATGGACGGCGACCGTCTGGGCGTCGTCGTCTCGACCGGCATCGGCGGCCTGCACACGGCCCTCGGCAGCTACGACGTCTACCGCGAGAAGGGCTGGACGCGCGTCTCGCCGTTCACCGTCCCGATGCTGATGCCGAACGGCGCGTCCGGGCACGTCGGCATCGAGTACGGCGCGACCGCGGGCTCGCACGCCCTGGTCAGCGCCTGCGCCTCGTCCGCCGAGGCGGTCGGCTACGCCATCGACATGATCCGCACGGGCCGCGCCGACATGGTGATCTGCGGCGGCACCGAGGCGTGCATCCACCCGCTGCAAATGGCCTCCTTCGGCGTGATGCGGGCGATGTCCACACGAAACGACGAGCCCGAGCGCGCGTCGCGTCCCTACGACAAGAACCGCGACGGCTTCGTCCTCGGCGAGGGCGCGGCCGTGATGATCCTCGAATCGGAGGAGCACGCCCGCAAGCGCGGCGCGACGATCCACGCGATCGCCGCCGGCTGCGGCTACTCCGGCGACGCCTACGACATCGTCCTGCCCGACCCGAGCGGGTCCGGCCAGGCGAAGGCGATGCGCCGCGCGCTCGACAACGCGGACCTGAAGCCCGAGGACATCGTGCACGTCAACGCGCACGCCACGTCCACGCCGTCCGGGGACGTGGCCGAGCTGAACTCCATCAAGGTGGCGCTCGGCGAGGCGGCCAAGAACATCACCGTCACCGGCACCAAGTCGATGACCGGCCACATGCTCGGCGGCGCGGGCGCCCTGGAGTCGGTGATCACCGTCCTGACCCTGCGCGACGGCCTCGTGCCGCCCACCGCCAACCTCGAGGACATCGACGACGAGGTCGACCTGGACATCGTCCACGGCGAGCCCCGCAAGCTCGCCGACGGCCCCGCCGCGGCCCTCAACAACTCCTTCGGTTTCGGCGGCCACAACGTCTCGGTCGCCTTCAAGCGCGCCCTCTGACGGCCGCGCCCGGCACCAGCCGGCTACGCCCGCCCCGGCCGCGAAGCGGGGGCGGGCGTTCTGCGTGCGACCTTCGCAGACACAATCCCCCCTTCCGCTGACGAGACGGCCCCTGCCTGCTCCGACTCAGCCGTCCTGGACATGCCGGGCAACGAGCGCGGCATGCGAAAGCGGCTTCGAAAGGTCGGCGACGTCCCCGTTGGTCGTGTAGTCGAGCAGGACGACACTCCGGCGCTCACTGAGCTCGCGCAGCTCGGCCACCAGCTCCCCGACGCGGTTCTCGAGCACCCACTGATATGTGGGCAGGTAGACCAGGCGCCTGGCCTCCTCGTAGCCGAGAAGGCGCCCGTCGAGCCGATGCCCCAGCGGCGGCCCGAGCTTCCGGACCGTCCGCTTGATCCCCCTCATCGTCGTGACGTCCAGCTTGCGAAAGTCCTCCTCTTCGGTCGCGAACACCTTCAACGCCTGCCAGACACCTTCGACGGACTGCGACGTCCGCTTCGGATGCCCCGGCACGGGAATCCCGCCATGCGGATAGAACGGGCTGAGCCGGACTTACGGCTCCTCCCCGCGCGAGGTCACGTCGAGGATCACCGCGTCCGGAAAATTCCGCCGAAGGGCGGTGCGGCGACGACTGGCCACGCGAACAGGCATGGCCCCACCCTGCCGGACGGGTCCGACAGTTCACGCCACCCTGGCCCCTGGATCAGCGGTGCCCCAGCACGTTGACCACCCGCCCGTCCGGATCCCGGACGAAGAACCGCCGCACTCCCCACTCCTCGTCCCGCAGGGGATGGACGATCTCCGCGCCACTCCGCTGGACGGCCGCGTAGGCGGCGTCCACGTCGTCCACCTCCACGCTCAGATCAGGCGAGACCGGCCCCGTCAGGTCGTCCTCCGCATAGAAGCTGACCTGCGCCGTCGGCACCTCCGCCGAGGCCACCGTCATGATCCAGCCGTGGTTCATGACCTCCTCGAACCCGAGCACCCCGTAAAACTCCCGAGCGGCCTCCACGCTCCCCACCCGAACATTAGGCACAACCCGCCGAACCCCCACAACGCCTCCCACCCTCGCCCAACTCCTGCCCACGGTCTCACGCGACGCGGACAGACCCCGCGCGCATGCGATGCGGTCCCCCGCGACGCCGCGCGTCACGTCCAGCACGACCACACCCGACACGGTCACGCCCCGGCGCTCCATGCGTGACACACACGGCTCTCGCAGGCGATGCGGTCCCGCGCAACCGGCGCACCCGATGCGCTCACGCGACGCGGACAAGCCAGCGAGATCCCGCGCGACCCGAACGAGGCTCGGCGCGGTCACCCCCGGCGTCGCCCCGCGCGAGGCGGACAGGTCGGTGGGATCCCGCGCGACCGCACGGGTCTCCGCGTGGTCACCCCTGGCGCGGCCCCACGCGCCACGGACAGGCCGGCGAGATCCCGCGCAACCTGCACGGGACTCCGCGCGGTCACGCCCGGCACGGCCCCACGCGAGGCGGACAGGCCGGCGAGATCCCGCGCAACCTGCACGGGGCTCGGCATGGTCACGCCCGGCGCGGCCCCACGCGGGGCGGACAGGTCGGCGGGGTCATGTGGGATGCGGGAGCAGGGCAGCACGCGGGATGGCGCGGGCGGATGTCGGCGTGACGTTGGGATGTCGGGCACGGGGTTGGGTGCGGACGGAGGCGGGAGCGGCCAAGGAACGCAGGTTGGGGAGCTGCGGGGTGGCGGGGTGTGGAGAGCGGGGGTGCGGTGGGGGCCGCGATCGTGAAGGTGGCGGGTGAGGTGTTCGGGGCGGGAGCGGGTGCGAGGGGGGCTTCGGGGGACGGAGTGGGTGGGCAGGGGAAGGGGGCGCGCCGGGTGGGGTGGGCGCGCCTGGGGTGGGTGGGTTAGACGGCGGCGTGGAGCCAGCGGACGGGGGCCCCGTCGCCGGCTCGGCGGAACGGTTCCAGTTCGTTGTCCCAGGGGGTGCCGAGGAGGCGGTCCAGTTCGTGTTCGAGGGTGGTCTTGCCGACGGCGGCGTTGGCCATGACCGCGCGGAGGCGGTCTTCGGGGATCATGATGTCGCCGTTGGCGCCGATCACGCCGGTGAAGACGCCGAGGGACGGCGTGAAGCTGTAGCGCACGCCGTCGCAGCCCGGGGTGGGGTCCTCGGTGACCTCGAAGCGCAGCAGCTTCCAGTTCCGCAGGGCGGACGTGATCCCCGCCGCGGTGCCTGGCCTGCCCTCCCAATGGAGTTCGGCGCGGAGCGTGCCCGGCGCGGCGGGCTGGTCGGCCCACTCGAGTGAAACGGGCACGCCGACAACACCCGCGGCGGCCCACTCGATGTGCGGGCTCAGCGCAGGTGGCGCGGAGTGGACGTAGAAAACGCCACGTGCGGTCACCGGACCTCCTGGATCTGTACCGAGGCTCGTCTTCCCCTACGGCCTCGTACGCTCCCGAGACGGATTCCGCGTCCCTCATTCTGCATCATGGACACCCGACGCACCACCACGCGACCATTGTTTGTCTGTCACTTGACCATCAGCGGTCGCGTCACTTTCGTGCGCCGCACGGCTTCCCAACGACTCTCCCGCTCCACGCCCTCGCCCCCGCCCACAGCGGCGGCGGCCCACTCCAACCCAACCTCAAGTGCCGCCCCGAACCGGGGCGGACGACGATTCGCGTCACTGTCGTTTCGTCTCTCCGGTCACTCGCACCTCCCTCCGGTGCCGCCACACCGCGCCCATGATCCCCAGAAATGAGATGATCAAGCATGCGAGGGGGATGACGTCGCCCACGCGGTCGTAGGGCGTCCGGCTCGCCGGAGGCGGGACGGCCATCCTGACCGGGACGGTGCCGCGGCGGTCGGTGTCGAGCCAGGCGATCCGGCGACCGCGCGCGTCGAAGGCCGCGGAGACTCCGGTGAGCGCCGCCTGGACGGTCGGACGTCCGGTCTCGGCGGCCCGGACGGCGGCGAGCGACGCGTGCTGCGGCGGCGCCCAGCTGTTCTGGAAGCTGGACGTCGCCGACTGGTAGACGATCACTTCCGCACCGCGGCGGACGAGCGCGCGCCCGAAATCGGGGAAGGCCGATTCGAAGCAGATCAGCGGGCCGAAAGTCGTCCCGTCCGCGGTCATGACGGTCGGCCCCGTCCCGGGAACCCGGTCCTGGCCTGCGGCCTTGCTGATCCCGCTGAGCCAGCCGAACGCGCGGCGGAACGGGATGTACTCGCCGAACGGCACCAGCCGGGTCTTCGTGTAGCGGCCTCGAATCCCCTGCGGACCGACCAGGACACCTGTCTTCGTGATGCGGCCTCGCGCATCCGCCGCGTCCACGTTGACGAGGAGCGGGCCCCGTGCGGCGGCCAGTTGCCGTAGCCGTGCGACGAGTTCGGGATTGCGGTCCAGATCCACGCCGACGCTGCTTTCCCCCCACACGGTGAGGTCGGCGGGTGCGGCTCCCGTCGTCAGCCGGAAGCCGGTGGCGAGGCGCGCGTCCGGCCCGTCCACGATGCCGGCCTGGACGAGATTGATCCGCATCGTTCGCGCCGTCGGCGGCTCCGCACGTAAGGCGTAGGTGATCGGCCCGATGGTCGCGATCGCCGTGGCCAACACGGCCATCGAGACCTGGAAGCCTCGACCTCGGCCGTCGGGTCCGTCACTGCGACCTCGGCTGTTCGTTCCTCGGCCTCCGTTCATCGGTTGTCGTGGTTGGCCATTCGCTTCCTGGGCGTCCCTGCTTCTCTCCTGGAAGCCTCCTGTTCTCCGTCGGGTGGAGTCCGTCTCCTCGGTCGCGTTCGTTTCTCGGGTCAGCTCAATGGCATGGCCGGAACGGGATGAGGCGACGGGGTGCGCCGGCACGGCGGAGGTCGGTGATGCTCTGGACGGAGTTGTGGGGCGTTCGTTCTCCGCGATTCCCTCTGCGGCTGCGGACTCAGGCCGAACCTCGCTAACGGCAGGCGAGGCGTGCTCGCTAGAAGGTGAAGCGTTGGCGGCAGATGAGCGGCGGTAGGAGAGCTCGGCGGCGGCACTCGGCCCGAGGTCGAGCGTCGCCAGAGCGAGGGTCAGGGCTGTGTTCGCGGCGACCAGGGCGAAGGAGATGAGCCAGATCCCGCCGAGGGCGGCCAGGGAGAGTTCCGTCGGATGGTGCCATTGGGTCGCGCCGTAGACCGCCCAGGGGCCTCCCAGCGACGGACGGGATCGGGCCAGCTCGATCGTCACCCACGCGCTCGGAAGGATCAGGAGCGCGTAGATCGGGTGGCGCGGGATCAGGGCGCGGGCGGCCATTCCCCACGGAGCCCAGAGCGCGCCGAACACCAGCGCGACGAGGGGCAGGCCGGGGCCGATGTAGGGCAGCGTCCAATACAGGGCGGCGAGGAGGTAGCCCGCGCCGAAGGACCAGCCGCGGGCGGCGGCTTCGCGGCGGGTGCCGGCCCTCGCCATCAGCAGCATCCCCGGGACGAGCGCCGTCCAGGCCAGCCAGCCGAGGTCGGCTCGGGGGAAGGCGAGGATCGGGAGGGCACCGGTCGACACGGCGACAGCGCGAATCAGCCAGACCGTGCGCCTCACCGCGAGACACTGTCCGGAATGTGCCGCCGGGGCGGCTGGTTCCTCTCGTTCATCTCTCCAGTAAGGCATCCCGGATCCCCCCTTCGCCAACTCGGGGCCGAGTTGTGGATAACTCGATTCACGACTACCGAGAGCTACCGATCCGGCACGATGAGCACGGGAGCGATCGGTTCGCGAAGGTGAGGGCGAATGTTCGATCAGCAGGCTCGGCTGGAACGGCTGCTCGCGCGGCATCGGGACGCCGTGGTGGTGGAGCCGGTCGCGGGACGTCCGGCACTGGTGCGGCGTGACCAGGTGCTCGTCGCGGGCGACGACGCGGCGGCCGCTCAGGACCTGGTCCGGCGGTGGTACGACTCGCGCCAGGACGAGCACGGCGTCACGCGCCTCCGGCTGCGCGCGCCCGCGAAGGTGGACGTCTGCGAGCTGGCCGCGCAGCTGTCCGGTGACGGGCCGCACCGGAGCCTGAGCGTCTCCCCCAATCATCTCGTCCACGGTCAGCCGCTGTGGTGGAGCGGCCCGGCCGACCTGCCCCGGGCCGCCTCGGCCCTGCCCGCGCCCGCGCCGTCCGCGGTGCGGCGCGAAGTGACGGTCGCCGTGCTGGACACCGGACTGGACCCGCACCCCTGGTACGAGGGGACGGAGTGGTTCGCCGAGCAGCGCGCCGAGGTCGCTGAGGTCCTGGACGCCGATCTCGACTTCGAGCTGGACGCGCAGGCCGGGCACGGCACGTTCATCGCCGGTGTCGTGCTGCGGCACGCACCGTCCGCCCGGATACGCGCGCGGCGCGTGATCGGCGGCGACGGGGTCGGGGACGAACTGGACGTGATCCGCGCGCTGCACTGGCTCGCCGCTTGGGGCGGTGCGGACGTGGTCAACTTGTCGCTCGGCTGCTACACGTTCGACGACCGTCCGTCTCCGGTGCTCGCGCGCGCGTTGGGCGCTCTCGGCCGCCGGACGGTCGTGGTCGCGTGCGCGGGGAACGCGGCGGGCGACCGGCCGTTCTGGCCCGCCGCCCTGAAGTCCGTGGTCGGCGTGGCCGCCCTCGACGCGCGCGCGGAGGATCGTGCCTGGTTCTCCAACTACGGATGGTGGGTGGACGCCAGCACCTCGGGCGTGGACGTGGCGAGCTGCTTCGTACGGTTCGACGGGCCTCGTAAGCGCGTCAACGGAATCGACCCGGACCTGTTCTCCGGCTACGCGACCTGGAGCGGCACGTCGTTCGCCGCGCCCGCTGTAGCCGGTCGCATCGCCGCCTTGGCAGCGACCGAGAATCTGTCTCCCGTAGCCGCCGCCGACCGGATCCTCGATCCGGCGGCTTCCCCTACCCGCCCGGACCTCGGCGTAATCATCAGGGCTTGAGCACGGCCCGGACGCGATGCGGTAACCGTAATCGACTGAGCACTGTACGTGTCCGCACGCGGCCCTAGTGTCGTCGTTCAGCGGGGGCCTCTTGGAGGAGTGCCGGTGGCCTTGAACGAACGTCCTGCTCCGTCCGAGAGCGGACGTGTCCTTCCCGGGGTGATGGCGGGCGAGGCGGAGGAAGGGGTGGTGCCGCACGCGCGCGCGGACGAGGCGACACGTGCGGCGCGTCGAAGCGTGCACCTTCCGCCGATCCCGGAAGCCGCCGACGTCGAGTCGGGTGAACTGCTGATCCGTGCACGCCTCGGTGACAGGGCCGCATGGGTCCTTCTGGTGAACCGCCATGCGCCGCTCCTATGGGCGATCGCCCGGTCGTGCGGTCTGGACGATGCCGATTGCGGCGATGTCGTCCAGACGACGTGGTTGAGGCTCGTCGAGCGGATCGACACCGTCCGCGATCCCCAGGCCACTCCACGCTGGTTGGCCGTCACCGCACGCCGCGAGGCTCTGGCGCTGGCCCGGCGGCGGGGACGCGAGAGTTCCGCGGATCCGTCGTGCTTCACCGACCTCGCCCCGGCGACTCCCCTCGGCAGCGGCGTTTTCGGTCCGGAGGACACCGCGCTCGCGCGCGAGCAGGTCGGCAGGGTCGGAGAAGCCCTACGGACGCTCCCCCGACTTTGCCGGGACTTGTTGCGGATGCATGCGCTGGCGCACAGCTACGCCGAGTTGGCTGCCGCCCTGGACGTCCCGGTCGGCAGCATCGGATCCGCTCGCGCGCGTTGCCTCGACCAACTGCGCAGGAGGCTCGCCGCATGAACGACAAGCCCCTCCTGGACGAACTGCGTGTCGCTTTCGAACGCCTCGATCCCGTGCCGGACGATGTGCTCGCCGCCGGGCGGTCCGCCCTCACCTGGCGCGATCCGGACGCCGACCTGGCAGAACTCACGGACGAGCGAGATCACGGGCTCGTCGGCGCACGTGGCGCGGGCAACGCGGGTAGCGCGGGCAGTGCAGCAAGTGAGGGCGGCGCGGGCGGCCCGCGGCTGCTCACCTTCCGCGCGTCGGGCCGCACAGTCGAACTTCAGGTCTCCGGTACGGGACGGGACCTGGCGCTGAGCGGACGCCTCGCACCGGCGTCCGCAGCCGACATCCGCCTCAGGCATCCGCACACCGACGAGCTGTTCGCGCGCGCGGACGAGACCGGATGCTTCGTCCTCACAGCCGTCCCGGACGGCCTGATCAGCCTGGTCTTCCACCTACCGGACGCCAGTTGTGTAGTCACGAGCTGGATCCGGCTCTGAGACAGGTTCCCGAACTCCCCGCCCTCCGAAACGGAGCCGCATGCTTCAGGATCCGCCCGACGTGACGGGACGGGATTTGTTGCGTCTGGCGACGACGCATCCGGCCGTCGCCTACCGCAGCGCTACCGAACGGATCGCCTGGGCTGAAACCTCGGGAGACACCAGCGATCTGGTCGTAGCCCTTCGCGCGGCAGGTGTCGCTGCCAAAGAACTCGGTTTCCTAGAGGACGGCATTGCGCATCTGGAACAGGCTCTGGTCCATGCGGGTCCCTCGGTGTACGCCGTGGCTCAGGTCCGTATGAACCTCGTCGGTCTCCTCGCCGCGCGGGGCGACACCAACCGTGCCCTAGCCGAAGCAGGGCGAGCCCAGGGAATCTTGCGCGGCGCGGACGCGTACAGACTCGCGGCCAACACTGTCTGCGCCCTCGCGCGCGCAGGGAGAATCGCGGACGCGGACACTCTTGCCGCATCCACCCTTACCAAGCTCCGCCAAGGCGACGACCCGGTGGCGCTTGCGGGAATGCTCTCGAACCTCGGTTTGGCGAGGGCATTGCGCGGCGAGTTGAACGAAGCGGAGCGCTTCCTTAACGAGGCAAGCGTGACCAGCGAGAAGCATCAACTGGGGCTGCAAAAGGCCATGGCCCGTGCGAATCTCGCATTCGTGGCGTCCAGGCGCGGCGACATCCCGCGGGCCCTGCGCCTCTACGAGAAGGCTGAACCGGACCTGACCGGCGAGCGGATGGCGCAGTGCCGGTTCGACCGCGCCGAGACGCTCATTCATGCCGGCCTCCCAGGTGAAGCCCGCAAGCTCCTGACGTCCGCCTTGCGGGACGCCGAGGCGAGCGGCTACAGATGCGACCTCGCCGACGGGCTGCTTCTGCAGGCGCACGCCGAACTCACCGACGACGATCCCGAGACCGCCGTCATAACGGCAGGGAAGGCCGCCGACGCCTTCACCCGGCAGGGACGCCTCGGCTGGCTCCCCCTCACCGAGCATCTCCTCCTGCGCGCGCGATGGGAGACGGGCGAGCGCTCAGCCGTGCTGCTCGGCACCGCCATGGCAACCGCTGATCGACTCGCGAGCGCAGGTTGGTCCGAGGCTTCCGCCGAAGCGCGCATCATCGGAGCACGCTTGGCGCTCCACCTGGGACGCCCTGCCGAGCAGATGCTTGTGCGCGTCGCTCGTGCGCGCGCGCACGGCCCGGCCGCGCTCCGCGTTGTCGCATGGCATGCCACCGCACTGGAGCGGCAGGCGCGCGGCGACCTCAGAGGCGCGTTGGCCGCCGTATGGTCGGGCCTCTCGGTTCTCGCCGAACACGCCGACGCGTTCACCGCCCACGACCTGCGGGCGCGCACGGCCCGTCTGGGAGCGGACCTCACCGAGCTCGCTCTGCGGCTGTCTCGTTCGGCGCGTGAGCTGCTGATCGCCGACGAACGCCGCCGAGCGCTCGCGCGCCGTCCGGTCGCGGTGCGTCCGCCAAGAGATCCGCGGCGGGCCGCTGCCCTGGCCGAGCTCCGGCTGCTCAGCAGCGCCCACGCGCTTGCGACCTCTCGCGGGGAACCGGCTGTGGCGTTGAACGAGCGGATGGCCGAACTGGAGACCTCCATACGCGCGGGCGCGCACAGCATCTCCCCATCCAGCCGGAGCGCGGCCCAGAACGTGCCCGGCCTCCGGGAGCTGAGCGAAGCGCTCGGCGACCGCATGCTGCTCCAGCTCGTCCGAATAGACGACGCGCTCTGGGGCGTGACCCTCGTGGACGGCCGTCCGCAACGGCACCGGCTCGGCTCTTACGCACGAGCGTCCCAGCAGGTGCATCTGCTTCACTCAACCTTGCGAACCCTCGTGGAGGACGAGCAGGACTCCGCCGCCCTCCGCAGCCTCGCCCAAGCGACCCAACGCCTCGACGACCAGCTCATGGCCCCGCTCGCGATCCAGGCGTCCGAGCTCGTCATCGCGCCTACGGGAAGCCTTCACACGCTGCCTTGGAACGTCCTTCCGTCGGTGCAAGGGCATCCATGCACCGCAGTGCCCTCGGCCACGGCTTGGCTACGCGCGCGCACGAGCGTTGACCACAGCTCCTCACGCGTCGTACTCGTCGCGGGACCTGGCCTCGTGCACGCGGAGCGGGAGACGCGCATCCTGCGCCGCGTGCATCCGAACGCGCTCACACTGGCCGGTCCCAGAGCGCGAGCCGAAACCGTCCGGCAGGCCATGGACGGAGCCGATCTCGTCCACATGGCCACCCACGGGGAATTCCGCACGGACAACCCGATGTTCTCGCGGCTCCTGCTAGCAGACGGCCCGCTTACAGTGCACGACCTGGAAGACCTGGCCACACCGCCAAGAACCGTCATCCTGTCCGCGTGCGACGTCGGACGCGGTGGAGCGGACGACGCGGTCATCGGCATGGTCGGCGTCCTGCTCGCCCTCGGCGCGCGCACGGTGGTCGCGAGTGCCTCACCGCTGCGCGACGCGGCGTCCCCGGCGTTCATGGCCGATCTGCACGCGCTCATGGCGTCCGGTACGAGCCCCTCCCGAGCCTTGGCGGCCCTTCCCCGCTCAACGGGGCTGCTCGGCCTCACCTGCTTCGGCGCGGGATAGACCGGTCCGTCAGGCTTCGCCCGTCGCCACGGGGTTCGTCGGGTCCGCCACCCAGGCCGACCACGAACCGACATACAGCGCGGCCGGGATTCCGGCCAGATGCAGGGCCAAGATCTCGTGCGCGGCGGTGACCCCTGAGCCGCAGTACGCGCCCACATCCACCGCGTCCGTAGCGCCGAGCCCGGCGAACCGCTCGCGCAGCAGCTCAGAAGGCAGGAACCGGCCGTCCACGCCCACGTTCCCGAGCGTCGGCGCGTTCACCGCGCCCGGAATGTGCCCTGCCACGGGGTCGATCGGCTCGACCTCGCCCCGGTAACGCTCGGACGCGCGCGCGTCCAGCAGCACTCCGGCCTTCGCCAGTGCCGCCGCACCCGCCGCGTCCAGAACGGGAAGGTTGCCCGGGCGCGCCTGGAAGTCCCCCGGCTCGACCTCCTCGTAGGAATCGCCTACCGCGACGGCGTTCCCAGCCGTCGTCCACGCGTGGTAGCCGCCGTCCAGGACGCGGACGTTCTCGTGCCCGAAGTACCGCAGCGTCCACCAGAGACGGGCGGCGGCCGTGGAGTCGGCGCCGTCGTAGACGACCACGGGACGGTCGGCGAAGACCCCCGCGCGCCGCATCGCAGCCTCGAACGCCGCCGGTTCGGGGAGCGGATGCCGTCCGCCGGAGCCGGGCGTCCCGGCGACGTCGCGGTCCAGGTCCACGAAGACCGCGCCCGGCAGATGGCCCTTCCGGTAGGACTCGACGCCCGGCGGACCGCCGAGGTGCCATCGCACGTCGAGCAGCACCGGCGCGGGGCCCCCGCGCTTCAACATCCGTTCCAGCGTGGACACGTCGATGAGAGGGCGCACATCGCCAGTCTGACCGGCATCGCCCGAATTAGGGAGGGCCGAAGGCAGGTTCGTCACGGCCCCGAGTCTATTGAGCACCAGGTCGCCCACACGTGACGCGCGACACGCGCACGCACGAGGCACGCGGGGCGTGCGTGCCGGGCGCGGGACGCGTCACGCAGCCTGCGTACGCAGGAGGGCGGCTACTCGCGGACGGCGGTCACCAGCGGGACGAGCTGTTCGGCCGAGACGAGGGAGCCGTGCATGCCGACCATCCGGTCCAGCCAGGGTTCCCGTTCGCTCGCAACGATCGCGAGGTCGGTGAAGGGGATCGCCACGATGTCGCCGATGCGCGGTAGG
The DNA here is from genome assembly GCF_042652125.1 of Actinomadura gamaensis. NCBI lineage: Bacteria > Bacillati > Actinomycetota > Actinomycetes > Streptosporangiales > Thermomonosporaceae > Actinomadura > Actinomadura gamaensis. The sequence continues at coordinate 50,798 of NZ_JBHSIT010000013.1, read as the reverse complement.
AAAGCCGGGACGACCGGTCCGAACCAGCCCGCCGCCACTGCCTCCTCGCGGGACGCCACCCACGCTTGGTCTCCGAGCGTCTCGCGCCATGCGGCGAGCACGTCGTGCTCCGCGCCCGCCTCGGCGTAGACGTAGCGGCAACGCGCGTCCCCGCCCAGCATCGCGACCCCGGCGGCAAGCTCCGGAACGGTGTCGGCGTCCACCCGCTCGGTCGGATCGGTCATGCCGTGGTCACCGGTCACGTACAGCGCCGCTCCGGGCGGCAGGACGGCCGCGATCCGTTCGGCGAGCAGATCCATGAAGCGCAGCTGGTGCCGCCAGTGCGGGGAGCCGCATCCGAACTGGTGGCCGGTCGAGTCGAGGTCCGCGTGGTAGACGGTCACGTATGAGCGATCGCCTAGGCGGAGCGCATGTTCGGCCTGCGCGACGAGTTGCCCCAGGCCGCTGGCAGCGATGTGGTTCGCGCCGCGCGTGGTGGCACGGCTGAGCCCGGTGTCCCGGTACAGCCCAAGGGCGATGTAGGACGTGGCGACGCCGTCCTCAGCCGCCCGCTCGTAAACAGTGGGCGCCGGTTGGAATTCGGCAGGCTCAGCTAGCTCGTCTTGCCACCTGAGACAGTTCAGCAGTCGTCCGGTACCGGGAACGGCGACCTGCACTCCGAGAAGGCCGTGCCCGCCCGGAGGCAATCCGGTGGAGAGTGACCCGAGGCTGGTGGCGGTCGTCGCGGGAAGCCCCGCTGAAAGCGGACCTCCGGACAGCGAGTTCAGAAACGGCGCTTCCTCCGGATGCGCGCGCAGGAGGTCCCAGCCAAGGCCGTCGATGACGAGCACGCACACGCGCGGGACGGAAGGCAGCCCCAGGGGGTTCGCAGCACCGGGAACGTCCAGAGTCCCCAGGACGGACGCCGTGAGATCCGACAACGTACGCGCCCCGTACGGCGGGACCGGCGGAGCCATCGTCTCCGGGTCGGACGAAGGTTCGGACGAACGGGCCGGCTCGGACGACGAACTCTGCTTGGAATCGGACGACGAAGTCTGCTTGGAAAACGCGCTCCGCCCCCGCATACCGTCGGCGCCCGGTGTCCCGTCCGCACCGGAAAGCGCCTCCGCGCCCGGCAGGCGGCCGGGCGGCGGGGCGGGCTCGGGCGTCACCGGGCCGTGGCGGCGGACAGGGCCTCGGCGAAGGCCAGGACCTGGACGACCGCGTCGGCGCCGTCGGCGGCCTCGCTCACGCGCAGCGACAGGTCGTCGGCGGTGACGCTGCCGGTGTAGCCGTGGTCGGCCTCGCAGTTCTCATCGCCGCAGGTCGCCGGTTCCAGGTCGATGTGCGCGATCGCGCCCCACCCGATCGTCAGCACGACCTCGCTGGGCGGCATCCCCGGCACGTACGTCTCCGGGTCGGGGACGACGCGGGTGAGCGCGACCGACTGGACGCGCTCCAGTTTCACGGCTTCAGTGGTGGTGGACGCGTGCGGACGGGTCATCCCATCGCCGGGCGGGTGCTCGTCGGTGTGGCAGAGCAGCAGCCGGGTCGCGGTCAGCGCCAGTACGGTGACGTGGCGGCGCACCTCCATGGCGGGATCGAACGCCGCCTCGTGGTGGACCACGTACGCGACGACGCGCTCGTCGCCGATGGCGGACTCGACCGCGTCCGCGACCAGGCCAGGGTAGTAACCGCTGCGCTCGATGGCGGTGCGCAACCCGTGAACCGTCGCTCGGGTTTCCCTCATGTCTCCATCCTGCCCTGTCCGGGCCCGTGCCCGCACACGGGCGGCCCGTTCCGCGCGGTGCTCCGCCCGTCCGCACGCGCGCGTGCGCTCCCGTCCCCCGCGCGAACGGGCGGATAGGGCGAAGGGTCGTGCACCGTCCGTCCTGGGTACGGATGAGGACGTGACAGACAGAGATCCACTTCCTTCGCCACAGCCGATCCCGCGCCCCGGGCCGGAGCCGGCGCCGCCCCCGCAACCGCCCGTGCCGCCGCCCGAACCGCCTCCGGGACCGCCGCAGCCGCCCCCGGGGCCCGTGCCGCCCGGCCCGGCTCCCGATCCCATTCCGCCTGGTCCGGCACCGGATCCGTACCCGCCCGGGCCCGCGCCCGATCCGGTTCCGCCGGAACCCGGGCCGGCTCCACCCGGACCACCGTCCTGACCGGAACCCGTCAGGTCCGCCTCAATCCAGGCGGGCTCTAACCCAGGCGGCGCGGCCCGAGTTCGGGCCGCGGCCCCATGGGACGTTGCAGCCGCAACCGGACACCTCGGACCGACACCCCGGAGGCGTCCGCGATCACCGGGTCCAGCTCCAGGCGGGCCACTTCGGGCAGGTCGTCGCCCAGTTTCGAGACGCGCTGCAGCAGGTCCTCGACGGCGGACACGTCCACCGGCTCCGCGCCTCGGTGGCCGAGCAGCAACGGCGCGGTCCGGATGGCCCGGATCATCGCCGCGGACTCGGCGTCCGTGAGCGGCGCCAGCCGGTAGGCGCGGTCGTCGAGGAGCGCGGCGGTCTCGTCCGCGAGCCCGAAGGCCACCACAGCGCCGAACGACGGGTCCTCCGAGGTCACGATCCGAACGGGCACTCCGGAGCCGCCACAGTCGTCCTCAGGGCTCTCTGGAGCCCTCTGAGCCTCCCAGGTCTCCTCGCTGCGCAGGAGTTCGGCCTCAAGCTCGGAGATCACCGGCTCGGAGACGGCTCTCAACTCGGACACGGCGTCAAGATCAGACGCGGCGTCCAGGTCGGAGGCGGCCTTCAGGTTGGACGCGGCTTCCGGCTCGGCGAGCTGGATTCCGTAGCAGGCGAGCAGCTCCGCCGCCTGCGCGCGCGAGGCGGCGACCGGGGCGGCGTCATTGGGCACGGCGTCCAGCCAGCCGCCGACGAGCGCGCGGGCGCGGCGGCGGTCCTCGGCCGTGACCAGGTCGCGGACGCGTCCGGGCGGGCGCTGCCGCCACTGCGCGTACCGGATCACGTAGGCCAGCGCCCGGACGGCGTCCTCGGGAGCCGGGTAGGACGGCACGGACCCGGCGGCGGCGCTCCCGTCCGGCGCGTTGATCCGCAGGTCGGCGGGCATTCCCTTGAATCCGAGGTAGGTGGCGACGATCGGCTTGGACGATCCGGCCGCCAAGCGGAGGATCTTCTGCGGGACGCGCAGGTCGTAGCCGCCGATCGTGGGCGGGGTGAACAGCGCGACGACGGCGTCCACGTTCTCGTCGCGCAACGCGCTGGCGAGGGCGTCCTCGTACGCGTCCGCATCCGCCAGAGGACCGAGGTCCACCGGCGGCCGTACGCGCAGTCCCAGCGCCACAGCGGCATCCTGCGCGAGAAGCCCCAGCGAGTCGGAGTTGTCGATGATGGCGATCCGGTCACCGGCCGGTAGGGGCTGGTAGGCGAGCAGCTGCGCGACGTCGAAGAGCTCGGAGAGGTCCTCGACGCGGATGACTCCCGCCTGCGCGAACAGGGCGCTTACGGCGTGGTCCGGCAGGCTCAGGGCGCGCGCCGCGTGCCCTAGCGGGACACCCTGCGTGCTGCGCCCGCTCTTGACCGCGACGATTGGCTTGCGGCGCGAGAGCCGCCTGGCCAGGCGGGCGAACTTGCGCGGGTTTCCCAGCGATTCGAGGTAGAGCAGGACGGCCTTGGTAGCCGGATCCTCCTCCCAGTACTGCATGAGGTCGTTGCCGGAGACGTCCGCTCGGTTTCCCGCCGAGACGAACGTGGAAAGGCCGAGCCCGCGTTCGGCCGTCCGCTGGAGGATGGCGGTGCCCAGGGCGCCCGACTGCGAGAAGAACCCCACGGGACCGCGTCCGGGCAGGGTCGGCGCGAGGGTCGCGTTAAGTCGGACGTCCGGGTCGGTATTGGCGATGCCAAGACAGTTGGGGCCGACAACACGCATTCCGTAGGCGCGGGCTAGGCGAACGAGCTCTTCCTGCCGTGCTCGTCCTTCAGGACCGGCTTCACCGAATCCCGACGAAACCACGACCAGCCCATGGACGCCCTTGCTGGCGCACTGTTCCACGACCTCGTGCACAGTGTTGGCCCGCACGGCCACCACGGCCAGGTCGATGTCATCGGGGATGTCCAGCACCGAGGTGTAGGCCCGTACACCCGCCACCGCCGTAGCGGTCGGATGCACCGGATAGACCGGCCCGCTGAAGTCGCCTCCCAGCAGGTTCCGCAGGACGGTCTGCCCGACGCTGTGCTCCGCCCGGCTCGCGCCCACGACGGCCACCGAACGGGGCGTCATGAGCCTTTGGATGGACCTTGCTTCAGCGCGGTGCTCGCGCGCGGCCGTGACCTCCACGGAGGTCTCCGTGGGCTCCAGGTCGAGGACGAGCTCGATCACGCCGTCCTCGAAACGCTGCTCGGCGCGGTAGCCGGCCTCCCGGAAGACCCGCGTCATCCGCCGGTTGTCGGGCAGGACGCTGGCCACGAAGCGGTGCACGCCGCGCTCGCGCGCTGCGGCGGCGATGTGCTCCAGCAGGACGGCCCCGAGGCCGCGGCCCTGATGCGCGTCCTCGACCAGGAAGGCGACCTCGGCCGTACCCGGCCGGTCGGTGAGCCGGTCGTACCGGACGACCGCCACCATGTCGCCGCCGATCGTGGCGATCAGCCCGACCCGTCGGTCGTAGTCCACGGTGGTGAAGTGCTGGATCTCACGGTCCGAGAGATGGGGGCGCGGCGAGAAGAACCGGTAGTAGATCGTCTCGGCCGACAGCCGGGCGTAGAAGGACCGCAGCAGGTCGGCGTCCTCGGGACGGATCGGGCGCAGATGCGCCGTCCCGCCGTCGGCGAGGACGACGTCGGCCTCCCAATGGTCCGGATAGTCCCGCTTGCTCTCCCCGCTCACGCCACCGAGACTAGGCCACGGGACGGCGTGACCTCGCGCCCGCCTCGACCGGGAACGTCCCGGTCCGGGCGGCGGGAAGCCACGCGTCCGCGGCCTCGCCGCGCGTTCGAGACCTCATCGGAGGTCAAGAGCTGTTACGGTCGTGCCTACGCCCACTCCGCCGCTCACGCGGGCCGTGTTGATCGAGGTGATGACCCCATGACCCGGGTAGTCGTGGTTGGCGACCTGATGACCGACACCGTGGCACGTGCCGCCTACCCCCTCGCCAAGGGCAGCGACACGCCCGCGGCCGTCACCACCCATGGTGGCGGCTCCGGTGCCAACGTCGCCTCCTGGCTCGCGCTCGAAGGCGCGGAGGTCGCGTTCGTCGGCCGCCGCGGCTCCGACATCGCCGGCCGCAACCGCGACATGGAGCTGATGGGCTACGGCGTGGACGCCCGCCTCGTCATGGACTCCGAGCGCCCCACCGGAACCTGCGTGGTGCTGGTCACGCACAAGGGCGACCGCACGATGCTGTCCGACCCCGGGGCCAACAGCGCGCTGCTCCCCGAGGACGTCGAGCGCTGCAAGGACCTGTTCACCCAGGGCGTACACCTCCACCTGTCCGGCTACTCGCTGATCAACGAGGGGTCGCGGAAGGCCGCCATCCACGCGCTCGACCTCGCCCGCAAGGCGCAGATGTCGGTGTCGGTGGACGGCGCGTCCTCCTCGCCGCTCAAGCGCATGGGCGCCGAGCCGTTCCTGGAGTGGACGCAGGGCGCCCGGCTGCTGGTCCTCAACGCCGCCGAGGCCGAGGTCCTCACCGGCCGCGACAACCCCGAGGCCGCCGCCAAGGTGCTCACCGCCTGGTACCCCCAGGTCGTGATCAAGAACGGCGCGGACGGGTCGCTCTGGTACACCAACGGCCGTCCCGACGCCGTCATCGTCGCCGCCGACCCGGTCGAGAAGATCGTGGACGGCACCGGCGCGGGCGACGCCTTCGTGGCCGGCTTCCTGCCCGCCTGGCTGGACGGCAAGCCTCCGGCCGAGGCGCTGGCGGCCGGCAACCGGCTGGCCGCGCAGGCCCTGCAGCACCTGGGCGCCCGCCCGTCCCTGGACGTCCTGGACAACCCCATCCACTGATCCGGCCGCCCCGCCCCGGCCGGACGCGTAGGCTGCCCGGATGATCAGAGTGCCCGAGGCGTTCGCGCGCAGCACCGTCGCGCGCGAGGGCGAACCCGGCTCGCGCTGGATCGCCGAACTCCCCCTGATCGTGGACGGGCTGCTGGACCGCTGGTCCTGCAGCCCGGACGGCGAGGTCACGCATGGAGGCGTGGGGATCATCGTCCCGGTGCGGGCGCCCGCCGGACCGGCCGTCCTCAAGGTATCCTTCCCCCACCCCGGGAACGTGCACGAACCGGACGCCTTCGCGGCCTGGGGCGGGCGCGGCGCCGTCCTCCTCCACGAGCGCGCCGACGAACGTTTCGCGATGCTTCTGGAACGCGCGCGTCCGTCCACGCCGGCCGAGATCGGGGACGACGACGAGATCATCCGGATCGCGGGCCGCCTCAGCCGCAGGCTGGCCGTCCCCGCCCCCGCACACCTGCCCCGGTTGCGGGACCGGGCGCCCGCCTGGGCCGACCAGCTGCGCAAGGACGCCGAGCAGCTCCCCCACACGATGCCCGATCGCGTGATCGGCGCCGCGATCGCCTCCGCGGAGGACCTCGCGCACGGCCAGCCGGACACCCTCGTCCACGGTGACCTGCACCCCGGCAACATCCTCCGCGCCGACCGCGAACCCTGGCTGGCCGTGGACCCCAAGGGCTACGCGGGCGACCCCGCCTACGACGTGGGCGCCCTCCTCAAGTCGAGGGCGCTCTCCCTGCTCCGGGCGGACGACCACGCCAGAGCCTTCAACCGCGCTCTGGACGTCTTCGCCGAGTCGGCCGAACTCGACCGCGACCGCGTCCACCGCTGGGCGCAGCTCCACGCCGTCCAGGCCGCCTTCCACGCCCGCCGCCACGGCTTCCACGTCGCCCGCACCGGCCCGGACCTCGAAGCCATCGCCGCCCTGGCCGACCACCTCGCCTCTCTCCTCACCACCCCTTAGCGCTCCCGCCGGCTTCCAAGCGCTTCCAGCTTGTGGACACTCCCGGTCAGGCGAGCAGGTTCAGTTGCTCGATGAGCTCCGGCAGCTTGCGCATGTCGTCGAAGACGACCGTTCCGGGGCCTTCCAGCCATTCGGCCGGAGTGAGCCCGCCCGCGTAGCCGAACGAGCGCATGCCCGCGGCGCGCGCGGCCTGGATGCCGTACCGGCTGTCCTCGACGACCACGCACGCTTCCGGCGTGACGCCCATCTCCGCCGCGGCGAACAGGAAGAGGTCGGGCTCGGGCTTGCCGCGGGCGACCTGCGTCGCGCTGAAGATCTGCCCTTCGAAACGCGGGTACAGGCCGGTGCGCCCCAGCGTGTGCCGCATCTTGTCGTGGCTGCCGCTGGACGCCACGCAGAACGGGAGCCCGATGCCGTCCAGCGCCTCCTCGATGCCCTCCACGGTGACGAGCTCGGCGTCCACCGCCTCGGCGTGCAAGCGCTTGAACCGGCGCTCGGCCTCGACGGTCAGCTCCGGCCCGAGCCGCGCCTCGATCATCTCGTTGATGGACGCGGTGGACCGTCCCACGAAGCGCTCCATCACCTCCTTCTCGCTGACCGGCCAGCCCAGCTCGGTCAGCACCGCGGAATGCGTCCGCACCGCGATCGGCTCGCTGTCCACGAGCACGCCGTCACAGTCGAAAATCACCAGTTCAACGTCATTTGCCATGAGGGAAAGCTACAGTCACCCACCCCCTCCACCGACGATCACCTTGATCGTCCGGCGAGTTCGACTCCCGGCCTGACGGCGACCGGGCACGGATGCGGGCCTCACGACGGGACCGCCAGGGCCAGGGGCAGGACGGCCGGGGCTCCGGCCTGGCGGAGGAGGCGTGCGGCGACGGTCATCGTCCAGCCGGTGTCGATGCGGTCGTCCACCAGCAGGATCGGGCCCGGAGTTCGGGAGACGGCGGCGGCCAGTTCGGCGGGGACGGTCAGGGCGTCCCAGACGGTGCGGAGGCGCTGGGCGCTGTTGTGGCGGCGCGGGGCCGGCTCGCCCAGGGCGGCGAGTTCGCCGAGGTAGGGCAGGCGGCCGATCTGGGAGATGCGGGTGGCCAGGCTGGTGACCAGCCGGGGACGGCTCCGGGAGGCGACGGAGACCACGGCGGCGGGGCGGGTCTCCCAGTTCCAGGCGGCCAGGACCTTGACCATGGCCTCGAACATGTCGTCCGGGACGTCGGTGTCGGGAGCCCGGTCGGCGAACAGGACGCGCAGCCGGTTGCCCCAGCCGATGTCGGTGAGGCGGCCGAGCACGCGCCCCTCCTCGGCCTGGTCGGTGGCGGGGATGCGGCCGGAGACGCCGAGGTCGTCCTTGACGCCGGTGGGCCACATGCGGCGGGGCTGGACGTCCACGCCGGGGCGGCGCAGCCGGTCGCGGGCGCCGGCGGTGCCCTCGGCGGAGACCTCGGCCGGGCGGTGGACGCCGGTGCAGTTGTCGCAGCGGCCGCAGGGCGCGGCGGCCGGGTCGTCGAGCTGGCGGCGGAGGAACTCCTCGCGGCAGCCGGTCGTGGCGATGTAGTCGAGCATCGCGCGCTGCTCGCGCTCGCGCTCGGCCGCGACGCGCTCGTAGCGGGCGCGGTCGTAGGCCCAGGGACGGCCGGTGGCCTCCCAGCCGCCCTTGACCCGGTGGACGGCGCCGTCCACGTCGAGGACCTTCAGCATCATCTCCAGGCGGGAGCGGCCGAGGTCGACCATGGGCTCCAGCGCGGAGGTGGACAGCGGCCGGCCCGCGGCGCCCAGGACGTCCAGGGTGGTGCGGACGACCGGCTCGGACGGGAAGGCCAGGCCGGCGAAGTAGGCCCAGATGTCGCGGTCCTCGCGGCCGGGGAGCAGGATCACCTCGGCCCGGTCGACGCCGCGGCCCGCGCGGCCGATCTGCTGGTAGTAGGCGACGGGCGACTGGGGCGCGCCCACGTGCACGATGAAGCCGAGGTCGGGCTTGTCGAATCCCATGCCGAGGGCGCTGGTGGCGATCAGGGCCTTGAGCTTGTTGTCGAGCAGGTCGCGCTCGGCCTGGAGGCGCTCGTCGGGGTCGGTCTGGCCCGAGTAGGCGGCGACGGCGTGGCCGCGGTCGCGCAGGTAGCCGGCGATCTCGTGGGCGGCGGCCACGGTGAGGGTGTAGACGATGCCGGAGCCCGGCAGCGTCTCCAGCTGCTCGCCCAGCCAGGCCACCCGCTGGTCGGCGGAGGGCAGCTCGACCACCGACAGGTGCAGCGACTCGCGCTGTAGCGGACCGCGCAGCACCAGCGCGCCCTCCGAGGCCAGCGTCGCCGCCGCGGCCTCCGTCGAGGCCGGCGTCGCCGCGGCGTCCGCCGAAACCGCCGCCCGCCCGTCCCCCTCGGCGGGCCGGGTGTCGGCGGGGCGGACGCCGGCGAGCTGCTCGGCGACGTCCTCGGTGACGCGGGCGTTGGCGGTGGCGGTGGTGGCGAGGACGGGGATGCCGGGCGGGAGATCGGCGAGCAGGGTGCGCAGGCGGCGGTAGTCGGGGCGGAAGTCGTGGCCCCAGTCGGAGATGCAGTGCGCCTCGTCGACCACGACGAGGCCGGCGCCGGCGGCGAGCTTGGGCAGGACCTGGTCGCGGAAGTCGGGGTTGTTGAGCCGTTCGGGGCTGACCAGCAGGACGTCGACCTCGCCCGCCTCGACCTCGGCGAAGACCGCGTCCCAGGCGTCGGTGTTCGCCGAGTTGACGGTGCGGGCGCGGATGCCGGCGCGCTCGGCGGCCTCGATCTGGTTGCGCATCAGCGCGAGCAGGGGGGAGACGATCACCGTCGGGCCGGCGCCGCGGTCGCGGAGCAGCCGGGTGGCGACAAAGTAGACCGCGGACTTGCCCCAGCCGGTGCGCTGGACGACCAGGGCGCGGCGGCGTTCGACGACCAGCGCGCGGATGGCGGTCCACTGGTCGTCGCGGAGCCGGGCGTTCTCCCCCGCCAGGCCGCGCAGGCAGCGCTCCGCGTCGTCGCGGAGCGCGTCGGTCGTCGATGCGTCAGTCATGCCTCCTTGGTACCAGCCGCCGCCGACGCCCCCCGAATAGAACCGCGTTCTGTGGAAAACTCGGCCACCGCGCTCGCCCACCCCGCCGCGCTCGCCCGCCGCGTTCGGCGGCGGGCGAGCGAGCCGGAGGTCACTTAGTGGCGGTTACCTCGGGGCGGCCGTCCGGTAGAGGCCGAGGGTCGTGATGTACGGGGTGGCGCGCGTCTGCGTGACCGTGACCCGGAGCCACGAGGCCGTCACCGGAGCGGGCAGCGCCAGGATGCGGCTGTAGCCGATCGTGGTGCCGGTCGCGATGGTGCTCCAGGCCGAGCCGTCCCACGCCTCGACCTTGAAGCCCTCGACGTGCTGGCCTCGGGTGATGTCCTCACCGAGGCGGATGCGGTCGAAGGTTGTCCGGCCGCGCAGGTCCAGGGTGCCGCCGTGCCAGGACGTGCCGAACCGGCCGTCGGTGAGGGCGCGGGCGGTCCGCGCGGGACGCGCGCCCGCGAGGAGGTTCCTGCCGTAGGTCTCCCGGATCGCGCGTCCGAACGAGGTGAGGCTCGCCACGTCCTCGTCGGCGACGCGGCCGTCCGTCCCCGGCGGGACGTTCAGCAGCAGCGACGCGTTCCGTCCCACGGACTGGTCGTACAGGCCGACGAGCTGCGCCGGGGTCTTGGGCTTCTGGTCGGGGTGGAAGAACCACCCGGGACGCAGCGAGACGTCGGCCTCGCCGGGGTACCACTGGAGGTATTTCGTGGCCGGGTCCGTCAGGCGCGCGCGTGAGCCGAGGTCGGCTTCGCCGTCGTCCCAGGGCAAGGTGCTGTGGCTGACGTCCGGGTCCTCCTTGGCGGGCATCACGCTCCACTCGGTTTCGCGCGCGATGCCCTTCTCGTTGCCGATCCACCGGATACCCTGGGGACCGCCGAAGACGAGCGTGTTCGGCGAGAGTTTGTGGATGAGCCGGTACCAGGCGGCGAAGTCGTATTTCTCGGTGATGCCCTCGCCGGACCAGGGGTTGGCTCCGTCGAGCCACAGTTCGTCGATCGGCCCGTACTGCGTGAACAGTTCGTAGAGCTGGTTCAGGTAGTAGGCGTTGTAGTCGTCCATCGCGAACTTGAAGCTCGGGAGTTCGCCCTTGGCGACGGCCTTGGCGCGATCGTCGTTCTTCACGAGCGTCGGGATCGTGCGCGGCGCGACGGCGCTTCCGCTTCCGTAACGTCCCTGGCCGCTCGGGTCGCGGTTCCGGTCGTCGTAGGTCGCCTGCTCCTCGATGCTGAGCCACTGGCCCGCGTCGTGCTTGGCGACGATCTGCTTGACCCAGTCGCGGTGCCACGCGCGCGGGAGCTCCGCGCCGTCCGCCGGGGAGATGTAGATCCCGACCTTGAGGCCGGCGCGACGGGCCGCCTGAACGTACTGGGCCAGGATGTCGCCCTGCTTGTTCTCGCATCCGGCGGCGCGCACCTGCCAGTAGGCGGACGGGTCGGAGTCGCGTCCCGCCTCCGCGCGCGCACGAGCCGCCTTGGTCTTGTCCGCGGCCTTGCAGCCGGACGTGCGCACCCACCATGGACTGGCGATGACCGAGTGGTTGCTGTACCGGGTCGGGTAGAGGACGAATCCGTCGTGGTGCTTGACCGTGAACATCGCCTGCTTGGCACCGGCCGCCTTGTAGGCGCGCATCCACTGGTCGACGTTCATGCTCGCGGGTGCGAACGTGTCCTCGTCCTCGGCGCCGGAGCCCCATTCACGGTTGGTGAAGGTGTCCATGCCGAAGTGCGTGAATGTGGTGACCTCCTTGCGCTGCCAGTCGATCTGCCCCGCGCGCGGGACGATGTTGGCCGCCTTGTCGATGATCCGGGAGGGCGTGTCGCACGCCTCGATCCTCATCACCGACGCCGGGCGCACGGGGCCCGAGCAGTCGGCGGCAGGGGTGGAGGCAGTGCCGGCGGACGCGGCGGTGGCGGGAACGGCCAGTCCGGCCATGGTCGTGGCGGCGAGCAGGCTCGCGCGCAGCGTTGGATGACGCATGGGTCTCCTCTTGCGGGGGGACTTGAGGTTCACCCGTACGAGGGCGTACGGGAGCCAGGAGGGACCGCGTACGGCGCGGTCGGTGAAGAGACGTCGCAACAGGGCGCGACGGCATGACCGGTTCGCGAAGCCGGTCAGGTCGTAGGCGGAATCACGTCAGCGTCAGGAAACGCTGGAGGCGCTTACAGGATGGCGACTTCCAGGGTGCGCGGCCCGTGCACCCCCTCGACGCGGTCGAGTTCGATGTCGCTCGTAGCGGACGGTCCGCTGATCCAGGTGAGCGGACGCGCCGGGACCAGCCGTTCCAGCGCTTCCGGGACGGTCCGGACGATCTGGTCGCGCCGGACGACGCAGAGGTGGTAGTCGGGGACGAGGGTCAGGGCACGGCGGCCTTGGTCTTCGCCGGCGTCGAGCACGATCGTCCCGGTTTCGGCGATCGCGACAGCGCAGCCGGTGATGACGCCGTCCAGGCCGTCCAGCTCGGTGGGTGTCAGCGGCGGGTCGTCGCGCACGACGTCCACGCCCGTGAGCCACTCGGCGGGCACGCCGGACGGCACCATGAGCCGTCCGCGCACGCGCGCGAGGTCGGCCACCGAGGGGTCGAGGTGGACGACGGCCCGGTAGTCCACGAGCCGGTCGACGAGCAGTTCCACCAGGTCGGGGCCGGAACGGCTGCGCTGGTAGTCGCGCGGTACCTGCACGTCGTCCGGTGTCTCGGCAGACGGGATGTCGGCCAGTGCCGAACGCACGCGCGCGAGGATCTTCTCTCGCGAGCTCACTTCTTCTCCTCCCGGGAGGCCCACCAGTCGCGGAACGACTGGGGCGGGGGCGCCGGAATGTCCCTGGTATCGGTCCAGGCGGCCAACGGTCCGGGCAGGCGGCGCGGGGTGAGTTTCCGGAGGCGGCCCGCGGTGCGCTGGCCGGCGGCCAGGAGCCCCGGGGACGACAGCACGCGGCGGGCCGCCCCCATGGCCAGCTTCTCGCCCTTGTGCGCGCCCGACTCCGCGACTTCCGCGCGCAGGTGCAGGAGTACTTCCGGGATGTTGATGGCGACGGGGCAGACGTCGTAGCAGGCCCCGCAGAGCGTGGACGCGTACGGAAGCGACTCGTCCAGTTCCGAGCCGAACCCGCGGAGTTGGGGGGTGAGGATCGCGCCGATGGGGCCGGGATAGACCGACCCGTAGGCGTGGCCTCCCGCGCGCTCGTACACGGGGCACACGTTCAGGCAGGCGGAGCAGCGGATGCAGCGCAACGCCTGGCGCCCCACGGTGTCGGCAAGGACGTTCGTACGGCCGTTGTCCAGGAGCACCAGATGGAAGTCCTGGCCTTCGGCCGCTCCCGTCCACATCGACGTGTACGGGTTCATGCGCTCGCCCGTGGAGGAGCGCGGGAGCAGCTGCATGAAGACTTCGAGGTCCTGCCAGGTGGGCACGAGCTTCTCGATGCCGACGACCGAAATCAGGGTTTCGGGCAGCGTGAGGCACATCCGGCCGTTGCCCTCGGATTCGAGCACCACCAGCGTGCCCGTCTCGGCGACGGCGAAGTTCGCCCCCGAGATCCCCACCTTCGCCGAGAGGAACCGTTCGCGCAGGTGGAGCCGCGCGGCCTCGGCCAGGGCACGCGGGTCGTCCGTCAGGTCGTCGGGGGCGGGACGTCCCCACGAGGCCATCGCGCGCCGGAAGATCTCCCTGATCTCCGCCCGGTTGCGATGGATGGCCGGGACGAGGATGTGCGAGGGCCGGTCGTCCCCCAGCTGGACGATCAGCTCCGCGAGGTCGGTCTCGTAGGCGGTGACGCCCGCCTCGGCGAGCGCCTCGTTGAGGCCGATCTCCTGCGTCGCCATGGATTTGACCTTGACGACCTCAGTCTCCCCCGTCGCGCGCACGAGGTCGAGGACGATGCGGTTGGCCTCGGCGGCGTCGGCGGCCCAGTGGACGTGCCCGCCCGCGCGCTCCACGGCTCTCTCCAGCCGCTCCAGATGGTCGTCCAGGTGCCGGAGGACGCGGTTCTTCAGCGCGGCCCCGGCGGCGCGCAGAGCGACCCAGTCGGGCTGCTCGGCCACCACGGTCCTGCGCTTGTCGCGGATCGTGTGGGTGGCCTTGTGCAGGTTGTGCCGGAGCTGGGCGTTGTTCACCGCCCGCCCGGCCGCTTGCGGGAACGGCGGCATTCCGACGAAGGTGGGGCTCATGCCGGGTTCTCCTCTGTGGAGGCGAGGATCTGCGCCAGATGCATCACTCGTACGCCCGCGCGTTCGCGACGCATCGTGCCGCCGATGTGCATCAGGCAGGAATTGTCGGCGGCGCACAGGACCTCGGCGCCGGTGTCCAGCACGTTGCGGACCTTGTCAGTTCCCATGGCCGCCGAAACGGCGGGGTTCTTCAGCGAGAACGTCCCGCCGAAGCCGCAGCACTCGTCGGAGCCGCCCAAGGGCACGAGCGTCAGTCCGCGAACCGCGGAGAGCAGTTTGTAGGGCCGCTCCCCCAAACGCAGGGAGCGCAGCGAATGGCACGTCGGGTGGTAGGTGACGGTGTGCGGGAAGTACGCCCCGACGTCCTCCACCTTCAGCACGTCCATGAGGAACTCCGTCAGCTCGTACACGCCGGAGGGCGCCTCTACGCCGAGCGTCGGGTACCACTCGCGCACCATCGCCGCGCACGAGCCGGACGGCATGACCACCGCGTCGTAGCCGGAGAACACCTTCCCGACCCGTTCCGCCAGCGGGCGCGCGTCGTCGCGGTAGCCGGTGTTGAAGTGCATCTGGCCGCAGCAGGTCTGGGCCTCGGGAAACTCGACGCGGCAGCCGAGCCGTTCCAGCAGCCGTACGGTCGCCCGTCCCGTTCCCGGGAAAAGCGTGTCGTTGACGCAGGTCACGAAAAGCGCGACGCGCACCTTCGGGTCACCCCCCGATCCGGTAGACGCGCCGGGCAGTTCCCTCGAAAACCTCGGCGCGGTCCTCGTCCGCCAGCGTAGCGGTGACAAGATCAACTACGCGCGGGTAGGACGCCGCGAGCGTGCAGACCGGCCAGTCCGAGCCGAACATCACCCGGGACGGCCCGAACGCCTCCAGGACGTGCCGCGCGTAGGGCAGCACGTCGTCCGGGCGCCGGCCGGGCGCGGCCTCGGTGACCAGCCCGGAGAGCTTCACCGTCACGTTCGGCGCCGCCGCCATGGCCTTGATCCACGACGCCCACGGGTCCCACGCGCCGCCCGCGATGTCCGGCTTGCCGGCATGGTCGAGGACGAACGACACCTCCGGGAGCGCGCGCACGACCGCGAGCGCCGCGTCCGCCTGCGGAGGCTTGACCAGCAGGTCGTACACGAGGCCCGCGTCGCCCACAGCCCGGATCCCTCGTCGCACGTCCGGACGGGACAACCACTCGGGATCGGGCTCGTCCTGGACCATGTGTCGGATTCCTACAAGCGGCCCGGAAAACGAGGCCAGCGTCTCGGCGACCGACTCCGCCGTCAGGTCCACCCAGCCGACGACACCCGAGACGGGGTTTCCGTCAGCGAGCGCCAGCAGTTCCCTGGTCTCGTCCACGGTTTGAAGGGCCTGCACAACTACCGATCCAGTGACGTCCCCGCCTGAAGCCGCCACGTAGCGCGGGACGTCGAAACGGCCACGCAACGGGTCTGCCCAGGGACCGTCCATCCACGCGTAGTCGCGGACGGACGTATCCCAGAGGTGATGGTGAGCGTCGAACATCAGAGCCGCCTCCAGGACATCAGAGCTGCCTCCCGGACATCAGAGCTGCCTCCCGGACATCAGAGTTCCTTCCACAGGTCCTCGGGCACGTCCAAAGCGAACAGAGCAGAGTTGTCCGTGACCTCCTCGGGCGTACGGCAACCGACCAGGACGCTCTCGACGGCCGGGTGACGCAGGGGGAACTGCAAGGCGGCAGCCCGCAAAGGCACGTCGTAGCGAGCGCACACCCGTTCCAACTCGGCGACACGCTCCAGCATGGCGGCGGGGGCGGGTTCGTAGTTGTACGTCGTCCCGCCGGCGAGAAGCCCCGAATTGTAGGCACCGCCTACAACCACGGACGTCCCTCGCTCCACGCACGCAGGCAGTAGCTCAGCCTCAGCGGAACGGTCGAGAAGCGTGTACCGGCCAGCGCACAGCACGACGTCCATATCCAGACGCCGGACGAACCGCGCCAGCATTTCCGCTTGGTTCATCCCGGCGCCGATGGCTCCGACCACACCTTGCTCGCGCAGCTCCGCCAGCGCGGGGAACGTCGACTCGTAGACTTCGGCCTCGTGCTCGTCCGGGTCGTGAATGTAGACGACGTCCACGCGGTCGAGGCCGAGCCGTTCGAGTGACGATTCCAGCGAGCGCAGCACGCCGTCTCGGGTGAAGTCCCATTCGCGCTTCACTGCGGGTTCTCCGGCGAAACCCGCCGAATCCGGGGGCTCGCCGGGACGCATGGGCCGCAGCACCCGTCCGACCTTGGTCGAAATGGTGAACGATAAGCGCGGGACGTCCGCCAAAGCCTCCCCGAGAATGCGCTCCGACGTGCCCGCGCCATAGTGCGGCGCAGTGTCCAGGTAGCGCATCCCGGCGTCCAGGGCCCGCCGGACGGTCCGCACGCCCTCGTCCCGCGACACCGGGGCATAGAGCCCACCGACGGCGGCGCTGCCGAACGCGAGCGGTGTGACCGGAACCCTCATTCCGACACTCCCTCCTTCGCGGCGAACCGGCTCATTCCTGGGCCTGCCCCGACGTCACCCGCGAGATCACCAGCGCGACCAGGATGATCGCACCATAGATCGCCTGCTTCCAGAAGGAGGCGACCTGCGCCAGCGTGAGCAGGTTGTCCACCACGCCGAGCAGCAGCACGCCGGTGATCGCGCCGGTCATCGTGCCCTTGCCGCCGTTCATGGAGATCCCGCCGATGACGGCCGCGGCCATCACCGTGAAGATCATGTTCTGCCCCTGGTTGGCGTTGATCGCGCCGACGTAGCCGGTCAGGCAGAGCCCGGCCGCCGCCGCGAGCACCCCGGCGATCACGTAGACCGCGAAGGTCACCCGCTCGACCCGGATGCCCGCCGCGCGCGCCGCCTCGGGATTGCCGCCGATCGCGTAGAGCGCGCGTCCCGTCCGGTGGTAGCGCAGCACGAAACCGGCCACCGCGAAGCACGCCGCCGCCAGCCACACCGACAGCGGGACCTGCAGGAACGTCGTGCTCGCGATGGAGAAGAACGAGTCGGGCATGTCGAACAGCGTCTTGCCCTTGGTCGCGCCGGTCAGCAGGCCGCGCAGGACGATCAGCATGGCCAGCGACACGATGAACGCGTTCAGCCGCAGCTTCACCGACAGGAAGCCGTTGAACGCGCCGACCGCCGCGCCCACCACGAAGATCGCCAGGATCCCCGCCCACGCGGGCCATTTCGTGCCGAATCCCGCCGAGGCCGCCGGGATCACCAGCAGCGCCCCGATTCCGGGCGCGATGCCGACCGTCGACTCCAGCGACAGGTCGATCTTCCCGGTGATCAGGATCAGCGACTCGGCCAGCACCACCAGCGCCAGCGCGGCCGACGCGCCCAGGATGGAGATGATGTTGCGCTGGGTGAGGAAGCTGTCGTTGACGACCGCTCCCAGGACGACCAGCGCGACGAGCGCGGGCACGAGCGCGAACTCGCGGGCCCGGCGGAGCAGCACGCCCGCGCGCGCGGGCGGGACGGCATGCGACTCCGGCCCGGACGCCGGCGCGGTCCCGTGCGCGGTCCCGCCCGCGGCGGCGGCCGTCCCGGCCGTCCGGGCCGTCTCAGCCATGCCGGCCATGTCGGCCTTGTCGGCCATCAGGACACTCCCTCGATCGAGGCGACCAGGTCGCGGTCGGACCAGCCGGCGGGATGCGCGGCGGTGATCCGGCCGTGGAAGAAGACCAGCACCCGGTCGCAGGGGCGCAGGTCGTCCAGCTCGTCGGAGATGATGATCACGGCGGTGCCGTCCGCGCGGACCCGGTCCACGACCGCGAGCAGCGCCTCCTTGGACTTCACGTCCACCCCGGCGGTCGGGTTGATCAGCACCAGCAGGCCCGGGTCGGTGGCGAGCGCGCGCGCCATCACGACCTTCTGCTGGTTGCCGCCGGACAGGCCGTTCACCGGCTGGTCCGGCCCCGCGGTCTTGATGTCCAGGTCGCCGATCGCGGCCGCGGCCTCGGCGCGCAGCCGACCGGGCCTGACCACGCCGAACGGTCCGAGCCGCCCGGCGACGGTCATGGTGGCGTTCTCGCCGACCGACAGCTCGGGCACCAGGCCCTGGGCGTGCCGGTCGCGCGGGACGAACCCGATGCCCGCGTCCATCGCCTTCCGGACGTCCCCGAACGGCACCGGACGATCGTCCAGAACGGCCGTCCCGGACGCCGGCCGCCGCAGCCCGACCAGCGTCTCGGCGAGCTCGATCTTCCCGCTCGCGGACGAGCCCGCCAGCCCGACCACCTCGCCGCGCCGCACCTCCAGCGACACGTCCGAGAAGCCCGGACCGGACAGGCCGGAAACCGCCAGCCGCACCGGCGCGGTCACCGGCTCGCGCCGCCCGCCCTCCCGGCCGAGCTCGGTCGCCTCGCCGGTCATCGCCGCGACCAGGTCGGCGCGCGGCAGGTCGGCGACCGGGGCGGTGGCGATCCAGCGGGCGTCGCGGAAGACCGTCACCGTCTCGCACACCTCGTACACCTCCTGGAGGTGGTGCGAGATGAACAGGAACGCGACGCCGCTCTCGCGCAGCGCGCGCATCCGGACGAACAGCCGCTCGATCTCGGCGTTGTCGAGGTGCGCGGTCGGCTCGTCGAGGATGATGAACCGCGCGCCGAACGACAGCGCCCGCGCGATCTCCACGAACTGCCGGTCCTGGACGCTGAGACGCCCCGCCTCCCGGGCCGGATCGACCTGGACGTCCCAGGTCGCCAGCAGGTCGGCGGCCTCGCGGCGCATCCGCTTCCAGCCGATCACGCCGCGCGTGCCGGGCTGCCGGTTGAGGAACAGGTTCTCCGCGACGGTCAGCTCGGGGATGATCGTCGACTTCTGGTACACGCAGGCGACGCGGGCGCGCCAGGCGTCCCGGTCCCCGGGCGCGGGCGCGGGCCGGCCGTCGAACCGGACCTCGCCGCCGTCCGGTGGGAAGATGCCGGTCAGCACGTTGACCAGCGTCGACTTGCCCGCGCCGTTGCGTCCGACCAGCGCGTGCGACTCGCCCGGCATCACCTTCAGCCGGGCGTCCGCGAGCGCCACCGTCGAGCCGAACCTCTTGGTGACGCCCTCGGCCTCCACGATCGGCGCCCGCCCGTCCGCGGGAACACGCCCGTCCGCGGCGCGCTTGTTCGAGGGCGCGTCCATCACTTGCCCACCGTGTTGCCCCACAGCGACTTGTCGTCGACGTTGGCCTTGGTGACCAGCGGCGCGGGGAGCTGGTCCTCCAGCAGGCCGTTGGGCAGCTTGACGATCTCGCTGTCGTGGTCGGTCCTGCCCGGCTGGAAGGTCTTCCCCTCCATCGCGGCCTTGATGTAGTAGAGGCCCCACTTGGCGTACGCGTCGGCGGGCTGGGAAACGGTCGCGTCGATCTCGCCCTTGCGGATGGCGTCGAACTCCTGCGGGATGCCGTCGTTGGAGACGATCGCGATGTGCTTCGGGTCCCCCGCCGGGTGCAGCATCCCCTTGCTGCGCAGGGCCTGGAGCGTCGGCGCGAGGTACACGCCGCCCGCCTGCATGTAGACGCCCTTGAGGTCGGGGTTGCCGTTGAGGACGGCGTCCAGCCCGGACGCGGCCTTCTCCGACTTCCACTCGGCCGGGATCTCCAGCACCTTGACCTGCGGGTAGTTTTTCTTCATGCAGTCGCTGAACGCCTGCGAGCGGTCGCGGCCGTTCACCGAGGCGAGGTCGCCCTGGATCTGCACGACCTTGCCGCTTTTGACCGTGTCGCCGAGGTACTTGCAGGCCTTCTCGCCGTAGGCGACGTTGTTCGCGCGGACGACCATCGCGACCTTGCCCTTGTCGGGCGCGACGTCCACCGCGACGACCGGGACGCCCTTGCGCTCGGCCTGGTTCAGCCCGGCCACGATCGCGGCGCTGTCCAGCGGCGCGACGACCAGGCCCTTCACGTTCTGGTTCAGCAGGTTGTTGATGTCGGTGATCTGCTGCGTCGGGTCGGAGTTGGAGTTGACCGTCGGCAGCGTCTCGACGCCCTGCTGCCTGGCCATCTGCGGGACGTAGGCGTTGTAGGACTGCCAGAACGGCGAGGTCAGCAGGGGCAGGCCCACGCCCACCTTCCCGCTCCCCCCGGCGGCCTTGCCGCCACCACCGGTGTCCTTGGTGCTGCCGCAGCCCGCGAGCAGGACGGCCGACAGCGCGACGGCGGCCCCGGCCATGATCTTGCTGCGAATCATCGTTGACTCTCCTCCACGGAAAGGGGGTGGGTCGCGCGCCCGGCTCCTCGGGGGCGGACGCGCCGCCGGCTCAGGAGCCGGACGCGGGACGGAGCCGGAGGCCCTGCATGCCGCCGTCCACCGCGAGCGACGCGCCGGTCGTGGCGCCCGACGCGGGGCTGGCGAGGTAGGCGATCGCGGAGGCGACCTCCTCGGCGGAGACGAGGCGGCCGATCGGCTGCCTGGCGTTCAGCGCGGCGAGTTCGGCGTCGGGGTCGGGGGCCTTGTCGAGCAGCCGTCCGATCCACGGCGTGTGCACCGTGCCGGGGTTGACGCAGTTGACGCGGATCCCCTCGCGGGCGTGGTCGGCGGCCATGGCGAGCGTCAGCGACAGGACCGCGCCCTTGGACGCCGAGTACAGCGCCCGCTGGGGCAGCCCGGCCGTCGCGGCGATGGAGCACGTGTTGACGACCGCCGCGTGCGCCGACCCGCGCAGGTGCGGGAGGGCCGCGCGCGTGACACGGACGATGCCGAGGACGTTCACGTCCAGGACGCGTCGCCATTCGTCGTCGTCGTTGTCCTCCACGGTGCCCTGCGCGCCGATCCCGGCGTTGTTGACGAGAACGTCGAGTCCGCCGAGGTGCTCCACGGCCGCGGCTACGGCGGACCGCACGGACGCGTCGTCGGTGACGTCCGCCTTGGCGGTGAAGAACGGCTCGGGCGCGTCGTTCACGTCCAGGCAGGCGACCGCCGCCCCGCGCTCGCGCAGCAGCGTCGCCGTCGCCAGGCCGATGCCGGACGCGCCGCCGGTCACGATGGCCCTGATCCCGTCGAACTCCATCAGCTCCTCCAGACCTCGCCGTCGGGGAAGGCGTGCGCGGCGAGGCTCGCCGCGCGCATCTCGGTGGACATTCCGGGCGCGGTGGGCGCGGCGTAGCGCCCGTTCACGATCCGGACCGGATCGGTGAAGTGCTCGTGCAGGTGGTCCACGTACTCGATGACCCGGTCGTCGGCCGTCCCGCTGACCGCGACGTAGTCGAACATCGAGATGTGCTGGACGGCCTCGCAGAGCCCGACGCCGCCCGCGTGCGGGCAGACCGGCACGCCGTGCGCGGCCGCGAGCAGCAGGTTCGCGACGTTCTCGGTGACGCCCGCGACCCGGCAGGCGTCGATCTGCAGCACGTCCAGGGCGCCCGCCTGGAGCATCTGCTTGACCATGACCCGGTTCGCGATGTGCTCGCCGGTCGCGACCTTCACCGGGGCGACCGCGCGCCGGACGGCCGCGTGCCCGAGCACGTCGTCGGGGCTGGTGGGCTCCTCGATCCAGTACACGCCGTAGGGCGCGAGGGCCTTGGTCCACTCGATCGCGGGACCGACGTCCCAGCGCTGGTTCGCGTCGACGGCGATCCGGATGTCCGGGCCGACCGCCTCGCGCGCGAGACGCATGCGGCGGATGTCGTCGTCGAGGTTCGCGCCGACCTTCAGCTTGATCTGGGTGAAACCGTCCGCGACGGCCTCGCGCGCGAGGCGGACGAGCTTCTCGTCGCTGTAGCCAAGCCAGCCGGGCGTGGTCGTGTAGGCGGGATAACCCGTCGCGAGCAGCTTTTCCGTGCGTTCGGCTCGGCCGGTCTTGGCGTCCTGAAGGATTTCCAACGCGCGCGCAGGGGTGAGGACGTCGGTGAGGTAGCGCCAGTCGGCGAGGTCGACGATCTGCTCAGGCGACATCTCGGCGAGCAGCCGCCAGACGGGAAGTCCCGCGGCGCGTCCGGCCAGGTCGAACGCGGCGTTCACGACGGCCGCCGCCGCCATGTGCACCGCGCCCTTCTCGGGGCCGAGCCAGCGGAGCTGCGAGTCGTGGACGAGCCGCCGCGCGAACCCGCCGAGGTCGCCGAGGTCCAGGTCGGTGCCCACGACGAGCGGCGCGTGCGCCTCGATCGCGGCCACGCACACGTCGTTGCCGCGGCCGATGGTGAAGCAGAACCCGTGCCCTTCGAGGCCGTCGTCGGTGCGGAGCACGACGTAGGCGGCCGAGTAGTCGGGGTCGGGGTTCATGGCGTCCGAGCCGTCCAGCTCACGCGAGGTGGGGAAGCGGACGTCGTGCGCCTCCAGCGCGACGATCTTCACGCGGCGCTCCCGACCGTCTGCCGCTGGCGTCCGAGGCCCTCGATCTCGACCTCCACGACGTCGCCGGCGCGCAGGTACGGCTCGCCGGGACGGCCCATCGCGACGCCCGCCGGGGTGCCGGTGTTGATCACGTCGCCGGGTTCCAGCACCATGAACCGGCTGATGTACCGGACGACGTCCTCGATCCCGAAGATCATGTCCTTGGTCGAGCCGTCCTGGCGCAGCTCCCCGTTGACCCACAGGCGGAGCGGGAGCGCGCCCGGGTCGGCGATCTCGTCGGCGGTGACCAGCCACGGGCCGAACGGGTTGAACGTCTCGCAGGACTTGCCCTTGTCCCAGGTGCCGCCGCGTTCGAGCTGGAACGCGCGCTCGGAGACGTCGTTGCTGATCGCGTACCCGGCGATCACCTCGCGGGCCCGCTCGGACGAGTCCAGGTAGCGGGCGGTGCGGCCGATGACGACCGCGAGCTCCACCTCGTAGTCCGTCTTGACGCTGCCGCGCGGGACGAGCACCTCGTCGTCCGGTCCGACCACCGTGTTCGGCGCCTTCATGAACAGCACCGGCTCGGCCGGCGGCTCGGCGCCCGTCTCGGCGGCGTGGTCGCGGTAGTTGAGGCCGACGCACACGATCTTGCCGGGGCGCGCGAGCGGCGGCCCGACCCGTCCGGGGGCGTCCAGCACCGGGAGGCGGCCGTCCGCCAGGGCGCTCCGCGCCCGGTCGAGGCCGTCCCCGGCGAGGAAGGCGGCGTCGATGTCGGCGGTGATCCCGGACAGGTCGCGCACCGTGCCGTCCCCGGCCAGGACCGCGGGCCGCTCGGCGCCGGCCGGTCCCACGCGCAGCAGCTTCACTGAGGCGTCCCCCTCGTTCTCGATCTTGCTGGTGATTCATCCGACCAATCGTGAAGTCATCAGACCACTCGTCCGGTGGGTGCTGGCAATACCTCGTAATGAAGTCGTTACTTGCGTTGATTGGTCCGACCAGATCAGGATGGTCCCGGCATCGGGGGAAGGGAGAACCACGCGTGACCGAGGAGACGACGGCCAGGACCACCGTCACCGAGCGGGCGATCGCGCAGATCAAGGCCAAGCTCGCCGCCGGGGAGCTGCTTCCGGGCCAGCGGCTGCCGACCGAGCGCGAGCTGGCCGCCGAGCTCGGGCTCTCCCGCAGCTCGATGCGCGAGGCGATCCGCGCGCTGACCACGCTCGGCGTCCTGGACGCCCGGCACGGCGCCGGCGTCTACGTGACCCGGCTCAGCCCGGACGACCTGCTGGAGACGTTCGGCGCGGTGGCCGAGATGTCCCGCGGCCGGACGCTGCTGCACCTGGTCCAGGTCCGCAAGATCCTCGAACCGGCCGCCACCGCGACCGCCGCCGCGCGCATCGACGAGGCGGGCCTCGCGCTGCTGCGCGCCGAGATGCGCGCGATGGAACGCGGCGTGGACTCCGAGGAGATCGTCGGGCACGACATGGAGTTCCACCGGATCATCAACGAGGCCGCCGGGAACCCGGTGCTCGCCGCCATCCTGCGCGGGCTGAACACCCGCACCTTCCGCGCCCGCGTCTGGCGCGGCCTCCAGGAGGCCAACGCCTTCACGCGCACCTTCCACGAGCACGACGCCATCTACCGCGCGCTCACCGAACGGGACCCCGAGGCCGCCCGCACCGCCGCCGCCGTCCACATCGGCGCCGTCGAGGACTGGGCGCGCCGCCAGGCCGACGCCGAACCCGAGGAGCAATGATGCGCATCGCCCTGCACACCCGCCTGAAGCCCGGCGCCGAACGCGCCTACGAACAGGCGCACCGCGAGGTCCCGGAGGAGCTGACCGCCGCCATCCGCGCCGCCGGCGCCCACGAATGGACGATCTGGCGCAGCGGCCTCGACCTCTTCCACGTCATCGACTGCGACGACTACCCGGCGCTCCTGGCCGCCCTGGAGGACCTCCCGGTGAACATCGCCTGGCAGGCCCGCATGGCGGGCTACCTGGACGTCGTCCACGACTACTCCGCATCCGGCGCGACCGCCGGCCTCCCCACCGTCTGGCACCTCCCACCCATCGCATGACCGACCCGCTCCCCTGCCAGCCACCTCCGCCGACCCGCTCGGCCTGCCAGCCACCTCCGCCGACCCGCTCGGCCTGCCAGGCACCTCCGCCGACCCGCTCGGCCTGCCAGGCACCTCCGCCGACCCGCTCGCCTGGCAGGCGCCTCCGCTGGCCGGCGCTCCGTGCAGGCTCTCCTCCCCGCTTCGAAGGATCATCGGTACCGCCGCATGAAGCTCTGGTACGACTCCCCTGCCACCGACTGGGAGAGCGAGTCGCTGCCCATCGGCAACGGCGCGCTCGGCGCGAGCGTCTTCGGCGGCGTCCAGGCCGAATGTCTCCTCCTCAACGAGAAGACGCTCTGGACCGGCGGGCCGGGTTCCCGCGAGGGCTACGACTTCGGCAACCGGCACCGACCGGACGCCCTCCGCACCGTCCAACGCCTTCTCGACGAGAAGCAGCACCTCTCGCCCGACGAGGTCGCGGCCCACCTGGGCCGCCCCCGCACCGGCTACGGCTCCTACCAGCCCCTCGGCACCCTTCACCTCCTCTTCCCTCACTCCGCGGCGGCGCAGTACCGGCGCGAGCTGGATCTCGCGGACGCCACGGCCCGGGTCTCCTACCTCTCGGACGGCGTGCGTCACCAGCGCGAATACTTCGCCTCACATCCGGCGAACGTGGTCGTCGGACGGCTGAGCGCCGACGCACCCGGCGCGGTCTCGTTCACGCTGCGCGAGACCTCACCGCGCGACGACCAGACGATCTCCGTCCGGGACGGCCGCCTGACCGTCCGGGGCGCGCTCGCCGACAACGGCCTGCGCTTCGAACTCCAGATCCAGGTCGTGACCGAGGGCGGCACCCGCCTGGACGGCGACGGCGAAGTCACCGTCACCGGCGCGAACAGCGCGCTGCTCGTCCTCTCGGCGGCCACCGACTACGCCAACGCCTACCCGGCTTACCGCGGCGACGGCCCCCACGCCCGAGTCACGAAGGCCGTCGACGCCGCCCTCCACCCCGCCGGCCAAGCCAGCCCCCCACCCCACGCAGACCAAGCCGACCCCCCTCCGCACACGGGGCGAGCCGACACCCCTCCGCACGCGGGACAAGCCGACCTGCACGTAGGGCGAGCCGACCCGCACGCGGGGCGAGGCGACCCGCACGCGGACCAAGCCGACCCGCACACGGGGCGAGCCGACCTGCACGCGAGGCGAGCCGACGGGCACCTGGGGCGAGGCGACGCCGATGTCACGGCTCAGGCGGGGCGGGTCGGCATTTACGCGCGGCTGCGTGCCGAGCATGTTCGCGACCATCGCCGCCTTTTCGATCGCGTCACTCTTTCCCTGAGCGCCGACGATCTCCAGAGCGCGCCACCTTCTCCCGGCGGACGTGAGCACCGACCAAGTTCCAGCTCACCTACCTCCCTCGCGTCGTCCGATACAGCGGCCCCTCGCGCCGCTGCTCCGTCCGCGCCCCGGCCGCCCCGGCCGCCCCGCAGCGGCCTCCCCACTGATCGGCTGCTGGCGTCCTACGGGCAGGGTGACGGCGCCTCGGATCGGGAGTTGGAGGCGCTGTTCTTCGCTTACGGGCGTTACCTGCTCATCGCGTCTTCGCGCGACGGGTCGTTGCCGGCCAATCTCCAGGGTGTGTGGAACGGGCTGGTGCAGCCGCCGTGGAGCGCCGACTATCACACCAATATCAACCTCCAGATGAACTACTGGCCTGCGGAGACGACGAATCTCGACGAGACCGCGGGGGCGCATGACGCGTTCGTGGACGGGCTGCGCGAGCCCGGCCGGGTGACCGCGCGCGAGTTGTTCGGGACGCGGGGCTGGGTCGTCCACAACGAGACGAACCCGTTCGGGTTCACGGGCGTGCACGACTGGGCGACCGCGTTCTGGTTCCCCGAGGCGGCGGCCTGGCTCACGCGGCAGCTCTACGAGCGCTACCTCTTCACAGCGGACCCCTCCTATCTGCGGACGACCGCGTATCCCGCGATGCGGGAGGCGGCCGAGTTCTGGCTCGACAACCTGCGCCCCGATCCCCGCGACGGAACGCTGGTGGTCTCGCCCGGCTACTCTCCCGAGCACGGCGACTTCTCCGCCGGTCCCGCGATGTCCCAGCAGATCGTCCGGGACCTACTCATAAACACGAGTGAGGCCGCCGGAACGTTGGGTGTCGATCCCGAATTCCGCGAAGAAATCGCGGAGACGCTGGTCAGGCTGGACACCGGCCTCCGCGTCGGCTCCTGGGGCCAGCTCCAGGAGTGGAAGCGGGACCTGGACGACCCGTCCGACCGGCACCGGCACGCGTCCCACCTGTTCGCGCTGTTCCCCGGACGGCAGATCAAGCCCGGTACGCCCGAGGCGAAGGCCGCCGAGGTATCTCTAACCGCGCGCGGCGACGGCGGTCCGGGCTGGTCGAAGGCGTGGAAGACCAACTTCTGGGCGCGGCTGCGGAACGGCGACCGCGCGCACCGGACGCTGGCCCGGCAGCTCCGCGAGTCCACCCTGCCGAACTTCTGGGACACCCATCCGCCGTTCCAGATCGACGGCAACCTCGGCGCGACGGCCGGGATCGCGGAGATGCTCCTCCAGTCCCACCACGGCGTGATCGACGTTCTCCCGGCGCTGCCCTCCTGCTGGCCGGACGGAGCGGTCGCGGGCCTGCGCGCGCGAGGCGACGTCACCGTGGACGTGACGTGGCGCGACGGTCGCGCCGTCGAGATCACCCTTCTGACCGGCCGCGACGGAGAGCTGACCGTCGCGAGCCAGATGTTCGCCACCGACTTCCGCGTCCGCGTAACGACGGCCGACCGAGCCGTCCACACGGCGAGCACCGAAGACATCGACCCAGCGGACGGCGCAACGTTCGGGACGCGGCGGGGCCCGGAGGCGATCGGGTTCCGGGCACGCTCGAATCACCGTTACCGGTTTTCCGTTTGGGGCACCCGGGGCGGTATAGCACGCATGGGGCCTGGGTAGCCTGCGTGCGAGGTTGGTCGCGGGCGGGAGGGTTTGTACGGGCATGGGTCGTACCGTGGAGCGGGTCCGGCGGAGCTGGCAGGTCCTCATGGACGGGACGCCGCCCGAACCGCCCGAGGACGAGCCCGCGGACACCTTCGACCCCAGGGCGATCGGGCTGACGCTGCGCGTGGGCGAGCTGCTGCTGGCGAGCGGCGAGTCCACCGAGCGGGTGAACGAGGCGATGCTGAGCCTCGCGGTCGCCTACGAGCTGCCGCGCGCCGAGGTCCAGGTCACCTTCACGAGCCTGCTGGTGTCGGCGCATCCGGGCAACGGCGCGCCGCCGGTCACCGGCGCGCGGTCCATCCGGCGCCGCACCCCGGCCTACTGGCGGCTGACCGAGCTGCACAAGCTCGTCCAGGAGGCGTCCATCGGGATGCTGGCGCTGGACGACGCGCTGCGGCGGCTGCACGACATCAAGCGCGGACGCGCGCCGTATCCGCCCTGGCTGATGGTGGTCTGCCTCGGTCTGATCGCGGGGTCGGCGTCGATCCTGGTCGGCGGCGGGCCGCTCGTCGCGGCGACGGCGTTCGTGGCGACGCTGTTCGGGGACCGCGCCGCGGCGGCGCTCGCCCGCCGCGGCATCGCGGAGTTCTTCCAGAACACGGTGGCCGCGGCGATCGCCGCGACGGCCGCCGCGCTGGTCGTCGCGGCGGGCCACCAGGGGCACGCCTCCACGATCGTGACCGGCGCGATCCTGGCGCTGCTGCCGGGCCGCCCGCTCGTCGCGTCCATCCAGGACGGCATCACCGGCGACCTGGTCAGCGCCGGGGCGCGGCTGCTGGAGGTCTTCTTCATCATCGCCGCGATCGTCGCGGGGCTCGGCGTCGTCGTCTACACGGCCGTCCGGCTGAACGTGGACATCAACGTCGGGCACCTTCCGGTGTCCCCGGCGCTACTGAAGCCCCTCCCGGTCCTCGCGGCGGCGGTGGTGGCGCTGACGTTCGCGGTCTGCCTGGCCGTCCCGCGCGACGTGCTGATCCCGGCCGGGGTGAGCGGCGGACTCATCTGGGTCCTGTACGCGCTACTGCTGAACTGGGAGGTCACGCCCGTCCTGGCGTCGGCGGTGTCGGCCGTCATCGTCGGGATGCTCGGGAGCATGCTCGCGCGGCGCAGGCACGCTCCGTCGCTGCCATACATCGTCCCGGCGATCTCGCCGCTGCTGCCTGGAACGCTCCTTTATCGCGGCATGGTCGAGCTGAACACCGGGGCCGCGCAGCAGGGGGCGCTGAGCCTGGTCGCGGCGCTGTCGGTCGCGCTGGCGCTCGGCGCGGGCGTCAACCTCGGCGGTGAACTCGTCCGGGCGTTCCAGAGCGTCGGGCTGAGCGCGTCCGGGCGCTGGGCCCGTCCCGCCGCGCGCCGGACGCGCGGTTTCTGACCCCGGCGGGAATTGTCGGAGGCGCTGTCTAGCGTCGTCGGCATGTACCGACAGGGAGACATCCTCATCGTCCCGGTGGCCGAGGACGCGGTGCCGCGGCGCGTCCGCGACCTGCCGCCGGCGGCGCGCGACGGCCGGGGCCGGATGGTGCTCGCGCTCGGCGAGGCCACCGGCCACGCGCACGCCCTGACCTGCGAGGGGACGCTGCTCCGCGATCCGGACCCGCTCGCCCCCGACTACCTGCACCTGCCCTCGGGCGGACGGCTCGGGCACGAGGAGCACGCGGCCATCGCCCTGCCCAAGGGCTGGTACCGCGTGATCCGGCAGCGTGAGTACGTGCCCGGCGCCGTCCGCGTCGTCGCCGACTGACCGGCCGGGCGACGTCCTCCCCTCACCCCCCCTTTTGGAGTGCCGTGAACGAGTTGGACCACGCGAACCTGATGCTGGCCTGGGAGTCGGCGGCGTTCGCCACCGGGCCGGGCGACCGGGCGCGGGCCGAGGCGGGGATCACCGCCGCCTACGTCGCCGCAGGGCTGGCCGCGCCGGAGCGGTTCCTGTGGGTGGACTCCCCCGCGCAGGGGGCGCTCGCCGCCGCCGTCATCGCCGGACACGCGCAGGTGCTGCGTGATGCCGGGCTCGACGTCCCTGACGTGCCGTCCGACGCGGGCGCGAGCGTGCGCGACGCCGTGCGGACGCGCCCGTGGGAGGCCGCGCGCACGGCCGCGTACGAGCGGCTGGGCAACCGCGAGTGGGCCCGGTCCTGGACGCGGACGGCCGCGCCGCTGTGGGACCGGGTGCAGCAGCTGGTCGTCCGCGTCCGGCAGGCGGTCGGCGCGATCGCGGGCGAGGAGGGATCGCGCGCCGAGTCGGTGCTGCGCTCGGCGACGCTCGACGCTGTCCTCGGCCAGCACGACGCGCCGTGGCTGGCGCAGTTCGACGCGCTCGGCGCGCTGCCGCCGGGGCTCGCCGAGGCGGCGCGGAACGCGGGCTGGTGGTGGCCGTACGAGCGGCTCGTGATCGTGTCCGAGCGGCCGTCGGAGCTGCACCGCGACGAGCCGGGCCGGCTGCACCGGGGTGACGGTCCCGCGCTGGCGTTCCCCGACGGCCTCGCGCTGCACGCGTGGCGGGGCATGCCGATCCCGCCCGGTTTCGTCTCCTCGCTCGGCGGCCTGACCGCCGAGCGCATCGGCCTGGAGTCGAACGCCGAGCTGCGCCGCGTCATGCTGGAGATCTTCGGCTACGACCGGTACCTCGCCGAGACCGGGGCCGAGCCCCTGCACCGGGACGAGACGGGCGTCCTGTGGCGCATCGACCTGGCGGGTGACGAACCGGTCGTCATGGTCGAGGTGGTCAACTCCACCCCCGAGCCGGACGGCGCCTACCGGCAGTACTACCTGCGCGTCCCGCCGTCCACCCGCACCGCCCGCGAGGGCGTGGCCTGGACGTTCGGCGTCGACGCCGCCGACTACAACCCCCTCAAGCAGACGTGATGCGCGGCCGCGCCCGCCGTCGCTCGTCCGCTACGGCGTTCAGCCCCAGGTCTTGCGGCAGATGTCGTCGCTGGCCCGGATCTCATCGCCCTGCGGGGGCTGAGGCGCCTTCGCGTTCGCCGCCGGGTGCTTCGTCCGGGGCTGGGACGGCCCGCCCTGGGGTTTGAGCGTGGCGAACGGGTCGCGGTCGTCGCGGATCGCGGCCAGGAAGGGGGTGGCCGCAGGGGTCATGACCACGCGGTTCCTGTCCCGCGCCCACGGGGCCGAGGGCAGTGTCGTGAACTTCAGCGAGCCCGCCGACATGCCTCGGACGCCCTGGGCGAGCCGCAGCATCTCCGACAGGCTCAGCGCGCGGTCGGTGGTCATCGACTTCGCGCCCGAGGTCAGCAGCTTGTTCAGCCGGGACGGGTTGGCGAGCACGCCCGACTGCATGGCCTGGTGCGCGAAGGACGCCATGAACTGCTGCTGGCGTTTCATGCGCTGCGTGTCCGTGCCGTCCCCGAGCGAGTAGCGGGCGCGGACGAACTCCAGCGCGGTCTCGCCCTTCACCACGCTCGTCCCCTTGGGCAGGTTCAGGCCGGACTTGGCGTCGTGGACGGGCTGGGGCAGGCAGATCGGGACGCCGCCGACCGCCTCGGTGAGGCCCTTGAAGCCGGTGAAGTTCACCTCGACGAAGTGGTCGATATGGACGCCGGAGAACTTCTCGACCGTCCGGATCGTGCAGATGGGGCCGCCCCGGGCGAACGCCGAGTTGAACATGGCGAGGCCGAGGGGCGGCGTGGACGGTCTCTTCTCCCGCGGGCAGGACGGGATCGGCACCATCAGGTCGCGCGGGAGGCTGACGCCGTAGGCGCGCCCGCCGCCCGCCGCGATGTGGACGAGGATCACGGTGTCCGCCTTCGGGGCCTCGTTCTGGTGGCCGCGCCCGTACTTGGCGTTGGCGCCCGCGCGCGAGTCCGAGCCCATCAGCAGCACGTTGACCGACCGGTTCAGCTTCTTCGGCCGGTCCTTGCCGAGCAGCGTGTCCGGGTCCTCGTGGTGGATGCTCGACTGGAGCCTGTAGTAGTACCCGTAGGCGCCCAGGCTCCCGGACACCGCGAGCGTCGCGCCGGCGACGGAGACCACGGCGAGCGTGCGCCAGAGGGTCATCAGGCCTCCCAAAAGACGATCTTCCGGGAGTGTCTTGCCACGGCCGCCCGATCGGGTTCACGCGAGTTTCGGGATGCGCTCCAGGATCCCGCCCGCGAACACGTCGTAGAGGCCGAGCGGTTCCAGGTGGACGTAGCCGATGTGGCAGTCGCAGACGTCCAGCGGGCAGGGCCGGGGGCGGAGTCCGGCGCGGAACGTCCCGTCGTAGAGGTTGCCCAGGACGGCCGGGACGAAGTGGCAGCGCCGCACCGTCCCGTCGCCGTCCACCGAGACGACGCTCTCGCCCGTGCGGCAGGCTCGGCCGAGGCTGGGATGGGGGTCGCGGCTGTAGCCGAACAGCGGGTCGAGGGCCGTCCAGTCGGCGGCTTCGGCGTCGGTGTAGGCACGTCCTTCGGCGGCGTTCACCCACAGGTAGACGTGGTCGGGCAGGTCGGCGCGCAGGCGGCGGGCGTCCGCGAGGTGCTCGGGCTGCCCGACGACGCCGACCGAGTACCGGACGCCGCGTTCGGCCAGGTCACGGGCCTTGCCGAGGAAGCGCTCGTAGGGGACCTGGCCGGGATGGTAGGTCGCCCAGAGCGCGAGTCTGGACAGGTCGGCGTCCGAGGTCCAGGCCGTCCGGTGGCTGAGGTTGGTCTGGATCGCGACGCGCCGGACGTGCGGGACGTGGCTCAGCTCGACCAGCGCCCGCCGGTACCAGGAGCGCACGACCCCCTCACCCCACGGCGTGAACAGCACGGATACCGGATGGTCCTGAGCCGCGACCCAGGCGGTGAAGCGTTCCAACGCGGCCCGGTCGGCGCGCAGCTGCTCGGGGCTGTCGCGCCGCTTGGCGAACGGGCAGTACGGGCAGTCGTAGTCGCAGCTCGCCAACGGCCCGCGATAGAGGATCGTGAGGTGCTCGCCACTCGATTCCGACCCCTCGGGCAATCCGCGCACTACCGGGTCGGGGAGGGGGACGGCGGCCATCAGCGGGCCTCGTAGGCGTCCATGAGGGCGCGCACGCCGGAGGAGAAGAGCGCGGGGCCGATGGCGTCGGAGTACGCGAGCCCCTCGGGTGTCAGGCGCAGCACGTCGGGCCGGACGGAGAGCCAGTCGTGGTCGGCGAAGCTTTTGAGGTCGTCCGGGAAGTCGTCCATCGCGTCCGTCCCGAAGCGGGCGCGGTAGCCGGCCCGGTCGAGGCCGGACGCTTGCAGCAGCGACTGGACGAGGTGGCGGCGCCGGCGTTCGGCGTCGTCCAGGCGGAAGCCGACGCGCGCGGTCGTGAAGTCGTCGGCGCGGACGTAGCCGTCGATGATCGCGCGGACCTCGGTCGCGCCGACCGCGTACTCGAACGAGTAGTGCAGGTCGGAGGTGTAGGAGCGGGCGCCGCAGCCGAGACCGACCATGCCGTCGGTCTGGCAGCAGTACTCCGTCCCGCCGGCGCCGGAGCCGGAGCCGGGAAGGCGGAACATGCGCATGGAGACCTGCTCGTAACCGGCGGCGAGCAGGTGGTCGCGTCCCTGCCGGTAGAGCGCGAGCCGGTGGTCGTCCCAGTCGCGGCCGAGCCGGAACAGGCCGGTCAGGGGCCGCTTGTACAGCGGGTAGAGGTAGACCTCCTCGGGCTTCCAGCGCAGCGCGGTGTCGAGCGAGTAGGCCCAGCTCTCCGCCGTCTGCCCCGCGATGCCGTAGATCAGGTCGATGTTGAGGACGGGGATCGCGGCGTCCCGGATGGCGTCCAGCGCCGCGTCGACCTCGGCTCGCTTCTGCGGACGGACGGCGGCGCGCGCTTCGGCGTCGACGAAGCTCTGCACTCCGATCGAGATCCGCGTCGTCCCGCGGTCGCGCAGGACCCGCAGCCGGTCGGGCGTGGCCGTGGCCGGGGACGTCTCGACGCCCAGAGGCACGGCGTCCAGCCGGGCGAACCGGGACGCGATGTCGCACAGCCGGTCGAGTTCGGAGGCCGTCAGATACGTCGGCGTTCCGCCCCCGAATGCGGCGGTGGCGAAGGAAGCGTCACCCAAGGAATCGGCCACCGCATCAGCCTGCCGCGACAAGGCCGACAGATATGCGGAGGTCAGGTCCTCGGACGCGCCCGTCCGCGTGAACAGGTTGCAGAAGCCGCAGCGCATTTCACAGAACGGGATGTGCAGATAGAGGAAGAGCGCGCTCTTGTCCTCGTAGGCCCATACCGACCGCAACGACGGCGCCGGATCCAGCGGCCGATACGCGGTCTTGTGGGGGTAGGCGTAAACGTAACCCTGATACGGGCTGATCATGAAAGAACGAACTCTCCGTAGGGGACGGTCCAGACGACCTCGTGGCCGACGCGGTGCCCGACGTGGCCGTCCTCGCCGTAGGCGGTGCCGTGGTCAGAGCAGATGATCACGAGGGACGGGCGGCGGAGCGCGCCGAGCAGCCGGGGCAGGCGGGCGTCCACGTGGCGCAGCGCGGCGGCGTGGCTCGCCCGCGTGTCGCCGGACTCGCGCGTCGCGCCG
This sequence comes from Actinomadura gamaensis, assembly GCF_042652125.1. Lineage (NCBI taxonomy): Bacteria > Bacillati > Actinomycetota > Actinomycetes > Streptosporangiales > Thermomonosporaceae > Actinomadura > Actinomadura gamaensis. The sequence continues at coordinate 16,806 of NZ_JBHSIT010000013.1, read as the reverse complement.
TCCAGGTGGAACCAGTTCGGCTGGTGCAGCGCGGACACGTTCAGCAGCAGGAAAAGCCGCCGATCCGGCGACAGTTCGGCGATCGACTTCTCGACCCGATCGATCTGGTTGTCGAAACTGGTCGGATCGGTGACGCCGAAGGACGGCTCCCAATGGCTTTCGGCGAACAGCGACGGCAGGACCGAGCCGAGCGCGGTCCGCTTGTTGAAGAAGCCGACGCCGCCCACGCACACCGTGTGGTAGCCGATTTCGGCGAGCCCTTCCGGGACGGTCGCGGCGTCGAAAGCAAAGGTGCCGGAAGCCGTCGTTTCGCTGCCTGGAAAAGCTGCCGCGAAGAGCCGGGGATGCGGGCCCGGCCCGGCGGGCGTCGGCAGGAATCCGGCGAGCATCGCGGCGTGCGCGGCGTAAGTGAAGCTGCCGGGGGTGTGCCGCCGCTCCCAGCGTCCACCGGGAAGAACGGACGCGAAATGCGGTGTTTCCCCGGCGTCGAGCAGTTCGGACGCGACGTCGAAGCGCAGGGTGTCCAGGGTCACCAGCACCACGTCGTGGGTGCCGACGACCGCGTTCATGTCGCGCATACGGCCCCAGTTCCCGACAAGGCAGACAAAGCGGCTCTGACCTGGGCAGTGTAGGTGTCGGCTCCGGCGGCGGGGCCGTCCGGAAGGCCGGGGAGCCCGGGCAGCAGGTCGCCGAACGCGTTCACCTCGCCGACCGCGAACCGCTTCCAGCCGAGGCCGACGAGCAGATCGACGCCGACCATCAGGCTGCCCGGAAAGCACGCGGCGGCCCGCGCGCACACGTCCATCGCCTCGTGCCAGCCGTCCTCGCCGAGCGCGTTCCGGACGGCGGCCAGGTCTCCGCGCCGTCCGCCCAAGTGCAGGTTCGTCATGGGGACGGTGCTCGTCCGCACGACCGCGTGCGTCGGAACGCCCGCGACCACGACGACCCGCAGGTCGAGCACGCGACCGTTCAGCGCGGCCTTGGGCATCCAGCGTTCGACGTGCAGACCGTCGGGGGCGAGCGTGTCGACCAGCTCGGCGACCTCGGACTCCGACCGGTAGGTCTGGACGCGCAGCGAGTTGTGGAACCCGTCCGGACGCCGCGCCGCCGAGGTCACGGCCTTGATCCGAACCCCGTCTCCCATCCCCGCCCTCACACCCGGAGACCGCGCGCCCGGAGACCGCGCGCCTGAAGACCGCACGCCCGGAGACCGCGCCGGAGCGACCTCCAGCGCGATGACCCCCGATGCGGACGACCCGTGCGCCGGTTTGACGAAGACGCGCCGCTCCCCCGCCTCCGCCATCCGCGCGCGCAGGGACGCGTAGCCGGTGATCCCGGGCAGCGCGGGCGGCACCGGCACGCCGGCGGCGGCGAGCCGAGCGTGGCAGAGCCGCTTGTCGAACATGACCGCGATCTCGGACGGGTCGTTCAGCAGCGGAGCCCCGGCGTCCCGCGCGGCGGACTCGATCCGCCGGAGCCCGGCGACGAACCCCGCGTACCAGCGGGCTCCGCCGCCGACGGAGGTCGGCGCGACGCCGCCGCGCAGCAACGCGTCGGCCTCCGGATCCTCGCCCGGCGAGTCGATCCGGACCGGCACGCCGTCCGGCAGCCGGACGTCACCGCGCAGGACCGCGGGCCAGCCGATGACCTGCGGTTCGGGGAGCCCGGCGGCCCGGCAGGCGGACGCGAAGAGCGTGACCCGCCGGTCACCCGGACACCCGACGACGGCGAACGGCATGGGCACGGCGGCTCACTCCGAGACGGCGACGAAGAGCCAGTCCTCGTCCCGTTCCTGCTGCTCGTCCAGGTCGACCTCGGTGCCGGGGAGCGCGTCGCGCACGCGCCGCATCATCTCGTCGGTCAGGAAGTGGTGGTGCAGGTCGAGCCTCTTCAGGTGGGTCAGCGGCTGCCCGGACAGCAGCGCCTCCGCGCCCTCGTCGGTGAGCGTGCCCATGGCGAGGCTCAGCGACTCCAGTTGCGCGACGACCGGCGCGCCGGCCACGGCGGCGGCGATCTCGTCCTGGAGCTCGGAGTCCTCCAGGCCGAGGTGCCGGAGCGCGGGGAACCGCTCGCCCGACAGCAGAGGCGCGAGGTCCTCGACGCGGAACTCGCGGCCGTAGTTGTAGTTCTCCTCGCCGAACCAGAAGTCCAGATGCGCGAGGTTCGGCAGGTCGCTCGCGACGACCGCCTGGACGATCTCGCCCGGAAGCCCGCCGGACTCGAACCGCAGCGCCCGCAGCGACGTGCTCGCGAGCGGCTCCAGCGTCAGGCCGTCGCCGCCGCGCACCTCGAAGCGTTCGAGCTGCGGGAACGCCGCGAGCAGCGGCGTGATGTCGGAGTGCTGGATCCAGGAGATCTCGTTCTCCTCGACCACGACGTCCGCGAAGAAGAGCGCGCGCAGTCCGGGCAGCCGGTCGGCGACCTCGACCAGGACGTCCGCCGGGTAGCGGTCTTCTCCGTCGTGGCCCCACCAGCCGACGACGAGGGCGGTGATGCGTTCCGCGTCGACGGAATCCAGCAGGGCGAGCAGCGCGTCGTGCCACCTCGTCGTGCCGTCGAAGGCGACGCGCCACGCGACCGACGCCGCGTCCGGCAGGCCGCCCGCGCCGGACGCCTCGAACTGCCGGACGGGCAGGCCGGCGAACTCGGTCAGATGCTGGTCGACGGTCATGGCGTCACTCCGAGACCTCGATGAAGAACCAGTCGCCGTGCGGCTTCTGCTGGAAGTCGAGCCGGACGTCCACGCCGTCCAGGGCGGTGCGGATGCGCTCCATCATCGCGTCGGACAGGAAGTGGTGGTGCAGGTCGAGCGTCTTCAGGTGCGTGAGCGGCTGCCCGGACAGCAGCGCCTCCGCGCCCCGGTCGGTGAGGGTGCCCATGCCCAGGCTGAGCGTCTCCAGCTGCGCCACGACGGCCGCGCCCGCGACGGCCTCGGCGATGGCGTCCTGGTTCTCGGAGTCCTCCAGGCCGAGGTGGCGCAGGGCCGGGAAGCGCTCGCCGGACAGGATCGGCGCGAGGTCCGCCACCGTCGAGTCGCCGCCGTAGTTCTCCGTGCCGAGCCAGAGGTCGAGCCGGCGCAGGTTCGGCAGGTCGCTCGCGCCCACCGCCCGGACGACCCCGGACGGCAGCCCGCCCGACTCGAACCGCAGCGTCCGGAGCGTCTCCGAGGCGAACGGCCGGAGCGTGAGCTCCTGCGAACCGCGCAGCTCGAAGCACTCCAGCTTCGGGAAGGCGGCGAACAGCGGCGTGATGTCGGAGTGCTCGATCCAGGAGATCTCCGACTCCTCCATCACGATGTCGCCGACGAACAGCGAGCGCAGCTCGGGGAACCCGGCGGCGGACTCGGCGAGCAGGTCGGCGATCCTCAGGTCGTGCTCGTCGTAGGACGCGCCCCAGTAGCCGATGACCAGCGCCGTGATCCCGCTCGTGTCGACCTGTTCGCGGAACCGCGACCAGACCTCCTCGAAGGGCTCCTCGTCGAACTCGGTGCGGACGGCCCACGCGTGGTCCGCGGGCGACGCCAGCGCCGCGGCGGGCGGGTCGTCGGCGACGCCGAACTCCGCCACGGGCAGCCCGGCGTAGTCGGTGAGGTGGTCGAGGATGATCATCGGGTCCCTTCCGGATCACTGTCGGGACCAGTTCCTACCAGGACCACCCGACAAATGCGTGACCCTCGGGCAAATGCGTAATTCTCAGACGAACGCGTGCCCTCGGGCGGACGCGCACACCTCGGGCAAATGCGTAACCCTCGGACGGAACCGTCCGAGGGTTACGGGGAACGGGTGGACGACCCGAAGCCGGATCAGGCGGGCAGCACCGAACCGTGGTACTTGTCCTGGATGAACTTCTTGACCTCCGGCCCGCGCAGCAGCTCGACGAGCTTCTTGACCTTCTCGTCGTCCTTCTTCTCCGGCGTGGTCACGATGCCGTTCACGTACGGGTTGTTCTGCGCCGACTCGGTCGCAAGGGCGTCCTTGGCCGGGTCGAGCTTGGCCTCCAGCGCGTAGTTCCCGTTGATCACCGAGGCGTCCACGTCACCGAGCTGGCGCGGCAGCGCGGCGGCGTCGGTCTCCTTGAACTTCAGGCCCTTCGGGTTGGACGCGACGTCCTTCGGCGTGGCCTTCTCCTCGCTGCCCGGCTTGAGGGTGATCAGCTGGTTGGCGACCAGCAGCTTCAGCGCCCGCGCCTCGTTCGACGGGTCGGACGGCAGCGCGACGGTCGCGCCCTGCTTCAGTTCCGAGAGCTTGTGCACCTTCTTGGAGTAGACGGCGAGCGGCTCCAGGTGGATCCCGGCGACGAACACGAGCTTGGCGCCGAGCTTGGCGTTCGACTCGTCCAGGTACGGCTTGTGCTGGAAGTAGTTGGCGTCGAGCTGGCCGTCCTTGAGGGCGGGGTTCAGCTGCTCGTAGTTGCTGAACTCCTTGACCTCCAGCTTGAGCCCGGCCTTGTCGGCGAGGTTCTTCTTGACGTAGTCCAGGATCTCGGCGTGCGGCACGGAGGTCGCGCCGACCACGAGGGTGTCCTTGTCCTTGCCCGAGCCGCAGGCGGCCAGCCCGAACAGCAGTCCGGCGGCGGCCACGGTGGCGGTGATCTTGCGAAGCACGAAGAGTGCCCCCTTCATTTCGGTTCTAGCGGTGGGAGAGGCGCCGGACGAGCCGGTCGCCGAGCAGCTGGACGATCTGGACGAGCACGACGATCGCCACGACGACGGCGTAGGTCACGTTGGTCTCGAAGCGCTGGTAGCCGTAGCGGTTGGCGATGTCGCCGAGGCCGCCGCCGCCGATCGCCCCGGCCATCGCCGAGTAGCCGATCAGCGCGACGAACGTGACGACCAGGCCCGCGATCAGGCCGGGCCGCGCCTCGCGGAGCAGCACCTTCCACGCGATCTGCGGCCGGGACGCGCCCATCGCGCGGGCCGCGTCGACCACGCCGGGGTCCACCTCGCGCAGCGAGGTCTCCACGAGCCGGGCGTAGAACGGGATGGCCGAGACCGCCAGCGGGACGATCGCGGCGGTGGTGCCGATGGTGGTGCCGACGATCGCGCGGGTCACCGGCAGCAGCGCCACCAGCAGGATGATGAACGGGATGGACCGGCCGACGTTGACGACCAGCCCGATCAGGTGGTGGACGGCCGGCAGCGGCGCCAGCCCGCGCCGGTCGGTGACCACGAGCGCGAGGCCGAGCAGCGTGCCGAGCACGGCGGTGATCACGGTGGCCCAGACGGTCATCTGGAGCGTCTCGACGGTGCCCTGCCGCAGCAGCGGCCAGATCTCGTCCCAGGTCATGCCGCCACCTCCGCGCCGGGGGTCGGGTGGACCTCGACGGTCAGGCCCGCGTCGCGCAGGTGCGCGAGCTGGGCGGCGTTGAGGTCGGGGGCGCCGGGCAGCTCGATGCGCAGCCGCCCGATCCGGGTGCCGCCGACCTCCTCGACCGCGCCGCCGAGGATGTTGACGTCGATGGCGTAGGTGCGGGCGAGCGACGACACGAACGGCCGGTCGGCGGCGTCGCCCTCGAACGTGACGTCCACGACGGTCGTGCCGGGCCGGACGTCGGGGGCGGGCAGCGGGAACAGGTCCCGGGCCAGCTCGGAGCCGGGCCGCAGCAGCAGCTCGCGGACGGTCCCGGACTCGACCACGCGGCCGTCCCGCATGATCGCGGCCGAGTCGCAGATGCGCTTCACGACGTCCATCTCGTGGGTGATGAGCAGGACGGTCAGCCCGAGCCGGTCGCGCAGGTCGCGCAGCAGCGCCAGGATCGACGCGGTCGTCTCGGGGTCGAGCGCGGAGGTCGCCTCGTCCGAGAGCAGCACCTTGGGACGGCCCGCCAGCGCGCGGGCGATCCCGACGCGCTGCTTCTGCCCGCCGGAGATCTGCGCCGGGTAGGCCCCGGCGTGCTCGGTCAGGCCGACGAGGTCGAGCAGCTCGGCCACCCGCTCGGACCGCTCGGCGCGCGGGACGCCCATGACCTCCAGCGGGAACGCGACGTTCCCGGCGACCGTCCGGCTGGAGAGCAGGCCGAAGTGCTGGTGGATCATGCCGATGCCCTGCCGGGCCTCGCGCAGCTCGCCGCCGGACAGGGCGAGCAGATCCCGGCCGGCCACCTCGATGCGGCCCGAGTCGGGCCGTTCCAGCAGGTTGACGCAGCGCAGCAGGGTGCTCTTGCCCGCGCCGGAGCGGCCGAGGACGCCGAAGATCTCGCCCTCGCGGACGGTGAGGTCGACGCCGTCCACGGCGGTCAGCTCGCGACCGCGGGCTCGGTAGGTTTTTCGAAGTTTCTCGATCTGGATCACAGGGATAGTCCGTGCAGGCGACCGCGCCCGGTCCGGGCGTCGGCATGGCGGAAGAGGGGTGGTGACGCGTGCGCGCGGGTCCGCGGGGCGGCCCGCGCGCGGCGGGGCGGTCGGACGCGGGCGGCTGCGGGACGCCGGTCAGGCGCGCGGCCCGGAGCCCCGGGGCTCGGTCCCCGGGTTCGCCCGGCGACTCAGGCGCGGCCGGGCGGGTAGGGCGCGTGGCTCAGCAGGTGGCGTTGGAAGATCATGTGCAGGTGCGGCTTCCGGTCCGGAGATCGTCGGAGGTCGCTCGCTTCGGGGCGCGAGACGGGTCGGCGGGGGCCCTCAGCGGTCACACATTCGACACCGGCGCGGACACCCGAGGGCGCGCGTCATGGCCCGCATGATCTGCGGTCGGCGCGGCTGGCACGGGTGAACGGCGGTCATGGTCCAGAAGTAAACCCGGTGGTGGGTCCTGACGCAAATCGGTACATGCCGACGACCTGCACAAACGTGCGCCAGATCACACGAACGGGGGGACGGGCGGAGGAGGTCAGTAGTGCACGCTCACGGCGCCGGAACCGGACGTCACGTCCAGCGTGTTCGTCGTCTGCGCGCCCTGGACGCCGTCCGCGATGTCGCGCGAACCCGACCCGCTGTGGCCGCTGACCAGGTAGTGCGAGCCGGCGGGAAGGCCGAGGTCGATCGCCCCGGATCCGGTCCGGGCGACGATGCGCGCGGGGGCCTTCACGAAGCCCAGCTCGATCGCACCGGAGCCCGACGCGACCTCCGCCTCGCCGTCGCTCAGCCGCTCGCCGTTGATCGAACCGCTGCCGACCCGCGCCCGGAGCGGCCCGCCCAGGTCTGCGAGGTCCAGCGTCCCGGAGCTGTTCCGGACGTCCACCCGCCCCGTGACCCCGGTGACGGCGAGGGTGCCCGAGCTCATCCGGCCGCTGACCGGGACGTCCTTCGGGACGTCCAGGGTGACGGTCGCGTCGCACATCTGGAAGCCGACGAAACCGCCGTCACCGCACGTGACCCTGAGCTTCAGCGTGGCGCCGTCCCATTCGGCCCGGACGCGCGGCTTCGCCATGAGCCAGTGCAGCTCCTTGCGGATCCGCGGCGGCCCCGCCGTCGCCCGGACGGTCACGCTCGCCGACGTCCCCTCGATCTCGACCGCCCGCACCGGACGGGCCAGCCCCTCGGTGGTGTCGGAGCCGTGCCGGAGCTGCACGCCCACGATCTCCAGGCCGGTCGGCACGGCGACGAGCAGCGCGGTGAACGCGGCCAGCCCGTACCAGGGTCCCCTGCGGCGCGGGCGCTCCGGGGAGGCGGCGCGGCTCGGGCGTTCGTCGGTGACGCTCATGTGGAGTCTCCGTCCAGGAAGCGCAGCACGGCGAGGACGCGCCGGTGGTCGGCCTCGGCGTGGGGAAGGTCGAGCTTGGCGAAGATGTTGTTGATGTGCTTGGCGACCGCGCTCTCGCTCACCACGAGCGCGGCGGCGATTCCGGCGTTCGAGCGGCCCTCGGCCATCAGCGCGAGGACCTCCCGTTCGCGGGGGGTGAGCCGTTCGAGCGGATCGGTGTTGCGGCGCAGGAGCAACTGGGAGACCACCTCGGGATCGAGCGCCGTGCCGCCCGCGGCGACCCGGCGCAGGGCGTCGAGGAAGCCCGACACGTCCGCGACCCGGTCCTTCAGCAGGTAGCCGACGCCGCTGGTGTGCGCGGCGAGCAGGTCGGCGGCGTACCGCTCCTCGACGTACTGGGACAGCAGCAGGACGGACACGTCCGGGTACTCCCGGCGGAGCACGAGCGCGGCGCGGACGCCCTCGTCGGTGAAGCCGGGCGGCATCCGGACGTCCACGATCGCGGCGTCCGGGCGGTGCTCGGCGACGGCGGCGAGCAGGCCGTCGGCCTCGCCCACCGCGGCCGCGACCTCGAAGCCCGAGGTCTCCAGCAGCTTGATCAGTCCGGCTCGCAGCAGGACCGAGTCCTCGGCGATCACAATGCGCACGGCAACTCCACGTCGATGGTCGTCGGGCCCCCGTCGGGGCTGGTGATGCGGAACGTACCGTCCACCGAGCCGACCCGGCGGGCCAGCCCGCGCAGGCCGGTGCCGCCGCCGAACGACGCGCCGCCCTTCCCGTTGTCGGAGACCGTGACGTGCAGGGTGTCGCCGCGGCGCAGCACCGCGACGTCCACCGACGTCGCGCCCGCGTGCTTGACGACGTTGGTGAGCGCCTCGGACACCACGAAGTACGCGACGGCCTCGACCGTGGAGGACGCGCGGCGCGGCACGTCCACGGTCAGCCGGACCGGCAGCGGCACGCGCGCCGCGACGCCGGACAGGGCCGCGTCGAGGCCCCGGTCCTCCAGCACGGCCGGGTGCAGGCCGCGGATGAAGTTGCGCAGGTCGGTGAGGATCTCCTTGGACTCCTCGTGCGCCTCGACGATCACCTTCAGCGCCTCCGGCGGCAGGTCGCGCATCGTCTCCCGGGCGAGGCCGAGGTTCATCGCGAGCGACACCAGCCGCTGCTGGACGCCGTCGTGCAGGTCCCGCTCGATGCGGCGGCGCTCCAGGTCGGCGGCGTCCACGACGCTGGCGCGCTTCTCGGCCAGGTCCTCCACGCGCCGCCGCAGCTCGCTGGTCACGTCCGGGCCGAGCAGGGACCGGACGGCCCCGGCGTCCCAGCGCGCGACGCCGTCGGCGAGCCACGGCGCCCCGACGAGCAGGACGACCCCGCCCGCCGTGAGGACGCCGATGCGGATCGCGTGCCCGGTCAGCGACAGCGGGCTGTCGGGGGGCAGCGCCCAGGCGTAGGCGCCGACGGTCGTCAGCGCCGCCCCGGCGAGCCAGCACGCGACCGTGGCGAGACCGGCCAGCGCGATCAGCGGCCCGACGAGCAGGTGGTAGCGGACCAGCCGCCAGAGCTCGGGCGAGCGCAGGTCGCGGAGGGCGTCCAGCGGGCCCGCGTCCTCGCCGCGCGGGGGCAGCGGCGGGATGTCCACCCCGAGCACGGCCCAGCAGCGTTCCCGGTGCGCGGCCGCGAGCGGGCGCGCCACCAGCACGAGGCCGACCACGGGGACGGCCAGCCACAGGAGGATGACCGACACGTCCGACGCGGGCCAGACCACCCACGGCAGCGCGACGATCGCCCAGCCGGCGAGCTGGAGCGGCACCCCCGAGGCGACGAAGACGGTCTCCCGCCAGGTCGCCCGCGACCACGGCGCGTGGGTGAGGACACGCCGCCCTACGGAACTGGACACCATGCCCAAGACGGTAAGGCCGCCGGAGACCCGGCCGCCATGCAGCGGTTTTCCGCTCCGGGGGTGGTGTTAGCACCACCCCGTTTCGGAAAGCGCCGCTACTGCCCCGGAGCCCCGGCTCGGCCAGGCTTGATCACGTCGGCGAAACCGCCGGCGAGGTCACGAAGATCGCCGGAGCGGTCCCGAAGATCGCCGACGCGGTCGGAGGCCGCCGACGAGGTCGAGAAGACCGCACGAGGTCGAGAAGACCGTCGATGAGAAGGGAACCCGTCATGGTCGCCAGCGTCAGCCCGATCGCCCGTCCCCGCGGCCGTGGCCGTCGGAGCGCGTACGCCCCGCGGCCGGCGGTCCTTCCCGGTTCCGCCGCCGTGCCCTCGGCGCTCCGGGTCCTGCGGCGGATGCGCGCGGGCCACGTGCTGGCGGGGGCCGGGGTGGCGCTGCTGCCCTGGATGGCCCTGCTCGCGTTCCGGACGCCGTCCAGCGCGCACGTGACGAACTGGTCGGCGGCCTGGATCGGGCTGGACGCGGCGCTCGCGGCGGGCCTGATCGGCACCGGCCTGCTGGCCGCCCGCCGGGACCCGCGGCTCTGCCTGCCCGCCGTCGCGACCTCGGCCCTGCTGTTCATGGACGCCTGGTTCGACGTCCTGACCTCGGCTTCCGGCCCGGACCGCGCCGTCGCGGCGGTGCTCGCGGCGGGGATCGAGATCCCGCTGGCGGTGGTGTGCGCGGTGCTGGCCGTCCGGGCGTTCCCGAAGCCGTCCGCCTGACCGGCGGGTGCCCGGCCGGGCGCCTCTCGGGCGACGGCGGGACGACCTCGGCGGAACGTCGTGGTTACAAGGCGCTGACCTGGGGTATAACGACTCGTTCGCCACATTCGCCCAAGATCGGTGATGACATCCCGTCCGGGCCTCTAGCATGGCTGGGACGCAGGGCCGGTCCTCCGCTCCCGGAGGCTCGGCCCTTCGACCTGAAGGCACGATCTGAGGTCCGCATCATGAACGACCGCGAAGTGCGCGAGCAGTGCCTCCGCCTCCTGCGCGACGGCGCGTCCGACCCGTCCGGCCCCGGTGCGGCGGATCCGGCCGTCCCCGGCGCGCCCGCCGACCCCGAGGGCGACGCCCTGCTGTCCCACGACGTCGACGGCGACATCGCCGTGGTGAGCGTGCTGCGGCGGGGCGGTGGGATGCTGCTGCCGGACGAGGTCATGATCGAGGGCCTGACCTTCCAGTTCCGCGGCGGCGAGTGGATGGAGCTGGGCGGCGGCTCGGGCTCGGCGCCGGCGCGCCCGCTCGACCGCTGCTCCGAGGAGGAGCTGGGCGGCGCGCTGCGCGTCTACGGCTCCGGCCGGACGGTCCGCAACGCCGACCGGCTGCTGCCGTGGGGCGCCAAGTGGGTGAACCAGGCGCGGCTGCGGGCCGCCGCCGGGGTGGCCACGGTGCGGGTCGGCTCCCGGCTGCTGCGGGTGCCCGAGCACGGGCATCTGGCGATCGTCTGGGGCACCCGCCGCGCGCCCGTGCTGGAGGCGCTGGACGCCGACGGCGGCGTCCGGGGCGTGCTCGACCTGGAGCACCCGTTCCCCTCGGGCCCGCGCCTGGCCCCGGTTGGGACCGCTCCAAATTTGACCGACCGTTCCTGAAAGCCCTAGAGTCCCGGCATGGCCAGGATCAAGGAGTTCGATCCCGACGCCGCCCTGCGCGCCGCGCTGGAGCTGTTCTGGGAGCGCGGCTACGAGGGCACCTCGATGGCCGACCTCGTGGAACGCACCGGCGTGGCGCGGGCCAGCCTCTACGCGACCTTCGGCGGCAAGCACGATCTGTACGTGAAGGCCCTGGAGCTGTACGCGCGGGCCACCGACCCGGGCCTCCTGGACGAGCTGTCCCGGCCCGGCCCCGTCCTGCCCGCGCTGCGCGCGCTCGTGGAGCGGTACGCGGCCGAGTCGTCCGGGCCGTCGCTGCGGGGATGCATGGTGGTCAACGCGGCCGTCGAGATGGCGGGCCGCGACGCCGTCGCGGCGCGGTACGTCGAGGCCAGCTGGACGCACCTCGAAACGGCCCTGACCTCGGCGCTCATCCGCGCCCGCGCGCAGGGCGAGCTGCCGTCCGACCGCGATCCGCGCGCCCTGGCGCGGCTGCTCCTGGTGCTCTTCCAGGGCATGCGCGTGCTCGGCCGGGCCCCGGGCGGCGAGGAGCGCCTCCGCGACGCCGCCGAGCAGGCCCTCGCCGTCCTCGCCTGACTTTCCTACGCCCCCTCGCGGGGTCTTTTCTTTACCCTCATTCAAGACCGATCATTCTCAAATAGGAGCCCCCATGCGTTTCTCCGACCGCGCCGTCCTCGTCACCGGCGGCGGCACCGGCCTCGGCCGCGCCACCGCGCTCGCCTTCGCCCGCGAGGGCGCGTCCGTCATGGTCGCCGGGCGCACCGAGGAGGCGCTCAAGGAGACCGTCCGGCTGATCGAGGCCGAGGGCGGGACCGCCGCGCACGTCCGCGCGGACGTCACCGACTCCGCCGACACCGCCCGCATGGTCGCCGAGACCGTCGCGCGCTTCGGCGGCCTGCACGTCGCGTTCAACAACGCGGGAGCGTTCGTCCCGTTCGCTCCGGCCGCCGACCTGGCGGAGGACGACTGGAGGGCCGGGCTGGAGATCAACGCCACCGGCACGTTCCTGTCCATGAAGCACGAGATCGCCCACATGCGGGCGCACGGCGGCGGGGCGATCGTGAACATGGCGTCCAACATCGGCGTGCACGGCCGCCGTCCGGGCCTCGCGGGCTACGCCGTCGCCAAGGCCGCGGTGAGCGCGCTCACCCGCGCCGCCGCCCTGGACCACGTGGGCGACGGCATCCGGATCAACGCCGTGAGCCCGGGCGCGGCCGACGGCCCGATGTCCTTCCAACCCGGCGAGTCCCGCGCCGACCGGGCCGCCCGCCTCGGCGCGGCGATCCCCCTCGGCCGCCTCGGCGAGGCCGGGGAGATCGCCGCCGCCGTCCTCTGGCTGGCGTCCGACGAGGCCGGGTTCGTGGTGGGCCACGACATGGTCATCGACGGCGGCGTCACCGCCTGACGGACGACACGGCGGGTCACTCCCGCGGACGATGCGGACGGCCCGCTCCGCCGCCGATACTCGTGCGATGGCGGAACGGGCCCTGAGCGGGACGAACCGGACGGACCTCGCGGTCGCCGTCGCGGTCACGGCGGCGACGGTCGTCCCGGCGCTGCCCCGCGGCCCGGTCGTGGCGCTGCTCGCGCTGCTGGCGTCCGCGCCGGTGCTGTGGCGCCGGCGCGCGCCGCTCCCGGTCGGGATCGTCGTCGGGGCGGCGATGACCGGGCTCGTCCTGTGGGAGAAGCCGTTCCTGCCGTACGGGCCGCTCGTCGCCGTCTACACGATCGCCGAGCAGTCGGACACCCGCACGCGCATCGCGTCGATCCCGCTGATCGCCGCCGACGTCTACGTCTCCCTGGCCCTCCCCCACGAGGACACCGACGTGTACCGCTCGCTGGCGGCGGTGTTCGTCGCGGCCTACGCGCTCGGCACCAACACGCGCGCCCGCCGAGCGCGCGCCGCCGAGCTGGCCGAACGCGAACGCCGTCTCGCCGGGGAACGCGAGGCCGCCGCGGAACGCGAGCGCGCGCGCATCGCCCGCGACATGCACGACATCGTCACGCACTCGGTCGGGCTGATGGTCGTCCAGGCGGAGGCGGGGCCGGTCGTGCTGGCCGCGTCGCCCGCGCGGGCCGAGGCGGTCTTCGACTCGATCGCCGACACCGGACGCGACGCCCTGACGCAGCTCCGCTCGGTCCTCGGCACCTTGCGTCCGGCCGAACCGAGCGGCCCCGCGCCCGGCCTGGACACGCTTCCCGACCTGGTCGAAGGCGCTCGCAGGGCCGGGCTGGAGGCCGTCCTCGACCTGCCGGACCCGGTGCCGGACGTCCCGCCCGGCGTCGCCGTCGCCGCCTACCGGATCGTCCAGGAGGCGTTGACCAACACGGTCCGCCACGCAGGCGCGACGCGCGTCGAGGTGCGGCTCCGCCTCACGGCGGGCGCCCTGCGGGTCGAGGTCCTCGACGACGGGACCGGGCCTTCTTCGACCGGCTCGGGGCACGGGCTGATCGGCATGCGGGAACGCGCCGCGGCCTGCGGCGGGACGCTCCGCGCCGCCCCCGCCGCGGGCGGGCGCGGGTTCGCGGTCGAGGCCGTCCTTCCGGTTGGATGAAGGGCGTGCTGCGCGTGCTCGTCGCCGACGACCAGGACCTCTTCCGCGCCGCGTTCGCCATGATCCTCGACGCCCAGCCCGACATGTCCGTCGTCGGGGAGGCCGCCGACGGCGCCGAGGCGGTCGGACGGGCCGCCGAGCTGCGTCCCGACGTCGTGGTCATGGACGTCCGCATGCCCGTCCTGGACGGCGTCGCCGCGACCCGCCGGATCCGCTCCGAACTGCCCGGCGTGCGCGTCCTGGTCCTGACCATGTTCGACCTGGACGAGTACGTCTACGACGCCCTGCGCGCGGGCGCGGGCGGCTTCCTGCTGAAGGACATCCGGCGCGACGAGCTGGCGAACGCCGTGCGCGTCGTGGCGCGGGGCGACTCGCTCCTGGCCCCCACGGTGACGCGCCGCCTGGTCGAGGACCTGGTGCGCCGCCCCGGCCACGGCGTCGCCCCCGTCCTCGCCGCCCGCCTGGACGGCCTGACCGAGCGGGAGACCGAGATCCTCCGCCTCCTCGCCCGCGGCCTGTCGAACCTGGAGATCGCCGAGTCGCTCGTGGTCAGCGAGTACACGGTGAAGACCCACGTCAGCCGCGTCCTGACCAAGCTCGGCCTCCGCGACCGCGTCTAGGCCGTCGTCTTCGCCTACGAATCCGGCCTGATCACCCCCGGCGACGCCTGACCCGCCGCGCGCATCCCGCCGTCCGGTGGACGCGGACGATGGTCCCACCGGCGAGGGACCTATGCCCCTCGGCCTTCCGCAGCGTCCGAGGTCGAATACGAAGAGCAAGGCCTCGAGCGGAGGAGGACTCATGGACCACACTGACGATCCCACTCGCGGAGGCATTTCCAACTTGCGCGGAGCGGGGAAGGATCTGGGCGCGCGAGCATTTCATCCGAGGGAGGCCGTGACGGCCTTCGCGCCCGCCGGCGGCGTGCGCGTCCGGGAGGAGATGACCTCCAGCGAACGCGACGCGGTGAGCGAACTCGGCGCCGCCTTCACCGACCAGACCGAGGGCATCTGGATCCTCATCAGCGGCGAGTTCACTTCGAACGGCGACGTCAGCACCGAAGGTCAGGTTCGCGACATCCTGCACACTGCCTTCGGTTATCCCAAGGTGGACGGTCCCGCCCACACGCTCAACGTCCTGCTCGACTCGTCCGGCGGGAACCTGGACAGCGCGTACACCACGGTGCTCTACCTCTCCGCCTACGCCAAGACCCTGAACGTCTACGTCCCGGATCGGGCCAAGAGTGCGGGCACCCTGGTGGCCGTCGGCGCGGACCGCGTGTTCCTGTCGCCGTTCGGACAGCTCGGACCGCTGGACACGCAGATTCCCAATCCCCGCAACCCGGCCAACGACGTGTCGGCGCTGGACTGCTACCAGAGCGTCGACTACGTCCGCGACTTCGGCTTCAGGACGGTCATCTCGGTGCTGCCCAAACTCGTGGAGGCCACCGAGCGGCGCATCTCGGTGAACGAGCTCCTGGCCGCAGCGTCCACCTTCGCTCTGGGGACGATCGGTCCGGTCCTGCAAAGCGTCACGGCTCTGGACTTCGGCGGTTGGGGCCGCACCCTCCGCATCGGAGAGCACTACGCGCGCAAGCTGCTCGAGGCCAAGGCGGTCAACGGCCACGCATCCCGGATCGACGAAACCGCCTTCGAGCTCGTCTACGGCTACACCCACCACCTTTTCCCCATCGACCTGAACGAGGGGAAACGCCTGGGTCTCAACGTCCATGCGATGGACGAAAAGGTGTACGAAGGTGCCATCAAGGTGGTGAGGGCCTGCCACAAGAAGTCCTTCGTCGGATTCCTGAACAAGGAACAGAACGATGCGGTCAAAGCGGAGGAGCGGGACACCGAGTCACCCGAGCAGGACGCCGGGTCAACCGGCACCGGCACTCCCATCTGACCATCGCTTCGCTATTCGCGCCGCGAGGTCGCGATCCACCTCGGATACCCTGCTCGCTGCAGCCGTCGTCCGCCTCTTCCTACGGACACGATCGGCTTCGTCGTAAAGATCACGCTTCGGCCCTTCGGCCGGAGCGCGGAAGCAGTCCAGAATCACGCCCAGAGGAACCGCGGCGGTCGCTCGGACGACGGGCTCCAGATCGCCTGCGGCACATCTGAGTAAGGTGTACGTCGGGAAATCCGGAATGCGTCCGCTGACGCTCCACCAATTCTTGTCCCTCGACAGGAGCATGTGCGAGATCGCCCGCAGGATCCACAGCCTCGCGTCATGCGGAAGGGTCCGGTTCCAGTTTCGCATGAAATGGTCGGCGAAGCAGTATCCCCCGTCTTCGTCAGCCGTCAACCTCCCCTGCTGGGCATAGTTGCTCAGCAGGATGGCCGCCTCGACGGCGGCTTGGTCGTCGACGCGGCCACCATCCAGCGGTTTGCGGCTGTCGGCGCTCGTCAACACCTGGTCGATGACCCATGTCGCCGTCGCCATCTCCAGCGTCCCTTTCCGAACGGCCGGATCAAGCGCCCGAAGGGCCACCCTTTGCTGCCCGAGCAGCACCATGGCTGAGAACACTGCGGACATCCGTTCCGGAGAACTCGACGGCGGCAACGTTCCCAGGCTGTCCAGCACGGCCTTCAACTGGAGTGATCTGTGCTCCCGCATGTTATGGGCGCGCGTGAGCAGAGCCCCGTACATGGTGACCGCCGTGGCCAGACCGCCGCCGATGAACGTCAGGAACACCTTCAGCTGATCGGGACTGGGACTTCCGCCGCGGAACGAATAGAGATGGGACCGCCACGCCAGCGACGCCGCCATGTACCACAAAGGCAGGACGACGAAGAAGGTGAGCGTGTAATAGGGCCAGTTCAGGCGAATGCGCTGGATGACATGGCGTGGCCGGACACGGTCCAGGGCGATGGCCAGACGTAGCCACATGCCATCGAGTCTTTCGGCCGTTCATCGGAGAAGTAAGGGTCCTAAGCGCCATTCCATAGGTTCTGTTCGTAACCTGGCGTGAGATCGCAGCGGCGCGGGGTGTTGACAGGGGCCTCGCCGGGCGTTGGATCGAGTTGTCTACACCCTCCAGCCGCCCGGCGAGGTCGT
>NZ_JBHSIT010000012.1:0-319045 GCF_042652125.1 Actinomadura gamaensis | reverse complement strand
GCGTCAACACCAAGACCAAACTGATCAAGAGACAGATGTATGGCCGGGCAGGCTTCCATCTCCTGCGCCACCGCATCCTCCTGCAGTAGCCCCACCCTCCGTTACCACCGAAAGAACGACAGAGCCGTCAACAACTGGACAGGCCCTTCACGGCCGACACTTACGGGTCGGTCCTTCCAGAAATCCTCACGGGAGCGGCGGAAGCCACAGCGGCAGTGGTGCCACGTCGGTCGGCGGCCGAGCCGGAGCCGGCCCCGCCGAGTGAGCCCTCGCACGAGTCGAACGTGATCTCCCTGGAGACACGTCGCCGGGGGCGCGTTGGCCACACCGGGTAGTCGCGCCATCGGCACTCTGGGCTGGGCTGGGAGGGTACATGTCGGCGCCGTGTGCCCATCATGTGCCGATCACGGGCGGCAAAACGGGCATACGGAACGCGACAGGGGCTCTGCCAATGATCTTGCTTTCGGCAGAGCCCCTGGTCAGAGGCGGAGGATCGGGGATTTGAACCCCGGATGGGCGGTAAGCCCAAACCGCATTAGCAGTGCGGCGCCATAGACCGGACTAGGCGAATCCTCCAGGTGAGCCCCTTGCGGGCTCAGGACAGGCTACCGGTCGGCGGGCCAACCGGCAAAGCCGTTGACGAGGATAGCCTCTTCCGGCCGCGCTCGCGTCAGCCGGAGTAGCCGCAGGCCCGGCCGAGGTCGGCCGCGTCCTGGATGAAGTTGCGGCTGCCGCTCATGTCCGGGGTGCTGGTGCTGCCGGAACCGATGTTGCCCAGCATGGTGGCCAGCGACTCCAGGTCGCCGGCGACCTTGTCGGAGGACGACTGGACGTCCCCGCCCGCCTTGGCGCCCTCGCTGCGGATCTTGCTGGCGGTGTCCCGGTAGAGCTGGGCGTTGGCGGCCGCGCTGGACCGGACGTTGTTGATGTCCGGAGTGCTGATCTTCGACTTGATCGAGGACAGCTCCGTCTGGATGTTGTCGCACGCGGCCTTCTTGTCCCCGCCGGCGACCTTGTCGAGCGGCCCGCAGGCGGCGGACGCGAGCAGGGCGCCGCCCAGGGCGAAGGTCCCGATCAGGCGGGTGGCGGACATGCGCATCTGAATGTTTCTCCTTGGTCGGGGGGAGCGGAACGGCGGACGGGACTGGTCCCACCGCGCAACTTCCGTCTCGGACATCCCTTTGGCGCGCATCGGTCCCGTTCGGTTCCCCCGACATCACGGCGCGAGCACGTCCCCCGGTGCCCTACACTGGAGAACGTCGCAGGGACGGAAACCCGCCGATCCGGCACCCAGGTGCCGAGCTGGTAGACTTCCGGCCGACGACAACGCAGCAGGTCAGCGCACTTGCGGCGAGCACCCGTAGCTCAACGGATAGAGCATCTGACTACGGATTATCGCAGACTTACCAACGTACGCACCAGGGTTTACGCTGATCACTCGCGACCAATGTGCGACGAATTAGATGCTCTTAAATCGGCTCTCCGAACTGGCTCATCTAGCCTGACGGTGAAGACCAACGAGCCAGGCTATCCCCGCCACGAAGCGTCGCAACTCGCCGTTTCAGTTCGTCCCGGGACCAGTCGTCATCTGCCGCCTTGCGCACATAGGGACTGAGGCCCGTGATCTCTCGGGTTTGCAGTAGCTGCTCGAATCCGGACCACTCCCGCACGTCCCAGCCGTAGGCGGTCGTGAAGTCGTCGAGATCCTCAGCTGTATGGCGGCCGAAGCGTCGTGCCATGTAGTGCGGCTGGATGAGATCCCACTCCCGTGGGCCCCAGGCAACGTGATCCCAGTCGCCGAGAACTACGCCGCCGGCGGCGAGTCGGATCAGGTTGTTGGTGTGGGCGTCGCCGTGGATCAGTCCCTTGGGGCGGGCCGGGCGAACATCGGCCCAGCCGCGTCGGAGTTCCGCGATCCGGGTGAGAAGCCATTCGCGGTCGTGGTCGTCCAGTCCGTCACGTTGTCGCGCGACCGCCGCGGCGACACTGGCGAACGGGTCGTCGAGCGATGGGAGGCCGACGGATGGTTGGGGCTGTTCGTGCAGGGTCCGCAGGAGGTCGGCCAGTTCTCGGGCCGTTCCAGACGGCCGATCGACGGTGTCGAGCAAGCGCCATACCGAGATGACGTGCCCTGCGGCGGTGAAAGGATCGAGGTCCACCGGTTCTACGCACCGGTAGCCTCGGTGGGCCAGCCAGCGTGTGACGTGTACCGAGGTGGCGACCCGGTCGAGTGAGTCGGGGGTGCCCGCCACTCGGACCAGGAGGCGCGCGGTCGGCAGGGCGATGGCTGTGTTGCTGTGCTGATGCACGATCTTCGCGTCGGCGAGGTCCGCTCCACAGCGTTCCGCTACTTGCCGGAGTGCTTCCTGAAGGTCACGGGAGAGTTCGTCGCCCATGCGGGCGATGTCCCCGCCTGTCAGTCGTTTGAACCAGCCAAGAGCGGTTCGACCGCTTCGCGAAGTTCGACGACCTCCGGCCGGTCTTGATAGGGCTTGAGGGCCTGCAAGACTTCGCCGACACGAACGACGATCCGGCGTGAGGCGATCTGGGCCGCGAGATCAACGAACTGGTGGCCAACTCGGCAAGCCTCCTCAATCTCCAGAGCTTGCGCGTGCGCGATCGCCAGGATGCCAAGTGAGAAGGCACGGGGCCGCCCCGCGGTTCGCACGGTAAGCGCCTGCGTCGCTGCGCGGACGGCCTGCGGCCCCATGCCGAGATTGGCGTAACAGCGGGCAGCCTCGTGTTGGAGGTGCCCCCATCCATAGGAGCCGACCCAAGGCGGTTCGGTGGCCGTGCCGTGCGCATCGAATGAGGTCCACACCGCGCCAAGATGCTGCTCGGTCTTGGCACGCTGCCCGGTCATTGACCAGGCGAGCGCCGATTTGGTGGTGAGGAACGCCCGTGCCATGGGGGGCGCCGCGCGCGCAACCCCGACGGCGCCTTCGGTGTAGGCCAGGGCTTGGTCGATGTAAACGGAACGCTGTGCCGGACGTGTTGCCAGGGACGCCTGATGAAGTTCATGCTCGCCCCGGCGAGCCAGGACCCAAGCCGTAAGCGACATGTCCTGGCTTTCGTTCGCCATGCTGGCTGCGCGCCCCAAGAGCGCCAGAGCTTGGTCCGCTTGGTCGCTGTCAAGGTGCATAGCGGCCACGCGCATCGTGAACTCGGTGGAAATCTCGAACATGCGCCGGCGGAGTGCGGCCGGGCTGTTGGCGTGTAGCCGCGGTTCGATCACAGTGCTCAAGTAGTCGGTGGCCTGGCGACGAAGTTGTCGGCCCCCGAACTGCCGATCCGAGGTCATGAGAGCCGTCAACATGGCTCGGATGGCCTCGATATCGCTCTCGTAAGCATCCGGCGGCGGTGGATCAACCGGACTCGTGTCGAACAGTTCGTCCTCGGGCATGTTCAGCGCTCTGCCGTAGAGGATGCGGTACCGCTCGCTGATCCGTTGGACATCGCCGGACTCCCAACGTTCGATGTTGCGCTGGAGACTCGCGATGCTAGGCATCTTGTGCGGGTGCTCCGCCGCGTCCCGCAACTCCATGGCCATGCGCGGAATGTCCCAGCCGCGGGCCTTGCGCTCCGCCCGCATTCGCGCGCGGACCTCCGGGGTCGTCCCATAAGCCATGAGGCTGCCCCTTTGCTCCGGTTGCGTGCGCTGCGGACATCGCAGATGTCGGGTTCTGTCGGTCTGTGTCGGCTGGATCGTTGATCGCTACTCGTTGTCGACTGGAATCGGTTTCCAGCGATACAGGAATGGTCACGCTGCGCGCAAGGACTAGGCGAGTACGGGTGACCTTCTGACGTGGCTGCGTCGCGGACCTGGCGGGGAGAGCCGGGGTTCGTGGCACTGCCCTTCGCAGGGAACTGCTGTGGGGCTGAGCAACTCCCTCGGATGCCCAGCCCCACAGCGCCCAGCACGAGACGGCCCCGGCCCGGTGCGGTAACACCGGGAAGCCGGGGCCTTGACCGGAATGAGGGTCCGGCCGGTGAGCAATGTACTCGTAGCCACCCATACCGACGAGTTGCGCTCGGATGCCGCGCACAAGGCTGCTGCGCATGTCGCGAGCGAGCACGAGGCTTGGGTGATCTGGTGGGGCCAGATGACCCGGCACTACTGGGCGATCCCGAAGCGGGGCCCGATTCACCCCGCGGTGGAGGCTGTGTCGCCGGACGAGCTGGAGACTCGGCTTCGGGAGATCGAAGCGTGGTACGGCCTCGGCTCCGGTACCGCGTCATGACGGCCGAACACCTCCTGCGCCCGGCGTCGACGACCGGCGGTCGGGTGAGCTGGCAGCGCTTGGCCGTTCGCCTGCTCGTCTGGGCGAGCGCCGGCACCACGGCGGTGGGCTTGATTGCCCTGTGGGATGCGGTGAGCCTGCTGTGCGGATGATGCGGACCCCGCGCGAACAGCGGCAGCTCGACCAGCTGGCCGAGTTGCTGTCCGCGGCTGGTTGGACGACGGTCGCGCGATACGAGCTGTCACCCCGGTTGCTTCGGGTGACGCATCCGGCGCTCGACCGTACCGGGCTGACGGTGCATGTCGAGCCGCTCGTCGCTCGGAACTGCGAGGTCGCCTGGTTCAGCGACGGCGTGGGCCGGTACCTGGGGACGTGTTATCAGCTGCCCCAGGTGATGGCCGCGATTCATGACCTTCTCGGCCCGCTGGTGGCGGATGCGGGGTGGCCGGTCCCCGCCGATGCACTCCCGAACCGGCGCAACTGGCAGCAGCTGATGAAGAAAGGGCTCCGATGACGAGCGTTCCGAGCCGCGGCGCGCGGGCGCTGGCGCGGCTGAAGATGCAGTTGCCCGGGCATGGCTTCGCGACCGAATGGACCGACGACGGGCTGCGCGTGATGCTCCGCGCTCAGCCCGCCGACCCGGACACCCATGACAGAGCCGCCGAGGTGCTCGCCGAAGGACTTGTCACCTGCGTGCGCCGTCCCGACGACGGCGGCCGGTGGTGGTGGCTGCTGGACGGCCGGCCCCTCGCTGAGATCGACCACCTGTACGACGCGGTCACCGCTCTCAAAGGCGCGGTGACCGCACCCGAGGCAGAGAGCAGGAGGACCAGATGACGATCACCGCGCCCTCTCCCGCACCGCAGACTCGGGCGGGATGGGATCGGCTGTGGCTGGAGATCACCCGAGACTGCCAACTGAGGTGCGACCACTGCTACGCCGGGTCGGGCCCGCGCAAGGGCAGCGGCTCAATGACCCTGGACGACTGGCGTCGCGTCATCGACCAGGCCGCGGCGCTGGGCGTGCGGGAGGTGTGCATCATCGGCGGCGAGCCGACGATGTATCCCGGCTTGGCCACCCTGATCAACCGGGCACTCGCCGTTGACGTCCGGGTCGAGGTGTACTCCAACCTCGTCCACGTCAGCGACGCCCTGTGGCAGGTTCTGGCCCAAGACGGCGTGCGGCTCGCGACGTCCTGGTACAGCGACGACCAGGACCAGCACGCCAAGATCACTGGGCTGCCGACGTGGCGGCAGACGTGCCGCAACATCGCGCGGGCCGTCGAGCTGGCCGTCCCGGTACGCGTGGGAGTCGTGCACGTGCTGGAGGAGCAGCGCGTCGACCAGGCGCGCGAGCAGCTGCAGCTCTTGGGAGTCAAGAACATCTCGGTCGACCGGACGCGGCGCATCGGACGCGCCGCCGTCCCGAGCGTCGACCCGTTCGGCGAGCTGTGCGGCCGGTGCGGGCAGGATCGCGCCGCGGTCGGCCCGGACGGCGAGATCTGGCTGTGCACCATGGCCCGTACCGGCTCGGCGGGCAATGTCCGCGACCAGGCGTTGGCCGACATCCTGAACGGACCGAGGTGGCGCGAGCTGCGCGCGCGAGTGCCGCGCCGGACGGCCGACATCCCCGGCTGCAACCCCGACAGCGACGGCAACGACTGCTCGCCCGCCGAGAGCGACACGTGCGCGCCGTCCTTCTGCAACCCTGACGACTAGGAGGTCAGGAATGCCGACGTGGGAGGAGCACGCCCAGGCCCTCGCCGCCCGCATCACCCATCCGGGGTCGCGATGGTGGGGCGCGGTGTGCGCCACACCCCGCCACCTGCTGGTGCCGCACTGGTGGGACGACACCGATCCCGCGCGCGGCTGGCAGATGCGCGACGGCCTGGCCGACGAGCCCGCATGGCTGCGCGCGGCCTACAGCGACCAGACGCTGGTCACCCAGGTCGGCGCGCGCCACGCCGACCATGCCTTGCCGGGCGAAACGGCATCCGGACGGCCGACCTCGTCCTCGACGCTGCCCAGCCTGCTGCTGACGATGTACCGGCACGCCCAGCTGTACCTCGGCGCCGACGTCCTGGACGTCGGCCTTGGATCCGGGTACGGCACCGCACTGTTGTCGACCGCGCTCGGCGGCGACACCGTCACCGCCGTAGACGTCGACCCCTACCTGGTCAAGGTCGCTGCTGAGCGCCTGGACGAACTCGGCGTCCGCGCGCGCCTGGTCGCCGGCGACGCGACCGGGCCGCTGTCCGCCAGCTACGACCGGATCGTGTCCACGGTCGCCGTCCGGCCCGTACCGTCCTCCTGGCTGCAGGCGCTGCGGCCCGGCGGACGACTGGTGACGACCCTGACCGGCCTGCGCGCCATCTTGACCGCGACCAAAACCGACACGGCCGCGCCGATGGTCGCCGAGGGCCGCATCGAATGGGACCGCGCCGGGTTCATGGCGACCCGAACCGGCCCTGACTATCCGCCCGGCCTCGGCGACCGCATCGACGAGCTGCGGGAACCAGCGGGCGAGGCCAGCACCGGCCGATACCCGGTAGTCGACCTGGAACAGGCGTGGGAACTGCGCTCGATGCTCGACATCGAACACCCCGGCCTCACCCACCATTTCGAGCAGCACGGCGCCCGTCGTACCGCCTGGATGATCCACCCCGACGGGTCGTGGGCCCGGGCGACCGCCAGCGGCGACGCCCTACCGGTCGTCCACCAGTCCGGCCGCCGCCGACTCTGGAACACCCTGGACGACCTACGACACCGCTGGCTGATGGAGGGATCCCTACCGCTGTACGGCGCGCGGGCGTGGATTTCAGCCAGCGGCACCGTCCACCTGGCCCGCGGATCCTGGCGAGCCCGTATCGAGGGAAGCTCGCAGCTGCTCTAGACAACTCTGTCAGTTGCGCCAGCCCTGGCACTGCCTTCTGGCGCTGCTCGGTGCCGGCTGTCATCCAACTACAAGTGTGGCGCGTCCCGTTGTGTAAACGACGTGGGACTTTGGAGGACGTCTTGGGCTCTGAGCAGCCATTGCGCCCCGATATTCAAGCAGCGGCTGACCGTATGGACGGCACGCTCGGGGCCAAGCGCGAGATCCGCAGGCTCGCCGAGTACCTATGGGAGGGCGAGGTGGTTCGGCACATGGTGTCGGGCACCTATGCCGCAGGTACGGGCCTGGTCGTCCTGACAGACCGGCGGCTGTTGTTCGTCCGGGACGGCTGGACGTCCAAGACCACCGAGGACTTCCCCCTCGACAAGATCTCCTCGGTGCAATGGCACTCCGGGATGTTGATGGGCAAGCTCACCGTCTTCGCCTCCGGCAACAAGGCCGACATCACCAACGTCGGGAAGCAAGGTGGGAAGATCATCGCGGACACGATCCGTGAGCGCCTCGCCTCTGGCCCGAGCTACCCGCCGCAGCCGCCGACGCCGCCCGCGCCCGCCGCGATGGCGCAGCAGCCTGCCCCCCTCGCTCCGCCTGCTGCTCCGGAGCCGGCTCCTGCTCCAGCAGTGACCGGGGACGCGATCTTCGACGCCTTGGAACGGCTCGGCAAGCTCCGGGACGCGGGCGTACTCACCGTGGACGAGTTCGAGGCCAAAAAGAAGGACCTGCTCGACAGGCTCTAAAGGCACAACGAAACGCCCCGTCCTCGTCGCCGAAGCGTGAGGACGGGGCGTTCGTGTGTCGGCGGGGCTTCCCCACCCTGCCGGCCTGGTCAGGCTACCGCCGGATGTAGACCGGGGAGGTCGAGGCCAGGCCGAGGGACAGTAGGACCCGGCCAAGGACGGGCTTGTACTGCTCGACCAGGCGCGCGAGGGCGTAGTAGGCGGTGGTGGCGGCGACGGTGACGATGTCGGTGACCGCGCCGCCCGGTAGGTTGAGGCCGATCCGGGCGGCCTGGGCGAGGATCACCCCGACGACTACGGGCACGACGGTACGGATGATGCTGGCAAGCACCGGATTCCTCCTGCTGACCTGGCCACTTCGGGCTTCGGGTATGTTTCCTGGCTACTTGTCTGGTCTTGGAAGTAGGTGGGTGTGCCCCAGTTCGCCACTCAACGGCTCCGGCGTCCGCGCCCACATAGGGGACGGGCGCTCGCAGCGCCGACCCGGGCGGGAAGCGCAGCGGTGGTGTTGGGAGCCCTCGCCTTGCCGTTGAGCTTGTTTCCGCCGTTGATCTGGGTAACCGGACCGGTGAGTATCACCGCGATCATCTTGGGCGTGATCGGTCGTCGCCAGCGGTTCCATGGCGGCGGTGCCAGTAAGGCTGTGGGGGCCTTCGGCATCATCCTTGGGGCGGTCTCCCTGTTGATCGCCGTGCTGTTTGCGACGTGCTGGTGGGCCTATACACACCCCGAGGTGGAGTTCCACCAGGAGGGAACCGAGCAGGCTGGTTCCTTGGTCCCAAGCAGCGTCAGGTGACGGGTGCCGTCCACGCGGCGCGCCAGGTGTCCGGCCCGACGACGCCGTCCACCGCCAGGTGCTTCTCGCCCTGGAAGCTGCGGCAGACCGCCTCGGAGGCGGGCCCATATGCGCCGTCCACCGAGATCTGCCAGCCGCGATCCTTCATCCGCTGCTGCCAGGTGCGGACGTCCGAGCCGTTCATGATCGGCGGCTGGGTGAGGTAGCGGCCCGGCCAGCGCGGGGCCTGCCCCGGCTTGGGCGGGGTCGGTGCGGGGCCGTTGCGGTACGGGGGCCGGCCGAACCCGGCGATCACCGAGGCGTCCCGGACCCGGCGGCGGCACGCGTCGCTGGTGTTGCCCTCGATGGTCTGGATCAGCCCGCCACCGAGGTTGACCTCGCAGATCCCGACGTGGTCGATCGCGTCGAGGTCGTTGGAGCCGGACCAGTCGAAGAAGATGATGTCGCCGGGGAGCGCCTGGTGGACCTGGTCGGCCGTGCCGATGTGCCACTCGCCGAGGCGCTCGAAGTCCTCGGCGTGGTAGACGGTGTAGGCACGGTCGCCCTTCGGGCAGACGGCCTTGTAGTCGGTGGCGTCGGCCGAGTGCGCGGCGGCCCAGGTGATCGCCTCGTCGCACCACGGCGGGTTCCCCGCGTAATCGGCCCCGTTGCGGGCCTGGTACCAGCGCTGCACGTAGTTCGGCTCGCCGAGACCGAGCAGGGTGCGCATCGAGGCGAGCATGGTCTGTGCGGTCACTGCGGGCCCTCCCCCCGGTAGATCCCGTCGCTGCTGGGCGGCCCGTAGAGCCGCCGCAGGTATGCCTCTTCGTCGGGGTGGCCGGGCTCGTCGACGGCCGGGTCGGCGTCGACCCGGTCCCGCCAGTCCGGCGGCGGCGTTTCGGGCGTGGGCGTATCAGGCACGGCAGCCTCCTAGATCGGTGCTGAAAGACGGGGGTCAGTGCTTGCCGAGGGCGGCGAGGATCGCGGCGGTTCCGGTGAGGAGCGACCCGGCGGCGGTGACGGGGAGGGCGTAGCGCCATCGGTCGGCGGCGCGCAGGCGAGTTTCGTGGTCGGCGAGGTCTGCGCCCTGGTCGGTGACCTTGCTGTCGGTGCGGTGGTGGGCGGCCTCCAGCTCGCGGACGCGGACCTCGTGGTCGGCGACCTGCGCGGCGACGTGGCCGTGTTGGGAGATCAGCACGTCGAGCTTGGTGTCGATGCGGGCGAGCTGTTCGCCGGTCTGCGGCTGCTCGACCATCACGCGACCCGGGTGAGGGTGAGGTGGGAGTTGGCGTAGACGGTCGTCGGGTTGGCGGTGTCGCCGGTGCCCTGGCCCCACTGGAGTTGGAGCGTGCCGGTGGCTCCGGGGATCACCACGAGGCGTTCGATGAGCATTTTGTGGCTGCCTCCCGCGCCACCGACGCGGAACTGGGTGTTGAGCGCTCCGGATACGCGGTCTTGCAGGGCGGTCAGGTCCACGGTGGCGGTGGCGGTCGGGTCGGGGCCGATGATGCCGCGGCGGCCGACGGTTCCGGCCGGGGTCGCCCACGCGTAGTTCAGGTCGTCGTTGACGTTGGCGGAGAAGAACAGGACCAGTTCGCCGCGGTAGGTGGCTCCGCCGACGACCGGGAGCAGCAGCTCTGGGTCGTTGGTGAGGGCGTTGCTGGTGGACTGCTGGTCAGCGGACTTCACCACGGTGGCCGGGAGCATGGAGTTCAGCAGGCTGGCGGTGATGCGCTGCCCGGCCGAGATCTGTGGGTAGGGCATGGGTCTCCTAAAGAGCGGTCACCGGTGGGACGGCCAGGCGAACGTCGGATCCTGCCGAGTGCGCGGCGCGAAAGCCGCCCATTGCGCGGACGACGGTGAAGGTCTGGGTGCTGCCGGTGCCGGTGATCGCGGTGACGCGCATGATCTCGGCGTCGACGACGATGTTGAGCGGGAAGTCGGCGGCCGTGGTCGTCCAGGCGGGGGCGCCGCTGGTGGTGACGGTGAGGGTGGTCGCCGTGGCGGTGACGGCGGCGGCGAGCTGGGAGCCGTCGGTATCGACACGGCCGACGACCAGGTCGTCGGCCACCGCCACGGTGTAGGGGGAGGCAGGGGTGGTGATGAGGTCGAGCGTCCACCGCAGCGGTTCCAACGTCTCGGTATAGCCGGTGACCAAGGCGTCGACCGGGTCGGGCGGCAGCCACGCGGGCAGGTTGGTCATCCGGATGTGGGAGCGGACGTCCAGCGCGGTCGCGGCAGGGATGAGGCCGGGGTGGCGGTGCAGCCGCAGCGGGACGGTGGGGTAGCGGGCCTCGTCGGTGGTGCCGAGCCAGACTCGCCATCCGGCGTGCTCGACGAGCTGCCCGTCGTCGGCCAGGTTCAGCGTCACGCTGGTGTCGTAGACGCCGACGCCGTCCGGCGGGGGCAGCACCGACAGCGGCCCGGAGGTCTGCACGACCCGCGCGGACGATCCGCCTTCGCGGGAGACGGTGACGTCGTTGCGGACGGCCAGGTCGTCGTCGACGGGCTCCAACGGGGCGGAGATCTGCCCGGCCGCGTAGTCCAGGACCAGGGCGGGCGGGGTGTTGTAGTCGGCGGCGCGCGGCCGGTACCGGTAGGCGAGCGCGTCGCGCCGCTCGTACAGGGTCCCGGCGTCGGCGTCGGCGGCCTCGTCCAGCAACTCCAGCATCGTGCGCGGCTGCTGCGGGCCGAGCGGGGTGGAATCGGCGGCGGTGGTCCCGACGACCTCGACCGCGATACCTTCCTCGGCGGCCAGGCGCACGATGCGGGCCGCAGCGGTCTCGCCGCGGTAGCCCGACCCGGCGGGGACGTGCCCGCGCAGGGATGCGGCGCGGCTGGCGGGCGCGACGATCAAATGGGAGGCCGACCCGGACTGCCCGGGGACGCCGAACATGTTGAGGCCGACGGCGCGGACCGGGGTGGCGGTGTCGGCGGGCGAGCTGGCGGTGATGACCAGGACGCCGTCGATTTCGACGGTGACCGCGATGTTCGCCCCGGACTGCTGGCCGGTCACCAGAAACTGGGTCGGGCCGCGTCCGCGCAGGTCGACGTTGCCCTGCTTGACGAAGACCGAGTTGTTGCCGGCGTCGGCCGACTCCATGGTCAAGATCCCGGCGGTGTACCAGAGATCCCAGGTCACGCTCTTGGGGCCGCCGGGGGTGGTCCAGGTCAGCAACGGCGCAACATCGGTCCCGTCGATCTTGGCGTCCAGGGGGACGTCGATCCAGACGGCGATCGCCCAGTTCGCCGGGCCGTTGACCGCGCCGAACAGCCGCCCGTCGGACCCGAACGACACGCCCCCGCCGGTGCCGCCGGACGCCTCCCCGGTGAAGGTCACCGCCCCGGAGGCGCGCATCGGCGCGAGCCCGGAGTAGGCCGGCGCGGCGCGCGAGGATCCGGGCGCGTCCTCCAGCGGCCACCACGCGGTGTACGGCGCGGCGCCGGAGATCGACCGCGTCAGCGCCGAGGACAGAGCCTTGGCGCCCTGGCCCAGGCGGCGGCCGATCCCGGCGGCCTCGACCTGGGCGTAGACGTCTCGTCCGGAGGTATCCCAGCGGACGGGCCAGGACGCGACTTCCCCGACGAACCGCACGCTCCCGGCCGCCGAGATCCGCACTGGGGTGTTGCGGCCCAGCAGCCCGTAGTAGGGGCTCGCCGGATTCCGCGGCGAGTACCGTCCGGCGGAGTTGCGCAGGGTGAAGGTCGCCTTGGACGGGTCGGCGGTGCTGGCCTCGTCGCTGCGTCCGCGGTTGATGGTGATGCTGTCGCGGGTGAGGACGTCGCCGGTGATGTCGACCCAGGACCCGGAGATCTGGAGTTCGACGGTGATGTCGAGCGGAGCGTCGGGGAAGGTCGGCATCAGCGGCCCTTGAAAGCGAGCTGGACGTTGCCGCGCCCGTCGACGCGGACGATCTTGCGGATGAAGCGCTTGAACTCCCCGTCCGCGCCCTTGAAGTCGAACACGACCCGCACCACGCCCATGACGTCGCGGCCACCGCCGAACCCGCCGAGGTTGGTGGAGCGGCGGTGACCGGGTGCCCGGACCGGCGTCGGTGTGAAGATCGCGCGGCTGAAGGGGGAGGTCTTGCTCTTGTTCCAGCCGGACGGCGTGAAGACGGCGCGCTTGAACTTGGGGCCGGTCGTGGCGCGCGCCAGATCGGCCGAGGCGGTGCTGACGAGTCCGGTCGAGTCGGCCATGCCGAGCGCCAGGCCCTGAGCGACGTTGACGCCATAGCCCTTGAACAGCTTGCTCGGGCTGGCGATGCCCAGGACGCGAAGGACCGGCCCGGGCACGATCCGCTTGATCAGGTTGCCGATAGAGCGGGCCAGCCAGTTCCCCATCGAGACCAGGCCGTTCCAGAAGCCGATCAGCACGTTCTTCCCGGCGTTGACCAGCAGCTTCCCCATGTTGCCGACTGCCAAGACGACGAAGCCGGGCAGGCGTCGCAGCCAGCCGACGACCGCCGAGATCCCGGAGCCGACGGCGTGCGGCAGGGTCTTGGTGAAGAAGTCGGAGATGGCGCCCCAGTGGGAGATGATCAGCCCGACCGGGCCGAGGAATCCGTACTTGGCAGCCGTCTTGATGAGGCCGACGATGAAGTCGAATCCGATCTTCAGCCAGTGCGGCAGAGTCTTGGTGAAGAACGTGACGATGCGGCCCCAGTTGGCGATGATGAGCGCCACGGCGCCGATCGCGATCGCGACGACGATCCCGACCGGTCCCATCGCGATCAGCCAGGCAGCGGCCATTCGCGCGGCCTGGATCATCGACTGCACGCCCATGAGCACCCAGCCGGCAACCACGCGCGCCGCGGTGATCGTTGCCGACAGCGCCATCCGCGCCCCAGCGGCCACCACGGTCAGCGCGGCGCGTCCGGCCGCCACCGCCATTCGTCCGGCGGCCGTGATGAAAGACAGCGCCGCGCGTCCGGCCGCCAAAGCAGCCGTTCCCAAAGCCCGAGCACCCGCCAGCGCCAGACGTCCGGCAGCTTGTCCAGCCGACGCAGCTGCCCGGCCTGTCGTCACACCCAGGGTTCTGACCGCTCGGGCCGCTCGGGTTGTCCCTTGGGTGAGGGTGGAGGCCCAGCGGCGCGGCTTACCTTCGCCGTTGGTGAACGCCTTGCCGACCTTCCCGATCCCCTGAGCGATCTTCCCGGCGCCGACCACCATCGGGCCGATCCGGGACGACACAAGCCCTATCACCACAGCCCACGCGAGAGTCTGCGTCACGACGCCGCGTATCGGTGCAGGCAGGCCGGTGATGAACCCGGCGACCTTGCCGAGCAGCACGACCACGCCGGGCAGAATCGTGGACAGGTCGTTGGTGACCTGCTTGAGCATCGAGAACGTCTGGCCGAGCTGCTGCTGGCCCTTGGCGCTGTTGGCCCAGCGCTCCAGCCGGGCGGACGCCTTCTCCAGGTTCCCGAGCAGGTTGTTGGACCCTGCCCCGGCCTGCTTGAACACCCCACCGAGCGCACGGCCGACGTTGCCCGCGATCCGGCCGAGCTGCGCGAGGACTTGGCGGCCCTTGGTGAAGTAGGCGACCAGCGACGCGCGGCCTTGCGCCGAGCGTGCCCAGGCGGCCATGCGCGCGGTGAGCCGCTCGATGGTGCCGAGCATCCGGCCGCCGCCGATGTTGGCGGCCGAGAAGACGCTGAAGAGGGTGACGCCGACGTTGCGGGCGATACGCCCCAGTTGCAGCAGGATGCGCAGCGCCCGGTCGAACCAGCCCTGCGCGCGGCCCGTCTTGACTGCGTTCTGGAGCCACACTCCGAGCCCGGCGGCGACGCGGCCGACCAGCGTCCCGATGATCGGGAGCTTGACGGCCATGCCGCCGACCAGGTCCCGCAGCCCGCGCGCCAGCGGCGCAACGCCGCGTCCGGCGCGGTCGGCGGTGATGCCGATCGCGGCAAACACGTTGCCGAACGCAGCGATGCTGCGGCGCTCGCGCGCGACCGCGACGACGCGCGCGGTCAGCCGACCGAGCCCGCCGGCGGCGGTCGCGAACGCGTTCTGGATCGGGCTACGGACCTGACGGCCGAGCCCGCGCGCCGCCGCGACGATCGGCTTGAAAAACGCCTGCTGGACATTCTTGGTCAGCCCGAACGTCGCAGTGCCGACCTCCTTGGCGACGCTGCGCGCGGCGGGCGGAAGCTCCTTCAGCGCCGCCGTGTACTTCTTGACGTCGCCGCCCGCGGACGCCTGCAGCACCGAGTCGAACCCGGTGACCGCCAGCTTCATCACGCCGACGGCGGTCTTGAACGCCACGGCCGCGGCCGGGAGCGCCGTCGCGATCCCCGCGGCCGGGGCCAGCGCGGCGCCGAGGGAGACCCCCAGCGACAGCACACCGCCCGCAGCGGGACCGGCGGCGACCGCGACCTGAGTGAGCGCACCCGACAGGGCGGCGAGTCGTCCAGCGCGGCCGACCTTCTCCAGCCCGGCGTGGACCCGGCCGAGGGCCTTGTGAAAGCTGGTGTCGTCGGCCGAGATGATCGCGACGAGTTCGCCCAGGCGTAGCGCCACCGCGGCACCTCCTTTCGGGAGGCGCGCGGGGCGCGCGCACGGCGGGCCGCGTCAGCTCATGGCTGCGGCGGTGCTCGGACCATGGGGATCATCTTTTTCAGGGGTGAAGTGCCGGGCGAGGCGGGTGTCGGCGTTCAGCAGGCCGAGGATCCGGACGCGGAGCCAGCGCCAGGACCGGGAGGCGAGCAGGCCGGGCGTCTCGACGTCCAGGCCGTAGACCTCATGCAGGTCGGTCTCGATCAGCTGCCACTGGCCGAGGACTTTCTTCCAGGTGAGGGCTTCCGGGTCGTCGACCGTGAGGCCCTCGTACCAGTCGTAGAGGCCCGTGACCGGGTCGTACGCGCCGCAGCCGCGGACGCCCGGCGGGAGGCCCGGTTCGGCCCCGCCGGGGTCGCCGGCGGGGCCGTCGCTTCCCCCGCCGTCTCCCAGTACTTCTCGGCCGATTCGAGGTCGGCCGAGATCCAGATCATCGCCGTGACCGCGGCGTGCTTGATCCGGGACCAGGTGACGTTATCGGCGAGCATCTGGGCGTAGGCGTCGCCGAGGACGCGTTCGTACAGCTCGCCCTCCTCGACGTCGTCCAGTTCGGCCTCGGTGACCTCCCGGCCCTGGTGCACGGCTGCGCCGATCTCCATGAGGCGCTGGACGACCAGGCCGGTCTCGGCGTCGGGGTCGTTGACGCGGTAGACGGTGCCGTTGATCGGCAAGTCCAGGTGGGCGTCGGCGAGGAACTCGTTCAGATCCTTGAAAGCCATGTCACGCCGCCGGGTTGGTGATGGTGGTCCGGGCACCGTTGCCGGACAGCTTGATGGTGACCTGGTCCAGGTCCTTGGCGTCGCCGCCCTCGGGCTCCCAGGACACCGACGCGAACCCCGTGTACGCCTCGGGGCCGCCGGTCCGGTCGTACCAGCGGACCTGGACCGTCCCGGCCGCGCCGAACTGGTCGGCGGCCTGGCGGAGCTTCTCCTGGCCCGGGTCGTAGGCGGCGCTCGCCACGCCGACCTTGCGGAAGACCTTGGTCTCCAGCGCCCACTTCAGCTGGGTCTTGACCTCGCTGGCCCAGCCGTTGCTGTCGTAATCGCTGTCGTCTTCCATCTGCGCGTCGACCGTCGGCTTCAGCTCGCCGATCGCCCGGACCGGCGTCCACACGGGAGCGGCCACGGTGCCGGTGTTGACGTCGAGCGCCCACTTGCGCGCGACCGTGCTGACGAGCTGCTCGGTGCTCGCCGCCGCCGAGTAGGTGAAGCCACCGGCCAGGGTGACCGCGCCGGGGTTCAGCACGACATCCCCGGCCCCGGCCGTGCCACCCGCGGGCAGGGTCAGCCGGATCAGGGTCGGCGACAGCGCGCTGTACTGCGCGACCGCCGTGCCCTTGATCGTGATCCCGGTGACGGTGTCCAGGCTCGTGCCGGTGATGTAGTGGACGGTGCCGCCGGACAGCGGCCCGGTCGCGGGGGTGATCCCGCTGATTGCGATAGCCATGATGACGTCCTCGTGTTAGTCGGGCCGGTAGGCGTTCGGCCGGGCCGCGTTGACGTAGTAGTTGCAGGACCGCAGGTACCGGCCGTGTTCGTCGGCGCCCAGGCGGTCGCTGGAGCGCCGACGGATGAGGGTGGTGTGGACGGCGGCCGGGCCGGTGTCGAGGGTGAGCATCTGCGCGCCGTGCAGCCGGTCCCAGATCGCATCGGCGAGGTCGTCGACGTCAGACGGGTCGCGGGTGCCGCGGGTCTGGATCTGCACGGCGGCGAGCACGTCGGCCAGGCCCGCGTCGTCGGCGTCGACGTCGGCGAACAGGTCCAGGGCGATGGCGCGGTCGGGCCGGTCGGGCAGGGTCCGCAGGGTGATCGCCGGGACGGCCGAGGCCGGATCGTAGGTGCCGACGGGCTTCCACTGCCCGATTCCGGCGGCGGCCAGGTGCGCGGCGAGCCCGGCGAGCAGGTCGTTGGTCCAGGCCATCGCTACAGGCCGAAGCGCCGGCGGATCGCGGCGGCCATGCGCTGCCGCATCTCCGGGCGCTTGGTCAGGTAGGGGATCTCCAGGTACTTGCGGCCCCGGCCGGGCGCGTGCTTGTAGTAGCCCTTCTCGTGCTGGATCACCGCGTACGGGGTGTCGTAGGAGACCGCGGCGCGGCGGCGTTCGGCCTCGACCGACACCTCCCCGGACTCGCGCAGCCGCGTCGTTTCGACCGGGACGCGCTGGTTGGCTTCCTGCAGCAGGTAGTCGGCGGCGTCCTGTAGCCCTGCCTCCAGCCCGGACCCCATGAGGGACACGACCTTGGGGCCGTCCCAGGACAGCCGGTAGCGCTTGCTCATCGGATCACCACCTTCTGGTGCCGCAGGCCGGGGCGTCCCCGGTGCCTGTGGATCTCGGTGACGGTGCCGACCCGGCCGTCGGGCAGGGTGACGCGGGACCGCGCGGGCACGACGGCGGTGTACGGCAGGTACAGGACGGTCGCCGCAGTGGTCTGCTGCTGGTCGGCGTTGCCGGTGCGGTAGTCGGTGGCCTCCTGCAGGCGGCACTCGACCGAGACGGGCGGCCCGTAGATCGGGCCGTGCGCACCGTCGCCCTGGAAGGGCTCGACCGTGGCCTGGTCGGTGAACAGCCGTCCGATCATCCGGCGGTCACCATCGCCGCGGCGAGCCCGCCGAACCGGGAGCGCAGCCGCGCGCGGGTCCGGTCGGCCAGCTCCATCTCGGTGGTGCGCGAGTCGCGGTCGTAGGTGACGGCGTAGTCGCCGAGCCGTTCGGAGACGATCCGGTCCAGCGCCAGCCCGGACCCGTCCGGCTCGGCACCGGCCAGGGTGAGCGCGGCGGCGGCCATCCGGCACACCAGGTCGACCACGTCGGCGGGCACCACCGCCAGGCCATGGGTGTAGGTCACCTCGACGCGCACCGGCGGCTCACCCGGGCACAGCGGGCCCCAGCCGCAGGGGCGCAGCAGCCGCGCGCCGACCAGCGTCCACTGATCGGCAGGCAGCGCCGTCCCGTCCACGGTGACCGAGGTGACGGCGGTGACGGGACCGCCGGGCAGCTGCAGCCAGGTCCCGCCGTCGGCCCACAGGGTGATGGTCGAGGTGGTGAGGCTGATCGGGCATCCGGCGGCGTCGCGGACGCTGGCCGAGGCCACCAGCAGGTAGGTCTCGGCCAGCGTCCGGTCGGCGAACGAGATGTGCCGGGCCGTCAGGTCGTCGGGCGTGGCCAGCGCAGCCAGAGGCATCGGTCAGTCTCGCGCGGCCCGGCCGCGCCCGCCGCGCTTGGGCACCGGCGCCGGGTCCGGCTCCGGGCTGTCGGTGTCCTCGCCGCCCTCGGCACCGCCGTCCGAACCAGAGGTCTTGTCGCCGTCCGGCGAGGGTTCGACGTCGTCCGGGTCGGCCAGGGCGATGCCGTGCGAGTCGGCCAGCTGCAGCAGCTCGTCGGCCTGGTCGCGGTCCTCGACCTCGGCGACGCCGTCGGTGAACCGGACCGAGGTGCGGCCGTCGGCGAGGTTGACCTGCAGTTCGGGGTAGCGGGTACAGACCAGCTTCACGTGATGCTCCTTCGGGGGTCGTCGGGACGGGTCAGGTGGTGAGGCCGGTGATCTTCCCGTGGGCCTTCTCGTTGCCGTACTTCAGCCCGACCTCGCCGTAGATCTGGAACCGCTCCGCGGCGCCGTTCTTGGCCAGCGGCTCGGTGAACAGGAAGCCCTTGCCGGGGACGTTGAGGAACACCGGCGCGCACTGCTCCAGGCTCACGACCGCGAGCTGGTCGGCGGGCATGTACCGGTTGAGCATGATGTTCAGCCGGCCGAAGTCGGTCTCGATGCTCTGCACCGCCACGCCGCCGACGTTGCGGGAGGTCTCCTGGAAGTTCTTGTTCGTCACGAAGATCGTGGTGAGCGCGCGCTTCTGCGCCGCGTTGCACATCAGGGTGGCGGTGTCGGAGACCTGGATGCCGCCGTTCTCCCAGACCTTCTGCAGCAGGTCCAGGACCATCTTCTCGGTGAGCGCCGCGGCGGTGCCGTTGGCGATCACGTTGGTGGTGATGGCGTTGAGAATGCCGTTGGTCTTGCGCGGGGTGGCGTTGGTCGCCGGGTTGGCGAAGGTGCCGGTGATGAACGACTTCTCGATGTCGCGGGCGATCTGAACGAGGTGCTGCTGGGTCTGCCAGTCCAGCTCGTCGGTGACCGGGTTGGACCCGGAGATGCCGACCGCGCCCGGGTGCGCGGAGCCGGTCGAGGCGTACTGGCCGGTCGCCGCCATCTTGGTGTAGGAGACCTCCAGCGTTTCCTGGTGGATCTCGACCACGTTGGTGACGTTGAACCGGACCCGGGCCTCGGCAGCGGGGGCGTTGCCGCCCTCGACACGCTGCCGGGTGGCGTCCGCGTCACGAAGGTCGTAGCCCTGCCACTGGAACAGCGTGCTGGTGGTCTGCTCGCCGCCGGTCAGCCCGCCGATCGCGGACAGGAACGGGGTGTCCTGCGGCGAGGTCGAGAACAGCTCGCCGACGTAGTTGGGCACGCCGAAGGTGGTCGCCTGCCCGGTGATTCCCGCCATGGGGATGCCTCCATTGAGTGTGGGCAGGACCGTCCGGCCTGCCGGGTGTTACTGCTGGTGGGTGGTGGTCTGGGTGAGCTTGGCGGTTTTGAGCCGCCGGGCGGTCGCCCAGTCGCCGGCCTTCTCGGCGGCGGTGATCTGCTCGTCGAGCGTCGGCGTCTTGGTCTTGGGGCGGGGCCCCTGGTCGGCGCTGCCCTGGAACCGCGGCGCGCCGCTCGCAGCGGCGGCCAGGTAGGGCTTGCGGGTGAGCAGCTCGTCGACCGCGTCGCGCAGCTCGTCCTCGTCGATCTCGCCGTCCGCGCCGACCTCGAACTGGGTCAGGTCCAGGAACCGCAGCGCGTCGGCGGGGTCGGCGAGCTTGCCCGCGGCGGCGGCCTTGACCTCCGACCGCAGGATGCGGGCGTTGGCGGTGGTGAGCGCGGACTTCTCGGCCTCGCGCCGGATCTTGTCGACGTCGACCTGGTCCTGGCCCTCCTCGCCGGTCTTGGCTCCGTTGCGGAGCTGGTCGAGTTCGGCTTCCAGGTCGGCGGCGCGGGCCTCGGCGGCGCGGCGCTTGGCGGACTGCTCGCGGCGCTTGGCCTTCTCGGCGGCGAGTGCCTTCTGCCCGGCCGGGCCGAGCGGCTCGTCGTCGACGTCGTCGTCCTGGCCGTCGTCGTCCTGGCCCTCGTCGACCGGGTCGGGCTGGTGGTCGGGCCGGTTCGTGGTGGGCGGCTGGTCGTCGCCGGAGCCGCCGAGGACGGGCCAGACGATCCGCCCGGACGGCAGCACGCCCAGTGCGGGCAGGCCGGTGACCGGGTGGACGGGCAGCTCGGTGGACTGGGTGGACATGTGGGTCTCCCGTTGCGGGTGATGTGGGTGCGTGCGTTGCGCACGCCGGGCATGAAAAAGCCCAGCTCTCGCGCCCGAAGGGGCTGAGGCTGGGTTCGGTTAAGGGGTCAGGCGCGGCGGCGGCGCCGGACCAGGCCGGGGCGCAGGCCGGTGTCGGGGTCCAGGCCCATCAGCTCGCGGGCGCGCCGCCAGTACTGCTCCTGGGCGTCGGCCGGTGCGTCGTCGACCTGATCGACGCCGTGCTGTTGCGCCCACTGGGTGAACCAGTCGTTGAGCGCGCGCTGCCGGTCACGGCGGGCCGGGGAGGGCTCGGTGGGGCGGTGCTGGTCGGTCACAGGAACCGCACTCCTCTCCATTCCGAGCCCATCATGGCTTGCTTGCCCAGCCACATGTCGTCCTTGCCCTGGCCGGGTTTGCGGCCCAGCTGGCTGATCTCGAACGCCGTCGGGTAGTCGTCGCTGCCGAACGGCTCGCGCTCGGCGCGGTCCATCAGCTCGTCGGCGGCCTCGACCAGGTCCTCGATCTCCTCGTACTCGGCGTCGCTGAGCCCGTCGTCGTTCTCGTGCTCGTCGAGCCAGTCGCGCAACGGGTCGACGCGCAGTTCGAGCCGCTCCAGGATACTGCGGGCCTCGTCCTCGTCCAGGAACTCGAAACCCTGGGAGGCCCAGGTGTAGCCGCCCTTGTCGAGACCGGCGATGATCTCGATGCGGTCCACCCCGGAGCGGCGGTACCAGCGTTCCATGTGGCCGTTGAACACCGGCGCGAACCCGCGGCCTTGCACGTCCTTGTCCAGGCGCAGCCAGGCATGGTCCACCCACAGGGTTCCGTCACGTTCCCGGTAGAACTCCCGGTTGATCTCGCCGACCTTCAGGCCGTCCACGCGGACGGTGGAGCGGGCGACGATCTCGTGCGGCTCGACGTCGACCTCGTTGACGTAGACGGTGAACACCGTGCCGTCGCGGGTCCGGTACTCGCCGCCGATCTGCTCGGCGATGGCGTGCTCGATGTCGCCGCGGCGTTCGTCGGCGTCGTCCTGGTCGTGGGGGAGCAGGTCGCCGAGCAGCGGCTGCTCGTCGGGCGGGTCCAGGCGTCCCAGGCCGTCCGGCGGGGAACCAGAGTGCCCGCCGTTCCCGCCGGGGCCCGCGGGCGGTTGGTCGTGGCGGTGTCCGGAAGGGCCGTCCAGCGGTCTGCCGGGGCTGGTGCGATCCGAAAGGGTGACGCGCGGGCGCGGGGTGGGCTGCGACGGCGCGGAGGCGGTGAGGTAGCCATGCCGGTACAGCAGTCGGAGCGCCTCGTCCCGGTCGTCTCCGGCGGCCTGGTAGATCGCCTCCGGGGTCATCCGGGCCACCGGGGCGCGGCGGGCCGCGCCGTCCAGCTCGCGCAGGCGGCGACCGGCGTAGCCGCGCCGGGTGACGCCCTCGACGGTGAAGCCGCTTCCGGCGGAGGTGATGCCGCGGCGGGCGTTGACGACCTGCGCCAGGTCTGCGCCGTCCCGGATCGCCCGGGCCGCGGCGGCGCCGAAGATCCGGTCCTGCTCGGCGCGGGTGAGCCGGTCGAACAGCCGGGACGGGCTGGTGCCAGCGCTGCGCGCGTGGTCGGTCGAGGTGACCGGCTCGTGGGTGCAGTCGCAGCGCGGGTGCCGCAGGAACCCCGCCGACCAGGAGTAGACGCGTCCGGCCAGGACGATGCAGCGGCTGCAGGCGGGCAGGTGCACGACGCGGACGTAGCCGGTGATCGCGCGGTTGGCGGTCATCGCGACGCCGGTTCCGACGCGTCCGGCGTCGGCGGCCTGCGTCCCGGCGATCATCGCCAGCTGCCGGACCAGCTGCGCGACCGCGTCGTCGGCGCTGGCTCCGTCGCCGATCTGCCGCGCGGTGCGCAGGACCGGGAACTCTAGCAAGCTGCCGAGCGGGCGGCCGTCGGAGGCGACCCCGGCCAGCGCCTCGGGGATCAGGGTGCCGACCGGTGCGGAGGTCGCGCCGGATGCGGCGATCACCTGCTCGACGTAGGCGCCGCCGGCGGTGGCGGCCTGGCGCTGCACGGCGGTCGTCGCAGCCAGCAGCGACGGACCCACACCCGCGCGCCAGGACCCGACCACGTCGGCAGGGTCCAGGCCGGACGAGAGGCGCAGCCAGCCGCCGAGCAGACGGCGCACCAGCGATTGCTGGGCCCGCTGGTGCTGGCGGGCCAGCTCGACCGTCGAGGCCACCGTCAGCCCTGCGCGACAGCCGCAGTGGTGGGCACCCGGGGCTGGTCCATCGGGCCGCCGTCGGCGGCGGGATCAGCGCCTGGGACGGTGGGGTCGGTGGCGGGGTCGGGTTTGCCCGCCATCATCTGCGCGACCGGGTCCAGCTCGGCCTCGCGCTCGCGCATCGCGACCAGGACGGCGACCTCGGGCGGGGTGAGCCCGTACTGGCGGGCCAGGAACTCGAACGGGAACCCGATCTGCTTGAGCTTCAGCAGCGCGTCGGCCAGCTGTGCGCGCGAGCGGGACTCGGTGTCGGCCCACAGGACGGTGCCCGCGCGCAGGGCCTGGGCCTTGCGGTCGTCGCCCTGGGCGAGCGCGACCAGCCGGGCCACTTCCCGGATCGCCTGACCGAACCACAGCTGCTTTTCCTCGCAGCGCCGGACCAGCCCGGCCTCGGCGGCGATCAGCGCGTCGCCGGACAGGTTGGCCATCTTCCCGATCAGGTAGTGCGCGGGGGTGCGGGTCTGCGCGGCGATGTGCCCGACGGCGACCTCGATGACGTCGGTGTATGCCTTCAGGTCCGCGGCGGGCCAGGACGAGATCTTGGCGTTCTCGTCGGGGATCCACAGCACGCGGTCGAGTGCGAACTTCTCCAGCGGTACCGGCTTCTCGCCGACGATCTCGCCGTGCTCGTTCAGGATCGGGGTCTTGGGGACGTCGGCGCCGGTCACGACCCGCGCGGGCAGGCTCGCGAAGTCGGCGCTGTTGAACAGCAGTGCCCACAGGTAGTTCACCGCGTCCTGCATCGCCGCGACTCCGCCGACATCGGAGATCGGGTCGTCGGCCAGCAGCGGCCGGTTCGGCAGCTCGACCATCGGCACCACGCCCATGGGGTTGGGCAGCGGGTTCGGCTCGGTGCCGGTGTCGCGCGGCATCCATTGCCGCACCAGGTCGTCCACCGCGGCGAGCGGCAGGCTCTTGCGAGCTTCCTGGTCGGCGCGGTAGCTGGTCCGCTCGAACTTCCAGACCTCGTCGGCGGTGTAGAGGGTGCAGAACTCGGTCGAGCCGTCCTGCCAGCGCTTGAGCGCGGCGACCCGGTCCCGGCGCGACCCGGCACGGTAGGCGACGATCGCCTGCGTCGGGTCCTCGAACGTCACAGTCGGGGTCGTCTCGTCAGCGGGGTCGCCCCACACCAGGACGAACGCGCGCGCGCCGATCCCGGCCGACAGGAATCCCAGCTGGGAGTCGGCGTCCAGATCGTTGGCCAGCCAGACTCGCCCCAGCTCGACGTCGGCGGTCTCCGCGCCGTAGGGCTGGACCCCGACGACGGTGAGCCGCTCGACCGCGACGTCGGCGACCGGGGCCGTCCAGTTGTCGCAGAAGTCGGCGTACCGGTCGGCGAAGTGCCGGGCGAACTCGCGTGAAGCAAACTTCAGCGGGTGGTTGCCGCGGTAGTAGTCGGTCAGCCGCTCGGCCTGCGGGGTGCGGCGGTTCAGTTCCTCGGTGAGCCGGTCGGCCAGGTCCCGGGCCTGCTCGATCGTCAGCGCCACGCGGGCCTCCCTTCTCACCACATCGAGGAGGTGTAGACGTAGGACTTCTTCTTGGTGCGGGCCAGGCCGGCGGCGACCGCGTCGCCTGCGGCCTCGTGCGCCAGCACGCTGCAGACGGCGGCGTCGATCTTCTGCGCGGCCGACGCCTTCACCAGCACATACCGGCGCTGGGGACGGGCCGCCTTGCGGGCGTGGCCCATGTGGCTGGCGGTGGTCGGGCATCCGTCGTGCGTGAACGTGCTGTCCGCCTTGGTCACGTCGGTGACCAGGCGCTCGCACGCCGCGTGCATCTGCACGATCCGGCGCGTGTACCAGCGGATGATGCGCTTGTCGCCGTACCGGTCGACCCAGGTGTCGACCTCGGTCTCCCAGTACGGCGGATCGGCGTACAGCCGGACCACGTCGTACCGGCGCATCACCTCGTCGAGCGCGGCGTCGACTTCCAGCCGCGGGACCTGCCCGCCGTGGTCGGCCGGGTTCCAGATCGTCGGCAGGCCGTCGCCGTAGGTCGGGGTGAACTGGTAGCCGTCCAGGGTCTCGGCGCGCAGCGCGGTCCAGTCGTCGACGTCCGAGCCGTCGAACCCGACTACGATCGGCGTGCCGTCGGGCACCTCGCGGGGCGCGGCACGGCCGTCCCAGGCGTCGGTGTCCAGCCAGGATTCGCTCCCGGCGGTGATCTTGTTGCCGAAGAACCGTTCGGCCTGGGCGGGGTCGTTCTCCAGCAGCTCGGCGGCCTCGGCTTCGATCGCGTCCAGGTCGATGTGGGCGCTTCCGGCGTACACGTGCCGGTGGATCTTCCGGCGCTCGGCCTTGTTCCGGTAGGACAGGCCCTTGGGCGGCGGGATGTAGAACTTGAACAGGTCGGGTCGCTGGGACTCGTGCGTCCGCTGCGCGACCGAGTTCTCCGACGGGTCCCAGGCGTTGGTCGTTGTCAAGGGTCCCGAGACACCCCTTTGACCCAGAGGTCCGCTACGTCCCCGCTACCAGCGAAAACAGGGGCGGACGGCTCAGGCCGTGGGGCGGGAGCAGACGGGGCAAGGTTCCTCGCGGTAGGTGCCCGCTTGGAGGACGACCCCGGCTCCGAAGCACCACGAACACGTCTCACCCGGCGCAGGGGGTTCGCGCGGCGGGTCGGCGTCGCTGCGCACAGGGCCGTGAACGTCTGGGTCGTATTCCTCCCCGTCACGGGGCCGCCGGTACCCGTCCTCGCGGTAGCTGTCCGGCTCTGTGCCCTCCGCTAGGCCAGTCCCGTTGCAGTCCTCGCACCGGACAGAGATCCAGCGGTTGCCGCGCGCGTAGACGATCTCGCGGCGTCCCTGGCATGTGGGGCACACCGGTCCGTCCCACGGATCGAGCGTCATAGCGCTACTTCTCTCCCTTGCCGTTGCAGTCCCAGCACTTGATCCAGCGCTTGGGCTTGGCCTTACCGGGTTGCCCGTTGCCGTGCTCCCACCATCCACCCTCACCCCGGCACGTGCCGCAGCTACTGCCCATCTCCCGCACCTCCGCACCGACCGTACGGCGCAGCGCGGATACCGGGCAGTCTCTCCGGAGACAGCAAAAAGCCCCCGACCTCGGCTCAGTCGGGGGCTCGGAGGCGAGGGATCACGCGCTGTCGTGACGTCCCTGCTTGATGTCGGCAACGAGCGCGGCGGCCGTCCCGGCGTCGAGCACGAGCCGGGGACCATTCGGGTCCTTGGAGTCCCGCACGCCAAGGTTGCGCGCCAGCTTCGCAACTTCGACGCAATCGCTCTGGCTGCCACCCGTACCGCTGTGGGTGGACTTGCGCCACACGGGAGTCATGCAAGACCCTCCATTACCTGCCTGATTAGGTCGATCGATGCCCGCACGGGCAGTGCGACATCTCCGACGCGATCAAACCGTGCTCGGTACGAGCGTACATCTGTTGCGTCCTGGACAAGTCGCCCCTCTCCGGCGGCTTCGATGTACGCGGAGTCCACCCCGTCCACCGTCATGATCTTGAATGACCCATCCCGCCCGACGTGCTCGCCCGCACTCCTGGGGACGATCCTGACGGAGATGTTGGGGCGTTCGGCCAACTCCAGCAGGCGGGCAAGCTGAGCCCGCATGACCTCCGGTGATCCGATCTGCGCTGTGATGACGTTCTCGTCGAGGATGACCCACATGGCGGGAGCACCCGGCCGAGAGAGACGTTCCTGACGCTTCAGGCGGGCCGCCACCTCCGCATCGATGTTCTCCAGTCCGGCCGCGCGCACCAGCGCCCGCGTGTAGTCCTCAGTCTGGAAGAGGCCAGGAATCCAGGCGTACTCCCAGATGCGCAGTTCGGACGCCTTGGACTCCAACTCAAGGTGGGTGGCGAACCACTCCCGGTCGTGCCCTTCCTTCGCGAAGCGCACGAGGTTCGTGAACAGCCAGTTCGTGTTCCACGCGATGTCGATCTTGATCGCGTGATGCTCCTGGAGCTTGAGCTTGCCGGACTCGTATCGCGAAACAGTAGAACGGTTGACGTCGAGAAGCCGTCCGAGCGCCTCACCGCTCATACCGCGTTCCTTGCGATGTCTTCGCAGTTGAACCGCGATTAGCTCCCAAAGCGAGCCCGTGATCTGCGGTGACACTTCCGGGGGTGGAACGCTCATGCCCGCCCTCCAATTTGTTGCGTCTGTTGCGCGAACGTAGCGAGACTAGCTCTGGAGGGCGCATCGTGGAGGCCACATCACCGACTCAGTCCGGGAGGATGAGCATGGTCTTCACGCGACGGCGGAGGGGCCGTCACACGTCCGATGCGGTGCGTGGCAGGCTCGCCCGGACCGATTCGCCTACGGCCCCCCGGTATGAAGCGCTGCGCGCGTTGCGGGACGAGGCGTCCCGGCGCATGCTGCGCGTGCGCTGGGCGGGGTTGCGTGACGGGCCGTACTTGATCCTCGCCACGGTGGGGAGTCCGGCGGTGCGGGTGCGGTGTGACTACCTGCGCGACCAGGACGGCGGGGACGACGGCTGGTGGTACGTGTGGCACCTGGGCGACCAGGACGGCCGGACCATCGCGCCGGTCGGCGACATGGCCAACACCCTTGAGGTGATCCGTCGCGAGTTGCACCGGGGCGTGATGTGAACGTGCCGACGCACGGGCCGCACGACCCCGACGCCACCCCGTCCGAGCTTGCGGAGATCGTGACGGACGCGGTGATCGGCGAGCACATGGGGCGCGGCACCGTAACCGAGACGCTCGCGCTGGTGGCACTCAAGGCGCGGCAGGAGTGCGACATCGCGCGTGAGCGGGTGTCGCTGGTCCATCGGGCGTACCGGGCGGCGATGGCGCGCGCCGGGTACGACGAACGCTCTGCGAAGTACGTGGCCGGGCTCGCGGTCGCGATCCTGGAAGATCCCAAGCTGCTCGACGTCTTGAACCTCGCGGACGTGGCGACCTGGGATGTCGTCGCGCGGCTCGGCGACGACCAGGGCCACGCGCCGGACGAGCGCGACGGTGACGACCAGGGCCACGCGCCGGACGAGCGCGACGGTGACGACCAGGGCCACGCGCCGGACGAGCGCGACGGTGACGACCAGGGCCACGCGCCGGACGAGGACCAGGGCGACGCGGACGCCGCCCCCTAGACCGCGTGCCGCGCCGCGTTCCTTCCCACCGCCTCCGGTGCGGCACGCACTACCCCACCCACAC
Organism: Actinomadura gamaensis; assembly: GCF_042652125.1. NCBI lineage: Bacteria > Bacillati > Actinomycetota > Actinomycetes > Streptosporangiales > Thermomonosporaceae > Actinomadura > Actinomadura gamaensis. Next base: position 291,120 of record NZ_JBHSIT010000012.1, on the reverse strand, counting down.
CATCCAGCCCTACCGAAGGAGTGCCCATGAGTAGCCGGATGCCGACCAAACCCGAGGACATCCCGCCCGTCCCGTCCCGGCCGCCTGCCAAGCCGAAGGACGACCAGAAGGGCAAGTAGACCCCGCGCGCGGAGGCGGACGAGCCCGATCCTCTCCGCCCCGCGCGCGGCCCCACGTGCGCGAACTGGCCCCGTCACAAGCGGGACGCGCACGACGAAACCCCCGGCACCTGGGAGGGAGCCGGGGGTTTCTCGTGTTCGTCCCCCTCGGAGACGCGGGGGTGGGGGTGGACCCCCAACGCCGGTAGGGGCGTTGACCGCGAGGGAGCGGTCTGCCAGGTCTGCCAGGTTCAAAACTTTCCGCGCCGTGCGTGGGGAATCTGGGGATGTTCCGGGGGAGGACACCCCGCAGGCTTCCCCATCCGGCGCGGCGCGGAGTTCAGGCGGGACCGTCCCCGCAGGTCCGGGGCCGTTTCCCCGCTGCCGGGGGGTGTGGGGGTCAGGTCCAGCGGCAGCGCAAGGCGCGTTGGTAGGTGGGGATGTGGTCGGAGCATCGGCCGACGCGAACCAGCGCGGGACAGCCGGGGACTGCGCACACGGTGAAGCCGCGCCGTCCGGCGGTCGGGGTGGAGGCGGGGAATTCGCGTCCCGCGCTCATGCCGGTTCGCCTTCCCCGGGTGCGTCCGCCCGGGGCGCGTCCGCCCGGGCGCGGTCTGCATCGTCGGCGGGAGCCGCTGGGGGCGGGGTGAGGGCTCGGCGGACGGTCCCCACCGTCTTGTGGTCGCAGCCGACCACGGCGGCAATCGCACGGTCGGACCGGTCGGGGTCGGCGCGCAGCTCCTCGACGATCCGGGCTCGGACGTTCGCCCGCCCCCGCACGGCCGATGCCCCGTCCGGGACGACCGGAACCGGCGCGGGCTCGGACGGCGGCTCGGACGGCGGCGGGGACGAGTGCGGGGCGGGTGGGGAGTCGTCGGAGGCGGGGGCGACCCATCCCCGTGCGATCCACTCGGTTGCGGTCGAGGCGGGGACGGCGACGGTTTCCCCGCCGTGGTGGTGGCCGTGGTCGGTGACGACCTGCCGTCCCTGCGCGACGCGGACGCGGACGAGTCCGGGCGCGGTCATGGGGTGACTCCGGTGATGCGGACGACGGCGGCGGGGTTGGGGAGCACGAGGTCGGCGCGCAGGGTGACGCGCACGGCGGTGCGGTCGGAGGAGAAGGCGGCCGACCGGTCCACCTGAACGTCAGCGTCGGAGCGGAACACGGTGACGACCTGATCGCCCTGGTAGACGTAGATCGAGTTCGCGTTCGTCGCCGTGCCCTGAACCTCGTTGGTCGAAAGCTGGGAGGTCAGGAACACCGGGACGCCGTAGATCGACCGGCGCGGGCCGTCCGACGGCGCGGACGCGCCGTCGATCAGCACGGGCCGCGCCGAACCGGTGGTCTCCTTCACCTTGATCAGCGCACGCCAGTTACGCGGATGCATCACGATCGCGGACGCCTCGGCGTCGGCCTCGGCGAGCATCCCCAGCGCGTCGGCGAACGGGTCAAGGTTGGCCAGCGCGGCACCGTTCGCGCCCATGCTCACGGTCTGAATCCCCGACTGGTTCCGTAGTCCCCGGATCTCGGGGGCGACCCCGGACCCCTCGAAATAGGACCGGTCGAGCTTGAGGGCGACCGCGCGTGCGAGGTTGTCGGCGAGCACGTTTTGCGCGTCGGGGTTGGAATCGGAGATCAGTTCGTTGGACGCGTACACCAGCGCGGCGAGCTTGCGCGGGGTGGCGGTCACGTTGTCGGCGTTGGGATCGGTAGGGGTGATCTCGGTTCCCTCCGGGGTCCAGCTCGCGACCGCATCCGACAGCACGCGGGGAATCCCGAGCCGCGCGCCTTGGGTGTTGATCCGGCGGAACCCCGACTCCAGTCCGACGCTGCGCGCGGCGAGCCGGTCAAAGAAGAAGCTCGCTGCCTCAGTCGGCGCGAACCCTCCCCCGGCGGTCCCGGAGGTCGTCAGCCACGTCATTTCAGGTCTCCCGTCATCATCGGTTGGGGGGCGGGGTGAAGATCGCGCCCAAGCGCGGCGGGGACGGCGCGGGCACGTTCGCCCGGACCCCCTGATCGGCGCTGCCCTGGAACCGGGTCAGTGCCTCCCGTGCGAGATAGGGCCGCTCGGACAGCAGTTCGTCAACGGCGGCGTTCACCTTCGCGGGGTCCACCGTTCCGGCGTCCGTGAGGTACTGCGCGATGTCCGCGCCACGGAACGTCAACAGGTCCGCGCCGTTGGCCATCCGCACCGACGCCAGCCGGACGACTTCCGCGCCGACCAAAGACGCCACCTGATCGCGGAGTTGGGCGTTCTCGGCTTCCACATCGGCCAGGGACCGCGCGGCACCCGGCGGGGCGTCAGCAGGGGGCACGGAGTCGGGCGGGGCAGTCTGTGGCGTCTGAGTGGGCGCGGAGGGGCGCGCGTCCTGCGGCAAGTTCGGTGCCGCTGGCGTCCAGCGGGGATCACTCACGAACCGGAACCTTCCTTCGGGGCTGGGGTGTCGGAGTCGGCGCGCTGCCAGGCGCGACGCGCGGCGGTGAAGATGCGCCGTAGGTGCTCGCGTTGCCGCACCGACAGGGGCGGGGCGGCATCCACCTCCGCCTTGATACGCGCGGCGTCCGGGTCGCGGTCCCCTTCCGGCGGGGTGGTGGGTGGTGAATGGTCGGGCATGGTCGTCTCCTGGTGGTGCTGGTTGTGGTCGGAGTGCGGGCATGGCAACGGCCACGAACCGGGGGTTCGTGGCCGTGTCAGCCGGACGGGACCAGGGGCTAAAGGTCGTGCCTCCATATGACCTTCACGCGGTCAGAGTTGAAAGGCAGGCGTCCCTTCCTGGTGGTGGGCATAAGGGTGATGTCCATCAGCGCCCGAATGACTTCCCGCTGCTGCGTGAGCGGCAGAGTCGGCCATACCTCCGCGATGTCCGGGCGGATGACGTCGCGCAGCACGGGGACGACGCGGACTGCGTTCGCGCGCGCTTCCGCCGCTTGGATCTCAGGCAGTAGCCGCTTTTCGATTCGAGCCAGCGCGGTCGCTGTCAGGTCCCCGGATGCGGCGGCATCGTAGAACTCATCCAACCGAGCGCGTTTCTCCGCCGCTTCGGCCAATGCTGCCTTGGCATCGTCGGCCTGCTGATGGTCGGCGAGCAGTTCGGCCGCGTCCGGGCGCGACAGTCGTTCGATCACCAATCCCACGATGTAAGGCTCAAGCCGGTTCTTGCGGACCGTAACGCACTTGGCCGACTTGCCGGTATCGGTGCCCCGACACACGTAGGCGACCCTTCCGCTCGTGACCAGCATCCCCATGCGCCCCCCACACACCCCGCACGTCACGATGCCGGTTAGCAGATGCTTGACCCTGCCGTCCCGGCTGAACGCTCGTCCGGGCGCGTTCAAGCGCTCCACACACGCGTAGTAGGTCGTGTCATCAAGAATCGCAGGCCAGCAGGCGTCTCCGATGACCTTGCCCTGGTGCACGCGCTTGCCGATGTAGCCGGGGTTCCGGAGCATTCGCCCCAGCCCGGAAGATTGCCACGGCTTCCCGTTGCCCGTGGTAAGCCCGCGCTTGTTGAAGTCGGTGACTACCTCACGCAGTGATTCCCCAGCAGCGATCCGCCGCGCGGCCTCACGCACGACGCGGGCTTGATCCTCGCGAATCTCCTGCCGCACGAACACTTTGGTCTGAGGGTCGTAGTGGCGTTGATACCCAAAGAGCCGCCGCCCGTGCGGTAGGCCCTTCTCTGCGTGAGCGCGCTTGTCTCGCAAGATCCGGTCACGGGTGACGCTCGACTCACGCTCGTCCAGCAGCGCGTCAAGGCCCGTCGTGAACCGGTCATCCGTGCGGGACAGGTCGTATTGTCTGCCCTTGTACGACCACAGAATGCCGTTTGCTTCAGCGATGCCACGGAGCTTGAGATATGCCTCAAGGTCACGTTGTGCACGCGAGGATTCCCACGTGACCAGAACATCGGCATGGCCGCCGCGCAGGAACTCAATCAGCTTGGCGTACTCGGGACGTTCTTTGGTGGCGTACCGGGACGCGGACCGATCGTTGTCTTTGAAGATCTTGGCGACTGTCCAGCCGCGCCGCTCGCACTCGGCAAGACTCTCGTCAATCTGCTGACTGACGGAACGGAGTTGCTGCCGGGGGTCGCTAGAAACCCGCGCGTAGATCACCGCCCGCAACGGGCGCGCGTTCCGCGCCCCCGTGACCGCTGCATCCCCCAGCGGTGCCGGGACGGTGGCGGTCATCGCGCGTGAGTCATCCCGTGATTGAGTGATCCCCATGGTCCTTGTCCTCCGATACAGGTCGGGATCAAGGCCCCGCCCGGTGTTCCCGCACCGGGTGGGGCCGTCCTGTAAAGGAGTGTTTTAGGACCGTTGGCGGTCTCCAGCGCCCGGCCGCCCATCCCGGCCAGCCCGCGACGCTGGGTCTCAGCGACCCCGATCATCTTGTTGGTGGCGGTGTACAGGCCGGTCTCGTCCTGCAGCGCGCACGTGATCGGGTTGCCGAGCCGGGACTGCGCCGAGGAGGTCACCACGTCGATCAGGCCGTCGTCGCCGATCCTGATGAACTGCTCGCCGACCTTCATCCGCTCGGCCAGCGGCCCGCCCTTCACCATCGCCTTCAGCGGCCGATAGACGTTGGCGACCTGGTCCTCGCTGGTGGCCAGCAGCTGGATCAGCGGCGTCGCCCAGGGCTCGCCCATCGGGTCGCCCGGCTCGTACTCCCACTCCCAGCCGCACTCACAGCCGTGATCGGCGCACCGGTAGACCTCGCCGCCCTCGGCCCATCCGGCGAACACCACCGGCCCGACAGCCTCGGCGCAGATGATCGACGCCGACCACGGGCCCTTGCCGGTCTTCTGCGGCGCGACCACCTGCGAGCGGCGGTAGTGGAACGCCGAGGCGAGCTGGCCGGCCTGCGCCTCGGGCCTGACCCGGTAGTGGTTGACGGTGCACCACAGCTGCCAGTCGTACATCTCGAACGGGTCGCCCTTGCGGCGGCGGTCCGGGACGATGCAGTGCGCGGTGATCCAGTCGGCGACCAGGAACCCCAGCGTCGGCCAGCGGACGATCCAATCAGCCTGCGGGGGAGTCATCGCGGACGACCTTGAGCCGACTCCGCGACGAGGGCCGTTGCGGCGCGGACGGCGCGGACTCCTCGGCGACCGGGGCCGCGGCCTCGATGCGCCACCGGTTCGCACGCAGGCCCGGCGTGGTCAGCCCGAGCGAGTCGGCCATCTGCCGCACCAGCGTCCCTTGGGCAACCGTCGCCCCGGAACGTTCCGCGACCGCCAGGTTCCGCACGTACAGCGCAACCTCGATCTCCTGGCCGTGCCGCTCCCACATCAGCGCCTGCGGCTTGGCCCACAGCGCCGACCACAGCTCGCTTTCGCGGCGGGACGGCTTGAGCAGCGGCCACTCCGGTGGCGCGCCGTCCCGACCGGCAGCGGGCAGCAGGACCCAATCGCCCTTGTCGCGTGCGCGGCGCAGCGCGTTCGGGTCCGGCGGCGGGCCGGACCGGGCGCGGGCTCCTCCCTTGGGCATCGGACCGTCCTCCCGGCCGCAGTGCGCGGCTCTAGGCGGGCACTGCGTTGCGCAGTGCCCTGTCGATCGTGAACCTCTGAGTCCGGCGGACCCGCGAGCGTCGCTGCGTGGGTTCCTGGCGCGCGGGTCGTGGCTAGCCAACCGAGAAAGGGGCAGGAACCCTCTTACGGTCTGCCGACCGACCTTGTACCGGATTTCGCAAGAAGCGCCCACGCGTCGGTCTGCGTCGCTACTATCGGACTCGGCAGACACGCCTGCCCGTCCGAGTACCGAGCGCCTACGCCGCAGGTACGACGAAGATAAAGCGGCCATGACGCGCGTGAGGTTCCTGGACTAGGCCGTCCAGCGGTGCGCGTAGGGCTCCGCATGGGGACGACATGCCAGCCAGCGAACGACGTCGGCCGTCGCGCCACAAGCAGCGCAGCATACGGACCGTTCAACGCACATTCGAATTCCGTTACACCTACGCCCTCGCTGTGTATGAGGCGTACCTGTTGCACGCGCGAGCCTGCAAAGGCCCGGTAGCGATGTTGGTGGACACTCCTGACAGCAGGCATGCGGAGATGTACCTCCACGAGCGTCCGTGGATCTTGGACGCGGTCAAGCGCCTGACCGGAGACCTACGCCCACGGAGCACAGTTACGTGGGAGCGAGATGAAGTTTCGCCCGATGCCCGAAACACCGTCATCCTCGTCTACCCGAACGGTCAACTAAGGGTGCTCATGGGCGACTCTCAGTCCCTGAACCTCTCCGAGAGTGGAGGGCCGGCATCGTGACCGCGCTTGACGTCACCGTGCTAATGCTTGGGCTGTCACTCTCAGGACACGTGGGTACAGTCGCTGGACTGCTGAGCCGGTGGTCCAAACGCTCCTTCGCTGAGTCACTAATTGCTGGTGGCAGCGGCTTCGCATGCGCCCTCACGCTCTGGCTTGCGATCGTAGCCCTCTACCGCAAGTAGCGTGCCGAGAGGTTCTGAACCTGACAGACATGGCAGAGCGCTCCCCCGCGGTCAACGCCCCAAAATGATCAAGGGGTCGTCCCCCTCCCTGACCTGCGACAACACGAGATCCTCCGATGTTGTTGCAGGTCAGGGCACATATGGTGTGTGCCAACCTCCGGGTTGGGCCTGCGCGGTGTGCTGGTCATGGCAGCCCTTGCATAGGCCACGCCCATAGATGGGGTCGTTGGGGTCGAGACCGCGCAGTTGGAGCGTGCGCCGGTCCAGCGGGTAATGGTCGGCCTCGGTAGCTCGACGCTGACGGCACAGCACGCACACGGGATGCTTGGCCAGCACACCAGCCCGGAACCGGTCCCGGTGCCGACGGCCGTAGCCGCGTTGCGCGCTGCTGCCTCTGCTCTGCTCGGCCTGCTGTTGGTGCTGGGGACAGCGGCCCTCGGCCACCAGTTCGGGACATCCCGGCTTGGTGCACACCCGGAGCCCGGCGCGACGGGACACGCCTGACCTCCTCTTCGCCCTCTGCTGTACGCCGGAGGGTGAGCAAATCGATCGCCTTTGCTAGTCCCGGGGGGCCATGCCGGAATGACTATTGCGCAGCATGGTCCGGTGCTAGGGGAGATGACATGTTGTCCACAGGTTCGCCGCTGGATTGATTTCAACGGCGGGGCTGACACTCTGGAAGCAGGACGGCGTGGTCATCGCCCCTTAACGGCGACGGCCCCCTGTTGGAGCAGGGAGCCGTCTGAACTCAATCCCCCAGACTCAGATGGAGGTCGAGCGCTTATGAGCGTACGACGGAACGACGATCCTTCGCAGGGGCCCCTCATAGGGACACGTGCCTTGCTGATCATCCTGGTTGGTGGCTTGGCTGCGACCGGTGTAGCGGTGACGCCTTCGCTTGCGGTGCCGATAGGCGTCGGCGTGGCGGTGGTGACGCTACTGATCGTGATCGTCGGACCGTAGTTCTGTCCGTCCGGGTGCCTTGGGGCAACAGGCGCCCGGACGGCAGACGGGTTCTAGGGCGGACACGCGAAAGGCCCGGCGGAATGTCCGTCGGGCCTAGATCTCGTATCGGAGCAGACACTACCGTTCGCGCAGGTCGCTTGTCATCTGCGACTTCCCCGGAACATCAGCCGTGGATCTGCCGATGCCGTCCTCGCTTCGCCTCTTCGGCAGGCTCCCGGTAGGCGGCCGACGGCACTTCCTCGACGTTCACCACCTGCCAGATCCTCATCTCCTTGCCGACGTTGGAGGCCCGGGGAACCCAGGGGCAGATCTCGCACCAGGTCATGTCGCCGATCATGTGGCGCAACGTGCTGTCGTCGTCGAGCGGGCCGTCCCAGGGGCCGGACAAACGCATGTGGCCGCATTCCAGGGTGAGGCGCTGCACGTGATCCATGAAGTGCATTCTCTACCTGGTACGAGCTTCGGCAAGGGCCATCTGCCAGGCCCGGACCGACCGCGCGTCGGGGTCGCGGCGGGCCAGCTCGACGCCGGTCACGGTGCGCGGGTCGGTGGCGTCGGCGAGGGCTTGGGCGGCGGCGTCGACCAGGGCGCGGGAGACGCGGTACCGGCGGCGCTGCGCGGGCTCGTCGGCCTGGTGTTCGTCGGGGGCGGCCGGGGCGGGCGCGCGGTGGCCGGCGGCGAGGTGGAGCGCGAGCGCGACGAGGATCGTGGGGACGAGGGCGACGCCGACGACGATGCGCCATGACGGTGTGATGACGTCGGCGGCGACCAGGTGCCAGACGACGTTCAGCGCGCCGGACAGGCCGACGCCGATGCCGACGTAGGCGGCCATGCGGTAGCGGGCGGTGCGAGTGGTGGCCTGGCACATCAGCCACGTCGACAGCGCGGCGTAGGTCTCGACCGCGATCGGCAGGAGCCAGGCGTGCCAGCCGTGCCAGCCCGCGATGGCGGCGAGGCGGCGCTGCCCGTCCAGGGACAGCAGTCCGGCGGCGGCGGCGATGACGATGACGGCCAGGTCGACGAGGCCGATCCGGGACGCGGACGCCGTCTCGGCAGGATCGGGAGCGGTGGCGGTGGGGATAGCGTGGGGGGTGGACATCTGGAGCCTCATCTCCGGGTGTCGAGGGCCTCGACCAGCGGTTGCGTCGCTGGTTGGGGCCCGCCGTTTTTCGAGGGGTCAAGCTGCGGGGACGGCGCGGCAGTCGCCGCACAGGCCGTCCGGCGTTGCGGTGCGGAGCGGGCGCGCGCAGTCGCCGCACTCGGTCCAGCGTGCGGCGGCGGGGGACGCGGCGATCTCGACGCGGGGCCGAGGCGTAGTCGGGGCGGACGCGCGCAGGGCGCGGACGGTCGCGGCGGCGGTCCAGACGGGCAGGTGCTCGTCGAGGCGGTGCCGGATCAGCGCGGCGGCGGAGCGGATCTCGCCGGGCAGGTTCGCGGTCAGGGCCCGGTGGATCTCGGCGGGGGCGACGTCGGCGGCGAGCGCCTGGTCGACGAGCGCGGCGAGCGCGGGCAGAGCGCGCGCTCCGACGGTCAGGCGCGGCTCGACGGCGGCGACGTCGAGCAGGACGCGCGTCCCGGCGGTCACCGCGTCGAGCGACGGCGCCGGGGCCCGGGGCGTGGGCTTCGGGGCGGACGGCGCGGCCGGTTCGTCCTCGGGCGCGGGCTGCTGCGCCGGTTCGGGCGTGCTCGCGGCCGGTTCGGGGGCCGGTTCGGGCGCAGCCGCGGGCGCTTCGGGCGAAACACCCAGGTCAGCGGCGGGGACGTCGCGCATGGTGGTGATCGTGGTGATGCGGCCGGACGCGTCGCGCACGCGCTGCCGGGTGAGGTATCCGGCCGTCTCCAGTTCGCGTAGGGCGCGGCCGATGGCGATCTCGCCCTCGGTCAGCCGGGCGGCCAGGGCGCGGATGGAGATGTCGGTCCCGTCCGGCAGGGACAGCAGGAACGCGGCCAGGCCACGGGCCTGCAGCGACAGGCCGGTGTGCTGGGTGAGCGCGTTCGGGAGGATCACGAATCGCGTCTGGTGCTGCGAACGGATCCGGCGCATCCCGCGCTGGGGCGGGGCAGATGGTGACGGCGATGAAGCCGTCGCGATAGCATCGCGGGCAACCACGGGGACTCTCACCAGTCTTCTGTGGCCAGACCCTCAGACGGCGTTGGCGCGCCTCTGGGGGTCGTTTCGTTTTGGGGTTGTGTCGCAGACGATACACCCACCGGCCGACCGCGAAGCAAGCCCGCCACGACGCGAACCCCGAACGGCTTCGCCGGGTAGGTGGGTTCTTTCACCCGAAGTACTTTCCAGAGACCTCGCGTTGCGCCGAGGCCCGGATGCACCGGATCGCGGTCGGCCACGACCCGGTGCGAACTGCCCCGACGACCTACGCCGAACGCTCCGCGCGGCGAGCTGCTGCGGCGGCGACCGCGTCGGCGACGTCGCCGAGCCGGTACAGCGGCCGACCCCGGGCGTCGCGGCCGTGCGGGACGAGTTGCCCGCGGTGGGCGTAGCCGCGGATCATCTCCGGGGTGACCTCGTGGCCCAGGCCGGTGAGGGCGCGGGCGAGGTCGGCGGCGGTCGCGAGGGTGTCCTCGGCTGCGGCCAGCAGCCGCTCGCGCCGCCATCGGACGTCCCAGCGGGTGTCGCAGGCCGGGCAGGTCACGGTCGCGGCGTTCGGCCGGGCGTACAGGTCGGCCTCGCAGTCGGAGCCGTCGAGGTCGGCACCGCACTGCCCGACGTACCGCCGGTCGGCGGGACGGTCCACGACGCGCTGAGCGGCCCACACAGCCGCCATGATCTCGTCCCGCAACTCCTCAGCTTCGGGATGCCGCACGAGATGATCTACGCGCGCCTGGAACCACCAGGCCATGCCCGGCAGTGTCCGGCCGGGGGCGCGGTAGCGGCACGAGGGGTGCGCGCAGTCGGCGCAGACCGGTCCGGGGTCTCGGCGCGGCAGGACGGGCAGCAGCTCGTCGACCCACGCGGCCAGCGTCGAGCGGAGCACCTCGCGCGCCTCGGTGGCGTGCGGCGCATACGGCAACGGCGTCTCGGCCGGGCGAGGGCCGCGGCTGCCAATGCGGGTCTGCCGCGCGAGCACCAGGTCGAGCTGGCGGTCGAGCCAGGGCACCGAGGCGAGCGCGCGGGCGAGGTCGGCGGCGCACGCGCCGCAGATGGTCGCGCCGCGGGTCGGGCGTCCGCAGCCGGTGACCGGGCACGGGATGCTCACCGTGGGGTTCCTCCGTAGGTGGGTTGGCTGGTGAGGTGCCACCAGCCGCGGGGGCACTGGTAGACGCGGACGGGATGGCGCCCGACCGCGACGGAGTCGATGAACCGCAGGGCTCGCCGGGCGGTGCGCTCGGTGGCGTAGCGCTTCTTGCCGCAGCAGAAGGACAGGCCGGTCACGGGTAGCTCTCGGTGTGGACGGGGCGCCCGGTGTTGCGGGACGGCCGCGGCAGGTCGGGCAGTTCGCGCCGCAGCCGGCGCAGGCTCTTGGACCGGTCGGCCAGGTGCCGGTGCACCTCCGGGCGGCAGTTGGGGCAGGGCGCGGCGTAGGGGGTGCCGTCGTCGCGGGTGCGGTCGAGCCAGCCGTCCACGCAGCCGACATGGGTGCAGCGGCAGACGGTCGGCCAGGGGCACAGCAGGTGCGGGGCGTCGTCGTCGGTCACGGCTCGTCCTTCGGGTCGTTCGTGCGGGCGGCGGCGAGGGCCTGGCGGACGGCGGTCGCGCCGCGGCTGGTGATGTCGTCCTGGTCGGGTCCGGGTTCGCGGTCGAGCAGGCCGTTGCGGACGGGCGGCGGCTCATACGGCGGGGGCAGCTCGTCGTCGGGCACGCCGGCGGCGGGGGTGTGGCCGGGTGGCGGGGTGTCCATGACGGCGGCGACGATGTCGGCCAGGTCGCCCTCGGCCATGGCGGTGAGGTAGGGGACGAGGTGGTCGATCGGTCGGGGCGCGCGAGCCTGGACGGCTTCCAGAACCTGTGACGCTTCGTGGTCGGTCAGGCGGTAGCGGTCTCGGAGCCAGCGGGCGGCGTTGTGCGCACGCGCGCGCGGACTGATCCTTTCCTTTCCCTTCCTTTCCTTTCCTTTCCCCACGGGAGCCGTCCGGGAGGATTCCGGGAGCGTTCCGGGAGGACTCCCGGACGTGCTTTCTTCCCGGTTGTCCGGTTCTGGGAGCGGTTCGGATGCTCCCTGTGGATAACTGTCCCCAGGGTTGTCCACAGGGGGATCGTTACTTTCTGTGTTCGATTTGGGAGTGGCGCGGGCGGGCGGGCAGCTGTCCGTGGTGGGCGGCGGCGGGAGCTTGGACGTGGTCGGCTTGCTGATCTTCTGGTGTTCGTGCCAGCCGACGACCGCCAGGAACCGGCGTCCGGCGACCTCGTATCGGAGGATCCGGCCGTGCTCGGCGAGGACGGCCAGGTCGTCCTCGACGTCCTGCAGTGACACCGGGTCCAGCGGCCACAGCGCCGCCTTGATGAGCTTCACGTTGTCCTTGGCGCGGCCCTGGTCGTCGCAGTGCGTCCAGAGACCGATCCACGTCAGGCGCGCGCGCAATGGCAGCGCCGCGACGTCCTCGGATGCGAAGAACCCCGGTTTGATCGCGCGGATGCGGGGCAAGGTGCGGCTCCAGATCAAAAGAGGGTGGGTGCGGACAGGTCGGCGGTGCCCGCTTCGGGGGCGAGGAGTTCGGCGGTGACCGGGCCGCCGGCGCCGCGTGTCCACTGCAGGGCGCTGGAACGGTCCCGCTCGCAGGCGAGGATCGCGCGGTAACCGTGCGGGCCCCGGCCCTCGTACAAGACGACGGCCGGGGCGTAGCAGCGGGCGCAGCAGGCCACGGTCAGCCGGCCGGACGGCCGCGCATGACCTTGGCGCCGGTGGTCTCCTCGACCTTGGCCACGACGGTCTTGACGGCGTCGCGGATGATGTCCTCGGGCCGGTCGAGGATGGCCATCAGCCGCAGCTTCCCGCCCTCGATGCGGTACCGGAGACGGGCGTCGATTTTGTAGGGGTCGCAGTCGTCGAACGGACTGAGGGCCAGCGCGAACGTCCGGGGAATGGCCAGGTCGCCCTTCGCGCCACCGCTGGCGTCGGTGGTCTCCTCGTACTTCAGCCGGATATCACCGGAGGACGAGACGACGCCGGAGGAGAACGCGACCCGGGTGCGCGCCTGGAAGGTCTGCGCGATCTCCAGCATCTGCGCGGCCGGGACCGGGGCCGGGGCGATGTCGAGCAGGTTGTCCTCCAGGAACTCGGCGAACTCCACCTGGGGGATGAGGCGGCGGTTGATCGAGGACCACCGGTTCCACGCCTCGGTGGGCGTCAGCTCCAGCACCAGGCGGTGCCCGGCCCAGCGCGGCGCGTCCGGCTCGTCGGCGTCCAGGACGGCGGTGATGAAGCCGCGGTCGAGGTCGGCGTACACCTCCGACGCCTCGTCGGAGTGCTTGGCGTAGAACTGGGCGAACGAGGCGATGTCGCGGACGAGGGTGGTGCCCTGCTTGCGGCGGGGACGCTCGGCGCGGGTCTCGTACTCCTCGGCGTCCAGGTCGACGACGCGGAGACCGGCCGGGGTGTGGAAGACGGCCAGTTCGCCGCCCGCACGGGTGTCGAGCAGCGCGGGGCCGGCGGCCTGCCGCGCCTGCTCGACCAGGGCGTCGTTCTCGGTGCGGGGGTTGTCGAGGTCGCTCATGCCTGCTTCAGGTCCTTGGTCTCGGTGGGGCGGGTGACTTCGCGGAGCGGGAGCGCGATCTGGCGGGGGTCGTCGCGGACGAGGTTGCCGACGTCGTCGGCGAAGAACACGCCGCTGACGGGCTCGGCGGCGGGCAGCTTCAGGTCGGTCTTGGCCTGGACCATCAGCGCCTCGGAATCGCCCTTCATCGGGGCGATCTCGACGGTGAGGGTGAGGCGTCCCTTCTTGCCGCTGTCGCGGACGGCGGTGGTGAGCTGCTGGAGCTGGACACCGGCCTCGTCGATGACGACGGCGCGGCCGAGGTCGCGCAGCACGTCGGCGAACGGCCGGACCTGGATCTCTCCGGTGGTCTGGTCGATGGGGAGGGTCACGGGCGGTTGTCTCCGATCGGGATGAGGGTGAGCCGGTAGCCCAGGGCGTCGGACCACGCGGCGAGGGCGTCGAGCATCGGGGTGCGGGCGCCGGTCTCCCACGCCGAGACGGCGCTGGACCGGTAGGGCATCCGGGCGGCGAGCTGCCGCAGGCTCAGCCCCTGGGCGGCGCGCGCGGCGGTCAGCCGGTTCAGCACCTCGGCCAGGGCGTCGCGGGTGGGCTGAGGCGGCTGGATGTCCTTCATGTGCGCGGCGGCCAGGCGCTCGACCTCGTGCAGCTCGGCTGAGAAGCCGATGAGGTGCTGGGTCTTGCAGGCCGGATGACGGCACAGCGCGAGCCAGGCGCCGCGGACGGACTGGATGACGGGCCAGGTCGCGCTCACGCCGACACCTCCGGCTATGCGACCTTGTCCAGCGCGGCCCGGTGGGTCTGCGGGACGACGACGGGCGGATGGCCGAGGTGATCCAGCCCCATCGCGGCCAAGATGTAGGCGTCGGCTTCGTCGTTGCCGCTGATCGGCACGTCGGGGTAGCGGCGGATCGCGGCGGCCAAGACCTCGTCCTTGCCCGCGTTCCCGCGGCCGGCGGCGTACCGGGCCCGGCTGGTCGGGGCGACCTCGGCGACCGGGATGCCCCGCCCGTGCAGGCGGTCGACGACCAGCCACCACAGACCGGACCGGTCGTGCGCCGAGCCCTGCGACCGCGAGTAGGCGGGCTGCTCGATCACGACCAGGTCCACATCGCGGACCTGAGCGTCGATCTGGTCGGCGAGCTGCCGCAGCCGACCGCAGCGCACGGCCAGCGAATCGGCCTTGCGGCCGGTGCTGGTGACCCGGGTGAGGCGATGGCCGATGGCGATGCCGGTGGAGGTGAGCGACACGTCCAGCCCGATCACGGTCGGGACGCTCGCGCGGCCGGGGTGGTGGACGCTCGCCCCCTCGCCCTCGCACGACGCGGGGGCGAGCGTCTGCTTGTGGTGGGTCACCGGTCACCGCCGACGACGCCGATGCTCGGGGTGGGGTGGCAGGACGGGCACCAGTCGCCGGACGCATCGCAGGTCCAGCCCTCGGTCGCAGCCAGGTGCGCACGGGCGACGCCGAGCCGGGCGGATCGGTCCTGGGACTCGTGCACCAGGTAGTCGCCCAAGACGGTGAAGCCGCAGCCGTCGCAGTAGACGCCGATCTGGGTCGGGTAGTAGCCCGAGACCGGATCGCGGATCAACGCGCTGATCCCCTGCGGCTGCAAGGGTTGCCGGGGTCGGCGCCGTCCGGCGGCGCGGCCGAACGACCAGGCCAGCAGGCCCAGCAGGACCCACGCGAGCGCGATCCACAGCGCGGTGGCGAGCAGGTCAGCGGGCATCGGCGGCCTCCTGCGGGACCGGGCGGCACAGCACGCACTCGGCCGGGCCGTCCTGGTAGCAGGCGATCAGGCAGTGCCAGCAGCCGCGGCCGGGCGCCCCCGGCGCGCCGAGCTGGTGGACCGGCGCGTGCTGGCAGCGCAGGCACAGCCGTCCGGCGGCCAGCTCGACGTCGCGGACCTCCTCCAGCCGCTCGGCGTAGTCGGCAGCGGCCAGCATCTGCGCCGCGTACACCCGGGCGTGCTCGGGCGTGCTGGTGCCTGCGGTGCGACGCACCATGCCCCAGTGCGCGGTCGGGGTGACCAGCAGGGACGGGTCGTAGTCGACGCGCGGGACGACCCACGCGCCGCGCGCGTCCAGCTCGGCCCGCAGCTGGTCGCGCTCGGCCTTGTACGCGTCGCGCTGCCGAATGCTGATCACGGCCTTCGCGCGGGCGGCGTCCAACTCGGCCCGCAGTCGCGCGATCAACTCGCCCGGGCTCTCGCCCGGGTTCTGGCCGAGGACGAGATCAGTCACGGTCGGCCTCCTGGTCGTCGAGCTGGGCCAAGCCCTCGCGGACGCGTTGCAGCAGCGCGGGGTCGGCCGGCGGCCGGGCCGTCCCGTCCGCACGGCGCTCGACCGGCATGGCGTTGCGGACCGGATCGGCGCCGGGCACGCACTCCTGCTGGCCGGTACCGCGGTGGATCCACTGCCAGTGGGAGTTCAGGTCGATGTCGGCCTCGCAGCGGCTGCACACGACCGAGGAGGGGGCCGGTTCGACTTGGTCGGGCGCGGCGGGCGGCTGGGGGGTAGGGGCGTGGACCGACACCGTCACCGGGACGTCGCTGACCAGCGCGGCCACCCACATCCGGGACAGGGTCGGGCTGATCTCGGAGTGGTGGGTCTCGGCGGTCTCCAGGTACTCCCGCCACTTCTCCAGCGCTCGGACGTCCTGGTCGGTGTAGGTGTGGACCAGCACGCCCTCCAGCCCGTTCTCGCTCACCTCCCAGCGGCCGACCTCCGGCAGCCAGGTTCGGCTCGCCAGCAGGCCCAGCACCTCGGCCGTCTGCTGCTGCAGCTCGCGACCGACCAGCGCGACCCGGACGGCTCGGCTGGCAGGCAGGAACCAGGTCCCCGCGGCACCGGTCTGCTCGTCGCGGTAGTCCACGCGCACGTGCGGGCCGTAGTCGATCGGGTCGGCGGTGACCAGCCACTCGCCCGCCTCGTCGGGCTGGTAGGTGCCGAGCCGGTAGTCCGGCCACACCACCACCAGGCTTCCGGCGCCCAGGTCCAACGGCTTGCGGTTGACGCTCGTACGATGGGTCATGGTCGGTGACTCCCTAGTTGTTGACCTGCGCGCCGTCCTGGCTGGACCCCGGGGCGGCGCGACTACGTGAACAGATGGATCAGGTCCGAGCGCGAGCCGCGGCCGGACGGTGTCCGCGTGGGCGCGCAGGACGGCGCGCAGCTTGCGCTCGTGGTCGCTCATCAGCCCGCGCGTCCGCCCTCGGCGGCGGCCTGCGCGGCGGCCTCGGCGTCCGGGTCGACCGCCGCGGCCGGCGGCGACGCGGCGCGGGCGGCGAGGATCTCGGCGGCGGTCGTGGTCGGCGGGGGGAACTCGTCCTCGACGCGGATCTCGCCGCGCTGCAGGCTCTGGAAGATCACGCCGAGCTTGGCGACGTCGTGCCCGTCCCACTGGGCCTTGGACCTGCCGGTGCGGCGCTCCAGCTGCTCGACGGTGACGCCGAGCCGGTCAAAGCCCTGCACGGCCTCGGTGACGCGCTGCACAATCGGCTTGCCGCCGCCGTTGTTCAGCGTCTGCTGGCACAGCTGCTTGGCTTCCTCGGTGAACCACGGCGGCAGGACGGCGAAGATCATTTCTCGGACCCGGCGGGCGCCGTGGTTGCTGTTGTTCTCGTAGATGTCGCGCAGGTCGGTCAGGTCCTTGACGCCTCGCTTGGTGTCGCGCTTGTGCGGGACGACGAACGTCGTGGACACGCGCGCGTTGGTCTGGACGTCCCAGGCCCATGCCTGCATCTCCGACTGGCCGTACTCGTCGTCGCGGCGTAGCTCGATCAGGCCGTACTGGATGTGGCCCCAGCAGCGGGCCAGCTCGCGCGCCAGGTGGACCGACGGCCCCGTCACAACGCCGTCGGCGCGGGGGAAGCGGAAGAACGCGCGCTCGGCCAGGCCGTACTGGGCGCAGGAGTCGATCATCTGCGCGCGGGCGACGGCCGGGTCGCGGGGGAACCGCTGCGCGACCTCGACGGCCGCCAGCACCTCGGCGGCGGCGCGGGACTGCTCGACGGCAGTGCCCTGCCCGATCCGGCTTGGGGACGGCACGGTCGGCATCGGCGCGCGATCGGGAAGGTTGCTCACGCTGTGACCTCCTTGAAGAAGCGGTTCTCGGCCCAGCCCGGTAGGCCGATCAGCGCGACGCCGTCGGCGTAGGCGGGCCAGGTGTCGGTGGCGCGACACTTCGCGTACAGCTCCAGTGCGCGCCGGTTGTGGTGGCGTCCTGCGTCGATCGCGACCTGGTCCAGTTGCACGACCGTCACCAGGTAGGGCCGCTCCTTCTCCTGCGCGACCAGGAAGAACACGACGCGTTCGGCCAGCCCCAGCTCGATCGCGCCGTCCCCGTACCAAGCGCCCTGGGCGTGGTAGCCGTAGGTCGCGACGGCTTTGCTGATCGCGTCCGGGTGCGCCGAGTGCGCGGTCTTGTAGTCGGCCAGGTACATCAGCCCGGACGGCTCGGACGCGGGCAGCCAGTCGACCAGCGCCCGCCGCCATACCTTGGTCGGGCCGTCCTGCCAGATCAGGGTCTGCTCGGCGCGGCCCGTCCCACCGAGCAGCGCCGACGCCAGCTCGTTGGCGCGCAGTGCCTCGGCCATCTCGTGCACGCGGACGAAGTCGTCCGACAGCAGCGGAACTTTGCCCTCGGCGTGCGCGTCCTCTCGCTGCTCCTTGGCTGCCTTGGAACGCCAGTCCGCGGCCTTGACCTCGACCAGCTCGGCACCAACGCCCAGCACCAGCTGATGCGCGGCCGTTCCCAGGTCCAGCGCGGCCGTCGGCGGACGCGGATGGGTGCGCTCGTACTCAAACCGCGCCGGACACGTGGCCAGCAGCTTGCGCGCCCCCGACGAGGACAGCGATCCGCCGACCACCGGGTCGGCGTGGTAAACCTCGGCAGCCAGGTCGTAAACCCCTGGCCTGGAGATCGCGAGATCGGTCACCGCTCGCGGTTCCCTTCGCGCTCTGCGAGGCGGGCGGCCTTCCGCGAGCGGCGGCTGGCTGCCGCGCGGCGGGAGAGCTGCGTCATGTAGACGCGGTGCGCGTTCTTGGCGGCGGCGGCCTGGTCTTGCGGTGCGATCTCTCCCTCCTGCTGGATCTTGTTGAGCCAGTAGGTGTAGGAGGTCGGCGAAGCCGCGTGGGCCTGGGCGGTGCGTTCGGCGCGGATCGGTGTGCGGGCCCAGCTGACATTGGCGGCGAGCCGGGCGGCGGCGGAACGTTCGGCGGGTGTGGCCATCAGTCGGCCCGCCGCTTGAGGAGAACGGGCGGGCACTCGAACACCTCGGCCATGCGCGTCATCAGGGACTCGGAGGCCGATCGGGTGCCCCGTTCGATCTCGGAGATCAGGGACAGCGAGACAGAGCACTGTTCGGCGAGCCGGGTCTTGTTCAGCCCAGCTTGCTCTCGGAGGTAGGTGACCGCCTGGGGCTCGTGAGCCAGGCGTTTCGGAACGCGGCGCATAGTGCGAAGCTAGTGCGAAGCGCTTCGCGCCTACAAGGTCACTTCGCACCGTATTCGCACATATATTCGAACTTCTGTCGGGTATAGCCAGGTCAGCGACGGCCGACGTGGACCCAAGTGCGAAGCTGTGCGAAGGTCTGGGGCATGACAACGCGTTTCGCCCGACCGCCGGAGGGGCAGTTGCTCGCCGAACGGCTGGCCCAACTCGGCTGGTCGATCAGGCGGGCCGCTCGCGAGTCTGAATACTCCGAAGGGCGCTGGCGACAGGTCGTCAAGGGATACGAAGGACGAGGCGGCGGTGCCGTGCGCGCGGTTCACGCCTCCGCGGACACGCTCGCCTCGATGGCGCAGACCCTCGACCTGTCGCCCGAGCAACTGGACGGCGTTGGACGCCCGGACGCGGCCGAGAAGCTGCGCGAACTGATCGCCCGCAATGATCTTCGCGCGAGCGTTCTACGGGACTTGGGGGACGATCCCGAAGTCCTGGCCGCCCTCGACCGCCTGCCGCCCTCCGTCCGCGAAGACGCGGTCGCGGAGATCGTTCGACTGCACGAGCGGGTTCGCGAGGACACGCGCCGCTACGTCTCCACCCTCCTGAACGCGACCCGGGTCGACGACGAGGGCTAGGGCCGCGTCCGCGCGGTCTGCGAGGCGGCGGGCCGATGGGCACGTTCCACAAATGTAGACAAAAAATTCCACCCTCGCGTCAACCCTGCTCAGAGCGGGCGCGTCATCCTTGCGGGCTGTCCGAGATCAGCTATATGTTCGAACGCACGTTCGACAGCCTGTCGACAGGGGGTGGCCTTGATCGTTCAGCGATCCAGCTTCCCCACGGCCTGCGTTAACCGAACCGCCGCCGTGCCACCGCTCTGCGTGACGTCGAAAACTCGCCCAGTACCCCGGACGGCGCGACGATGCCGTACGACACACCGGATCTTGATCATCCGTTGTGCCAACGTGATCAGGTTGCCGCTTCCGGGTCGTTACATGGAGCAGGACACACCGCACACGGTGACGGCATTCCCGCGCCCTGCAACTCCCCGCCCAGGTGCCAACAGCCGTCCGGAACTCCTCGAAGGAGGGTCGTTGACCACCCGCTACCACCTGCTGGGCTGGGGAGCAGCCATATCCGTTCCCGCTGCCGTGATCGGCGCGTTGCCGAACATGGAGCGCTTCCGCGGATTGCACATTCTGGCCGTAGGCACCGCGGCCGTCTGCGTGACGCTGCTGGCCGTCCGGCGCGCTCAGCGCCCACCCGACCCGGACCTTGCCTCCCTCGCGGACGCCCGGACCGAGGCGCTCGTTCGCGCCGCCGAACGGCTCGGCGCCCTCGAAGCGATGCGGGCCATCGAGGAGCGCCGGAAGCGTCCCCCGGGCTCGTCGGGGCCAGGCAGCGAACCCGAGGGATCCGCCGACTAGATCCGGTCCCCGGGCGACAGGCGGTCGTGCATCTGCCTGGCACGCTCCATCGCCCGGTCGCCGGCGTACTCGCGGACCATGTCCAGGGACTTCCATCCGGCGACGGCCATGACGCCGTCCAGGGTGCCGCCGTTCTCCAGGTAGTCGTCGGCGAACGTGCGCCGGAACCGGTGCGGGTGGGCGTCGGGAACGCCGGCCTGCTTCCCGCGCCGCACGATCATGCTGTGGACCCCGCTGGGCGTCATGTACTCGGGCTTGCGTCCTCTGACGCCCAGGAACAGGAACGGTGAGAGCGCGGCCTTGGGATGGCGTGCCCGGGCGCGCAGGTATCGGTCTACGGCCTGGGCCGCCTTCTTGCCGAGCGGGATGATGTGCTCGTCGCCGCCCTTGAGCACGACGCGCAGCCGCCGGTTCTTCAGGTCCACTCCGTTCGTCTCCGGGTTGTCCGGCGTGTAGCGGATGCTCACCAGCCCGCCGACTCGGACGCCCGTGTCGATGAAGATCCGCATGATCGCGGTGTCTCGGCGGTCCTCGAAGGAGTTACCCGCGCAGGTCTTGAGCAGCGCGGCGAGCTGCTCGTCGTCGAAGAAGCTCTTGGCCTTCTTCGGTGACTTGACCGCCTCGACGTTGGTCATGGGGGAGGCGGTGTGGGTCCGCTCCCCCTCGGTGATCACCCACTTCCAGAACACCCGCAGGTTGCGGTGGTGGCTCCCGGCGCTGGCGGCGCTGGTGCGCTCCTTCTCCGACCTCAAGAACATCCGCAGGTGCTCGGCGGTGACGTTCTCGGCGTCGGTCGGGTATCCCCGTGAGTCGAGCCAGCGGGCCAGGGCGCGGACGCTGTCGGTATAGGCGCGGATCGTTCGCTTGGACTTGTTGGCGCTGTCGAGGGCCAGTTCCCACGACTCGACGAGGGACAGCAGCGGCGCTCCCGGCGGCCAGGCGGGAGACGGGGGGAGGGCTTCGGCGTGCTGGACGGCGGCCGAGCCTCGGGGCCTGGTGCCGCCGGTGGAGGCTCGGCGTCGCGAGCGAGCGGCGCTGAAGGAGATGACGTTGGTGTCCCGGGGGTCGGGCATGAGTCAGACCTTCCATGTCCCGAGCACGGGTGCACGTGCCCTACACTGGTGCATGTCGCTGCGACGGAATTAGATCGTCAAGCACCAACGTGCGAGGCTGGTAGACTTCCGATCAGCGACATCGTTCCAGGTCACAGGCCCGGAACGAGCACCCGTAGCTCAACGGATAGAGCATCTGACTACGGATCAGAAGGTTAGGGGTTCGAATCCCTTCGGGTGCGCACACGTCAGAAGGCACTTCCGATCTCCGGAAGTGCCTTCTTTGCTAACGGGTCACCTGGGCCGCTTCGCACGCTCGACAGGGAATCGACACCGAAAGCTCCATGATCGTCTCCGCCTCCTTCGCTGAGCTGCACACCCTTGGATGGCTGGAGCGGCTCACGCATCGCTGTCGGGCCCGCAGCGTCGAGACCGCCGCGATCTGGGTCAACAGCGAGCGCGGCACCATGCGCAAGTACAGCGAGACGCGCGACACCCTCCGCGACCGTTGGAAACTGTCCCATTTGGGACGAGTACAGCAGCACCCTTGAGGACGACCCACTGTCCGGCGTGACAACGACGATCGACAACCGCCAAGGCCGGCCGCCAGCCTTGCCGAGCAGACCCGCAACACCCTCCGCAAGCTCATGGCCTGACCCGCTCGTGACTCCTGGGGCAGCAGCGCCGGATGAAAACTTCCTCTAAGTCTTCAAGGGCTCCCGCAAGCAGCACCCAGGACGCCTGTTCATCGGGTAGCCCAACGAGGTGCCGGGCAGCCGCTTTCAAGGCAATCGACGCTGTACCTGGAATCTGCTCACGACGTGTTCGAGGATCGTGACAGACTTCCGGTTCGTGATCGACCGTGCGAAGTTCGCCGCTGTGTTCGGCGAGGAGAACCTTGTCAGCCTGCCTCCCGATCGGGCCCAGGAGATCGGGCTTGCCGAGGACGACCAGTGGCTTCTCTCACACGTGGGGCTACCTCGTGAGACTCCGCTGTTCACGGCGGACGTCATTGGCAGACCTCGGTTGTTCGACGTCGAAGACTTCCTGGCGAACGGCGTGATGAACAGGGTTCTCTTCATCGGTGGGCCGATGGAGGACTTCCGGGCGCGTTTCTTTCTGGACGTCAGTGAGGGCTTCATCGTCCGGATGGCGCTGACCGCTACGGGGTCTGACACCGAAGTGGTGAACAGCTCGCTCGGCGCGTTCATGGAGTTTCTCTACCGGCTGATGGAGGCAGGAAGCAGCCTGGACGAAGCAGGGACGCTCGTGGCCGCGCTAAAGGAGACGGACCCGCACGCGTTCCGGGAGCCCGAATGCTGGTGGCCAACGATCTTGAGCCAGTCAGCGGGCGTGTCCTCCACGCTCACCTAGTACCTGACTGTTTCATGGGCAATCCGCAGCGTCCTAGCAGAGAAACCTGCCGCTGGCGGCTAAAACGGGTTGGAGGTGTCCGAAGCGGGGGCTCCACCGCTCCCAGCCGTCCCGCGAGCAGGGGGACTCATACGCGCGAATCCTCGGCCACAGCGTTTCGCCGTTCGCGTGAAAGAGCACTCCGGACCGTGGCGAAGGCGGCCAGGGAGTTACTAAGGCGGGCGCTAACTTCGAGGACGGTGTGGACGCCGTGCGCGTCGACAGGGCCGCGTCCGGCGTAGAGCATCCCGCGGAGCATTAGCCGGCCGGTCGGCTCGCTGGGAAAGTAGCCGTCCAGTCGTGGCCGTTCGCCGTGCCCGCGCGCCAGCCACTCGCGGATCGTCACCGTGTTCGCGTCCACCACCGCCTGGACGAAACGCTGTGCGGTCGGTGTGTCGACGAACGTCGAGGCGCCTCTCATCCGCGCCGCTCCTCGTCGTGTGCCCAAACGTGCGCGGTCAGGTTCGTGACCATGCCCTCCAGTATCGGCCGCCAACCGGTTCCGGTGGCTCCCAGGTGCGCCATCGCCCGATCCACGTCCTCTTCGTCCGGAAGCAGCGCCACCAATTCGGCGATCTCCCCGATCAACGGCGGCAGCCCGATGCGACACGGTTCGTGCGCCGCCGCCACATCCTCTACGAGCTTCCTACCCGACACATCCGGACGACCTTCCCCGAACGCGGCCAACCCCGGAAACCGAAACCGCAACTCCCAGCCGCTCAGAGGCAGTTCCTTGAGCGTGGGGCGCGGAGGCCTCGGATGGGGGTCCATGAGTTGGGCGCGCAGATCCGCCAGGGCGTCGAGTGGCTCGATTCCAGGAGACACATCGACTCCCCCGAGGATTTCATCCCACAGCCACGGATCTTCTTCCAAGTCGGTGATCAACAGATCCAAATGGGATATCACTGGAGCCAGTTCATGCGGGAAGCGAGGATGGTCGATGGCGCGTTTGAACCGCCATATGACATCCGACGTACGCCACTCAGCCGTGTCATTGAGTGGGCGCCCCTCAAAGGCCGAGACCAGTAACGTCGCGTTCCCATAGCGGGGATCGTCTATCGCCTGGGCCCTCCTGGAAGGGTTCTCGGCGGCGGCCACCAGCCGCCTGCCTGTGGCTTGCTGGTCCCTGAGCGCGTTGCTGAGCGCAGCCACCGCTGGTGCGCACCAGTCCAGCCAGCCCTCGGGCGGCGCGTTTTCGGCCGCAAGACCGAGCTCCTCAGCAGTCACGACCGTCGCTCGAAGCTCGTAGTGAGAACCGACCATGCCGGCGAACAGCTCGGAGTCGTATTGGGGACGACCTTCGGCGTCCGTCAATAGGGTCCGCTGAACGATCTCTTCGGACACAGGAGGCCGGTCTCCGTCGGGCGAAGAGCGATCCCAGGCGAGGCGGGTGGAGACAAGACTGCCGAACAGCGGAAACAGGGAGTCGAGCTCTCTCGCGTAGGGAAGTTCCGATGCATCTAGCAGCGAACAGGTGGACACACTCGTCAGCGAATGTCGAAGACTGGAGAATGCCTCAGGGATCGTCGGACCGCAGTTCGTGCGAAGCAACTCCAGCACCGTGTCTGAAAAAACGGGGATGTCTCCGGTGGATTCTCGCAGGTTCTCCCAACGCTCATCGGTGTAGGTCAACGCCTGGAGCGCCGATTTCAGTTCCTGATGCGCGGAACTCATCGACCGGTTGCGACGATGCCGGATGACCCGTGCGTAGTGCGCGGGCAGAGATCCGATCGACGAAACCGGGGCGCATCCGTGAGGGCGGTCGGCGAACCAGAATGACAGCAGATTGCCGAGGGTGGAGAGGCTACGAACGCGATCGTGGTTCGTCGACGGGACTTCCCGCTCGAGCATGTCGATGACGTCCTTCGGGATTACGGTGCGACCAGGTGTTTGCCGTAATCATCATGAAACGGGGCTGAGCGGGCCGGTGGTGACGGGAGGGCCGCCGCTCGCGGGACGGGACGATGGCGGAACGGGAGAGTCAGCGAAGACATCGACTCCTCCGGAGCATCGGAGTGCATGACGCGGGGCTCAGCGCGACATGATCATGCCGTGACTTCGCAAAGCAAGTCAAGGTTAGTCAGTTCGTCACCAACTTCCTTATTCGGGCGATCACGGAGCGGACAAGTTCGGAGGCCGTGGCGGCGAGACGGGGCGTGGCGTGGTGGTTGGCGGGTCTTCGCGGCGATCCAGTAGGCCGACTTGGCTAGGCGAAGGGCGAAGGTGAGGGACGCAGGCGGGTTGAGATTGGTCTATTGGCGAAGGTCGCTGGCCGGCTCACGCTTGTCTAGTTGAAGAGGCTCGACCTGGCCGTGGTGGGCGCTTGGACTCCCGAGCGGGCGAGCGCATGTGGGAAGGCCCTCTCGGTTTCGAGAGGGCCTTCTTTGATTTGAAGACGTCCGGGGACGGGGTTAGGGGGTTGAGGTTACGGAGATGGGCGTCCGGGTGGAGGTTGGCTCGCCGGTTGCGGCGGGTCAGGCGGGGGTTTCGGCGGTTGCGGTGAGGACTGCGCGGCCGAGGGTGTGGGCGGACATGGTGAAACCGAGGACGGCGGGGGTGGCGTCCGCCGGGACGCCGATGGACTCGACGTCCAGGGCGTGCACGACGACGAAGTAGCGGTGCGGGCCGTGGCCGGCGGGCGGGGCGGCGCCGAGGTAGTGGGGCACGCGGGCGTCGTTGGGGAGTTGGAAGGCGCCCTCCGGGAGGGACGAGCCGGTGGCGTCGCCGGCTCCTTCGGGGAGTTCGGTGACGGTGGCGGGGATGTCGGCGACCGCCCAGTGCCAGAAGCCCGATCCGGTGGGGGCGTCGGGGTCGTAGACGGTGACGGCATAGCTCTTGGTGCCTTCGGGGGCGCCGCTCCAGGAGAGGTGCGGCGACACGTCCTTGCCGCCGGGGACGCCGGAGGCGAGTTGCTCGGGGGCCCAGGCGGAACCGTCGGCGACGGTGTCGCTGGTGACGGTGAAGGACGCGGCCTCGGGCAGGCGGGCGAAGGGGTTGTTGGCGTTCACGGTGTGGGTCCTTTCGGATGCGGTGGGGTCGCCGTCCTGGCGACATCATCGACTCTAGCATCGATAATCGATTATTTGTCGAATCGTCTATGATGGCGACCATGACTCAGACGGCTCAGACCCCTGCCGGAGCGGGGAAGCAGATGCTCTCCGAGCGGGCCTTCGTCCACCTGCGGGACGCGATCATGCGCGGGGACCACGCTCCCGGTGACGCCCTCAAGCCCCAGGACCTCGCCAAGGAAATGGGTGTGAGCCTGGCCGTCGTGCGCGAGGCCCTCGTCCGGGCGGTCGGGGAGGGGCTCGCCGACCGGCTGCACAATCGCGGCTTCGCCGTCCCGTCGTTCTCCGACCGCCGCTGGCAGGAGATCGCCGAAGCGCGCCGGACGATCGAACCGGCCATGCTGCGCATGTCGATCGAGCGCGGGGACGTGGACTGGGAGGCTCGCGTCCGGGCTGCTCATCACCGGCTGGCGCGCACCCCGCCGTACGCGCCGGAGGAGGGTGAGAACTACACCGCCGCCTGGGCGGAAGCCCATCGCCTCTTCCACCGGACGCTGCTGGAAGGGTGCGGAAACCCTGTCCTGATGGACACTTTCGACCGCCTGTGGACGGCCAGTGAGCTGGCCCGTCGCTGGTCGGCGCACCGGGCTCCCGGCCGGGACGGGGACGCCGAGCACCGCCGCCTGGAGGAGACCGCGCTCGCACGCGATGCCGACGCCGCGGCCGAAGTGCTGTCCCGGCACCTCACCCTGACCGCTGCCGCTCTGACCGACGGCAATCCATGAGGACGCGCGGTCACGGGTGAGCCTTGAGCTGGATCAGGCCCCTGGCCGCACCGGGCCGACGACCGTTCCCGCGGTGACGGTGAGTCGGCCGTGCGCGGTGGAACGGCCGGGGATCACGCCGTGCGGAGTCCTGAGCGGGAAGGCGGCCTCGTCGGCGGCCGTCCCGTGCGAGTTGTTGCGCACCTGGATGTCGAAGTGGACGGGACGACCCGGACCGAAGACCACCACGTCCTTCTGCGGACCGTAGCGTCCGGCGGTGATCCCGATCAGGTGGCCGTGGTGGTAGAACCGCACGTCGGCGGGGGACCCGGCCAGCTCGCACGAGGCGTACCCGCGCGGAGCGACCAGGGTGACGCGGTAGTGGCTATGGCCGGCGCTCGCGGAGCCCTGCGTGATCCTGGCCCCGTGGTTCGCCGGACGGCACGCCGAGGGCACCTCCTTCTTGACCGTCGCAGCCATGGCGTTCTGGGACGACACCAGCGCCAGCCCTCCCAGCATCGTGGCGGCGGCGGTGACGGCGATCGTCCGCGTGGCAGTGCGCATCTCGAACGTTCCCTCCTGCTCGGCGACCCAGCGGTCCCCGGCGGTCCCCAGCGGTCCCGAGCGGCCCCCTGCGGGACCATGGTCAACTTCGAGTGCCCTACCCCCGATCCGGCGAAGATGACGGTCCGCGACGATGAACGGACCTGATCTTGGCGAGAGTGGGGGTGGCCGAAGGCGCGGTTGCGTAGCGCTCGGTCGCTGTGCAGGGTGAACGCCATGGACCGCCACGGGAACACCCATGACGTCGTGATGGGGCAGTCCGACGTCCTCAAGCGGTATCGCGCCTGGACGCTGGACGAACCGGCGCGGGAGTGGCGGGCGCTGGGGTTGCTGTCGCGGCACGCGCCAGGGCTGGCTCCCGTGCCGCTCGCGGCGGGGCTGGGAGATGAACCGCCGTGGTTGCGGATGTCTCGGCTGGACGGAGTGTCGATCACCGGGCCCGTCCAGGACGCCCAACTCTCCGCCATAGCCGCGGCGGTTCTGCGTTTGCACACGGCCGTCCCTGCGCGGACTCTCCACGAGATTCCTCCTCGCGCCGGCCATCCTTTGGAACTGCTCCGGCGCGTCCGAGCATGGTGCGAGTCGTTCACGCCTCCAAGCGCCGGTGCGGAGACCGACCCGGAAGCCGAACCGGACGTCGCAGCCGCCTACAACGCCACAGCCGCGTGGGCGCATGGACGGGACCTCGAGCGGACGCTCGCCGCTAGCGGAACTCCCGTGTTGGGCACGGGTGACGGCAATGTCGCGAACTACCTGTGGGACGGCGGCGAGGTGCGGTTGGTCGACTTCGAGTACGCGGGACGCAGCGACCGGGCCTATGAGCTCGCGGAGGTCGTCGAGCACATCTCGGCTTGGTGGCACGGTGGGACGGGCCTGGACCGCGTGGTGGACGCTGCTGATCTCTCCGGGGCCGAGGCTCGTCGGCTGGTGGAGTGCCGGAGGCTGCTGGCGTCGTTCTGGTTCTTTCGCGTCGTCGATCACACGAAGGGCGCGGCGAGCAGGCTTCTGAAGTTGCTCTAGGTTCGCCACGGGGCGCGAAGGCCCGCCCGCCGCGCACGCCGCGCACGCCGCGGACGCCGCGGACGCGGTGGACCTCGCGACGTCGGTTGTGGTTACCAGGCGGCGTCGGTGTAGTCGGTCGCTGTGGTCGTCCAGGTGAAGACGCCGTTGTCGACGCGTCCCAGGCGGCCGTCGATGATCTGCAGGAAGTGGTTGCCGGACGCGTCGGGCTTGACGAAGAAGGAGTCACTGGGCAGGCGCGCCGTCCACGGGGTGGGTTGGCCAGTCCGCGCCGAGAGTTGGACGAGCTGGTATTCGGCGTCGTCGTCGGGGCCGCGTTTCGCGCCCTGGACCTGGGCGGTCAGAGTGCGGCCGTCCGGGTTGAAGGCGAAGACGTTGATCAGGCCGTCACCCGGTGTCGTGGCGCTGCGCAGGACGCGCGGCGCGAGCCGGGCCGCGCCGGTGTCCAGCAGGTACAGAGACGGCTGGTCGTCCCGGAATGACCAGATGAAGCCCAGGGTGCGGTTGTCGGGGGACCAGGTCGCGCTGGAGATCGGGTTGTCGCCGCTGGCACGCCAGACCCTGGACGCGCCGGTCCGGACGTCGATGACGACGGCTTCGACCTGGCCAGGGTTGTTGCCGACGACGGCGAGCTTCGAGCCGTCCGGGCTGGCGGCGAAGCGTTCCGGTTTGCCGAGGCCGGAGTCCAGCCGGATGGTCGCGGGCACTCTCTGCGGACGCGTCGGCGAACCGTCCGGGCCGAGCGTGACGCGGTAGAACGAGTAGGTGTCGCTTGCCGCCGACGCGGCCAGGAAGAAGGTGCGGCGATCACGGGTCGCGGCCACGGCCTCGTAACGGTCGCCGTCGATGCGGACGATCGGATGGCCCGCGGCGTCCTCGACCATGGCGTGGCCGCCGCGGATCGCGACGATGCGCTCGGGCGCGCCGCTGAGCGCGGACGAGCCGGTCCGCGGAGCCTGCGACATCCCGCCGACCAGCATCGACGTACCGATCAGGACAAGGGTGAGCGCCCCGGCCACGGCCACCGGAACGGCCCACTTCATCGAGCGCGCGCGGGGCGGCGGCGGGCTGAGCGGTGCGAGCGATCCCGGACGGATGGTCTCGGCCGCGCCGCTGAAGGCGTCGCGGAGGCGGTCTTCGGTCCCGGTCATGCCTGCTCCCCGAGATGCTTGGCGAGCGCGGCGAGCGCCCGCGACGTCGTGGACCTGACGGTGCCGCGGCCGATCCCCATGACCTCGGCGATCTCCGCCTCCCCCAGGTCCAGGTAGTAGCGGAGCACGAGCGCCTCGCGCTGGCGCCGCGGCAGGCGCTGGAGGGCGAGGAAGACCTCCCGGCGGTCCTCGCCGAGGATCACCGCCGACTCGGCCGACCACACCGGCGGCTCGTGCTCGCGGGCCGCCGCGAACGCCAGGCGCCGCCTGCGCAGGACGGTCCGGCACCGGTTCACCACCGACGCCCGGACGTAGGGCAGCATCCGGTCCGGGTCCGCCAGCCTGTCGATCCGGCGGTGCGCCTCGACGAAGGCGTCCTGCACCACGTCCTCGGCCGTCGCCCGGTCCCCGACGATCATCAGGGCCGTCCGGGCGAGGTTGAGGTGATGCTCGCGGAACAGGCGCACCAGCTCCGCCGAGGCTTCACCCGCCCCCTCGCGGCGTTGCACACTCGTTCGGGGAGGACGCATCGCTCCCACCATGTCGCTTTCCACCCCCCTAACACGCACAACCCCCCGAATCCGCTGCTTTCCCGCGCTTCTTGGTTCGCTCAGGTGCTGCGAGCGGCACGAAACAATTCCGCGTCGCCGTCAACCGATCCCCGGGGTCACCTTGTTCGTAGGGCGGGAGGTGATCCATGCCGGACGTCCCGGAGGGCTTCGCCGAGTTCGTCGCCGCGCGTTCGCCCTCGTTGCTGCGCACGGCGTGGCTGCTCACGGGTGACAGCGGCCTCGCGGAGGACCTGCTGCAGACCGTGCTGGCCCGTGTCTGGTGGCGCTGGCCGCGCATCTGCGCGGGCGGCGATCCGGAAAGCTACCTCCGGCGCGTCCTTTACACCACCTACCTCACCTGGTGGCGACGGCGCTGGCGCGGTGAGCTCCCTTCGGCGCGCCCACCGGACGCAGCCGACCGGGCCGACCTCGCCGACGACTCCGCGGCCCGCGACGCCGTGCGCCGTGCGCTGGCCCGGTTGACGGCACGGCAGCGCGCGGTGGTCGTCCTGCGCTTCGTGGAGGACCGCTCGGTCGCCGAGACAGCGGCGATTCTCGGCTGCACGACCGGAACCGTGAAGACCCAGACCTCCCGTGCGCTGAACGCGCTGCGCGCCGACGCCGACCTACTCTCGCTGCTCACCGAGGGGGCAGAACGGTGACCGATGTCCGCACAGAGCAACTGCGCCGGCTTCTCGCCCTGGCCGTCCCGGACGATCTGCCGCACCCGTCCGGGCGCCTGATCGCGATCGCCGCTCGCGCCCGTCGTGCTCGTCGCCGCAGGCGTCTGGCCGTCGCAGGGACGGCAGCCGTCCTCATGGCTTGCGTGGTCGTACCGCTGGGTTCGTCCCCTTCCCACCGTGCCGTGGACTCCGCTCGGCCGCCGGTCTCGTGCGCGTCCGTTTCTCCCTGGTCGCGGCCGGACCGCGGAAAGGGAAGCGGCGCGCCTTTGCCGATGGGATTTCGGCCGGCGACCGTTTACACCTGTACTCGCGAGCTCCGGCTCGTTCCAGGTGACGGCAGATGGGAGTTCTCGATCACCCGGCGCGCGGACTCCGGCTTGGGGCCGTTGCTCGCGCAGCTCCACCGGTCACCGGGACAGGCCGCGTCCTCGCAGCCGAAAACGTGCAGTCTCCAAGCAGACGGCGCTCCGTACCTGATGCTCGTGGACCGCGCCGGCAAGGCCGTCCAGCCGAGAGTCCCGCCGGACGCGTGCGGACACTATGTGGGCGTGGTCGCGGCGATGCGCCCGATGCCGTGGCGGACGGTCGAAGAGGTCAAGTTGCGGCGAATCGAGAGCCCCGAGGCCGTCGCGTCGGGCTGCTCCCAGTACGGCAAGGACATGTTCGACTGGGAGATCCATCTGGGCACCGTGATGCAGCGGGGATCGCGACGGCCGGACTTCCAGCCGGACCCGGTCAGCGGGCGCGCCTGCGTCTACGCCAGGTCGAAGGGCGCGGACGGCGGCGTCCTCGTGACCGGCGGCCGGCTCACCGATCTGCCCGGAGTCGTCGCGGCGCTGCGCGACGCGCGACCAGCCGAGCCCTGTTCACTGCCCCGCACCCGCTGGGCGCAGCTCGTCCTCATGCCCATGCATCAGACCGCGTACCTGGAACTGGACGGATGCCGGCGGCTGGAGGTCTGGACCCCCTCGGGGAAGGTGAACTTCTTCGATCCGCCGAGGTCGGTCGGCCAAGCCGTGGAAGCGGTGCGGCCGTGACGGGGAGAGATGAAGCGCGGGCGGGTTTGTCGGGGTTTCCTGGGCGGTGACGGCAAACGTGCAATCATCCGCCTTGTGGATCTTCGGGAAGCTCTGCGGGATGTTGTTCGGGTGGGGGTCGCGCGGGGGGCGGTCGACTTCGAGGGGGTTGTGGCGGGCGCGGTCGAGTATCTCGACACGTTCGAGGGGGAGCCGGCGGAGCTTGAGGCGGCTGCGCGGGCCGTGGCGGTCGACGAGTTCGCCGCGCATGAGGAGGCGCAGGCCGGGTGGGGCGACGAGGAGCTGGAGCCTGATCGGCTGCGGGCGGCGTTCCGGGCGTTGGACGAGGCGGGCATCGTCGCCCGGGCCGACTTCGCGTGCTGCCAGAACTGCGGGATTCACGAGATCGGAGCCGAGATCCCCGAGGGGGAGACGCGGCGGGGGTACGCCTTCTGCCATCGGCAGGACGTCGAGGGGGCGCTGGACGGCGGGGGCGTCCACCTGGCCTTCGGGGTCTTCGGGAAGGGCGGCGGGGCCGCCGAGATCGCGGCCGAGGTCGTGGACGTGCTCGGACGGCACGGGTTCGAGCCGGTGTGGAACGGGGACGCCGGCACGCGCGTCTTCGTGCCGATGACCTGGCGCGTTCGCCGGCACGGGCGGCTGGCCGCCTATCCGGGACGTCCCGAGGCGCCGGGGCCGGTGCTGACCGTGTCCGTCCAGGACCTGGCCCGCGGGACGTGGCAGGAGGACTGGCCGATGACGTTCCCGGAGGTGCGGTCGCTGCTCCTCGACCTTCCGCCGGTCGCCGGCAGTTTCTTCGTCTGTGCCACTCCTTCCGAGCGCGTCGTCCAGGGGATGTGGGAGGGCGGCGATCGGCTCTGGGCCGAGCAACTGGTCGCGGAGGAGCGGGCGTCCTACGGGCGGTCGGTCACGCTCGACGAGGCGCTGGGCGTCCTGCGCGTCCTCGCCGAGGAGGGGCGCTACTCGCTGGGCGAGCTCGGCCCGCTCCGCCGCGAGACGTGGCCCGAAGGCTGACTTGGACGGATATAAGGTCTCCGCATCTGTTCGGAGGTAACTGACGTGGCGTTGGGATTCATAGAGATGTTGATCCTCCTCTTCCTGTTCGCACTGGGCGTGCTCGCCGTGGGCGGGCTGGTGCTGGCCGTCGTGCTGCTCAGCAGGCGCAACTGAGGCGTTCCAGGGGCGGAACCGGCTCGGGACGGGGCGGGTGCGGCGGCGGGCTTGACCGGGGCTTGGGTTCGGCCGGTTTCATGATCGGGAACTAACGACCGCGTAGTGGTCTGCGTGGCGCGGGCGGTAGTCGTTCCTGGCGGGGATGTCGGGTCCCGCTCGGCGGAATCACGGGGGGGACACCGTGTTCATGGCACCCGCTCGTGGGCTCCGGCCCCGGTTCGTGCGCCTTGTCCGATGGGCTTCCGGGGGCGTGGCGGCCGGAGTTCTCGTGTCCGGCACGTCCGCTGCGGAGGCGCCGTCCGTGCCGTCCGCGCGCGACGCGTCGTCTGCGCGCTGTGATGGTGTTGCGTATGTTGTCGCCGACCTGCGGATTGCGGGGGTTAGCGGCGCGCGCGAGGCGCGCCGGCGGAGGATCGACGGACGGCGGATCCTCGGACGCATGGACGTGCTGGACGGCAGCGTCCAGCCGATCGCTCCGGCACCCGGACTGGACGCGCTCGGTTACGACTCGCGCGACGGGCTGCTGTACGGGGTGGCCAGCAGTGCTGTGGACGGAACCGCGCCGACCGTCCAGGCGATCGATCCGCGGGACGGGACGGTTCTCGCTACCGCGCCGCTCCCGCAGGACACCTACACCGCTGGCGCCGTGTCCGCCGATGGGCTTTTCTACGTGCGCGGACGTCGCACGATCCGAGTCGTTGATGTGACCGATCCGAAAATGCGGATGCGCGTCGTCAGGACGTTCGCCGTGAGGAGGGCCCTCCTGCTGGACGACTTCGCCGTGCGTCCGAAGGACGGACTGATCTACGGGGTGGACGACGCGCGCCACGTCCTCGTGCGGATCGACCCGCGAACCGAGCGCGTCACGCGGCTCGGGCGGCTCGGCGTCGGCCCGCTCGGCGTGGGGTCGCTCGGCGTCGGGCGGGTTTCGGCCGCCTTCTTCGACGCCGCGGGAACGTTCCGCATCGCGGGTGACCGGATGGTCAGCGTGGACGTCGCCAAGCTCAAGGCGCGCGCTCGGGTCGATGCTCGCCGGGTGGCCGTGCTGTCCGCGCATCCGCCCGCGCTGGTGGACGGAGCGGGCTGCCTCGCCGCCGTCCCGCGTGTGATCGACGACCTGCCGTCCCCGCAGGTCGCGCCGTCGGTGGAGCGGCTCGCGTCCTCGCGGTAGCCGAAAAAGCGTTTCCGGAGTGTCGGTGGTCGCGCCTATCGTCCTGGTCATGGGCGAGGTCCGGTACGTGCGCGGTGACGCGACGTCCCCGCAGGCGAAGGGCGTGAAGGTGATCGCGCACGTCTGCAACGACCTCGGCGGCTGGGGGAAGGGTTTCGTGCTCGCCGTATCCCGCCGCTGGGACGAGCCCGAACGCGCCTACCGCGCCTGGCACCGGGACCGCGCGCGGAACGGCTTCGGGTTGGGCGCGGTGCAGTTCGTGCAGGTCGAGCCGTACATCTGGGTCGCGAACATGGTCGGTCAGCGGGGGATCAGGCGCGGCAGCAAGGGCGTCCCGATCCGCTACGACGCGCTGTCCGCCTGCCTGGACCGCCTCGGCGCGCGCGCCGTCGAGCTCGGCGCGTCCGTCCACATGCCGCGCATCGGCTGCGGCCTCGCGGGCGGACGCTGGTCCGAGGTCGAGCCGCTGATCGAACGGCACCTCGTCGGACGCGAGCTGTCCGTAACCGTCTACGACACCGACTGATCTCGCGCCGAAGCCGCGATGGTCCGCGGTTTCGGCCGACCGGCCGACCGGCCGTGCCGGGCAGTAGCTTCGCGATTTCGGCGGGTCCTGCCGAGTCTTTGCGGTTTTGGTTGGGCGTTTACTGGGTCGGCTGATTGTCGGGGCGGCCGAGTTCGGCGGGCGCCGGCGGGGGTGTCGGCAGGGTCACTCGGACGGTGGTGCCGGTGTTCGGGGCGGAGAAGAGTTCGGCGTGGCCGCCGTGGGCGGCGGCGATGGCCGCGACGATCGGCAGGCCCAGGCCCGCGCCGGTGGTGCCGCCGCTGTGGAAGCGTTCGAAGGCGCGCGCGGCGTCCTCGGGGGACATGCCCGGGCCCTCGTCCGCGACCTCCAGGACGACCTGTCCCGCGTGCGGTGCTTGAAGGCGGACGGTCGCGCCCGTCCCGGACGGCGTGTGCACCCGCACGTTCGTCAGCAGGTTCGCCAGCACCTGGCGGATGCGCGCCTCGTCCACCGTCGCGACCAGCGAGGACGGCGACTCCAGCCGCACCGGACGGTCCGGGTCGGCGGCCTGCGCGTCGGCGACGGCGTCGCGGGCGAGCGCGGCGAGGTCCACGGGCGCGGGTTCGAGGGACGCCTCGCGGTCGAGGCGGGCGAGTTCCAGCAGGTCGCCGACCAGGCTGCTCATCCGGCGGGCCTCCTCCTCGATGCGGCGCATCGCGTCGGGCAGCCGGTCCGGGCCGAGCGCGCCCTGCCGGTACAGCTCGGCGTAGCCCTGGATGGTGGTCAGCGGCGTCCGCAGCTCGTGCGAGGCGTCCGCGGCGAACTCGCGGACCCGCGCCTCGGAGCGGGCGCGCGCCGCGAACGCCTGCTCGATCCGGCCGAGCATGACGTTGATCGCACCGGCGAGGCGTCCGGTCTCGGTGCGGCGGTCCGCGCCGGACATCCGCGCGCCCAGGTTGCCGCCGAGCGCGATGACCTGCGCCGTCGTCGCCATCTGGTGCAGCGGGCGCAGGCCGCGCCGGATCAGCCAGCGGCCGACGAGCGCGAGCGCGACCAGCAGCAGCGCGGCCGTCGCGAGCTCGGTCACGACCAGGCTGAGCGTCGCGGCGCGGATCTCCGCGAGCGGCGCGGCGACCACCACGACGTCGTTCCCGCGGCCGGCGGCGCGCGGCGCGAGGCTGGCGACGTCGCTGCGCGGCGGCCGGACGCGGGCGACGGCGCGCAGCCCGGGCAGCGAGAACGGCCTGCGGTCGGCGGCGCGCCGGGATAGCTCGGCCGTGCCCAACCGCTGGATCGCGTCCTCGGCGGCGCCGGGGTCGGGGTCGTCGCCGCTGAGCACCTTCATCCGCCCGGACGGCGCGACGCTGATCACGAGGAAGCGGGCCGGGGCCATGCCGTCGTCGGGCAGGCCGGGCTTGAGCCGGGTGACCGCCCGGTCACGGGTGGCCTCGAGCTGGCCGTCCACCCGGTGCATCAGGTAGTTGTGCAGGACGAACGCGCTGACCAGACCCATCACCAGCAGGCCCGCGAACGTGACGGCGAGCAGCCCGGTCAGCAGCCGCGCGTTCAGGCTCATGCGGGTCTCACCGCCGGACGGCGATCATGCGCGGAGGGTGTAGCCGACACCGCGCCGGGTGTGGATGAGCGGCGGGCCGAGCGGGTCGAGCTTGCGCCGCAGGTAGCTGATGTAGGTCTCGACGACCTGCGGGTTCCCGTCCCAGCCCCAGACCGACTCCAGCAGCTGGGCGCGGGTCAGGACCCGGCCCTCGTTGCGCATCAGGCAGGCGAGCAGCCGGAACTCGGTCGGGGACAGGTCGACGTCGGTGCCCGCGCGGCGGACCGTCCAGCGGGATTCCGACAGCTCCAGGTCGCCGACGCGGAGCAGGTCGTCGTCCTGCGACGCGCCGGCCGGGGCCGTGCGGCGCAGCACCGCGCGGACCCGCGCCACCAGCGCGTCGATGGAGAACGGCTTGGTCACGTAGTCGTCGCCGCCCAGCGTGAGGCCGGTGACGGTGTCGGACGGGGTGTCGCGGGCGGTCAGGAAGATGATCGGCACCTGGTCGCCGTCCGCGCGCAGCCGGCGGCACACCTCGAACCCGTCGAGGTCGGGCATCAGCACGTCCAGCAGGACGAGGTCGGGGCGCGTCTCCTTCGCGGCGCGCAGCGCCCCCGCGCCGTCGCGCGCCGTCTCCACGGCGAACCCGTGGAAGGTCAGCGCGGTCTCGATCAGGTCCCGGATGTTCGCCTCGTCGTCCACGACGAGCACCCGCCGCTCCTCGTTCATCGGCCTCCGCACCCCCGCAGCGTCCTGTTCGACGTTACTGCGGGCCCGTTCCGCCCGCCGCCCCCACCCGCCAGGAGGCGGCGGCGGAACGAGAGTCGGCCCTCGCGTCGCCCGCCGCCGCGTCGCCCGCCGCCACGCGGCAGGCCCCGGCGGAACGAGAACCGGTACTCGCGCTGGATCAGTCCGCCTTCTTCTGGGGGTCGCGGATGGCGACGGCCGTGCGGGTGTCGCCGTTCCGGGTGCCGAAGACGGCGACCTGGTCGCCGTTGGCGACGGCGCCGAGGTTGGACTTGGCGCGGTCCTTGCGGACGCGGGTCTTCGCGTCGATCGTCCACGTCCAGACGGCGCCGTCCGCGCTCTTGACGGTCAGGGTCGTGCCGGTCTTGCCGGTGACCTGGCCGCGCTGCCAGTCGACGAGCTTGAAGGTGTTGTCCTTGGCCTTGACGGTCGCCTCGCCGTGAACGCCGCGGATGCCCGCGAAACGGCCGCGGTGCCCGTGGCCGTCCCTGCCGTGGTGGCCCTTCCCGGGCTCGGACGGACGGCTCGACGGCGACGCGGACGGCGACGGGTTCGCCGCGAAGGCGGGAACGGCGGCGTACAGCCCGGTGCCGAGCAGGGCGGCGGCGGCGATCCCGGCCGCCATCGTCTTCTTGTTGGCTCTCATGATGGCAAGACAACCCGGACCGCCTGGGAGTTGAGCCGGGAGGCTCCTGAGAGAAACCTGAGAATGCCCCCGAAAATGGCCGGGACCGGCAAGGGAACCCTTCTGACCTGGCGCGATAGTCTCGGAATGGGCGAAGCGGAGGAGGCCGACCCGTGGACGCGTTCATCGCCGGAATGCCGAAATGCGAGCTGCATCTGCACATCGAGGGCACGCTGGAGCCCGAGCTCAAGATGCGGCTGGCCGAACGCAACGGCGTCCGGCTGCCCTACCGGACGGTCGAGGAGGCACGCGAGGCCTACAAGTTCGACAGCCTGACGTCCTTCCTGGTCGGCTACTACGAGAGCATGCAGGCCCTCCAGAAGGAGCAGGACTTCTACGAGCTCGCCCACGCCTACCTGACCAAGGCCGCGTCGCAGAACGTCCGGTACGCGGAGATCTTCTTCGACCCGCAGGCGCACACCTCGCGCGGCGTGCCCTTCGACATCGTGATCCGCGGGCTGCGCCGGGCGATCATGGACGCGGACCGGCTGCTCGGCGTCCGGGCCCAGCTGATCATGTGCTTCCTGCGCGACTTCTCCGCCGAGTACGCGATGGCGACGCTGATGGAGTCGCTGCCCTACCGCGAGTGGATCGTCGGCGTCGGGCTGGACTCCGACGAGCGCGACAACCCGCCGGTGAAGTTCGAGAAGGTCTTCGCGCGGGCGCGCGAGGAGGGCTACCTGATCACCGCGCACTGCGACATCGACCAGCCGAACACCCACGAGCACATCCGGCAGTGCCTGGACGTCATCGGCGTCGACCGCATCGACCACGGCTCCAACGCCCTGGACGACGAGGCGCTCACGGCCGAGATCGCGCGGCGCGGCCTCGGCCTCACCGTCTGCCCGGTGTCGAACGGGTTCGTGACGTCGGACATGAAGGCCGCCGAGATCCGGCGGATGCTGGACCTCGGCATCAAGGTCACCATCAACTCCGACGACCCGGCGTACTTCCTCGCCTACGTCAGCGAGAACGTCCGGGCCGTCCAGGCGAAGCTGGGGTTGAGCCGCGACGAGGTCGTCCAGTTCCAGCGCAACGCCTTCGAGATCGCCTGGCTGCCGCGCTCGGTCAAGGACGCCTACCTGGCCGAACTGGAGGAGTACGCCGCGACCCACTGACGCGGTCCCTCGGGGAGGGCAGGAACGTGGACACCCGTCCGGACGCGAACGAGCCCCCGGCCGTCTCCCACCGCGG
This sequence comes from Actinomadura gamaensis, assembly GCF_042652125.1. Lineage (NCBI taxonomy): Bacteria > Bacillati > Actinomycetota > Actinomycetes > Streptosporangiales > Thermomonosporaceae > Actinomadura > Actinomadura gamaensis. The sequence goes on along the minus strand of NZ_JBHSIT010000012.1, from coordinate 252,785 downwards.
CGCGGGGACGCGCGGCCGGCTCGCCGGGTGGTCGCTGCGCGGACGGCGGCTGACGTGGGGAGATCTCGTCCGGCTGCTGGGGTCGTGGGCGTTCGGCGCGGCGGTGCTGGGCGCGATCATCGCCGTGCACAGCGGCATCTCGGTGCGGGACGGCGCCTGGACGGTCGTCCTCGCGACGCTGGTGATCTCGGCGGTCAGCGTGGTGCTGCGTCCGGTGCTGACGGCCCTCGCGGTCGCGCTGTCCTGGTTCGGGGTGTTCGTGATCGGGCTGTTCGCCCAGGCCGTCGTCACCTACGTCGGGCTGCGGCTGACGCCCGGCGTGACCACCGACGGGTTCGGCGACGCGGTGGCGGCGGCCTGGATGTACGCGCTGCTCGCGACCGTGTTCTCCTGGCTGCTCGTGGTCAACCAGGACGACGACTTCGTCGGCTACGTCATCCGGCACGCGACCCGCGGACGCCGCCGGCGGCCGGTCGTGGACGGGCTGACCGGCGTGGTGTTCGTGCAGTTCGACGGGCTTCCCCGGCCCGTCCTGGAGTGGGCGCTGCGGGCCGGGAACCTGCCGACGCTGTCCCGCTGGGTGCGTTCCGGCGGGCACACCGTCCGCGGCTGGACGGCCCGGATCCCGTCCACCACGCCCGTCTCGCAGGCGGGCCTGCTGCACGGCAGCACCGAGGGAATGCCCGCTTTCCGCTGGTACGAGAAGGATGCGGGGCGGATGATCGTCGCGAACCGCCCCGCGGACGCCGCCGTCATCGAGCGGCGGCTGTCGGACGGCCGGGGCCTGCTCGCCGACGACGGCGTCAGCGTCAGCAACCTGTTCTCCGGGGACGCGCCCGTCCGGCTGCTCACGATGAGCGGCGCGGAGAGCGGCGGGAGCATCGGGCCGTCCGCGTCCTACGCGTCGTTCTTCACCCACCCGTTCGGCTTCGCCCGCGCGCTGTTCCTCACGGTCGGGGAGATGGTCAAGGAACTCTGGCAGGGCCGCCGCCAGCGCAAGCGCGGGATCGAGCCGAGGATCAGGCGCGGCGGCTGGTACGTGCCGCTGCGCGGGATCACCAACGTCATGCTGCGCGACCTCAACGTCGCGCTCGTCGTCGAGCAGATGATGCGCGGCGCCCGCTCGATCTACGTGGACTTCGTGGACTACGACGAGATCGCGCACCACGCCGGGCCGGTCCGCGCCGAGTCGATGCGGTCGCTGGAAGGGCTCGACCGGGTCCTCGGCGTGCTGGAGCGCGTCGCCACGCAGACCCCGCGCCCGTACGCGTTCGTCGTGCTCTCCGACCACGGTCAGACGCAGGGCGCCACGTTCCTCCAGCGCGTCGGAAGGCCGCTGGAGGACGTCGTCCGCACCCTGATGAACAGTCCGGACGACGGCGAACCGGTCCGGGGCGGCGCGGGTGACGGACGTGCGGAGACGGCCAGCGTCGAGGAGTGGGGGCCGGTCAACACCTTCTTCGCGCAGCTCGTCCAGCAGGACAGTGTGAGCGCGGGGATCGCCCGGCGCGTCCTCGGCCGCCGCGCGGAGACCGGTTTCGGCCCTGCCAACTCCGCCAAGCCGTCCGGCCCGGCCAAGCTGACCGGCCCGGCCAAGCCGTCCGACCCGGCCAAGCCGTCCGACCCGGCCGAGCCGTCCGGCGAGGACGGGCCGGATGACGAGGCCGTCGTGTGCGCGTCCGGCTGCCTCGGGCTCGTGTACTTCCCGCGGCATCCCGGACGGCTGAGCCACGAGCGGATCGAGCGGCTCTGGCCCGGCCTGGTGGCCCGGCTCGCCGCCCATCCGGGCATCGGCGTGGTGGTCGTGGTCTCGGAAGCGTTCGGGCCCCTCGCGGTCGGGCGGGACGGGGTCCGCCACCTGGCGACGGGCCGGGTGGACGGCGCCGACCCGCTGCGCGACCTGCCGGCCCGGGCCGCCGACGACTTCGCCCGGATCGTCGCGCTCGACCACGCACCGGACCTCTACCTGCACGGCGTCTACGACCCGGACACGGGCGAGGTCGCCGCGTTCGAGGAGCAGGTCGGCAGCCACGGCGGCGTCGGCGGCTGGCAGACCGAGGCGGTCCTCGTCCACCCGTCCGGCTGGCCGCTGGACGACCCGGAGCTGGTCGGCGCGGAGAGCGTGCATCGCCGGCTCGTCGCCTGGCTGGCGGACCTGGGCCACCGCACGGCCCTGCCGCCCGCGGGCGGAACGCGCGCGATCCCCGACACGCGGCGGCCGGCCGGGTGAGCGCGGCGATCACCTGGTGGGGGCACGCCACGGCGACGGTCGAGGTCGGCGGGGTGCGGCTGCTGACCGATCCCGTCCTGACCGGACGGGTCGGGCACCTGCGCAGGCGGCGCGGACCCGCCCCGCGCATGGACGCCGTGCGCGGGGCGGACGCCGTCCTGATCTCGCACCTGCACGCCGACCACCTGCATCTGCCGTCACTGCGGCTGCTGCCGGACGATCTCCCGCTGATCGTCCCGCGGGGCACGGTCCGCTTCCTCACCGACATGGGACGCGACGACCTCGCCGAGCGGGCCGTGGAGACGCGCCCGGGAGAGGTGACCGAAGTGCGCGGAGTGGGGGTGCGGACCGTCCCGGCCGCGCACAGCGGACGCCGCACCCCCTGGTCCAAGCACGAGGGCCCGGCGCTCGGCTACGTGATCGAAGGCGCGCGGCGCGTCTGGTTCGCGGGCGACACCGACCTGTTCCCGGAGATGGGCGCCCTGGGGCCGCTCGACGCCGCGCTCATCCCGGTCGGCGGATGGGGGCCGTCCCTCGGACCCGGACATCTCGACCCCGCCCGCGCCGCCGAGGCCGCGCGGCGGTCCCGCCCGGACACCGCCGTCCCGATCCATTACGGCACGCTGTGGCCCATCGGGATGGAACGCGTCCGCCCCCACCTCTTCCTCGGCCCCGAGTGCGCGTTCGCCGCGTACGCCGAAGCGGTCGCCCCGGGCACGGCGATCCGCATCCTCGAACCCGGCGCGTCCCTTCCCCTGGCCTGACCCCCCGCAGCGGGACGTAGCGATTGCGACAGAGCGCCACGCGGCGGGTCGAGGCGGGCGCGAGGTCGAGGTCGGGTTCGGGGTCGGGGTCGGGGTGCGCGTGAGCGTGGGTGCGGCGGACGCGGGAGGCGCGGATGCGGGAGGCGCGGGTCACTCTTCGCCTGCGAGGACCTCCAGCACCTGGTCGCCGTACTTGGCCAGCTTGTTCTCGCCCACGCCGCTGATGCCGCTCAGCTCCTCCAGCGAGCCGGGGTCGGCGCTGGCGATCTCGCGCAGGGTGGCGTCGTGGAAGATCACGTAGGCCGGGACGCCCTGCTCCTTCGCGGTGGCGGCGCGCCAGGCGCGCAGCCGCTCGAAGATCGGCGTGGCCTCGGCGGACAGCTCCACCGCGGCGGCGCGCTGCTTGGCCGACTTGGCGGCGGCCTTCGCGGGCGCGCGCTCGGGCTCGCGGCGCATCATCACGCGGCGGTCGCCGCGGAGCACCGAGGCGCTCGTCTCGGTCAGCACGAGCGCGCCGTAGTTGCTCTCGACCGCCAGCAGCCCCTGCGCCAGGAGCTGCCGGATCACGCCGCGCCACTCGACGTCGCGCAGGTCCGAGCCGACGCCGAACACCGACAGCGAGTCGTGGTCGAACTGGATGATCTTCGCGTTCTTCTTGCCGACCAGGATGTCGACGATGTGCCCGGCGCCGAACTTCTGCCGCCGCTCCCGGTCGAGCCGGACGACCGTGGACAGCACCTTCTGCGCCGGGATCGTCCCGTCCCAGGACTCGGGCGGGGACAGGCAGGTGTCGCAGTTGCCGCACGGCTCGGACGGCTGCCCGAAGTAGTTGAGCAGCTGGACGCGGCGGCACTCGACCGTCTCGCACAGCGCCAGCATCGAGTCGAGGTGCAGCGACTGGCGGCGGCGGTGCTGCTCGTCGCCCTCCCCGGCGTCGATGAACTTGCGCAGGTTGACGACGTCCTGGAGGCCGTAGGCGAGCCAGGCGGTGGACGGCAGGCCGTCGCGGCCGGCGCGTCCGGTCTCCTGGTAGTAGCCCTCGACGGACTTCGGCAGGTCGAGGTGCGCGACGAACCGGACGTCCGGCTTGTCGATGCCCATGCCGAACGCGATGGTCGCGACCACGACGAGGCCGTCCTCGCGCAGGAAGCGGGACTGGTTGGCGGCGCGGACGGACGCGTCCAGGCCCGCGTGGTACGGGACCGCCTCGATGCCGTTCGCGGTGAGGAACTCGGCCGTCTTCTCCACCGACGAGCGGGACAGGCAGTAGACGATGCCCGCGTCCCCGGCGTGCTCGGTCTTCAGCAGGTGGAGCAGCTGCTTCTTCGCGTCGGTCTTCGGGACGATCCGGTACTGGATGTTCGGCCGGTCGAAGGACGCGACGAAGTGCCGGGCGTCGGTGAGCTTCAGGCGGGTCGCGATCTCCTGCTTGGTGGCCGGGGTCGCGGTCGCGGTGAGCGCGATGCGCGGCACGTCCGGCCAGCGTTCGTGCAGGTGGGACAGCATGAGGTAGTCGGGCCGGAAGTCGTGCCCCCACTGCGACACGCAGTGCGCCTCGTCGATCGCGAACAGCGCGACCGTGCCGCGGTCGAGCAGCTCGACCGTCGCCGGGACGCGCAGCCGCTCGGGCGCGAGGTAGAGCAGATCGAGCTCGCCCTGGAGGAACTGCGCCTCGACGACGCGGCGCTCCTCGAAATCCTGGGTGGAGTTGAGGAACCCGGCCCGGACGCCGAGCGCCTGGAGGGCGTCCACCTGGTCCTGCATGAGGGCGATCAGCGGCGAGATCACCACGCCGACGCCCTTCCGGACGAGCGCGGGGATCTGGTAGCAGAGCGACTTGCCGCCGCCGGTCGGCATCAGGACGAGCGCGTCGCCGCCGTTCGCGACGTGCTCGATGATCTCCTGCTGGCCGTCCCGGAACGCGTCGTAGCCGAAGACGCGGTTCAGCACCTCGATCGGCGTGCCGTACTCCGGCCGCGGCGGCGGGGCCTCGTGGTCATGGCCGTCGCCGCCGGGACCGCCCGGACCGCCGGGGCCGTAGTCCTCCGCCTGCGGGTCGGCCGGGACGTAGCCCGCGTCGGCGTAGGCGAGGTCGGCCTCGCTCAGGTACTCGTCGTACGGGGGCGGGAACCCGTCGTCCTCGGGAGAAGCCACCGAGTCATACTACGAGCGCCCGCCGACAGCCGCGGCCCTTCGTCCCGTCCTGTGGATAACCCGCTCCCGCCCCTGCCGTTCAGAGGCTGGAGAGCAGGGCGGGGGTCAGCTCGTCCAGCGTGGTGATCTTCGCGGCGGCGAGCGCGATCGCGTCCCCGGCCGGGGGATAGCGCGGATGCGGGACGGCCACGACCCGCATCCCGGCGGCGTGCGCCGAACGCAGGCCGTTGCTGGAGTCCTCGACGGCCACGCAGCCGTCGGCCGGGACCTCCAGGCGCGCGGCGGCGGTGAGGTAGCCGTCCGGGGCGGGCTTGCCCTGGTCGACCTCCTCGGTGGAGACGGTGGCTCGGAACAGGCCCGCGATGCCGAGATGCCCGAGCACGATGTCGATGAGCGCGCGCGGTGACGAGCTGGCCAGGCCCAGCGGGCAAAGATCCGCGAGCCGCCGGACGGCCTCGACCGCGCCGGGCATCAGCGGCACCTCCTCGGCGTACCGGCCGGACATCCGGTCGATCACCTCGTAGGCGACCTGATCGGCCGTGGCGTCGCCGCCGATCACGTCCGTGGCGAGGTACTCGGCCCATTCGGGCGTGCTCATGCCCATCAGCCTGTCCTGCGTGTCGGACCGCCACGTCCCGCCCCGGTCGGCCACGTAGCCGCGCCGCACCTCCTCCCACACCGGCTCGGAGTCGACCAGCACGCCGTCCAGGTCGAACACGACGGCCAGCGGGGCTGTCATCAGGGGCCTCCTGTTAGGGCTTCGAACGGCGGCGGTGAACGGACGGTCGAAAACGATCACTACCCGCCCGGAGCGGCGGCGAATCCGCTGACCTGCGCTGATCTCCGAAAACAGGCATAAACCGGGAGAGATCTGGCATGGTGGGGCACCCCGCTCTCGGAGAGGAGAACGCCCTTGCTGCTGTTCTTCGGACTGATCCTCGCCCTCGCGGCCGTCGGCGTCGGCGCGGCGGTCGTCCTCGACGACACCGGCCCCGCGCACCTCGTCCTCGCCGGGCACCAGGTGCCCGGCGTCACCGCGCAGTGGCAGGTCTTCCTGGCCGGCGCGGTGACCGCGGCCGTCTTCGTCCTCGCGATGATCCTGCTGTGGATCGGCTTCGGCCGCATGCTCCAGAACCGCCGCGATCTTCGCGACTCCCTGACCACCCTGGAACTGGAGAAGAAGCAGCTCCAGGACGAGCTGGCCCGCGCCCGCCGAGGCGAAGCACCCTCCCGCGGCGACGTCCCCTTGCGCGGCGACACCTCGATGCGCGGCGACACCTCGATGCGCGGTGACGGCCCGATGCGCGGTGACGGCCCGATGCGCGGTGACGGCCCGATGCGTGGTGACGGCCCGATGCGTGGTGACGGCCCGATGCGTGGTGACGGCCCGTTGCGTGGTGATGGGCCGTTGCGTGGTGATGGGCCCGGGCGTGGTGACGGGGGTCGGCGGGGGGATGGTCCGGTTCGTCCGGCTGAGGTTCCCGCCGCCCGTGCGGGCGAGGCGCCGGAGCCCGCCGCCGGACGCCGGGGGCGGCGCCGCGCGGCTCCCGTTCCCGGCGGGGGCTCGGTGACCGGGCCGACGCCCGTTCCCGCAGCGGGTCCGGCGCCTGTTCGTGCAGGTGGCCCGGCTCCGGCGCGTCCTGCGGGAGGACCGGCGGCGACGACCGCGGCCGGACAGGGCGGCGCGCCGCCGCGCCCGTCCCGACCGGCCGGTCCGCGCATCGACGTGACGTCGCCGTTCTTCGACAGGGCCGAGTGATGACGGCCGGCGTCGTCCTCACAGAGGAGTCCCGCGCCCTGGAAATCGCCGCGCGGAGGGATGACCGGGGCGCTCGCCGAGAGGGAGGATCATAACCGTGCGAATCATCATCAAGGTTGCGATCACGGCGGTCGCGCTGTGGGTGGCCGAGCTCCTCATCCACGGGATCACCGTCACCGGCGACACCGCCGGGAAGCGCGCGCTGACGCTGGTCGGCGTGGCGGTGATCTTCGGCGTGGTGAACGCCGTCCTCAAGCCCATCATCAAGACCCTCGGGTGCGCGTTCTACATCCTCACCCTCGGCCTCATCGGCCTGGTCGTGAACGCCCTGCTGCTCCTGCTGACCAGCTACCTGGCGGGCAAGTTCAGCCTGCCCTTCCACGTCGACGGCTTCTGGCCCGCCTTCTGGGGCGCCATCGTCGTGGGCGTCGTCGGCTGGATCCTGCACGTCCTCATCCCCGGGGACGACAAGGACGACGACGACTGATCCCTACAAGCGAAAGGACGCCCCGTTCCCTGAGGGACGGGGCGTCCTTGCGTTTTCGCTAGTGAGATGTGTCGGCGGCGTCCTGCGACGCGGTGAGCAGCGTCCAGTGCGGGGCGTGGACGGCGCCGACGAGCAGATCGTCCGGATCGAGTCGCTCGGTGCCGCTGACCAGCAGTTCGTCGAACTCGCCGGGGTCGGACGACGCCACCGCGAACGGCGAGCCGCCGACGACCGTGGCCTTCCGCAGCAGCGTCCGGCCGAAGTCCGAATCGACGTCGTGCGGGCTGTCGGCGAGCAGCGACAGGCACCGGGCCAGCTCCTCGATCCGGGACATCGCGCGCTCCTGGATGTCGGGGAGGCGGCACCTGTCGGGCTCCTCGTCGCCGCAGAGGGCCGCGACCTGGCCGCGCGAACGCTCCTCCGCCTCGATCGCGACCGCGAGGTCCTTCTCGTCCTCGGCGTTCTCGGTCTCGGCGGACGCCCGGCGCTCGGCGAGCGCGGCGTCGGCGGCGGTGATGCGGGACGCGGCGGCCTCGACATCGGCTTCCGCCCGTTCCAAGGCGGCCTCGGCGATCTCGCGAGCGGTCCGCGCCACGGCGAGACGCTCCTCGGCGGCGCGCGCGGTCTGCTCGGCGAACCGGGCCGACGCCCCGGCCTGAGTCGCCTGGTCGGCGGCCTCCGCGGCCGTCCGCGCCTGCTCGTGGTGCTCGGCCACGGCGCCCTCGCGTTCCGCCGCGAGCCGCGCCAGCTCGTCCGCGAGCCTGGTCTGCGCGTGCTTGGCAGCGGCGAGCCGCTCGCCGCCGCCCTCAAGGAACCGCTCCAGTTCCGCCTGGTGCTGGGCCGCCCGCTGCGCGGCCTCCTTCGTCTCATGCGCGCGCCGCGCCGCGTCGTCCGCCTGTCGGACCTTGTCCTTCAGCTCGGCGCGAAGCTTCTTCAACTCGGGCGGGGACGGCGCGACGTGCAGCCGCTGCGTCAGCGTCATCTTCTGCCGGACGGCCGCGACCGCCGACTCCGCCGCCCGGACGCGGTAGTACGACGCGTGCCCCTCCGCTATGGCGTTGCTGTCCTGCGACACGAGCCGCTCGGTCTCCGCCTTGGCGGCGGGCAGCTCCTCGCGCGCCCGCGCGAGGTCCGCCACGAGCTGCTGCTCCTGCTCCCTGGCCGCGCCCAACTCGAACTGCGCCTGCGAGGTCCGCTCGTCGATCGCCGTGACGCGCGCGTACGCCTCGTCCGCGACCCGCGCCGCCTCACCGGCTCTCGCCGCGGCCTCGTTCGCCTCCGCCTGGAGCCGCTCAGCCTCCTGCCGCGGCTCCACGGCCTCCGCGGCGACCCGCTCCTCCTCGGCCGCCGCCCGCTCCCGCTCGGCCTCGGCCTCCGCGACGGCGCCCTGGGCGGACACCAGCTCCGCGCGCCGCTCGACGAGCGCGGCCTCCAGCGCCGCGATCTCGGCCTCCCGCTCCTCCCGCCGCCGCACGCCCGATTCGCGCAACCGCTCGACCGTCGCGACGTCCCGAGGCCACTGCTCCAACCACAGCAAACCGAGCCGAAGGCCTCGAAGCTCCCGGTCCCAGTCCTCCCGCCAGACCTCCCCGACAGGCCGAACGACGATCCGCCGAACAACCTGTTCCAAACACACGGCCTCTTCCGCCGCGTCCCTGCCCTCGGCCCCTGCCCCCGCAACAACAGCATCCAAGCCATCCACGCCGACGCCGTCCACGCCGGCGCCGTCCACGCCCGCAACGCCGTCCAAGCCCGCGGCCTGCGCGTCCGAACCGCCCCCGCCTGGCGCGTCCCCGTCCGCCACATCGCCTGCGCCCGCTACGTCAGCGCCCTCCGCGCGCGCGTCCGAGGCGCCATCGCCAGGCGCGTCCATGTCGACCACGGTGCTGTCAGGCGAGCCGCCGTCCCACTTCCCTGCGCGCGCGTCCTCCGCGGCAGCACCTGAGCCGTCCGCAGGCGGCACGGCGTGGGAAGGGGGCGCGTCCACCAGGGTGGCGTCTGTCGCGGTGATGTCTGAAGCCGCAGCGTGCGGGGCTGTCGCGTCCGACGCGGTAGCGCTTACGTCGTCTGCGCGGGTGGGGGCGTCGGGGAGGGGGCCGGTCGATGTGTGCGCGTCCGTGGGGTTGGTGTCGTGCGCGGGGGTGTCCGATACCTCTGCGGGGGCGTTCTCCGCGGTCGGTGCGGCAGGGACGGAGGGGGGCGGGTCTGTGAGGGTGGCGTCCAGGGTGGCGGGGTGCGGGCTCTCCGTGCGCGTGGCATTCGCGTCGAGCACGGGGGCGTCCGGGGTGGGCGCGGCCTCTTGGTCGTCGGGGATGGTCTCCAGGCGCAGGGTCGCATCGCTGGATGGGACGGCGGCGGGGAGGTCCTCGTCGGCGACGGTCGGCAGGCCCACGGTCGGGGACGTGGCGTCCGCGACGGGAATCGGGGTGCCGAACTCGGCGGTGCCGGTCGAGGACTGGCGCGGGTGGAGGGCGGGGAGCAGCGAGGGGTCCTGCTCGGCGGCTTCGGCCGGGGTGGGCGGACGGAACTCGACGGTGCCGGTCTCCTCGCGGCGGCGGAACGGCGCCGGGGGGACGATCTCTTCGAGCAGGAGGGGGAGTTCGCGGTCGGCGAGGGTCTCCAGGAGGGCGGCGGCCTCGGTCTTCGACGGGGCCAGCAGGAGGATGCGGCCGTCCAGGGCGTCCGTGATCTGCCTGACGACGGACGCCGGGTCCTTGCCGGCGAGGTCGACGAGGCGGGCCGAGTCCTCGTCCGCGGATTCCGGTTCGACCAGAAGGCGCGCGAGGGCCGTCCAGTCGGCGGACGCGTCACCCTCGGCGAACGCCCGCAGGGTCGCGAGCCGTCCGGACCATCCCAGCGGACGGTCGGTCTCCGGGAGTTCGGCCTCCAGGCGCTCGTAACGCCGGATCAGCGCCGCGCACAGTTCGCCGACCCGCTCGCGCAGTCGCTCGGTCTCGTCCACAGCGTGCTCCACCGTTGCCATCCCGGTCGCCGTCTCCGTGGGGAATCGCGTACCTACCCCTCCGGATTTCTCCCTCTCCGTCCATGTCTAACGTCTCACAGGCCAGGAGCGCTCCGGTGCCCCGCGAGCGCGGCGTGATGATCAACACCGTCGCCGGGATGCGGATCGGGATGGACGAGCGCCCCGGACAGCCTCGGCAGGGCGTGCAGCAGCGCGTGCTCGGCGCGGACGGCCGCGTCGTGCGCCTGCACGAGCGTGCTGGCGGCATCGACGATCACGTCGCACTCGGCGCGCAGCCGGTGGCCGATCCAGCGCAGCCGGACGCTCCCGACCGCGAGGACACCGGGGACGTGGGTGAGGGCGTGCTCGGCGGTGGCGACGAGCTCGGGGTCCACGGCGTCCATGAGGCGCCGCCACACCTCGCGGGCCGCCTGCCACAGCACCACCAGGATCGCGACGGTGATCAGTAGCCCGACGGCCGGGTCCGCCCACGTCCAGCCGAGGCCCGCGCCCGCCGCGCCCAGCAGGACGGCCAGGGACGTGAACCCGTCGGTGCGCGCGTGCAGACCGTCCGCCACGAGCGCGGCGGACCCGATGCGGCGTCCGACGCGGATGCGGTAGCGCGCGACCAGCTCGTTCCCGACGAACCCGATCAGCGCTGCGGCGGCGACCGTCCACAGGTGGGCCACGGGCTGTGGATGAGCCATCCGCTGCAACGCCGCGTACCCGGCCACCGCCGAGGACGCCCCGATCGTCAGCACGACGACCACGCCCGCGAGGTCCTCGGCCCGTCCGTAGCCGTAGGTGTAGCGACGGGTCGGAGGACGGCGGCCCAGGAGGAACGCGATCCCGAGTGGTATCGCCGTCAGCGCGTCCGCCGCGTTGTGCAGCGTGTCGCCGAGCAGTGCGACCGAGCCGCTCAGGACGACGACGGCCGCTTGCAGCGCGGCAGTCGCCGCCAGGACGAGCAGGGAGATCCACAGCGCGCGCATACCTTCGGCGCTCGCCTCCAGCGCCGCATCCACCTTGTCCGCCGCCTCATGCGAATGCGGCCGAAAGAAGTGCCCGACCCGCCCCCACACCCCATGCGCATGCCCATGCTCGTGCCCACGCGTGCCCTCGTACCCGCGCTCACCCTCAAGCCCGTGCCCGTGCGCATGCCCATGCCCAGGCGCGCCCTCGTGCCCGCGCCCGTCCTCAAACACGTGCCCGTGCGCGTGGCCGTGCCCGTGCGCGCGCTCGTGGCCGCGCTCGACCTCATGCACGTGTCCGTGCGTGTGGTCGTGGCTGCCCGCGCCTTTGTGGACGTGGTCGGGGGCTGAGGCGGGAGTCCGTCGGGCGGGGTCTGGTCGAGGCGTCATGAGGACACCATGGACCACGAAATCCGTTGCAGCACCTCGACAGAAACGCATGGTCCGCAGCCGCAACGGGGTTGCGGCTGCGGATGCGTGGTCGTTAGTGCGGGTTGGCGGCGAGGAGCTCGGCCAGCAGGTCGTCCAGCGTGACGATGCCGGTGATCGCGCCGTCGTCGCCGGAGACGACGCCCAGCTGGGCGCGCGAGCGGCGCATCAGGGAGACGGCGGACAGGACGGTCGTCCCGCTGGTCAGGACCGGGGCCGGGTGCGCCAGCTCGGAGGCGCGGCGGTCCGGGTCCGGCTCGGTGACGGCGGCGCGGACGTGGACGATGCCGGGGCCCGAGCCGTCCGCGCCGAGGACGAGCAGGCGGTTGTGCCCGCTCGCGGTGGCGACCCGGCGGACGTCGGCGGCGGTGGCGTCGGACGGCACCGTGGCCACCTCGTCCTGCGGGACGACCAGGTGCGCGACCGTGGCCTCCCGCGCGGAGATCGTCCGGCGCAGGAGCTCGTGGTCGTGCCGTCCGATCAGGCCGAGGCGGCGGGACTCGCCGAGCAGGTGACCGAGGGAGCGGACGTCGGTCGGGGCGTCCAGCTCGTCGCGCGGGGTGATCCGGCACAGCCGCAGCAGGCCGTTGGTGACCGAGTTGAGCAGCGCGAGCACCGGCCGCGAGACCTTCGCGAAGGCGCGGAACGGCAGCGCGAGCAACAGCGCCGAGCGGCGCGGGTGCGCGATCGCCCACGACTTCGGGGCCATCTCGCCGACGACCATGTGCAGGAACGTCACGACGCCGAGCGCGCAGGCGAGCGCGATGGCCTTGCCGCCCGCCTCCGGCACGCCGACCGCGTGCAGCGGCGGTTCCAGGACGTGCTCGAACGCCGGTTCCGTGACGATCGCGAGGCCCAGCGAGCACATCGTGATGCCGAACTGCGCGCCCGCGAGCATCAGGGACAGCTCGCGGGTTCCGGCGAGCGCGGCGGCGGCCGGGCGGCTGCCGCGCGCGGCGGCGCGTTCGAGCTGCGGACGGGGCGCGGCGACGAGCGCGAACTCGGCCGCCACGAAGAACCCGTTCCCGACCAGCAGCAGCACCGTGATCAGAAGCGAGGTCAGCGGATCCACGGACCCTCCCCGGACGCCGCCATCGCCGACGCGTCCTCAGTTCTCGGTTCGACGGCGGACGCCTTCCGCGCGTCCGCGCCCGCGTCCGGGTCGGCCGGGCCGCCCTGCGCGGGAACGTGCTCGGACGGCGGAGAAGCCTCGTCAACGGCCTCGGCCGTTGCGGCGGGTCTCGCGTCGGCCATGGCCCCGGCCATCGTGTCGACCTCGGCCCTGGCCTCGGCCTGGACCCTGGCCGGCGCCTCGGCCTCGGCCATCGCCTCTGCCTCGGCTTCGGCCGTCGCGTTGGCCTTGGCCGTCGCCTCAGCCTCAGCCCCGGCCTCGGCCTTGGCGGTCGCGTTGGTCTCAGCCTTGGTCGTCGCTTCGGCGGCCAGCGCCTCGGCGGGCGCCAGGGCGCGGACGCGGACCTGGCGGGCCACCCGGCGGGCGACCGTGACGACCTCGATCTCGGCGTGGCCGTCGGGTTCGGACGGCTCCTCGCCCAGCGGGACGACCAGGCGGTCACCGGGCCGGGGCAGGCGGCGGAGCTCGGCCATGACCAGGCCGCCGACGGTGTCGTAGGAGTCGCCCTCGGGCAGGGCGAGGCCGGTGGTCAGCTCGATCTCGTCCACGCGGAGGCCGGCGTCGAGGAGCCAGGAGCCGTCGGCCGCGCCGACCGGGGCCTCCTCGCGGGCGTCGTTCTCGTCGATGATCTCGCCGACGAGCTCCTCGGCGATGTCCTCGAAGGTGAGGATGCCGTCGAGGCCGCCGTACTCGTCCACGACGCAGGCGAACTCCTCGCCCGCCTCGCGCATCCGCTCGATGACCCCGTACAGCGGCTGGCTGCCGGGGACCATGAGCGCCGGGCGGGCGATCGCCGAGACCGGCGTGGACGGCGCGAGCCGCTCGACGGCGACCTCGCGGGCGCCGACGACGCCGATGACGTCGTCCATGTCCTGGCCGTAGACGGGGTAGTTGGAGTTGCCGTTCTCGCGGATCAGGGCGATCAGCTCGGCTACGGTGGCGTCCGAGGCGAGGGAGCGCACCTGCGGGCGCGGGACCATGACCTCGTCGGCCGTCCGGTCGCCGAAGGAGAGCGCGCGCTCCAGCAGCCTGGACAGGTCGGCGGGCAGGTGCCCGGCGCCGGCGGAGCGGTCGATGATGTCGCCCAGCTCCTCCAGCGTCGCGCCGCTGTGCAGCTCCTCGACCGGCTCGACGCCGACGGCGCGCAGCAGCTTCTCCGACGCCCGGTCGAACAGCCGGATCAGCGGGCCGGCGACGGTCAGGTAGACGAGCGTGGACGCGGCGAGCGCGCGGGCGAGGCCGTCCGCCCGGGCGAGCGCGAGGTTCTTGGGGAACAGCTCGCCCAGCAGCATCTGGATGAGCGTCGCGAGGACGAATCCGGCGGCGAGCGCGATCGCGTCCCCCGCGCCGGACGGCACGCCGGTCGCGCCGAGGAGGGGTTCGATGAGCTCGGCGAGCGCGGGCTTGGCGATGAACCCGACCACGAGGGTGGTCATGGTGATGCCGAGCTGCGCGCCCGAGAGCATGAACGAGAGCCGCCCGATGACCCGGAGCGCGCGGCCCGCGGCGGCGTCGCCGCTCTCGGCGGCGGCCGACAGGCGGGACCGGTCGGCGGCGACGAACGCGAACTCCTGGGCGACGAAGTACCCCGTCGCGGCGGTGAGCAGGATGACTGCGAAAAGGCCCAGTGCGGCGGTCAGCATGACGCACCGGGTCTATGACTGGGGTCCGACACTGCGGACTCTCAACTCCTCTCGATCGACTGCTCAGCCCACGCCCCCGCAGAGGGACGTCACCTACAGAACGTCACTCCACACCACGACGTTCCCCGGACACAAGCCGTTCGCTCGTGACTCTGTGTGTTTTTGCTAACGGCGGCGACCCTCCTGAGGTGGCCGAAGGCGGTCAGCGGCCGTTCCGGACGGCCCCGGAGCGACGATCGGGGCCCGGAATTCACCATGATTCACGGGGATAGGCGACGAAGCTCCCGAAATGTCGGTAGCGGGGAACTCGCTTGTGCCGGAAAGTGCCCCGGATCACACTGAACGGAGCGGGTAGGCCCGATCCTGGACGGACGGCGGAGGACGCCGGAGCACGGCGAAGGACGCCGGAGCACGGCGAAGCTCGGCGGCGGACGCGACGGACGGCCGAGAGGGAACCCCCCAGCCGCGGCGGGAATCGAAGTCGGTGTCGGTGCGAGGACCGGGGCAGGGACACGGGGCCGAGGTGAACGAGAGCGGAACCGGGGCGGCGCCCATGAGCCGCGAGGGCGTCGACCACGCCCTCCATCAGCTGCACGCGGACGCCGAACGGATCAGGACGTCCCTGCTCGACCTGGAATCGCACGCGGGGACGCGGCTGCTCAAGGGCGCGCGGCTGACCGGCGAGACCTGGCGGCGCTGGGACGAGACGCAGCGGAAGGTCGCGACGCTGTGGCGGCTGTTCGACGCCTACACGAGCGTCCTCGACAAGGCGACCGCGCTGCGCGACGGCGCGGGCCGTCCCGACTCCGACCTCCTGCAGATCCTCACGATCATGCTCGGCGGGCCGTCGGTGGACCTGCCGGACGGCGAGGTCCCGCTCGACCAGCGCACCCTGCTCGGCCCCGACAGGCGGCGGGTGACGCTCGCCGAGGCCGTCCAGCTGATGTCGGACGCCTACGAGGAGTCCGCCGCCGTCGTGGTCGCGGCCGACAACGCCTGGACGGCGCTGCTCCTGCCGCTGGACGACGTGGAGGAGGCCTGGCGGGACGCCGCGCGCGTCGCGCACGAGCTGGACGGCGTCCGGCATCCGGAGCTGGACCGCATCGGCCGCGAGCTGACCGCCTTCGGACGGATCGTCCGGACCGATCCACTCTCGCTGGTCAGCGGCTCGGGCAGCGACGCCAAGGCGGACACCTCGCGGCTGGACACGCTGCGCACCGCGCTGGAGAAGGTCCGCGCGGAGCTGGCCGACGCGGTCGCCGCGCGGGACGGGCACACCGCCCTGGTGGACCGGCTCACCGGCGCGATCGACGAGGTCGCCGAGGCGGAGCGGGCCGCGCGCGAGACCCGCGAGACCGCGCTCGCCAAGATCGACTCGCCCGGGCTGCCGGAGCCGGTCGAGCCGTCGGCGGGGCTGCGCGACCGGCTCGCCGCGCTCGCCGCGCTGTGCGCCGAGGGCCGCTGGCGTGAGCTGGCCGCCCGCTCGGCCGACCTCGACCGCGCCGTCGCGACGGCGCTGGACCGCGTCCGCGCCGACCACGCGCTCGCCGCCGGACTCCTCGACCGGCGCGCCGAGCTGCGCGGGCGCCTCCAGGCCTACCAGGCCAAGGCCGGCCGGCTCGGCCTCGCCGAGGACCCCCTGATCTCCGGCCTGCACGAGCGGGCGCGCGACCTGCTCTGGACGGCCCCCTGCGATCTGCGTGCGGCCACCGCCGCGCTCGCCGAGTACCAGCGCGCCATCCGGGCGTGCGAGACCGAGACGGGAACCCGCGGATGACCGGCAGCAAGCAGTCCCCCTGCTCCCAGCCCGACTGCTCCGGGACCGTCCAGGAGGACGGCTTCTGCGACCTCTGCGGCCTGACCCCGCCCTCGACCCCCTCCGCCGCGCCGACCTCACCACCCCCGTCCGCCACCGCGTCCAGCCCATCCGGCCAGTCCGCCGCGTCCGGCCAGTCCGCCCCCGCATCCGGCCAGTCCGGCGCGGCCTCCGGCCGGTCCGCTGGCGCATCCGGGCAGTCCGGCGCGGCGTCCGGCCGGTCCGCTGGCGCGTCCAGCCAGTCCGGCGGCGCATCCGGAGGGTCCGGCGGCGCCTCTGGGCAGTCCGGGGGTGCTTCTGGGCAGTCCGCCGGGGGGACGGGGCCTTCGGCTTCGACTGCTGCCGCGTCCGGACCGTCCGCGGCGTCCGGGGTGGCCGGTCACGGGGGTGGGGAGGTCGGGGCGTTGCCGACGGTGCCGGGCGGGTCGGAACGGCGGCCGGGCTGGTCGGTGATGGCGGGGGCGCGCGTGGGCGGGTCGGCCGGGGCGTCCGCGGGCGGGTCCGGCTCCGGCGGGAGCGGCGGGTCGGGGTCGCGCGGGTCGCGCGGGTCGGGCCGGACGGCCACGCGGGGCAGCGGATCCGCCGGGACGCGCGGACCGGGCCAGCGCGGCGGCCTCGGCGCGGGGCTGGTCGAGGTGCCGCCGGTGCCCTACCGGGACCCGGCCGACGCGATCATGGAGAACCCGGAGGTCCCGGAGAACCGCCGCTTCTGCAGCCGCTGCGACGAGCCGGTCGGGCGCTCCCGCGAGGGCAAGCCGGGCCGGACGGAGGGGTTCTGCCGCAACTGCGGGCATCCGTTCTCGTTCACGCCGAAGCTCAAACCCGGCGACACGCTCGGCGACCAGTACGAGGTGCTCGGCTGCCTCGCGCACGGCGGGCTCGGCTGGATCTACCTGGCGCGCGACCACAACGTGTCCGGCCGCTGGGTCGTCCTCAAGGGCCTGCTGGACGTCGGCGACACCGACGCGATGGCGGCCGCGACCGCCGAGCGGGCGTTCCTCGCCGAGGTCGAGCACCCCAACATCGTCAAGATCTTCAACTTCGTCCGGCACGGCGGCTCCGGCTACATCGTGATGGAGTACGTCGGCGGACGGTCGCTGAAGGACATCCTGCTCAGCCACCGGCGGGAGGCGGGCGACGACGCGGCGCTGCCGCTCCCGCAGGTGATCGCGTACGGGCTGGAGGTGCTGAGCGCGCTCGGCTACCTGCACAACGTCGGCCTGCTGTACTGCGACTTCAAGCCGGACAACGCGATCCAGAGCGAGGAGCAGCTCAAGCTGATCGACCTCGGCGGGGTGCGGCGCTCGTCCGACTCCGGCAGCCCGATCTTCGGGACGCCCGGCTACCAGGCCCCGGAGATCGCCGCGCGCGGGCCGTCCGTGCCGTCCGACCTGTACACCGTCGGCCGCACCCTGGCGGTGCTGAGCTTCGCGTTCCGCGGCTACACCAAGCGGCACCTGCGCAGCCTGCCGCCGCGGGACGAGGTGGAGGTCTTCCAGCGGTACGAGTCCTACTACCGGCTGCTGCGGCGCGCGTGCCACGGCGACCCGGCCCGCCGGTTCCAGAGCGCGGCGGAGATGGCCGAGCAGCTCACCGGGGTGCTGCGCGAGGTGCTGTCCGCCGAGGGCGTGTCGGTGCCGCCCGCGCCGTCCCCGCTGTTCGGGCCGGAGCAGAACGCGGCGGGCGCGGAGGTCGCCGACATCGAGGACGAGCTGGAGGGCGACGCGCCGATCCTGCGCAGGCTGACCCCGGGCGCCGCCGCCGCGGCCCTGCCCGTCCCGCTCGTCGCGACCGACGACCCGGCCGCCGGCTTCCTCGCCGGACTGTCCGCCGGGGACCCCGGCGACCTCGCGGCGGCGCTGTCGGGTGCGCCGTCCGCGTCGCCGGAGGTGCGGCTCGCGCTCGCCCGCGTCTCGATCGAGCTGGGCGACCTGCCCGCCGCGAACGAGATCATCAACGCCTTCGGCGCCGAGCACGAGGACGACTGGCGCGCCGACTGGTACCGCGCCGTCCACGACCTGGCGGGGAACCGGCCCGGCATGGCCGCCGCGACCTTCGACGACCTGTACGACCTGATGCCGGGCGAGCTCGCGCCCAAGCTCGCGCTCGCGTTCTGCGCCGAACTCCAGGGCGACGACCGGACGGCCGCCGCGCACTACGAGACCGTCTGGCGCACCGACCCGACCTACGTCAGCGCCGCGTTCGGGCTGGCGAGGACGCGCCTGGCCAGTGGCGACCGGCTCGGCGCCCAGGACGTCCTCGACTCGGTGCCGCGCGTGTCGAGCTACTACGTGTCCGCGCAGCTCGCGGCCGTCGCGACGACCGTCCGGGGCCGTCCGCCCGGCGACTTGGACGCCCCGACCCTGATCTCCGCGGGCCGCCGCCTCACGAACATGCCCCTGGACACCGAACGCCGCGACCGCTTCACCGCCGAGGTCCTGGAAGCCGCGCTCGCGATGCTCCGCTCCGGCAAGCGGCCCGCCGAGGCCAACGGCTCGGGCCGCCTCCTCGGCACGCCGCTCACCGAGCGGGACCTGCGCCGCAAACTCGAAACCGTCTACCGCCACCTGGCCAAGCTCGCCGACCGGACCGACGTCCGGCACGCCATGGTCCGCCGCGCGAACGCCGTCCGCCCGAGGACGCTCCTATGACCCCCGTCCCCTGCCCCTCCTGCGCCACCCCGCTCCACCCCGGAGACCGCTACTGCGAATCCTGCGGCCACCCCCACACCCCCACCCCTGAGCCCGCCGCTATCCCTGAGCCCGCCGCCATCCGTGAGCCCGTCCCCGCGGCGGCTCCCAAGCCCGCGTTCGCGCGTTGCGTGGACTGCGGGGCGGTGGCCATCGACGCGGACGGGTACTGCGGGCGCTGCGGCCTGCGGCAGCCGACCGGGCGCGAGCACGTGGAGGTGGCCCTCGCCGGCCCGGACGGGCTCATGGCGTGTGCGGGCGTCAGCGACGTCGGACGGCGGCGCAAGCGCAACGAGGACGCGTTCGCGCTGGCCGTCCTCCCGGCGGCCGTGTGCGTCGTGGTGTGCGACGGCGTCGCGACCGCGCCCGGCTCGGACGAGGCGTCGCGCGTGGCCGCCGAGACCGGCGCGACGCTGCTCGCCCAGCAGGTCGCGGCGGGGGCGGACCCGGCGAGCGCGACCCGCGCGGCGTTGAACGGCGCGGCCGAGGCGGTCGCGGCGCTCGGTGCCGGATCCTCCGGGACGCCCGCGTGCACGTACGTGTCCGCGCTGGTGGACGCCGCGAAGGTCACGGTCGGGTGGGTCGGGGACAGCCGCGCCTACTGGATCCCGGGCCTCCGGTCCGCGGACGCGTCGCCGCAGGTCACGCGCGCCGACCTCCCCCAAATGCGCGCCACTCCTCCCCCTACACCCGCTTCTCCGCAGATGCGCGCCGTTCCCCCGCAGACACCCGTTCCTCCGCAGACACCTGCTCTTCCCTCGACACCCGTTCCTCCGCAGACACCCGCGGACGCGTTGCGGGGGCGGATGGGGACGGTCGAGTTCGCGTCCTGGAGGGGAGCGGACGGCCGAGTGCTCACGCGGGACGACTCGTGGGCCGAGGAGATGATCCGCGCGGGGGTGATGTCCCCGGAGGCGGCGCGGGCCGATCGGCGGGCGCATCTGCTGACGGCGTGGCTCGGCGCGGACGCGGAGGCCAGGGGGGCCAGCGTGGCGTGCTTCGCGCCGGACGGTCCCGGAGTGGTCCTGGTGTGCAGCGACGGCCTGTGGAACTACCTGCCCGAGCCCGCCGACCTCGGTGGGGTCCTCGGTTCGCGCACCGATCCGGTCGAGGGCGTGCGGGTGCTGCTGGACGCGGCGCTTGAGGCGGGTGGGCGTGACAACGTCACCGCCGTCCTCGTCCCGTTCCCGCCGCCGGACGGGATCACCGACGCGCACCCCCGCCCGGACGGGGTGACCGGCGCGCACCCCGGCCCGGACGGCGTGACCGGCGCGCAGCCCGGCCTGGACGGCGTCACCGGCGCGCAGCCCGGTCCGGACGGGATCACCGGCGCGCGCCCCGGCCTGGACGGGATCACCGGCGCGCAGCCCGGCCCGGACGGCGTGCGGGCTCGTCCGAGCGGGGCGGGGGCGCGGCCGGGAGTGGCCGGAACCGGCGGTGAGGGGGCCGGGACGCGGGGGGCCGCGTCGGAGGTAGGGGGAGCTGCGCGAGCGGCGAGCGCTGTGTCCGCTACGAGTTGGGAGAGACGACGATGACCGACCGTCCGCCCTTCACGATCAAGGTCGACCAGAACCCGTACCTCGGCGCGGGCGGGCACGAGATGCACGCCGTCGTCACGGTGGAGTCGGACGGCGGGGCAGGCCCGGCCGCCGCCGCGCCGCGCGCCGCCGAAGTGATCATCATCGACGCGTCCGGGTCGATGTCGTACGGCGGGAAGATGGGCGCGGCGAAGCGGGCGGCGGACGCGGCGCTGCGGGTGATCCGGGACGGCGTGCGGTTCGCGGTGATCGCCGGGGCCAACAGCCCGCGCATGGTGTACCCGGCGGGCGGCGAGCGGACGGCCGTGATGGACGGCCGGCACCGCGCGAACGCGATCGCGGCCGTGGCCCGGCTGGAGGCGTCCGGCGGCACCGCCATCGGGTCCTGGCTGCGCCTCGCCGACCGGCTGCTCACGTCCGGAACGGACGAGGCGGGAGAGGCGGCGGGGGCGGCGGAGGTCCGGCACGCGATCCTGCTCACCGACGGTAAGAACCAGCACGAGACGCCCGAAGAGCTGGACGCGGCGTTGCGCGCGTGCGAGGGGCATTTCGGGTGCGACGCGCGCGGCGTCGGGACGGACTGGGACGTCTCGGAGCTGCGCAAGATCACTTCGGTGCTGCTCGGCGGGTTCCTCGACGTCCCCGACCCGGCCGACCTGGAGGACGACTTCCGGCGGATGACCGAGGACGCGATGGGCAAGCACGTCGCCGCCCTCGCGCTGCGCGTCTGGACGCCGCAGAACGGCAGGCTCCGCTTCGTCAAGCAGATGGTCCCCACCGTCGAGGACCTGACGGACCGGCGCGTCGACAAGGGCCAGATCGGCGACTACCCGCTCGGCGCGTGGGGTGCGGAGAGCCGCGAGTACCACCTGTGCGTGGACGTCCCGCCCGGTGACGTCGGACGCCAGGGACGCGCCGCCTGGGTGAAGCTCGTCGCGCCGGACGCGGGCGAGGAGCTCGCGCACGCGAACGTCCTGGTCGAGTGGACCGACGACGAGGCGCTGTCCACCCGGATCAACGCCCGCGTCGCGCACCACACCGGGCAGTCGGAGCTGGCCGACGCGATCCAGGAGGGGCTGGCCGCCCGCCGCGACGGCGACGACGAGCGCGCGACCGCCCGGCTCGGACGGGCCGTCGCGCTCGCCGAGCAGGTCGGCAACTCCGAGATCTCCGACCTTCTCGGCCGGATGGTGGACGTCGACCACGAGAACGGGACGGTCCGGCTGAAGAAGGACGTGGCCGTCGCCGACGAGATGTCGCTCGACACCCGGTCCGTCCGGACCGTCCGGACGCGGCAGAACGACGAGGCTTCCGGGACGGGGGCCTGACGGTCGTGGCCAAGTGCAGCGTGTGCGCGGCGGAACTGGCTCCGGGCGACGAGTTCTGCGACACGTGCGGCTCGCGCGCCGAGTCGGCGCCGCGCCTGGAGTTCACGCGCGAGGGCGGCCCGGCAGGCGCGCACCGTGACGGCGGCGCAGCAGGCGCGGGAGGCGCGCAGGGTGGCGGCGGCGCGGGAGGCGCGCAGCGCGAGGGCGGGGCGGAGAGTCCGCACCCCGAGGCGGGGGCGGTGCTCTGCCCGGTGTGCGGGACACGCAAGTCCGGCCGGTTCTGCGAGGAGGACGGGTACGACTTCGACACCGGAAGGCAGGCCGAGCGTCCGGCGGCGTTCGGCGTGCCGCTCGTGCCGTCCGTGCCGCCCGGTCCGCCGGACGCCGGCGAGGCGACGTGCGACCTGCCGATCTTCGCCGAGCGGTTCGGGCCGGGAGGCGGCGATCCGCCCCGCGCCCGCACCTGGACGGCGGTGGTCACGGCCGACCGCGCCTACTTCGACGCCGTCCTCAAGCTGGGCGGCCCGGACGCCGGCCAGATCGCGTTCCCGCCGTACTGCCCGGACCGGCTGATCACGCTGGCGGGGGAGCGCGTCAGGATCGGGCGGCGCAGCGCGTCGCGCCGGATCGAGCCGGAGATCGACCTGTCCGTCCCGCCCGAGGACCCGGGCGT
This sequence comes from Actinomadura gamaensis, assembly GCF_042652125.1. Lineage (NCBI taxonomy): Bacteria > Bacillati > Actinomycetota > Actinomycetes > Streptosporangiales > Thermomonosporaceae > Actinomadura > Actinomadura gamaensis. The sequence continues at coordinate 230,209 of NZ_JBHSIT010000012.1, read as the reverse complement.
CTCGCGCCTGCACGCCGTCCTGCTCGCCCAGCCGGACGGCTCGTGGACGCTCGTCGATCCCGGTTCCGCGAACGGCACGACGCTGAACGACGATCTCGAACCGATCCCGGTGAACGTCCCGGTGCCGGTGAAGGACGGCGACCGCGTCCACGTCGGCGCGTGGACGACGATCACCCTGAGGAGCCCGGAATGACCCCGATGGTGTGCTTCGGGCGCTCGGACCCGGCCGCGCGAGGACGCCCGCACGCGTGCGCGGCCGCGACGATGGGGAGGGCCCTGGCATGACGACGCGAAGGCGGCCTGGATGACGACGCGAAGGTGGCCGGCATGACGATGCGAAGGTGGCCGGGATGACGACGCGGAGGTGGCCGGGATGACGACGCCGACACGGCAACCGGCCGTCCCGACCACGGCTCCGGCGAGGCGCGGCGGGCGTCCCCTCGAACGGCGGCGCGGGCGCCTGGTCACGCTCGTGCGCGGGCGATGGCTGAAGACCGTGCCGGGCCGGATCCGCGGCTGGACGGTCCTGGCGCTGCTGGCCGTCGCCGTGCTGGCGCTGACGCTCGCGTTCTCCGTCCGGGACGCCAGGCAGGGCGTGCAGACGATCGGCCACGACGCGGGCCCGCAGGTCGTCGCGACCGGGAACCTGTACTTCGCGCTCAGCGACATGGACGCGCAGGTCGCCGACATCCTGCTGATCGGCCGGGACACCTCGCTCGGCATCGGCCGGGACGAGTCGATGCGGCGCTACGAGCAGGCGCGGTCGGCGGCGGGCGGCGCCGCAGTGCAGGCCGCGCAGCTCGCCGGGAAGGACCAGGACCGCAGGCAGACCGTCCAGGAGGTCATCGACGGGCTCGGCCAGTACCAGCGGCTCGTCGGCAAGGCGCTGACGCTGAACGAGCAGGCCCAGCACGCGCCCGGCGAGCTGCCGCAGCCGGTGGTCGACACCTACCGGCAGGCGTCGGACCTGATGAAGCTGGAACTGCTGCCGAAGGCGTACAACCTGACGCTGGACAGCGGCGCGACCGTCCGGCAGTCCTACCAGGAGAAGCGGACGAGCGTCCTGGACGGCCGGTACTGGGTGCTCGCCGCGGGGCTGGTGGCGCTGCTCGTGCTGGTGGGCGGGCAGCTCGCGATGGCGCGCGAGTTCCGGCGGCTGCTGAACCCCGGCCTCGCGCTCGCCACGGTCGCGACGGTCGCGCTGGTCGCGGTCGGCGTCGGGCTGCTGAACGCGCAGGCCGGGCACCTGCTGCGCGCCAAGCGGGACGGCTTCGACTCCGTCCTGACGATGTCCCGGGCGCGCGCGATCAGCCACAGCGCGTTCGCAGACGAGTCCCGCTACCTCCTCGACCCCGGCCGCGCCGACACCTACGAGCAGAACTACCTCGACAAGGTGTCGGCGATCCTCTGGGTCGATCCGGCCGGGAAGCCCGCCAACCTGAAGACCTATTACGACCTGGCCGGAAACGCCGCGATGACGTACCGACCCGACAACCGCTCCGCGTTCCTCGGGTTGCTCGGGGACGAGGCGCGGCAGGTCCGCAAGGGCACCGAGAGCAACGCGCTCGCCCGCGTGCTGCGCGCGTACGCGACCGTCCTGAACAACGACAAGACGATGCGGCAGTTCGCCCAGTCGGGGAACCGGAACGCCGCGATCGGCTTCCGGATGGGGCTCGGCTCGTCGAGCATCCGCGACTTCGACGCCTACGACGAGGCGCTGCGCTCCCTGTCGGGCACCCACAGCGCCGCGTTCGACCGCGCGATCCGCGACGCCGACGGCGGCCTGTCCGGCTGGAAGGTCGTGCCGCCCGCCGCCGCCGTCGTGATCGCCGCCCTGGTGCTGGTGGGCGTCCGCCCGCGGCTCGCCGAGTTCGGAAGGATCTGACGATGCCGTCCAACCCCTGGCGACGCTCGCAGACAGCACGCCGCCTGCGCGCAGCGGCACGCGTGCGCGCGATGCGGCCTGTGCGCGCGGTGGGACGCGGGCGCGCGATGCGGCCTGTGCGCGTGGCGGGACGCGTGCGCGTGGCGGGGCTCGCGGTGCTGGTGGCGTGCGTGCCGGCGGCGCTCGCCGGGTGCTCGCTGAGCTCGGCGCAGGAGCACTCGATCCTGCACCGGCACTCGCTGGTCATCGGCGTCAAGGGCGACCAGCCGGGGCTCGGCAAGATCGTCGACGGCCACTACCAGGGCTTCGACGTGGACGTGGCGACGTACGTCGCGCGCAAGCTCGGCGTTCCGGCGTCGCGGATCACGTTCAAGACCACGCCGTCGTCCGTTCGCGAGAAGGTCCTCCAGGACGGCGCGGTGGACATGGTCGTCGCCACGTACTCGATCACCCCCGCGCGCAAGACGCAGGTCACCTTCGCGGGCCCCTACTACGTCGCGCACCAGGACACGCTCGTGCGCACGAGCGACTCGTCCATCAGAAGCGTCCACGACCTCGCCCACAAGCGGATCTGCGCGGTCAAGGGATCCAACTCGTGGAAGCGCATCACCGAGGAGCAGAGCATTAAGGCCGACCCGGTGCCGGCCGAGAGCTACGGCGCCTGCATGCCCCTGCTGGTCGACAACAAGATCGACGCCTTCTCCACCGACGACCTGATCCTCGCGGGCTTCGCCGCGGGCCGCTCGGACGTGCACATCATCGGCGCGCCCTTCACCGACGAGAAGTACGGCATCGGCCTGCGCAAGGGCGACCTCGCGGGCTGCGAGGCCGTCAACCGCATCCTCACCGGCATGTACCAGGACGGCTCGGCGCAGCGCTTCCTGAGCCGCTGGTTCGCCAACACCGGCGCCCGGCTGTCGGCGAGCGTCCCCCAGTTCGAGGGCTGCTCCTGACCCGAAGCTCCTGCTCCCGGGCGCGCAGCCGCCCGCCGCCGCCCCCCGCCGGGACGGCCCGCCGCTCGCGGGGACGGCCCGCCGCTCGCGGGGACGGCCCGCCGCCCGCGGGGACGGCCCGTCCCCCGCCGGGGACGGCCCGGGCCTCGTGGCGGGTCAGGAGCTGACGGCTTCGGTGGCCTCGCGGAGGGTGTCGTAGATCGGGATGTACTGGTCCACCCCAGTGATCTTGAACACGCGGCGGACCCGCGGCGGCAGCGCCACCAGGGCGAAGCCGATCGACCGCTCGGAGGCGCGGCGGTTCGCGCCGACGACGGCGTTCAGCCCGCTGGAGTCGCAGAAGGTGACATGGCGCATGTCCACGACCAGGGGCTGGCCGATGTCGATGACGTCCGTCAGGGTCTTCTCCAGCGCGGGCCGGGTCACCACGTCGATCTCGCCCTGGACGCGCACCAGCGTGCAGCGGTCATGGCGCATGAGGTTCACGTCGAAGTCCATGCTCGTCCCCCCACCCCTCCTGACGAGAGCAAGCGGCCACCCCGGACGGCACGGCCGGGTCGTGACGCGCCCCACGCCCGGAACCGGCCGAGCACGCTCGGGGTTCCCACCATCGCGCACCACCGGCGGCTTTCCAAGTGGCTCGCGAGAATGGGTCAGGCCGCGTCGTCGCCGGTCCCGCGCCCATAACCGGTGCGGCGGGTCCTGGATCGTTCACGTCCCGTCCACCTGGAACGGGCAGAACGCTCATCTGCGGCTGATCGCATTACCCCGCTTCGACTGTCCGAAACAAAGGGGAGGTCAGCCGGTGTCTTCGGCTGGAAAGCTGCGGCGTCTCGCCGCGATCACGCTCGCGGCGGGAGCCGCGACGACCGTCGTGGCGTCGGGAGCGGCCAACGCGTGGAACGGCGACCGGACGGGCGACGTCCGGCACGCGATCCAGGGCGGGAAGGCGCGCAACGTCATCCTGCTGATCGGTGACGGCATGGGCGACTCGGAGATCACCATCGCCCGCAACTACAGCAAGGGCGCGAACGGCCGCCTGAACATGGACCGGCTGCCGCTGACCGGCGCGTACACCACCTACGCGCTCCAGAAGGACCACCCGAACCTGCCCGACTACGTCACCGACTCGGCGGCGTCCGGTTCGGGCTGGGCGACGGGTCACAAGACCTACAACGGCGCGATCTCGGTGACGCCGGACGGCCGCCCGCAGCGGACGATCCTGGAGCTCGCCAAGAGCGCCGGGTTCCGCACCGGCGACGTCACGACCGCCGAGCTGAGCGACGCCACCCCGGCCGTCCTCGCCGCGCACGTGACCGACCGCTCCTGCCAGGGCCCGGCGGACATGAAGGCGTGCCCGACCAACGCCAAGGAGAACGGCGGCGCGGGCTCCATCGTCGAGCAGCAGGTGCAGACCGGCGCGGACGTCTACCTCGGCGGCGGCAAGGCCCGCTGGACGCAGACGGTCAAGGCCGGCCGGTTCCAGGGCCGGACGGTCATCGACCAGGCCAAGGCCGCGGGCTACGACGTCGTGACCGACGCCAGCGGCCTCCAGGCGGCGCGTCCCGGCCGCGACGGACGCCTGCTCGGCCTGTTCGCCGACGGCAACATGCCGCAGGAGTGGACCGGTCCAGGCGCCAAGGTCGGCGGCACCGAGCCGTCCCGCTGCGCCCCGAACGCGCAGTTCAGCGGCCCGCACCTGACCCAGATGGCGAGCAAGGCGCTGTCGGTCCTGGACGACCAGACCCGCCGCTCCCGCAAGGGCTTCTTCCTCCAGATCGAGGGCGCCTCGATCGACAAGCGCGACCACGCCGCCGACCCGTGCGGCCAGATCGGCGAGACGGTCGAGTTCGACAAGGCCGTCAAGCTGGCCATGGACTACGCCCGGCGGCACCCGGACACCCTCGTGGTGACCACCGCCGACCACGGCCACACGAGCCAGATCATCCCGCTGGACGCCAAGAGCCCCGGCCAGACCGCGACCCTGGTCACCGACGAGGGCGCCCCGATGAAGATCAACTACGCCACCAACCCGGCCGGCGAGTCGCAGGAGCACACCGGCACCCAGGTGCGCATCGCCGCCCAGGGCCCGCAGGCCGCGAACGTGGTCGGCGTGACCAACCAGACCGACCTGTTCGGCACCATCACCCGCGCGCTGGGCGTCCGCCGCTAGCGCGCGTCGCACCGGCCTTCCGGGCCGTGTCACAGGGGCCCGTCCGATCCCGCGCACCCGGGGTCGGACGGGCCCTCCGGCGTTCCACGGGCGCGTGAATGGGGGTCGGATGGGACTCTCGTCCATCCTGTGGTATCGCGGCCTATTCGCGTTATCGGCGGCGGGCCGGAACGGGGAAACCTACTCACCAGAAACCTACTGAAAAGTAGCCTCCGGGACGGGTGAATTACCCGAATTCCGCCATCCTCGGTACTCTGACCTGCGGCTGGGGCGTCCGCCTGGACGTCGGACCGGCGAACGGGAAGTGCTCCGCGGCGTGCCGGGAACGGCTCCGGCGTTACAGTTGCGGTGCCGAATTCGGGAGGCCGGGTGTTCTACACGTTCATGACGCGAATCGTCGCGCCCATCCTGCGTCTGCTGTTCCGGCCCCGTATCGAGGGCGCGGAGAACGTCCCGAAGTACGGGCCCCTCATCGTGGCCAGCAACCACCTGTCGTTCATCGACAGCTTCATCATCCCGCTCGCCGTCCCGCGCCCCGTCACCTACATCGCCAAGGCCGACTACTTCGAGCAGCGGGGCGTCAAGGGACGGTTCGTGAAGTGGTTCCTCACGACGCTCGGGCACGTCCCGGTGCGGCGCGGCGCGCAGCGCGCCGCGATGGGCGCCCTGGAGCAGGCCGTCGAGATCCTCGCGCACAGCGGCGCGTTCGCGATCTACCCCGAGGGCACCCGGTCCCGCGACGGACGGCTCTACCGCGGCCGCACCGGCGTCGGCTGGCTCGTCCTGGAGTCCGGCGCGCGCGTCCTGCCGGTCGGCCTCGCCGGCACCGAAAAGATCCAGCCGATCGGCGCGCCGATGCCCCGGTTCCTCGGCCCCCGCCCGACCGTCCGCATCGGCGAGCCGCTCGACTTCTCGCAGTACCGCGACCTGCCGCCCGCCAAAGCCCGCCGCCTCATCACCGACGAGATCGTCCAGCACATCCAGAAGCTGTCCGGCCAGGACTACGCGGGCGGCTACAACGACCACTCCCAGGCCGGCTGACACCCACCCGAACCCCGCCCCCGCCCGCGCCGCCCGCCCGCTCCGAATCCCGTGCTGACGCCCGCGCCGCCCCGCCCGCTCCGACGCCCGCGCCGAGGCGGACGCCGCGGCCCGCGCCAGCGCCCGCTTCGAAGCCCGTACTGACGCCGATGCCGCCGCCCGCGCGCTCCTGCGCCCGCGTCGGCGGTCGCGTCGAGGTGGACGCGGGCGCTCGCGCTGGCGTCCGTTAGAAGTTCGGCGGGTTCTTGTCCTTGATGTCGGCGCCGTTCTTGCCCGCCTGCTGCCGGAACGAGTCGATCGCGCCGCCGATCGAGCCGATCTCGGACGGGTCGGCGTTGCCCGACTTCAGCTTGCCGGTGAGCCCGGACAGGCTGTTCCAGAGCGAGTCGAGCGGCTTCTTGAGCGCGCCGCACAGCGTCGGGTCCGCGTTCACCATCTTGCGCGCGGCGTTGAGGCGGTTGACCGAGAACGCGCCGGCCGCGGCCGCCTTGACGATCGCCTTCTTGCGCCCGTCCGCGCCCGACTTGAACGTCCCGGCCTTGTACGGCTTGTAGATCCAGCGGTGGAAGGCCCCGAACGCGAGGCCCGCGTCCCCGACGAAGCGGGTCTTGGCGAACTTCTTGGTGGCCTTGCTCGGGCAGACGCCGGGCGACTCCCCGCCCGGCGATCCCGACTGCCCGCCCGGCGATCCGGACTCGCCGCCGGTCGTTCCCGGCATGGGCGTCGTGCCCTGGGACGAGCCGGAGACCGACGCGTTCTTGGAGTTGTTCCGGCACGCGACGGGCGCGAAGAGCACCAGCGCCAGCAGAAGTGGCGGGACCAGGAGTTTGCGGAACATCCTTACCTTCCCCCGTAAGTCTTGTGACGAATAAGTCACGCTCGGTAGTGGAACTACCCGAAACGACCGATCTGAAAGCGCGGGCGCGGTCCGGCTCGTCCGCCGGCGTGTCGTCCGGGCGGTTCCGGCCCGGACGCCCCGTAAGGTCGCGGACATGTCCTCCCGCATGCCGCTCCCGCACGTTGGTCGCCCGGCACGTGGCCCGGTGCAGAACCCGGTACGGGTCCCGGCGCAGGGCCGGGCGCGCGGGTTGGCGCGTGGCCCGGTGCGCCGTCCGGTGCGCCGTCCGGTGCGCCGTCCGGTGCGCCGTTCCGCGTTTCGGGGGATGGCATTGGTCGTGGTGGCGGCGGTCGCCCTCGCGGGATGCGGAGGTGGCGGCGGTGGCGGATCGCGGGGCGCGGGCGGGAACGGACGGGCCGCGCTCGCGCTGACCGGCTACACGTCCGACCAGCTCAAGCAGGCCCTGCTCGCCGACGTCAGCGGCTACCAGCGCGTAGGCGAACCGGATTCGGGCGAGTACGGGACGCTGAAGGGCATCCAGAACCTCGGCCAGCTCCAGCGGCAGGTCGTCCTGGACAAGCCGCGCTGCGCCAACGCCGCCGGGGCGCACGTTCCGGTGGACAAGTCCGCCCCGGCCGCGCTGACCAGCTTCAACCGGGGGGACGGCCAGGTCGTCACCGAGACCCTCATGGGCATGTCGGACGAGGCGGCCCAGCGCCAGCTCGCGCTGCGCGTCCCGGCCGAGTGCGCGGCGTTCCGCACCCGCGTCGGGACGCAGTGGTCCGACCATCGCGTCACCGAGGCCCCCGGCGGGACGATCGGCCAGGGTTCGCGCACCGTCGGCGTCAGCACGATCAGCGGGAACTCGACCACCAAGGCCTGGTACGTCGTGCTGCGCGCCCGCCACAGCGTCGCCACCGTCAGCCTGTTCGGCCCGAACGCCACCCGCGACGAGGCCGAGCAGCTCGCCCGCCAGGCCTACGACCGCGCCGAGCACTACCTCCCGTGACCGTCCGCCGGATAGCGTGCAGGCGACGGCGCGAGCACCGGGCGGACGGGGGACGGCTTGATCGGCAAGGAGGGGCGGGTCACCGGGCGGATCGGCCCGCGGCTCGTCGGCGAGGTCATCATCCCCGTCCGCGGCGGCGCGGAGGCCTTCTACGCCCATCCGGTCGACGCGACGGAGGAGATCGAGGTGGGCGCGATCGTGGTGGTCGTCGAGTACCACCCGCCGCGGACCGTCTACGTGGCTCGCGCGCTCGCCTGACCTGCCGGTCACACGACCCTGGCCGTCCGCCTTTCGCCATCGGCCGGATGCGGACGTTTCGCAAGGTAGCTTCGGTTCGGGGGAACCGAGCGGGGGTCCCCGCCGTCTAGTCGTCAGCGACGCCGGAAACCGGACGAAAAGGCTCCCCGGCGGTGTCGCTGCCCCGGCCCTCGCGGCCGGGTCGGTTGGAGGGGCGGATGCCAGTGGTCATCGTGGCGGTCGCGGTCGTCATCGCCATCATCGTTCTCATCGTCCTGTTCAAGATGATCTGGCGGGTCGCCGAGCCCAACGAAGCGCTGATCATCTCGGGCCTCGGGGCCCGGTCCAAGCCGGTCAACGGGCTGGACAGCCTCGGGTTCAAGATCGTCACCGGCAAGGGCACCATGGTGATGCCCGGCTTCCAGGTCGCGCGCCGGCTCCGGCTGGACATCCGCAGCGCCACCCTGGAAGTGCACTGCGTCACCCAGCAGGGCATTCCGGTGCAGGTCAAGGGCGTGGTGATCTACAAGGTCGGGGACGACCTGGTCTCCATCGCCAACGCGTCCCGCCGCTTCCTGGACCAGCAGAAGTCGATGGACGGCGCCATCCACGAGCTGTTCACCGGCCACCTGCGCTCGATCATCGGCGGCCTCACCGTCGAGGACCTGATCCTCAACCGCGAGCGGCTGACCAGCGAGACGCGGCTGTCGGCCGCCGACGAGATGAGCAAGCTCGGCCTGGTCGTCGACTCCCTCCAGATCCAGGAGATCGAGGACGCGACCGGCTACATCAGCAACCTCGGCCGCCCGCACGCCGCCGCCGTCGCCTCGTCCGCCCGCATCGCCGAGGCCGAGCGGGACCGCGAGGCCACCGAGCGCGAGCAGGAGGCCGCGCGGCAGAACGCCGCCGTCATCCGCGACACCGAGATCAAGAAGGCCGAGTACGAGGGCCAGGTGAAGCAGGCCGAGCAGCAGGCGAAGCAGGACGTCATCCTCAAGGAGACCCGCAACGCCGAGCTGGAGGCCGAGCGCACCGAGAAGCTGCTGGAGAGCCAGATCCGCAAGCCCGCCGACGCGCGCGCGTACGAGCGGGTCAAGCTGGCCCAGGCCGAGCGCGAGGAGCGCGTCGCGCACGCGCAGGCGGCCGCGACCGAGACGCAGCTGAAGGCGCAGCGCGAGGCGGAGGCCACCCGCCTCCTCGGTGAGGCCCAGGCCGAGGCGATCCGCAACAAGGGTCTCGCCGAGGCGGACGCCATCAAGGCCCGCGCGCAGGCCCTGTCGGAGAACACCGAGGCGGTCATCGCCCAGCAGCTCGCCGAGCGCTGGCCGGAGATCGTCGAGGCGGGCGCGGGCGTCTTCGGCAACGTGGACAACATGGTCGTGCTGAACGGCGCGGAAGGCGTCGAGGACATGCTCACCAAGGCCCTCACCCTCGGCGGGGCGGGCCTCGGCCTGGCGCGCAGCCTGCTGTCGGGGGCCGCGGGCGGACCGTCCGCCAAGGACCGGCCCGTCCAGTCGGAGAACGGCGCGACCCCGTCGCTGGCCGGCCCCGCCAAGGCGAACGACACCCCGCAGGCCTGACCGCCGCACGACGACCCGACCGTTCCGCGAGGCCCGGACCGCCACCTCGGCGTCCGGGCCTCGCCCGTCCCCGAACCCGCCCTCCCGTCACCGGGCCGGGCGGACGCGGGAGAAGGTCCCACCCGGCGCGTGACCCGGATAACGTTCGTGGCATGTCCGTGCCCCGGCTCGCCGTCTCCGTCGATCTCGTCGTGCTCACCGTCCGGGAGCAGAGGCTGAGCGCGCTGGTGTGGCGGCGGGACCGGGATCCCTACGACGGGGCGTGGTCGCTGCCCGGCGGGTTCATCCAGCTCGATGAGGACCTGCCGGTCGCCGCGTCCCGGCTGATGGCCGAGCGCGCCGGCCTCGCCGACGTCCGCATCCACCTGGAGCAGCTCGCCACCTACGGTTACCCGGACCGCGACCCCCGCCAGCGCGTCGTCAGCGTCGCCTACCTCGGCCTCGCCCCCGACCTGCCCGCCTCCAGCCGCGCCCAGGTGCTCTGGAAGCCGGTGGACGAGCTGGTCAACCACGACCGCGCCGCGTTCGACCACCGCCGCATCCTCCTGGACGGCGTGGAACGGGCCCGCGCGAAGCTGGAGTACACCTCGCTCGCCGCCGCGTTCGCGCCACCGGAGTTCACGGTCGCCGAGCTGCGCCGCGTGTACGAGATCGTGTGGGGCACCCCGCTCGACCCGCGCAACTTCCACCGCAAGGTCACCGGCGCCGACCGCTTCCTGATCCCGACGGGCCGGACGACGACCCGCGACGGAGGCCGTCCGGCGCAGCTGTACACCCGGGGCGACGCCGAGCAGCTCCGCCCGCCGATGCTCCGCCCCCGCCCCTGCACCGACTGAGCCGCCCGTCGAGAACCTCCCCGCCCAGCACCCGGCGCAACGCCGAACAAGAACGACCTCCACGGCGAGACCAGCCCCCGCGGCAAGCTTATGCCGCGGGGCCAGACCGTGCCGCGGGGCCAGAGGGGCCGTGGGGTGAGGCCGTGCCGTGGGGTGAGGCCGTGCCGTGGGGTGAGGCCGTGCCGCGGGGCGAGAGTGGGCCGCAGGGTGAGAGTGGGCCGCGGGGCGCGGGCGAGGGCGCGGGGCGAGGTGCGGGGTGTCTGGGATTCGGGTGGTCCGGGGCGGGGGTGGCGGTCAGGATGGGGCGCATGTTGAGTGATCATTTTCCGCTGCTGTCCCTGCGGGTCCGCACGCCTCGGCTGGAGCTGCGGCTGCCCACCGACGAGCAGCTCGCGGCCCTCGCGGAGCTGGCCGTCGCGGGCGTCCACGAGCCGGGCGCGATGCCGTTCCTGCATCCCTGGACGGAGGCACCGCCCGCCGAAGTCGCCCGTTACGTGGTGCAGCGGCACTGGCGGAAGCTGGGCGAGTGGCGACCAGATGACTGGAACCTCGAGCTCGCCGTCCTGCTCGACGGCGAGCCCGTCGGGGTGCAGGCCCTCACCGCGAAGGATTTTCCGGTGTTGCGTGAGGTGGGCAGCGGGTCGTGGGTCGGCCGCAGGTTCCACGGGCAGGGCATCGGCAGCGAGATGCGCGCCGCCGTCCTGCACCTGGCGTTCGCCGGGCTGGACGCTCTGGAGGCCGTTTCCAGCGCCCACGCGCACAACGAGGCGTCCTTGCGCGTCTCGCGCAAGCTCGGCTACCGCCCGGACGGCGTGGAACGGCACATCGTCCGGGGCGAGCGCGTCGAGGGCCGCCGCATGCGCCTGCACCGCGCCGACTGGGTCCCGCCCGTCCCCGTCGAGTTCGACGGTCTGGCGCCGTGCCTCCCTCTCTTCGGTCTCCCTCCGGCCTCCACCTGAACCGCGGCACGCCCCGCCGCTCACCGGCTGTCGCGTTCCAACTCCGCATGCGGGCGGGCCGAGGTCATGATTCTCTGCGCAAACCAGCAAACTTGATCAACCGCGCGAACCCGTTCGGCATGACCTCACAAATGAAGATGGCCGCCCTTCCGGGGCCTTGCGGAAATCGAGGGGCGCGCGATGATACTGGGCGTGCCCCAAAGTCCGGGAGTTTTCCGGGAAAAGTGGCGTCCGGCCGCAAACCCTGCGCGCGCACGGTCGGCGTCCAGCGGCTTTCCGGAGAATTCTCGGCGGACTTCGCGAAAGAGGGAGTTGTCATGAGCCGACTCGTCGACCGCGTCCTGGACCGCATCGTGCCCAAGGCGTCCGCCTCCGCCTGCAGCGGCACCTACTTCTGCAACGCCAACGGCCACTCCGGCTACTGGTACCGCTTCTGCTGCCTGGACAGCGGCTGCCAGTGGACCTTCATCCGCAGCAGCTGCTGACGCCCCGGCGGGTTCGAGGTGAGCCCGCCGCGCGCAGGCATGCCGACGCAGCGGCAGGCATGACTGCGGCCTGAGCACGGCCGGGCGGGACGTGGCGCCGCGTCCCGCCCGGCGCGCCGGACGAGGTCCGGAAGACGTCCGGAGGAGGTCCGGAGGAGGCCCGGATGGAGTACCTGCACGTCGGCTGCCTCAGCCTGGTCGGCCTGGTGTTCGCGGTGTCGGCGGTGGCCAAAGCCCGTGACCTGCCGGGTTTCGCCCGGTCGGTGGCCGCCCTCGCCCCCGCGTGGCCCAGCACGCTTCGCCCGCCCGCCCGACCGCTCACCGAGCCGCTCACCGAGCCGCTCACCGAGCCGCGCGGTCGGCCGTCCCGCAGCCCGTCCGGCCGGCCGCTCGGAGAGCCGGTCGCGCGGCGGATCGCGGCGGGCGTGGTCGCGGCCGAGGCGGCGATCCCGGTGCTGCTCCTCGTCCCCGGGACGGCGCGGGCCGGGTTCGTGCTGGCGGCGCTGCTGCTCACCGCGTTCAACGTGGCCATCGCGTCGGCGTTGCGGCGCGGACGGCGCACCCCGTGCCGCTGTTTCGGCGCGTCCGCCGCGCCGGTCGGGCCGCGCCATCTCGTCCGCAACGCGCTGCTTTTCCTCACCGCCGCCGCGGGCGCGCTCGCACCGGGCGCTCTTCCGGCCCCGCCCGGAATGGCGGTGGCCGCTGCGGCGGGAATCATCGGCGCGATCCTTCTCGTGTCCTTCGACGAAATCTTCGACCTTTTCGCGGGGAGTTGAAATGCCTTTCGTGGTGGCCGCCGTCGTGCTGTTCGGCGCGCTTTCCGTGTTGAATCTCCTACTGACCGTCGGCATTCTGCGCCGGATGCGGGCGGACGCCGCCGCCGGCGGTCCCCGCACCAACCCCGGCCCGGGCGACCTGTTCACCCTCAAGCCCGGTTCCCCTGTCGGCGATTTCAGCGCCGTCACGACCGACGGCGACCCCGTGACGCGCGAGACGGCGGCGGGCGTCGTCGCGTTCTTCTCCGCGAACTGCGAAGGCTGCCACGTCCTGCTGCCGAGCTTCGTCGAGCGGGCCCGCACGCTCGGCCGCGGCAACGTCCTCGCCGTCGTCGGCGGCGACGAGCCCGACACCGTGGCCGCGCTGGAACCGGTCGCGCGCGTGATCCGCGCCGAACTGGACGGCGGCCCCGTCGCGCACGCGTTCCAGAACACCTGGACGCCCGCGCTCTACCTCCTCGGCGAGGACGGCCGCGTCGCCGGGACCGGCGCGCGCCTGGACGAGCTGCCCCTGCACGTCCTGCCCCCGCACGTCCAGCCAGGCCGGCCCGTCCCGGCGGCCGGGAACTGACCGTGACCGCTCCGGAGGACCACGGTGAGCGGCGGTTCGGCGCGCGGGCGCTGCGCGCGTCGGCCGCCGAGGCGATCGCGCTGATCTGCCGGGCCGCGCCCGTCGAGGTGCCGGTGTTCCTGGTCATGACGGTCGCCGGGTCCGCCGCGCCGATCGCGACGGCCTGGCTGACCAAGCTGGTGATCGACCGGCTGACCGGCGGCCACGGCGAGGTCGGCGTCCTCGCGCTCGGTCTCGCCGCCGCCGGGTTCGCGACGGCCGCGCTGCCCGCCGCCGTCCGCTACGCGCGCGCCCAGATCGGACGCGCCGCGAGCCTGGCGGGGACCGACCGCCTGTTCGCCGCCGCCGAACGCCAGGTCGGCCTGCGCTCGTTCGAGGACCCCGCCTACCAGGACCGGCTGCGGCTGGCGCAGGACGGCGTCCGCCGCGTCCCGGAGATCGTGGACGGTTTCGGCGGCGTGCTCGGCGGCGTCCTGTCCCTGACGGGCTTCCTCGGCTCGCTGCTCGTGCTCAGCCCGGCGATGACGGGCATCGTCCTGGCCGCCGCGCTTCCCGCGATCGTCGCCGAGACGCTGCTCACCCGGCGGCGCACGGCCATGGAGTGGAGCATCGAGCACCACCACCGCCGCGAGTACTTCTACGGGCAGCTGCTCACCGGCACGTCCGCCGCGACCGAGATCCGGCTGTTCGGCGTCGGCGCGTTCCTGCGCGGCCGGATGATGGCCGAGCGGCGCGCCGCGAACGCCGCCGACCGCCGCATGGACCTGCGGGAACTGCGCACCGAGGGCGGTCTCACCGCGCTCGGCGCGGCCGTCGCCGGGGCCGGCCTGTGGTGGGCGGTGAACGCGGCCCGGCACGGCACGCTCAGCGTCGGCGACGTCGCGATGTTCCTCGCGGCCGTCGCCGGAGTGCAGGCGGCCCTCGCGACGCTGACGAACGCCGTCTCGGGTGGTCAGGCGCGTTTGCTGGCGTTCACGCACTTCGTCGCGGTCGTCCGCGCGCCGTCCGACCTGCCCCGCGCCGAGACCGGCGACGCGCCGCCGCTGCGCCGCGGCATCGAGTTCCGCGACGTCTGGTTCCGGTACGGCGACGACCTGCCGTGGGTGTTCACCGGCCTCGACCTGACGATCCCGCACGGCCATGCGGTCGCGCTGGTCGGGCTCAACGGCGCGGGCAAGACCACCCTGGTCAAGCTGCTCTGCCGGATGTACGACCCGACCCGCGGCCAGATCCTCTGGGACGGAGAGGACATCCGCGACATCCCGCCAGAAAAGCTCCGCGACCGCATCAGCGCCGTCTTCCAGGACCACATGAACTACGAGATGTCCGCCCGCGACAACATCGCGCTCGGCGACCTCACCGCGACCGACGAGCGCCTTGAGGCCGCAGCCCGGCGCGCGGGCGTGCACGACCGCTTGGCCGCCCTTCCCAACGGCTACGCCACACCGCTGACCCGCATGTTCGCCCTTGGTGACGACTCCGGCCCGGCATCCGGGGTCGTGCTGTCGGGCGGGCAGTGGCAGCGCCTCGCCCTCGCCCGCGCGCTGGTCCGCGAGAACCGCGACCTGATGATCCTGGACGAGCCGAGCTCCGGCCTCGACCCCGAGGCCGAGCACGAGGTCCACACGCTGATGCGCGAGCATCGCCGCGGCGGCACCAGCCTGCTGATCTCGCACCGGCTGAGCGCCGTCCGCGACGCCGACCGGGTGATCGTCCTGGCGGACGGCCGCGTCGCCGAGGAGGGCACGCACGACACGCTCCTCGCGGCGGACGGCGGCTACGCCCGCCTCTTCCGCCTCCAGGCCGGCGGCTACCAGGAGGCGACCTCGTGATCCGCCGCGTCCTCGCCCTCGGCGCACTCGCCGCCGCGTCTTTGGTCGCCGTCCGCCGCACGTTGATCCTCACCACGGTGGACGGCACGAGCATGGAACCGTCCCTGCGCTCCGGCGACCGCGTCCTCATCCGCCGGACCCGCCGCGTCCGCCGAGGTCAGATCACCTTGCTCCGCGCCGTCCCGGACGACACCCTCCTGCTGAAACGCGCCGTGGCCGTCCCCGGCGACCACCTCCCGAAGGACTGGGCCGACCCGGACGTGAAGTCCCTCGCCGACACGACCGTCCCGCGGGACACGATCGTCGTCCTAGGCGACAACCGTCCGACGAGCTGGGATTCCCGCCATTTCGGTCACGTCCAGCGAACCCAGATCCTCGGCGTCCTCCTCGCGCGCATCCCCTGAAAACCCCTTGTCCCGGCCGTCCGCGCCGGATACCAAGGCAGCATGATCAAAGGCGAGAAGATCGGCCTGCGCGCCCGCCGCGCCGAGGACGTGCCCGTCCTCCACGAGGAGCTCTACAACGACGTCGAGACGCGCTCCCGCGCCGACACGCGCCCCTGGCTCCCGATCGGCCCCGAAGCGTCCCCGTTCGCCGTCCGCGACCCGGACGACCCGTCCGCCGCCGACTTCTCGGTCGTGGACCTCACCGACGGCGAACTCGCGGGCGCGGCCGTCCTCTGGGGCATCGACCTGCACAGCCGCTCCGCCCACATCGGCATGACGCTCCGCCCCGCCTACCGAGGCCGCGGCCTGTCCACCGACGTCGTCCGGACGATCTGCCGCTACGGCTTCGAGATCCGCGGCTTCCACCGCATCGCCCTCGAAACCCTCACCGACAACATCGCCATGCGCACCGCCGCCGAACGCGTCGGCTTCACCCACGAAGGAACCCTCCGCAGCTCCCTGTGGGCGAACGGCCGCTTCCACAACGACGAGCTCTACGGCCTCCTCGCCTCCGAATGGCGCGCCTGACGCCCGAACCGTCCACAGAGGCGCTGTGTGACCGATAGCGTACGAAGCGTGAAGGCATTCAACACGACAGGCCCCTGCCTCCCGGGCGAGCACTACATGCTCGACCCCCTGGCCCGTCTCCCCGAAGCCCGACGCCTCGCCGAAGAGGGCAAGTACTTCGTCCTCCACGGTCCCCGCCAGTCCGGCAAGACCACGATCCTCGCGGCCTTGGCGCGGGAGCTGAACGCGACGGGCACCTACGCCGCACTCCGCTTCTCGGTCGAGGCCGCAAGGGTGGACGGCGAGGACTACATCGCCGCCCAGCACAACGTGATCGGGGCCATGCGCAAGGCCGCGCACTACTCGGACCTCCCGTCCGACTGCCAGTTCCCGGACACGTGGCCCGACGCGCCCCCGGGCCTCATGCTTCACGCCGCCCTCCAGGAATGGGCGGCGACCTGCCCCCGCCCGCTGGTGCTGCTCCTGGACGAGATCGACGCCCTCGCGGGAAGAAGCCTGATCACCGTCCTGGCGCAACTACGGGACGGCTACACCGAGCGCCCCGCCCCCTTCCCCCACTCGGTCGTCCTGTGCGGCATGTGCGACGTTCGGGATTACAAGGCCGCATCCGGCGGTGATCCGACGCGCCTCGGCACCGCGAGCCCGTTCAACATCAGCGTCGCGTCCCTGCGCGTCGAAGACCTGACTTTCGACAAGGTCGCCGAGCTGTACGGCCAGCACACCGAGGCGACCGGACAGGTCTTCGAGAGCCGGGCGGTTCAGCGCGCGTTCGAGGCCACCCAAGGGCAGCCCTGGCTGGTGAACGCGCTGGCCAGGGACATTGTCAACGATATGGGCGTCCCGCCGTCCGAGCCGATCACCGATGCTGTGATGGACCAGGCCATCGAGCGCCTCATCCTCCAGCGCGCCACCCACCTGGACTCGCTGGTCGCGCGGCTGACCGAGCCCTCCGTGCGGCGGATCATCGAGCCGATGCTGACGGGCGGGACGATCCAGACCGACCTCATCTACAACGACGACCTGTCCTATGTGCGTGACCTGGGTCTGGTCACGCAGGAACTCCCACTCCAGATCGCCAACCCGATCTACCAGGAAGTGATCGTCCGCGTCCTGACGCAGCTCCTTGCGGTCAACGTCGACGCGGAGCCCCGCGCCTTCCTGCTTCCGGACGGACGCCTCGACGTGGACAAGCTGCTGGCCGAGTTCCTCGCGTTCTGGAAGGCCAACGGCGAGATCCTCGACAGCGATCGGACCTACCATGAGGCCGCCTGCCACCTGGCGTTCATGGCGTTCCTCCAGCGAGCGGTCAACGGGGGCGGTTTCATCGACCGCGAGTACGCGCTGGGACGCAAGCGGCTCGACCTCACCATCCGCAAGCCGTACACCGATGAGAACGGTCAGCGGGCGATCCAGTGGGCGGCCTACGAGCTCAAGGTCCGCACCGGCGACTCGGGCGACCCGATCCCGGACGGCCTCACCCAACTCGACGGCTACCTCGACGGCCTCGGCCTCGACACCGGAACCCTCATCGTGTTCGACCGGCGCAAGAACGCCCCGCCCGTCGGGCAACGCACCACGACCGAGATCGTCGAGTCGCCCGCCGGACGCAAGATCACCCTCGTCCGCGCCTGACCCCGTCGAAGGGGCGTGCATGAGTGGAAGAGTTGACGTGAAGGTGTTCAACACGGCGGGCCCGTGCGTGCCGGGCAAGCACTACATGCTCGATCCGCTGGCTCGCCTTCCTCGAGCGCAAAGGCTGGCTGAGCAGGGCAGTTACTTCGTGGTGCATGGCCCTCGCCAGTCCGGCAAGACGACCTTGCTGACGTTGTTGGCCCAAGCGCTCAACGCCACCGGCAGGTACGCAGCCCTGTGCTTCTCCTGGGAGACCGCTGCCAGAGTCGAGGACGTGGCCGCAATCCCCGGGCACCTCCTCGCTGCCATGCGGGACGCGGCCGAGGACTACGGACTGCCCGACGCATGCTTGCCGCCCGACCCCTGGCCCGATGCTCCCTACCCGCGCGTGTTGGTCCGGGCGCTGTCGTCCTGGGCCGCGAAGAGTTTGCTGCCGCTCGTGCTGCTCTGCGACGAGGTTGACCTGTTGGCCGGGTCCGCGCTCGGCACGGTGCTCCGGCAGCTCCGTGACGGTGCGACGTCGCCCACGATGCCGTTCCCGCATTCGATCGCGCTCTGCGGGATACGGGACGTTTCTCGTTGCACGGTCGTCTCGGACGAGGGCTCATCGAGCAGCGGAACGCCGGTTCCGTTCAACATCAGTGTCGCGTCGCTGCGCATCAGCGATTTCAGCCTGGACGAGGTCGCCGAGCTGTACGGCCAGCACACCGAGGCGACCGGGCAGGTGTTCGAGGCGGCGGCCGTACAGCGGGCGTTCGAGGCGAGCCAGGGGCAGCCGTGGCTGGTGAACGCGCTTGCCGGGCATGCGTGCGCTCCCTGGCTCGGGGCCGGCCAGGGAGCGCAGCACGGGGCGGGTTACTTGTAGTACTGCATCCAGTATTCGATGGTGTGCTTGTGGTCGACGTGGAAGTCCGGCCAGTACAGCTCCCCGCCCGCGTTATGGATGCGGACGGTGCGGTACCGGCCGTCGCAGGCCCAGTGGCCGGACTTCGCCGTCCTGATGCCCACGCGGGAGTTGGAGTAGCGGAGGCGGACCTTGAGCGTCGAGTCGTTGCCCCAGCAGCGGGCGTTGACCTGGATGATCCGGACGCCGTTGGGCCGGGTGTAGTACGAGCCGTGCCAGGACGTGGTCGGCTTGTGCGACTGGTGCCCGTTCTTGAAGGTGTGCCAGGCGCCCTGGGCGTGGACGGTCGGTGACGGGGCCGCCGCGTGGGCGGGAGTGGTCACCGCCCCCAGGGTGAGCGCGGACGCCGCGGTCGCCAGGCCCACGGTGCCGGCCTTCCAGAGCTTCTTGCTGCGCATGTCGTGTCCTCCTGCGGGAGTGCCGCGACGCGATCGCGCCGCCGGGACAGAGCTTGGCTCTCCCGCCGCGGGTGGGGCCAGAGTGCCGGACGAGAGCGGGAAACACCGGGACGACATGCCCGGCGACCTGCGCGAACAGCGCGTCCAGCGGGACGGCGCGGGACGCGGCGCATGTCCGACGTAGCCTGCTGGGCGTGGGAACTCTGGTGGTGGTGAGCGGGCCCGCCGGGTCCGGGAAGACGACGCTGGCGCACGAGCTGGCGAGGATCCTCGGGTGTCCGGCGATCATCCGGGACGAGATCAAGCAGGGCATCGTGGCGGGCCGTGCCGACTACCGGCCGGAGCCGGGGGACGCGGAGACCCTGCGCGCGCTCGACGCGTTCTTCACCGTGCTGCGCGTGTTGCTGCAGGCGGGAAGCATGGTCGTCGCCGAGGCCGCGTTCCAGGACCGGGTCTGGAATCCGCGCCTCACACCGATGCGCGAGTTCGCGCAGGTCCGGATCGTCCGGTGTGACGCGCCGGAACCCGTCCGCATGGAGCGGATCGCCGCCCGGCTGGAGGCGGACGGGCACCGGCGCGCGCACGCCGACCACACGCTGACGGTCGGCCGCCCGTTCACGCCCGTCGAGATGGACGTGCCGACGCTGGACGTCGACACGTCCGACGGGTACGAGCCCGCTCTCGGCGAGATCGTGTCGTTCGCGCGAACCGGACGGCGCTGACTCGGCGCCGGCGCATCGCCGCCGCTGACTCGGCGCCGGATCAGCGCCGGCGATGTGCGCCGCGCGTCCCGTGGGCGCCGGTCGTGCCCAGCCAGGGACGCAGCAGGGCGTCGATGGCCTCGGCGGCGGCCGCCGTGTCGGTCGCGTGCGCGATGTTGCGTCCGCCGCTCGTCCGGAACCACCAGCCGTCCACGTGCCGGACGGCCGTGACCGTGTCGCCGACCGACGCCACGCGCGGCGCGCGGACGCGCAGCACCGGCGGGAACTCGGACGTGCGCCGATCGGCCGCCCAGCCGCGTTTCCGCAGGTCGTGGGCGAGGCACCCGAGCAGACGGCGGGCCCGCCACGCGTCCAGATCGGACGGCCGGAGGATCAGTGCCATCGGGCCAGCTCCGCCGCGACCGCGTGCGCGGCCACCAGCGCGTCGTCCGGATCGCGGACGGCCTCGGCGTCGCCGATCGCCACCGCTCCCGGGTGCAGCCAGAACTGCCAGCGCGCGCCGCTCCCGGACATCTCGCACGTCACGCTGAGCGTGCGGCCCATCGTGTCCGGGTCCCAGCACCGCAGGACGGTCGGCTTCAGGATGTTCTCGACGATCCGCGCCCGAAGGCCGATGTCGTCCAGCGCGCCCGCGAGCGCGAGAAGTTTCGTCCTCCTGGTGAAACGGACTTTCTCGACGGGTGATTGCGATATACGGTCACAGATGCGAGTCGTGTCGTCACACATCGGCACCCTCCGGGGCTGAGGGAGTGGGAACTCACCGTGTTCTGCCCACTACTCTCCCGGCGCTCCGCGCCGCCCGGAAGAGGGTGAGCTGCCACAAGGCCGATGTAGCAAAGAGGGGCGGCGACATGCCTGACAAGCACGCCAAAGCGCACATCCTCGACCCGCAGGCGAGCGCATGGGCGCTGTACGCGCACAAGCTCAAGAAGTACCGGAAGGAGGCCGGGCACAGCCAGGCCGAGGTCGGAGTCGCCTGCATCGTCTCCGGCAAGCTCATCTCCGCGATCGAGAACGGGACCCGCCTGCCTGGTGAAGACATGAGCGAGCGTCTCGACCAGTTGTACGGGGCGGACTTCTTCAAGGAGCAGTGCCGCCAGATCAACCGCGAACTGAAGCTCCCGGCAGGATTCGACCAGTACATCGTGCAGGAAGAGCAAGCCGCGATCATCTACTCCTTCGACCTCGCATTCGTCCCTGGCCTGCTTCAGACGGAGAGGTACGCCAGGGAAATCATGAGTCGCATGATGGAGGGGCACGAGCTTGAGCAGGCGGTGGCGACGCGCATGCGGCGGCAGGAACTGCTCGATCAGACCGACCCTCCCTTGCTCGTGGTTCTGATCAGGGAAGCGGTGCTGCGCGAGCTGATCGGAGGCGCGAAAGTCATGCGACCGCAGCTCGCACACCTGATCGAGATGGGCAAGCGCCCCAACATCTCCATCGAAGCCGTGCCGAACGGCATGGGGGCATCGGTGTCCAGTAGCTACGCGCTGCTCAACTATGTCGAGGGGAGTCCGGTCGGCTGGACGGAAGCCGGATTCGGGTACGGCCATCTCGTTCCGGACGCGACGACGCTTCATCGGATGCGGGTAGCGTTCGATCTGACCCGCGGCGAAGCGCGCTCGGTAGGCGAGACCGAGAAGCTGATCCGGATGCTCATGGAGGCTCTGTGAACCATCTCGATGTGAAGTGGCGTAAGTCGAGCTACTCCGGCGGGGAGGGAGGGCAATGCGTCGAGGTCGCCACCATGTGGCGGCAGTCGAGTTACTCCGGCGGCGAAGGTGGCGACTGCGTCGAAGCCGCTGCTCTCTGGCGAAAGGCGAGCTACTCCAGTGGTGAGGGTGGCGAGTGCGTTGAGGTGGCGGGGTTGGCGCCGGAGGTGGGGCTTCGTGACTCCAAGGATCCGGACGGGCCGCATTTGCATGTGACCCGTCCGGTGTTCGCGGCGCTCCTCGCCGAGCTCAAGGCGTAGGACTCGCGATCCTCAGCTGGCGGTCTCGCCAGGGGTCCGGCCGGACGGTCCTATTCCGGGAACGCCGAGGCCACGAACGCGCCGTGTGCGACGCCGCCCACGCAGACGAGACCGGTGGGTGACGCATAGGTCGGCAGGACGATGCCGCCCCCGTTCTCGCAGATCTGACCGGGGAGGAAGTAGTACTCCCCGGCGACGTGGGTGGTCGCGCCGGCGGTGTCCGCCAGGGCGACCGCGCCGGCTGCGGCGCCCAGTGTCAGGGCCGCGGCGGCGAGTCCGGTTCGGATGCGCACGATGGTGTCCTTTCGGTCGGATGAATCGCTTCCCGCAACCCCTGATACCCGCCGTGGTTACTCATAGTCACCAAATTAGGACTAAGTGTAATTGGATGATCGTTTGCCGCTTCGGGTGTTCTAGACGGTGCCGGGCGTTCTGCGGGTGGTGACGTTCATCCGGTTCCAGGCGTTGACCGTGAAGATCAGCGCGATGAGCCGGGCCAGTCCCTCCGGGCCGAACTGCGCCTCGGCGTCGGCGTACACCTCGTCCGAAACCCCCTGTGGAAGTAGCGTGACGGCCTCGGTGAGGGCGAGTGCGGCACGCTCCTCGGCCGAGTAAAGACTCGCTTCGCGCCACGCGCTGAGTTGGTAGATCCGCTCCTCGGTCTCGCCCGCGCGCCGGGCGTCGCCCACGTGGTAGTCGATGCAGTAGGCGCACCCGTTGAGCTGCGACGCCCGGATCTGGACGAGCTCGACGACCACCGGGTCGAGGCCCTCGCGGGCCGCGGCGTCCAGCGCCAGCATGGCCTTGAAGACCTTGGGCGCGACCTGCGGGAAGTTCATGCGTTCGGGGATCTGTACCGCTGTCATGCCTGCGACTCTAGGAACGTCCCGACCCTCGAACATGGTGCATTCTGGACCCGAATCGGTGGGTCAATCGCTGGGAGAGCCGTGTCCGAAACCGTCGAGGCGTCGCGCAGCACGGACGCGCCGCCCGCCGCCCCCGACCCCGACGCTGGGGCCAGCGCTGGCGCTGAGGCTGGCGCCGGGGCTGGCGCTGAGGCTGGCGCGGATGCTGGCGCCCGGACGGGGAATGAACTGCATCTCGAACTGACCGGCAGCGGCAGCCTCCGCGCCCGCCTGATGGACGCGCTGCGCGAGGCCATCCGCTCCGGACGGCTCGTCCCCGGCACGCGCCTGCCGCCGTACCGAACGCTCGCGCTCGACCTGGGCATAGCGCGCAACACGGTCGCCGAGGCCTACGCGGAACTGGTCGAAGAGGGATGGCTGACGGCCCGCCAAGGATCCGGAACGCGTGTCGCGCGACGGGCCGAACCGCTGACGCCCGACCCGTCGCGCGCGCCCGCGCGCAGGGGGCGCCTCCGGGTCGTCCACGACCTGAAGCCCAGCTCGCCGGACGCCTCCGCCTTCCCGCGCGCCGACTGGACGGCCTCCGTACGACGCGCGCTCGCCGCCGCGCCCAACGAGGCGTTCGGCGTCGGTGACCCGCGCGGCAGGCGCGAGCTGCGCGAAGCCCTCGTCGAATACCTGGCCCGCGCGCGAGGCGTCCGCACCCGAGCCGACCGCATCGTGATCTGCGCGGGCTTCGCGCACGGCCTCGAACTGCTCTGCGGACTCCTGGACGGCCCGGTCGCCGTCGAGGCGTACGGCCTGCCCTTCCACCGGGCCATCATCGAACGAAGCGGCCTCTCCACGATCCCGCTCGACGTGGACCCCTACGGCGCCCGCATCGACTCCCTTCCCGCGACGAATGCGAACGCCGTGTTGCTGACGCCCGCGCACCAATATCCGACCGGCGGCGCGTTGCGTCCCGAACGGCGCGCGGCGGTCATCGACTGGGCGCGCGCGACCGGCGGGCTCGTCATCGAGGACGACTACGACGGCGTGTTCCGTTACGACCGCGAGCCGGTCGGAGCCGTGCAGGGACTCGATCCCGAGCGCGTCGTCTACATCGGCTCGACCAGCAAGAGCCTGTCGCCCGCGCTGCGCATCGGCTGGATGGTCCTGCCCGCGCGGCTCGCCGATCGCGTCGCCGAGGCCAAGGGCCAGCGCGAGCTGGTCACCGGCGTGGTGGACCAGCTCGCCTTCGCCGATCTCGTCGCGCGCGGCGCGTACGACCGGCACCTGCGCCGCGCGCGCAAGATCTACCGCGGTCGCCGGGACCAGCTGACCGCCGTCCTCGCCGAGCGTGCCTCGCATATCAGGGTCAGCGGGATCGCGGCCGGGCTGCACGCCGTCCTCGACCTCCCGGACGGCACCGAACAGGCCGCGCTCCGCGCCGCGCGCCGCCAAGGTCTCGCCCTGGACGGCCTCTCCCTCTATCGCCACCCCGACAGCGCCGCGAAGCCCCGCGACGGCCTGGTGATCGGCTACGGCACCCCGTCCGAAGCCGCCTACTCCGCCGCCCTCGACGCCCTGTGCCTCGCGCTACCCGACGATCCGGACGACGAGCGCTGACCCTTCCGAGCAACTTCCAGGTGCCGTTCACCGCAGCCGAAACCTGATCAGCGCTATACCGCTGGTCATCATCCGCCGGGACGCCTGAGTTCTCGGGGCGTCCGTGCTTGGCGGACGGGCTAGCGGAGTCCTCGTTCGATCAGGTCGATCAGGTCGTGGGTGGCGCGCTCGGCCTGCTCGCCAGGCCGCGCAGCGGGCCGTCGGTCAGCAGGACGGCCAGGCCGTGCACGCTCGACCAGACCGCGTACTCCGCGCCCGGACGGCGTCCAGGCGGCATGAGCCCGCACTCGACCAGGCGGCCGTCCAGGACCGCGCCGAGCAGCTCGAACGGCGTCATCCCGCCCGTCCCGGCGGACATCTCCGCCGTCGCCATCGTCATGTCGGCGGGAACGTGGAACGCGGTCCGGAACAGCCCCGGTTCGGTCCGGGCGAACCGCAGATAGCCCGTGCCGACGGCCCGGAACCGAGCCCGAGCAACCTCGGCTGATTCGCCCGCGTCGCCCGTGACCGTCGCGTCGGTCATGACGCTCGCGTGGGGTCCCGGGGGCCCAGCCTCGGCCGTACGGCGTCGGACGTGTAGCCGCGCGTGCGGCGGCGGGCGTGAAGCCTCACCCGCATAACCTCGGACGTTCGGCCTCGGACGGCGGCGTTGCCCGTGCGGTCGTCCCGGGGGTCAGGACTCGGCGAGCTTGACGAGCGCGGCGAGGACGTCGGGGAAGTCGCCGGTGATCTCCGGGCCGATCGCGGGGCCGATCTCGTCGGCGAGGGGGCCGGTGATCTCGGTGCGGTAGGTGATCAGCGTCCGGCCGTCCGCGACCGGGGTCAGGCTGTGGACGGTCCGGACGACGAAGTCGCCGCCGTCCGCCTCGTCCGCGAACAGCTCGCCGGGCACGATCTCGCTGATGCGCAGCTTGACCTTGTCGCCCTCGGGCGGGGTCATGGTGAACGTCGTGCCGACCCCGAACGGGCCGTCCACCTCGATCGCCACGATGCCCTCGTTCCAGCTCGGCCAGGCGGCCATGTCGGTCCAGTGGCGCCACAGCTCCTCGCGGGACGCGGTGGTCTCGACCGAGTACTCGTACTCCCACATGGCGTTCTCCTCCGTGATTTGATCTACGCGTAGATTATCGACGTGACGATCATCTGTCCAGTGCCTCAGCGGACGCAGTTCGCGTGAAGGAAGGAAGACGCGTTACTTCGCCGGGCCGTCCGAGTAGCGGGCGGCGAGGGCGGTCACAATTTCGGCCATGCGGGCGCGCAGCTCGGGCGGGCCGAGGACCTCGGCGTCCGTGCCGAGGCGGAGCAGGTCGAGGACGGCGCGATCCGGGGACTCGACGGGAACGGTGACCTCGACCCAGCCGTCCTCGACAGGACAGGCGGACTCGCGAGCCGCGCGCACGGCTGACGCGTCCAGGTACTCGTGCAGGTGGTCGAGCAGATCGGCGGACAGGCGCAGATGCGCGGACGTCCGCAGCCGGCGCTCGTCGAAGCCCGCGATGGTGTCGTCCCAGTACCCGGCCAGGTCGAAGCCCGGCGGACGGTCGAAGCGCGCCCCGGTGACCTCCAGATCCTGGAGGCGGGAGACCCGGTACGTCCGGACGCGGTCGCCGGTACGTCCGACCATGTACCAGTGGCCGCCTTTGAGGACGAGGCCCAGCGGATCGACATCCCGCATGACCTCCCTCGGATGCTCCCAACGCAGGTAACGAACCCGGACGCTCCGGTCGTTCCAGACAGCGTCGGCAACGGCCGCGAGGTGTGGCGTCGGATCGGGATCGCGATACCAGCCGGGCGCGTCCAGATGGAACCGTTCGTTGACGCGCTCGGCGCGGTCACGCAGCTCGTCCGGCAGCGCGGACATCAGCTTGAGCTGCGCCGCCGTCACGATCGCGCCGAGCCCGAGCTCGGCGGCCGGCCCCGGAAGTCCGGTCAGGAAGAGCGACTCGGCCTCGGTTTCGGTCAGGCCGTTCAGCCGCGTCCGGAACCCGTCGAGCAGCCGGTATCCGCCGTCATGCCCCGGCTCCCCGTACAGCGGGACGCCCGCCGCCCCGAGCGCCTCCACATCCCGGTAGATCGTGCGGACCGAAACCTCCAGGGCATCGGCGAGCTCCCGCGCCGTCACCCGCCCCCTCGTCTGGAGCATCAGCAGGATCGACACCAGACGGTCCGCGCGCATGGCCCGAATTCTGCTCGACTCCACTGACAGAAGGTGTCAGTGGACGGGACCTACCGTCCGCGGCATGGACATCGACTTCGAGAAGAACCAGATCGTCGCCCGCTACGTGGCCGTCTGGAACGAACCCGACCCGGACCGCCGCCGCGCCGCCATCGCCGGCCTGTGGGCGGAGGACGCCGTCGAACTCGTTGAGGACACCACCTTCACCGGCCTCGCCGAACTCGAAGACCGCGTCACCGAAGCCCACAAGCAGTTCGTCGAGGACGGCGGCTACAGCATCGACCACGCGGACGACGCGGTCAGCCACCACGACGCCGTCACCTTCACCGTCCGGCTCGTCCGAGACGCCCGAGTCGCCTGGGCTGCCCGCGTCGTCCTCCTGGTAGGCGAAGACGACCTGATCCGCCGCGACTACCAGTTCACCACCCACCCCTTCACCCCCTAACCCGCCGGGCGCGCCCCCGCCCCCCGCCCGCCGGGCGCACCGCATAACCCGCCGGGCGCGCCCCGGCCCCCCGCCCTGCCGAGCGCACCCCATAACCCGCCGGGCGCACCCCGGCCCCCCGGCCTGCCGGGCGCACCCCGGCCCCCCGGCCTGCCGGGCGCGCCCCGGCCCCCGCCTGCCGGGCGCGCCCCCGCCACCGCCCGCCGGGCGCACCCATAACCCGCCGGGCGCACCCCGGCCCCCTCCCCGCCCGGCGGCGGGAGGGGGTGCCCGCCGGGCGGGGGCGGGGGCGCGCAGCGTTGCTTTCCGCCTCCCGTGGACGCGTCGTGTCGCGGGCGCTTTCGTCCGGGAGCCGGACGTCACGGGATGAGAATGATCTTGCCTCGGATGCCTCCGGCGGCGAGACGGGCGTGGGCCTCGGCCGCTTCGGTGAGCGGGAACCGCTCGCCGATGGTCGTGCTCAGCACGCCCTCGGACGCCAGGCGTGACAGCTCGCGCAGGTAACCGGTGTCGAACTGCGCGCCGACGACCTGCGGCGTGATACCGCGTGCCTCGGTGAACGGTCCGCCCGGAACCCAGAACTCGGGCACGACCGTCACGTAGCGTCCGCCGTCCCGGACGGCGTCGAAGGCGCCCTGCGCGCGATCGCCGCCGACCGTGTCGAGCGCCGCGTCCACCGGACCGTCGCCGCTCCCGACGACCTTGATCCCACGGTGCTCGGCGATCTGGACGGTCAGCGACCCGACCGCCCCGCGCGGCCCGTTGACCAGCAGCGTCTCTCCAGGTGCGAGGTCCAACGCGGCCAGGGCGGTGAGCGCGGTCAGTCCGGCCAGGGGAAGCGCGGCGGCGTGGGCGGGGTCCATGCCCTCCGGGGCGCGGGCGAGAAACCGCGTCGGGAGCGTGACGTACTCGGCATACGCCCCGATCTGCGTGTTCTTGTGGCCCGTGATCGCGATGACCGCCGTCCCGGACGGCCAGTCGGACGTGCCGACCTCGATGGTTCCGGCCAGGTCGTATCCCGGGACGAGAGGCAGCCGCGGCTCGTCCGCCCAGGGATAACGGCCCTCCCGCATCCCGAGGTCGGCCGGGTTCACCGCCACGGCGGCCACCTTCACCACGACCTCGTCGGGGCCGGGCTCGGGGACGGGCATCCGGACGGGCTTCAGGTTCTCGGGCGGTCCGAAACTCGTGACCGCCATCGCTAGCGTCTCCATGCCCCTGACGTTAGGAGCGCCCGCGCGCGACGTCGTTAACCCAGGTTAACTGCCGCCATGCGAGACCGGATCCGGCTCAACGCCACTGGCGTCACTCCCACGTAGGACGCGATCTGCCGCTGCGTCAACCGCCCGGCGAGATGCGGATAAGCAGCGAGGAAGTCGCGGTACCGGGTCTCCGCGTCGTCCATGAGAAGCGCCCGCTGACGCTCGTCCTGCTGCAGATAGAGCCGATCGGTGAGCTTCGCCAACGCCCGTCCCCATGCCGGATGCCCCGCGCAAAGCTCATCGAACGCCGGACGCGAGGCGACGAGCAACCGCGTCTCCTCCAACGCCTCCGCGGTCGCATGCGCCGGCGAGTCCCGCAGCACCGCCCCGTACGCACAGACCAACTCGTCCTCGGCCCGGAACCCGAGCACCCGCTCCCGCCCGTCCGCCGCCGAGTACCAGAGCGCGATTAGCCCCTCCACGACGAACGCGACCTTGTCAGCAGGCTCCCCAGCCCGAAAGAGCAGCTCCCCCCGCGCCAACCGGACAGGCCGAAACACCCCCCGCATCCGAGGCAACTCGTCCCGAGGAACATCGGCAAGCCGAACAAAATACCGATCAAGCGCCGCGAACCCGTCCACGCACCCTCCCCACAACGACCCACCCCGATCCTAAGCACCCACCCCCACCCCGCCACCCCCCGCGAGCACCCCACCCCAAAGCCACCGCCGACCGGATCTGGCTGCCACGCAACGACGCGCCCGGTAATTGCTCAAGTTGCAGCGTGACTCTCCCGCGCGAGGCGTCGGTGCGCCCGTCGCATGTGTGCTGAGTGCTTCCTTTAGGCGGTGGCGCGTTCTGCGATGGCGTGTGCCGCAGCGTGGCTCCCCGGCATGGGGCCTCGTACTGCGGCCCCTTCCTTCTGATGACTCGGGTTGCGCCCGCGCGCCTCGTCCCGCGTGGTGTCGGTGCGTTCGTTGCCTGTGCTGCGGGACTCCTCTCCAGCAGTGGCGTGTGATGCTGCGTGGCCCTCTTGCGCTAAACGTTGGTGCGCCGGTTGTCTGCGTGCTGCGTTGCGGTGTTCAGCGGCCGGGCGAGCGACGCGTCCGGCGTGTATGCGTGTGGTGTTGCGCGGTTGTGGCGCGGTGTTCGTCGCTCGGACGGACTGCGTCCTTGAGCGCGATGGCTGCGGTGGTGCGTCCGTCGGCGCGCTTTGCGACTCGGAGTGGTGCTAGAGCGGTTTGGGACGTCTTGGTGGACGGGTGTGGGGAGGGCTCATGGGTTGCCGATCGGAGGCTTAAGAGGCGCTGAAGAACGGACTGGGCGGGGTTCGGGCGGCATAGCGTCTCCGGCGTTCCCGCTGATCCTTCGCTGAAGGAGCCCGATGAAGACCACCCCCCCCGCATCGTCGCGGGCCTGGCGGGCACGGCGGCGTCCCTGGCCGTCATGGCCGCGCCCGCGCCGCTGGCAGGCGGCAGGCGGAGGTGGGTTAGGTGTGACCGCGACCTTCGTCCTGCGGACGTGAAGAGACTGGCAATCTTCGCCATGGTCAAGAGCTCTGCATCACCTCCCTCGGGGCTGGGACTTGGGACGGGCGTGCTCTGGTCGGGCGGAGGCTGCTGCTGATCCACTGGTTGCGGGGTCTCTTGATCTTCCTTTCGTTCGTCGTGGTGCTTGCTTCTTGATCTCGCTCCTCGTCGGGCTGCCCGGCAGTTGCCTGCCTGGTCAGGGTGGCCCGGCGCGGCGGCGCGATCGGGTGGCCGGGGCGTCGGGCCGGTCCTGGACGGGGTACCCGGAGGGTGGCAGGTCGCTTGCTCGTATCGGTGGTGAGGACAGGGCCTGAGGGGCGGACGGGGCCTGCGGGCGGGCGTTCTGGACGCTTGGCGGTGGGTGGCCGGCTGGGGCCGAGGTGGGGCGGGCTAGAAGTTTTACCTGGTTAAAGGCCTGTTTTGTGACGTGAGCATTGCTTCGGGATTGCTAGCTTCGGATGAATGGATGGGGAAGTATTCGAGGAGCTCGGCCTGCTCGTCCGCGACATCGGGGACGCGGGTGTCGATCGGATGTCGGAGACGCCGGGGCTCGCGGCGGCCGTCGACCAGCATGTCGCCGAGGTTCGGGGCCTGGTTCCCGAGCAGTCCCAGCCCGCGCTCATGTCGTACCTGTCCGGGTTCGCCGAGGACGCGTTCCGGCGCGGCTGGTGGCCGGGGGACACTCGCGACTGGGAGTTCGTCCGCATCGTGGCGGTCTGCTGGATGATGCGGGACGCACCGGTCTCGTAGGGCGGCGCCCGGCTTTCGTCGATTACCGCCCTACGTGCGAGGCGCGCGTAGTTCATAAGCTTGGGCACGACGCACTCCGTTCGACTGGGAGGACACCCGTGTCCGAGGCAACCACGCCGCGCTTCCGCTCCGTCCTCGACCATTTCGTGGCGTACAAGCCGGGGAAGGTCGTGGTGTCGCCCGAGGGCAGGTCCTTCAAGCTGTCGTCGAACGAGTCGCCGCAGGGCCCGCTGCCCTCCGTGCAGAAGGCGATCGAGCTCGCCGCGCGCAACATCAACCGGTACCCGGACAACAACGCCACCGCGCTCGTCGAGGCGATCGCCTCGCGGTTCGGCGTGACTCCCGAGCACATCGCGGTCGGCTGCGGATCGGTCGGCGTCTCGCAGATGCTGCTGGAGGCCGTCGCCGAACCCGGCGTGGAGGTCGTCTACGCTTGGCGCTCGTTCGAGGCGTACCCGCTGCTGGTGGGGCTGTCCGGCGCGACCGGGGTGCAGGTTCCGCTGGCGGACGAGACGCACGACCTGGACGCGATGGCCGACGCGATCACCGACCGGACCCGCCTGGTCTTCGTCTGCAACCCCAACAACCCGACCGGGACGATCGTCCGCCGCGCCGAGCTGCTGCGGTTCCTCGACCGGGTGCCGCCGCACGTGCTGGTCGTCCTGGACGAGGCGTACCGCGAGTACGTCCGCGACGAGGACGTCCCCGACGGGATGGATCTCTTCCGCGAGCTGGACCGTCCGAACCTCGCGATCCTGCGGACCTTCTCGAAGGCCTACGGGCTCGCGGGCCTGCGCATCGGCTTCGTGGTCGCGCACCCCGCCGTGGCCACGGCCATCCGCAAGACCTACCTGCCGTTCAGCGTGAACTCGATCGCCCAGACCGCGGGCGTCGCCTCCCTCGCCGCGACCGACGAGCTGCTCGCCCGCGTGGACGAGACCGTCAAGGAACGGCACCGCGTCCGCGACGGGCTCCTCGCCGACGGCTGGACCGTCCCGCCGACCGAGGCGAACTTCGTCTGGCTCCGCCTGGGTGAGAGGACCCTCGACTTCTCCTCCGCCTGCGACGCCGCCGGCGTCAGCGTCCGGCCCTTCGCGGGCGAGGGGGTGCGCGTCTCCATAGGGTCGCCGGAGGAGAACGACGCGTTCCTCTCCGTGGCCCACGCCTACCCCCACCGGAACTGACCGCTTTCGGCCCGGAGCGCCGTTCTCGCTCAGGCGCCGGACGTTACGGGCGTGCCGGCGCTCTGAGTGTGGACGGTCGTCGGCGGCTTGCTCTTCGGCTTGCTCGACGTGGGTTTGGGTGACGTCGGTTTCGAGGTCGTCGGCTTGGACGTCGTCGGCTTGGACGTCGTGGGTTTCGGCTTCGTCCTGCTCGGGGTCGACGTGGAGCTGTGCGTCGGCGACGGTGTGACCGTCGCGTGCGTGTGCGTTGATGTCCGGACGGGCGCGGGTGCCGCGGCCACCTCCGTGTCCGTCGACGCGCGCGGTGTCGGCTTGGGCGTGTGGGGCTTCGGCGCGCTGCTCGCCCGCGGGCTCGGCGTGAGCTGGAGTAACGCCGGGACGCCATGGTGCAGGGACGCCGGACCGACCAGGGCGGCCACCCCGGCGCCGGTGCTGATCACGAGCAGGGCGGCGGCCGCCGCGAGCACGGTGCGGGTACGGCTCGGACGGTCCGGGGCGGCGCGGTCGTCCATGCCCTCGGCTCCGGATGAGGGCCGGTGAGGACTCACCGGCTTTGTCCGAGCGTACGCTCCGTCCGTTATGTCGGGTAGGGGGCGCGTGTCGTCCGAACGTTCGCCGATCACTCGTCCACCGCCGTCCGCATCGGCTCCATGCCTTTCGGACGCGTGATCTCGCACCGCGGATGACGCGGGTGCCCAAGCTGCTCATCGGTATCCGACCTCCCTTTCGCCAGGTACACGTCCAGGGTCGTCCCGGCTCGGAGGAGGGCGAAAGTCGAAGGCCGTTCTGTGGATAACTTCGGCGTGCGCTAGGTCGGCCTCATGCCTCCAGGCGCCGCCATGGCGGTGGCTTGCGCGTCGCCGTGGGTCTGCGTGGGGGCAGGCGACTAGGGGCCGTGGCCTCCAGAAGGGAGGCCGGGCTTCAGCGCGGGGAGATGGGCGCGCTGATCAGAGCGTTCGGCTCACTGACGCCGATGGGGGTGCATCGCGTGAGTGAGCCGGCGCTCGTGCGCGGGTGTGCGGCCCGCTCGGGCGCGTGCCGCACACCCTCGTGTCACGTGCTGGCCTTGGGCCCCAGCTTCTCCACGATGAGGCGGTAGAGCTGGCGCGGCCGGCCCGGTTGCGGAGTGCGGTTCGGCGGCAGCGGCCAGGCGAGGCCCTCCTCCACCAGCGTCCGCAGGAGGCGGCGCGCCGTTCGGGGGGTGACGCCCAGCATCTTGCCCGCGTTCTCCGCGTCCACGATGAGGGGTTGCTCCTGGTCGCCGAGCTTCTCCGCCAGGCGCGCCAGGATCTCCAGGCCCTTGGGCTTGGCCTGCGGCTGGGCGCGCGGCGGCGTCCGCGGCGCGGGGACGAGCGCCCGGCCGTCCCGGTCCAGGGTGAAGCCCTGGGTGCGCTGCGAACTCTGCGAGCGCGCGAGCGCGGCGCGGGCGTGGTTCTCCGCCTCGTGAGCGGTGCGTCCCATCCCGATGCCGACCTCGATCGCCAGCCCCAGCTCCTCGCGCACGCGTTCCACGAACGGCGGCGTCCGGAACCCCTCGGTCGACGCGGTCACCGAGCCCCGCGTCGCGATGACCAGGTAGGAGTGGTCGTCCAGCGGCCACACCGACGCGTTCATCCGATGCGCCTCCTGCAGGAGGACGCGATGGAGGGCGAGTTTCAGCTCGTCCCGCCAGTAGCGCGGCGTGACGCGACGCGGCGTCTCGCGCAGCGTCGGGACGTCCACCAGGACGACCACGAGCTGCGACTCCTCCAGCCGATGATGCGCGCCGAGCAGCGCGGCGGTCTGCAGCGAGCTGCGGATCGCCGCCCCGGTCGGACGCACCCGGATCGTCGGCACCCCGGCCAGTTCCAGCCGCTCGGCCGTGGCGTGGACGCAGGTCATCGCGACCGTCGTCGCGCCGCGCCGCCACAGCCGTTCGTGGAAGGCGGCGAGGGTCCCGGGACCCGCGGCCTCCTCCCGCAGGTGCACCTGGTCCGTGGCCAGGTTGATCTCCGCGTACGCCTCCTCGACCTCCGCGCGTCCGAGCACGTCGATGCTCACGCGTGAGGGGTCGAAGCGTTCGTCCAGGGATGCGCGCAGCAGCGCCCCCTGAAGCGCCGCACCGTTCAAGGGGACGTAGGTGGCGGGCATGGTGAGCACCCCCGCCTTGCGGGCGAAGTCGTACGGCACCGGACTGGCGAACAGACACACGTCCACGCCAGATCCGAGTCGGACGACCTTGTCGGCCGCTTCCTGTTCGTCCCGGTAGGCCGCAGCCACCAGCCGGCTCGGCACCGGCGTGGGGCCATGGCCCATCAGCATGACCCGTTCGACCAGGTCATGCGGTCCCACGACACCGATAGTGAGGTCGGGTGCCACCGACCCTGTCCGCGCGGCCGTCATCGGCCGCTCGCTTCCCGTCCAAGCTTTCGACGGGGGCCCTGTCCCGGCCATGCGTTCGCGCACGCTCCGCCCAACGATTGACTCATGGCTTGTCGCCCCTGCCTTCTGACCCAGCACCGCAGTTCCCGTGCGATTCGTTCCTCAGTGGGCAGATCGGGTCAGGGCGACGCTGCGTGACGCCCAGACGCGAAATCGAATCAAGAGTGCGGCGAAAAAGTAACCTACGCGACCCCCTGGTCAGTAACTTGTCACCATACGGCCAGTCTTGATCCTGCATCTTCGGATGTCCGAAGTTGAAAAACAAGACCCGAAAAGCCCGCAAGGGGCCTCCCTAGACGCTTTCACGTACTGAGGAGACCCCTGCGGCGCTCGTTTGGTTTACACCCGAGCCGAAATCCGCTCGACTCGGCGTCCCGACCTCCGGAAAGTCCTCCACCGCGTGAGGGTGCCCCGGCCACGGGGGGTCATGGTGAATTTTTGACAGGGCGGCCGAAAGTGGCCGAGTCTGTCAGAGGATCGAGTCAGGACGCGCTCCGCGCCCGCTCCCGGACGTACCGTCACCGTGCCGACTCGGACGACATGTCCGAATCTGTGACCAGGTGATCGCGTCACGTGAGTTCTGTCAGTGGCGCGTGAGACCCTCGGAGACGTGGATGGCCACTGAGCAAAGCGTGACATACCAGGTGGAATCACCCCACCGCGCGGATGGAGCCCCGGCCGCCCGCCCGAGCGGCCTCGTCCGCCCCCGCCCGCCTGTAACGCGCGGGACGTCGGCCGCCGGGTGGCGTTGCTGCGGGCGCGTAGCGTTCGGGGCTGTAACGCGGGTGGGGACGCGAAAGCCGCGTCGCGGGAGGCGACGCGGCCTGTGGAGCGTTCAGGTGCTCGGCTGCCCTGGTTCGGGCGAACTCACGAGTCCGCGGTTCGTGGGCGTTGTGCGAGTTCGCGAGCGCCGGCAGGGATGCGAACTCCTGAGGGTTCGCAACAGTCGGCGGGTTCAGGAGCGCGAGCGGCTTGCGGAAGGGGTCAGTCGGCCTCGCGGACGATGTCGGCGCCGAGCTGCGAGAGGCGGCCGGCGGTGTGGGCGTGGCCGCGGTCGAGGTAGTAGGCGGAGGTGATCGTGGTCTCGCCCTCGGCGGCGAGGGCCGCGAGGACGAGGGCGGAGCCGCAGCGCAGGTCGTGCGCCTCGACCTCGGCGCCGTGCAGCGGGGTCGCGCCGTTCACCTTGGCGCGGTTGCCGTCCACCTCGATGTCGGCGCCCATCTTCGCGAGCTCGCCCGCCAGCTTGAAGCGGCCGTCGAAGATGCGCTCGTAGATGTAGGACGGGCCCTCGGCCAGGCACGACAGCGCCATGATCGGCGACTGGAGGTCGGTGGCGAAGCCGGGGTACTCGTCGGTGATGACGTTGATCGGGCGCAGCGTCCGGTCGCGCCGCACCTGGAGGACGGCGCCCTCCTGGTGGAACTCGACGCCCATCTGCTCCAGCTTGTCGGCGGCGACGCCGAGGTGCTCCAGGTTCGCGCCGACCAGCGACAGCTCGCCGCCGGTGATCGCGGCGGCCATCACGAAGACGCCCGCGTCGATGCGGTCGGGCATGACGGTGTGCTCGACGGCGGTGAGGCTCTCGACGCCCTCGACGGTGATGAAGCCGGTGCCGCCACCGCTGATCTTGGCGCCCATGGCGCGCAGG
Source organism: Actinomadura gamaensis (assembly GCF_042652125.1). NCBI lineage: Bacteria > Bacillati > Actinomycetota > Actinomycetes > Streptosporangiales > Thermomonosporaceae > Actinomadura > Actinomadura gamaensis. Next base: position 194,603 of record NZ_JBHSIT010000012.1, on the reverse strand, counting down.
ATCTGGATGTTGTCCAGCACCTCCGGCTCCAGCGCCGCGTTCTTGATCAGCGTGGTGCCCCTGGCCAGCGCCGCGGCCATGATCAGGTTCTCGGTGCCGGTGTGCGAGGGCGTGTCGCAGTACAGCGTGGCGCCGCGCAGGTCGCCGGCCTTGATGTGGATGACGCCGTCGCCGTTGTCGCCGACCTGCTCGGTGACCGTCGCGCCCATCCGCTTGAAGCCGTTGTAGTGGAAGTCGAGGTTGCGGCTGCCGAGGTTGCAGCCCCCGACGCCCTCGATCACGGCCTCGCCCAGCCGGTGCAGCAGCGCCGGGACGAACAGGAAGGAGCCGCGGAACCGGGACGCGATCTCGGCCGGCAGCACCGGGCTGTTCAGGGTGGACGCATCGATCACCAGCGTCCGCTCGGCCTCGTGCAGCTCGGCCTTCGCGCCGACCGCCCGGGCGAGCTCCACGGCGCGGCGCACGTCCTCGATGATCGGTACGTTGCGCAGCACCGTGCGGCCTTCGCCGGCCATCAGCGAGGCTCCGATCATCGGCAGCACGGCGTTCTTCGCGCCCTGCACGAAGACGGTGCCCTGCAACCGCCGACCGCCGCGCACGCGGTAGCGGACCTCGTGGCCCATGCTCATGCCGTCTGACTCCTAACTGCGGGTTTCGGTGCCTGCCGGACGCGGAGCGGCTCGGTCCGTCCCGTCCGGTCGCCATCGGGGCGAGCGGGACACGAGGTCTCGGGGGAGGTCGTGCCCCCTCGTGGACGCAGCCCCAGTAAACCACCGAGGCGGGTGTGTCGCGTCCGCCTCGCCGTCGCCGGTGCCGCCTGATCGTTAGACCCCGGAAGTCCCGGCGAGGTTCGGGTGGATCTGCGTAAGGTGATCATCTATGGACGAGAGCCCCGGCTGGACCGCCATCGACCGCGCCCTCCAGCCGCTGTACGGAGACACCGAGCCGAGGCACTGGGGCACCATCGTCGCCTACCGGCTCGGCGGACCGGATCCGCTCGACGGCGTAAGCGCCTACGTCCGCGACGACCACTGGCACTACGTCTCGTACGGGATGTCCGAGCTGTACGGGAAGGAGTCCGAGAATCCGGACGAGTCGGGCTGGGGCTTCGAGTTCACGTTCCGGCTGGCCCGCGCGCCGGGGGAGGACGAGGCCGAGCCGCCGGTCTGGCCGGTCAACCTGATGCAGAACCTCGCCCGCTACGTCTTCTCGTCCGGCAACTGGTTCGCGCCCGGCCACCACATGAACGCGAACGGCCCGATCGCCGCCGACCGCGACGACTGCACCCTCAGCGCGCTGATGTTCGCCGAGGACCCGGAACTCGGCACGATCGGCACGCCGCACGGCCGCCTCCAGTTCCTGCAGCTCGTGGGGCTGACGCCGGACGAGTACGAGGCCGCGCGCACCTGGAACTCGGCGTCGCTGACCGAGCTGCTCGCGTCCCGCCTGCCGCTCCTGGTCTCCGACATCAACCGCCCGTCGCTGCTCTCCGATCCGGAGATCGCGGAGGCCGTCCGTGCCGGCGTCGAAGCGGACGGATCCAGCAGCGGCGCGCTGTTCGTCCCCGAGATCGGCTGGTCGCGCGACGGCGACCGGGCCCGCCTGCGGATCGGCGCGCTCCAGGCCGAGGGCGTCGTCAAGACCCTCCCCGGCCGCCTCGGCCATGGCCGTGACCTGCTGCTCCAGGGGGACGACGCGCTCGTGCTGCTCGTCCCGGCGGACGGCGACACGCTGACGCTGCGGGAGACGGAGGACACCGCCCTAGAGATCGGCATCCCGTCCGCCGCGCTGGACGGCCTGATCGAGGCACTGCGTCCCGAAGCGGGCGTCCGCGCCGTCCCCGGCCTGCCCGGCCTGGTCGTCGAGGTCGTCCAGACGGTGATTCGCGACCAGTACGGCAACCCGACCGACCAGACGGTCGGCTGACGGCCGAACGGCCGGCCGACGGCCACGGCGGCGAGCCGGGTCAGGCGCGTTCGAGGATCTCCACCGGGTCGCCGACGCGGAGCGTGCCGAGCTCGCGCGGGACGGCGTTCTGGCCGAACAGGATGCCGCCGTCCACGTTGCGGTAGGTCGCGAGCGTGCGGAGCGGTTCGCGCGAGCGGACGGCGGTCGCCTGGTCGGTCGTCGTGATGACGCACCGCGTGCACGGCTTGATCATCTCGATGACCGCCGGGCCGACGCGCAGCAGGCGGACGCCGTCCTCGCCGTACGCGCCGAGCCCCTCCAGCACCAGGCTCGGCCGGAACCGGTTCATCGGGAGCGGGTCGTCCAGCCGGGTGTTGAGGTCGGCGAGCGACTCGGCCGAGATGATCAGCAGCGGGTAGCCGTCGGCGAACGCGACCTCGCCGCCGCCGCGGCTCGTCGGACGCCGCCCGGTGAAGCGCACCAGGCGGCATCCGGTGAACGGCCCGCGCCGCTCGGACGCCGAGGACGCCAGGAACCGCGTGAACCACTCGGCGGCCTGGTCGCCCTGGTCGACGCCCTGGCACGGCTTGCGGTGGACGGTCACGTCCAGCACCGGGCCGTCGCCGGACGCCTTGAGCTCCAGCGGCTCGACGCCCAGCGCGGACACCGTCAGCAGTTCGCCGTCGAAGCGCGGACGCAGCAGGGCCAGCTCGGCGTGCTCGCGCTGGGACAGATGCCGCCCCTCCGGCGTGACCAGCATGAACTCCCGGTCGTGCGGCAGCCCGGTCGGGGTTAGCTCCGCGCTGGTCAGGGCCGTCCCGCCGCCGCTCTTCAACGGGTGGACGTTCAGTTCCGCCAGCACGGCGTCCATCGACGGCTCCTTCGTTACTTCAGGGATTCGAGGCGTTCGAACATCGGGGCGAGCCGCTCCACGAAGCGCTCCGGACGGCACACCTCGTCCAGGCGCGCCTCGTCGAGGGTGAGACCGGCCGCGGCGGCGTGCGCGCGCAGCGTCTCGCGGAACGGGACGCCGGTCTGCCAGGTCTCCATGGCGGCCTTCTGCACGAGCGGGTACGCCTCATCGTCCCGCGACATGCCCGCCTCGACGAGTTCGAGCAGGACGGTCGAGGTGTAGATGAGACCGCCGGTCGAGTCGAGGTTGGCGCGCATCCGCTCGGCGTCCACGACCAGGCCCGACATCAGCCGGTTGGTGAGGCTCAGCATGTAGTCGAGCGCGGTCGCGGCGTCCGGCAGCGCGATCCGCTCGGTCGAGGAGTGCGAGATGTCGCGCTCGTGCCAGAGCGGGATGCCCTCCAGGACCGGGACGATCTGCGCGCGCACGATCCGCGCCATGCCCGCGAGCCGCTCGGACATGATCGGGTTCTTCTTGTGCGGCATGGCCGAGGAGCCCTTCTGGCCCTTGCCGAACGGCTCCCACAGCTCGCGGACCTCGGTGCGCTGCCCGTGCCGCACCTCCAGCGCGACGGCCTCCAGCACGGTCGCCATGATGGCCAGCGCGGACGTCCACTCGGAGATGCCGTCGCGGATGACGACCTGCGTGGACACGTCGGCGGGGCGCAGGCCCAGCTTCTCCGCGACCGCACGCTCGATGGCCGGGTCGATGTTGGAGTAGGTGCCGACCGCGCCGGAGATCGCCATGACGCCGACCGCGTCGCGCGCCCGAAGCAGCCGGTCGCGCGAGCGGGCGACGGCGAACGCGAAGTCGGCGACGCGGTGGCCCCAGACGTCCGGCTCGCCGTGGATGCCGTGCGTGCGCCCGACGCGCAGCGTGTCCCGGTGGGCGAGGGCGTGGTCGCGCAGCGTCGCGACGAGCGTGTCGGACTTGGCGAGCAGGATGTCGGTGGCCTCGACGAGCTGGAGCGCGAGCGCGGTGTCCAGCAGGTCGGACGAGGTCATGCCGAAGTGGACGTACCGGGCGGCCTCGCGCGGCTCGGTGTTGTCGGCCCACGCGGACAGGAACGCGATCACGTCGTGCTGGGTGACCGCCTCGATCTCGTGCACGGCCTCGGGCGTCGGCGGCGCCGCGTTCCGGATCGGCTCCACCACCTCCGCCGGGATCGTGCCGGCCTCGGCGTGCGCCTCGACCACGAGGGTCTCGACCCTGCACCAGAGCTCGTACTTGTGCGCGTCGCTCCAGACGCGCCCCATCTCGGGGAGGGTGTAGCGTTCGATCACCCTGCCATTCTGGCAGCTCCCGGCCCCGGCCCCGAGCCCGGCCACTACCTGTGGATAACTTCTGGCGTTCCCTTGCGGACGCCGTGCTCGGCGAGCTGCGCCCCGGCGAGCACCAGCACGAGGGCTGCGACGCCGACCGCCGCCGACCAGTGCGCCAACGGGACGGCCACCGCGCACGCGACGGCGGCGAGGATCCTGATCCCGGACGGGCCGATGCGCACGACCCGCCGGAACCATGCGTCGCCGAGAAGGAAGAGCGCCGTTCCCCCGGCCAGCGCGAAGGACGGCCGGTAGGCCAGCGCGTGCCACGAGACCGCGACGGCGTTCTTCACGCCCGCCGCGAGCACGATGATCCCGACGATCAGCGGGATGTGTGCGTAGAAGTAGCCGGACATCGTCATGTTCGCCCGCTCTGCCGGGTCTGCCGCGGTCAGGGCGTCTTCGGCGGCGGCGTCATCGCGCGAGAAGTACGTCCACCAGACGGCGGCAGCCAGGCCGAGGCCGAGCAGGACGGTCACGATCAACCCGGCGGTCAGCCGCTGGTGGCCCGCGCCGACGCCGACCGCGACGACCGACTCGCCGATCGTGATCATGACGAGCAGGCCGTGCCGCTCGACGATGTGGCCGGGGCGGATGTCGAACCGTCCGCCCGGCGGGACGATGTACGGCTGGACGATCGGGACGACCAGGGCGAGCGTCCACAGCACGTAGACGGGCGCGCCGTGGTCGAGCAGTCCAGCTGTGATGATCAGGACGGCGGCGAGCAGGTTCGCGGGCAGCACCCGCAGGATGTGCGGGTTGCCCTGCGCGAACAGCACGACGTGCGCGAGCACGAGGGCGAGGTAGCCGAGGCCCCAGACGACCCCGCCGGAGCCGAACGCGCTGGGCGTGGCGAGCGCGATCATGAAGAAGCCGCCCATCCCGACCAGGACGAGCAGCCGCCGTCCGACCGTCGTCGGCGGGGTCATGTTCGTCAGCCAGGCGTACCCCGCGTACATCCACCACAGCACGCCGAACATCAGCACGACCTCGGCCAGCCCGCGCGGGCTCAGGTCATGCGCCAGCACGCCGGTGAGCTGGGTGACCGCGAAGACGAACACCAGGTCGAAGAACAGCTCCAGCGTCGTGACCCGGTACTCCTCGGGCTCGGACGCCGCGTCCCGCACCGCCATCGAGCGGCCTCTCGTCAGGGGGTGTAATGATGTAAGCAAGCATTGTGCCGCCTCGGCCGCGCAGCGAAAAGCCCGATACGAGGCAGAACCTCCGTATCGGGCTTTCCGGTGCGAGGATCAGGCTTCGACGGCCTTCAGTGCGATGTCGGCGCGGTGGTGCGAACCGCGGAGCCGGATCTTGCCGGCGGCCTCGTACGCGGCTGCGCGCGCGCCCGCGAGGTCCGCTCCGCTACCGACGACGTTGAGGACGCGCCCGCCCGCGGAGACCAGGCGTCCGTCGGCGTCCAACGCGGTGCCCGCCTGGAGGACGTAGGCGCCCGGGACGGCGTTCGCCTCGTCCAGGCCGGTGATCACGTCGCCCTTCGCCGGGGACGCGGGGTAGTTCTCGGCCGCGACGACGACCGTGACGGCCGCTCCCGGATGCCAGGCGAGCCGCTGGTCCGCGGCCAGCCCGCCGAGGGCGCACGCCTGGAGCAGGCCGCCGAGCGGGGTCGCCAGCCGGTCCAGCACGACCTGCGTCTCCGGGTCGCCGAAACGCGCGTTGAACTCGATCACCCGGACGCCGCGCGACGTCAGCGCCAGACCCGCGTACAGGACGCCCACGTACGGCGTCTCGCGGCGGCGCAGCTCGTTCACCGTGGGCCGGATGACGGTGTCCATCACCTCGTCCACCAGACCCGGCGGAGCCCAGGGGAGCGGCGTGTAGGCGCCCATGCCGCCGGTGTTCGGTCCGGCGTCGCCGTCGTAGGCGCGCTTGAAGTCCTGCGCCGGGACGAGCGGCACGGCGTCCTGGCCGTCACAGAGCGCGAACAGTGACACTTCCGGGCCGTCGAGGAACTCTTCGATGACGACCCGGTCGCAGGCGGCGGCGTGCTCCATCGCCGCGCCCATGTCGTCGGTCACCACGACGCCCTTGCCCGCGGCGAGGCCGTCGTCCTTGACCACGTAGGGCGGGCCGAACTCGGAGAGCGCGCCCTCGGCCTGCCCGCTCGTGTCGCACACGCGGGCGCGCGCGGTCGGCACCCCGGCCGCCTGCATGACCTCCTTGGCGAACGCCTTGGATCCCTCGATCCGGGCGGCGGCCTTGTCGGGCCCGAAGCAGGCGAGCCCGGCCTCGCGCACCGCGTCCGCGACGCCCGCCACAAGCGGGGCCTCCGGGCCGACCACCACCAGGTCGATGGTCAGCCGCCGCGCCAGCTCCACCACGGCGGTCGGGTTCAGCATGTCGATCGCGTGGTTGGCCGCGATCTCCGCCGTCCCGGGGTTCCCGGGCGCACAGTGCAGATCGGTCACGGCAGGGTCGCGATGCAGGGCGCGGACGAGCGCGTGCTCGCGGCCACCAGATCCAAGGACGAGTACTCGCACGTCGAAGGAGCTTAACGGTCGCACCCCCACCACGACACGAGCTCCACGCACCAAGCCCGTAACCACCCACTCATCCCAAACCACGCGTTTCCCTACGCACCTCCACCGAAGCCGATGCGGCGCTGACCCGCGCTAGGGGAGTGGACGGAGCGAGAATGGTTATCCACAAGTGCTCGAACAACGGGACATGCGGCCGCGAAGCCGGGCATGCTGTGATTGCGACCGGGTGAGGTGTGGGCGCCGGCGTTCCGGAGGGGCCCGGGGCGGGCGGGTGCCGACCGCGCCAAGGCATAGGGGCCGGCGGTCGCGTGTTGTGACGAGCGTGACACGCGGGTGGGCCAACCGATCGGTTGTCCGCCGCGTCTTAAATGTCGCTGGTAGCCTACAGAGGTTGTGGCCTCGCGTCCGGAAGGAGGTGGTCGGGATGAGTCCTGGCGATACGTGCAGTACGCCGGAGAACCCTCACAGTCCGAGCTGGACTGTCCGTCCGACTGCCTCTTCGAGGCGTCCGGCCACGCGACCCGCGCGCTCCCCGCTCTGAAGCCGGGGCCGGCGCGCGCTGCGCGCTGTGGCCGGGGGTTAGGAGCACCTCATGGCCATGACTCGGGTACGCCCCGCGCGGGCGACGATGTCCCTGTTCAAGACCCGTGGGCGCGTGCAGCCTTCGACGGGCCCGGCCTGCGCCCGCGACAGCGCGGTGATCGACTGGGCGGCCTACATCGACGGGCACCGCGTCTGTACCGATTCGGTCGGCGACGCCGTCCGGCTCGTCCGGGACGGTCGGCTCGAACCCGCGGAGCGCGGTGAGGAGAGCGCCGGGTTCGTCTGGGTCGGCCTGCACGAGCCGTCGGCCGCGGAACTCCAGGAGATCGCCGAGGTCTTCGGGCTGCACCCGCTCGCCGTCGAGGACGCGATCCACGCCCACCAGCGGCCCAAGCTGGAACGCTACGACGACGTCCACTTCCTGGTCATGAAGACCGTCGGGTACGTCGAGCGCGACCCCGAGGACGGCGAGGTCGTCGAGACCGGCGAGATCATGGTCTTCGTCGGGACGGACTTCGTGGTGACCGTCCGGCACGGGGAGCACGGCGGGCTCGGCCCGGTGCGCCGCCGCCTGGAGGCCAACGCCGCGCGGCTCGCGCAGGGTCCGGCGGCCATCGTCCACGCGGTCACCGACCACGTCGTGGACGGCTACACCGCCGTCGCCGACGCCATCCAGGAGGACGTGGACGAGGTCGAGGAGGCCGTCTTCTCGCCCGAGCGCACCGACGAGTCGCGGCGCATCTACCGGCTCAAGCGCGAGGTCATCCAGCTCAAGCGGGCCGTCGGGCCGCTCGCGGGACCGGTGCGCAACCTGTCCGGACGGCGGTTCGTGCCGACCGAGATCAAGGAGTACCTCCGCGACGTCGAGGACCACCTGACCCGCGTCCGCGAGCAGGTCGAGTCCTTCGACGAGCTGCTCAACCCGATCCTCCAGGCGCACATGACCCAGGTGACCGTCGCCGACAACCAGGACATGCGGAAGATCTCCGCCTGGGGCGCGATCGCCATGGTGCCGACCGCGATCGCCGGGATCTACGGGATGAACTTCAAGTTCATGCCGGAACTCCAGTGGCGGTACGGGTACTTCATGATCATGGCGCTGATCGCCGCCGTCTGCATGGGCCTGTACCGCGGCTTCCGCCGCAACGGCTGGCTCTGACCCTGCGGGTGGGGCCGGGCAGCCGCAGGCACAGGGCGGCGGACTCGCCCACGCGAGGAGCAGGGCGGCGGACTCGCCCACGCGAGCAGCAGGGCCGAGCGAAGTCGGCTAAGAGCAGGGTTTCGGCGGCGCGAGGCGGGAGCAGGGGCCGAGGGAGCCGGCGGGCAGCAGGGCTACCCGCGGGCGCTAGGCGGGCAGCAGGGCCTGGGCGGGGACGGGAAGTCCTCGCGCGCGCAGGACGGCGCGCAGCCGGTCCGGGTGGTCGGTGACGATCGCGTCCACGCCGAGGTCGGTGAGGCGTCCCATGTCGATCGGGTCGTTCACGGTCCAGGTGACGACCGGGAGGCCGAGCGCCTGGGCGTCCTCGACCAGCGCGGACGTGACCAGGTCGTGCTCCGGGGACAGGACGGTCGCGCCCGCCGCGAGCGCGACGCCGACCGGGTCCTCCGGCGGCAGGCCCGCGAGCCACTCCGTGCCGGGGACGAGCGTCTTGCGCTCGATCAGGGCCACCCGTCCGGCGCCCGGGACGTGCCGGGCGGCGGCGCCGAGCACCCGCCAGTCGAACGCCAGCAGCCGCGTCCGGGGAAGCAGGCCGTGCGCGGCGAGCACGTCGCCCACGGCGGCCGTGAAACGTTCGACGTCACGCGCCGTCCAGCCCGGATCGGTCTTCAGTTCCACCGCGAGACGGACGTCCGGAACCGCCCCCAGCAGCGTGCACGCCTCGTCCAGCGTCGGGAGCGGCGTGCCCGGCACCGGACGCTGCGTCGCGGCGAACGGCGCCGGCGTCCGCACCCCGGCGTCGACCGTCCGGACCTGTTCGAAGGTGAGGTCGCGCAGCGCGCGGCCGACGTAGGGGAACAGCGGGTCGCCCGGCACGGCCGGGGCGGTGTCCACGAGGTTGGCGGGCGCGAGCACCTGGTCGTGGTTGCAGATCACGACGCCGTCGGCGGTGAGGCCGACGTCGAACTCGATCGCGTGGACGCCGAGCTCCAGCGCGTGCGCGAACCCCGGCAGCGTGTTCTCCGGGCGCAGTCCGCGCGCGCCCCGATGACCGTGGATCTCCACGGTCCCCCCGAAATACGTCACGTCCGAAACGCTACCGGGCATGACCTAGCTCGCGATGGCCGAACGGTGAGATGCCGCTGAACGGCTTCGTACGTCCAGTCAGCGGAGCCGCACGGCCGGTGAGCGGAGCCCTACGGCCGGTCGGCGGGGCCAGAGGTGCATACCGCCCCCAGATACCGCGAAGCGCCCGGAACGGGGTTAAGGACACCCGTCCGGGCGCGTCCGCCCAGATCATCCGACCCGTCAGGCCTGACCATCCAGCCCGTCAGGCTAGGCCAACTCGTCCGGCTCGTCCCGGCCCGGACGAGCCGGGCCGGGCCGGATCTCGGGCCCGTCAGGCTGGATCGTCTCGGCCGGTCAGGACACCAGGGAGCGGAGCTGGAGGGTCTGGTCGCGGCCGGGACCGACGCCGATCGCGGAGATCTGCGCCCCGGACATCTTCTCCAGCGCCCGCACGTACGCCTGCGCGTTCGCGGGCAGGTCGTCGAAGGACCTCGCGCCGGAGATGTCCTCCTTCCAGCCCTCGAAGTACTCCAGGACCGGCTTGGCGTGGTGGAAGTCGGTCTGGTTCGCGGGCAGCTCCTCCACCCGCTCGCCGTCGATCTCGTAGGCCACGCACACCGGCACCCGCTCCAGCCCGGACAGCACGTCCAGCTTGGTCAGGAAGTAGTCGGTGATGCCGTTGACCCGCGTCGCGTAGCGGGCGATCACCGCGTCGAACCAGCCGCAGCGGCGGTCGCGTCCGGTGGTCACGCCGTACTCGCCGCCGGTCGTGCGCAGGTACTCGCCCCACTCGTCCAGCAGCTCGGTCGGGAACGGGCCCGAGCCGACGCGGGTGGTGTAGGCCTTGAGGATCCCGATCACGCGGGTGATCTTCGTCGGGCCGACCCCGGAGCCCGCGCACGCGCCGCCCGCCGTCGGGCTGGACGAGGTCACGAACGGGTAGGTGCCGTGGTCGATGTCGAGCAGCGTCCCCTGCGCGCCCTCCAGCAGCACGACCTTGCCCTCGTCCAGCGCCTTGTTCAGCACCAGCGTGGTGTCGGTGACGTACGGCTTCAGCCGCTCGCCGTAGGCCAGGTACTCCTGGACGATCGGGCCGGTCTCGATCCGCCGCCGGTTGTAGACTTTGGTCAGGACCTGGTTCTTCTCGCGGAGCGACAGGTCGAGCTTCTGGGTGAGGATGTTCGGGTCGAACAGGTCCTGCACCCGGATGCCCATCCGGTTGATCTTGTCGGCGTACGCCGGGCCGATGCCGCGGCCGGTGGTGCCGATCCGGGCCTTGCCGAGGTACCGCTCGGTGACCTTGTCCAGGGCCCGGTGGTGGGGCATGATCAGGTGCGCGTTCGCCGAGATCAGCAGCCGGTCCGCGGAGATGCCGCGTTCCGCCAGCCCGTCGATCTCCTGGAGCAGCACGGCCGGGTCGATCACCACGCCGTTGCCGATGACGGGCACCACGTCGTCCGACAGGATTCCGGACGGGAGCAGGTGCAGGGCGTAGCTCTTGTCGCCGATGACCACGGTGTGGCCGGCGTTGTTGCCACCCTGGTAGCGCACGACGTAGTCGACGTCGCCGCCCAGCAGGTCGGTGGCCTTGCCCTTGCCCTCATCTCCCCACTGGGCTCCGACAAGAACGATGGCCGGCATGCCACTTATCCTTCCCACGACGAAGGCCCCTGATCGCAAGTGCGAAGGGGCCTCTTGCGATCAAATCGTACCCATAGCGGGGAGTCGAAGAAACCGCACGTCGTGGCGCAGGTGGCCGAAATGCCTGTTGGGACGGGGTTAACGGCGTTTTACTTTCCGTTCTCCGCCAGGACCTTGGCGGCCGTCTCGCTGCTGTCCCGGAGGAAGGTCCGGCAGCGCTCGGCCTCGGCGTCCTCGCCGATCGCGGCGGCGGCGCGGCCGAGAGCGTGCAGGGAGCGCAGGAAACCCCGGTTCGGCTCGTGCTCCCAGGGCACCGGGCCCTGGCCCTTCCAGCCCGCCCGGCGCAGCTGGTCCAGGCCGCGGTGGTAGCCGGTGCGCGCGAACGCGTACGAGTCGATCACCCCGCCGCGCGCGAACGCGCGGTCGGCCAGCTCGGCCCACGCGCCGGGGTACTCGGGATGGCGCGCCGCCACCTCGAACGGATCGACGCCGTTCTCCAGGGCCTCGCGGGCCTCGGGGTGGTCCGGCAGTTCGGTCGGTGGCGGCCCGCCGAGCAGGTTCTGGGTCATGCCGGTCATGGTAGGTGGGAACACCCGCCGCCGAACAACCCGGGTCACCCTCCCGTCGTGGCCGCCCACCCCGCCGCCGATGGTGCGGGAAGGTGGAAGCTCGCGGTGTCGCCGCAGCGGACGGACCGGGCGGACGGCCACGTGTGCCGGATCAGCCCGATCGCGGCGGCGTTGGCGCTGTAGACGTCCGCGTGGAACTCGGTCACGCCGCGACGGGCGGCCAGCGGGAGCAGCATGCGGACGAGGAGCGCGCCGAGGCCGCGCCGCTGCCACTCGTCCGCGACGAGGACGGCCACCTCGGCGCGGACCGGGCAGCGCGGGAGGCGCGCGTATTCGGCGAGGCCCACCATGGCGTCGTCGTGCAGGGCGACCAGGGCGTCGCGGTCCCAGTGGTCGAGCCGTCCGAGGGCGGCCACGTACGGCTCGGGGACGCGCGGCGTCCCGGCGAAGAAGCGCGTGTAGAGGCTGACCCGCGACAGCGCGGACGACATGCGGCGAAGGCGGGCCTCGTCGCCGTGCCCGAACGGGCGGATCCGGACGTCGGTGAGTAGCGTCACGAAACCCATTGGACAGCATTGAGTTTCGTGAAACAACCCTTATTCGGGGGAGGGCGTGTTCCAGCAGGTCAAAGGCCAGATGGGATCAGTCGATCGGCTCGACGGCACCGGGGCCGGGGCATGCTTCGACGTCCGTGGGCTCCAGCGCCGCGCCGCACGACGAACACGTCATGCGCGGCGTCAGCGCGCCGCCGCATCCGGCGTGCCGCACCAGCGTGGGCGGGCCGTCCGGGGCGTAGTGCCGGTCGCCCCACAGCAGCAGCGTCATCATCGCAGGCCACAGCTCGACGCCCTTGCGGGTCAGCCGGTACTCGTACCGCTCGGGCCGGTCCTGGTACCGGACGCGCCGGAGCAGCCCCTCGTCGCAGAGCCGGGTCAGGCGGTCGGTGAGGACGTTGCGCGCCACTCCCAGGGCCTCCTGGAAGTCGTCGAAGCGGCGTACACCCTCGAACGCGCTGCGGATCACCAGCAGCGTCCACCGGTCGCCGACGACTTCCAGAGCGCGGGCGATCGAGCAGTTCTGGTCCTCGTACGTGCGGGGGAGAGCCACGCACCCGAGCCTATCCGTGCACACCGGCTCTCGAACGCCCCGAAACCGGGCGAGCGGGGACGTCGGCCCCATGCACCCGGGCCCGGAAAGGCGGACGGGGGCCGGCGCGGCGGCCGGACCCCGTCGACAGGACGCCGCGGCGTTACTTGATCTTCTTGCCCGCGGAGAGCAGGTTCTCGCAGGCGTGGGTGACGCGCTCGGCCATGTTCGTCTCGGCCGCCTTGCCCCAGGACCGCGGGTCGTACTGCTTCTTGTTGCCGACCTCGCCGTCCACCTTCAGGACGCCGTCGTAGTGCGTGAACATGTGCGCCGCCACCGGTCGGGTGAACGCGTACTGCGTGTCGGTGTCGATGTTCATCTTCACCACGCCGTAGGACACCGCCTCGCGGATCTCCTCCAGCGACGAGCCCGAGCCGCCGTGGAAGACCAGGTCGAACGGGCGCTGCTTGCCGTACTTGGCGCCGACCGCGTCCTGGATGTCCTTGAGCACCTCCGGACGCAGCTTCACCGAGCCCGGCTTGTACACCCCGTGCACGTTGCCGAACGTCGCGGCGAGGATGTAGCGGCCCTGGTCGCCCAGGCCGACCGCCTCGGCGGTCGCGATGGCGTCCTCGGGCGTGGTGTACAGCTTCTCGTTGATCTCGTGCGAGACGCCGTCCTCCTCGCCGCCCACGACGCCGATCTCCATCTCCATGATCACGCGGGCCTGCCGGCACTGCTCCAGCAGCTCCTCGGCGATCTGGAGGTTCTCCGGGAGCGGCACGGCCGAGCCGTCCCACATGTGCGACTGGAACAGCGGCTCCTGGCCGCGCGCGACCCGCTCCTGGGAGATCTTGACGAGCGGGCGCATGAAGCCGTCCAGCTTGTCCTTCGGGCAGTGGTCGGTGTGCAGCGCGATGTTGACCGGGTACTTGTCGGCGACGACGCGCGCGTACTCGGCGAGCGCGGTCGCGCCGACCACCATGTCCTTCACGGTGGAGCCGGAAAGGTACTCCGCGCCGCCGGTCGAGACCTGGACGATCCCGTCGCTCTCGGCCTCGGCGAAACCGCGCAGCGCGGCGTTCAGTGTCTGGCTGGACGTCACGTTGATCGCGGGGTAGGCGAAGCCGTCGCGCTTGGCGCGGTCGAGCATCTCCGCGTAGACCTCGGGGCTGGCGATGGGCATGGTTCAGCGTCCTTTCCGGCCGGATCCCGGCGGCACCATTGTGCTGTCGTGTGTTCGGTCCTGGCCCGACCCGCGGGGGTGGGGCGCCACGTCGCCCAGTATCTCGAATTCCCGCGATCGGGCCACGCTCGGGGCGGCAGCGGGGTGTCCGAGGGCAAAACGGTCAGGAGCGGCGTCCGGCTTTACACCGGCCGTACGGGGGCGTCCGGGTAGGCTCGCGCTCGTGGACCTCGCGCTGAACCCTCTCGATCCCAACTCCCTGATCTCCACCTTCGGGGTGTTCGGGATCTTCGCCGTCATCTTCGCCGAGACGGGCCTGCTGGTGGGCTTCTTCCTGCCGGGTGACACGCTGCTGTTCGCGGCGGGGCTCTTCAGCACGGCGACCGCCGCGTCCGGTGCGGGCATCACGCGGATGCCTCTGCCGGTGCTCATGATCGGCGCGCCGGTCTGCGCCGTCGCGGGCGCGCAGCTCGGGCACTGGCTCGGCGCGCGCTACGGACGCCGGCTGTTCGACCGGCCGAACTCCCGGCTGATCCGGCCCGAGCACGTGGCGAAGGCGGAGTACTACTTCAACAAGTTCGGCCCGGCGCGCGCGGTCGTGCTGGCCCGTTTCATCCCGGTCGTCCGGACGTTCCTGAACCCGCTCGCCGGGACGCTGGAGATGAGCGCCCGCAAGTTCTTCCTGTGGAACGTCGTCGGCGCCGTCCTCTGGACCGAGTCGATCATCATCGCCGGGCACTACCTGGGCTCGCGGGTCAAGGGCATCGACAAGTACGTGCTGCCGGTGGTCGCGCTCGCCGTGGTCGTCTCGATGGTCCCGGTCGCCCGCGAGGTGCTGAAGGGCCGCGGCAAGAAGAACGACGACGGTGCCGCGGCCGACGGCCAGGGCGGCTACGGCTACGGCGGTGGCCAGGGCGGCTATGGCGGCGGCTACGGCGACGGTCAGGGCGGCCCGGGTGGCCCGGGTGGCGGTGGTTACGGCGGCGGCCCGGACGGTGGCTACGGCGGCGGCGGTTATGGCGGCGGTGGCTACGGAGGCGGTGGCTACGGCGGCGGCCAAGGTGGCGGCGGCTACGGGGGCGGCGGTTATGGGGGCGGCGGTTATGGCGGCGGCCAGGGTGGCGGCTACGCCGGTGGTGGCTACGGCGGCGGTCACAGCGGCGGTGGCTATGGCGGCGGCCAGGCCGGTGGCGGTTACGGCGGCGGACCCGGTGGCGGCGGGGACGACGGTGGGTACGGAGGTGGTCACGGTACGGGCGCCCCGGCGGGTCGTCCGGCCGGGTCGAAGCCTCAGAAGGGTAAGCACCGCAGCGGATCCGGCAACTATCCGAACAAGAATGGCCCTGAACAGTCACGTCCGTCGCTCAGCGGTGACAGTTATCGCTAACCTCCGCATGTGGGACGTCATCGGTCGGACCCTCGCGGTCTAGCGCGCATTCTTCTGGCGACTCTGGCCATCGTGGCCGTCGTGGCCCTGCTCGTCGTCGGCGGCATGGCCCTGTTCAACGCGCTGGATTCGGGGGACGACGGCAAGCCGCACCAGGCCGCCGCGAGCTCGGCCTCGGGCGCGGTGAAGCAGACGGGCACGGCCTCGGCGAGCGCCACGACACCGCTGGTCATCAAGGTGGTCGGGGCCGCGACCAACGTCGTGGTGACGGTCGCGGGCTCCAACGAGGTCCTGCAGCAGGGCGTGCTCAACCCGGGCGAGGGACGCAAGTACGACGACGCTCCGCTGAACGTGGTCGCCTCGAACGGCGGAGCGGTCCAGGTCATCATCTGCGGCAAGGAGCAGCCGCCCAAGGAGAACGGCCAGCGCGGCACCTGGTTCGTGAACAAGTGCTGACCCGGCACGCCGCTTTCTGCCGATAAATCCGCTGATCAGACCCTCTCCGCGCGCTGAGAGACCGCCCCGCCCCGGAGCCCGCCGTGCGGCGTTCGCGGGGTGTCAGTCGAGGCCGAGGTCGGCGACCTCGTAGGGGTGCCGGTACTCCAGGCCCTCGGCGGCGATCCGGTCGGCCGCGCCGCGCTCCAGGATCGTCGCGACGGCGACGACCTCGGCGCCCGCGGCGCGCAGGGCCTCGACGGCGGTCATGACCGAGCCGCCGGTGGTGGAGGTGTCCTCGACGGCGAGGACGCGGCGTCCGGCGACGTCCGGGCCCTCGATCCGGCGCTGGAGTCCGTGCTGCTTGTCGGCCTTGCGGACGACGAAGGCGTCCAGCTTGCGGCCCCGCGCGGCGGCGGCGTGCAGCATCGCGGTCGCGACCGGGTCCGCGCCGAGCGTGAGCCCGCCGACGGCGTCGTAGTCGAGGTCGGACGTGGCGTCCAGCATCACCCGGCCGACCAGCGGCGCGACCGCGCCGTCCAGGGTGACCCGGCGCAGGTCCACGTACCAGGACGCGCGCCGTCCGGACGACAGCACGAAGTCGCCGTGCACGACGGCCTTGGCCTTGATCTCTTCCAGCAGGTCATCACGATCGCTCACGGTGAGCACCTTATTGCCCCGGCCGGACCGGATCGGGCGGCGGGGCCGTGATCCGGGCGGCGGGGCCGTGATCCGGGCTCGACCTGCGGGTCCATCATGGAGAGGTGACCGACATCCCGCCCGGCGCGCCGACGCCGCACGCCCCGCCCGCGCCCGCCGAGACCGTCGTCTACCGGGGCGGTGTCCTCGTGGACGGGACGGGCCGTCCGGCGCGTCCGGGGACGAGCGTGGTGGTGACCGGCGAGCGGATCGCCGAGGTCGGCCCGGACGGCTCGGTGTCCGCGGCGGGCGCGCGGGTCGTGGACCTCGACGGACGGTTCGTCCTGCCCGGCCTGATCGACACCCACCAGCATGTCGCCACGCCGCCCGACCGCGCGCTCGCCGAGGCGACGCTGCGCCGCGACCTGCGCTGCGGGGTGACCGCGGTGCGGATCATGGCGGACGACCTGCGGCAGGTCGCCGACCTCGCGCGCGCCGCGCGGGTCGGCGAGATCGCCGCGCCGGACCTGCGGTACGCGGCGCTGACGGCCGGCCCGTCCTTCTTCGACGACCCGAGGACCGCGCAGGTCAGCCAGGGTGAGACGCCCGGCGCGGTGCCGTGGATGCAGGCGATCGGCGCAGGCACGGACCTGCGGCTCGCGGTCGCGCTCGCGCGCGGCACGCACGCGACCGCGATCAAGATCTACGCCGACCTGCCCGGCGAGACCGTCGCGGCGCTGACCGCCGAGGCGCACCGCCAGGGCCTGCGGGTCTGGGCGCACGCGGCCGTCTTCCCGGCCGCGCCCGCCGAGGTCGTCCGCGCCGGGGTGGACTCCGTCTCGCACGTCACGATGCTCGCCTACGAGGAACCGTCGCGTCCGCTGACGACCTACGCGGACAAACCCGACATCGACCATGCGCGCTTCCTCGACGGCCTCCCTCCGGCGATCGAGGCGCTGCTCGCGGACATGCGCGCGCGAGGGACCGTGCTGGACGCGACCGGCAGCATGTGGGACCCGGCGTCCCCGGCGGGCGAACTCGCCGCCGTCCTCACTGCGCAAGCCCATCGCGCGGGTGTGGAAATCTCCACGGGAACCGACAGCGACCCGGATCCCGAACGGACACACGCGCCCGTCCTGGACGAGATCGCCTTTCTGGTCGAACGCTGCGGATTCACTCCGCTCGAAGCGATCCGCTCGGCGACGCTCGTGGGCGCGCGCGCCGTGGGCGCCGAACGGGACATGGGCACGGTCGAGCCCGGAAAGCTCGCCAACCTGCTCGTCCTCGCGGACGACCCGCTCCGCGACATCCACAACCTGTGGACGGCGAACCTCGTCGTCAAGCGCGGACACGCCCTCCCCGCCGACCGGAAGGACCTCGGATGATCATCAATGCGCTCGGCGGGCTGGAGAACCCCAACGCCGGACCCACCGGCGGACCGTCCGCGACCAGCCGCGACCTGGTGGTCGACGGGCGCGCGCTCGACGACGCCCGCGCGTCCGGCCTGACCGCGGTGAACGTCACGCTCGGGTACGTGATGGGCGACTTCCCGCCCTACGAGCACACCCTCGACGAGATCGCCGTCTGGGACGATCTGATCGCCGCGCATCCTGAGAATCTGCTGAAAGTCCGGACCGCCGACGACATCCGGCGAGCGGACCGCGACGGACGCGTCGGCGTGATCTACGGCCTCCAGAACGCGGTGCAGACCGGCGACGACCCGGCCCGCGTCACCACCCTCGCGAAGCTGGGCGTCCGCGTCGTGCAGCTCACCTACAACCCGGCCAACCAGCTCGGCTCGGGCTGCATGGACCCGTCCGACGGCGGCCTCACCCCCTCCGGGCGCGACATCGTGGACGCGCTGAACGAGCAGCGCCTCATGGTGGACCTCTCCCACAGCGGCGAACGCACCTGCCTGGACGCGATCGCGCACTCCACCCGGCCGGTGTCGATCAACCACACCGGATGCCGCGCGCTCACGGACCTGCCGCGCAACAAGTCCGACGCCGAACTGCGCCAGGTCGCCGAGCGCGGCGGGTTCGTCGGCATCTACTTCATGCCGTTCCTGACCCCGTCCGGGCACGCGACCGCCGAGGACGTCGTCGCACACCTCGTCCACGCGGTGAACGTGTGCGGCGAGGACCACGTCGGCATCGGCACCGACGGCGCGGTCACGGCCATCGACGACCTGGACGCCTACCGCGTCCGGCTCGCCGAAGAGGTCGCCGAGCGCGCCCGCACCGGATCCGGCGCGACCGGCGAAGCGCCGGACACGCTCCCGTTCGTCCCCGAGCTCACCGGCCCCGGCCAGTTCCACCGCCTCGCGCGCCTCCTGGCACGCGAAGGCTGGTCGGACGACCGCATCGCCAAGGTCATGGGCGCCAACTTCCTCGCCTTCGCCGACCGGACCTGGCCCGCCTGACCCCGGTTCTGGGGGAGCCGGTGTGAGCGGCGCGGAACGGTCGGAAAGTGTACGGTGGGCTGCGGGCGGCCGCCGCGCCCCAGGACGCGGCCGACCTGTTCACGGCCCACACGGAGTCAGGATGGCGCAGACGTGACGCCCGGAACCCTCGTCCTGCTGCACACCCCGCGCGCGAACGCCGGTACGTGGGGCGACCTTCCGGAGATGCTGCGCTCCTACGGCTTCGACGTCGTCACTCCCGACGTGCCGGAGCTGGACGGCGCCGGCTACGTCGCGCGCGCGTCCCTCATCATCGCCGCCACCGCCCCGGACATTCCGCTCGTCCTGGTCGGCCACGGCTCGGCCGGCCCGCTGCTTCCGGCTCTCGCCGCCGCGCAACGCGCAGCGCACCGTCCCGTCGGTGCGTACGTCTTCGTGGACGCCTCCCTTCCTCGCCCGCTCAGGGCAACGCAGAAACACGACCACGCCCCGGAGGGCCGAGGCGAAGCCGGGGGCGCGGCGGTACCGGTGCCCGCCGACTGGCCCGACGCGCCGTGCGGGTACCTGCGCACCCATGCCGACCGCACCGCCACCCCGCCCGGGGACGGCGCGGACGACCGGGCGCATGCCGTTCGCGAGGCGGCGCTGCGCGGTTGGACGGTCGTCCAGCACGAGCCGCCCGCAGCCGTCGCCCAAACCCTGAGTGAACTTATCGCCACCCTCTGACAGAACGGCGACGCCGCTCGTCTTCCCAGGTCAGCGGCGGATGGTCAGGAGTCGGCCTTCTTGAGCAGGTCGTCGAGCATCGCGTCGTAGTCGTCCTCGGGACGGCCGAGGTCCATGCGGGCCCGGTAGCGGAGGCGGAGCAGCGCTTCGAGGCTGTCCTCGGCGAGTGCCGCGTCGTCGGGATCGATCACATCGCCGTCGGTGGAGACGGAGCCGGAGGTGGAACCGGGATCGGCGGAGCCCGCCGACGCGCCGGCACCGGTGCCGGTACGGGCGCCCTCGCGGAACGCCAGGACCACGTCCACGCCCCTCGACGCCCATTCGTGCGCGCCCAGGACGTCGCCGTGCGCGTAGAGCGTCTCGGCGACCGCGCGGTAGACCTCGGGATCGCGTGGCGCGTCCGCGCGGATGTCGTTCACCAGGGCCCGCGCCTCCGGGACGCGGCCCAGCTCGAACAGGGCGTCGGCGAGATAGGCGCGCGGGTCTCCGTAGGTGTCGCCGCCGTCCTCCACGGCGCGGCGGTAGAACAGGGCCGCCCGGTCGTGGTCGCCCGCGTGCTGCCACTGCTCGCCCGCGCGCAGCAGCACGTTGGCGCGTGACACCCCGCCGGACACGGCGTCGGCCAGCTCGGCCAGCCGCCGGGCCGCCGCGATGTGATCGCCCGTGCGCAGCGTGTCGAACTCCAGATCGTCGAGATCGTCTTCCGTCACATGCGTCACGGTTCAACGCTACCCGCCACCGCATACCCGAAGCGGGCGAATCTCGGATGATCGCGAATGATCTGCTCTTCCCGCAGGTCAGAGGCGGGGGCGCGGACGGGTGACGGACGGATTCGGGGCGAATCAGTCAGCGGCGCGAACGTTCCAGGGCGTCCCAGAAGCCGCGGCGCAGGGCGTGCCGGACCTCGTCGTGCAGCAGGAAGTCGATCGGGAGCGACGAGCCCTGCAGGAGCCGCGCCTCGAGATCGGACGGCATGCGCGGCTTGCGCGCGAGGACGGCTTCGAGCCACAGCGCGGGCGCGTCCCGCGCGACGGACTCGCCGAAATCCTGGCCCTCCTCGTGGGCGGCCTTCACCGCGTCCGAGAGGGACGGCGCGTTCTGCGGCTGGACGGGCAGCGGCGAGATCTGCTGCGGGCCGGTGTACGGACCGTGCGGCTGGGACGGCGCGGACGACGGAGGCGTCGCGGGCGGAGGCACGGAGGAGGGCGAGGTGCTGTAGTGCGGCCCGCCGGACGGCGGTTGCGTCGGGGCCTTGGTCGTGGACGGTCCGGGCGTGGGCGCGGAATGCAGCGACGAGGGCGGCAGGGACGGGGCGTTCGACCCGCTGGACGAGCCGAAGCCACCGGATCCGTAGGAGCCGAGCGATCCCGACCCGATCCCGGACGAAGACGGCCCCGAACCGATCCCGGACGAGGACGAGGACGACGACGAGCCGCCGAGCCCGGACGATCCAGAACCGATGCCGCTGCCCGATCCCGACCCGAGCGCCGGAGCACCGGAGCCGATGCCGGACGACGATCCAGAGCCGATGCCGGACGACCCGGATCCGATCCCCGACGACCCGGAACCGATGCCGGACGAACCAGAGCCGAACCCGGACGAGCCAGAACCGGAACCGATGCCGCTTCCGCTGCCGAGCCCGACGGAACCGGACGAACCGGTCGGTGTCGGGGCGGGCGCGGGCTGGCCCGTGATCGGCGACGACGGCGGCGGGCTCCCGTGCGTGCTCGACTGGAGCGGAGCGAGCGTGCCGCTGCCGACACCGCCGTGACCGTTGCCGTTGCCGTTCGACAGCGGTCCGGGGGACCCGGAGGACGAGCTCATGCCGTCCGCGCCGGCCAGCAGGTTGACGTAGGGCCGCAGGTGGCCGGAGCCGATCTCGATGAGGTCGTCGCACTCCTGCCGGAGCACGCGCGAGATCGTCCAGTTGCCGTCGACCGCGACGTGCACGACGGTGACCCGGACGCCGAGGTCCTGCGCGTCGGCGACGACCTGGGCGAGGTCCTCGTCGCCGCTGACGACGACGGCGTCGGCGAGCGCGCCGTTGCGGGCGAGCGTCATCAGGTCGCGGTGGATCTCGGTGTCCACGCCCTCGCGGCGGCCGGGACGGATGCGGCCGAGCCGCAGCTTCAGGCCGGGCAGGTCGGCGAGGGCCTCGTGTTCGGGCGCGCGGCGTCCTTCGACCGTCGCCTCGTACCAGTAGCAGCGCAGCAGGGGCAGTCCGGTGCGCTCGCGCGCGAGGTTGCCCAGCAGTTGCAGCAGTCCGCCGAAGTCCCAGGACACGGTCTCCCGATGGCGGGTGCCGTGCACCGCCATGGCGCCGTCCGCCAGCAGGTAGCCGGCGTCTACGAACAGCGCGCAGCGATCCATGCGACACCGCCTTTCGTCAACGCGGGACCTCATGCGGCTCCCACCCCGTGGCGCGCGCGGCGAGGGTCACTCTCATCGTGGCCCGCCCTCCCTGGCGCTCGGACGTGGGCCGGTCGAAGACCCCGGGCACTCTTAGCGTAGTGAAGCCCGTAAGACCTCTAGGCCAATACGGCGATTCGCCACTCTTTCACGACGGTCGGCCCCGCGCGAGCCCCTGGTACCCGCACTTCGGCGACCCGGCCCGTCCACCGGACGGGCACCTCAGCGCGGACGCTACCAGCCGTTCCGGTCGGTCCCTAATGCTTCGTCCATGATCTTTACGGAAACTCCGGGCGGACGGTTCAAAGCCGACGTGTCGCGGTCCGTGTTCATGGCCGGCGCTTGGCGCGAACGTGGTCACGGACCTGGTCACAGACCTGGTCACAGATCTGGCCACGGACGTGCACGCGCGTGAGGCATCTCGGCCATGTCAGCTGCGCATCGGCGCGGTCACCGTGACGACGCCGAGAAGCAGGGCGTCCTCGTCCGTGTCGACCGACAGCGTGGAGCGGCGGCTGAGGACGGTGGTGAAATCGTGCACGTCCGTCCCGAACGTCAGCGGTGTGCCGATCGCGCCGGTGGACGAACTGTCGAACACGTTGTCCGCCGAACGTTCGCCGTCGCCCGGGATGAGCGGACGTCCGTCCAGCAGAAGCCGGTCGCCCACGAGCCCTTCGTCGCCTTCCCAGCCGACCAGTCCGATGTGTGCCGGACGGGCGGCCGGAAGCAGTCCGCTAAGCGGGACGTCCGTGCGGTGGTCTCCCAGTGAGCCGAGTACGCGCGGACCGTCCAGCACGACGACCTGCTGAAGCGGAGCGGCCGGATCCTTCACGGCGACGACCAGACTCCAGCCGGCGTAATGCGCCTGCCCGGGAATGGTCGGTACGTCGGCTCCCCACCACACCCCGGCCCCATGCGCGCGCACGAGCTTGGTCACGTCGGCGAATGCCTGGTACGTCGCGAAGTCGGGGAGACGACCGGACTGCACTTCCGTCGAACGCACCCGCTTGTACTTCCCGTTGGGCCCACGCAAGCGCGCGGTCACCGGACCCGTGGGCGCGCCCTGTGTCACCCCCGACCAGTACATCCCGGCCCAGAGGACGGACGCTCCCTTAGGCAGTTCCAAGCGGGCCGCACTGGACGACTTCGTGGACGGATCGTCATCGCGATCCATGGGCTTCATGTTCCAGAAGTCGTCGTCCTGCTCCTCGCCCTGCCTGTTCAATGCCTCCTTGCAGCCCACCTGGTTCTCGTCACAGCTCGCTAGGGAGTTGCCGACGGAAACCACACGTGCGCTGCCGTCGGCTGCGAAACGCGCCGGAAGGCCGCCGTTGACGACTCCCCACGACGCACGCGCCGCGACTTTCTGCTCGCCCGAACGGAGCGTGACAGTCGGAGGCATTCCCGTAGGAGCCGTGGCGCCCACGAGAACATGCAGATAGGCGGAAGTCTTCTTGCCCTGGGGCAGTGCGGCATGGGTGCAGCGAACGCCGTCCGTGGTCGCACTCGAAGGGCCCTGATAAGCAGCGTCCTTCATGCCCGGCGAGCGCGAGTCACCAGACCCGAACTGCTGAAGGCCCGTAGGTGGCTGTGCCGAAGGAACCTGCATGGGACGGCACGACCAACCGTCCCCCGGAGAAACGAGTGACTTGAACAGCGCTCCGCGCCGTCCGCCGGACGCGCCCGCGTACGAGACGTCCGGAGGGAGGACGACATCGGCGATCAGATCCCGCGTACGGCCACCGGCGTTGCGCACCGTCATCCCGACGAGGCCGGGTTGGTCGTGCACGAGCGCGCCGATCGGGCCGATGTCGATGTCGAACTTCGGTGGCGGCATGACGGGCAGCGGCGGCTTCTTCGGCCTGGGCCGCGGTTTGACGGGCTGGGGCGCGCGTTTCACGGGCCTCGGCTTCGGCTTCGGTCTCGGTTTGGCAGCGGGCGGCCTGGGCCTCGGTTTGGGCTTCGGTTTGGGCTTCGGTGCGGGCGGCTTCGGTTTGGGCTGGGGCTTGTGCCTTGCGGGAGGCGCCGCCGCGGCCGGAGCAGGAGCCACAGGCGCTGCGACGGCCGGGGGCTTGGGTGCGGGCACGAGCGGCCGGTCGTGCGACACCAGCCCCATCGCGAGCGCCGCGGTGGCCACGGCCACGGCGGCGGCCGCGCCGGCACCGGCCGCCTGCTGCTGCCGCTTGGGTATGTGCCGCAACCATGCCCACAAGCCTCCGGCGCCCACCCCGCCCTTGGCGACAGCCGAAAGGTACGCGGTGGCCGCACCTCCGAGCACGAGCGGGCCGAGGCTTTCGCGTAGCGCGGTATTGATGTCGGCCAGTTCCAGGTAAAGCGCCTTGCAGTCTTCGCAATCGTCTAAGTGCCCTTCGACGCGCCGGGTGTCGCGCTTGGCGAGGCCACCACGCACGTGCGCACCCAACAGTTCCAGGACGGGACGGCACTTCTCGTCGACCACAACCGGCGTACTGGCGAACGCGGCACCGGCGGCGCCGGCCGTTCCGGAAAGCGCCGTGGACTCCGAACGGGACGCCCCGCCCGTGAAGGCAACGCCGCTCCGAGGCGTTGCGCGCGCAGGAGCCGAGTGGTCGGACGCGCTCGCATTGGACGTCTGCTTGGACGACTGGTCGAGCGACTGCCCGGACGGCCGCTCGGACGGCCGGTCGGACGGCCGGTCGGACGACTGCTCGGACGGGCGCTCGGACGCACTCGCGTCGGACGAATGGATCGCCGTCGTTTCTCCGGACGAGGCGGCGTCCACTGCGGCAGCGTCACTCTGCCTAGGCGGAGGCACTGCGGTCTCCGTCTCGCGCGCGACACGAGCGAGTCCGGTCGCTGCAACGGCCCCTGCGGCTCCGACAGCGGCGTCCGCGGTGGACGGGCTGTGCGCCGCGTACGAAGCAGCGAGATGCATCTGCAAGTACGCCTGCCGCAGCCCTTCGCGTGCGCGATAGGCGAGTGCTGCGACGCCGTTCGCCGTGAGACCGAGCAGCGGCGCGACCTCCGCGGGCTTCGCTCCCTCGATCTCGGTGTGCCACAGGACGGCCTGCCAGCGCTCCGGCAGCGACCGGAACGCGCGCACGATCATCGAGCGCTCCAGGCCCTCCAGCGCGGGGTCCACGAAAGGCGTGCCGGGGTCGAACAGCTCGATCTGGTCGGTGCTCTGCAACCGCTTCTCGCCCCGGTAGCGGTCGTAGACCGTCCGCCGGACCGACGTGAGCAGATACGGCCGGAAACCGGACTGCGGGCCGCCGCCGCGCTGCAGGACGTCCAGGATCTTCGCGAACGCGTCCTGGACGGCGTCCTCCGCCGCGTCGCCTTCGACCAGGTGGTGCGCGAGCCCGCGCGCGGCGGTGACGTGCCGTTCGTACAGCTCGCCGAACGCCGTGAGGTCGCCCTGGCGGATCCGTGAGATCAGGCCCGCGTCGCTGGCCTCGGTCCCGCCGTCCGGCGGGGGCGCCTCGAACGCGGGTTCGCTCACGGATCCTCCTAGTCCAAGCACGGTTGCGGAGCGTTCGCCGAAGAGACCGGAACGGAGCGCCGTACGGCCATTCCGCCCTAGGAAGCTCTTGGTGACGACGTGACCACGAAACGTCGCGGGGAATGATTCCGCAAACCGCGTCATGACTAAACCGCTTCCGCGTCATAGGTCTGGGAGGACGCACCACGGGGACAGTCCGCCCGCCGGGAAGACCGACGAACGAGCAGGTGAGCGGGGTGTGCGGATGATCGGACTCCGAAGCGCGACGGAACCGGGGGAGGCCGCCGGCGACGACCCGGACGGGGCGTTGCTGCCGGCCTGGCGCCGACGGAGCATGACGGCGGGCTGGGGACCGCCCGACGACTGGTGGACGCCCGCCGTGGAGGACATGGCGGACGCGGCGGGGAACGCGGACATGCTCGCCGAGGCGTGCACGCGGCTCGGGCGGGCGCGTGGCGCGGCCGGGGTGGGCGTGAACGAGACGCTGATCGACCTCGGCGCGTTCTTCGCCGTCCTGGACGGCTCGGAACCGCCCCTCGACCTCGTCCGCCGGACGGTCGAGGGCTGGGTGGACGCCGCGCTCGCGCCGCTCGCCGCCGAGTCCTGCCAGGACCCGCTCACCGGCCTCATGACGGTTTCGTACCTGCGCGCGCGACTCGCCGAGCTGTACGCGGCGGGCGACTCGGACGGGCGGGGGCCTTCCGAGACGCACTGCCTGGTCATGCTCGACCTCGCCGACGGCTGCGAACCGTGGCGAAGGCTCGCGCGCGCGATCGTCGTCGCCTACGAGCTGCGCGCGGTGTTCCGCAGTGGGGAGACGCCCGCGTTAATCGGCTCGGGTCGTGCGGCGGTGCTCGTGCCGCTGTCGCCGCACCTGTCGCGCCGCCTGGCCGTTCTGCATCGGCGGATCGTCCGGGTGCTGGGCACTGAGGCGCTCGCCAGCCGCTTCCTGCTGTGGGTGGAGGGCCTGCCCGCCGCGTGCGCGCAGGGGCTCGCCCTACTCGACCCGCCGCCGCGCTGAACTGCCGGGACGCGTGCCGTCCCGGCCCGGACGCCATCGGCGCCGTTCGCCCCGGGGAGGGGGCGGGGTGCGGCGCCGATGGCCCGTTGGGGGTGTCCGTTCCGAGCAGGAGGGGGCGGAACGGACACTCCTCATCGGGTGATCGGAATGGCCGAGATCTGCGTCAGCTCGGTCGGTGTGCTGGGCGTCTGCCAGCGGACGACACTGTCGCGCCCGGACAGTTCGACCGTGGCGATCGCGTTGCTGAACCAGGGGCCGTCCGAGAGGCGCCAGCGCAGCGGAGGACGCGGGACGCGCGCCATACGCGCGAGCCAGCGGAACGGCACGCCCATCCCGCGCGCGCACGCGATGCGGTTCGCCCATTGGAACTTGCTGGGGAGCGGGTTGCGGAGCGGCGAGCACACGACCTGCACGACTTCGGACGACGCGTCCGGTGCGGTGACACGTGCCATGTAGGAGTAGTGGACGTCACCCGAGAGAAAGGCGATTGTGGCGGGCGGGTCACCGCGCTCGCCGCGCGCGACGGCGATGACGTCGTTCGCGACCTCCCGGAACGACCGCTCGAACGCGGCCCAGTGCTCCAGGTCGGCGGCCTGGCGGATCTTCTCCCCGACACCCGCGGCGCGCGTGCCCCACGCGCCCTCCGCGACGGCCTCGTTCCAGGACTCGGCGTGGTGGATGGCGGGCGTGAGCAGGTACGGGAGGGACGACGCGACGAGCAGGTGATCGACGTCCCCCTGGAGCCGCCCGTCCAGCCAGTCGAACTCCTCGTCGTCGAGCATGCCGCGCCGCTCGGGCGTCAGCAGCCGCGAGCACCGGCTGTCCACGACGACCAGGCGGGTGCGTCCGAGGTCGTGCGCGTAGCTCCAGTGGGCCGTGGCGGGCTGGCGGTCCGCGCGCTCGGCGAACTCGTCCAGCACCTTGCCGCCGTCGCCGCTGTTCGCGGACGCCGCGCGGACGGCCTCGTACACGTCGTGCGCCGCGCGCCCTTCGGGCGAGAGGTTGCCGAGGTGCTGGTACACCCAGTACGAGCCGATGCCGCCGACGATGCGCTCCCGCCACCACGGCAGCGCCCACATCTGCTGCCGCCACGTGTAGGACGTGTTCCAGTCGTCCCGGATGTCGTGGTCGTCGAAGACCGTGAGCGTGGGCACCGTGGAGAGCAGCCACCGGACGGCCGGATCCTCGCGCCAGGCGAGCCGGTAGAGGTGCGTGTACTCCTCGAAGTCCGCGATCTCATCTGCCGGACACCCTTCGGCGGCGGCGTGACTCGGCTTCGGTTCGTCAAGCGCAGCGCCGCCGGAGGCCGTGCCCCCGACAAGAGAGCTGGCAGACGCGCCAAGCGCGCCCATGCCGCGTGTAGCCGGGCCGTCTGCAGACGCGCCGTGCGCGCTCGCGCTGTCTGCGGACGTGCTGTTTGCGGGTGTGGTGGTTCCGAGCCTTGGGGGAGCGCTGTCTTGGATGCCGCGTCGCGCGCGCACGATCTCGCGCATGGCCGGGTCCAGTTCGTCCGCGTAGACCTGGTCGCCGACCATCAGGAGGAGGTCGGGCCATGCCGCGTTCGCTCGCGTGAGGTGATGCGCGAGAGCGGCGAGGGTGTCGTGGCCGTGCTTGCCCTCGCGGTCGGGGGAGCGGCGACACGATCCGAACGAGACGCGCAACGTGCCGGACGTGTCGAGCGTGCGCAACTGGCTGGGCGGGAACTCCGAGCCTTCTTCGGGCCAGACTTGCTCGCCGTCCAGTTCGACCTGGTACGGGACGCGCGCGCCGGGAGCGAGTCCCTCGACCTCGACGAGGGCGAAGTGATGCGCGTGGACGGCGAAGGTCTCCGCCGCGGCCTCCACCTCCCCCGCGCGCACGAGCACCCGGCACGGACGGTCGGTCTCCACCCACACCGTCGCGGTGCGCTCGCCGACATGCCGGAGAAGAGGTCCCAGTACCAATGCGGTCATAACTCGCCTCTCTACTGGATGCGAGCCATCCCCGTCCATGGTTTGGCAAGTTCGACTTACCCGGTCGATCCGCCATGGTGAGAGCAGGGAAAAGACGGAACTGTCAGGACGCGTGAGAGCAGGGAACCCAATAGCGCAGCTTGATCCCGCGACGGTCCTCCAGAACGCCACCGTTCCTCTCGATGACGAGCCGTGACGGAGTGTTGTCAGCGTCACACGTGACGAGCGCGGGGTCGATGCCGAGATCGCGCGCGACGGGAAGGGCCGCCCGCAGCATCGCGGTGGCGTGTCCACGGCGGCGCGCGGTGGGCCGGACGTCGTAACCGATGTGCCCGCCCACATCGAGCAGCCACTGCGTCAGCCGATGGCGGATGGTCAGCCGTCCCAGGAACTCGTCCCCGTCCACCCACCACAGGACGGTCGTGGGGACGTGCGCGGGCGGGCGTGGCGTCTCGTCCAGTGCGAGTGAACGGACGTACTCGACGTACCTGCTGAACGGTTCCGGGTCGTCCCACTGGCCGGTGTAGGCGCGGAGCTCTCGCCCTAGCGAAGTGTCATCGTCGGGCGCGCCACGGCCTTCTGCTCGGATTTCTTCCATCGCGGCGAGAAACGAGATTCGGAACCGGGTGTCAGGAGCGATCAGTACAGGCACGACCCCTTTGTACTCGGTGCGAAACCGCTGCCGTACGGCTGCGGACTAGGTACACCTACTCGGTGATGGTGGGGCTGGCCCCACCTCCTGTTCGGGGTGCTGGTCCCATGTCGTCTTCATACGCGCATCCCTAGATTCGATGACATGAGCCAGCACAGCCGCACCGAAATCCGTCCGCGCCGAGCGATCCTCATCGGAGCTCTCGTAGGGACGGTCTTTGTGGCGGGCGTCCTTCCTCCGCCGCCGAACCCCGTCCAAAGGATCGCCCAGCAGGCCGTCGCGCGCCACGCGCAGCGCTGAGCCGAGCCGCCGACCACGGGGGCGGTCGGCGGCTCGGCCGGAGTTATCCACAGATCGGCGCCCGGCTTTCCAGAGGGCGTGCCGTCCGGTCAGGCTTGGACGGTGGCCGAGGAACCGTCGGCGGATCCGACGGTCCCGGCACCGGCGTCCGGGACATCGCCGGTGTCCGGGTCGGTGTTCGAGGCGGTGCCGGGGGTGCGCCGACCGCGCAGGACGAACAGGGCGAGGACGGTCGCGGCGACGACTCCGGTCAGGCTGGCGAGGAAGGTGGTGCCCAATGCGGTGGTGAAGGCGTCCCGCGCCTCGTGGACGAGGCCGGTGTCGCCGGTGCGGGAGGCGACGGCGAGGGCGTCGCCGATGGACTTCCTGGCCTGCTCGGGGGCGTCCGCGGGCATCGCGGCCCCGTAGGCGCTGGTCAGGACCGTGCCGAGCAGGGCGACGCCGAGCGCGGCACCGGCCTGCTGGATGGTGTCGTTCAGGGCCGAGCCGACCCCGGCGTGCTCGGCGGGCACCGCGCCCATCAGCGCGCCGATGGTGGCGGGCATCGACAGGCCGCTGCCCGCGCCCATCAGGAACAGGCCGACCGCGACGGGCCAGTAGCCGTCGCCGGGGGCGACGGTCGCGAGGGTGCCGAACCCGGCGGCCACGACCAGCAGGCCGGCGACGGCGGTGACCTTGTTGCCGAGCCTGCCGACCAGGCTCGCGCCGAGGCCGTTGAACAGCAGGGCGGCGATCGCGACCGGGATGAAGGACAGACCGGTCTTCAGAGGGGAGTAGCCGAGGACGAACTGCAGGTACTGGGTGAGTGCGAGGAGCAGGCCGCCGTTGCCGATCTCGACGAGCGTGAGGGAGAGGCTGCCGCCGGCGAAGTCGCGGTCGCGGAACAGGCTCAGCGGGACCATCGGGGACTCGACGCGGAGCTCCCACGCCACGAAGCAGGCCAGGGCGGCGAGGGCGACCGCGCCACCGGCGAAGGTGCGGGCGTCCATGCCGTCCTTCGGGTACTCGATGATCGTCCAGACCAGGGCGACCATGCCGACGACCGACAGCACCATGCCCAGCGGGTCGGGCCTGCGCCACGGCCCCTTGGACTCGGGCATCAGGGTGGCGGCGGCGAGGATCGACACGGCGGCGATCGGCACGTTGATCAGGAACACGGCGCCCCACCAGAAGTGCGCGATGAGCACGCCGCCGGCGACCGGGCCGCCGACGAGGCCGACCATGGAGACCGCGCCCCACGCGGCCATCGCCTTCGGCCGCTCGTCCTCGTCGAACACCGTGATCAGGATCGACAGGGTGCTCGGCAGCACCAGCGCGCCGCCGACGCCCATCACCGTCCGCGCGGCGATCAGCATCTCCGGCGATCCGGCGAGCGTGGCCACCAGCGACGCGACGCCGAACAGGGCCAGCCCGACGATCATCACCCGGCGGCGGCCGAACCGGTCGGACAGGCTGCCCGCGGTGAGCAGCAGGCCCGCGAAGACCAGGATGTAGGAGTCCAGGATCCACTGGATGTCCTGGGCACTGGCCCCGAGGTCCTTGGTGAGCGGCGGGATCGCCACGTTCAGCGCCATGTTGTCGATCACCAGGACCAGGGTGCTCAGGCAGAGCACCACCAGGATCCACCAGCGTCGTGGGTTGCGGTTCATCTCGTCTCCCGTGCCGTGCTGCGTACAGTGTGCGCGTCGATGGGAACACCGTACGCACAGCGGAACGCTGTGCGCAAGTGGGTACGGTGTGCGCTAGACTGGACGCGATCCCGAAAGGAGGCCGCAGATGGCCGATGAGCAGGTCGTTCCCTCGGTCTGGGCGCGTCCGGAAAAAAGCCGGAGCGCGCGCCCGGCACTGAGCCGGGAGCAGATCGTCACCGAAGCGATCAAGCTGCTGGACGCCGAGGGCGTCGACGCGCTGAGCATGCGCAAGCTCGGCCAGGCCCTCAACGCGGGCGCGACGTCCCTCTACCGGCACGTCGCCAACAAGGACCAGCTGCTCGAACTCGTGGTGGACGAGATCTACGGTGAGCTGCGCGTCCCGTCACTCGACGACCCCGCCGAGTGGCGGCGGGCGATCGCAGTCCTGGCGCACGAGATGCGCGACATGATCCTGCGCCACCCGTGGATCGCGCCCATCCTCGGCCTCGTCGGCTCCACCTACCTCGGCCCGAACGTCACCGGCCTGACCGAGGAGATGCTCGGCTTGATGGAGGAGGCGGGGTTCTCGCTGCTGGAGGGCAACCGCGCCGTGAAGGCGCTGTTCGCCTACGTCATCGGCTGGACGGTGTCCGAGGCCGCCTGGCTCCTGGCCCTGGCGCGCAGCGGACAGAC
Source organism: Actinomadura gamaensis (assembly GCF_042652125.1). Taxonomy (NCBI): domain Bacteria; kingdom Bacillati; phylum Actinomycetota; class Actinomycetes; order Streptosporangiales; family Thermomonosporaceae; genus Actinomadura; species Actinomadura gamaensis. The sequence continues at coordinate 162,983 of NZ_JBHSIT010000012.1, read as the reverse complement.
CGAGGAGGAGTGGCTGGAGCAGATCCGTCCCGCCATGGACTACGCCATGGCGAACAACCCGCGCCTCGCCAGGCTCTACGCGGCCCAGCGCGACGCCCACCCCGCGACCGAACCCGCCCAGTCGATCCCGCAGGACGAGTTCGACTACGGCCTGGCCCGCTTCCTCGACGGATTGGAAGCCACCCTCGCCCGTCCCTGATCCCCGCCATGTCACGCGCCCTGCCGCGCACGTACGAGCCGGCCACGGCGAGACGTGGTAACTTCCCTGGCGAAGTAGCTTCCTTGGAGATTTTTCTTTTGTGACGTGGTGAAAGGGGACGGGCTTGAGCCGGAGTGCGGATCCGTCGGCGGTCTACCAGCGGTACATGAGCGCGTTGATGCTGCACGGGCAGGCGAGCGCGAAGGCGGTCGACCTGGGCGCGACGGATCTGTACGCGCTGAACATCCTCAAGCTGCACGGGTCCCTGACGCCCGGCGAGCTGGGACGCCGGGCCGGGCTGACGACCGGGCCCACGACCCGCCTGGTCGACCGGCTCGAACAGGCCGGATACGTGCGGCGCGTCCCGGACGCCGACGACCGCCGCAAGGTCATCGTCGAGCTGGTCGCCCAGCCCTCCGGCCTCGACGAGGCCCTGGCCCCGGTCCGGCGGAAGATCGGCGCGATCATCCAGGGCTACACGCCCGAGCAGCAGGCCCTGCTGTTCGACTACTTCGCCCGCGCCGCCGACGCCTTCCAGGAAGCCACCGAAGAACTCCGCCCCGAAGCCTGACCCCTCCACCATCCGGACCACACGCCCCGCCGCACACCACGGGCGGCCCGCTCGAAGAGCGGGGCCGCCCGTGAGATGGGTCAGGCGGTGGCCAGGGGGCGGGCCGGGGTGACGGTGAGGGAGTCGGCGGCCTCGTCGAGGTCGACGAGGACGTCGTCGCCGTCCTGGATCTCGCCGGCCAGGAGCTCCTTGGCGAGGCGGTCGCCGATGGCCGTCTGGACGAGGCGGCGGAGCGGGCGGGCGCCGTAGAGCGGGTCGTAGCCGGTCAGGGCCAGCCACTCGCGGGCCGCCTCGGTCACCGTGAGGTGGAGGCGGCGGTCGGCGAGCCGCCGGGCCAGCCGGTCCACCTGGAGATCGACGATCCGGGTGAGCTCGTCGGTGGACAGCGCGTCGAACACGATCACGTCGTCCAGCCGGTTCAGGAACTCCGGCTTGAACGAGGTGCGGACGGCCGTCATGACCGCCTCGCGCTTGGCGTCCGGTTCGAGCGTCGGGTCCACCAGGAACTGCGAGCCGATGTTGGACGTCAGGATCAGGATGGTGTTCCGGAAGTCCACCGTGCGGCCCTGGCCGTCGGTGAGGCGGCCGTCGTCGAGCACCTGGAGCAGGATGTCGAAGACCTCGGGGTGCGCCTTCTCCACCTCGTCCAGCAGGACGACCGAGTACGGGCGCCGCCGGACGGCCTCGGTGAGCTGGCCGCCCTCCTCGTAGCCGACGTAGCCGGGGGGCGCGCCGACGAGGCGGGCCACCGCGTGCTTCTCGGAGTACTCCGACATGTCGATGCGGGTCATGGCGCGCTCGTCGTCGAACAGGAACTCGGCGAGCGCCTTGGCCAGCTCGGTCTTGCCGACGCCGGTCGGGCCGAGGAACAGGAACGATCCGGTCGGGCGGTCCGGGTCGGCGATGCCCGCGCGGGCGCGGCGGACGGCGTCCGACACGGCCTGCACGGCGGTGCGCTGGCCGATGAGCCGCTTGCCGAGCTCGTCCTCCATCCGCAGCAGCTTGGCGGTCTCGCCCTCCAGGAGGCGCCCGGCGGGGATGCCCGTCCAGGACGCCACGACGTCGGCGACGTCGTCCGGCCCGACCTCCTCCTTCACCATGGAGTCGGCGCTGTCGGTCTCCTCCGCGGAGGCCTCCGCGAGCTCCTTCTCGAGCTGCGGGATCTCGGCGTAGGTGAGCCGGGACGCGGTCTCGTAGTCGCCGTCGCGCTGGGCGCGCTCGGCCTCGCTGCGCAGCGCGTCGATGCGCTCCTTGATCTCGCCGACGCGGTTCAGCCCGGCCTTCTCCTTCTCCCAGCGGGAGTTCAGGACGTTCAGGTGCTCCTGCTTGTCGGCAAGGTCCTTGCGGAGCCGTTCGAGGCGCTGCTTGGACGCCTCGTCGGTCTCCTTGGCGAGCGCCATCTCCTCCATCTTCAGCCGGTCGACCGAGCGCTGCAGCTCGTCGATCTCGACCGGCCGGGAGTCGATCTCCATGCGCAGCCGGGACGCCGCCTCGTCCACCAGGTCGATCGCCTTGTCCGGCAGGAACCGGGAGGTGATGTACCGGTCGGACAGCGTCGCCGCGGCGACCAGGGCCGAGTCGTTGATCTGCACCTTGTGGTGCGCCTCGTAGCGGCCCTTGAGCCCGCGCAGGATCGCGACGGTGTCCTCGACGGACGGCTCGCCCACGAACACCTGCTGGAACCGGCGTTCGAGGGCCGGGTCCTTCTCGATGTGCTCGCGGTACTCGTCCAGCGTGGTCGCGCCGATCATGCGCAGCTCGCCGCGGGCCAGCATCGGCTTGAGCATGTTGCCCGCGTCCATCGCGCCCTCGGCCGCGCCCGCGCCGACGACCGTGTGCAGCTCGTCGATGAACGTGACGACCTGCCCGTTCGACTCCTTGATCTCGTTCAGGACGGCCTTCAGCCGCTCCTCGAACTCGCCGCGGTACTTCGCGCCCGCGACCATCGCGCCGAGGTCGAGCGCGACGAGCGTCTTGTCGCGCAGCGACGACGGGACGTCGCCGGCGACGATCCGCTGGGCGAGGCCCTCCACGACGGCGGTCTTGCCGACGCCGGGCTCGCCGATCAGCACCGGGTTGTTCTTGGTGCGCCGGGACAGCACCTGGACGACCCGCCGGATCTCGGTGTCGCGGCCGATCACCGGGTCGAGCTTGCCCTCGCGCGCGGCGGCGGTGAGGTCGACGCCGTACTTCTCCAGCGCCTGGTAGGTCTCCTCGGGGTTCTCGGAGGTGACGCGGGCGTGCCCGCGCACCTTCTCGAACGCCTCCAGCAGCGCGTTCGGGGTGGCCCCGGCGTCCTTCAGCAGCCCGGCGACGGGCCCGCCGTCGGCGGCGAGGCCGACGAGCAGGTGCTCGGTGGAGACGTACTCGTCCTCCAGCTGCCGGGCGCGGTTCGCGGCGGTGTTCACCGCGACGATCAGCTGCCGGGACATCTGCGGGGACGACACGGTCGAGCCGGCCGCCTTCGGCAGTCCCGCGAGCTGCTCCTCGTTGCGGGCGCGGACGGCCTTCCAGTCCGCGCCGACCGCCTCCAGCAGCGGGACGGCCGTACCGTCGGTGAGCTGGATCAGCGCCGCGAGCAGGTGCTGCGGCTCGACCTGCGGGTTGCCCTCGGCGGCGGCGCGGCGCACCGCGAGCGACACCGCCTCCTGGGACTTCTGGGTGAGCTTGTAGTCCATCTTCGGTTATCCCCTCACTGCTCCCGGCCCCGCTCGTGCCAGACCACCACGCTCGTCGCGCGGATCGGCACCAGGTCTCCCCCCGGAGCGTCGCCGGATTCACCGTGCCGCCGCTGCTGCGCGAGGCGCGCCGCGACCGCGCGGGTCGATTCGAGTTCGTTGGCCAGGTCCCGCACGGCCTCCCGCGCGCGCTGGAGCTCGTCGTTCAGCCGCGCGTTCTCCCGCTGCAGTTCCAGGATGTGCTTGATGCCCGACAGGTTGATGCCCTCGTCCTGCGAGAGCCGCTGGATCTCGCGCAGCATCACGATGTCGCGCATGGAGTAGCGGCGTCCCCGGCCCTGCGTGCGGCCGGGCGACACCAGGCCCAGCCGGTCGTAGGTGCGCAGGGTCTGCGGGTGCAGCCCGGACAGCTGCGCTGCCACCGAGATCACGTAGACCGGCGTGTCATCGCCGAAGGGGTCCATGGGGCACCTACTCCTCCCTGGCCTGCTGGAGCACCTCGCTGCGCAGGTCGTCGCCCGCGCCGGAGGCGCGCAACGCCTCCAGCGCCGCCCGCGTCTGGTCGTCGAGCTTGTTCGGCACCTGGACGTCCACCGTGACGAGCAGGTCGCCCTTGGTGCCGTCCCGGCGCGGCGCGCCACGGCCCCGCACCCGGAACGTCCGCCCGTTGGGCGTGCCCTCCGGGATGCGCAGCGTGACCGGCTGCCCCTGGAACGTCGGCACCTTGATCTCCGCGCCGAGCGCGGCCTCGGGGAACGTCACGGGGACGGTCAGGGTGAGGTTGTCGCCGCTGCGGCCGAACACCTTGTGCGGCTTGACCTTGATGTTCACGTACAGGTCGCCGGACGGGCCGCCGTTCTCGCCGGGCGCGCCCTTGCCCTTGAGCCGGATCTTCTGCCCGTCGGCGACGCCCGCCGGGATGCGGGCCTGGATGGTGCGGGTCCCGGTCGCCCGGCCGCTGCCGTGGCAGGTCTGGCACGGGTCGTCCACGACCAGGCCGCGGCCGTGGCACACGTGGCACGGCTCGCTGAACCCGAAGTTGCCGAGGTTGCGGGTCTCCTGCCCGGTGCCCTCGCAGTTGGGGCACACCCGGGGGGTGGTGCCCGCCTTCGCGCCGGTGCCGTGGCAGGTGGGGCAGGCCGCCTCGCTGGTCAGCTTCAGCGGCACCGTCACGCCGTTCATGGACCGCCCGAACGACAGCGTCACCTCGGTCTCGACGTCCGCGCCGCGGCGGGCGCGGCGCGTGCCGGCGCCGGTGCGCGTGCCGCCGCGGTTGAACAGGCCGCCGAAGATGTCCCCGATGCGCTCGCCGGCGCCGCCCTGCCCGGCGCCGCCCGGCGCGCCCTGCCCGAAGAGGTCTCCCAGGTCGAAACCGAAGCCGCCGCCCTGCCCGCCGCCGGCGCCCCGGAAGCCGCTCGGCATCGAGCGGACCTGGTCGTACTCCTTGCGGCGCTTCTCGTCCGCCAGGACGCTGTTCGCCTCGGAGACCTCCTTGAACCTCTCCTCGGCGTCGGCGTCGCCCTTGTTGCGGTCCGGGTGGTACTGCTGGGCGAGCTTGCGGTAAGCCTTCTTGATCTCGTCCTGCGAGGCGTTCTTCGAGACACCGAGGACCTTGTAGTAGTCCTTCTCGAGGTAGTCCTTGGTGCTCACAGATCCTCGCCTTCCGCGTCTTTCTTCGTCTGCCGGTGGGGGTTCCGGGCCGTCCGCCCCGCGCGTTCGCGGTGGGAGGACGGCCCGGAACGGGTCGTGCCGATCGCCGTGCGCCCGCCCGGGCCGCCGCGGCCGCCGGTCGAACCGGGCGAGCCGGTCAAGCTGCCGGCCGTGCCGGTCGAGCCGGTCGTGCCGGCCGAGCCGCCGGCCGTGCCGGTCGAGTCGCCGGGCGCGCCGACCGGGCCGGACGGGCTGCTCGCCGTGCCGTGCGGGCCGCGGCGGGCGGGGGTGTCACTCGCCCTGGTCGTCGTCGCCCTGCTCGGCGTCGGCGGAGGGCTCCTGCGGCTCGGCGACCGCGACCCGCGCGGGGCGCAGGACGCGCTCGCCGATCCGGTAGCCCGGCTGGAGGACGTCCGCGACGCTGGTCTCGGTCACGTCGGCCGAGTAGGCGTGCATCAGCGCCTCGTGCACGGTCGGGTCGAAGGGCTCGCCCTTCTCGCCGAAGCGTTCCAGGCCGAGCTTGCCGGTCGCCGCCTCCAGCGCCTCGGCGACCGACTTGAACCCGCCGGTCAGCTCGTTGTGGTCGCGCGCCCGGCCGATGTCGTCCAGCACCGGTAGCAGCTCGGCGAGCACGCTCGCGAGCGCCTGCTCGCGGACCGCGACGCGGTCGCGCTCGACGCGCTTGCGGTAGTTGTCGTACTCGGCCTTGAGCCGCTGCAGGTCGGCGGTGCGCTCGGCCAGCTGCTTCTCGAACTCGGCGGCCTCCCCGCCACCGGCCTCGCCGGCGCCTCCGGGGGCCGGGGCGGGCTGCTCGCCCGTCCCGGCGTCCCGGACCTCGCCCGTCTCGGGGTCGATGCGCCGCCGGTCGCGGATCACCGGGCCGTCGTGCTCCTCACGGGGTGAGGTCACTTGGCGTCACCCTTCGGCTTGTCGTCGTCCACGATCTCGGCGTCGACGACCTCGTCGTCCTGCGGCTGCTGCGCGCCCGCGCCGCCGGCCTGCTCGCCGCCCGGCTGGGCCGCGCCCTCCGGGTTCTGGGCGTACATGGCCGCGCCCATCTTCTGGCTGGTCTGGGCGAGCTTGTCGGCCGCGGTCTTGATGGCCTCGACGTCGGTGCCCTCCAGGGCCTTCTTCACCTCGGCGACGCCGGCCTCGACCTCGGTCTTCAGCTCGTCCGGCACCTTGTCGCCGTTCTCGCGGAGGAACTTCTCGGTCGAGTACGCGAGGGTGTCGGCCTGGTTGCGGACCTCGGCCTCCTCCTTGCGCTTGCGGTCCTCCTCGGCGTACTGCTCGGCCTCCTGCATCATGCGGTTGATGTCGTCCTTCGGCAGCGCCGAGCCGCCGGTGATGACCATCGACTGCTCCTTGCCGGTGCCGAGGTCCTTCGCGGAGACGTTCACGATGCCGTTCGCGTCGATGTCGAAGGTGACCTCGATCTGCGGGACGCCGCGCGGCGCCGGGGGCAGGCCGGTCAGCTGGAAGGTGCCGAGCTTCTTGTTGTACGCCGCGATCTCGCGCTCGCCCTGGTAGACCTGGATCTCCACCGACGGCTGGTTGTCGTCGGCCGTGGTGAAGGTCTCCGAGCGCTTGGTCGGGATCGTGGTGTTGCGCTCGATGATCTTGGTGAAGATGCCGCCCTTGGTCTCGATGCCGAGCGACAGCGGGGTGACGTCCAGCAGCAGGACGTCCTTCACCTCGCCCTTCAGGACGCCCGCCTGGAGGGACGCGCCGATGGCGACGACCTCGTCGGGGTTGACGCCCTTGTTGGGCTCCTTGCCGCCGGTCAGCTCCTTGACCATGTCGGAGACGGCGGGCATGCGGGTCGAGCCGCCGACCAGGACGACCTGGTCGATGTCGCCGACGGTGATGCCGGCGTCCTTGAGCACGTTCTGGAACGGCTCCTTGGTGCGCTCGAGCAGGTCGCTGGTGAGGCGCTGGAACTCGGCGCGGGTGAGCTTCTCGTCCAGGTGCAGCGGGCCCTCCGCCGAGGCGGTGATGTAGGGCAGGTTGATCTGCGTCTCGGACGAGCTGGACAGCTCGATCTTGGCCTTCTCGGCGGCCTCGCGGAGCCGCTGCAGGGCCATCTTGTCCTTGGACAGGTCGACGCCGTTGGCGTTCTTGAACCGCTCGACCAGCCACTCGACGACCTTGTTGTCCCAGTCGTCGCCGCCGAGGTGGTTGTCGCCCGAGGTCGCCTTGACCTCGACCACGCCGTCGCCGACCTCCAGCAGGGACACGTCGAAGGTGCCGCCGCCGAGGTCGAAGACCAGGATGGTGGCCTCGTTCTCCTTCTCCAGGTGGTAGGCCAGCGCCGCCGAGGTCGGCTCGTTGATGATGCGCAGGACGTTCAGCCCCGCGATCTGGCCGGCCTCCTTGGTGGCCTGGCGCTGGTGGTCGGAGAAGTAGGCGGGCACGGTGATGACCGCGTCGGTCACCGACTCGCCGAGGTAGGCCTCGGCGTCCCGCTTGAGCTTCTGGAGCACGAACGCCGAGATCTGCTGCGGCGTGAACTCCTTGTCGTCGATCTTCTTCTTCCAGTCGGTGCCCATCTCGCGCTTGACCGACCGGATGGTGCGGTCAACGTTGGTGACGGCCTGGCGCTTGGCCACCTCACCGACGAGGACCTCGCCGTTCTTGGCGAAGGCGACGACGGACGGCGTGGTCCGCGACCCCTCCGCGTTGGCGATCACCGTGGGCTCGCCGCCCTCCAGAATCGCGACGACCGAGTTGGTCGTCCCGAGGTCGATGCCGACCGCACGTCCCATGTCTCGTCCTCCGTGGATCTCGTCTAGCCGTTCGCCGGTGCGGCGGGCCGGGGGCGGCCCCGCGTCCGGCGCGAGTCTTCCGCTTCTGCCAGGGTGCCGTCCGAGGGATCTCTTGTCAAATGACTTGAGTCGATCGGACTCAACTTTGCTGACGTCTCACCCAACAGGACGTCTGAGCGCCCTATTCCCGTTCCCGGTCTCCGGGTTTCTCAGGGACGGACCCTCCTCAAGGACGAGCAAAGCCCCCGCTCCAGGAGGAGTCGGACGTACGCCGCAGGGCGCGTGAAAGCCTCCAGGGGCTTCGGGTGATACGTGACGACCGCCACCCGCGCCACGGAAAGGCCCCCACATGACACGGGAGTCCCTCGTCGCCCAGTCCCGGGGCGACGATTCGGCCGTGCTGACCCAGTCCAGGACGCAGCCGGAGCGCTTCGGCGCGATCTTCGACGCCTACCACGCGGAGATCCACGGCTACGCGGCCCGCCGCCTCGGCCCGGACGCCGCGGGCGACGTCGCCGCGCAGACGTTCCTGGAGGCGTTCCGGGTGCGGCACCGCTACGACCCGTCCCGCGCGTCCGTCCGGACCTGGCTGTACGGCATCGCCACCAACCTGATCGGCAAGCAGCGCCGGGCCGAGGTCCGCGCGCTGCGCGCCCGCGCCCGCCTCGGCCCCGAACCGGACGCCGAGGGGCACGCCGAGCGGGTCCACGTCGCCGTGGACGCCGCCGGGCTGCGCGGCGCGCTCGCCGCGGCGCTCGCCGACCTGCCGGACGGCGACCGGGACGTGCTGCTGCTGGTCGCGCTGGCCGAGCTCAGCCACCAGGAGGTCGCGGCGGCGCTGGAGATCCCCTACGGAACGGTCGGCTCGCGGCTGAGCCGGGCTCGAAGGAAACTGCGCGAGGCGCTCGGCGGAACCAATCCGATGCACGCTCAGGAGGACGACCATGGATGAGATCCGGATGGTCCGCGACGCCTACGGCTCGCCCCGGCCACCCACCGAAGAGGAGACGAGCACGGCCTTCGCCCAGCTCGACGCGCTCATCAAGGCGGAGGGCGACGCGCCGGTCACGTCGGTGCGCCGCCGCCCTGCCGGCCGCGCCGCCGGCCGGTTCGGCGGCCGGTTCGGCGGCTGGTTCGGCGGCTGGAGGATGCGAGTCGGCGTCGGCCTGCTCGCCGCCGGAACGGCCGCCGCGGCCGTCATCGTCGCGTCCGGCCAGGGGGACGCGCCGTCCGGCCACGGCCCGGGCCACGGTGCCGGGTCCGCGCCGGACGCGTCCGGACACGAGGCGTTCATGCAGGTCGCGGCCAAGGCCGAGCTTCTGCCGACCGGAAGGTACTGGTACTCCGACCAGATCCAGGGCCAGTCGTACATGCAGCGTCCGAAGACCGGCACGTACGCGATCATCGGCGCGCACAGCGAGACGTTCCAGTTCACCGGGGCGGACAAGAAGTACGGTTCGGCGTTCCTCGGCCGCGACCTGCCGGCCCGTCCGGCGACGGCCGACGACATCCCGGCATGGAAGCGCGCCGGTTCGCCGACGTCCTTCCGGGTCTGGTCCAACGACCACTACTACGTCTACAAGGCGAAGGCGACGGCCTGGCAGGACGACCCGGCGGGCCAGGGCGGGGGCGGCACGTTCACCGGCCCGCCCGGCACGCTGACCCCGCAGCAGATCGCGGCCCTGCCCACCGATCCGGACGCCCTCGCCAAGCTGTTCTTCCACCCGGAGAGGCCGGGATGGGGTGGCAAGATCGCGGAGGAGAAGCGGAAGGCCGGAAAGGTCTACAGGCCGGCGGGCCCCCGGGACAAGCTGCTGATCACCGGTGACGCCCTCAAGGACATGCCGCTCCCGCCCAAGGTGCGCGCCGGGCTCATGCGCGCGCTCGCCAAGGAGCCCGGCATCCGCACGCTGGACGGCGCCGTGGACCCGCTCGGCCGCAAGGGCGTCGCGCTCACGATCGACCCGCGGACGGCGACGATCACCGGCGAGTACGGCGCGCCGAAGGAGGAGCAGGGCACCTACACCGCGCGGGACGAGCTGGTCTTCGACCCGGCGACCGGCGACCTGCTGTCCGACCAGCTCGTGCTGGTCCAGCCGGGCGGCCCGTACGCCGCCCGCAAGCCCGGCTCGGTGATCAACTACTGGATCCTGCGCAAGGCGGGCTGGACCGACACCAAGCCGCAGCCTCCGTCGAAGCTTCCCTTCTAACGCACTCGCGAAGCTTCCCCTCTAACGCACCTGCGGGAGCTTCCCTCTAACGCAGCTGCGAAGCTTCCCTTCTGACGGGCCTGGTCCTTCTCGTGCCCCGCGTCCTCGGCGACGCGGGGCACGAACTTTTCCGGTCGAAGTCTCGCGATCCGCCGAAAGCGATCCGGTCCAGCGGCGGAATACAACTGTCACCGACCGGAAGGACCTCCGTGCCATGACCGCCCCACCGGACGTGGACGACGACGCGCGGATCGTCGCGGCCTCCCTCGCCGAGCCCGAGCGGTTCACCGGCGTGTACGACCGGCACTACGCCGCGGTCTACCGGTACGTCCACGGACGGCTCGGGCCGCAGCCCGCCGACGACGTCGCGGCCGAGACGTTCCTGACGGCGTTCCGCCGCCGCGCCGACTTCGACCCGGCGCGCGGCGCGCTGCGGGCGTGGCTGTTCGGCATCGCCACCCGGCTCGTCGCCCAGCATCGCCGCACCGAGGAGCGCCGCTACCGCGCGCTGTCCCGGCTCGGCGCGGACCGTCCGCACGGTGGTGACGAGGACCGGGTCGCCTCGGCCGTGGACGCGCAGGTGATCAAGCCCGAGCTGGCCGCCGCGCTGCGCGCGCTCTCGGCCAAGGAGCGCGACGTGCTGCTGCTGGTGGCGCTCGCCGACCTCAGCCACGACGAGGTGGCCGTAGCGCTCGGCATCCCGTACGGGACGGTCGGCTCCCGCCTCAACCGGGCGCGCCGGAAGCTGCGCGCCGCCCTCACCCTTCCGGAAGGAACCTGATCATGGACGAGATCGACGCCCTCATCAGACCGCTCGCCGCCGATCCCGGAGAGGAGAGCTTCGCCGCCGGGCGCGCGCGCCTGCTGGCCGAGGTGGACGGCTCCGCGCCCGTCCGCCGCCGCAGGTTTCCGGTGCCGAAGTTCGCGCTGTTCAGCGGCCTCGGCCTGACGCTCGCGGGCGCCACCGCCGCCGTCGCGGTGCTCGTCTCGTCCGGGACGGCGACGCCGCGCGCGCCCGGTGGCGCCGGCGCTCCGGCGGACGGCGGCTTCCTCCAGGTGGCGGCCAAGGCGGACCTGTTGCCGTCCGGGAAGTTCTGGCACGTGGACGAGGTCTCGGGGACGATCTATGTGCTGCGGCCCGCGTCCGGCGCGTCGTACACGATCTTCGGCGCGCAGACCGAGAGCTTCCACTTCACCAGCGCCCGGCCGAAGGGCGGCGAGGGTTTCCTCAGCCGCGAGCTGCCCGCCCGTCCGGCGGCGGCGCAGGACGACGCCGCCTGGAAGCGGGCCGGGTCGCCGACGTCCTTCCGGGTCTGGTCGAACGACCACTACTTCACCTACTCGGCCACCAGGACGACGCCGTGGAGCGATGACTCGGCGGGCGAGCAGGGCGGCACGTTCCCCGGCACGTCCGCCGATCCCGCCGGACGCAGGTCCACGATGACCGCCGAGCAGGTGGCCGCGCTGCCCCACGCCCCGGACGCCCTCGCCAAGATCTTCTTCGTGGACGACCCGAAGGTCCGGTACGCGCCGGGCACGGGCCGCCTGACGCCCGCCCGGAAGCTCGCGACGGCGGGCCGGGCGCTCAAGAACATGCCGCTGTCGCCGAAGACCCGCGCGGGGCTGATGCGCGCCCTCGCCAAGCAGCCCGGCATCGAGACCGTCCAGCGGGTCACCGATCCGCTCCGGCGCACGGGCATCGCCCTGGCCGCGCAGCCCGAAACGGTCACCCGCACCGCCGAGTACGGCGCGCCGAAACAGGAGCAGGGCACGTTCACCGAGCGCAGGGAGCTGGTGTTCAATCCGGACACCGGGGAGCTGCTGGCCACGATGACCGTGCTCGTGCGGCCCGGCGGCCCCTACGCCGCGCTCAAGCCCGGCGCGGTGATCGACTACTTCGCCGTCCGGTCGTCCGGCTGGACGGACGCGAAGCCGAATCCCCCGGCAGGGCTGCCCTTCTGAGGCTTCCGGAACCGCCCGTCCCCTGCGTCCGCGTGACGCGGGGACGGGCGTTCTTTCGTGTTCGGTCGAGAAAACCCTGAATCCTCACCGAAGGTGGTCGCCGCGACTTACGGAGTACGGGTGACACCGACCGGAAGGATCCCCATGCCATGACCGCCCCACCGGCAGTCAACGATTCGCGGTCCGATCCGAGCTCCGGCGCAGGACCCGTCGCGGCGGCGTCCGACCCGAGCTCCGAAGCAGAATCCGCCACAAACTCCGACTCGGGGCGCGACACGGGGTGCGGCGCGAGGTTCGACGCGCAGCACGACATGAGCTCCGCTGCGCAGCGCGACGCGAGGTCCGATGCGAGGGATGTCGTCGGGTCCCTCACCGAGCCGGACCGGTTCACCGAGGTGTACGACCGGCACGCGGACTCGGTCCGCCGCTACGTCGCCGCCCGGCTCGGCGCCGAGGCCGCCGACGACGTCGCGGCCGAGACCTTCCTGACGGCGTTCCGGCGGCGCGCCGACTTCGACCCCGAGCGCGGCGTCGTCCGCGCCTGGCTGTTCGGCATCGCCACCCGGCTGATCGGCGAGCACCGGAGGGTCGAGGAGCGCCGCTACCGGACGCTCGCGAAGCTCGGTCCGGGCCGTCCGGACGACGGGCCGGAGGAGGACGTGACTTCGGCGGTGGACGCGCGGCTGGTCCAGCCCCGCCTGGCCGCCGCGCTCCGGAGGCTGTCGGCCAAGGAACGCGACGTGGTCCTGCTCGTCGCGCTCACCGACCTCGGCCACGCCGAGATAGCCGCCGCGCTCGGCATCCCCGTCGGGACGGTCGGCTCCCGCCTGAACCGGGCGCGCGGGAAGCTGCGCGCCGCGCTCCCCACCACGGAAGGACAGTGACCATGGACGAGCTCCAGATGATCGCCTCCCTGCTGGACGAGGAACCGTCCGCGCACGGCGGCCAGGACGGTCGCCGCAAGCTGACCCGGGAGATCGCATCCCAGGGTGCGCGGACGCCGCGGCGCCGCCTGTCCGCCCGGCCGCGCTTCGCGCTGTTCGGCGGGTTCGGGCTGGCGGGTGCCGCGGCGGCCGTCGCGGGCGCGGTCCTGCTGTCGTCCGGGACGACGCCCCGCGCGCCCGACCGGCACGCCGCTCCGCAGTCCGCCGCCCGGCTCATGCTGGCCGCCGCGGAGAGCGCCGACCACGAGCCGGCGCAGCGCACCGGCCGCTACTGGCAGGTGCAGTTCGAGGAGTCGGGACGGCTCGTCGAGGAGGGCAAGCTGTACGACTTCTCCCGGCGGAGGGGCTACTACGACGCCGGGCCGAACAGGGAGGCCTGGCTCACCGAGCGCATGGTGTCCAAGCGTTTCGCCGGGACCACCGACGAGAAGGGGGCGCGCTCGCAGCAGTTGGACACCTTCACCTGGACGAAGGCGATGCTCGCCCCCGGCACCCTGTTCCGGACCGCCTCGGGCGGCTCCACCCCCGAGGGCGCGAAGGTGAACGCGGACATGCGTGACCTTCCGGCCGATCCCGGCGCGCTGAAGACCGCGCTGAAGCGCCTGCTGGACAAGCAGTGGCCGGGGGCGGACCTGACCGAGTGGCTGTTCGCCAACGCCGGGCCGATCCTGACGGGTCCCGTCGGGCCGGGGGTGCGCGGCGCGGTGTTCCGGCTCCTGGCCGAGGATCCGGAGCTGCGGGCGGAGGGGACGGTCACCGACCCGCTGAACCGGCCGGGGACCGCCTTCTCCCTGCGCAGCGGCGGCGGCGACATGGTCACCGACGACCGGCTGATCATCGACACCCGGACCGGGCGCCTGCTCGCCTCCCAGTCCGTCCTGGCCGGGCCCAGCTCGGCGTGGCCGGGCAAGAAGCCCGGCTATGTCATGCACTCCAGCACGGTCCGTTCCTACGGCTGGACCGACAGCGTGCCGGACTACCCCGCGCCGAAGTACGACGGCCCGCCGCTGAAGGACTAGCACCGAAGAACCAGCACCGAAGAACCAGCGCCGAAGAACTGGCACCGAAGAACTAGGAGCCGGAGCTCCGGAGGAAGTCGGCCGGGGACGTGCCGCGCTCGGTCAGGGGCATGCCGAGCGCGACGCGGTGGGCGAGCCAGCGGCTCGGCCGGTAGCGCGGGTCCCCGGTCCCGGCGAACATCGCGGAGAGCGCGCTGAGAAGGCGCTCGCCGCCCATCCGGTCGCCCCACTCCAGCGGGCCGAACGGGTAGCCGAGCCCGAGCCGGACGGCGGTGTCGATGTCGGCGGGGGAGGCGAGCCCCCGCTGCGCGATCTCGCACGCCACGTTCACGATCGACGCGAGGAGCCGCTCGGAGACCGGGACGGGCGCGTCGCCGACCACGGTCACCGGCAGCCCGGTCGCGGCGAGGCCCGCGAGCGCCGCTCTGCCGGCCGCCGCGTCCAGGCCGGGGTGGACGGTCAGGACGAGGCGGCGCTCGAACCCGCCGACCGGGTCGACCGCGACCGTGCGGCGCGGGTCCAGGCTGTTCTCGTGCGGGAAGACCACGCCGTCGGTGTCCAGCACGACCGCCGCCTCGGACGGGAACGGCCCGCGCTCGACCGGGACGCCGGCCTTCTCCAGGACGGCGGCGAGGCGGCCCGCGTCCGGGGCCGGGCCGGTGATCCAGAACGGCCGCGGCGCGCCTTCGAGGTCCGCCGGGACCGGCGCCTCGGCGGGTTCCTGCTTCACGCCGTCCACGTACTCGTACCAGCCGGCGCCGACCTTCCGTCCGAACAGGCCCGCCTGGTAGCGGGCGCGCGTCAGGTAGGACGGCCGCAGCCGGTCGTCGTAGTGGAAGCCCTCCCAGATCGTCTCCATGACGGGGTGCGAGACGTCCAGGCCGGTGAGGTCCATCAGCTCGAACGGGCCCATCTTCAGGCCGAGGACGTCGCGGGCGATGCGGTCCACGTCCACCGGGCGGGCCGTCCCCTCGGCGACGATCTGGAGCGCCTCGGTGCCGAGGCCGCGCCCGGCGTGGTTGACCAGGAAGCCGGGCGTGTCGGGCGCGCGGACGGGCGAGTGCCCGAACCGCCGGACGAGGTCGGTCAGCGCGTCCGGGATCCAGCCGGCCGTGCGCGCGCCCGCGATCACCTCGGCGAGCTTCATCAGCGGCACCGGGTTGAAGAAGTGCAGCCCGGCGAGCCGGGACGGGTCGGACATGCCCGCGCCGATCTCGGTGACCGACAGCGAGCTGGTGTTGGTGGCGAAGACCGTCGAGTCGGGGCAGACCCGCTCGAGCCCGGCGAACAGCTCGCGCTTGGTGCCGATCTCCTCGCGGACGGCCTCGATCACCAGATCGACGCCCGTGCCGTCGGCGAGCGGACCGTCCACCGGGACGAGCCGGGCCTCGGCCGCCGCCGCGTCGTCGGCGGACATGCGGCCCTTCGCGACGAGCTTGCCGAACATCGCGCCGATCTGGCCGACCGCCTCGTCCACGGCCTCGGGACGCGCGTCGGCGAGCTGCACCGTCAGGCCCGCGGCCGCCGCGACCTGCGCGATCCCGCGTCCCATGATCCCGGTGCCGACCACCCGGACCGTCGTCGCCCGTTCCGCCCAGCGCTCCACTCGCGGCCTCCTCGGCTCGTTCTAGAACGAAATTCTAAACTCCGTTGGACGGAAACGTCTCCGCCGATCCCGCCCGTGTCCGGCATACCCTGCCAAGAGCCAGTCCCGTCTGTCTCGTCCGCCGAGGAGCCGTCCATGCGCGAAGCCGTGATCTGCGAACCCCTGCGGACCCCGATCGGCCGGTTCGGCGGCGCGCTGAAGGCGGTCGCCCCGGTCGACCTGGCCGCCACCGTGATCCGCGCGCTGCTCGACCGCACCGGCCTGCCCGGCGACGCCGTGGACGAGGTGATCCTCGGCTGGTGCAACCCGAACGCCGACGCCCCCGCCATCGGACGCGTCGCCGCCCTCGACGCGGGCCTGCCGGTCACGGTCGGCGGCAGCCAGGTGGACCGGCGCTGCGGCTCGGGCCTCCAGGCCGTCCTCGACGCGGCGATGCAGATCCGGACCGGCGTCGCCGACGTGATCGTCGCGGGCGGCACCGAGTCGATGAGCAACGCGCCGTTCTACACGACGTCCGCGCGGTGGGGCGTGCGCACGCCGTCCCTCGAACTCCACGACGCCCTCGCCCGCGGGCGGACGACGGCGGGCGGCGTCCACCACCCCGTGCCCGGCGGGATGCTGGAGACCGCCGAGAACCTGCGCCGCGAGTACGGGATCGGACGCGCGGAACAGGACGAGCTGGCCGTCCGGTCACACGAGCGCGCCGTCGCGGCGCAGACCGAGGGCCGCTTCGCCGACGAGATCGTCCCGGTGACGGTCCCGTCCCGCAAGGGCGACGTCGTCGTGGACACCGACGAGCACCCGCGCCCCGGCACGACCGTCGAGAGCCTCGCGAAGCTGCGGCCCGTCCTGCTCAAGTCCGACCCCGAGGCGACCGTGACCGCCGGGAACGCGTCCGGGCAGAACGACGCGGCCGCCGCGTGCGTCGTCACCACGCCCGAACGCGCCGCCGAGCTCGGGCTGCGGCCGCTCGTCCGGCTCGTCTCGTGGGCGCGCGCGGGGGTCCCGCCCCGGACGATGGGCATCGGCCCCGTTCCCGCGACCGCCAAGGCGCTGGAGCGCGCGAACCTCACCCTCGCCGACATCGACCTCATCGAGCTGAACGAGGCGTTCGCCGCCCAGGTCCTCGCCGTCACCCGCGAGTGGGGCTTCAAGGACGCCGACTGGGACCGCACGAACGTCAACGGCTCCGGCATCTCCCTGGGCCACCCCGTCGGCGCGACCGGCGCGCGCATCCTCGCCACGCTGGCGCGCGAGATGCACCGCCGCGAGGCCCGCTACGGCCTGGAGACCATGTGCATCGGCGGCGGCCAGGGCCTCGCCGCCGTCTTCGAACGCGTCGCCTGACCCCGCTTCCGTTCGGGACGCTACGGCGTCCAGGCGGGGTTGCGGCCGGTGCGGGCGATCAGGCGGTCCAGGGCGGGGGCGTCGTCCGCGACCCGGACGGGCGGGCCGAACGCGCCGTCCGGCGGGCGCGGGCCGTCGTCGGACGGCGCGGGCAGCGACTCGAACAGGGTGATGCAGATCTCGGCCTCGTCCGCCGGGACGTCGTAGGGCTGCCCGGTCGCGCGGGCCAGGTCCCAGCCGTGCACGATCAGCTCGTCCAGCGCGACCCGGGCGAGGGCGGCGGCGGGCAGCGTGACCCCGCCCGCCTCGCCCACGCCCTCCCAGGCGGACGGCTCGCGCCACGCCTCGACGAGCTCCTTGAGCTGCGCGTCGATGCGTTCGCGCCAGTCGGCGGGGAGGTTCCCGGCGTCCGTCCGGGCGGGCCGGGACGAGCCGGGCGCGACCGCCTTGCGCGCCACCTGCGCGAACGTGTGCGTGAAGCCGTTGACGTGGTCGAGCAGGCCGGCGACGGAGGTGTCCGCGCACGGGGTCGGCGCGTCCATCGCGTCGTCGGGGATCGCGGCGAGCACGCCGGCGAGGCGGCGTGCGGCGGGCTCGAAGTCGAACTCGGCGGCCATCTGGTGCTCCTTGTTCTCCGGATGCTTCCCAGGGGTGGACCGGGCGCGCCGCGCGGAATCATCGGCCTCCGGCGGGATAGATAACAATCTCGCGGACGGTGACGGTCCGTGTCCGGGCGACGCGGCTGTCTCGCGTAAGCTACTGCCGAGTAGTATTCGGGACCCGGATGAAGTGCGGTATGTCGCGAGCCCTTACGCTGACAGCCAACGCCCCGTACCCAGGAGGACGGAACAGTGCTCTATGCCACGACGTTGATAATCGGGCTCGTCGGCACGGCGGTCGCGTTGGCGCTCGCCGGCCGGCGAGTGCTGTTCCTGTGGAAGTGGTTCCAGAGCGGCCAGCCCGACCCCGACCGCGTCCTGACCGTCAAGCGGGACAGGAAGGGTGACGTCGAGGGCCAGGTCGTCGAGGTCATGGGGCAGCGCAAGCTGCTCAAGTGGACCGTGGCGGGCGCGGCGCACGCGGCCGTCATGTGGGCCTTCATCCTGCTGA
Source organism: Actinomadura gamaensis (assembly GCF_042652125.1). Taxonomy (NCBI): domain Bacteria; kingdom Bacillati; phylum Actinomycetota; class Actinomycetes; order Streptosporangiales; family Thermomonosporaceae; genus Actinomadura; species Actinomadura gamaensis. Next base: position 144,922 of record NZ_JBHSIT010000012.1, on the reverse strand, counting down.
TCACGGTCTACCTGGAGGCGGCGGTCGCGCTGCTGTTCGGGCTGGACAAGCACATCCCCGGCTTGCAGACCTGGGGTCCGATCGGCTTCGTCCAGGACACCATCGCGCTCGCCTGCGCGATCGGCCTGGTCGTCTTCGCGATCATCCGGATGAAGAACTCGCCCGCCAAGCTGGACCGCAAGTCCCGGTTCAAGGGCTCGCACACCGGCGGCGCGTGGCTGATCCTGATCATGATCTTCAACGTGATCTGGACGATGTTCTTCTTCCGCGGCGTCGAGTGGGCCAACGGCAACCTCCCCTACGGCAAGGGCGCCTACTTCTCCTACGCGGTCGGCCAGCTGTTCAAGGGCGTGTCGCACGACACCCTGGACGTCCTGGAGGCCGTCGGCCTGCTGCTGCACATCGCCGTCGCGCTGGTCTTCCTCGTCATCGTCGTCAACAGCAAGCACCTGCACATCTTCATCGCGCCGCTGAACGTCATGTTCAAGCGCCGCCCGGACGGCCTGGGCCCGGCCCAGCCGATGATGAGCAAGGGCAAGCCGCTCGACTTCGAGGAGGCCGACCCGGACGAGGACACCTTCGGCCGCGGCAAGATCGAGGACTTCACCTGGAAGGGCTACCTCGACATGGCGACCTGCACCGAGTGCGGTCGCTGCCAGTCGCAGTGCCCGGCCTGGAACACCGGCAAGCCGCTGTCGCCCAAGATGGTCGTCCTCGAACTGCGCGACCACGCCTTCGCCAAGGCCCCCTACATGCTCGCCTCCGAGGAGGAGCGCGAGAAGTTCACCGACGAGCAGAAGGCCGCCATGCAGGTGGACCGGGAGCTCGTCGGCGAGAACGGCGTCATCCACCCCGACGTCCTGTGGTCCTGCACCAACTGCGGCGCGTGCGTCGAGCAGTGCCCGGTGGACATCGAGCACATCGACCACATCCTGGACATGCGCCGGTTCCAGGTCATGATCGAGTCCTCGTTCCCGAGCGAGGCGGGCGTCATGCTCAAGAACCTCGAGAACAAGGGCAACCCCTGGGGCATGTCCGAGATGAAGCGCCTGGAGTGGATCGAGGAGCTGGACTTCGAGGTCGAGGTCGTCGAGGAGAAGATGCCCGAGGACGCCGAGTACCTCTTCTGGGTCGGCTGCGCGGGCGCCCTGGAGGACCGGGCCAAGAAGACCACCAAGGCCGTCGCCGAGCTGCTGCACATCGCGGGCGTCAAGTTCGCCGTCCTCGGCCCGATGGAGGCCTGCACCGGCGACCCGGCGCGCCGCCTGGGCATGGAGTTCGTCTTCCAGATGCTCGGCCAGCAGAACGTCGAGACGCTGAACGAGGCGGGCGTCAAGAAGATCGTCGCGACCTGCCCGCACTGCTTCAACACCCTCGCCAACGAGTACCCGCAGATCGGCGGGAACTACGAGGTCGTCCACCACACCCAGCTGCTCGCGCACCTGGTCGAGGAGGGCAAGCTCACCCCGGTCACCCCGATCGAGGAGAAGATCACCTACCACGACCCCTGCTTCCTGGGCCGGCACAACAAGGTCTACAAGCAGCCGCGCGACATCATGGCGACCGTCCCCGGCGTCCAGACGCAGGAGATGCACCGGCACAAGGACCGCGGCTTCTGCTGCGGCGCGGGCGGCGCGCGGATGTGGATGGAGGAGCGCATCGGCAAGCGCATCAACACCGAGCGCGTGGACGAGGCCCTCACCACCGACCCGGACACCGTCTCCACCGCCTGCCCGTTCTGCCTCGTGATGCTCGGCGACGCCATCAACGAGAAGAAGAACGCGGGCGAGGCGAAGGAGACGCTGGAGGTCGTGGACGTCTCCCAGCTGCTCATCCGCTCCGTCAAGGGCGAGCCCGTCCCGGCCGCGGCCGAGTGACGCCCGCCTGACGGCTCTTCCCTGCGGCCCCGTTCCGGTTCTCCGGAGCGGGGCCGCTCGGCGTTCCGGGGGCGGGCGGGCGCGCCCGGGCCGGTCGGTGCTTGGGGTCGGCGGCAGGCCGGTCGGCGCTTCCGGCCGGTTGTGACCTGAGTGTTGTGAAAAGTTCTTCGCGTCCGGCGGGGGAGCCGTACCGTTGGACGCAGAGCCCGTATCGGCCCGTCCGCGCCTCGGGCCGATACGGGCGGCCACCGCCGAATCGGCGGATCCGGCGGGCCGTGGGCGGATGCCCGCCCGGTGCTCTCCGGACGGTCAAGAGATCCCTGAGAGATCATGGGGACGGACGGAGGCGGTTCCCGCCCGCGCCGTCCCACGGCACTGGTAGGACCGGACGCATGGCGATCGCGATGGCGCTGGTGTCCCTGCTGACGACCCTCCTCGGCGGGATCGTCGCGATGCGCGTCCGCGACCGCCGGCACCTCGTCCTCGGCCTCGCGGGCGGGCTCATCCTCGGCGTCGCGGCGTTCGACCTGCTCCCCGAGTCGCTGCACCTGTCGTCCCTGCGGGTGCTGCGGGTGGACGCGCCGATGGTCGGCTTCGCCGTCGGGTTCCTGCTGCTGCACGTGATCGAGCAGCTCTCGGCCATCCACCAGGCGCACGAGGGCGAGTACGCGCCGCACCGGCATCCGCACGGCCACGGCCATCCGGGCGGCGGCGCGGGCGGACGCGTCGGGATCCTCGCCGCCTGCGCCCTGGTCGGCCACAGCATGGTGGACGGCCTGAGCATCGGCCTCGGCTACCAGTCGGGCGGCGACGTGGGCCTGTTCGTGGCGCTCGCGGTGATCGCGCACGACTTCGCGGACGGCTTCAACACCGTCACCGCCGCGTCCCTGAACCGCGCCGACCGGCGTCCGGCGGTGGTGCTGCTCGTGCTGGACGCCGTGGCGCCGGTCGTCGGGGCGACGCTGACGCTGCTGGTGACCGTCCCGAAATCCGTCCTCGGCATCTACCTGGGGTTCTTCGCCGGAATCCTGCTGTACCTGGCGGCGGGGGAGATCCTGCCCGAGGCGCACAGCCGCCATCCGCGCGTCCTGACGCTGTGCTGCACCGGCGCGGGGGTGCTCGCCGTCATGGCCATCATGAGCTTCGGCGACTGAAGCGGGCACCGGGAAAGGCCGAGCGGGGCCGTCCCCGAAGGGACGGCCCCGCTCGGCGCGGACCCCGGCGGGCCCGAGCGGCCTCAGGACGTGATCTTGTCCATGAAGTCCGGGTGGGACTTCACCCACTCCTTCACGCCGTCCTGCTCGTGGCCCTTGTACCTGTTCATGATCAGGTCTTCCAGCGGGAACAGCTCCTGGTCGGTCATCTTGAACTTCTTCAGCCAGCCGGCCAGCTCCGGGAAGTCCTTGCCGAAGCCCTTGCGGGACAGCATGTACAGCTTCTCCGCGGTGCCGAACCCGCCCTTCGGGTCGGCCAGCGGCTTGATCGGGAACTTGCTGTAGGCCCAGTGCGGCTTCCACAGCGTCACCACGATCGGGCTGTTGGAAGCGCTCGCGCGGGTCAGCTCGGCCAGCATCGCCGGGGTGCTGCTCTGCACGAGCGTGAACTTCCCGTTCAGCCCGTACTGCGGCATCACCTTCGACTTCATCAGCTTCATCTCGCCCGCGCTGGGCTCGATGCCGACGACGCGGTTCTTGTACCGGGCCGGATCGCTCGCCAGGTCCTGGACGGAGTTGGCAGGGTCGTTCTTCAGCACGGCGAGCTGCATGGACGCGTTGTCGTACCAGGCCCCGAGGTTCTCGAGCCTGTCCTTGTACTTGCTGTAGTAGTCGGCGTGCGTGGCGGGCAGCCAGGCGTCGAGGAACAGGTCCACGTTCCCGTTCGCCACGCCCGCGTACAGCGGACCCGCGTCCACCTGCTCCAGCTTGACCTTGTAGCCCTTGCGCTCCAGCTGGTACTTCCACAGGTTGCTGATCGCGACGTCCTCGTCCCACGGGATGTAGCCGATGGTGAGGGTCTTGCCCTTGCCACCGCCCTTGCCGCCGTCCGACCCGGCGACGCCGAGGCCGGTCGCCAGCAGCACCAGCACCAGCAGCCCGGACAGCGCGAACACCGGACGCGGCCGGTAGTGCACCAGCAGGTCCCAGCCGCCGGTGGCGACCCCGGCCCGCTTGTGCCGCGCGACCGGGTTCAGCCGCTCGCCGAGCGCGCCGGTCAGCCGGTCCAGCGTGATCGCGAGGATCACGACCGCGAGGCCGGCGTCCACGCCGCCCGCGATGTCCAGCTGGGTGATCGCGCCGAACACCTCGGTGCCGAGGCCCTGCGCGCCGACCATGCCGGAGATGACCACCATGGACAGCGACAGCATGATCACCTGGTTCACGCCGGCCATGATCGTGCCGAGCGCGAGCGGGAGCTGGACGCGCAGCAGCGTCCGCGCCGGCGGCGTGCCGAACGCGTCGGCCGCCTCGACCATCTCCTTGTCCACCTGGCCGATGCCGAGCTGGGTCAGCCGGACGCCGGGCGGCAGCGAGAAGATCATCGTCGCGATGATGCCGGGCACCTGCCCGATGCCGAAGAAGAACACCGCGGGCAGCAGGTACACGAACGCCGGCATCGTCTGCATGAAGTCCAGCACCGGCCGGACGACCGCGGCGAACCGGGGGCTGCGCGCCGCGGCGATGCCGACCGGGATGCCGATGATCAGCGCCGCGACGGACGCCACCAGCACCTGCGCGAGCGTGGACATCGCCGCGCCCCACTCGCCGAGGTCGTCGATCAGCATCATCCCGACGAAGCTCAGCGCCGCGAACAGCGGACCCCGGAGCCAGAGCCCGAGCATCGCCACGACCAGCGCGAACGCCACCGCGGGCGGGCCCTGGAGGGCGGACTCCAGATGGTCGACGAACCCGCCGACCACCACGTTGATCGCGTGGAAGAACGGCTCGCCGTGCTTGGTCAGCCAGCTGACGGCATGGTCGGCCCAGTCGCCGACGGGGAGCTTACGCATCCGCCATCACCCCCGTCCCGGCTCCAGCTTGGGGTCCGGTTTGGGCTTGGGATCCGCTGCCGGCTCGCGCCGCGACCTCGGCTTCGGCTTCGGCTTCGACGATGCGGTGCTCGCCCGTACCGTTCGCCTGGCCCAGCGCCGCCAGCAGCGTCACGCGGGGGATGACGCCGAGGAGCCGTCCCGCGCCGTCGCAGACGGGCAGCGGCAGGGCGCTCTCGGCGGACGCGCTGAACAGTTCGGCGACCGGGGTGTCCGGCGAAACGGGCTCCAGGCCGCCCTCGATCAGGTCGTCCAGCGTGGTGGCGCCGTCCCGGACGGCTCCGGCCGTCCGCTCGGCGTACACCGCGCCGATCAGCTTGCGGTCGCGGCCCACGACGAACGCTCCCGCCACCTGGGCCTCGCGCATCGCCCGGACGGCCGCGCGCGGCCCGCTGGCGGGGTTCACCACGGCGACCGGCTTCTCCATGACCGAGCTGGCGGTCAGCACCCGGGACCGGTCCACGTCGGCGACGAACTGCGCGACATAGTCGTTCGCCGGGTCCATGAGAATCTCCTCGGCGGTGCCGATCTGCATGATCCGGCCACCCCGCATCATGGCGATGCGATCGCCGAGGCGCATGGCCTCGTTGAGGTCGTGGGTGATGAACACGATCGTCTTGCCGAGCTCGTTCTGGAGCTCGAGCAGAAGCTCCTGCATCTCCCGGCGAATGAGCGGGTCGAGAGCGCTGAACGCCTCGTCCATCAGCATGATGTCGGTGCCGGACGTGAGCGCCCGCGCGATTCCGACGCGCTGTTGCATACCGCCGGAGAGTTCGTGCGGGAACTTGTCCTCCCAGCCGCCGAGACCGACGGTCTTCAGGAACTTCCCGGCCCTCTCGTGTCGTTCCGCCTTCGACACGCCCTGGACTTCCAGGGCGTAGGCGGCATTCTCCAGAACGGTGCGGTGAGGGAACAGGGCGAAGTGCTGGAACACCATGCTGACCTTGCTCTGCCGGACCTCGCGCAGCTCCTTGGCGGAGAGCTGCGTGAGGTCGGTGCCGTCGATCAGCATCCGGCCCGACGTGGGCTCCAGCAGGCCGTTCAGCATCCGGATCAGCGTGGACTTGCCCGAACCGGACAGGCCCATCACCACGAAGATCTCGCCCTCCCGGACGTCGAAGGTGACGTCGACGACCGCGGGCGTGGCGCCGAGTTCGCGCACCTCTTCCGCCGACGCGCCGTCCTTCATACGGCGCACCGCCTCGCCGGCCTTACGGCCGAAGACCTTGTAGACGCTTTCCGCGCGGAGTGTGGACACGTTCTCCTTCCTCGTTCCCACGGGCGCCCGATGGGGTCGGATGCCGAGGCCCGCTTTCAGGGGCGTCGCGCCGGGCCGGGGCCCGATGCGGACTCCTGAGCGCGGGACGGGGGGAACTCGTATCGAGTTGCGCTCGTCCGTGCCTTGCGCTTTCGCGGGACTCTCCCGCCGCAGCACCCGGCCATTGGGAGGTGCGATCGGCTTCACGCGATGCGACTGTCAACCAATGGGCGATGCTATGCGTCGACCGAATTTACCCGCCCATCGGAAAAGTTTCATCTTCCAGTGACCTCGGTCACAAAAGCGTCCGTCGAGGTTTAGAAACAAGAAAGGCCGTCCACGCGCGCGCGTGAACGGCCTTCAAAGAAGCCCGGAGGTCAAATCTTCGTAATATGGAAGTTGAGGTACGACCGCGACGGCGTCGGCCCCCGCTGGTGCTGGTACCGCGACCCGTAGTGCGGCGACCCGTACGGATGCTCCGCCGGCGAGCTCGTCCGGAACAGGCACATCTGCCCGATCTTCATCCCCGGCCACAGCTTGATCGGCAGCGTCGCCACGTTCGACAGCTCCAGCGTCACGTGCCCGCTGAACCCCGGGTCGATCCACCCCGCCGTCGAGTGCGTCAGCAGCCCCAGCCGCCCGAGCGACGACTTCCCCTCCAGCCGCGCCGCCAGATCCTCCGGCAGGCCGAACACCTCGTACGTCGACGCCAGCACGAACTCGCCCGGATGCAGCACGAACGCCTCGTCCGGCTCCACCTCGACCTGCCGCGTCAGATCCGGCTGCTCCACCGCCGGGTCGATGTGCGGGTACCTGTGGTTCTCGAACACCCGGAAGTACCGGTCGAGCCGGACGTCCACGCTGGACGGCTGGACCATCCCGGGCTCGAACGGGTCGATCCGCACCCGCCCGGACTCGATCTCGGATCTGATATCGCGATCGGAAAGCAGCACGTCAAGAAGGTACCGCCTCCACCCGCCCCCAACGCGCGCCCCTGCGCCCGTCGGCAAGGGACATGCGACCACCCCACCCCGTCCGGTAGCATGTCCCCGTTCGCCGAAACACACGGCGAACCACGCGGGTGTAGTTCAATGGCAGAACTTCAGCTTCCCAAGCTGACAGCGCGGGTTCGATTCCCGTCACCCGCTCCACTCACGAAGGCCCAGGTCACCCCGACCTGGGCCTCACCTTTATCCGCCCAAAGCTAGGTCCTCGCTCCGCTCGGGCAGCACCCCCTGGGGCTCCCGCCCCAGACCCCAAGGTGGGGGCTCCGCCCCCCCACACCCCCCGAGAGTCGACCGGACCACAGTTTCCTGACACGAGGCCAACTTGCACATCGGCGTCAGCTCAAGGCTGACAGCTCTCGCACGCCAAGGTCGCTCTTCAAGCCGTCCTGGAGACAATGGGCGACAGCAACGCCAAACAGCGCTCAGTGATCCTTGGCCACCTGGTACGCCACCGGCATGGAGTGTGTGAACCAGGTCCGCCGCGCCCTCCAGCCGTGGGCCGACACCGACGCCACCCGCCACCTGGACGACCCCTTGTGCGACTGGCAGACCACCGTCAGTTCGTTGCAGCGTTGAACTCAGTGACCCGGCCCGAAAGCTCGGCCAGCGAATCAATCCGCATCTCGGAACGCGGTCGGCTTCCGGGTCGTCCTGCTGAATGATCCCCCACGGCCCCCGCCGGATCAGCGCCGTCTTGACTCCCAAAGCCGCCGCCGGACGAATGTCGTTGTCCAGCCGGTCACCCACGTACAGGATCTCGCCCGCCTCAAACTGCGCAGCGTCCACCAGGCACCGGAAGAACCCCGTATCGGGCTTGGACACGCCCCAGTCATCCGACGTGGCGATCATGTCCGCGGGCAGATCCAACGACCGCAGGATCCCGCCAGCCCGAACCGTCTGGTTCCCCGCGATCCCCACCCACAGCCCGTCATCCCGCAGCTTGGCCAGCGACGGCCGCACATCCGGGTAGAGATCCGACTCCCCGAACGTTTCCGGCTTCCCCACGTCCGCCCGCTTCTGCCGTTCCTCGGTCAGATCGAATCCCGGCGCGAACACCTGGAACGTCTCCCGGTAGTCCAACCTCCGCGCGATCACCGCCCCGAACATCGCCGAGAACGTATGCCGCGGCACCCCCAACCAGTCCGCCCAAGTCCCATACTCGGTCGTCTCGTCGACCAGGACCTCGCCGACATCAAACACCACAGCTCGGATCATGAGCCCAGCCTACGAGCTCTATCGGGCCAATCATCCACATGCCGTAAGTCACTGCGGGCATGGGATCGGGAGGCATTTTAACCACATTAGCAAGAGCGGCGCGCATGCGGAGGTTCGGGCAGGCTTTCATCTCCCCGGAGAGTCGGAGACCGCGAGGGCATGGGGCTCGGAAAGATTCGAGCACCTGCGATCTCATGTCAGACTCCAGATGCCATCAGGAATGCCGAGTGCTATGAATTAGTCGCCGCAAACAAGGCGTCGACAATGGGATGTGTTGCCAAATTCGGCCGTTTGAGACCAATGGCGGCTTCGCTCGCGCTATTGGCGTGGCCCAACGACAGCGCGGCCGGAGCATGCGGCGTGGGCACCTGTCCGGCCCCACGCGCCCGGTCGCCGGGTCCCGCCCTTTAGCGCGCGGGCGACCCCGCCGCGTCCACCCGTCCCCAACTCCCCGGAGATCGGCTCGGTGCGGCGCCTGGCTTGGTCGGGACCAGCCATCGGTCCGAACCGCCGCAGCCCGCAGTTCCTTGAGGATCGTTCGCCGCCACCGGGTCCAGGCCACCCCGCACTTGGAGCAACGCTCACCAGGCGCTCGCTGGAATCGGCGCGCGATTGGCGGGCGATTAACTGTAGCCACCGGACCTCCGATCCACCTGTCGCTGGAGGTCGCGGGAAATTGACGCTGGTGTGGGCTCATGGCTTGCATCGAGCGTCGCCCTGCGCCTCCTGCTTCCAAACTTTGTTGGTTCCGTCTGAGTCGTACCTTGGGCATCCTTCTGGGAGGGACGAGACGACAGAAGGGCCGAGGTCGAGAAGGTAACGGCTTCCGTTGACGCTCAACTGGACCCAGGCGCGCCACTCTACGAAGTGCTGTTGAGTGTCGCCGACGATGTCCATCGTCAAGGTGTCGGGATAGGAGATAGTGTGAGGCGGCCCCTTGCATTCCTGGCCATCTTGGCCGCAGTAGTAGGTGACGCGTGGTTTCTGCTGGTCAAGTTCGATCCTGGCCGCCACATTCTCTTCGGCGCCTCCCGCGCAAGCCAGCACGATGCCTTTGGGTGGGGCTGTGCGTGTGCTTGAGATAACGACGTCCTTGATGTTGACGGTCGACCCTTTGATCGGTTTCAAGGTGATGGTGGTTCCGCTGGTTCCTACGGGAACACCGCCATTATGGGCGATCCATGACAGGAACTGCTCATAGTTGGCATGGCAATTGGGAATGGTCTTTATGTCGGGAAATGAGTTTCGGGTCATATAGATGCCGGGCGGCCACTTGGTCATGGTGCAGCCGATGGCTCGGCTGATCCCTTGACATGTGAACGACGGAAATCCGCCGGCCGTGGCTTTGAGGGAGGGGACGGGTTTCGCCTTCGACCCGTCGTCACGGCCGGAGCCGCCGCCGAGCGCCAGATACGCAGGTAGAGCCGCCACCAAAGCGGTGAAGCCTGCGACCAGGACGCTCAGTAGGGCGATCCGGTGCTCAGGTGCCAGGCTGCTTAGCCATGACCGTGAGCGGCTTTTACGTCCGGCTCTACTTTGTTTGCCCATGAGGCCCCCTATGTGCATCTGACATCGTTGGGCAAGGCGACCGCGTTACCGCAGGTGATCGATCTTCGCGGTGTGCTGCGGAGGGGCCTCGGGGGCGGTGGTCGGGGCGGGGGAACGGGTGTCGGTGGGGATTCGTAAGGTTGCGGGATGGGTGATGAGGTGGAGTTGCCGCGGTATCGGGTGTTGACGGGGCCGGATGATGCGTCGTTCTGCTGGCGGGTCAGTGAGGCGTTGGAGCTCGGGTATGAGCTGCATGGGTCGCCGGCGGTGACGTTCGACGGGGAGCGGGTCATCGTGGCGCAGGCGCTGATTCGGCGGGAGTGACGGTGCGGTCGTTCGAGGAGCTTGTTGAGGAGGCTTCGACGGTTCCGGTCGAGGGGTGGGACTTCTCTTGGCTGGACGGGCGGGCTACTGAGGAGCGCCCTTCTTGGGGTTATGCGCGGATGATGGCGTCGCGGCTCGCGAATGTGCAGGCGGCGTTGGATGTGCAGACCGGGGGCGGGGAAGTGCTCGCGCAGGCTGAGGTTCTGCCTCGGACTATGGCCGCGTCCGAGTCCTGGGCGCCTAATGTCGCTAAGGCGACGCGGTTGCTCGGGCCGCGGGGGGTTGTCGTTGTGGCCACTTCTCACGAGCCGCCGTTGCCGTTCGCGGATGAGGCGTTCGAGCTGGTCACTTGCCGGCATCCGGCCACGGTCTGGTGGGACGAGATCGCTCGGGTGCTCCGGCCCGGAGGGACGTATTTCGCGCAGCATGTCGGATCGGCGAGCGTTTTCGAGCTGGTCGAGTATTTTCTCGGGCCGCAGCCTGAGGCGCGGAAGGCGCGGGATCCGGAGGTCGAGAGCGCGGACGCGCGGGCTGCCGGGTTGGAGGTCGTCGACCTGCGGTCCGAGCGGCTGCGGGTTGAGTTCTTCGACGTGGGGGCCGTCATCTACTTTCTGCGCAAGGTGATCTGGATGGTTCCAGGGTTCAGCGTCGAGAAGTATTTGGGGCGGCTTCGGGAACTGGATGAGATGATGAGGAGCGAGGGGCCGTTTGTGGCTCATTCGGCTCGGTTTCTCATTGAGGCGCGGAAGCCGGACGCGTAGGTTGTGCCGATTGGCGGATTTCGGCGGCGGTCTGGCCGTATTCGGCTTTGAGGCGCGGCTGACGTGGGCGGCGTCCAGGATGCCCCAGCGGGCCGCCACGGACGCGACGGAGCGGTGGGCCAGCGACGGGTCCCGCAGGTCGCGGCGGATCCGGGCCATGCGTTCGCGTCGCTTCGTCGGCCGGTACGGGCTCGACCTCAACCTCCGCCGGGCGTACTTCTACAACTGGGGTGGACGGCGCATGCCGGTCGTCCTGCAGGCGGAGGGCGGCCCGCCGCGGGCGGTGTCGAGACTCTGAGGGTCGGCTCGCCGGGGCGTCCGTCCGGAGGTGTGGGCGCGGAGCGGCGGACGGACTGCGCGCAGGCGTCTCGCAAAGCCGGTTCACGAACGGAACGGTCCGATAGAGCGCGCGCGGCACGGCCACGACACCCGTCGGCGGACGTCCGGGCGAGGTGCGGCGGCTCGACGTGACGACCGGGCTAGGACCCGCCCGGCGCCCACTCCGTGTGACCGGATCGCCGGTTTTCATCACGCCGAGATGATTTTTCGCGAAAACGCGTAACCTCACGCGTGTTCCTCCGTCTCTCCCGCATGTCGTTGGAGTGAAGGAGATCTCATGCCTGACCTCAGCACCGTGGTCGCCCTGCCCCCTCGCCGGATCGAGGTGGCGATCCAGGTGGAGGACGGCGCTCGGCTGGCCGCCGACCTGCGAGAGCACGTGCCGGACGTCGCCGTCGAGGCGGCGCGCCGGATCGAGGAGGAACTGCCGGAGTTCGTCCGCCCGCACGACCCGCGCTACGCCAAGGCCCTGATCCTCAGCGTCGAGTACGCGATCGGTCACTTCCTGGACCTGGTCGCCGACCCGGAGACCACCTCGTCCGACGTCGCGCGGTTCTGGCGCGACATCGGCAGCGGCGAGGCCAGGGAGGGGCGGACCCTGGAGAGCTGGCAGGCCGCCATCCGGATCGGCGCGGGCGTCGCCGTGCAGCGGCTCACCGAGCACGTCGAACGGCTCGGCTACCGGGCCAGCGCGGCCGACATCGCCAACACCGCGAACGCGGTCTTCGGGTACCTCAACCAGCTCGCGACCATCGTGGCCGAGGGCCACGCGGACGCGGCGGCGCGCGCGGCGGGCGCGCAGCACGACCGCAGGCGCCGCCTGCTCGACCAGCTGCTCCGCCGTCCCGCCGTCAAGGACCTGCGGGACCTGGCGCGCGAGGCGTCCTGGCCGCTGCCGCGCACGGTCGCCGCCGTCGCGCTGCGGGAGGACGGCCCGGACTCCCACCGTCCGACGCTGCCCGCCGACGTTCTGCTCGGCCTGCACCTGACCGAGCCGTGCCTGATCGTCCCCGACCCGGACGGCCCCGGCCGCGCGCGCATGCTGGAGCAGCAGCTCGACGGCTGGATCGCGGCGGTCGGCCCGACCGTCGAGGTCACCGAGGCCGCCAAGTCGCTGCGCTGGGCGCGCCAGGCGCTCGCCGCCGGCGAGCTCGGCATGATCGACAACAGCGGCCTGATCATCGCCGAGCGGCACATGCCGATCATCGTGATGATGCGCGAGCGGGAGCTGGTCGAACGCGTCATCAACCGCCGCCTCGCGCCGCTGTTCTCGGTCCGCCCGGCGCAGCGGTACCGCCTGGCCGTGACCCTGCTCACCTCGCTGGAGTGCGGCTTCAATGCCACCGAGGTCGCGGGCCGCCTGCACCTGCACGCCCAGACCGTCCGCTACCGGCTCCGCCAGCTCGAGGAACTGTTCGGCGACGGCGGCTACGCCACCGAGGACAGGCTGGAACTGCACATGGCCCTGAAAGCCTGGGTCGCCCTCAACACCGAACCCCTTCCCCAGGGCGAACTCCGCTGCGGCTGACCCGCCGCACCCGACGCGGGACCCGGCGTCACCCCGGCCGCAGCTCCCCACCCCGACAGCTGCGACCGCCCCAGCGCACCCACCCGACCACACCCGGCCGGCCGGTGCCCTGGGCCCACCGCCCCCGAACGCGCCCCTGCCCACCCGCACCACAAGCCCGCCCCCGCCCCCCACCTGCCCAAGGGGACGCCTCGTCCACGCGCGCCCAGCCCCCGCGCCCGCGGACGCCGCGCCCCCGCCACCCACCCCGCCCATAACCCACGCCCACCCCCACCCCCACGACGAACGCTCCCCCCGACGACGAACGCTCACCCCCGACGACGAACGCTCACCGCCGACGACGAACGCTCAGCGCCGACGAACGCCCGCCACCACCCCACGACATACGCCCGCCAAACGCCAAAACCCCGCCCGTGCACCCCGCACCCGGTCCGCGCCAGAGCCCCACCCAAGGTGGACGCCCCGTCCGCGCCGAGGCCCGACACCTAGCGCACGCCACACCGCGCCGTCCAGCCGGTCCGCGTCGGACGCGTCGTGCGTGGTGGACGCCCGACCCGCGGCGTGCGACCGCTGCGCGCCAGAAGCCTCGTCCGCGCCGCTCCGTCCGCGCCGGAGCTCGGCCCAGGTGGACGCCCCGTCCGCGCCGAGGCCCGGCACGCGACGCACGCCGGTCCGCGCCGTCCGCCTCGGCCGGTGGACGCCCGTCCGTGCCGGATTTTCGGACACGGGCCGCGCCCGGCACGCGCAGTGCGCGGTGTGCGTGGGCGCCGTGTGCGGTGCGCGTCTTGCGTGGGCGCGTGCGGGCGTGCGCCTCGCGCTCGGCACGCGGCTGGCGGGCGGGGTGCGTGTCTGGTGCTCGGCAGGGGTCAGGCTCGGTCGAATTCCCAGCCTTGGGCGGCGGTGCCTGACGGGGAACCTTGCTTGAGGACGGGGGCGGCTAGGCCGGACCAGCTGGCTTGCAGGTACCAGCCGTCGCCGTTGGAGAGGCGGGTGAAGCCGGGGCTGAAGGTGACGAGCTTCCAGATCTGGTTCGGGCCGCCGCAGGGAGCCAGGACGACCGAGTACTGCGTGCTGCCCTCCCAGGGGACCGACGAGCTGGCGGGGCCTCGGGCCATGCACTGGCCCGTCGAGCTCTTCAGGGTGAAGCCGCCGCCCTTTCCGGTGCGTTGCCAGATCGTCTCCTGACCCGAACAGCCGTACTGCTGGGAGAGGGACGAGCCGCTCGGCACCAGGCAGGAGCGCAGGTTCGTGTTGCGGAGCCGGTAGGGGCCGTTCGCCGTGGACGCGGCGGGCTTGTTCTTCTTCGACGGGGCCTTGCCGCGCGTGTCGGGACGCGAGCCGCTGCTCTGCGCGGACGCCGCCGGGAAGTCGTTCACGCCGCTCGGCGCCGGGCCGGGGAGCCCGGGCGACGGTGGCGGCGCGGTCGTGATCGGGGCGCCGTTCGACGGGCCTGCCTGAGGGTGGTGACCTGGCCTGCCGTCGCCGTAGAACACCGTGAACAGGACGGCTGTCACGACCGCCGCGGTGGCCGCGATCGCCGCCTTCAGCGCCCAGCCGCGCAGGAAGGACGGGCCGGCGTGGCGCAGCGCCGGGGCGGCCAGCAGGACGGCGCCGACGGGCAGCGCGGCGCGCAGCCTGCCGTTCAGGTCGCGCATGTCCTCGGCGGCGCGGCGGCAGTACTCGCACGACTCCAGGTGCTCGCGCAGCGCCCGGCTCTTGCGCCGCCCGGGACGCCGGACGATCGCGGCGAGCTGCCGGGTGTACTCCGCGCATTCCGGCCGCCCCTCGCAGCTCGCCGCGAGGAACGCCTGCCGCAGCCCCTCCCGCGCCCGGAACGCCAGCTGCGTCACGGCGCCGGTCTTCATGCCGAGGACGTCCGCGACGTGCTGGACGGGCTCGTCCTCGATGACGGTGTGCCACAGGACGGTCTGCCAGCGCTCCGGCAGCGTCCGGAACGCGCGGACGAGCGTGTTCTGCTCGTCCACGTCGGGCGGCTCGGGCCCGGTGTCGTCCGCCCAGGCCGCGACCTCGTCGGTCACGACCGTCCGGCGGCCGGCGCGCGCCCAGTCCACGGCCGCGTTCCGCACCACGGTGTACAGGTAGGGGCGGCACGCCACCTGCGGCCCCGACCCGCCGCGCAGGGCGGCGAACATCCGCGTGAACGCCTCGGCCGTCAGGTCCTCCGCGGTGTGCGGGTCGCGGACCAGCCCGCGCGCATATCCCAGCACGGCCCGGTGATGCCGCCGGTAGAGCTCGGCCGAGGCCCCGTCGTCGCCGGTCCGCGCCGCCGCGACCAGCTCCTCGTCGGACCCGGCCGTCTCGCCCCGCCCGGCCACGGCGGGCCGCCCTCCGGGAACGTTCATGACCACCACGCAATCCACGCCGAGGCCCGCGCGTCCGCACGGGCCGTCCTCCGCGAATCAATCCACACGTAAGACGCGCCGCCACTGTGTTGGTTACGGAATCGGCGGGACTTTTTGTCACCCGACTTCACACCCGCACCTCACAGCCCGCTTCACCGGCCGCGAAGTTTCGCGTCACCTCCCTTCCCGCCACGGCCCCGTCCGGGCCGACTCCGCCGCGCCGATCCCCGTCGCCACTGACCGTAGGGGGCGCATCACCCCCTGAACAAGCCCCATCCCGATCTGTGGATAACTCGCTCGCAAGCACCGTTCGCCTCGTGCACGCGCGTGAGGAAGGCGTCCAGAGGGGGAGTCAAGCGCAGAGGCATCCCGGATTGGCGTGAAGCTTTCGTTCAGGAAGGCTCCAGACTTCGCTCACAATGGGTGCGGGTACGGTCACATTGCCGATACCGAGCGTTTCCCATGGTGCACGCCGGGAATTCTGCTTCCATCGAGGGAACGGAGGCGGGGGCCATGGAGGTCGTCATCGAAATGACCTTGCCCAGGGACGCGGGGAGCGCGCCTCTGGCGCGGCACACGCTGGACGCCTCGCTCCGCGGGCTCGGGGTCGACTCGGAGGTCCGGGCCGACATCGCGCTCGCCCTGGGCGAGGCCTGCGCGAACGTCATCCAGCACGCCGTGTCCAGCACCGCCTACGAGATCCGCGCGCAGCTGGATCCGCGGCGCTGCGTCGTGGACGTCATCGACGGGGGCGGCGGGACGAGCCCGCCCAACTGGTCCGGCAGCAACGATCCCGCCTACGCCGAGCACGGACGCGGCCTGACGCTCATGCACGCCTTTACCGATGATCTGGAGATCAGCGGCCGCGTCAACAAGGACGGTTCGGTCGTCCATTTCGAAAAGTCCTTCAACTGAGCGAACCGCCACCCGAGGCGGAACGAACCGCCGTTCCCGGCGGAAGGAGCCGCGTCTCACGGCAAACGGCCCCGTCTCCCGGAGAAAATGGAGGCGGAGCCGTTCGGCGGTGCCGAGCCCGCAGCCGAGCCCGCGGCCGAGCCTGACGGCCCGCGGCCGGGCCTGACACCACGATTCGGAATGCCGAAGCCGTTCGGCGGCCCGCCGAAGTACGGCGGGTCCGGAAGAACGTCAGCCGGTGACGGCCAGGTCGTGCCGTACCGGCTTCGGACGCGGTGCTTCCGCCGCGCCCTTACCGGACGGGGCCTCGCCCCCTCCGTCGCCATTCGGCACCTTGTCCGCGCCCTTGCCGGAAGGGGCATTCACCCCCGGCATGCAGGTCGCGGACGAGACGCGGACGTCCTCGGTGCCGAGCTTCCCGAGCGGCGTCGTCAGCTCGATCGCGGTGACGCGGACGCCGTTCGGCACGCGCTCCTGCTTGTTCAGGATGAGCGCGACCCGTCCCATCTGCGGCAGATCGACCGGGATGGTGGTGTTCGGCGGCGGCGAGACCGGCAGCCGCTTCCCGCCGACCATGGCGTCGACGAGTTCGGTGGACCCGGTCCCGCCGGAGCAGTGGGCGCGGACGGCGTCGGCGGCCAGGCCGACCTCGGTGACGCGCAGCTTGGTGACGCTGGCCTGCGACTGCGTCGGGGAGGCGGCGACGTCCAGCACGGCGGCCTTCAGGAACTTGGTGTGCTCCTCGTCCAGCAGAGCGGTGTGCCGCATGCCGGACTTCGAGGCGACGGCGGGTTTAGGGGCGAGCGGTATCGGGCCGTTCAGGGCCAGCCCGAAAGCCGTGCCCTCGCGTCCGGCCGCACCGGCGGCACCGCGGGGCGCGTGCCTGGTGGCGGCAAGGGCGGGGCTCGCGGCGAGCAGCCCGCCCACCGCGGCGAGGGTGACGGCCCTGGTCAGACGTTTGGTAGCCGTTCCGTAGCGCATGTGTGTTCTCCGATCGAGGGATGAGAAGAAGGGCTTGCCGCTCCCGGCGGACCGCGCGGTGCGGTGACGACCTGACGGCCCGGTGATCCGTGCGGTAGATCCGGAATTCCGGAGGGCGGAGCCGGATGAGGCGTGGCAGGGGAGAGAGGTGTGGCGGGTGGGATAGAGGGGCGAGACGGGGCCGATCCGGCGGAGCCGAACTCAGCCCTGCGCCGGCCCCGGGGCCTCAGCCCAGCTGGACGAGGGTGCCGAGCGGAACTTCCGAGAGCTGGCGCAGCGCGTCCTGCGGGACGCGGACGCAGCCGTGCGTGACGGGCTTGCCGAACACCGAGGCGTCGGGCCAGCCGTGCAGCGCGACCGTCCCCGGTCCGCCGCCGAAACTGTCGAGGGTCGCCGAATGGGTGCCCAGCGGCAGCACCACCGGGCTCGGCGTCCGCTTCGCCGGGGCGAGCGACGCCATCACGAAGGTCCGCCCGGACGGCGTCGGCGTGTGCGGTTCCCCGACGGCGACGGACCAGCGGCCGGCCTGGCGGCCGTCCTTGAGCAGGGTGAGGGCGCGGTGCGCGACGTCCACCCTGATCACGTAGGGCGTGTGCGCGGTGCGGAGCCCGCCGCCGCGGGTGGTCACCCAGCCGGACGCGCCGTTCGGGCGGCTCGGCAGCAGCACGCGCAGCCACTCGCCGTTCGCCTCGACCGCCGGGACCCAGGTGGGCCCGCCGAGCTCGGTGGTCGGCAGGACGGCCACCGGCGTTCCGCCCGGACGGTCCAGCACGGGCCGCGCCGCGTCGGGGTGGATGACGAGCCCGTCGCTGCCGGCGTCCGGCGCCGGGTCGGGCGGGGCCTGGCGGAGCGTCGCGAAGGTCGTGGCCTCCGGCGCGCCCGCCCCGCGTCCCGCCGCTCCCCGCTCCGCCGCTCCCGCGCGGTCTCCGGCCCGGTGCCCGCCGCATCCGCCGAGCAGCAGCACCGCCGCCACCGGCAGCGCCCAGGCCCGGACGGCACGTCCGTTCATGACGCCCTCCAAGAAAAGCCTTTCCCGTTCTGGGAGCGGGGATGGGAAAGGGTTTGGCAATCACCGACTCGCGGGATGCTAGCGGCCGCGGAAGGAGACCGCGCCGGGAATCGGGGAAATGCGGCCCGCAATGCTCGAATAACCCGCTACATTTTCCCCGATAAGCCAAGAAAAGCAGAAGTCAGGACGAAAGCCGCCAACTCACCGCCCCCGGCCCCCGCCCCAGCGCACCGCCCGAGCGGGCCCCGAGCACGGTCCGAACGCGGCCGAGCGGCTCTCAAGCGCCCTCCGAGCGAGGCTCGCGCGCGGTCCGCGCGCGCCGACCGGGGGCCGAGCGCGCCGAGCGGGAGCCGAGCACAGGTCGAGCCGGGGGGCGAGCGCGCGCCGAGCGGGGGGGGCCGAGCGCGGGCCGAGCCGGGGGCGAGCGGGGGCCGCGCGCGGTGAAGCGCTTTGGATCGGCGGTAACACTGGGCCCTCCCGCACCACTTCCTGGTGACGGAACACACCGGGACGGACGGAGAAGCAGGTGACGGCCGATGAAGAGCGGTTCACCGCGGTCTACGACGCCTGCCGGCAGCGGGTGTGGGCGTACGCCGCCGCGCGCGCCGGACGGCAGATCGCCGACGAGGTGGTGAGCGAGACCTTCGCGATCGCGTGGCGGCGCGTCCGGGAGATGCCGGATCCGGCGCTGCCGTGGCTGCTGGGCGTGGCCCGCAACGTGCTGCGCGACGGTCACCGCGCCGAGGTCCGGCGCGAGGCGTTCGCGAAGGAGCTGCGGCACTGGGCTCCGCCCCCGGCCGCGGACGTCGCGGAGCACGTCGCCGAGCGGCACGCGGTCCTGCGGGCGCTGGCGGAGCTGTCGGAGGACGACCGGGACGTCCTCGTCCTCACCGCCTGGCAGGGGCTCGCGCCGCGCGACGCCGCCCGCGTCCTCGGCTGCTCGAAGGCGGCGTTCCGGGTCCGCCTGCACCGGGCCCGCCGCCGCCTCCAGCAGGCGGTCGACCGGGACGGGCCGGAGCGGGCGCCGTCCGGGATCACGGGCACCGAACGTGGACAGAGTGCGAAGCGGGTCGGCCATGCGGCCTGACGCGCGAGGAGGCGAGAAGATGAGTCGTGACGCGATGCGGATGCTGGCGGAGGCCCGTCCGGACGAGCTGAACCCCGGCCTTCCGGTCGAGGCCGGGACGCGCGAGCGGGAGCTGGCCCGCGCCCGGCTGGGCACCCCCGCGGACACCCAGGCGCACGACCAGGCGGGGACGCGGCGGCGCGCGTTCCGTCCGGTGTGGGGGCTGGGCCTGGCCGGGATCGCGGCGGCGGCCGTGGCGGCGGCGGTCCTGGTCGCGCCCGGCGGGCACGACGCCCCGGCGAAGACGCCGGGCAGCGGCGCACCGCAGGCGCTCGACGGCCGGACGATCCTGCTGACCGCGGCCGAGTCCGCCGACCGGCAGCCCGGCGGAGCGGGCGCGTTCTGGCACGTGACGCGCCTGACCCGCGAGTACGTGCGCGTCGGCGACGCCGCCGACCCGTACACGGTGATCGCGGAGAGCCGCTCGGAGAACTGGACGCCGAACGCGCCGACCGGGGCCCAGATCGCCCGCTCGCAGGACCTCGGGGCGCGTCCGGCGACGCCCGCCGACAAGGTGGCCTGGAGCAAGGCGGGCTCGCCGACGTCCTGGGTGCAGAAGATCCCGGCGTCGAAGGGCGGCGCGTACAAGCCGCGTCCGCTGTCGGCGTCGCCCGGCAAGCCGAGCACGAGCCGGACGCCGCTGCGCCGCGGCGAGATCTTCTGGCTCGGCCGCAACGTGACGATGAAGGACCTGCGGGGCCTGCCCGCCGATCCGAAGGCGCTCAAGAAGGCGCTCCTGCGCTGGTACGAGGGCCACGGAACCGAGGCGGACGGTCAGAAGAGCACCGCCGACGAGTGGCTCTTCGACGTCGCGCGCGGGCTGCTCACCGACATGCCGGTCACGCCGAAGGTGCGGGCGGCGACGTTCCGCCTGCTCGCCGGGCTGCCGTCGGTCGCCTCGCTCGGCCGCGTGACCGACGCGCAGGGCCGTCCGGGCGTGGCGATCGGCCTGACGCGTCCGACGCCCGCCGGAGACGTCCTCCAGACCCGGCTGATCGTCGACGCGTCGGCGGGACGCGCGCTCGGTGAGGCGGAAGTCCTGGTCAAGCGCAGTGACCGGTTCCCGGGTGTCCCGGCGGGCTCGGTGCTGAACTCCGCGACGGTCACCGCCGAGTGGACGGCCACGTCCCCGAGCTGAGGCGCGAACACGACGGCCGGGTCCCTGGCGGGAAACGCCGGGCCGGGAACGGCGATCGAGTTCAGGGTCGGGGTCGGGGTCGAGATCGGGAACGGCGATCGAGTTCGTGGCCGGGAACGGTGCCGCAATTTCCCCGCCGACCGTGATCACGCAGTGGTCAGGTTCGGCAGTTGAGAACGGTCCGCCAAGCGCCGCGCTCGTGCGCGGCGCTTCGGCGCGTTCACGCGGAGCGCGATGTCGTTCACGCGGAGCGCGGCGTCCTTTATGCGGAGCGCGGTGTCCGGCGGGCGGCGCGCTGGGCGAGGCGGCGTTGCGCGGCGGCGGCGCGTCCGCGTTCGAGGCTGTCGCGGACCCGCGCCATTCCCCGCGCGTTGATCAATGGATCTTTGGAACGTCCGGCGTAAACGGCGAGGACTTCGGCGACCGGCGGCGGTGTTTCGTCGCGGACGCGCGCCGGGAGGCCGATCGCGGCGAGGTTCGGCGAGGCCGCGGCGCTGCTCGGCGAGAGGACGGGAGTGGGGCCGGAAGTGTGATCAGGAGTGGAACCGGGAGTGGGGGTGGGGAATGCGCCCGGTTCCGCGGGCGCGGGGGCGTGAGTGGGCGCGGTGACGAGACTGAGGGGCGTTTCGCAGTGCGGGCACCGCAACCCTGGGTGGGTTTCCCTGCTCATGTTCCGCATCATTACCCAGGGGTCTGACATTTGACCCGTGCGCCCCAGTGAACGACGCGTGTCGGGCCGGGGTCACCTCGTCAAGGCGGTGGTTTGCGCGCCCGTTTCAGAGCCGGTCGGCGAACCTTCCGTTGGCCCGGTGGACGGTTCCGGAGGGCGGCGCGGTCATTCCGGTCGTCCGGGGCGGGACGCGCCTGACCAGGCCGGGTCCCGGCTGCCCGACCGTTCCGCCGTGCCGTTCCGTCCCGCGTGAATGATCGGTTCTGTGCGGGTGGGCGGCGGAGTGCCGGTGCGTCTGGTCGGCGAGGGCCGCGCCGCCCGCGAGGAGGCCCGCGAGCACGGCGACCCATGCGATCGTCCGGCCGGCGCGCAGGCCGTAGCCGCAGGTGATCCAGAGCAGGTGGAGGGCCCACCGGTGCCACTGGTCGGGTTCGCTCCGGCGGCGCAGCTCCAGCGCGCGGTACCGGAAGTCGCGGGCCGTGCCGCCGTCGGCGTCGGCGGTCGCGCGGGCCAGCTGCCGGTAGAGGGCGGCGAGGCGGGACGGCGTCTCGGCCGCCGAGTCCTCGCTGAGGACGGCGCGCCGCCCGCCGCGCCAGCGCCGTCCGGGCCGGGTGGCGAACGCGCAGTCGCCCCGGACTCGCAGCCCGTCCGGGTGCGCGAGGCCGAGGAAGCGGCAGTGGCTCAGGTCGACGTCGGTGAGCTCGACGCGCGGCGCGCCGACGCCGCCCAGCGACAGGACGCGGACGGGAAGCTCGGTGTCGGCGCTCTCCGGCAGCCCGCAGAACGGCCGCGCCTGGGCGCGGACGCGGAGCCGCCCGGAGCAGACGGCGTTGCTGAGATCCACCTCGGCGCCGCGGACGCGCAGGTCGGTGTCGCCGCGGGCGGTCAGGCCGTCCGCCTCGATCCGGACGGCCGCCGCCTGCACCTGGACGCCGCCGTGCGCCGACACGTCCGTCAGGACGAGCCGTTCCCCTGCGGCGAGCGGCCCGAGCCACAGCCCGTGCCGGAACCGGGCGCGGTCGAAACGGGCGTTCCGTCCGACCCGGACGCGGCGGCAGGACAGCGCGCCGCCGAAACACGCCGCCTGCATCCCGGCGTCCCGGCCGAAACGGGCCCGGTCGAACGCGGCGGCGCCGATGAACACCGCGCGGGTGAAGTCGGCGTCGGCGAGCCAGGACGCCTCGCCGAACAGGGCGTCCCCGGCGAACACGGTCTCGGTGAACGCGGCGTGCCGGTGGAAGCGCGCCTGGTGGAAGGACGCGTTGCCGCCGAACCGCGCCCCCCGGAACGACACGTTCCCGAGGAACCGGGCGTCGAAGAAGGACGCGCCGCCGACGAACGCCGCGCCGTCGAACGAGCTGTCGCCCTCGAAGCACGCGCCGCGCAGCGCCGCGGCCGACGGCAGGACCGCGCCGTCCAGCCGGGTGCGGCCGAGGTGGGGGCGGCGGTCCGGGCCGGTGAGGGCGTCGAGGACGTCCGACAGCAGGTCGGCCGGGACGGTGACGCCGCGCAGGTCGAGGTCGGCGCCGGGCCGGAGCCGGCCGACGAACAGCGCGCGCTCACCGGGCCGCAGGTGCGCCGGGCAGCCCCGGAACGGCTCGACGGCGCGTCCGGAACAGCCGAAGACCGCCCGGCAGCGCGGCCACGGGACGGTTCCCGCGGCGGGGCCGCCGATCACGGCGAACGGAGCGGAGGAGGGTTCCTGAGGGGCCACGTCTCTGGTTGTACCCACGGACTGTTCCCGTCCCAATCTCTCTCTGTGGACAGGTCGTTACTCCCCGCCGCGGCCCGCGGCGACACCCCGTCCCCCTTTCATGGACGAGCCGGCGCGCGCCCGGGTTCACGGTCGTCCCGCCCCGGCCACCACCCCGCCCCGGCCCTGCCCCCCCGCCCCGGCCCTGCCCCCCGCCCCGGCCCTGCCCCCCGGACCGGCCCTGCCCCCCGGACCGGCCCTGCTGCCCCGACCTGTCCCGGCCATCCGGTCCGTCCTGGCCGTCCCCGGCCGCTCCCGCGTCTGCCGCCGCACCGCAGCTCACGCTGAGTCCGAAGACGCCGGGCGATCGACCGGAGCGGAGATCATTCGGCCCGGACGAGCGGAGTGATCTCGGTGCCGGGCGGGCATGATCGGCCTGTCCGCGACAAGAGGCGCAAACTGGAAACACGCCCGTTTCATCGACGTTCATCTTGACCGGGGAGCATGTGCGCCATGACCGTCAATCCAGGACATTTCCCCCACAGTGCCGAGCCCTCCGACGCGCTGCCCGAGGACCGCTACCTCGACCGCGAGGAGAGCTGGCTCCGGTTCAACCAGCGGGTCCTGGAGCTGGCGGAGGACCCGGGGATGCCGCTGCTGGAGCGGGTCCGGTTCCTGGCGATCTTCGCGTC
This sequence comes from Actinomadura gamaensis, assembly GCF_042652125.1. Lineage (NCBI taxonomy): Bacteria > Bacillati > Actinomycetota > Actinomycetes > Streptosporangiales > Thermomonosporaceae > Actinomadura > Actinomadura gamaensis. The sequence goes on along the minus strand of NZ_JBHSIT010000012.1, from coordinate 121,432 downwards.
CAACCTGGACGAGTTCTTCATGGTGCGGATCGCCGGTCTCACCCGGCGGATGGCGACGGGCCTCGCGGTGCAGTCGGCGTCCGGGCGCCGCCCCCGCGAGGTGCTGGAGCGCACCTCCGCCGTCGCGCGCGAGCTGATGCTGCGGCACGCCGCGTGCTTCCGCGACGAGCTGCGTCCCGCGCTCGCCAAGGAGGGCGTCGAGATCCTGCGCTGGGACGAGCTCGCCGACACCGAGCAGGAGCGGATGCGGCGGCTGTTCCGGGACCGCATCTACCCCGTCCTCACCCCGCTGGTCGTCGACTCGGCGCACCCGTTCCCCTACATCTCGGGCCTCTCGCTGAACCTCGCGGTGATCGTCCGGGACCCGGAGACCGAGCAGTCGATGTTCGCGCGGGTGAAGGTCCCGCCCGTCCTGCCGCGCTTCATCGAGGCGTCCCCGGACCGGTTCACCCCGCTGGAGGACGTGATCGCCGCGCACCTCGGCCAGCTGTTCACCGGCATGGAGGTGCTGGAGCACCACGCGTTCCGGGTCACCCGCAACCAGGACCTGGAGATCGACGACGACATCAGCGAGGGGCTGCTCCAGGCGCTGGAGCGCGAGCTGCTGCGCCGCCGGTTCGGGCCGGTCGTCCGGCTGGAGGTGGAGGAGTCGATCTCGGCGGCGGTGCTGGAGCTGCTCACCACCGAGCTGGCCATCGACGAGGACCAGATCTACCGGGTGCCCGGCCCGCTCGACCTCGCCGGGATGTCCGCGATCGCCGACCTCGACCGGCCCGAGCTGCGGTACCCGCCGTTCGTGCCGTCCAAGGAGGCGATCCCGCAGGACGCGAGCATCTTCGCCGCGATCCGCGAGCGGGACATCCTGGTGCACCACCCGTACGACTCGTTCACCACGACCGTGCAGCGGCTCATCGAGGACGCCGCGACCGACCCGCGCGTCCTGGCGATCAAGCAGACCCTGTACCGGACGTCCGGCGACTCACCCATCGTGGACGCGCTGATCGACGCCGCCGAGGCCGGCAAGCAGGTCGTCGTCGTGGTCGAGCTGAAGGCCCGCTTCGACGAGCGCGCGAACATCGCCTGGGCGCGCAAGCTGGAGCAGGCGGGCTGCCACGTCGTGTACGGGTTCGTCGGGCTGAAGACGCACTGCAAGCTCGCCCTGATCGTCCGGCAGGACGCCGACGGCGTGCTGCGCCGCTACTGCCACATCGGCACCGGCAACTACCACTCCAAGACGGCCCGCCTCTACGAGGATTTCGGCCTGCTGACCTGCGCTCCCGACGTCGGCGAGGACGTGTCGGCGCTGTTCAACCACCTCACCGGCTACTCGCGCAACGACGGCTACAAGCGGCTGCTCGTCGCGCCGCGCTCGCTGCGTCCGGGCCTGGTCGAGCGGATCGAGCGGGAGGTCGCGCGGCACCGCGAGGGCCGCCGCGCGCGCATCCGGATCAAGTGCAACTCGCTGGTGGACGAGGTCGTCATCGACGCCCTCTACGAGGCGTCGCGCGCTGGCGTCCCGGTGGACGTGTGGGTGCGCGGCATCTGCGCGCTGCGGCCCGGCGTCGCGGGCCTGTCCGAGCGGATCCGCGTGCGCAGCGTCCTCGGACGGTTCCTGGAGCACTCGCGCGTGTACGCGTTCGAGAACGGCGGCGAGCCCGAGGTGTGGATCGGCAGCGCCGACCTCATGCACCGCAACCTGGACCGCCGCGTCGAGGCGCTCGTCCGCGTCGCCGACCGCGCGCAGTGCGAGCAGCTCGTGGAGCTGATGGACCTCGCCATGTCCGACGACACCAGCTCCTGGTGGCTGGACGGCGACGGCGCGTGGACGCGCCGCGCCGCGGGACCCGGCGAGAGCCTGCTCGACATCCAGACGCACCTGGTCCGGTCCCGCCGGTGGAGGACGGTCGATGCCTGAGCCCGGTGCCGAGTCCGGTCCGGAGTCCGGTCCGGAGTCCGGTCCGGAGTCCGTGTCCGGTCCGGAGTCCGTGTCCGGTTCCGAATCCGAGGCCGGTTCCGAGTCCGGTTCCGGGCCGGAAGCCGAGCCGTCGCGCACGGATCCGGGGCGTCGGACGGAGGTGAGCCCGCGGGGGAGGTCGAGGGCGATGTCGGAACCGGGAAGCGTGCTGGTGCCGCGCGGCGCGCCCGAGCCGGGGGCCGTGCGGGCCGCCGGGGGAGTGCTGTGGCGCGAGGGGCGCGGCGGCGCACCCGAGCTCGCCGTGATCCACCGGCCCCGGCACGACGACTGGACGTTTCCGAAGGGCCATGTGGACCGGGGTGAGCACACGCTCCGCGCCGCCGTCCGGGAGGTGTTCGAGGAGACCGGGATCGTCTCCGTGCTGGGTCGCCGGCTGCCGTCCGCCGACTACGTGGTGCAGGGACGTCCGAAACGGGTGGACTGGTGGGCGGCGTCGCCGGTGGCGTCCGGCGGGCCGGTGTTCGTCGCGAACGACGAGGTGGACGCCCTGGAGTGGCTGCCCCTCGACGAGGCCGACCGGCGGCTCAGTTATCCGCTCGACCGGGACCTGCTGCGCGCCTTCGCGGCCGGGCCCCTCCGCACCCGGACGGTGATCGTCCTGCGGCACGGCGCGGCGGGCGAGAAGAAGGAGTGGCGCGAGCCGGACGAGCTGCGCCCCCTCGACCAGCGCGGACGCGCGGAGGCCGCGGCCCTGGCCGGGCTGCTGCCGGCGTTCGGCACCGCGCGGGTGGCGAGCTCGGCGACCGCGCGCTGCGTCTCGACCGTCCTGCCCTACGTGCGGCGGACGCGGACCGGCCTGGTCACCGACGCGGCCTTCACCGTCGGGGAGACCGCGCCCGACCGCGCGCTGGACCGGCTCCTGGAGCTGTCCGCGGACGGCGGGCCGCTGATCGTCTGCACGCACGGCGAGATCGTCAGCGGGCTGATCACCGGCCTGTGCCGCCGGTTCGGGGAGAAGCCGCCGGAGGACCCGTCGCTGCGCAAGGGCGCGTTCTGGGTCGCCCACCTCACCGACGACGCCCTCGCGGCGCTCGAACGCCACGAAGCCCGCTGACCGCGCGGATCAGTTTTTCCCGGCTTCCCTTCGAGCCCCGGTCCTTGTTCCGGTGAAGCGGGCGAGGGAGGCGTCGGCCTCGCGGCGCTCGACGCCGTGGATGCGGCCGAGGGCGAACGCCTCGGCCGGGTCGCGGACGCGGGCGGCGATCCGCTCGATCCGGCGCATCGTGATCAGCGCGTCCATGTGGTCGCCGAGGGCGCTCTGCACGGCCTTCGCGTCGCGCGCGGTCCGGCCCGCCTCCGCACCCAGGACGGGCACGGCCGTCTCGGCCGCGTACCGGACGCGCTTGGCGGCCTTCCGCACGTCGTGCCGCGCGGACTCGACGTCCTCGGGCCGACCGTCGAGGGCGGCGCGCTCCCGGACGAGCCGCTTCCGCGAACGCTTGAGCAGCGCGGGCATCTCCTCGGCGGCCGGACGGCGCGCCCGCGCGGTCAGCGGCGGGTCGGCGACGAGATCTTCGAGCGCGTCGAGCAGCGCGAAGTAGCGGGATTCGCGGAGCGTCGCGTTCATCCGCCGGTACGCGGCGCGTTCCTGCCGGGCGAGGTCCTCCAGCCAGGACGGGACGCGCGGCACGGGGTCGTCCACCCGCACGAGCGTGCCGGGGCCGAGCGGCTCCGGACGCGCCGGTCCGTCGAGTTCCGCGACGCGCGCCGCGAGACGCATCCGGAGGACTTCCAGGTCACGGACCTCGCCGAGCACTCCGCCGAGCCATTTCAGCTCGTCCTCGATCGGACGGGTGCGCTCGGTGTCGAAGAGCGGCGCGTACGCGCGCAGGACGGCCCGCGTCCGCCGCGCCGCCACCCGCATCTGATGGACGGCGTCGTCCGTGCCCCGCCGCGCCTCCGGATCGAGCCGCAGCAACGTCTCCACTTGCGCGTGCAACTGACGGAGGACGACATCGCCCGCGCTCTGTCCGTCCTCGGCGGGCGGTGGCTTACGCGGTGCGGGGAGCCCTCGTACGCCGTCCAGAAGGCGGCCGAGCTTGGAAGAGGAGGCCGAGTCTCGGGCGCCCGCTTTCCGCAGCCGCTTGCGCGCGGCCTTCAGCAGCGTCGGCGGGCCGTTCACCAGCTCCACCTCGACCTCGCGCCAGCGCGACGCGCCGGGCGTGATCTCGGTCTCAGAACCGGTGCCGGAATTGCGGCCAGTGTCGTGGACGACGGTCCCGACGACCCGGTCGTCGGCGACCTCCGCGAGCGGCGCGCCGTCCTCGTCCAGAAGGACGGTGACGCGCCGGTCGGTGTCGAGGGTGGCGATGTGCCGCAGCGGCTCGCCGCGCGTGTAGGCGGCGACGAGCGAGGCGAGCCGGGCGGGGACGGCGCGGGCGCGGCCGAGCGGCGCGCGCACCTCCAGCCGTCCGTCCGCGGCGGGGAGCTTCAGGTGCCAGCCCGCGTCCGCGCCGCCGCGCCTGCGCCGCAGCGTGATCCCGCGGGCGGCGAGCCGCAGGTCACCGGTGTCGAAGTAGGCGGCGTGGAGCCGGACGGGGGCGGTGTCCCGGACGCCGGCGACGCCGGGCAGCCCGGACAGGTCCGGCAGGTCGAAGTCGGCGGCGGCGTCGTACTTCCGCTCGATCTCCAGGTGGCTCTCGGTCTCCGGGTGGCTCTCGGTCACGGCGGGGCCTCCGGGCGTCCTCCACTGTCCGGAAGGTCAGCATTTCACGCTGAACATCCCGGAAAAATACCCCGCGGGCCCGGACTCCCCCGATCTCAGGCGGGTTCCGAGGTTTCGGACGCGTCGAGGTGGTACTTCATCCCCATATGGGACGGGCGAAATCCGATCTTCTGGTAGAAGCGGATGGATTCGGGACGCTGGCGGTCGGTCGTCAGCTGGACGAGGCGGCAGCCGCGCGTGCGCGCCTGCTCGATGGCCCAGCCCACCATCAGCTGGCCGATGCCGCGCCCGCGCACCTCGGCCGCCACCCGGACGCCCTCGATCTGCGCCCGCTCGCCTCCGGTGTAGGTGAGGCCGGGGATGTAGGTGAGCTGCAGGCAGCCCGCGATCTCGCCGTCCAGTTCGGCGACGATCAGCGCGTTGTTGGGGTCCTTCTCGATCGCCGCGAAGGCGGCGAAGTACGCGTCGGGGACGGTCCCGTCCGCGACCGACTCGCGGCCCGCGGCGATCGGGTCGTTGGCCAGCAACCGGACGACGAACGGCAGGTCATCGCGGGTGGCTTCGCGGAAGGTGACATCTTGAGCTGGGCGCACGCGGACAGGCTATCCGGACGTTTCGTTCCATCGTTCACCGCGACTTGTAGTACTACGCCTCGTAGTACTACGTTGGGTGGACAACCACCCCATCCCGAACCGCCCGGCGCGATCCGCCCGGGCCGTCGCAGGGAGCACAGCCTCATGCCGAATCCGCACGCCGCCGAAGAGCACTGGAGCGACCACGCCATCTGCCGTGGCGCCGACCCGGACCTCTTCTTCCCCATCGGGTACGCGGCCCCCGTCCTGCGCGAGCAGGAGCGCCGGGCCAAGGCGATCTGCGCCAACTGCCCGGTCGTCGCCGACTGCCTGGAGTGGGCCCTGCGCGTCGGCGAACCCGACGGCATCTGGGGCGGGACGACGCCCGAGGAGCGCCGCCACCTCCGCCGACGCGCCGACGCGCCCGTCCGCCACCACCTGCCGGCCATCACCGTCCGCGGCGACGTCACCGAGGCCGCCGCCTGACCCGGCCCGGAGACCGCCCCGCCTGACCCGGCACGGAGACCGCCCGCCTGCCCGGCACGGAGACCGCCCGCCTGCCCGGCACGGAGACCGCCACCCGGCACGGAGACCGCCGCCCGCCTCGGCCCGAGGCCGCCGCCTAGCTGGTCACCGGCACCGCCGCCTCCTTGGCGCCGAGGCCGTGGCTTAGCTGGTCGCCGAGGCCGCAGCACGGCTCCCGGAACCCGGCGGGACCAGGGCGATCTTCCCCACAGCGCGCCGCTCCAGGAGGTCGGCGAGCACCCGCCCGGCCTCCGCGAGCGGCGCCGTCCGCGGCGCGACCGGCGACAGGACGCCCTTCGCGACCATCGCCAGCAGCTCGTCCAGCAGGGCGCGCTGGGGCAGCGGATGGGCCATCGACCACGCGCCCCAGTCGACGCCGACGACCGAGCGGTTCCGCAGCAGCACCTGGTTCAGCGGCAGCGACGGGATCGTCCCGGACGCGAAGCCGATCACGACGTGGCGCCCGCCCTCGCGCAGCGCGCGCAGGGCCGGTTCCGCGAGCTCGCCGCCGACCGGGTCGTACACGACGTCCACGCCGCCGTCCGCCCAGGCGCGGGCGGCGGTCTTGACGTCCTCGCGCGTGGTGTCCACCACACCGGACGCGCCGGCCTCGACCGCCGCCGCGCGCTTGTCCTCCGTGGACGCGGCGGCCAGCACGTCCGCGCCGAGCGCCCGCGCGACCTGCACCGCCGCGAGCCCGACCCCGCCGCCCGCGCCGAGCACGAGGACCTTCTCGCCCGCCGCGAGCCGCGCCCGGTCGCGCAGCGCGAACAGCGCGGTGCAGAAGCTCTGCGTGAACGTCGCGGCGCGCGGGGCGTCCAGATCGTCCGGGATCGGGACGGCCCCGGCCGCCGGCACGAGCACCTTCTCGGCGAACCCGCCGAGGCCGCACATGGCCAGCACCCGCGTCCCGACCGCGGGTCCGGTGACGCCGGGCCCGTGCGCCGCGACCGTCCCGGCGACCTCGCTGCCCGGCGTGAACGGCAGAGGCGGCTTGATCTGGTACCCGCCCTGGACGAACAGCCCGTCCACGAAGTTCACGCCCGCCGCCTCGACCGCCACGGCCACCTGGCCGGGTCCGGGCTCGGGGTCCGGGACGTCCCGCAGCCGCACCGAACCGAGTTCCTCGCAGACCATCGCTCGCATCGCCCCACTATGGCCCGAACCGAATCCGATTCGCCATCCTCGGCTCCGCCCGCCGGGGCGGCCGGGCCTGGACGGGAACGCCGGTGCGGGGGACGATCGTTGACAGGACGGCGGCAGTCGAGCACGGCGACGGGGTGGGAACGATGAGCTACTCCCCGGTTCAACGGGAGAGTCGGGGCGAGGGCCTCGCGACGCAGGGCACGCGCGCCCTGGCCGCGGCGACCCTCATCCTGTTCGTCACGGCGGGCATGTGGGTGCTCGAAGGCATCGACTACCTCGCGGACGGACGCCTCGACCAGTACGGCATCCACCCGCACGACGTCGCCGACCTGCCCGACATCTTCACCGCGCCGTTCCTGCACGTCGGCTTCGCGCACCTGATGGCCAACACGGTGCCGTTCCTGATCCTCGGCTTCCTGGCGGCCGTCCGCGGCCTCGCCAAGTTCCTCGCCGCGTCCCTGGTCATCATCGTGGTCGGCGGCCTCGGCGTCTGGTTCACCAGCTCCGCGCTGACGCTCGGCTCCAGCATCCTGATCTTCGGTTTCTTCGGCTACCTCATCGGCCGCGGCCTGTTCGAGCGCCGCCTGGCCGACATCGCGATCGCGGTCGCCGTCGTCGCCGTCTACGGCACGATGCTCGTCGGCGTGGTGCCGAGCGACCCGTCCATCTCGTGGCAGGGCCACCTGTTCGGCCTGCTCGGCGGCGTCCTCGCCGCCTGGATGCTCCGCCGCTCCCGCACCGAATGACCCCCGTCGCCCGCCCCGCGTTCGCGGGGTCGTGGGTGGTCAGGGGCGGGGACGGACGGTGACCTCGGTGACCTCGGCGTCGCGCGGGGTCTCCAGCGCGGCGACGACCGTGCGGGCCATCGACTCCGGCGACGCGAAGTCGGACGGGTCGTACGCCGCGCCCTCCTGCGTCCGGATGCGGCGCTGCATGTCGGTCGCCGTTCGGCCGGGGAAGAACGAGGTGACGCGGATCTCCGGCTCCTCGGCGCGGACGGAGTCGGCGAGGGCGCGCAGGCCCCACTTGCTCGCCGCGTACGAGCTCCAGCGCGGGTTCGCGCGCAGCCCGGCCGTCGAGTTCACGTAGACGATCTGGCCGCGGGCGGCGCGCAGCGCGGGCAGCAGCAGCCGGGTCAGCTCCGCCGCCGACACGAGGTTCACCGACAGGTGCTCGATCCACTCGTCGGTCTCGGTGTCGACGACCCGGCCCAGGTGCGCGACGCCGGCCGCGTAGACCAGGCCGTCCAGCCGCGCGGGCAGCCCGGCGACGGCGAGCGCGGCCTCGATCCGGCGCGGCGCGGCGAGGTCGAGCGGCAGCGTCGTCACGCGCGTGTCGGTCGCGGTGCGCGCGCCGCCGTCCAAGCCCGGGCCGGACGCGCCGTGACCGGTCGCGCCAGGGCCGGTCGCGCCAGGGCCGGTCGCGCCAGGGCCGGACGTGCCAGGGCCGGACGTGCCAGGGCCGGACGTGCCCGGACCGGGCGCGCCGTGGCCCCCCGGCGCCCGGTCGGCGTTCACCTGGCGGATCTCCTGCGTGCGCGCGTGCGCGCCCCCGGACAGCCGCGCCTGGACGGCGGCGAGCCGCTCCGGCGACCGCCCGGTCAGGATCAGTTCGTGGCCGCGGTCGCGCAGCAGTTCGGCGACCGCGCCGCCGATGCCGCCGGTCGCGCCGGTGATCAGATAGGTGCCCATGAGTCTCCCCTCGCGTCCCACTCAACATGATCGACGCGGCGGGCGCGACTTTTGTTGCCACGGTCGGCCGTCCGGTGCGGCCGGTTTCGCTCCGGGGTCATTCGGCGCGTCCGATACCCGAGACACGGACGTCCGGGCGGGTCCTGGCCGTCCCGGAGGCCGTCATTCGGGACGCAGGACGCGGGTGACCCCGGCGATCAGCGCGGTCGCGAGCACCCACCCGGACGTGGTCAGCCCGTACGCCACCCAGCGCGTCCACCCGACCGGGTCGTACGCGCCCTGCAACCCGAACGAGTCGAGGGGGATGAGCAGGTCCAGGCTGTACACGAGCGCGTGGAAGCGCGGCAGCTCCACGCTGTCCTTGATCGGACGCGGCGGGACGGCCGAGAAGACGGCCGTCCCGACCCCGACGAGCGCGGCGAACCACGTGAACGCCAGCCACGGCCGGTAGCCGAACCCGACCGTCCAGTCGAGCAGGAGGCTCCAGATCCGCGGGATCCGCCCGAGCCGTCGCCGCCGCGCCCGCAGCTTCGCGAGCTGGACCTTCCGCGCCACGTCGTCGTGCCCGATCCCGTGGTACCAGGACGCGAGCTGCTCGTACGGCTGGAGGTGGAACTGGGGGTCGCGCGAGATCCAGCTCAGCCGCTCCTTCGGCGTGGCCGGGCCGCGCAGCGTCTGGTAGACGAGCCCGTCGAGGTAGATCTCCCGCGGCCAGATCCGCGGCTGGTCCATCAGGACGTCGACCCGCGAGTACGCCAGCGACAGCCTGCCCTTGACCGGCTCCGCGAGGTTCATCAGCAGCTCGTCCACGACCATGTGGCTGCCCTGCAGCGCGAGCCGCTCCGGATCGGTCGAGTCGAGGACGGCCGCGTCGAACGACAGCGTCCCGTTGACGCGCGCGTTGCGGAGCCGCACCGTCTTCTCGGCACTGAACCCCTTGGAGAACTCGGCGGCGTCCTGCACCACCATGTTCATCCCGTCGAGCGCGAGCCGTCCCGGATTGCGGACGGTCGTGCCCTCCATGAAGAGCCCGCCGTTCATCCGCGCCCCGACCAGCCGGACGCCGCCCTCGAACGTCGCGTTCCGCGCGAAGAACCCGACCTCGACGACCATCCCGCCGCTGAAGACGGCCCACCGCTCGGGATCGGTCTCGGTGATCACCGTCTCGTTCATGCGGAGCCCGCCGAGCAGCTGCGCGCGCGGCAGCCGGATCCCGCCGTCGAGCACCGACCGGGACAGGCTGACCGCCCCGTCGGCGTGCAGCCCGCCCGCGTCAAGCCCCGGCAGCCGGCAGTCGGTCAGCCGGAGCGTGTTGGTGCGGCAGTTGGAGAACTGCGGCTGCTCGACGATCCGGCAGGCCTTGAGGTGCAGCTCGTGCCGGACGGTCCCTCCGACGAGGTTGAGCTGCCCGATGACGTAGGCGCCGCGCACCCGGACGGCGGCGACGAACCCGTCGCGCGTCTCGCCGCCGCCGAGCAGCAGCTGGTTGATCACCTGGGCGCGCACCGTCCGGTCCGGATCCGGGCCCGCGGGCCGGTCGTCGCCGAACACGATCTCCGCCCCCGTGGGGAACGCGTGCCAGACCCGCCGCTCCGCGGGTGTCAGTCCGGGGGGTTCGCTCATCGCGACAGGTACGACGCCCGGCCCGTCCCAGCGGTTCCCGCTTCGTCCCGTCCGTCCGGAAATGCCCCAAGCGCCCCCGCTGCCGCGGCCAGTGCCGGGCCGGGACCGAAGCCGAGCCGGGGTGTGGCCGGGCCGGGGGCTTGGCGGCGCCAGGCTCGGGCGGGGCGGGGCGGGTTCAGGCCGGAGCGCGGATCAGTGCACGTTGGAACCGGCGAGGTTGAGCCCGACGATCCCGATGACGATCAGGGCCAGGGCGCCGATGCGCAGCGGCGACGCGCTGTCGCCCATGGCGACGATGCCGACCGTCGCGGTGCCGACCGCGCCGATCCCCGTCCACACGGCGTAGGCGGTGCCGACGTCGAGGGACTTGAGGGCGAGGCTCAGCAGGCCGAAGCTCGCGATCGCGAACACGGCGAACCCCACGGACGGCCACAGCTGGCTGAAACCCTTGCTGAGCTTCAGGCACGAGGCCATCGCGACCTCGAAGAGACCCGCGATGACGATGAGGATCCAAGCCACGAAAGAACTCCCGGACGTCGACGACCGTGCTGCTTGACGCGTCGTCTTCGCCTGCCGGGTACGGCGCGCTCCTCGTCCGGGAGGGCGGTCTTCGGCCCTCGTCTCGATCAACGGACGTGGTGATGCGGTTGTTCCCCCTGTGATCTGCGGAAAACGGGAGGCCCGCGCGGTTCGGCCCCGGGCCTCCCACGGTTCGGCGCGGGCCTCCCACGGTGCGGCCTGTTCCGGACGGGGAGTCGTCGCGTCTCAGGGGCTACCAGGGGTTGTGGAAAACCCCGGCGCGGCGTTGTGCGGGGGTGCGGACGGGTCGTCCGGTGGCGCGCACGGAGGTGGGACGCGCTTTGTGGGGCTCGTGAGTAGCGCGGCGGGCTTTCCCTGCTGTGAGGTGGGTCACTTCCGCGGCGCGTCGGCGAAAATCGCCGAGCTGGGGCGGGTTGCACGTGGTTACCAGCGGGTAGCATGATGTCGAGTTACTGACCAGTACGTAATGCGGGGCCCTCCCAGCCGCCGCCGAAACCCACGGAGTGTTCGTGATGGGGCACTACAAGAGCAACCTCCGGGACCTGGAGTTCAACCTCTTCGAGGTTTTCGACCGCCAGGACCTGCTCGGCAGCGGTCCGTACGCTGACCTGGACGAGGAGACCGTCCGCAGCATCCTGGACGAGGTGAACCGCCTCGCCGAGGGCCCGCTCGCCGAGTCGTTCACCGACGCCGACCGCAACCCGCCGGTGTTCGACCCGGCCACCGGCACGGTGACCATGCCGGAGTCGTTCAAGAAGTCCTACAAGACCTGGATGGACGCCGAGTGGTGGCGGCTGGAGCTGCCCGAGGCGCTCGGCGGCAGCAACGCCCCGCGCACGGTCTGCTGGTCGGTCGCCGAGATGGTGCTGGGCGCCAACCCCGCCGTCCACATGTTCGGTTGCGGCCCGTCCTTCGCGAAGCTGCTCTGGCAGATCGGCACCGACGAGCAGAAGCGGTTCGCCGAGCTGGCCATCGAGCGCGGCTGGGGCGCGACCATGGTGCTGACCGAGCCGGACGCCGGCTCGGACGTCGGCGCCGGCCGCACCAAGGCCGTCCAGCAGCCCGACGGCACCTGGCACATCGAGGGCGTCAAGCGCTTCATCACCTCGGCCGAGCACGACATGGCCGAGAACATCTTCCACCTGGTGCTGGCCCGTCCCGAGGGCGCCGGCCCCGGCACCAAGGGCCTGTCCATGTTCCTCGTGCCCAAGTACCACGTGGACCTGGAGACCGGTGAGCTGGGCGAGCGCAACGGCGCCTACGTCACCAACGTCGAGAAGAAGATGGGCCTCAAGGTCTCCACGACCTGCGAGCTCACCTTCGGCGAGAAGCACCCGGCCGTCGGCACGCTCGTCGGCGACGTCCACGAGGGCATCAAGCAGATGTTCCTCGTCATCGAGAACGCGCGCATGATGGTCGGCACCAAGGCCATCGCGACCCTGTCCACCGGTTACCTGAACGCGCTCGAGTACGCCAAGGAGCGCGTCCAGGGCGCGGACCTCACCCAGATGACCGACAAGACCGCGCCGCGCGTCACGATCACCCACCACCCGGACGTCCGCCGCTCCCTGCTCACGCAGAAGGCGTACGCGGAGGGCATGCGCGCCCTGGTGCTGCTCACCGCGTCCTACCAGGACGCCGTCCAGGTCGCCGAGCACGCGGGCGAGCGGAACGAGCAGGCCGAGAAGATCAACGACCTGCTGCTGCCGATCGTCAAGGGCTTCGGCTCCGAGCGCGCCTACGCGCTGCTCGGCGCCGAGTCGCTCCAGACCCTCGGCGGATCGGGCTTCCTGCAGGACTACCCGATCGAGCAGTACATCCGCGACTCCAAGATCGACACCCTCTACGAGGGCACCACGGCGATCCAGGGCCAGGACTTCTTCTTCCGCAAGATCCTGCGCGACCAGGGCGAGACGCTGAAGGTGCTCGCGGGCCAGATCCGGGAGTTCGCCGAGTCCGACGCGGGCAACGGCCGCCTCAAGGCCGAGCGCGCCGCGCTGCTCAAGGCGCTGGACGACCTCCAGGGCATCCTCAACCCGATGATCGGGTGGGCGCTCGCCTCCATGGAGAACCCGAAGGAGCTCTACAAGATCGGCCTGAACAGCACCCGCTTCCTGCTCGCCGCGGGCGACGTCGTCATCTCCTGGTTGCTGCTGCGCCAGGCCGAGGTCGCGCTCGCCAAGCTCGGCGGCGAGGGCCTGTCGGACGCCGACAAGTCCTTCTACACCGGCAAGGTCGCGGCCGCGCAGTTCTTCGCGCAGAACATCCTGCCGCGCATCGCCGCCGACCGCGTCGCCACCGAGGCCACCAACCTCGACGCGATGGAGCTCGCCGAAGAGGCGTTCTGACCTCTCCGAGGCCCCGAGCGCCAGGATCCTGACCCACTCCGCCTCCCGCGGAACTGGTGGCGACGGCCCCCGCCCTTCTCAGGGCGGGGGCCGTCCGCGTCCACCCGCGTCTGATATGTGCCTATTTACCGTTTCGATGGCGTGTGATGACCTCCCGGAACGGAAACCAAGACAACACGGCAGCGGAATGTGCGGCGGAGGTCACCCATGGGTCTCGGCGTCAGCGTCTTCACCATCACCCTCGGGCTGATCCTCAAGTTCGCGATCCAGCCGAACGCGATGCGCAACCCCGTCGACATCCACATCGTCGGGGTCATCCTCATCATCGTCGGAGGCGTCACCTTCGCACTCCAGCTGCTGATGATGGCCCGCATGCAGCAGCCCCGGCCGCGCGACCCGTCCGACCCCGACCGGCTCTACCGGGGCGACCAGCAGCCGCCGCCCTGACGCGCTGTTACGCGAGGCGTCCTACGCGCGCTTCCGAAGCGCTTTCTACGCGTGCTTCCGAGGCGCTTTCTACGCGTGCTTCCGAGACGCGTCCTTGGCGTGGTCCCGAGCCGCGTTTTCGTCGGTTTCGAGGCGCGTCCTGGTCGGTTCGTCCGGCTGGAGGACGGCCAGGTGCAGGCCCGGCGCCTCGCGGGGATCGAGCACGAGCTGGGTGAAACGCAGCTCGCCGAGCACCGGGTGATCGAGGACCTTGGCGACGTTGCCCGCCCGGTGCTGGACGTCCCGCTCGTCCAGCCAGCGGTCGGCCTCGGGCGACACCGCGCGGAGCCGCGCGAACAGGGCCGACAGCGCGGACGCCTCGGACGGATGCCGCGCGAAGGACTCCCGGAGCTCCCCGATGATCCGCCGCGCGTGGTCCTCCCAGTGGCGCGTCATCTTCCGGAGGTCTCGGGATGTGAACGTCTGCCAGGCGACATTGCGTTCGTCCAGCGGGATGTCGCCGTACCCGTAGACGAGATGCGCGGGCTCGTTGAAGGCCAGAACGTTCCAGGCGGCGTCCATCAGGACGGTCGGTGACCCCTGCTGCGCGAGCACGAGGCTTTCCAGGTGCTCCGAGACGACGCGGCCCGCGCGGCCCGGCGCGTCCGGCTCACCCGGGTGGACGCCGGCGAGCCTGAACAGGTAGTCGCGGGCGGGAGCATCGAGTCGCAGCGTGCGCGCGATCGCGTCCAGGACGGCGGGTGACGGGTTGATGTCCCGCCCCTGTTCGAGCCACGTGTACCAGGTGATCCCGACGCCGGACAGCGTCGCGACCTCCTCCCGGCGCAGGCCCGGCGTCCGGCGCCGCGTCCCCGGCTCGATTCCGGCGTCGGCGGGCGTCACCCGGGCGCGGCGCGTCCGTAGGAACCGGCCGAGCGCCGCCCGGTGCGCCTCCGAGCCGTCCATGGCCCCTCCCAACCTGGTAGTCGGAATGACAGTATCCGCACGATCTGCCGCTTCTCCGCCGCCGGGCCCAAGGTTGGACGCACCTGAGGAAGCGCCTAGTGAGGAGACCTCATGTCCAGCCTGAACGCGCGCGCCGGAAAGCGCGCTAGAACGTCCGCCGCCGCCTCTTTGACCGTTGTGCTCGGAAACGCCGCTGTCCTGGCCGGAAGCGCCGCTGTCGCGTTCGGTGGCGTGGCGGCGACCGTCCCGGCGGGTGCTTGGGCGCAGACCGCACCGTCCGCGCCGAGCCATGTGGGTGGTGCTTCATCGGGGGTCGTCCGCGGGCATGCGCCGAGCCGTGTGGGTGATTCCTCTGCGGCGGCCGTCCGCGGGCATGCGCCGAGCCTGCACCCGGAAGGCGTGGCGTGGGACCCGACGCGCAAGACCTTCCTGGTCGGCTCGCTGCGGCACGGGACGGTCGGGATCGTCCGGCGCGACGGCTCCGTCCGGACGCTGGTGAACGACCCGTCGCTGGTGTCGGTGACCGGGATCAAGGTGGACGCGCCGCGCGGACGCCTCCTGGTCGCGAACGCGGATCCGGGCGTCGGGGTGAAGACGTCCCCGGCGACGGCGAAGCACGTCGCCGGCGTGGGCGTGTACGACCTGCGCTCCGGACGGCGCGTCCGCTACGTCGATCTGGCCAAGGTCGCCGGTGACGGCGGCGAGCACTTCGCCAACGACATGGCCATCGCTCCGGACGGCACGTTCTACGTGACCGACTCGTTCGCCCCGGTCGTCTACCGGGTGCCTGCGCATGGGCGGACGTCGGTGTTCGTTCGGGACGCGCGACTGGCGGGAGGCGGAGGCTTCGGCGCGAACGGGATCGTCTGGCAGAAGCAACATCTCGTCATCGGCAACTACACGACCGGCCGCCTGTACCGGGTTCCGGTCACGCACCCGAAGGACGTGCGCGAGGTGCGGCTGAGCAGCGGACCGCTGCCGGGCGCGGACGGCATCGCGATCCGCCCGGACGGCACACTGATCGTCGCCACCAACAAGGTCGCCTCCACGGGCGCGGACGCGGTGTTCGCCGTACGGCCGTCCGGGAACTGGAGCAGCGCGCGGGTCACGCGCGCGGTGAACCCGTGGACGGACCCGGCCCCCACCGCCGTCACGATCAAGCCGGGCGGACGCGCCTACGTGCTGAGCGGGCGCCTGGACATTCTGTTCGGCGGCTCGACGTCCGACCGCTTCACGATCCGTCCCTTCTGAGGGGGAGCGTGGCGCTTGCGGGCGGCGCTGAAATGTCGAGGGGAGGGAGCCGGATTCTGGCTCCCTCCCCTCGAAGTTCGGGCCGGTCAGGCCATCAGGCCCGGCTCGGCGGCCGGAATGGTCGGGCCCGGCGCGTCGGCCGGGACGGTCGGGCCCGGCTCGGCGGCCGGAACGGTCGGGCCGGGCGCGCCGGCCGGGGCGGTCAGGACCAGGCGAGCAGATGGATCGGGTCCTCCAGCATCGCGCCGATGTCGCGGAGGACCTTGGAGCCGAGCTCGCCGTCGATGATGCGGTGATCGAACGACAGCGCCAGCGTGGTCACCTTGCGGATCGCCAGCTCACCCTCGTGCACCCACGGCATGTCGCGGATCTGGCCGAAGCACAGGATCGCGGACTCGCCGGGGGTGATGATCGGCGTCCCGGCGTCCACGCCGAAGACGCCCACGTTGGTGATGCTGATCGTCCCGCCGGTCAGGTCGGCCGGGCTCGCCTTCCCGGCGCGGGCCGTGGCGGTCAGCTCCGCGAACGCCCGGGCCAGCTCGGGCAGCGACAGCGTGTGCGCGTCCTTCACGTTCGGGACGATCAGTCCGCGCTCGGTGGCCGCCGCGATCCCCAGGTTCACGTAGTGCTTGACGACGATCTCCGCGCCGCCGCTGCCGGTCCCGCCGTTTCCGGCGTTGCCGTTTCCGGCGGTGCCGGAACCGTTCTGGGCGGCCGGCGCCTCCACCCACGTCGAGTTGATCATCGGGTACCGCGACACGGCCGTGAGCAGCGCCTTCGCGACGAGCAGCAGCGGCGAGACCTTCACCTCGGCGAACTCGGGAAGCCGGCGAAGCCGGGCCACGGTCTCGACCGTGCGGGTCACGTCCACCTGGAGGAACGTGGTGACGTGCGGAGCGGTGAACGCCGACCCGACCATCGCGTTCGCGGTGGCCTTGCGGACGCCGCGGACCTGGATCCGCTCCTCACGGACGCCGCTCGCTCCGGCCGCTGCGCCCGTCCGGACGCTTCCGCCGCTGGGCGCGGCGGCGGGCGCGGTCGGCGCGGCGGGTGCGGTCGGCGCGGCGGGTGCGGTCGGCGCCGCGGCCCCGGCGAGCGCCTGCTGGACGTCCTCGCGGGTGATGGATCCGCGGGGGCCGGTGCCGGTGATCGTCGAAAGGTCGACGCCGAGGTCCTTGGCCATCTTGCGGACGGGCGGCTTGGCCAGTGGCAATCCGTTATCCACAACCTGTGGGTAACTTCGCGGTGCCGTGGCGGGGCCGCCTACCGTGGGTTCCGGACGGGCCGCCTGAGGAGCGGCCGAAGCCTGAGGCGTCGCCTGAACGGACGGTCGAGTGACGGAAGGAGGAGGCGGCGACGGCTGCTTGCGCGGACGACGCTTGGTCGCGCCCTGCTTGACCCCGTAGCCAACGAGGACAGGCTGCCGCTTGGGCTGCTCGGGCTGGACGACGCCCGGCTCGTCCGCCTGCGGAACCATGTCCTCGGCCTTCCCGGCGACCCCGGCGGAGGCGACGCCGCCCGACGCCGCGTCCGACGCCGCGTCCGACGGTGTGCCCGACGGTGTGCCCGACGCCGCGCCGTCCTCGGGGGCCACGTCGACGGCGATGATGGGGGTGCCGACGTCCACCGTCGACCCCTCGTCCACCATCAGCTCGCCCACGGTGCCCTCGAACGGGCACGGCAGCTCGACGACGGCCTTGGCGGTCTCGATCTCGACGATCGTCTGGTTGACCTCGACCTGGTCGCCGACCGCGACGTGCCACTTGATGATCTCGGCCTCGGTGAGGCCCTCGCCCACGTCGGGCAGCTTGAACTGCTTGCGCTCGCTCATCGGCCTCACCAGGTGAAGGTCCGGTCGACGGCGTCGAGGACGCGGTCGAGGTCGGGCAGGTAGTGGTCCTCCAGCCGGGACGGCGGGTACGGCGTGGACGGCCCGCCGACGCGCAGCACCGGCGCCTCCAGCCGGTAGAAGCAGCGCTCGGTGATCCGGGCGGCCAGCTCCGCGCCGAAGCCGCTGAACACCGGCGCCTCGTGGACGACCACGCACCGTCCCGTCCGGTTCACCGACTCGGTGATCGTGTCGATGTCGAGCGGGTTCAGCGAGCGCAGGTCGATGACCTCGATCGAGCGTCCCTCCTCGGCCGCCGCCGACGCCGCCTCCAGGCACGTCTTCACCGACGGCCCCCAGGCGAGGACGGTCGCGTGCTCGCCCGGCGCGACGACCCGCGCGCTGTTCAACGGCGTCCAGGACGACGCGGCGGACTCGACGTCCACCGACGCCTTCTCCCAGTACCGCCGCTTCGGCTCGAAGAAGACCACCGGGTCGGGCGAGGAGATCGCCTGCTGGATCATCGTGAACGCGTCCGCCGGGTTCGAGCAGGCGACCACGCGCAGCCCGGCGGTGTGCGTGAAGTACACCTCGGGCGACTCCGAGTGGTGCTCGACCGCGCCGATACCGCCGCCACACGGGATCCGGATCACCACGGGCACCTTCGTCGCGCCCAGCGAGCGCATGTGCATCTTCGCGAGCTGCGTGATGATCTGGTCCGCGGCCGGGAACACGAACCCGTCGAACTGGATCTCCACCACGGGCCGGTAGCCGCGCAGCGCCAGCCCGATCGCGGTGCCGACGATGCCGGACTCGGCCAGCGGCGTGTCGATCACCCGCTCCTCGCCGAAGTCCTTCTGCAGCCCGTCCGTCACGCGGAACACGCCGCCGAGCTTGCCCACGTCCTCGCCCATGACGACGACCTTGGGGTCGTTCTCCATGGCCTTGCGCAGGCCCTCGTTGATGCCCTTCGCCAGGGTGATGGTCTCCGCGCTCACTGGGCCGCCCCCTCATCCTCGAACGACGCCAGGTAGGCGGCGAACTGCTCCTGCTCCTCGGTCATCAGCGGATGCGGCTCGGCGTACACGTGCTCGAAGATCGCCATCGGATCCGGGTCGGGCAGCGCCAGGCAGGCCTTGCGCAGCTCCATCGCCATCTTCTTGGCCTCGGCCTCGACGTCCTCGAAGAACGCCTGGTCCGCCTCGCCCTGCTTGACCAGGTACGACTTGACGCGCTCGATCGGGTCCTTGAGCTTCCAGGCCTCCTCTTCGGCCTTGAGGCGGTACCGGGTCGGGTCGTCGGTCGTCGTGTGGGCGCCCATGCGGTACGTGTAGGCCTCGATGAGCGTCGGGCCCTGCCCGTCCCGCGCGTGCGCGAGCGCCTTCTGCGTGACGGCGAGGCAGGCGAACACGTCGTTGCCGTCCACCCGGATGCCGGGGAACCCGAAGCCCTGCGCCCGCTTGTAGAGCGGGATCCGCGACTGCTTCTCCAGCGGCTCGGAGATCGCCCACTGGTTGTTCTGGCAGAAGAACACGATCGGCGCGTTGAACACGCTGGCGAACACGAACGACTCGTTCACGTCCCCCTGGGAGGTCGCGCCGTCGCCGAAGTAGGCGATGGTCGCGCCCGCCTTGTCCGAACCGAGCACGCCGTCCCGCTGGATGCCCATCGCGTACCCGGTCGCGTGCAGCGTCTGCGACCCGATCACGATGGTGTACAGGTGGAAACCGTGCTCCTTGGGGTCCCAGCCGCTGTGGTTGACGCCCCGGAACAGCCCCAGCAGCTTCAGCGGCTCGACCTGCCGGCAGTACGCGACGCCGTGCTCGCGGTACGTCGGGAACACCATGTCGTTGTCGGTCAGCGCCCGCCCGGAGCCGATCTGCGCGGCCTCCTGGCCGAGCAGCGACGCCCAGATGCCCAGCTCGCCCTGCCGGGTGAGGGCCACGGCCTCCAGGTCGATCCGCCGGACGCTGACCAGGTCGCGGTACAGCCCCCGCACCTGCTCGGCCGTGATCTCCAGCGGGTAGTCGGGATGGTCGACGCGCTCACCCTCCGGGGTGAGCAGCTGCACGAGCTCGGAGTCGGCGAGCCCGCCGGTACTCGGCGCGCCGCGCACGGAGTCGATCGTCATTGATGACACTCCTCGTTCGGGGCCGGTCCTCGGGATCGCCGCGAACCGACCGACCTCAGTGGCCTTCTTCCCCCGGGTAAAAGGGGACGAATGCCGCTCATGCCATCGTGGCAGACATCACACCCATGAACGCAAGACCCTGCTTACGAGGTTCCCTACCCGCCTCCGCCCGACATCACCCGATCCGCGCAGGCCACAGCACAGCCGCCCCCGGTCCTCCGCGAAGTGCCCGCCGCTGACGGCCGTCGGCCGGCAGCCCACGATCCACAGCCGCCCGCTGAACCCATGCCTCAAGCCCGACTCGGCAGCCGGTGAGGAACTCCAGAGCAGGTCAAAGCCGACCGGCCAACTCGCTTCACCGGCTGACGGCTCGGTTCAGCGCCCGCCCCCGCCTTGTTCAGGCGCGGACGAGGGTGACGGTCCGTCCGGACGGCGTGGTGGCCGCATCGATCTCGCTGCGGACGGCGATGGGCGGGGCGTTCTTCCGGCGGTCGAAAACGATGAGCGTGCCGGTGTCGAGACCGAGGTCGTCCAGGTAGCCGTCGAGCTGGCCGAGCCCCTTTTCGAGCGGGTCGCCGGACCGGTCGGTGCGGACCTTCAGCTCGAACGCCGAAAGCTGGACGGCACGGCATCCGCGCTCGTCCAGATGGGGCTTGCGGACGGCGATGTCCACCCGATCGCGGCCCACGGCGTATTCGCGGTCAATGAATCCACCGCCGTTCACGACGCGCTGGAGGTAGGCCATGAAGACCAGTTGGCAGGCGAACTCGTGGTAAGTCTCGCGCTTGTCCAGGATCTCCCCGTTGGCCCTCCAGAAGGCCACGAACTCGGACAGGAGCCGAGGGATGTCGAGCCGTCCGTCCGGCAAGAGAAAGGCGCGCGGATCGGCGTCGATCGACGCTTCGAGTCCCTGCGAAAGGACCCGGACGATGACCTCCTGATAAATCGGGTTGGCGATCTGCACCGGCCGTCCTCGGGAGACCAGCCCGAGGTCGCGGACGAAAGAGAGGTCGTCGTTGTAGGACTCGTCCCACTGCGGGAACGTCCCGGCCAGGATCGGCTCGACGACACGGTGCACCCGGGGTTCGCTGAGCCGGTCGACCAGCGAGTCGAGATGCGTCGCCCGCTCCAGGATGAGGCGCTCGACGGCCTCGTCCATGTGAGCGTCGCTGATCGGCTCAGAAAGCGGGACGCGCATCTTGCGGGTGACATGCCGAGCCAGAGCGTTCACCAGCCACGGCTGCCCCTGACTGGCCTCGAACGCCCGCTGGATGGCGTGCGGCGTGAACTCCTGTCCGGTCTCCTCGGTGTGCTGCCCATACAGCTCCGAAATCTCGGCGAAGGTGAAATCTTCGAGCCGCAGTGACTCCGCTTTGATGTTGAACGGGCTGGAGCCGCTTCTCTTCCCGGGATCGCCGCCCGAAGCCGTCTTGTAGTCCCGGACGTCGCGCAGCCCACACAGCGCTACCGAGTGAGGAAAATACTCGGGATTGGTCGTGTACCCGTTGCGGAGCTGGCTCAGGACGCTGACCATCCCGGCTCCGCTGAGCCCGTCGATCTCATCGAAGAACAGAACGAGAGGCCGGGGTGAACGACGGGACCACGCGGACAGCGCCAAACGAAGGCGCGAACCCGGAGATGATTCCGGCCAAGTCGGCGGCGGCAGGCAATCGGGCGGAATGTCGAAGGCTGCGCAGCCCTCGCGGATCGCAGTCAGCACCGCGTCTTCGGCGGCGCCATAGTCGTCGCCGGTGACCTTGGCGTCTTCGCAGGAGAAGTGGATCGCCAGGTACCGGCCCTCAGAGTTGAGGGTATGGGCCAAAGCGGCCAGCGTTGTGGTCTTGCCCGTCTGCCGGGGCGCGTGCAGAACGAAGTAGAGGCCGTCATCGATCAACTCGCGGGCTGCGGGGAGGCGTGGCTCCGGGGGCAACATGTAGTGCCGGTCCGGGCGGCAAGGTCCTGCGACATTGAAGAATCTCACTCTCGGTACGCTATCGGTCACGCAACTGGACGTGGTGGCGTTTCGCACGAGATCCGCCTTTCAGCGTGCTTCGGGGAAGTGAGGTCCGCCCGGCCAGGCGGGAAGGCACACCTCACCGACCGTGCGAGGGCTGCGACCTGAAGCGTCCGCCGCGGGTCAGCGAGCATCGAGCTCCTCGTTGCTCTGGACGATGATCTCGGCCAGTTCGGCGACGTCCTCGAACGGATAACGGACGGTCCCAGTGCTCGGCGCGGTGAGGAGAAGGCCGTTGCCGCGCGCCCACAGCGTGATCTCGGCGCGGACGGACAGGACTGCCATGCCCCAGCCCTCGCAGCGATGCACAGGGCCGATGCCGCGGACCAGCAACTCGTCTTCCACAAGACGAGTGGCCGCATGGCAGCCCGGCGGCGGGGGCAGTCGGGTCGCGGGGAGACCGCCGGGAAGTGGCGCGGCGAAGTAGACGGCCTTCCCGGAGACGGCGACGCCGCCGAGCCGGGCCCGTGAGCGCCGCACGCCCCATGCGCCGCGAAGTTCCCGGCACAGCGCATCCACGATTTCCAGGCCCCGACCGCTCTCGGCGTCCGCGTCCGGACGCGACGGGCTTCCCGGGCACGGTCCGCGCCAGGGCGCCGTGTCGAAGGCCGTGACGACGAGTTCGGAACGGCGGCCGCGCAGATGGAGCCGGAGTTCGGGGAGCCCGACGGGGGACGTCACGAGCCTGGCCCGGCCGCCGTAAGCGTGCGCGAAGACGTTCGTACTGATTTCGGAGACGGCCGTGCAGACGTCGGTGACCAGGTCAGAGGCGAGACCGAGATCGTCCATGACGCCGCGGACATGCCCCCCGCGCGGCCCGAGCGCACGTCTCGTCCGGCGGCAACGCCCAGGTCGCGCATCCGCCACCGAGCACGATGTCGCCCATCCTCCGCCGCGCCCCACTCCGCTCGTCCGAAGCCCACATGACACCCACCCTCGTGATCAATTGCTCACGGACTGCTACTACTTTCGGCATCGTGACTCTCTGGGGTGGGAGGTGCGTCCGTGAGGACGTCGCGGACGGCGTCAGCCTCGAGGCCGAGTGCAGGTCGATCGGGACCTTCGATGGAACGGTGCTGCACGGGCTCCTGCAGACCGACGACTACATTCGCGTCGGCCTGATGCAGTTCGTTCATCAATCGGAGGTGGAGCGCCGGGTAGAGGTGCAGCGGGAGCGCCGTAAAGCACTGTTCGCCCGCGATTCCGAACCGCTGAGGCTGTGGTCGATCATCGACGAGGGAGTCCTGCGACGGGCCGTCGGTTCGGGTGACCTGATGAAGGAGCAGTGCAGGAGTTTTCTGGAGCTCGCCGACCAGCCGAACGTCATGCTCCAAGTCCTTCCGTTCGGGGCGGGAGCTCACCCAGGCATGACCGGGGGCTTCTCCGCCCTCGTACTTCGCGGTCCCCCACCTGCACGACGTGGTCTGCGTCGACGTCCGGCCGGGCGTGATGTACGTGGAGGACGACATCCAGGTCTACCACTACACGCTGGCCTTCAATCAGCTCGCGATGAGCGCGCTCGGCGCGGATGAGTCCCTGACCTTCATCGCGGAGCTGGCGGAATCGCCATCAGGGTGACAAAATCCAAAAATATGGAACATAAAGCCAATTTGAATTGGCGGCGCAGCTCTCATTCGGGTGACTCCATGAACTGTGTCGAGGTCGCTGTGGCTCCTGCGGTGCAGGGTTTCGCGGTTCGGGACTCGAAGGATCCGGACGGGCCCCGCCTCGCGTTGGCCAGGCTTGACCTGGCGGAGCTGCTGGCCGATCTGAGACGGCGCCACCTCGGATGAGTATCCGGCCAGGCCCGGCACGACTGCCCGAGTCTGCTGCCCGTCCTGCGTAGATCATCGACAAGCGGGGCCAACGCCAGTACGGCCGAGCTGGTCGGAGAAGCAGGCGCCGCAACGGAATGCACTGTCATCCGTCGGCAGGAGCGGTGGTCACAGGACGGAGGCCTGCGTTGAGAAGTACAGGGCTCATGCAACTGAATGCGGACGCCGTTTGGCGGCGCAGCTCGCGTTCCGGCGAGGGGATGAACTGTGTCGAGGTCGCTGCGGTTGCTGCGGTGCATGGTTTCTTGGTTCGGGACTCGAAGGATCCGGACGGCCCTCGCCTCGCGTTGGCCAGGTCCGACCTGGCGGAGCTGCTGGCCGGCCTGCGGCGGCGCCACCTCGGATGAGGGGGCGATGACTTCACGCCGCCGCCCGTCGTCCTCGATGGAAGACATGGGGGCGGCCGAGGCCTTTTGCTGAGCTGGACCAGCCCGTTCAGGGCTCGGTGAGGACGCGGGCGTGGCGCGACAGGGCGGCGTTGACCTCTGCGGCGTCGAAGGCCGCCGGGTCGAACTCGTCGGCCGAGTCGAGGCCGAGCCACTCCAGGCGCTCCGCGTGGTCCTCGTGGTCCGGGTCGGCCAGGATCTCGATCAGGTCGCCGTAGCCCCAGACCCCGCCGCAGTCTTCGGGTGGCCCGGCGCGGCGTCCGGTGAGGCAGCGCGGGTAGGCGACGCCCGGCTCGGCCGGGGCGACGGCCTCCACGAGGATCTCGTGCTCCCAGCTGTCGCCGAAGTCGTACAGGTAGACGATCGTGTCCTTGGGACGGGCGGCCACCTGCTGGAGCCGGGCCGTCGCGGCGCTGCGGAATCCGAGTTCCCGGTCGGCGACCCCGTAGGTGCCCGAGCCGGTCTCGAACGACCACATGTGGTAGTTCTCCCAGCCGAACGCCGCCTGGAGGACCAGGTGCAGCGCGTCCAGTGGCATCGCCGAGGGAACCTCCAGCCGACGCCAGATCGGCGGGCGCAGGCCGGTCAACGTCACCTTGATCCGATGGACGGACGAAGCGGCCTTCCGGTGCTTTGTCGGAGCCATGCCTCGATCCTGACTCCTGACACGTCCGCCGTCGCCGCAATCGCGCAAACTCGGCGCGCAGGCGCGGTGGGGCTGCGCGGGCGAGACCTCGATGCGACCATGACCCCGTGAGGTGCCTCCGGTCCATCGCCGCCACGACCGCCGCCGCGTCCCTCCTGGCCGCCTGCTCGACCGATCACCACCCGGCTCGTTTCGAGCCCACGCCCCGGCCCGGCAGGCCCGGAGAGGCCGTCGTCATCGCGGGCGAGTACCGGGTCAACCGTGATCCGAAGGACGGCGAGTTCGCGGTGCGGAGCAGCGCCTACAGTGACGGCGGTCTCGCCGTCACGGCGGCGGGGCGGCCCTATTTCGAGGTCGCCTTCGGAGAGCAGGGACGCATCGCCCGGATCGAGCGGGACGGTCGGCTGACCCTCCTCTCGCTGGGGGAGCTGCCGGACCAACTGGCGGCGGACACGGGCGCGCTATGGCTGTTGAGGTCTGTGGGAGGACTCAGCCTCGTGCGCGCGTCCCTCTCCGATCTGACACAGACCGTTTATGCGCGCTGGAGGAGCCAGGGCAAGCCTGACCTGATGAAGGTGACGAACCATGACGGCCGTCCTTTCGGCGCCGCCGAGCAGGCGGCACTCTCTCGTGATTGGCTGGGCTCGAAACTCGTCCTTCGAGGCGACGGAGTTCCGATTCTCGTGAATCAGAAAGGGGCGCTCTTCGAGGCCAGAGGGGGTGGCGAACTTCGCGCATGGAATTCTGGGGATTATGTGATGGCGCTTCGCGCGGTCACACCGACCGGTGGCGACTTCACCGTGACGGCCGCCGGTTCGGACGGCCGGGGCGGACTCGTGGTCGTGGGAAGGACCGGCCTCATCCGCGTTCCACGGGAAGCCCCCGCGTCAGCCGTTCCTTTTCCGGAATCGGCGCGCTCTCAACCGCCCTGGACCGCGGTGACGTCGATGCAGGACGGCTCTCTCCTTCTCCTGGGAGGAGTCGATGCGTCCCATCGGACGCCGAGGCCGGTGCTGGTTCGCAGTGACGGCTCACTGCTGCTGCTGAACTGGGGCGGGCCGAAATGGTGCGATCAGTTCGACGGTACGTCGGCCGCCGTGGCCTCGGCCGTCCCCGGGGGCGTCGGACGGCTGCCCAACGGTGACCTCGTCCTGAGCGACAAGAACTGCGGCCGGGTCTACGAGTTCAGGCCGCCGTCGAACATGGACGGCCGCCCGTACCGTTGACCGTTCATTCGGCGGGCTGTTCATGTTCGACGGCCTCTTCGGCCGTCCGGATGATCCGGGATCCGGTGAGCGGCAGGTGGTCGGGGCTGGAGGGGAACGAGAAGACGTGAGTCCGGCTCCACTGGATGATCGTCTGCTGCTCGTCGTCGGTGAGGGACGCCTTGCGGAGGAGGGAGTCGACCGTCGCGTCCCCGATGCGGCCGCCGTGGGCACGGGAGTAGCCGAGGGCGAGATCCAGGTAGATCTGGTCCGAATAAGCCGATCCCCTGGCCTTGATCTGTGCGATCTTCTTCTCGAAGTCGGAGTACTCCAGCTTCGACAGCATTTTGTCGGTGAGAGCGGTCATGGCATCTGAAGCGCCGGGGGTTTCGTCGAGCGGAATCTTTCCCAGGACGAGACTGCGGAGCGCGCCGAGCACTTCCTTCGCCGAATCGGCCTCCGCCTTCGTGAGGTTCTCGCTGTTCGTCCGCTCTTTGACATAAGCGGGGATCAGGTTGCCGTCGAGGAACCCGACCCGGTCGGCGGCGTCCTCGATCATGCCGGTACGCAGTCCCCAGGCGAACGCCTGCTGCCGGTAGGACTGTGCTGCGACGGCGAGCTTCGCCCACGTCCGGTCGTCGGCCGCGAGCGTCCGGAGGAACGACTGCACGTCCGAGCCGTTGACGTTGACGTAGGGACGGCCGGAGATCGGGTCCGTGGCGAGCATGCCCGTCCCACTGGTCGTCCGGTCCGCATAGGCGAGGACGGCGAGGTTGGCTCGGGTGGTGTTGAGGAGGCCTGTGCGGAGGCCGGGGCCCAGGCCGGCGGGGTAGTGGCGGTCGTGGGGGATCCAGGCGGGGAGGCCGGTGGTGTCCAGCCAGCCGGGGATGAGGGGGGCATTCTTGAGGAGGGCGGACAGTTTCTCTCGGCCGTTGTCGTTCCACCAGGCGACCGCGCGGATGAGGTCGGCGGTGTTGCGGGCGGCTTCCTCGTCGTGGCCCTTTTCGGGGGTCGTGCCCAGGCGGATCACGTCTCCGGCCGCGGTGCCGCCGTCGTGCCAGTCGGGGGTGACGAGCAGGGACGCGTAGGTGTCGCCGTAGCCGCGGTGCAGCCAGGTCAGCGGGTCGGCCTTCGCGGCGTCCTTGATCGTGAAGGTGGTCTCGAGCCTGGTGGCCAGCAGGGCGCGGGCGGCGGCGGTGTCGTTCTGGGACGCGATGCGGCCGAGGACGCTCAGGGCCGGGTCGTGGGTGGCCAGGGCGCGGTCGTCCGGTCCGTTCAGGCCCCAGGCCGTCCACCAGAGGGGTTTCGCACTGCCGACCGTCTGGTTCGGGTCGGGGATGTTGTCGGGGCGGGTGCGGGTCGGGACGTTGTAGGACGGGTGGTCCTGGCGCCAGCGCAGCGACACGCGGGCCATGTCCAGGAGGACGGCCGAGCTCCATTTCACGTTCGGTGCGCTGAGCCGGACGAGGAGGGCTTGGCCGGGCATGTCGGAACCGATGGGGCCGAGAGCTTGGTCCACCGGTTCGCGTTGCCGCCGGGAGAGCGCGCCGAGCGCCGTGCCGATGTCGCCCAGTACCGCCTTGTCCGCCGTGGTCAGCGGTGTGCCCTCGTGCCGCTCGTACAGGGCGTGGGCGAGCTTGCCGATCGATCCGGACGGGACGCGGCCGAAGAAGGCGGCCAGGTAGTCCGGGTCGTTCGCGTGTTCGCGCAGGCTCTGGCCGATGTCGGTGAGCAGCCCGGACGGCCCCGGACCGGTCGAGAGCGTCTCCCCGCCGAACGCGATCGCCTGCATTCGCCCGAGATCCGCCATTTCGCGGGGGCCGAAGCGGTCCGGGACCGGGACCATCGGGCCTTGCAGGAGCAGTGCCGGGTTCGCGCGGT
This sequence comes from Actinomadura gamaensis, assembly GCF_042652125.1. Classification (NCBI taxonomy): domain Bacteria; kingdom Bacillati; phylum Actinomycetota; class Actinomycetes; order Streptosporangiales; family Thermomonosporaceae; genus Actinomadura; species Actinomadura gamaensis. Next base: position 93,778 of record NZ_JBHSIT010000012.1, on the reverse strand, counting down.
TCTCGGCGAGGGCGTAGTGGATGCGGGTGCGCATGCGTTCGGCCTCGGACTTGCACCAGGCGGCCGTCCGGGCGCACTGGCCCACGTCCGGGTCGTGCGGGCAGCCGAGGGCGAACACGCGGCGGATGCGGGACGCGGCGGCGGGCAGGCCGTCGGACGTCCGGTTCAGCGCGGCTTCGAGGCGTCCCATGCCGGTGGGGGAGGCCGACGCCACGCCCGGTGGGCCGGACGCGGGCGCCACGCGGGGCATCGGCGGCGGAGCGGTCACCATCGGGATGTGGTTGTAGGCGGCGACCTGGTCCAGCAGCCGGGACATCATGCGGTCGAGCGACCGGACGTGCCCGGCGAGGTCGGTGGTGAAGGCCGCGGCCCCGCCGCCCAGCCAGACCTGCGGGCCCGTCGCACGGCAGATCTCGCCCATCCAGCCGCTGATCGCGCGGAGCTCGGACTGCAGGGCGGCTACGTCGATCTCGGTCGCGACCATCCGGTGCCGTACCCCTCTCCGCGCGTACGGTCACAGATAGCGCAGAGTGTCAGACGCGTCAACGGCGCCGGTCAGGGCCCGGCGAGCACATCGGCCGGTTGCGGGACGAGTCGCCCGCCCATACCGGATGGCATCCGGATGGCCTTCCTGACCGCGGAAGCCGCCGGAAGGGTTCGGCGCGTCCGGGGACGCGGCATGCCCTACTCGCGGGAGAGGGCTCGGGTGATGCCGGCGGCGGCGGTGAAGCCGAGGACGAGGCCGAGCATCGAGATGGTGTAGGCGATCCACTGGTCCAGGCCCTTGGGGGCGTACTGGCCGGTCAGGCCCACGTTCCCGATGGGGAGGATGAGGTCGATCGTGTACCAGAACGAGTTGAAGTGCGGGTTCTGGCCGGTGTCCAGGGGCTTCGGGTGGTTGAAGTGGAAGTAGACGGTGCCGAAGACGATCAGGGCGATCAGCCACGACGCGGCGCGGAAGGGGAGGTAGCCGTAGCCGACCAGGATCTCCTGCATCCAGCCGATCGCCTTGCGGGCCGGCCCCTGGGACGCGCGGCGGTCGCGGGACTTGGCGAGCAGGACGTTGCGTCCGTCGGTGTCGAGGCCGAGGGAGCGGTAGGCGGTGGCGAGGCGCTCGTAGGGCTGCGGGGCGTAGCCGTCGGTGTCGCGGTGGAGCCAGTTCAGGCGCTGGCGGGCGTCGAGGGCCGGGTCGAGGTTGTCGTACTGGAAGCCGTCGAGCTGGAGGCGTTCGGGCCAGGTGCGGGGGTCGTCGCGGAACAGGCTGATCTTGGCGTAGGAGAGGTCGACGGCGCCGCGGATGGGTTCGGCGGGGCGGAGGAGGACCTCCTCGGACTGGAGGCGCTGGAGGCTCAGGGCCGTCCCCTCGGCGACGGCCAGGCGGGCGCCGCGCAGGCTCAGCTGGCCGGTGATGCGGGCACCGGCGAAGGAGACCGTGCCGTCGGAGGAGAAGCCGTCGGAGCAGTAGACGTCCGTCTCGACGCCCAGGTCGTCGGCGTTGAGGGCCGTGCCGGTCGGGTGGGAGAGCTCGGCGCCGACGAAGGAGAGGTAGCCGCCGACGCGCGCGCCGCGCATCCGCAGCTCGCCTTGGGCCTGGAAGCCGCCGTCGCAGAACACGTTCGCCGCGACGTCCAGCCGGGACGCGTAGAGCGCGACGCCGCCGGGGTTGTGCAGGCGCGCCTCGCGGAAGATCAGCTGCCCGCCGACGCGGGCTCCCGGCAGCCGCACCTCGCCCTGCGCGGTGAAGCCGCGGTCGCAGTAGACGTTGGCGTCCACGAGCATCCGGTCGGCGAGCAGCGCGTCGCCCTGCGGGTTGGTCAGGTACACGCCGGACATGTTGAGGATGCCGCTGATGTGCGCCCCGTCCAGCCACAGCCCGCCGTGGACGCGGCTGCCCTCCAGCCACAGGTGGCCGTCGATCCGCGTCCCGGACGCGACCAGTCCCGGCAGGCGGCAGCGCATCAGGTGGACGCTGTTCATCTGCGCCCAGTACAGGTGCGGCGCCTCGTCGAACACGCAGCCGGTCAGCGCGAGCGGGACCGAGACCTGCGCGTGCCCGAGGTTGAGCGAACCGGTGATCCGCGCGCCGGACAGCCGGACTCCGGGGACCTGCCCGGGCGTCTGCTCGACCGCGCCGAGCAGCAGCGCCACCAGCACTTCGGCGCGGACGGTCCGGTCCGGTCCCCAGTGCGCGATCTGGTCGCTGACCGTGGGATCGCCGCCGGTCAGGTCCACCGCCTCGCCGCGCGGGAACGCCTCCCACAGCCTGCGCTCGGGCGGTGAAAGCTCCTCGAGGTTCATGGGCGCTCCGGGGGACGGTGGCGGGCCTTGCGACATGTGCCCTGCCATGGTGCCGTACGCTTCACTTTCGTAGGTAGGCGCAGATCAATGAGGGGGGCGGTCGTGGCGCGCGTCGTCGTCGACGTCATGCTCAAGCCGGAAATCCTGGACCCGCAGGGCCAGGCGATCGCCCGCAAGCTCCCGCAGCTGGGCTTCGAGGGCGTGCCGGCCGTCCGCCAGGGCAAGCGGTTCGAGCTGGAGCTGGACGGTCCGGCCGACGAGGCCGCGCTGGAGCGGGCTCGCAAGATCGCCGAGACCCTGCTGGCGAACCCGGTCATCGAGACCTTCGAGGTGCGCGCGCTCTGATCCGCGCCGATGGCCTCGCCGGAAGGGCCGTCCCGTGTGGAAATGTACGCGGACGCTCCGGCGGCGTCACCGGCCCGCGCGGTCTGACCCGCTCTGTCAAGCGCGCCTGACCCCATCCCGGTTCCGAGGGCGCCGGGACGTGGCGTGCGTTCGTCCGAGCGGGCGCGACGACCGTTCGCGTTGTCGGCCGGGTCGTTATTTGAGCGCATTGTCACCGGGCGTGGTCGGTGCGCGCCGAATGTGGCGCGTTCCACACGTTCCGCGGCTCCGGTCAGTCGATCAGACTTTTTCTTCGTCTCACACGCAGTTCACGTAAAGACCTGACACCCGCGCGATTACAGGGCATTTCGTCGGGGAAGCCTTAGATGAGTTGAGACGTTGCCAGCGAGCGCGCTCCGGGCCGGTTCCGCGCACGGCGTGACCCGGCCCGGGGGACGGACCGAGGTGCCCGGTGGACATGAAGTTCTCCCTCGCGTTGCCCCGCGAAGCCCTGAGCATCCCCGTCGTCAGACGCGTCGTCGGCGACGCGCTGCGCGGGCTCGGCGTGTCGGAGGACTGCGTGGCCGACATCCTCCTCGCCACCTCGGAGGCGTGCACCAACGTCGTCCAGCACGCCCGCAACTCCGCCGACTACGAGGTGGTCGGGCACGTCGACGACGGCGTCTGCCTGCTGCGGATCATGGACTGGGGGCACGGCCCCCGGCAGATGCCCGACTCGCCCGGCGACCCCCTGCCGGTGGACGCGTCGGGCGCGATCGACCCCGGCGCTTTGCGCGAGTCCGGGCGCGGACTTAGGATCATGCGGGCCCTGGTCGACGATCTGAGCATCGAGTCCGCTCCGGACCGGGGCACCGTCGTCCAGATGCACAAGCGGCTGACCTGGCGAGACGAGGCGCTGATCCGACGGCTGGAGCACCGCCTCGCGCGCAGCGCCGGGTAGATTGGGACACGCGCGGGGGGATTGTGACGCGCGCGGGAATGATCGGTGGCGAAGAGCCTTAGCCCAGGGCTGGAACCGCCCGTCCCGGCCGCCCTCATTTCGGAGGAATGACAAGAGATGGACGCTGCCCGGGTGGGGGTCATCACCTTCCCAGGTTCTCTCGACGACCGCGACGCGGCACGTGCCGTGCGGCTCGCGGGAGCCGAACCGGTCCCGCTGTGGCACGCCGAGCACGACCTTCAGGGGGTCGACGCGGTGGTGCTGCCCGGAGGGTTCTCCTACGGCGACTACCTGCGGGCGGGCGCCATCGCCCGGTTCGCGCCGATCATGTCCGAGCTGATCGCGGCCGCGCACGACGGCCTGCCGGTCCTCGGCATCTGCAACGGGTTCCAGGTCCTGTGCGAGTCGCACCTGCTGCCGGGCGCGCTGCTGCCCAACGCCGGGCTGCACTTCGTCTGCCGTGACCAGCGGCTCCGGATCGACAGCGCGAACACCGCCTGGACCGCCGAGTACCGGCCCGGCCAGGAGGTCGTGATCCCGATCAAGAACGCGGACGGACGGTACGTCGCCGACCCCGACACGATCGCCGAGCTGGAGACCTCCGGCCGCGTCGTGGCGCGCTACCTGGACGTGAACCCGAACGGCTCGCAGAACGACATCGCGGGCATCACCAACGAGGCCGGGAACGTGGTCGGCCTCATGCCGCACCCCGAACACGCCGTGGAGTCCCTGACCGGTCCGTCCGCCGACGGGCTCGGCTTCTTCACCTCGATCGTCAAGAGACTGGTCAACGCATGAGCGAGCAGCGCCCCGACAAGTCCGGCGAGAGCCACGAGGAGGCGACCCTCGAGTGGTTCGCCGACCTCAAGGACGACTCCGACGACCCGGAGCTGCAGCCCGTCGACCCCTCGGTGACGCAGGCGTTCGCCGCCGTCGTGGACGAGGCGGACGCCGCGCCCCCGACCGGCCCGATCCCCGGCGTCCCCGGCGCCCCGGACGAGGAGCAGGCGGAACGGGACGACGCGTCCGACGACACGCCGCTGCCCCCGCCCCCCACCACCCCGGACCCCGACCTCGTCCGCGCCATGCGGGACGAGGCCGCCGACGTGCCCGTCCCCGGCCTGGACGAACCGGCCCCCGGACAGCAGCAGCCCGCCGGCCCGTCGTCCACCGGCGGGCAGGCCGCGCCTGGCGTGCCGGGCGCGCCTGGCGGGTCTCCGCAGAACGCGCCGGCGCCGGGTTCGGGCCCGCAGGGTGTCATCTTCCCGGACCCGCAGGCCGCCGCCCTGTTCGCCGCCTCCGCGGGCGGGAGCGAGGGCGCGCCGGGCAGCGGCTCGCAGCCGACGTTCGGCACCGCCTTCGAGTCCGGCCCGCAGGCGCTCGGCCAGGACTTCGGCTCCGGCCCGCAGGGCACGACCAGCTCGAACCCCGGCCCGAACGCCGGCTCGAACACTGGCCCGCAGCCCGCCGCAGCGCCGCGCGCCTCGTCGCCGCTCGACGGCGGCTTCGACTCCGGCCCCGGCACCGTCCACCCGTCCAGCACCGGGCCGCAGCCCGCGGTCTCCAACACTGGGCCGCAGCCTGCCGTCGGGTCGAACACTGGGCCGCAGCCTGCCGTTGGTTCCAACACTGGGCCACAGCCCGCTGTTGGGACGAACACTGGGCCGCAGCCTGCCGTTGGTTCCAACACTGGGCCGCAGCCTGCCGTCGGGTCGAATACTGGGCCGCAGCCTGTCGTTTCGGACGATGCGACCGCCGCGCTCGTCGCCGTGTCGCAGTCCCAGCAGCTTCCGGCCCAGCCGGCCCAGCCCGCGCATGCCCCGCGGCCCGACCACGAGACCGACACGGTCGAGCTCGCGGCGCGGACGCCGGACAAGCCGCAGCCGTGGGCCGAGCTCGGCATGGCCGAGGACGAGTACCGGCGCGTCCGGGACATCCTCGGCCGCCGCCCGACCTCCGCCGAGCTGGCGATCTACTCGGTGATGTGGTCGGAGCACTGCTCCTACAAGTCGTCCAAGGTGCACCTGCGCCAGTTCGGCGAGAAGGCCCCGAAGACCGACGCGCTGCTCGTCGGCATGGGTGAGAACGCGGGCGTCGTGGACGTCGGCCAGGGCTGGGCGGTCACCTTCAAGGTCGAGTCGCACAACCACCCGTCCTACGTCGAGCCCTACCAGGGCGCGGCGACCGGCGTCGGCGGCATCGTCCGCGACATCATGTCGATGGGCGCGCGGCCCGTCGCCGTCATGGACGCGCTGCGGTTCGGCCCGGCCGACGCCCCCGACACCCACCGCGTCCTGCCCGGCGTGGTCGCGGGCGTCGGCGGCTACGGCAACTCGCTCGGCCTGCCGAACATCGGCGGCGAGACCGTCTTCGACGCCTGCTACGCCGCGAACCCGCTGGTCAACGCGCTGTGCGTGGGCGTGATGAAGCACGAGGACATCAAGCTCGCCGCGGCCCCCGGCCCCGGCAACCAGGTGATCCTGTTCGGCGCCATGACCGGCCCGGACGGCATCGGCGGCGCGTCCGTGCTCGCCTCGGCGAACTTCGACGACGCGTCCCAGGCCAAGCGGCCGTCGGTGCAGGTCGGCGACCCGTTCATGGAGAAGCTGCTGATCGAGTGCTGCCTGGAGCTGTTCCGGGCGGACCTGGTCGTCGGCATCCAGGACCTCGGCGCGGCGGGCGTGTCCTGCGCGACGACCGAGCTCGCCGCCGCCGGCACCGGCGGCATGGACGTGAACCTCGACGCCGTCCCGCTGCGCGACCAGACGCTGCGCCCCGAAGAGATCCTCATGTCGGAGTCGCAGGAGCGCATGATGGCGGTCGTCGAGCCCGCCAAGGTGGACGACTTCCTGGCGATCTGCGCCAAGTACGAGATCCCCGCGACCGTCATCGGCGTCGTCACCGACACCGGCCGCCTCACCATGACCTGGCGCGGCGAGAAGATCGTGGACATCCCGCCGGGCACCGCCGCCGACGAGGGCCCGGTGTACGAGCGGCCGATCGCGCCGCCCGCCGACCTCGCCGCGATCCAGTCCGACACGCCGGGCCGCCTGACCCGGCCGTCCAGCGGCGACGAGATCCGCCGGACGGTGCTGTGGCTCGCCGGGTCCCCGAACCTCGCGAGCAAGACGTGGGTGACCTCGCAGTACGACCGGTACGTGCTGGGCAACACCGTCCTCGCGATGCCGGAGGACGCGGGCGTCGTCCGCATCGACGACACGACCGGGCTCGGCATCGCGCTGTCGCTGGACGGCAACGGACGCTACACGCGGCTCGACCCGTACGCGGGCGCGCAGCTCGCGCTGTCGGAGGCGTACCGCAACGTCGCCGCGACGGGCGCCCGCCCGCTCGCGGTGACGAACTGCCTGAACTTCGGCTCCCCGGAGGACCCGGGTGTCATGTGGCAGTTCGCCCAGGCCGTCACGGGCCTCGCGGACGCCTGCCAGTACCTCGGCACCCCCGTCACAGGCGGGAACGTCTCGTTCTACAACCAGACCGGCGACCAGGCGATCAACCCGACGCCGGTGATCGGCGTCCTGGGCGTGCACGACGACGTCCGCCGCCGGGTGAACATGGCGTTCGTCACCGAGGGCGCGACGCTCGCGCTGCTCGGCGAGACGCGCGAGGAGTTCGGCGGCTCGGAATGGGCGCACGTCGTCTACGGCCACCTGGGCGGCCTGCCCCCCAAGGTGGACCTGGCCGCCGAGACGGCCCTCGCGTCCGTGCTGATCGCGGCCGCGCGCGACGGTCTGCTGTCCGCCGCGCACGACCTGTCGGACGGCGGCCTGTCCCAGGCGCTCGTCGAGTCCTGCCTGCGCGGCGGCCTCGGCGCGCAGATCACGCTCCAGGGCGACCCGTTCGTCCAGCTGTTCAGCGAGTCCGTGGCGCGCGCCGTGGTGGCGATCCGTCCGGGCGCCGAGGCCCGCGTCGCGGCGCTCTGCGAGCAGGCCGGCGTCCCGGTCACCCAGATCGGCGTCGCGGGCGGCGACGCGCTCACCGTCAACGGAGCCGACCAGCAGGAGGTCTTCTCGATCTCCCTGGCCGAACTCCGCGAAGCCCACGAGCGCACCCTCCCCAGCTACGCGTCCTGATTGGAGTTTCCGGCTCCGCGCCCTCGTTTGGCGGCTCGGGCGCGGACCGGAAGCTCGTGCGAGCGCGGCATCGCTTCGCGATCGACCGGGCGGGGACCCGCCTCCGGCGTCGTCCCCGCCCGGTCGGTCACGCGCTCCCGCCGGTTCCGGCCGTCGCCCTGAGACCGTGCCCCGCTGCGCACCAAGGAGCGCTCGTCGCGCTGATCCCTGACCCGATGCGCGCCAAGACGCGGTCGTCGCGCTAAAACGCTGACCCGTTGCGCACAAAAAGCGCTCGTCGCGCTGAGACCGTGACTCGCTGCTCGCGAGGAAGCGGTCGTCGCATTGGAACTGTGACGACGCCCGTCAGGAAGAAGCCCCAGGCCGATCGACCTGGAGCTTCTTCCTCATGGCAGGAGCCTCTTTCGCCGGCGGGCGGCTTTATTCGCCGAAGGCCAGTCGGATGCCGAAGGCGGCGATGACGCCGCCGGTGACGCGGTCCATGATCTTGCGGGCGGACGGCTTGGCGAGCCAGGAGCGCAGGGCGTGCGCGAAGGTGACGAGCACCGCGGACCAGGCGAGGCCGAACGCGACGTGGATGCTCGCCAGGGCCATGCCGAACGGGAGGTGCGGGACGTCCGCCGGGATGAACTGCGGCAGCAGAGCCATGTAGAGCGCGCCGACCTTGGGGTTGAGCAGGTTCGTGAACGCGCCGCGCCGCCAGCCGTCCCGGAGCCGGTCGGGCTCGGGTCCGACTTCGGCGAGGGCCTCGGCGGGGAGGCGCCGCAGGCTCGTCCACAGGATGCGGACGCCCATCCACACCAGGTAGGCCGCGCCGACCCAGCGGAGCGTCGTGTAGGCGACGTGCGAGGCGGTGAGAAGGGCCGTGACGCCGAGCGAGGCGAACGCGCCCCACACCAGCGTCCCCGTCTGGATGCCGAGGACGACGCCCCAGGCGCGGCGGCGCTGCCCGAGTGCGGCGGTGCGGAGGATGAGCGCAGTGTCGAGGCCGGGCGTGAGCGTCATCAATCCGGCGACCAGAGCGAATGACCACAGAGCAGTAGAAATTGCCACGGACGTCCAGCCTATCGACGCCGACCGAAACCCGCGCCTCCCGGGTCAAGCGGTGATCAGCGCAGAACCACCTGGTATCGACTGATCGCACCGGAATGCTTCGGACGCAGGTCAACGGGGTCCGGAATCTCTGGACGACCCTCGGCTCGTACTACGGAGGGGCCGCGTAGCGCGTGACGAGCGGCAAGGGGGTTGAGACGCCGTGGCCGAAGCTCAAGGGCAAGTACGTGGGCGCACGTGACCTCTTCACGATCCCCGGCAGTTCCTCGCTGTGAACGACCGGGCTCGCCTGCTGGGGCGGCTACCCGTCCACCAACGGCGTGATCCTCAAGTGCTCGCGCTGAACCACGTCGGGCGGCGGCCACGCCCGCCGCCCGACGACCGCCTAGAAGACCGAGATGTGGACGTGGTCGAAGTGGTTGGCCGTGATGCCGCCGCGGTCGCTCATGCCGCGCCAGCCGGGATTGCGCATGTCGTAGATCTGCTGGCGCCAGATGATGTACTTGATGCCCAGCTCGGAGGCGTGCGCGATGGCGTACTTGGCGACCGAGTAGCCGTTGGCGACGCGGTCGGCGGTCGGCATGACACCGCCGGACGACTCCATGAAGTCGCAGGCGGTGCCGGTGGCGTGGTCCTGGGCGTCCGCGCCGCCGCGGTAGCAGCCGATCGTCGGGAACGGCCCGAACTCGGTGTCGATGACCTGCTTCACCTTGAGCATGCGCGGGGTCACGTTGCCCATGCCGACGCTCGGCGACTCCGGCTTGTACTTCTTGACCAGCTTCTGGATCTGGGCCTTGCGGGACTTCAGGTCCGCGAGGCTCTTCTGCAGGGAGGCGATCTTCGCCTGCGCCTGCTGGCGCGCCTTCTCCTGGTCGGCGACGAGCTTGGCGATCTGCTGGACGCGCGCGGACTGGTTCTGCGCGACGTGGCTCGCCAGGCTCATCGTGTTCAGCAGCTCGGCGGGGTCGCCCGCCGCGACGACGGTGATGCCCGGGTCCTGGCCGCCGGTCATGTACTGGTTCGCGGCGAGACGGGCGACGAAAGTCCGCGAGGCGTCGAGCTGCCCGCGCAGCTCGTCGGCCTTCCGGATGGCCTGCTTGGCCGACCACTGGGCGTCCTTGAGCTGGGCCAGGTCGCCGCCGTACTCCTTGTCGAGCTGGGCGATCTGCTTGTTCAGCTTGTCCATGCGGTCGCTGTCGCCGGGAGCGGCGTCGGCCGGGACGGTGCCGGACAGCATCGGCGCCACGATCACGGCCGCCGCAGCGGCCAGCGCGACGCGCCGTCCACGCCTACGGGACGTTCGGGACCGTGCCGGGGAGACCGGGTGCTCCGGGGCGGCTGGGGAGTGTTGCGGGGGGACCGCCGGTGCGGCGGCGCGGGGCCGGGGGATGGCCAGGGTGAAGCGGCGCCTGCGGCGGGTGGAGGTCGGGCGCTCCACGTCCTCTCCTCTCCTCTGGTCGGCCTACCGGGTTAGCTGACGGGTTCGGGCGCGGGAGTCCGCCCTATCGCGGCGGCGCACGGCGTTCGCGAATTCACCCCGGCCGGACGGGAGGGCGTCCGGCGGATGGGTCCCCGGCTCCCGGACGGGGCCGTCCGGGACTCGGCACGCCCGGCCCGCCTGCCTCGTCGACTACGGGCAGTCACCGGCCGGACACCAACAAACTGCAAAGAACTGGGTGTTGCCTCGCCAAAGATTAAACCCCTGAGACTGCTGGGACGACCCCTCGTGACGAACGCACCACGACCGCGCGTCCGCTTGCGGGGCAGGGCCGTGGGCGGTCCGTGCCGCGCGTGTGCGGGCTTGCGGCCGGACCTCCGCGCGTGTGCGGCCGGAATGCCGGACGCGTGCAGAACGGCCCGGCCCCCGAGTGCGGGACCGGGCCGTCTTCACTTTGCGTGACCGACCGGTGTCTACAGGCCGGCCTTGTAGAGCAGGCGGTTGGGCGTGCCCGACTTCAGGTTCTTCAGGACGTTCTTGGTGGAGTTGTCCTTCAGCCACTTCTGGACGGCCGGGAAGTCCGCCTTCGGGTGGGACTGCAGGTAGAGCGCCGCGACGCCCGCCACGTACGGCGAGGCCATGGACGTGCCGCTCTCGACCTCGGTGCCGCCGCCCGGCCAGGTGGACGTGATGCCGTAGCCGGGGGCCAGGATGTCCACGCACTTGCCGTAGTTCGAGAAGTCCGCGCGGTTGTCGTGCGAGGTGGTCGCGCCGACGGCCTCGACCCAGGGCGCGCCCGACGGCGAGAACCGGCAGGCGTCCTTGTTGTCGTTGCCGGCCGCGACGGTCACGAAGACCCGCGACTTGGCCAGGTTCGCGACGGCGGTGTCGAGCGCCGCGGACTTGCCGCCGCCGATCGACAGGTTCGCCACGGACGGACGGGCGGCGTGCGTGCGCAGCCACTTCACGGCGGCGACGACGTCGGACACCGGGGCGCTGCCGTCCTGGTCGAGGACGCGGAGCGCGCGCAGCTGCACGCCCTTGGCCGCGCCGTACTTGGCGGAGCCGAGGATGCCCGCGACGTGCGTGCCGTGGCCGTTGTAGTCCCAGCCGTTGCCCTTGAAGCGCGGCGCGGTCCACACGACCTTGGCGCGCCCGCCGAACTGCTTGTGGTTCCAGGCGATGCCGCTGTCGATGATGTACGCGGTGACGCCCTTGCCGGTCGCCCTGTAGGAGTAGGACTTCGACAGCGGCAGTCGGCGCTGGTCGATGCGGTCCAGGCCCCACGGCAGCGGCGACTTCTGGGTGCCGGTCGCGTGCACGAGCTGGTCCTGCTCGATCGCGGCGACGCGCTTGTCCTTGCGCAGCTTGTCGAGCTGCTGCGGGTTGAGGCGCGCGACGAAGCCGTTGAGGACGTCACCGAAGTCCTGGGCGGACGTCGCGCCGACCTGGCCCGCGGCGGCCGTGGGCGACGTGCCCGCCTTGAGCGTGACGATGTACTGGCCCGCGATGGGCGTGCCCTCGGCGGCGGTCACCTGGACCGGCTCGGGCTTGGAATCGGCGGAGGCCAGCGCGGGAATCGCCGCGGCGGCGCCCACACAGGACGCGATCGCACCGGCCAGCAGCAGCCTTCGGGGGACGGCCCGCAAGAGAGCTCCTTCTGCCGCGGAGTCGGAGGTGCCGCGGCCAAGATCGAGGTCACCGACCCCGGAACCCTAGTGCACCTTCCACACCACAATCCCCATAACGGACATATCAATCGGGTGAACTCCACCCTCCGTTAAGCGATCTCGCCCGCCCGCCGCCCCACCCACACCCCACTCGTCCCCCGTCCCCCGTCACCCGTCCCACCGCCAAGCGACCCGCCCCACCACCGCGCGACTCGCTCTGACGCCAAGCGACTCGTCCTAGCGCCAGACGGACTCCGCTTCAGTCCGAAGGCGGCCCCTCTCAGGGCCTCCCTATGCGGAGCCGACCGTGCTGCTTCCGCCGGCGGCGGATCGCGCTCGTCCGCGACTTTTCCTAGGACGGCGGCTCGCGTTCGCCCGCTCGGAGTGGGATCGCAACCCAGGAAGCGACCTCATGCCTTGGTGAGATTGCCCTGGTAGGCCAGGCTCGTGCCCGGTTTCGACCAGTCGTATTTCAACGAACCGTCGGGCTGCCTGCTGATCTTCACGTCCCCGCTGGTGCACGGCTTGCTGACCGAAAGGGCGAGCTGCAGCTCGGAACCGGTGCCCTTCGTCAGGGCCAGCGTGCCGGTGCAGCCCTCCTTCGGGTACACCGCCGTCCCCGACTTCGCGCCCGCCTGGAGCGTGACCTGAAGCGGGAACGACTCACCGCGCTGCGGGTTCACGGCAGTCCCCTTCCAGGTGCCGGCGAACGTGTCCGGGATCGTGCTGACGGGCCCTCCGCTCGCCGCGCTGTCGTGCCCGGAACGGCCGCCACCGCCGTCGTCCCCGCGCAGTTGCGGCCAGAGCACCAGCGCGATGATCGCGATGCCCACCAGCACCCCGATGACCAGCGACACCGCCACACCGATCACATGGTTGCCCGGCCGCCGCCACCGCGGCCGCGCCGCCCGCAGCCCCGCCAGCGACAGGACGGCCGTCTCCGACCCCCTGTCCGCCGGGCTCACGGGCCGCATCCCGGGAATCAACGTGTCCGCCGATTCGCGCGGCGCCGTCCCACCCAGGCCGGGCGCCGCTCCACCCAGGCCGGGCGCCGCTCCACCTGCGCCGGTGACCGGCAGGTCCCGCGCGGTAGCCCGGCTGCCGTGCCACCCTCCAGGCGGACGGGGCGCGCTGGGCACCGGCGGCCCCACGCGTCCAGGCGCCACGGGTCCACCCGGCTGCGCCGCCCGCAGATCGACCGCAGTCCCGGGCCCGCCGTTCCCTCGCTGCGCAGCAGCCGATCCGGGTCCGGTTCCCAGATCCAGCCGAGTGCTCTCCAGATCGTTCGTCCCCGGAGCCGTTCCGAATCCCGCAGGAGGCGCCTTCGGCAGGTCCAACTTCGTGCTGTCCCCGTCGTCCGGCCCCGAAGCCGCACCGGCTGCGGCGCCAGATCCCGACTGAGACGCAGCCCCCGCGCTGGCCGAGGCCGCGAAGCTTCCGCCGGGACTTGAACCAGCCGTGCCCCCGGACGCCGTCCCGGGCACGAGGCCGGGCGCGGCGTTGTAGACGGAGGCCTGGCCGGGGCCCGGCGTGATGCTCGTCCCGGCGGCAGCATGCGGATCTGGGGTGATCGCTGAACCCTGTGCGGCCGGGGAGGCGGAAGTGGCGCTTGAGCCGGGTGCAGTGCTTGCGCCTTGAGCAGTACTTGAGTTCGGTGCCGCGGCGGTCCCGAACGCGGCGCTAGTCCCCAGCGCGGCTCCCGCGTCTGCCCTCGTGCCCGACCCCGGCGTGCTGTCCGGGCCCGGCGTGCTGTCCGAGTTCGGCGTGGTGCCTGAGCCAGGCGTGGTGCCTGAGCCGGGCGTGGTGCTCGACCCTGACGGGGTGGCCGAGGTCTGGGCCGTGCCCGAGGCTGGCGTCGGGGTTGAGGGGGACGCGGGGGGTGCGGGCGACGGGTTGCTTGAGGGGGACGCGGGGAGTGCGGGGGACGGGGTGTCTGCGGGGGAAGAGGGGCCGGACGTGGGCGGCTCAGGCGAGGAAGTGGTGGAGCCGGTGGCGAGGGCTTCGGCCTCGGCGCAGAGCGGAGCGGGCATGCGGGCGGCGAGGGGGCTGCCCAGGAGGCGGCGCAGCAGGTCGGCGGCGGTGGGACGCTCGGAAGGGGACTTGTCCAGGGCGTCCGCGACCGCGTCACGCACGGCTTCGGGGAGGACGCCGGTGTCCGGGTCGTCGTAGACGATGCGCTGCATGACCTCGGCGGGGGAGCCCGTGCCGAAGGGCGGCTCGCCGGTCGCCGCGAACAGGAGGGTCGCCGCCCACGCGAAGATGTCGGCGGGTCGGCCGACGGCCTGGCCGCTGAGCTGCTCGGGGGCCAGGTAGGAGGGATCTTCGGCGGCGCGCGTCGTCGAAGCGGCGTTCACCGCCTCCAGGGCCGAAACCACGCCGAGGTCGGTCACGCGGGGGCCTGTCCGCGCGAGCAGCACGTTCGCCGGTTTCAGGTCGTGGTGGACGGCACCGGCACGGTGCGCGGCGGCCAGTGCAACGGCGAGGCCGACGGCGAGCCGCTCGACCACGACGGGGCCGCGTGGACCCTCGTCCTCGACCAGTTCCGCGAGGGACGGCCCGTCCACGAGCTCGGAGACCACGTAGGGACGGTCGCCCTCGACGTCCGCGGCGAGGATCTCGGCGGTGCAGAACCCGGTGACGCGGCGGGCGTCGGCGAACGCGGCGGTGAACCGGGCGCGCGCCTCGGGCTGGCCGCTCAGCCGCACGTGCAGCAGCTTCACTGCCACGGATCGTCCGGACGCGTCGCGGCCGACGAAGACCGCGCCCTGCTCACCGACGCCGATCCGCCCGGTGATCGGGAAGTCGCCCAGCCGGTCCGGATCGCCGGGTTGCAGGGGCAGAGCCTCTGCCATCTACGCACCCTCCGTGTTCTGCCATCGGGGGAGAAGTCCCCCGAACTCCCGTGAAACCTGATTCGTCCCCCACGTCGGCACCGGTCCCTTTCTACCGGTTGCCGGACGATGGCGCGGCGGAGACGACCGCACCCGATCCGTCACCAGCGCAAGCGCGCCCGCCGCCCGTTTCGTCACACTCACGCCGCGGCCGGTGAGCAGCCTCGCCCGCCGTGCCCGCGGTGGCGGGGCTGCATCCTTTGCGGCCGGGGTAGCGGAGCGGAACGCGGTCGCTACCGAGGTCCGCGCGGGCACGCCCTTGTTGGCGGGGGCGGTCGTGCGCCGGCGCGCTTGGATCCGGCGGTGCCGCGCGGTGCGAGGTCGTCCGGACGGGGTTTCGGATAGCGTCGGCGGCGATGCCGCGCAAACCTCTGACCCGCGAACTGCTGGACGACCAGCGAGCCCTGCTCGGGTTGCCCGCCTACACCGGCCCGGACGAGGCCCCGGCCCTGCGTCGTGCCGCGCTCGACACGCTCCTCGCCGCACGCGCGGCGGGAGTCGAACCCGCGCGACCGATCGTCACCGGCGCCGTCCGGCTGCTGCTCGACCGGCTCGCCGAACTCGCCCCCGGACGGTCGGTGGAGGTCCGCGTCCCGCCGCACGCGGCCGTCCAGGCGATCGAGGGCCCGCATCACACCCGAGGCACGCCGCCCAACGTGGTCGAGATGGACGCGGACACCTGGATCGCCCTCGCCCTGGGCGACCTGTCCTGGGACGACGCTCTCCGCGATCGTCGTGTTCGGGCCAGCGGGTCCCGTGCGGACCTGTCCGACCAGCTCCCCCTTCCACCTACCTAAACGAGCGACGCCTCCGAAACGTTGGGGCCGAATTTCAAACTCCGGAGGCGGAGGGGGCTGTCGTGCACTGCGTCCATCGCCGACGCGGGCGACCGTCCATCTGCCGGAGTCGACCGGCCATCTCGCGGGCGGGCGAGCGGACGGCGAACCGCAGGTCAGCGGCAGGTCAGGGACGGCTCGGGGTGGTGAAGCGACGCGGGGCTCGCCGCCCGGTGAAGGTGGTTCCGCGGGTGTTGGGTCTTGCTCGGGGCGGCGGGCGCTGCGACGGTGGAGGGCACCGATCACGCCCGGACGCCGCGCCCGTACGCGGTGAGGAGGTGGGCGCCGTGCTCGTCGCGCACTGGAGCTTCGAGGTCGAGGACATCGACGGACGGCGGGTGACCGACGCCACGGGCGGCGGTCTCGCGATGACTCTCGACGAGGGTGTTCGGATCGTCCCGGGGCGTGACGGCGAGGCGCTGGCGTTCGACGGGACGGGCGGGCGGGCGATCGTTCCCGCCGTCCCGCAACTGGCGCTCAGCCAAGTCTTCGGCTTCACCGTGGCGTTCCATGTGAGCGTCTCGGAGGGGCCCACGGGGGAGTGGCGTGCGCTCCTGTTCAAGTCGGTCGCGGAGGGTGATGCGCGTGCGATCGGCGTCTGGCTGCATCCGGACGCCATGCGCCTGCGCGTCCAGCTCTTCACGATCAAGGGCCCCGAGTACATGGACAGCCACGCCCGTCTGAAGCTGGGCGAGTGGTCGCACCTGGCCTTCGCCGTCGATACGCAGGGCATGTTCCTGTATGTGGACGGCAAGCTCGATGTGGCCATTCCGCTAGAGCATCCCGTCGTGACGCCGAGCGGGCCGCTCTCCCTGGGCGCCGAGCCGGGAAAGCTCGGCATGTCGGGATTGCTGGCCGACGTCCGCGTCTACTCGGCGGCGCTGGACGAGCGGACCGTCCGAGCCCTCGCGACGCCCGAACCGTCCTGAGGTGACGCCTGAATCGTCCCGAAAACGACTCCGAAGCGACGCCCGAACCGTCCCGAAAACGACTCCGAAGCGACGCCCGAACCGTCCCGAAAGCGACTCCGAGGTGACGCCTGAATCGTCCCGAAAACGACTCCGAAGCGACGCCCGAACCGTCCTGGAAACGACCTCGAAGCGACGCCGGTCACCGAAGCCACCGCTTCCGGCCCGAGCGTATTCTATCTCACATAGGTGTCCGATTCGTCGGCCTCGGACCCGTGGGTGAACGGGAACTCGCGGTCGATGCACTGCCGTCGCGCATAGTCGTCCGGATACCGGGAGGTGTCGGCGCACCCGGCGGCCTTGCTCAGCAGCCACACCAGCGCCACCGTCCCGACCGCGAGTGTCACCGCCGAGCAGATGATCCCCGCGATCGCCAGGTGCCGCGGCTGCCCGCGAGTGGCCGCCACCACGCCCAGGACGAGGCCCACGAGCGCCGCCGCGAGCCCGAGCCCGCACAGCAGCAGGCAGGGGAGGCCGACGAGCCCGAGGACCAGGGACGCCGTCGCGAGGCCGCGCCGTTCCGGCGCCTTCGGCGGCGTCCGCGTCTGGTACCCCGGCATGGTCATCGGCACTTCCCTCCCCGTGAAGTCGTCGTCCAACACTTGCGCGCCGGACCTCCCGGCCGAGCCGTGGACAGGCAAAGCCCGATTAAGGACTCCGCCGATCAGAGCAGAACGGACAGGCCTTTAGACTGGCCAGCGTGCCTCTCGGTGATGGACGACTGAGCCATGACATCGATCCCTCCGACCGCCCGCCGCAGGACGCCTGCGGTGTGTTCGGCGTCTGGGTCCCACCGGACCAGGCCGCCAGGGCGGAGGTCAGCAAACTCACCTACTACGGCCTGTACGCGCTGCAGCACCGCGGGCAGGAGTCGGCGGGCATCGCGGTCAGCGACGGCTCCCGGATCGTCGTGTACAAGGACATGGGCCTGGTCGCCCAGGTCTTCGACGAGTCGGTGCTGAACACGCTGCGCGGCCACCTCGCGGTCGGACACTGCCGGTACTCCACCACCGGCTCCCCGACCTGGGAGAACGCCCAGCCCACGTTCCGCTCCACCGAGCACGGCGGGCTGGCCCTCACGCACAACGGCAACCTGATCAACACCCCCGAGCTGGCCTCCCGGCTGGAGGGCGGGGCGCTCACCGCCACGACCGACACCGAGGTCCTGACGGCGCTGCTCGCGACCCGCGAGGGCGGCCCGATGGCGGCGGCGCGCGAGATCCTCCCGGTCACGCGCGGCGCGTTCTCGCTGGTCTTCATGGACGAGCACACCCTGTACGCGGCGCGCGACCCGGAGGGCATCCGGCCGCTGGTGCTGGGCTCGCTGGAGGAGAACGGCGGCTGGGTCGTCGCGTCCGAGACCGCCGGGCTCGACATCGTCGGCGCCCGGTTCGTCCGGGAGATCGAGCCGGGCGAGCTGGTCGCGATCGACGCCGGCGGCGTCCGGTCCGAGCGGTTCGCCGCCGCCGACCCCAAGGGCTGCCTGTTCGAGTACGTCTACCTGGCGCGTCCCGACACCACGATCGCCGGACGGTCCGTCCAGGCGACGCGGGTCGAGGTCGGCCGCCGCCTCGCCGCCGAGCACCCGGTCGAGGCCGACATGGTCATCCCGACCCCGGAGTCGGGAACGCCCGCCGCGATCGGCTACGCCGAGGCGTCCGGCATCCCCTACGGGCAGGGCCTGGTCAAGAACTCCTACGTCGGCCGGACGTTCATCCAGCCGTCGCAGACGATCCGCCAGCTCGGCATCCGGCTGAAGCTGAACCCGCTGCGCGAGGCGATCGAGGGCAAGCGCCTGGTCGTCGTGGACGACTCGATCGTGCGCGGCAACACCCAGCGGCAGGTCGTGGCGCTGCTCCGCGACGCCGGCGCCGCCGAGGTGCACGTGCGGATCTCCAGCCCGCCGGTCGCCTGGCCCTGCTTCTACGGCATCGACTTCGCCACCCGCGCCGAGCTGATCGCCGGGAACCTGGACGTCGAGGGCATCCGCGACTCGATCGGCGCGGACTCGCTCGGCTTCATCTCCCTGGACGAACTGATCGCCGCGTCCCGGATCCGCAAGGACCGCCTCTGCCGCGCCTGCTTCGACGGCGTCTACCCGATCCCCGTCGAGGAGGACGCCCGCGGCAAGCACCTCCTGGAGACCATCCGCCGCTGATCCTGCGCCCCGCCTCCCGGACGCGACCCGGCACCGACTCGCAGGGTGCCTGCTCGACACGGGGGGCGTGGGACCGTAGTGATCGACGGGCGCTGGTGTCCGTGGAGTCTGCGGGCGTTGGCGCCCGTGCTGGTCCGCGGGCGCTGGTGTCCGTGGTGCTCTGCGGACGTCGCTGTCCGTGCTGGTCTGCGGGTGTTGGTGTCCGTGGAGTCTGCGGGCGTGGGTGCCCGTGTTGGAACGCGGGTGTGCGCGCCCGCATCGTCCCGCCGTAGCGTGCGGGTGTAGGAGCCCGTGGACGCGCGGGTGGAGGACGAGGTCCGCGGACAGGGCGGGCCGAGGAGACGACCCGCCGCGCGGCGGGCCGGGGGGATCATGAGCACCTCGTACGAGGCGGCCGGAGTGGACATCGCGGCGGGCGAGCGCGCCGTGGAGCTGATGAAGGCGCGGGTGGCGCGGTCGCGCCGTCCCGAGGTCGTGGACGACGCCAGCGGCTTCGCGGGCCTGTTCGACGCCTCGGCCTTCCTGAAGTACCGGCGGCCGCTGCTGGCGACCTCGACCGACGGCGTCGGCACGAAGGTGGACCTGGCCCGCCGCCTGGGGATCTACCACACGATCGGGCACGACCTGGTCGGGATGGTCCTGGACGACCTGGCGGTGTGCGGCGCCGAGCCGCTGTTCATGACCGACTACATCGCCTGTGGAAAAGTCGTCCCGGAGCGGATCGCCGACATCGTGGGCGGCATCGCCGAGGGCTGCGCGCTCGCGGGCGCGGCCCTGGTCGGCGGCGAGACCGCCGAGCACCCCGGCCTCCTCGGCGCCGACGAGTTCGACGTCGCGGGCGCGGGCACCGGCGTCGTCGAGGCGTCCGAGATCCTCGGCCCGGACCGGGTCCGTGCGGGCGACGCGGTGATCGCGATGGCCTCGTCCGGGATCCACTCCAACGGGTACTCGCTGGTCAGGCACATCCTCGCGCACAGCGACCTGACGATCGAGTCGCGCCCGGACGAGCTGGACCGCACCCTCGGCGAGGAGCTGCTGACCCCGACCCGCATCTACGCCAGGGACATGCTCGCCCTCGTCGCGGAGGTCGGCGGCGTCCGCGCGTTCGCGCACATCACCGGCGGCGGCCTGACCGCCAACCTGGCCCGCTCGCTGCCGGACACGGTGGACGCCGTCCTGCGCCGCGACTCCTGGACGGTCCCGCCGATCTTCGAGATCCTCCGCGCGCACGGCGACGTCCCCGAGCAGGAGATGGACAAGACGTTCAACCTCGGCGTCGGCATGGTCGCCATCGTCGCCCCCGACGACGCCGACGCCGCGATCGACCTCCTCAACAGCCGTGGTGTCCCGTCCTGGGTTCTGGGCGAGACCGTTCCGGGTACCGGAAAGTCCGTCTACGCCTGAGCGGGACCGTCCTCCACGCCACAAGGGCATGCGCCCGGGGACAGCCAGATCCATCCCCGGGCGGTGGTCTCCTTGCAGCTGATCTCGACCTGCCGGTAGAGCTCGGGGAAGAGGATGCTCCGGCTGGCGAGCACCTCCTCGTACAGGCGCTGCGAGACGATCATGCTGAGCTCGGCGCTCGACCCGGTGGCCGCCTCGCGGAAGAGCGGCGCGTCCACCAGCCGGAACAGGTGGTTCACGGCGGCGCCGACCACCCCGTGGTCGTCGGTCTCGACATGTCCGGAATGGGAGGCCAGCCGCAGCCGCATCCGGGCGGGCTCGCTGGCGAACCGGTTGCCTCGCCGGAGCATCGCCAGCAGGTGGTGGGCGAGCGGGTCCAGCAGGAGGTGGGGCGGGACGTCCGGCGGGACGATGACGAGGGCGCCGTCGCCCCGGTCCTCGCGATAGCAGGCGTCCCAGGGCAGGAGCGTCATCGCGAACGCCTCCCGCAACTGTTCGTACAGGCGGTGGCGCAGGTGCCGCCGGATCTCCTCGTCCCGCCGGCGGTCGGTGAAGGCGACGATGTCGACGGCGATCATCGTGGTGTAGACGCGCGTCACGTTCCCGGCGAACCCGGCCGTCGTGGGATCGGCCGTCCGGTAAGCGGCCCATCCTCCGATCGCGGGATTCGGGCCGGGAGCCACGACATCGGAGGCGTACTGCGCGCCAATGGCGGACGCGGGACGCGCGACGGGAGCCGTGACCTCGGACGGCGGAGCGGACACGGAAGCGGTGACGCCGGACGGCGGAGCTGCCACAGGCCCGGTGACGCCGGACGGCGGAGCCGTCACAGGAGCCGCGGCGTCGGACGGCGGAGCCGTCACCGGGGCGGTGACGCTGGATGCGCCATGGGATGCGGGGGCTTCGGGCGCGGACGCGAGAACGTCGGTGGCGGGGTGCGCGGCGAATTCGGGTGCGGGCGCGGGCGGCGGGAACAGCGTCCCGAGGGCCGGCCCCGAGGCGGCGGCCTGGATCGGTGCCCGGGCGGAGAGTCGGGTGCGGATCGCCTCCCGGTCGGCGGGCTGTGTGCTCATGTTCGTCGCGACGCCTTTCTCGTTCGGAAACATGATCTCCCCCCTAAAGCAATTGTGCACCCACTGGGAAATGGCATCTGATTTCGGCTGATTGCCGTAAAGAAATTTGCCGTCCGGAGATCGGCGGGGTGCCCGTTTGGCTGGTGCCACGCGGAGACGTTGCACTCGGTCCGGCTGCGACCTGCGTGCTGGCGGGCGGACACCTGGCAGAGTGGCGACCGCCGCGCCACCCCCGGGGCGCAAGGGACCGATGTGCCGCGAGCGTCGCCGCCGCCCGCGTCGAAGCAGTCGGCGACGACGCCGATTGCAACAGCGCATTCGGCGAATGCCCATTGGGAAGTTGCCAGAAAGGGACAACGCCGGTTGCCACTTGGCAGACCGCCACGTCGCTGTTTTACTCGGAACGAGAGAGGTCGGCGGTCGGGGCCGAGTCGTCATCCGTGGAGCCGGCCCTCGGCCGCCGGACGAGGGGTCGGCATGGCGAACGCTTCGGTGCTCGGGCCGGTGGTCCAGCGGGCGATCCTGATCAGCGAGCTGCAGCGGCTCCGCGTCGAGAGGGGAGAGACGCAGGACCAGGTCGCGGCGGCCCTGGACTGGTCGACGTCCAAGCTCATCCGGATCGAGGGCGGCACGGTCGGCGTCTCCACGACCGATCTGCAGGCCCTGCTGCGCCACTACGGCCTCCCGGACGGCGACGAGCAGGTCGCCGTCCTCACCATGATCGCCCGCGGTGCCCGGCAGCGCGGCTGGTGGTCGCTCTACCGGCGGGAGATGAAACCGGCCTATCTCCAGTACATCGGGTACGAGTCGGGCGCTTCGATCATCCGCAGCTTCCAGACGATGATGGTGCCCGGGCTGCTCCAGACCGAGGAGTACGCGAACGCCCTGACCATCGAGTTCGTGTCGTCGCGCGCCGACCGCGACGTGGTCGTCGAGGTCCGCATGCGCCGCCAGGAGGAGATCTTCGCCCGGGACGACCCGCCGCAGCTGAAGGTGGTCGTGGACGAGGCGGTCCTGCGCCGCCGCGTCGGCGGCCAGTTCGATCCCGGCATCATGCCCCGGCAGCTCCGCCACATCCTGGACATGCTGGAACGGCCGAACGTCTCGGTGGAGGTCATTCCCTTCTCCGCCGGAGCGCATTTCGGGATGATGGGCGAGTTCACGATCCTCGAGTTCGACGACGCGCGGCTCAGCGACGTCCTGTTCCAGGAGAACGTCGGCGGCTCGGACCTCACCGTCCAGGACCGCGACACCCGCGTCACCGACTACCGCGCGGCGTTCGAGAACCTCCGGCAGCTGGCGCTCCCGGCCGAGCGCACGCCCGCCTTCGTCGAGGACGTCATCGCCTCGATGGAAGCCGACGCCCGCCTCGACGCGAGATCCGCCCTTGTGCCGGGCGGGCCGGGGAGGGGACTCGGATCAAAGGCCGCGGACGGCGTCCAGTAGGGCCGTCCAGTCACCGGCGGTGAAGGGCACCACCGGCCCGTCCACGTCCGTCGAGTCGCGGACGAACCGGAGCGCGTCCAGCGACGCGACCTCGACGCACTCGGAATCGCCGCTGGACGACGACTTGAACCAGACGACCTCGTGCGTCCGCCCCGCGAAACGCAGCAGGCCCGGCCTGTCGAAGGCGGCCACGCGCCCAGTTCCCACCATCGTTCCTCCGTCAGGGCGCCCCGCCCACGAGGACGCCCGGTGCCAGCCGCCGCGCTCCGTCTGAGGTGCCCAGGCGCAACTGTCACGGTAGTGAGGTTCGTGTTGCCTCAGAGGTGTAATGCGCAAACTGTTGGGGAATCCTGGCGGTCCGTTGGCCGGAAGA
Organism: Actinomadura gamaensis; assembly: GCF_042652125.1. Taxonomy (NCBI): domain Bacteria; kingdom Bacillati; phylum Actinomycetota; class Actinomycetes; order Streptosporangiales; family Thermomonosporaceae; genus Actinomadura; species Actinomadura gamaensis. The sequence goes on along the minus strand of NZ_JBHSIT010000012.1, from coordinate 70,794 downwards.
TCGCGCAGGCGGCCGCTTCCCGCGGTCGCCGACGAAGGCGGCCGCTTCCGGCGGTCGCCGGCGGGAGCGAACCTTCGGGATGTGGTGATCGTCTTATCGGGTGTGAGTGGGAGTCGGATGAGCGGGCGGGCTGGGCAGGCGGCCAGGTGGGTTCGGGGGCGGTTGCGGCATCGGGGCGGGCCGTTGCTGGTGCTGGCCGGGTTGGGGGCGTTCGCCGCGCTGCTGCCCACGGGGTGGGCTTATGCGGAGACGGCGAAGTACCGGCTGAGTGTCGAGGACGTGCCTGAGACGCCGGTGGCGCTGGTGCTGGGGGCCGGGGTCGCGAACGGGCAGCCTTCGCCGCTGCTGGCGCGCAGGCTCGATCTGGCGGCTGAGCTGTACCGGCGCGGCAAGGTCAAGGTGCTGCTGGTGTCGGGGGACAACTCGACCAAGGACTACGACGAGCCGACGACCATGCGCGACTACCTCGTGCGGGCGGGGATTCCCGAGGACCGGATCGTGCGGGACTTCGCGGGGCTCGACACGTGGGACTCGTGCGTCCGGGCCCGGCAGATCTTCGGGGTGGAGCGGGCGACGGTGGTGACGCAGCGGTTCCATCTGCCGCGGGCGGTCGCGCTGTGCCGGGCGGCGGGGATCGAGGCGTACGGGGTCGGCGACCAGAGCATGGGCGGCGGACGCACCGACGCGACGATCAACGGGTACCTGCGGGAGCCGCTCGCGATGCTCAAGGCCGTGGGGAGCGCGACGCTGAAGCCCGGTCCCAAGATCGGGGGCGCTCCGGAGCCCGGCGTGCACGCCGCCCTGGCGCTGCCGGAGCCGCGTCGCTAGGACGCGACGGCCGGATGTGATGCTCGTCGCATCGGGCCGAAAAGCGCGAACGCCACCGCGCGGGACGGGAGGTCCCGGCGGTGGCGTCGCGCAAAGGGCCGATCAGTGACCCGAGGTACCGTTCCGGCGATGGTCCTCGTAGTCGTCCGCGTAGTCGGCGTACTTCTCCACGAGCTCGTCGTAGGCGTCGTCGGCCGGAGAGTTGTCCGGAACACCCAGCTCTTTCTGCAGGCGGTCGAGGTCTGTGTTGGCGCCGTTGTACTTGAGCTGCCTGGCAACCTTTACCTGCTTGGCCTTGGCTCGGCCGCGACCCATTGGCTCGACCCCCTCGATGGTCAGGGCTTTCGTGGGCCCATCAACGCGCGCGTGTACCACACGAACCGATGCCTGATGAGCCATGCGTCAGTCACGGATACAACCGTACCCGTTTTGCGCCCGGCTCGGTACATCGTCGGCCCGTGGCGGAGACGCCCGTTGCGGAGGAGGCCAGTGTATGCGGTGGTCGCGAGGCCGCTTCCGGGCCCGACACGCGGCCGCGCGCGAGGCCGCGAAGCCCTCGCCGGCCGCCGGGAGGACGGCCGCGGAAAGCGGCGGATCCCCCCGGCGGACGGGCCGTCAGAGCAGGATGCCGCGCAGGCGGCCGATCTCGGACATGCGCCGCTCGGCCAGCCGGTCGGCGGCCACCGCGGGCGGCACGCCCTCCTCGGCGGCCAGCGCGAAGATCTTCCCGGTGGTGTCGAAGATCCGGGCCGCCCTTGCCTTGGCGCGGTCGAAGTCGAAGCCCTCGATCTCGTCCGCGACCTGGATCACACCGCCGGAGTTGACCACGTAGTCGGGGGCGTAGAGGACGCCGCGGTCGGCCAGCTGCTTCTCGATGCCGGGGTGGGCGAGCTGGTTGTTGGCCGCGCCGCAGACGATCTTCGCGGCGAGCGCGGCGACGGTCTCGTCCGACAGCGATCCGCCGAGGGCGCAGGGGGCGTAGACGTCGATGGGCTCGCGGACGAGCGCGGCGCCGTCGGCGACGGAGGAGACCTCGGGGTGCCGCTCGCGCACGCGCGCGACGGCGGCCTCGTCCACGTCGCTGATCACGACCTCCGCGCCGTCCTCCAGGAGGTGCTCGACGAGCCGGTGGCCGACCTTGCCGACGCCTTCGACTCCCACCCGCCGGCCGCGCAGCGTGGGCGAGCCCCACACGTGCTCGGCGGCGGCCCGCATGCCCTGGAAGACGCCGAACGCGGTCAGGATCGAGGAGTCGCCCGCGCCGCCGTGCTCGACCGTCCGTCCGGTGACGTACTCGCACTCGCGGGCGACGAGGTCCATGTCGGGGCTGAAGGTGCCCACGTCGCAGGCGGTGATGTAGCGGCCGTTGAGCGACTGGACGAACCGCCCGTAGGCGCGGAGCAGCGCCTCGGACTTGTCGGTCCCCGGGTCGCCGATGATGACGGCCTTGCCGCCGCCGAGGTCGAGGCCCGCCAGCGCGTTCTTGTAGGACATGCCGCGGGACAGGTTGAGCACGTCGGTGAGGGCCTCCTCCTCCGACGCGTAGGGGTAGAAGCGGGTCCCGCCGAGGGCGGGGCCGAGGGCGGTGGAGTGGATCGCGATGATCGCGCGCAGGCCGCTGGCCTCGTCCTGGCAGAAGACGACCTGCTCGTGTCGGGGTTCGGCGCCCTTGTGGGGCGACCCGAAGACATTAGGCACGGTAGTGCCCTCCTCTCTGTCTTGAGATCAGCCTAAAGGTGGTGGATGTCACCAGGGCGGTAGATCGCCGCTACGGATGCGGCGGCGTCACCGGACGCGGGCCGTCACGGAGGGTGAACGGGGTTCGGAGGACGTTCCGGGAGCCTCGGCGGACGCGTGGAACGGCGTGATCAGGCGCGAAGAGGTAACGCGCGCGTCTCGCGCACCCCAAGCCGCCCGCATTTCGGCCGGACTCATGTAACGATGCGGTGGTGTTTCCGTACGCCGCGTACCTACGGGTATATGAGCCGGTTACCGCCTTCCCGGAGCCGGCGCGGACCCTGTGGACGGCCTACGCCGACTCGCGGCGGCGGCCCCGCCGCGTCCACGCGCTGGAGGTCGAGCACCGGCGCGCGGCGCGCCGCCTCGCCGGCTACCCGCCCGAGGTCGCGCCGCGGCTGGAGTGCCGGGACGCCTACGTCCGGCGGACCGACGACATGATCTACGTGTGCCCGTGGCAGACCCGGCTGCGGTCGTGGCTGGCGTTCGAGCGGTTCCGCGCGGAGACGCCCGTCTCGATCGCGGCCGCGTTCGTCCCGCCGGACGAGGCGGAACGTGCCGAACGGGCGTTCGCGCAGTGGCGGGATTCCGGACGGACGCTTCGTCCGTACATCCAGACGAGTACCTGGCACGTTCCGATCGTCTGGTTCGTGCCGTTCGACCGTGCCGAGCGGTATCTGCTGCTCGGGCGGAGCGCGACGCGCGGGCATCTGGAGGAGCCGGGCCTCGCCTCGCGCGGGACGGGCACCGCGACGACCGCTGCCCCGGGCGGTGGACCGGGAGCCGGGCCCGGTCCCGGAACGGGAGCAGGTCCGGGGGCGGGGGCCGGTGGGGTGCCCGCAGGAGAGCCGGAGACGGCTCCTGGCGGGGATTCAACGGGCGAACGGGGTGAACACGCCCGACGTGGGCCGACGACGGCCTCGTTGACGCGTACTCTCATCTACGTCACATCGATGGCGGAGGCGCGCCGCCGGATCGCCGCCGCGCTCCCCGTCGTCCGGGAGAGCCCCGGCGGGGAGGCCCGCGAACCGGTCGCGCCGGCCGCCGGACGGCTCGCCGCGCTCGGCTCCTGGCTGGACGGCTTCCATCCGCGCTCGCTGGTGGAACTCGACTACGGCGGGCTCGTCCACCTGCTGGACGACGCCGCGCTCCGGGCCGACGACTCGGTCGGCGAGACCGCCGTCGCGCTCGCCGCGACGGCGCGCGGAGAGGCCGAGCTGGCGGTCGCGATGTACCAGCGCCTGCTCGCCCGCTGGCGGCCCGTACGGGCCCTGCAGACGGCGAACTGAACAAATTTCCTGAATCCCTGCGCGATACGACTATACGTGTCGCTAGAATCACTGAGCGTGACCCAGTGACCACACGGATGCGACACGAATCCCTACGAGGGGTGGCAAAGGTACTTGCTTGTTGCGATGAGTGGTGGCAAGGTTACACGTTGTGATGTCATAGTGGCTCTTTCGGGCCATAGGGGACATCAGTGACCGCGCGAGATCAAATCGCAGGATCGCTGTCATTCGGTCCACGGAGGAGAGGCCGCACACATGTCAGCACGTACACCCGAGGCCGAGCCGCTGCTCACGCCGGCGGAGGTGGCGACGATGTTCCGTGTCGACCCCAAGACGGTGACGAGGTGGGCGAAGGCGGGGAAGCTCACGTCCATCCGCACCCTGGGGGGGCACCGGCGCTACCGCGAGGCGGAGGTGCGGGCACTGCTCGCGGGAATCCCTCAGCAGCGCTCGGAATGAGGCGCGCCGTCCCGCCGAACCCTCGGCGCGGACGGACGTGTACAGCAGAACAAGGGGGGCGGCCAGGAGGCCGCTGAACGGTACCGTCCGCACGTTGGCGGGAGTTCAGCCGCTTCCTGGCCGAGGTCCGGCACCGCGGTCATCCGAGAACCGCGGTCTCGGGCCGCTCACCGTACGAAACGGATGTCCCGTTCGCCTGGCGGCCGGGACATCCGCCATGCCCGGAACCTTGTCGCTCCTCGTGACGTTCTCCTCACCGAGAGCGATCGAGTGACCCTGCCGGGACGCGGCGACAGGATCACCTATCGCGGCCGAGGGCAGGTGCCGGGGACCAGGACATGTGCCGGGGCCCGAGACCGGGGGCAAGGGCATGTGCCGGGGGCCGGGGGCTGGCGCAGGTGCCGGGGGTCAGGGCAGGGGCCGAGGCCGCGGCGGCTGGCGCAGGTGCCGGGGCGCGGTGACGAGGTCAGGTGGCGGGGCCGAGTTCCTCTTCGGCGAGGCGGTCGAAGAGGGCGGCGATGTCGGGGGTGTGCTGGCCCGCGACGTGCAGCAGGACGATCAGCTGGTCGACCAGGAGGCGTTCGAGCTCCGGACGGGTGACGTCGCGGTTCTCCAGCCAGTCGAGCCCGGCCGTCTCGACCGAGGCCATCCAGGAACGCAGCGTGATCCGCAGGACGGGCGTCGGGGTCTCGACGTCCATCGCGGCGAGGATCCGGCCGAGCAGCAGCTGGCGGATGCCGTCCACGATCTCGCCGACCTCGCCGGAGCGGTCGGCCGGGCCGCCGCGCAGCAGCGCGGTGAAGCCCGCGGCGTGGCTCTCGACGAAGTCGAAGTAGCGCTCCAGCGAGACCCGGAGCCGGTCGATCGGGGTGCCCTCGGTGGGCGGTTCGAGCAGCACCGACAGCTTCCTGGCGGCGTTGCCGAGGGCGGCGAGGTACAGCTCGTACTTGCCGCCGAAGTAGTGGTAGACGAGGGCGCGCGAGGCGCCCGCCGCCGCCGCGACGTCGTCGATCGACACGTCCTCGGGCGGGCGGGTGCTGAACAGCTGGAGCGCGGCCTCGATCAGCTCGTCGCGGCGTTCGTCGACGCTGAGCCGGCGCCGGCCCTGGCGGGCGCCGCCGGCGCGCCGCTCGCGGGTGTTCGGACGCCGACCGCCCCCGGTCACTGCACGATCTGCCACCCAGGAAGGGTATCCGAGGGCCGGGTACGGGCGCGTCGCGCCGCCGCGGCTGTCCTTTTCCCGGGCCGTCGCGGAGCGGCCGCGAGGCGGTGACGGGCGGAAACGGCGAGAACGCTCCGGGTTAGGGTGCCCTGAACTCCGATTGGCGGCTGCCCGTTACTCACTGTTGCGCCGAATTCGGGCGAAGCCGAGGCATCATGGCATCTCCTCCCGAGCGAGGACGGTGTTCCGGACGGCCCGTGCGTCCGGCGCGCCGTGAGTGGCATGACCCGCAAGGCCCCCCGGACGGAGTGCCATGTCTGACGGAGAAACGACCCCGCCGCGCGGCGGTGACCTGCGCAGGGCGATCCCGCTCCCGCGCGAGGGCGCCATGCCCCTGCCCGCGCCCAAACCGACGATCCGCAACGTGGCCGAGCGCGCCGGGGTGTCCAAATCGCTGGTGTCGCTGGTCATGCGCGGCTCGCCGCACGTGAGCGAACGCAGGCGGCAGGCCGTCCTGCAGGCGGCGCGCGAGCTCGGCTACCGGCCGAACGCGGTCGCGCGCAGCCTGGTCGAGGGCCGCACCCGGCTGATCGGCGCGATCGTCGCCGACCTGCACAACCCGTTCTTCGCCGAGTTCCTGGACGGGTTGCAGGAGTCGCTGCACGGCGCGGGCCTGCGCATGCTCGTCGGGTCCGGCCGCTGGGACCCGCTGTTCGAGGCCGAGGCCGTCGAGGCGTTCCTGGAGATGCGGGTGGACGGCCTGGTGCTGCTCAGCGTCGTGCCGGAGTCGCTGAAGGAGGCGGCGTCGTCCGTCCCGGTCGTGGTCGTCGGCGAGCGGGACGTCCAGGGCGTGGACATCGTCGTGGACGACGACGAGCTCGGCGCGTCGCTCGCGGTGGACCACCTGGTCGAGCTCGGGCACCGGCGCATCGCGCACATCGAGGGCGCGCGCTCGACCACGGCCCGCTACCGGCGCGCGGGCTACGAGAAGGCGATGCGCCGGCACGGCCTGGCCGACGAGATCGTGGTCGAGCCGGGCGACTTCACCGAGGAGGGCGGCTACCGGGCGGCGCGCACGCTGCTGGCCCGCCCGCACCGGCCCACCGCGATCTTCGCGCCGAACGACCTGGTCGCGACCGGCGCGCTGTCGGCGGCGGACGAGCTGCACCTGCCCGTCCCGGAGAAGGTCTCGATCGTCGGCTACGACAACACCCATCTCGCGGCGATCCGGCACATCTCGCTCACGAGCGTGAACCAGCCGCGCCGCGACATGGGCCGCGTGGCGGCCGAGCTGCTCACCGCCCGGATCGGCGATCCGGCGCGGCTGGCGCGGCAGAACCTGGTCGTGCCGCACCTGGTCGTCCGCTCGTCCACGGGGCCCGTCCCGGCCCTGTGACCTCGTCCTTCAGGGCCGGGACCCCGCCCTGGGGCGGCGGCGCGCGACGCCCCCCGCGGTCGCCCCGCCCGTCGTTCATCGCCCGGTAGCGGGCAGGTCGATCATCATCCCGATGTGGTGGCCCCCCGGTAAGGGGCTGGCCAAGCCTGCCGCGATCGGTCGCTCGCGCCGAGCCGTCCGGTGGTTAATGGTTGCGCCGTTCGGCGGGTCAGGAGGAACCGCGGATCCGGGCCGGTGCTCGAGGGGAGGCCAGGCCGTCCGGGGACCGCGCCGGACGGAGACGGGGAAGGTCAGGTTCACCGAGGGGGGTCGGGTTTCCGTGCGTGATCCGGAATTGGTGTCGTGCGCGCAGCGAGCCGCTGACGAGTTGGAGCGCGCCTGGTCGGAGTGGCGCAACCAGCGCGGGCTCGCCGAGCAGGTCCCGGAGTCCGTCGCCAGCTACGTGGCCCACTCCATCGACCATCCCTGGGGGCGTCCCCGCGTGGTCCTGGGCCTGGACGCGGACGAGGCCAGGGCACTCGCGGCCCTGCTCGCGACCCCGCGGGGCATCTGACCAGCCGCGTCCGGCCACGGATTTTCGCGGACTTCGTTTGACGAACGCCACGTCGTGTGCAGACTGGCATGGTCGTTGGTCACGGAAGCATTACGAGAGGACGGCTCGGTGCGCACTCCATCAGCGCGCGGCCCGGTGGCGGTGGGAATGGCCCTGTGTCTCGGGGCGCTGACCGCCTGCGGGGGCGGGTCGTCGGACGATCGGGCGCGGACGGGCGCCGAGACGGCGTCGCCGCCGGCCGCGTCCGGCGGGACGGGCGGCGATCCGTCGGCCCCGCCGTCGGGCGCTCCGTCGGCGGCGACGGGATCGCTGCGCGGCAAGACGATCGCGATCGATCCCGGCCACAACGGCGGGAACGACGGCGCGCCGTCCGCGATCAACAAGCAGGTCGACGTGGGCAACGGCCACAAGGAGTGCGACACGACCGGCACGCAGACGGCGTCCGGGTACACCGAGCACGCCTTCACCTGGGACGTGTCGAAGCGGCTGCGCAAGCTCCTGGAGGCGCAGGGCGCGAAGGTCGTGTTGACCAGGAAGAACGACACGGGCGTCGGCCCGTGCGTGACCGAGCGCGCCGCGATCGGGAACCGGGCGCACGCGGACGCGGCGATCTCCATCCACGGGGACGGCGCGCCGAAGTCCGGCCACGGCTTCCACATCATCGAGCCGCTGCCGGTCTCCGGCGGCGGCAACACCAAGATCGTCGAGCCGTCCGCGCGGCTGGGCGAGGCCGTCCGCGACGCCTACCACTCGGGCACCGGCATCCCGTACTCCACCTACGTCGGGACGAAGGCGCTCGACAAGCGCGACGACCTGGGCGGCCTCAACCTGTCCACGGTTCCGAAGATCTTCATCGAGTGCGGCAACATGCAGAACCCGGGCGACGCTGCGAAGATGTCCGACGCGTCCTTCCGCCAGCGCGCCGCCGCCGCGCTGGACCAGGGCATCACCGCCTTCCTCAGCGGTCGCTGACCGGACCGCTCCCTCGCCCGTCCCGGCCGCGCCGGTGATCGGCGGGGCGGGCGTCCCGTCCCGGGCCGGGACGAGAGGATGGGCGGGTGGGTGAATCGCTGGGGCGTCTCGGAGCCCGTTTCGAAGAGGTCGGGTACACCGTCGCGGGTGTGCGGGAGATGCTGGGGCCCGTGGCCGGCGGGGCGCTGGCGCGGGACGAGATCGTGCCCGCGCTGCGGGCCACCGCCGACGGGTCGCCGCTCGCCGAGCTGATCAGGCTGTTCTGGTTGCAGGCGCCGGTCGCCGCCTCCCGGTTGCCCGGTTTCGCCGGGGATCTGGTGGACGCGGGGCTCGCGACGCTGGATTCGGACGAGCTGTATCCCGCGTTCCACATCGAGCCCGTCGAGTCGGTCGCCGGATCGGCTGCGGGGCCGGCCGCCGGGTCGCTCGCCGGATCGGCCGCCGGTGCGGTCGCCGGGTCGGGTGCCGGGTCGGTCGCCGGAGCGGGTGCCGGGTCGGCGGGCGGGGCGGGGCATCTCGGGTACGTGGTCTCGGATCTCAAGGTCCGGCCCGGTGAGGGGCGGCTGCCGCGGCCGGATCACGTGGTGGGGACGGGCGGCGCGGCGACCAGCCTGGCGCGCCTGGTCGTCCACAGGCCTGTGGATAACGTTCTGGATCTCGGCACGGGATGCGGCGTGCAGGTGCTGCATCTGGCGGATCCGGCGATCCGGGCGAAACCCGCGCGCATCACCGCAACGGACGTCAATCGGCGCGCTCTGGAGCTGGCCGAAAAGAGCTTCGCGCTGTCCCGGCTGGACGGCGTCGAGCTGGTCGAGGGATCGCTGCTGGAACCTGTCCGGGACCGGCGTTTCGATCTGATCGTGTCCAACCCGCCGTTCGTCGTCGGACCGCCGGAAAGCGGCTTCACCTACCGCGAGTCGGGCATGCACGGAGACGAGTTCTGCCGCCGTCTGGTGACCGAGGCGCCCGCGCTGCTGACCGAGGGCGGCACGGTCCAGCTCCTCGCGAACTGGCTGCATGTGCAGGGGGAACCGTGGGAGGAGCGGGTCGGGGCGTGGGTCGAGGCGTCCGGCTGCGACGCGTGGGTCGTGCAGCGGGACGTCCAGGATCCGGGGGAGTACGCCGAACTGTGGCTGCGGGATTCCGCGGAGGCGGGGACGCCGGAGCATGGCCGCCGCTACAAGGAGTGGCTGGACTACTTCGAGGACCGGCGGGTCGAGGCCGTCGGCTTCGGCTGGATCACATTGCGGTCGGGCGGAAATGACCGTCCGGCTGTCCGAATCGAGGAGCTGCGGCACGCGGTGGACCAGCCCGTCGGCGCGTACGCGGGCTCCGTCCTGGACGGCCTCAAGGCGGCCCGAGAGTTTTCCACAGCCTGTGGACGAGCGGACGGCCTGGAGCAGATCCGGTTGCGGTCCGCGCCCGGCCTCGTCCAGGAGCAGATCGGGTCGCCCGGCGAGGAGCACCCCGAGCGGATCCTGCTGCGCCAGGCGAACCGGCTGCGGCGCGTCGCCGGCGTCGGCACCGCCGAGGCGGGCCTCGCCGGGGTGTGCGACGGGTCGCTGCCCCTCGCGCCGCTGCTGGAGGCCATCGCGCAGCTCATGGACATGGACGGGGACCAGATCCGGGCGCACGCCGCGGCCGTCCTGCCCGAACTGATCGCGGACGGCTTCTTCGAGGTCGCCTCACTCGGTTGAGAAGTCGCCTCACTCGGATGGGAACTCGCGTCCGAATCAGGGCTCGGGTTCGTGTGGGGACCCGCGTCCGGAGGAGGGCGCGCGTCCGTCGTCGGGGCGGACGACCACCCGCATCGCCGCGGCCAGGGCGTCCCACTTCATCATCAGCACGGTGAAGCCGAGCGCGAGGTAGATCAGCGACAGGAACAGCCGCGCGCTCTCCCAGGGCAGCACGAACTGCACGACGAACAGACCGAACAGCAGCAGGGCCTCGCGCCGCCGGAACACCAGGTCCACGAGGAGCGCGAGGCCGAGGACGGTCTGCGCGGCGGTCAGCAGCATCTCCTCGGTCTGGCGCGAGTCCAGCGGCAGCGACCACGCGCCGCCGCCCAGCCGGTAGGCGATCGGGAGCGTCCCGACCAGCAGCGTCCACTGGTTGACCTTGCTGGACAGGAGCGCTCCGATCGCGTCCCCGTCGCGCAGCCGCCAGGCGAACACGACCGCGACGATCAGCTCGGGCGCCTCGGACGCCAGCGGCGCGAGCCACTGCACCAGCAGGAAGCGGTCCACGCCGAGCGACGAACCGGCGTCCACGAGCGCGTCGGCGAACGGCTCCGCGCAGGCGAAGATCACCAGCGCGCCGAGGACGAACAGGACCGCCGTCGTCACGCGCCGCGTCCGGGCGGGGAACCCCGCGAGGACGCCGGCGACCCCGGCCGGTTCCTCCTCGTCCTGCTCGCCGGTCCTGGAGATGCGCAGGACGTAGAGCACATAGAGCGCGATCAGGATGATCGCGATGTACCACCCGATCTCCCCGGTGAGCGCGGGGACGAACGCGACCACGGCCGCGACCGCCAGGAACCCGAGCTCGATCCGCTGGTGCCCCCGCAACCACACGTCCCACCGCACCGTCCCGGCCCGCGCCTCCGCACCCGCGGCACGGGAACGGGAGCGGACGAGGCGGCGCGTGCCCAGCGTGAACGCGAGGACGACCAGGGCCCAGCCGACGCCGACGAGCAGGCGGTTCGCGCCGGTCATGTTCGCCGCGGCGTAAGCGGTGTACTCGGGCCTCGAACCGGCGGCGTACGCGTAGTAGAGATCGACGGCGTACTCGGGGAGCACCGCGATCAGCGCGAGCAGGGCCAGCGCGAGCGATCCCGACATGTCGCGGCGCGCGGTCTCGGCCGCCCACATCAGCAGGACGGCCGCGCCGAGCACGCCGGCCCCGAAAGCGATCATTCCGAGGACCGGAGCCGGATGCGTGCCGCTCAGCCGCAGCAGCACGGCCGGGACCGACAGCACGGCGACACCCGCGATCCGCGCCGCGACCCGTCTCTCCCCCAGCGCCGTCAGAGCCGACATACCCGGAACCCTGCCGCCGCGCGGGTCGAGCTACGTCCTCACGACGGCAAAGATCGCCCAGCTCGTCGCGGCGACTCGTCAGGTGGCCCCGTGGGGTCCGGAGGTGGACGTGTGGGGTGCGGAGGTGGACGTGTGGGGTGCGGAGGTGGAGGTGTGGGCGCGGGCTTCGGCGAGGGTGCGGAAGGTGCTGCCGCGCAGGCGCCGGGACAGGTCGCGGTTGATGCGCCAGGCCCAGAGCGGTCCGCCGTAGATCATGCCGGTGTAGCCCTGGACGAGGGTCGCTCCCGCGCGGATGCGTTCCCACACGTCGTCGGCCGTCTCGACGCCGCCGACGGAGATCAGGACGAGGCGGTCCCCGGTGCGGGCGCGCAGGCGGCGCAGGACTTCCAGCGAGCGCGCCTTGAGCGGCGCGCCCGACAGGCCGCCCGCCTCCGCGGTGAGCGACGCCGGGCTGGCCAGGCCCTCGCGCGAGATCGTGGTGTTCGTCGCGATGACGCCGTCCAGGCCGAGGTCGAGCGCGAGGTCGGCGACCGCGTCCACGTCCTCGTCCGCGAGGTCGGGGGCGATCTTGACCAGCAGCGGGACGTGCCGGTCCGGGGCGGCGCGGTCGGCCGCCTCGCGGACGGCCGCCAGCAGTGGGCGCAGCACCTCGACGGCCTGGAGGTTCCGCAGGCCCGGCGTGTTCGGGGAGCTGACGTTGACCACGAGGTAGTCGGCGAGCGGCGCGAGGCGTTCGGCGCTGGCCACGTAGTCGGACGCGGCCTCGGACTCCGGGACGACCTTGGTCTTGCCGATGTTGACGCCGACGACCGTCCCGCCGGGCGTGCGGCGGCGGGCGCGCAGGCGGCGGGCGGCGTCCTGCGAACCGCGGTTGTTGAAGCCCATCCGGTTGACGACCGCCCGGTCGGCGACCAGCCGGAACAGGCGTGGACGCGGATTGCCCGGTTGCGGCCGTCCGGTCAGGGTGCCGATTTCAACGTGTCCGAAACCGAAGGCGCCGAGCGCGTCGTAGGCGACGGCGTCCTTGTCGAAGCCGGCCGCGAGGCCGAGCGGCCCGGAGAACTCCAGCCCGAGGGCCGCCACCCGCAGCGCCGGGTCGCGCGGCGCGAGAACGCCGCGCAGCAGCGGGGCCGCGCCCGGCGTCGCCTGGACGGCCCGCAGCGCCCGCACCGTCAGGTGGTGGATGTCCTCGGCGTCGGCGTACCGGGCGATGACGTGGCGGAGCAGCAGTGAGTACAGCATCACGACGAGTATCCCAGGCGGCCGGACCGAAAACCGTTTGAGGCCGCCGGGGGAGCGCGCCTACGCTGGCGTCCATGATCGACAATCTGCTCGCCACGGCGTGGCGGGGCTTCCCGCGCCGCGTCGTCCGGCACCGCGCCGCCGCCTGACGGACGGCCCCCGCGGACACCTCCCGCCCGGGCCGGACGACGACCACCCAGTCATCGCCTGCCAGAACGGGAGCGGCCTCACCATGGCCAAGAACAGGAACGACATGCTCGGCGTCGGCGGACAGCGGCGCAAGGTCTCGCGCGCCGACCTGCGCGGCGCGCCGCGCGGCGGACGCGGCTCGGCGAAGGCCGGCGCCGACTCCAAGCGCACGCTGGCCGACTCGATGCGCGAGCGCCTCGAAGCCCAACGCCACGCCACCGAAGACGCGTCGCAGCGACGTGCTGTCGAGGGCGGCGTGCAGCGGCGTGAGGCGGAAGACACCACCGAGGAGTGAATCGTCACCGGCGTCCGTGCTCTCCGGAGCGCGGACGCCGGTTTCGGTGCGTAGTCGAACCAACACGCCAAGTCAGACTTGGGGTTTTTCGCCACCTGTTGCACGAAAACCATCACGATCAGTAAAGGCCATGCGTCACGGTGGAGTCGTTGGTAGCTGACACCACTGGGGGGCGATGTGAAGCTGACCTTCTCCACCGGCGCGGGGACCGACGACCCGACGGGCAGGCACGTCCGCGTCCGGCGCCGGGACCGTGCCGAAGCCTGGCCCGCCGAGCCGCTCTGGCCCGCTCCCGACCCGTCCCGCGACCGCGAGATCCTGCTCGCCCTGGCGTCCGGCCGGGACGGAGCCGAGGCCCGGCTCTACGACGCGTACGCCGCGCGGCTGCACGACTATGCCTCGTGCGTGCTGCGCGAGGGACTCGCCGCCGACGTCGTCCACGACGTCCTGGTGGACGCCGCGCGCCGGGCCGTGCGCGTCCGCGACCGGGAAAGGCTCGGGGCCTGGTTGTACGGGGCCACGCGCGCGCGGATCCGCCGCCGGACCTTCCCGCGCCCGCACTGGGACTGGACGATCGCCGCCGGGGACGCGCGGCCGCCCGTCCCGTTCCAGGCCCGCGACGCGCTGGACCACCTCATGGCCGTCACGGGACCGACCGAGCGCGAACTGCTCCTGCTCACCGGCCGCCACGGCCTCACCTGCGACGACCTGGAAGCCGTCCTCGGCCGTCCGGCCCGTCAACTCCGCCGCCGCTGCGCGCTCGCCTGGCGCCGGGCCGCCGACATCATCGCGACGCACCTCGCCGCCTCGGCCCCGTCCGGCGCCCTCGGCCCCCGCCCGTTGACCCCGCTGAAGGTGCAGGGTTCCACCCCGCCGAACGGACTCCCGTACACGGCGCCTCAACCCTCAGGTCAGGACGTCTCCGTAACGCCACCGGCGGGCCTGCCCTACCGTTCCTTCGCGTCCGTTCCGATGGACGCATCCCGGGATGCGCCGTTCTTCATGGGTGAGGGTGAGGGCGGCCAAGCTTTCGGAGTGAGCGAGTCGGGAGCCCGGCCGACCGCGTCGAACGGTCTGATCCTTTTCGGGGGCGTGCCTCCCGAGTTGCGCGTGGAAGCGCTGCTCGTCGCGCCCGTCCCGCCGCCTCCGCCGCAGCGGTTGCGGATGCGGGTGCTGCACACGCTCGCCGATCCCGCGCTCGCGCCCTACCGGGCGGAGATCAGCGCGCGGGGCGGGCGCCTCACGCCGGAAGGGCTGCCTCGCCAGCCCGACGTCACCTCGCCGATCGTCCGCCGGACGCGCCGGGCCACGCTGCGCACGACGCTGACCGGGGCCGCGGCGGTGACCGGCGCGCGCACGTCCGCCGCCGCGACCGCGACCGTCGGGACGGCGCTCGTCCCGCTGTTCCTCGTGCCGGTCTCCACGCCGACCGTGGGACCGGGCCTCACATCCGGCGGGCACGGGGGGCACAGCGTGGCGATCAGGCTCAGCGACGATGTCCCGCAGGCTCTCGCGGCCAAGCCGGCTCCCGGCCCGGGTCCCGTGGCCGACGTCCAGCCCCCGGCGGTCGAACCTTCGACCGCGCTCCTGGCGCGACCGGACGAACGGACCGTCCCGCCGCCGATCAACGAGACTCCGAAGTACCCGGAGTTCCCGGCGATCTCCGGTGGGGTGCCGAGCGGTCCGGTGCTGCCCGTCCACCCGCCGACCCTGCCCGCGGCGCCGCGCCACCTGGTCCAGGACGTCCCGCAGGTCGTGCGCGAGGTGCCCGGCGCCATCCGCGGCCTGCCGCAGGTCGTCCAGGACGTTCCCCGAGTCGTCCAGGACGTCCCGCGGGTGGTGCAGGACGTCCCGCGGGTGGTGCAGGACGTCCCGCGGGTGGTTCAGGACGTCCCGAAGGTCGTGCAGGACGTCCCGAGGACGGTTCAGGACGTCCCCAATGTCGTTCGGGACGTTCCGGACGTGGTGCAGGACGTCCCTGGCGCCGTCTCCGGGCTGACCGGAACGCTGACGTCGGGTTCGCAGAACTAGACGCGCTCGCGAAGCGTCCGGGAGCGGCGCGGAACTCAGGCGGCGCCGGGCCAGTCCCAGCCGAGCTGGGCGAACATCCCGAGACGGTCGGAGACGGCGCGGATCTCGCTGATCCTGCCGTCCCGCACGGTGAAGACGAAGATCAGCTCCGTCTCGAAGGAGCGCCCGGTCGGTTCCGGCATGCGGGGGTGCGTGCCGGTGTGGACGCCGGTGTGGGTGCAGCGGGCGACGACCGTGTCACCCGAGACGACGAGCTGGTCGACGCGGCAGTGGTAGTCGCCGAAGGCGGCGAGCTGCATGGCGATGGCCTCGAACGCGGCCCCGGGCTCGTCCGGCTCACCGTGGATGATCTTGTTGTGGTCGATCACGTCGGCGGCCATGACGTGGCGCAGGTCGGCGAGGCGGCGCTCGTTCACCGCGGCGAAGAACTCGGTGACGACCTCCCCCGCGGCCTTGCTGGCGACCATGCCGCCGGCCTTGGCGGTTGCGTTGACGGCATCGACGGCGACGTTGGTGGCGGACATGGCCACGCTCCCTCTTACGGTGTAAGTCTCTCGGCCGCGCCTATGATGCGTCTTACGCCGTAAGAGAGTCAAGGGGGAATCGTGGGAAAGCCCGTCGGCCTCACCCGGGAGCGGATCCTCGACGCCGCGCTGGCGCTGGTGGACCGCGACGGCCTCGCCAAGCTGTCGATGCGCCGCCTGGGCGCCGAGCTGGGCGTCGAGGCGATGACGCTCTACCACCACGTGCCGAACAAGGACGCCCTGCTGGACGGCGTCGTCGAGCGCGTCATCGCCGGGACCCGGCCGAGCCCGGAGCCGGGTCTCGACTGGATCGCGGGGTTCGCCCGGTCGCTCCGGCGCGCGCTGCTCGCGCATCCGCGGGTCGTGCCGCTGCTGGCGTCCCGTCCGATCAGCACGCCGGGCGGGCTCGCCATGCTGGAGCGGGCGCTGGAGGCGCTGGCCGAAATCGGCCTGTCCCCGATCGAGGGCGCGAGCCTGCTGAACGCGGTGGCCACCTTCGCCGTGGGTCACGTGCTGGCGGAGGTTCCCGCCGATACCGAGCCTGACCTGCCAGATCTCGCCGAATATCCGCGCGTGGCCCGGGCGGTCGCGGACGGCCTCGGCACTCCGGCCGACCACGAAGCCCGGTTCGAGAGCGTCCTGAAGGCCCTTCTCAGCGGACTGGGTCCGGCACTCTGAGTGACAGCCCGGATGGCGTTGTGGTGAGGTGGAGCAGACGCCGGGTCACCGGAATCCCGCCCATCGAAAGGGCTCTGCGGCGCATGCTTGGGGGTGTCCGGCTTCGGGTGCTGGCGGGAGGGCGCATGAGAGTGGTCACTCTGTGGCGCACTCGGGACGGCACCTACGTGGTCAGGGACGACCAGCTTCGGCAGCTCGCCGAGTTCTGGGCCGAGAAGGAGGGCTGGTGGCGGGCGGAGCTGGCCGACGGGACCGTCCGGCGGCTGTGGGTCCCGGTCCGGGACGACGGCGAGGAGGCCGCCGCCCGCGAGGTCACCAAGCGCCTTCTGAGCAAGTGAAATCTCGCTGCACGTCCGCTCAGGCCTGCACGTCCGCTCAGCCTTGCGCTTCCGCTCAGTTCAGCGCGCCCGTGCCCTGTCGCTACGCGACGCCGCCGCCGGGAACGCGGTGGCCTCGGAGCAGCCGCCAGAACAGCCACGCCTGGACGGGTCCAGCGAAGGTCAGGTAGCCGAAACCGTCCACGCCGAGGAAGAACGGGACGGCGGCGGGGCCGAGCAGCGGGAAGAGCCAGATGCCCGCCATGCTCCCGTCGCTCGTGACGACCGTGGAGAGCACCCAGAAAGCGACGGCGGAGACGATCGCGGCATAGGACGCGGCGACCCGGAAAATGGCCGGGCCGTGGCTGAAACGGCGGATGTAATCGCCGACCGGTTCACGCCACGACCGCATCCGCCGGCGGAGCACAAGCCGGCACAACGCCGCCTGAAAGAGTCCGAGTACGAGTAGCGCGATGGTCACCGAATGGCGCGGGCGGTCGGTGTCGATGGCGAGCCCGAGCGGCTTGAGCAGGTAGGACGCCGGTCCGACGAGTTCGGCCATCACTCCCTGGCGGCTGCCGTCGTCCCCCGTTCCCGGGACGAGGAAAAGGAAGACGAGGGCAGCGGAGTAGAGCAGCGAAAGGGCGGTGACGAGTCGGCCGAGAGTGAGGCGCGGCATGAGTGCTCTTCCCTGATGGACGCGGGACGAGTCCCCGGACGATCATCCTCACCCGTGGCCGGGGGCGGCCGGATCCGCCGCCGTACTCAGAACCGCCTGAGTAGTCAGCGCCCAGGCTCAGCGCCCAGGCTCAGCGCCCAGGCTCAGCGCCCAGGCTCAGCGCCCAGCTCAGCGTCCCGGCTCAGCGCCTCGGCTCAGCGTCCCGGGGTGGAGAAGATCTCGTTCAGCCAGCGGAAGACCGGGCCGAAGGTCGCGTCCCAGACCGCGCGCAGGGCGCGTCCGATCGGGCGGGCGATGTTGGTCCAGACCCAGCGGACGGGCAGCGCGACCAGGTACTTCAGCGGGACGACCAGCATGTAGTAGAGCACGCGTCCGGCGGCCCACCAGGCCCAGCTCAGCACGGGGAACAGGGCGTTCTCCCAGAGCCAGGCGAAACCGCGTCCGATCGGGGCGAGCACGTACCGCCAGAGCATCGTCAGCGGCAGGACGACCAGGATGTTCAGCACCCAGCCGACCGCGATCGCGATCGGGCGCAGTACGTACCGTCCGATCCAGGCCAGCGCCGCCCATGCGCCGCGTCCGATCCAGGCGAGGAACGCGCCGAGCAGGCGGAGCGGCGGGAGCAGCAGCGTCTCCCACACCCAGACCGCGGGCTTGACCAGCAGGTAGTAGAGCGCGACGCCGATCGGGCGCAGCACGTAGCGGCCGAACTGGACGAGCAGCCAGCCGATGCCGCGCCCGATCAGGACCAGCAGCTCCCAGGCGAGCCGGAAGGGCAGGACGATCACCATGACCGGCCAGAGCAGGCAGCTCGGCCCGGAGAAGTCGTTCGGCCTGGTCAAGTACGTCCCTCCATGTCGTGCTCCGTCCCGACTATGACGGTTCGGGGTGAGAAGCGGTTCAAAACCGTACCGCCGCCTTGAACCCCGCGCGCCGGGCTCCTCGTACTGCACGTCGATCGGGACATGCACGTCGATCAGGACACGGACGCGGAGCCGGAGACGGCAGACGGAGGACACGGGCCATGCGAGACCAGCGGTGGACGATTTCGGCGGCGGCGGTGCTGGCCGCCACGGGACTGGCGCTGAGCGCGTGCGGGGCGCAGCACGGCGGCGGGCAGCGGAACGCGGCGGCGGGGTCGCCGGTGACGGCGCCCGGCACGGCTTCGGCGCCGGCGGCGCAGCCGGAGACGCTGGAGGTCGCCAGCATCGACCGGATCGGCCGGGTGGTCACCGACGGGCAGGGCCGGACGCTGTACCGGTTCGACAAGGACACCGCCAAGCCGTCCGCGTCGAACTGCCTGGACGGGTGCGTGAAGACGTGGCCGCCGGTGTGGGCGGGCAAGGAGGACACCAAGGTCAAGGGGGTCGACCAGGCGCTGCTCGGGAAGGTCCGGCGGCCGGACGGCAAGTGGCAGGTGACGCTCGGCGGGTGGCCGCTGTACCGGTTCGCGAAGGACGCCGGGCCGGGCGAGGCGAAGGGGCAGGGCGTCGGCGGGACGTGGTTCGCGAGCGCGCCGGACGGCAGGAAGGCGGGCGCGAAGCCGGACGCGGCGCCGTCCGCCAAGCCGCGCTGGAAGGGCTGGACGACGCTGAAGGCGAAGGACGACCCGAAGCTCGGGAAGATCATCACCGACGGCCAGGGGCGGACGCTGTACCGGTTCGACAAGGACACCGCCAAGCCGCCCGCGTCCAACTGCTCCGGCGCCTGCCGCAAGACGTGGCCGGTCGTGGTGTTCAACGGCTGGAAGCACCTCAAGCTCGACGGGATCGACCGCAGGGCCGTGGGCTTCATCGAGCGCAAGGACGACGGCGAGTGCCAGGTCACCGTCAACGGCTGGCCGCTCTACACCTACTCCAAGGACGTCGCGCCCGGCGACACCAAGGGCGAGGGCGTCGGCGGCACCTGGTTCGCGAGCACCCCGGACGGCAAGAAGGCCATGCCCATGACCACCGGCGGCGGCACGGGCGGCAGCGGCGGCACGGGCGGCTACGGCGGTACCGGCGGCACGGGCGGCACGGGCGGGTCCGGCGGGTCCGGCGGCACGGGCGGGTACGGCAGCGGTGGCGGCTACGGGTACTGACCGTCCTCCTCGAACGGGAACCGCGACGCGCACGCGAGACGCGCCGCGGTTCTCGGCGTGACGGACGGAGCCGGGAGGATCAGTGTTCGGACGCGCGTCCGTGGGACGGCAGGAGATGATGCACCGGCGACCCGGGGACCCCGGTGGCGGCACCGCCCGGGACGCCGTGCTCGTAGGCCGTCTCGGCGTGCAGGGCGAGATCGACGCCCTCGGTCTCCTGCTCGGCCGTGACGCGCATCCCGAACACCCGGTCCAGCAGCTTTCCCAGGGCGTACGTGACCGTGAACGCGTACAGCCCGACGACCGGGACGGCGATCGCCTGCTTGCCGAGCAGCGCGAGCCCGCCCCCGGCGAGCAGCCCGGACGCCCCGCCCGTCATGATCTTCGCGGCGAGCAGCCCGATGAGCAGCGTCCCGATGACGCCGCCGACGAGGTGGACGCCGACGACGTCCAGGGAGTCGTCGTAGCCGAACCGGAACTTCCAGCCGACCGCGTACGAGCAGACGACGCCCGCGACCAGCCCGACGACCAGCGCGCCGAGGACGTTCACCGATCCGCAGGACGGGGTGATGGCGACGAGCCCGGCGACCGCGCCCGACGCCGCGCCGAAGGTGGTCGGGTGCCCGTCGCGCCGCTGCTCGACCAGCAGCCAGCCGAGCAGCCCGGTGCATCCGGCGGCGAGGGTGTTGAGGAAGACGGCGGCGGCGACGCCGTCGGCGTTCAGCGCCGAGCCCGCGTTGAACCCGAACCAGCCGAACCAGAGCAGGCCGACGCCGAGCAGGACCATGGGCAGGTTGTGCGGGCGCATCGCGTCCCGCCGGAACCCGATGCGCGGCCCGAGGACGAGCGCCATCGCCAGCCCGGACGCGCCGGACGCGATCTCCACGACGAGCCCGCCCGCGTAGTCGAGCGCGCCGAGCCGGGCGACCCAGCCGCCGGGGTTCCACACCCAGTGCGCGATCGGGGTGTAGACGAGCAGCGCCCAGAGCGGGACGAACAGCATCCACGCCGAGAACCGCACCCGGTCGGCGACCGCGCCGCTGATCAGCGCCGCGGTGAGGATCGCGAAGGTGAGCTGGAAGGTGACGAACAGCAGCTCGGGGACGTGCCCGTGCGCCGTCCGCGGGGTGATGCCCGCCAGCCCGGCGTGGCCGAGCGTGCCGATGAGGCCGAGCCCGCCCGCGTCCCGGCCGAACGCCAGGCTGTAGCCCACCGCCAGCCACACCAGCGTCACCAGCGCGATCGCGACCAGGCTCATCATGATCATGTTGAGCGTGGACTTGGCGCGGACCATCCCGCCGTAGAACAGCGCGAGGCCGGGCGTCATCAGGAGCACCAGCGCGGTGCTCGCGAGCAGCCAGGCGGTGGCCCCGGCGTCGATCGTGTTCGGCATGCGATCCTCCCTGCTCGGGTCGAGGATCACCGCAGTCCGTTTCGCGCCGTATTCCAGAGTGTTTCGGCAGTGTTTCGTGTTACCGCTGAGTTGCCCCTTTCTCACCGGTCCGGAACAGGTCCTCGACAGCTCGGCGTACCGGTGTTCTCATAAGGCCATCCCGCCGCGATCGCGGGCGGGCGGGGGCGGACGGAGTCCCCGCCGCGCGTCCCCCCGGACGTCCGCGAAGCTGCTCCCGCCGTGGCGGGACGGCTTCGGGAGGCCGGATGGTCGAGCGATCGAGGACAGGCCCCGGAAGGACCGCGCCGCGCGGCCCGGTCACATCACGCCGCGCCGTAACCCCGCGCAGCGCCGTAACCCCGCGCAGCGCCGGCGCATTGCGCGGCGTCGGCGCGTTGCGCAGGGCGACAGCATCACGCGGCGCCGGCGCCGGCGCCGGCGCGTTGCGTGGCGCCGTCGCGCTGGCGCTGCTGGCGGGCGGGCTCTCCGCCTGCGGCGGCGGTGGCGGCGGCACGCCCACCCTGAACTGGTACATCAACCCCGACAACGGAGCGCAGGACCGGCTCGCCAAGTCCTGCTCCGCCGCGTCCGGCGGCAAGTACAAGATCAAGACGTCGCTGCTGCCGTCGGACGCCAGCCAGCAGCGCGAGCAGCTCGTCCGCAGGCTCGCCGCGAAGGACTCCGGGCTCGACCTGATGAGCCTGGACCCGGTGTTCGTCGCCGAGGCGGCCAACGCCGGGTTCCTGCGTCCGTTCACCGCGGCCGAGGCGCCGCAGCTCACGCAGGGCGTCTTCCCGGCGGCGGTGCGGAGCTCCACCTGGAAGGGACGCCTGTACGCGGCGCCGTTCTGGGCGAACACGCAGCTGCTCTGGTACCGCAAGTCGGTCGCGGCGAAGGCGGGCGTGGATCCGACCGCGCCCGGCTTCACCTGGGACAGGATGATCGACGCCGCCGAGCGGACCGGCACGACGGTCGGTGAGCAGGGCAACAAGTACGAGGGCTACATGGTGTGGATCAACGCCCTCGTCGAGTCTGCGGGCGGCCACGTCCTGACCGGCGGCGAGAGCGGCGCGAAGGCGCAGATCACCATCAGCAGCCCGGCGGGTCAGCAGGCGGCGCGGGTCATCCAGCGGCTCGCGCACTCCAAGGCCGCGAGCCCGACCCTGGCGACCGACATCGAGGAGCAGGCGCGGTCGCTGCTGAACGGCCCGCACGGCGGGTTCCTGCTGAACTGGGGCTACGTCTGGCAGGCCGAGAACGGCGACGCCAAGGACGGCACGATCGACAAGGCGATCATCGGCGACCTCGGCTGGGCGCCGTACCCGGAGGTCTTCGCCGGGACGAGGGCCAAGCCGCCGTTCGGCGGGATCGAGCTGGCCGTCGGCGCGTACGGCAGGCACAAGGCCGCGGCCGTGGACGCCGTCCGGTGCGTCACGACCGCCGAGAACATGAAGAAGTACATGCTCGACTCGGGCAACCCGGCGGCGCGCGCCGCCGTCTACGACGACCCGGACGTGATCAAGGCGTACCCGATGGCCCGGCTGCTGCGCGACTCGATCGAGGCCGCGGCTCCGCGTCCGATCACTCCGTATTACGGCGACGTGTCCGGCGCGATGCAGTCCCGCTGGCATCCGCCGAGCTCGGTGAACCCGGCGTCCACGCCGCGCCGGTCCGCGTCGTTCATCAGCCAGGTGCTGCGCGACAAGGCCCTGCTGTGAGCGCGCGATGAGGAGGCGTGGATACGCGTGGAGAGACCCGCGAGAAGGCGGGCTTCGCGGCGACGCACGCCGGCCGTCCCGTCCGGGATCGAAGGGATACTCAGGAGGTACCAGATGAGCGTGGCCGTGCGCGCCGCCGCCGCCGAGCCGACGCCGCGCGTCGAGATCTCCGACCGCAGCCGGGCCGAGCGCCGCCTGGGCCTGCTGCTGTCCGCCCCGGCCGTCGCGGTGATGCTGCTCGTCACCGCCTACCCGCTGGTCAACGCCCTGTACCTGTCGCTGTTCCGGTACCGGCTCACCGCGCCGGACGACCGGGAGTTCGTGTGGTTCGGCAACTACGCGACCGCGCTCAGCGACCCGCTGTTCTGGCAGGACGTCCTGACCACGCTGATCATCACCGCGGTGACGGTGGCGGTCGAGCTGGTCATCGGGTTCGCGTTCGCGATGGTGATGCACCGGGCGCTGTTCGCCCGGCGGACCGTCCGGACGGCGATCCTGGTCCCCTACGGGATCGTCACCGTCATCTCGGCGTTCGCGTGGAAGTACGCGTTCGACCTCCAGTCCGGGTTCGTGAACTCGTGGTTCGGGCTCGGGGACTTCGCGTGGTTCTCGCACCGCTGGGCGTCGATGTTCGTGATCGTCCTGTCGGAGATCTGGAAGACGACGCCGTTCGTGTCGCTGCTGCTGCTCGCCGGGCTGGCGCAGGTGCCGCGGGACCTCGGCGAGGCCGCGACCGTGGACGGCGCGACCGCCTGGCAGCGGCTGTGGCGGGTGACGGTGCCGAACATGAAGGCCGCGATCCTCGTCGCGGTCCTGTTCCGCACCCTCGACGCGTGGCGGATCTTCGACAACGTCTTCGTCATGACGTCGGGCCAGCAGAAGACCGAGACGCTGTCCTTCCTCACCTACCGGCAGACGATCACCCGGACCGCGATCGGGCTCGGGGACGCCGTCGGGGTGCTGCTGTTCCTGTCCGTGGTGCTGATCGCGGCCGTGTTCATCCGCGGGTTCCGGGTGGACCTGTCGCAGGTGCGAGGTGACCGGTAGAGATGGAAACCGCCCGCTCGAAATGGCTGTGGGCCGCCGGCTCGCTGCTCATCCTGGTCTGGACGGTCTTCCCGATCCTGTGGATCGTGATGCTGTCGTTCAAGCAGCCCGGCGAGGTCGGCAACCAGCACGGCTTCCTGCCGCACCACTGGACCTGGGACAACTACCGGACGGTCTTCAAGACCAGCCTGTTCACCTCGGCGCTGGTGAACTCGATCGGCATCTCGCTGATCGCGACCGTCGTCGGCGTGGTGTTCGCGACGCTCGTCGCCTACGCCATCGCGCGGCTGGAGTTCCCCGGCAAGCGCCTGATCCTGTCGTTCGCGCTCGCGATCGCGATGTTCCCGGTCGTGTCGCTGGTCGGGCCGCTGTTCAACCTGTGGCGCAACATCGGCCTCTACGACACCTGGCCCGGACTGATCATCCCGTACATCTCGTTCGCGCTGCCGCTCGCGATCTGGACGCTGTCGGCGTTCTTCCGCGAGATCCCGTGGGAGATGGAGCAGGCCGCGCAGGTGGACGGCGCGACGACCTGGCAGGCGTTCCGCAAGGTGATCGTCCCGCTCGCCGCGCCCGGCGTGTTCACCGCCGCGATCCTCACGTTCTTCTTCTGCTGGAACGACTTCGTCTTCGGCATCTCGCTGACCTCGACCGACAACGCCCGCCCGGTCCCGGCCGCGCTGGCGTTCTTCACCGGGGCCAGCTACTTCCAGCAGCCCACGACCGCGATCTGCGCCGCCGCCGTGGTGGTGACCGTGCCGGTCGTGGTCATCGTCCTGTTGTTCCAGCGCCGCATCGTCGCCGGGCTGACCGCCGGCGCCGTGAAGGGATAGCCGCGATGGCCGCCATCACCATGACCAACATCGTCAAGCGGTACGGCGACGGGTTCCCGGCCGTGAACGACGTCTCCCTGGCCGTCCAGGACGGCGAGTTCATGATCCTCGTCGGGCCGTCCGGGTGCGGGAAGTCCACCCTGCTCCGGATGATCGTCGGGCTGGAGGACATCACGGCCGGCGAGATGCGGATCGGGGACCGGCTGGTCAACACCGTCGCGCCCCGGCAGCGGAACCTGTCGATGGTGTTCCAGAACTACGCGCTCTACCCGCACCTGACCGTGTTCGAGAACATCGCGTTCCCGCTGCGGCTCGCCAAGGTGCCGGGGGACGAGGTGGACCGGCGCGTCCGGCAGACCGCGGAGCTGCTGGAGCTCACCGAGCACCTGGACCGCAAGCCCGCCAACCTGTCCGGCGGGCAGCGGCAGCGCGTCGCGATGGGCCGCGCGATCGTCCGGGACGCCGACGCGTTCCTGTTCGACGAGCCGCTGTCCAACCTGGACGCCAAGCTGCGCGGGCAGATGCGCACCGAGATCTCCCGGTTGCAGCGGCGGCTCGGCGTGACGACCGTGTACGTCACGCACGACCAGACCGAGGCGATGACGCTGGGGGACCGGGTCGCGGTGCTCCGCAAGGGCGAGCTGCAGCAGGTCGGCAGCCCGCGCGAGCTGTACGAGCAGCCGGCGAACCTGTTCGTCGCGGGGTTCATCGGCTCGCCGTCGATGAACTTCCTGCCCGCGACGCTGGAGGGCGCGGACCTGCGCACCCCGCTCGGCGACCTGCGGCTGGACGACCGGCGCAAGGTGGACGCGGTCGGCGAGCGGAGCGTGGTGCTCGTCGGGGTGCGTCCCGAGCACTTCGAGGACGCGTCGCTGGTCAGCGAGGAGAAGCGGGCCCGCGGCGCCGTCCTGCGGGCGCGCGTGGACGTCACCGAATGGCTCGGCAACGAGCTGTACGCGTACGTGCCCTACGAGGCCCCGCCGGACCTCGCCACGCGGCTCCGCGACCTGTCGCAGGAGCTCGACAGCGACCAGCTCCGCACGCAGGCGGTCGTCGCGCTCGACCCGTCCAGCCGCGTCCACGCCGGCCAGGACGTCGAGCTGTGGGTGAACACCGCGCGCCTGCACCTGTTCGACCCGTCCACCGGCGAGAACCTGACCCGCGACGAGGAGGAGGTCGCGGCCCTCGCCGAGCAGGCCGATGCCGCCCGCGAGGCCCAGCGCGCGGCGCAGCGGACGGCCACCCAGGAAGTCCCGCCGGTCGAGCCGGACTGATGCACTTCGTGTTCACTCCGCCGGGCGGCGCCGCCGCGGGGCTGCTGGACCTGCCCTGGGGCGCGCCGCTGGCGGAGTGGGAGGACGAGCGGCTCGTCGAGATCCGGCGGCGCGGCCTGTCGCGGCACGTCGTGCGGTTCGTCGCGGAGGGCGGCGAGGTGTTCGCGCTGAAGGAGCTGAGCGACCGGCTCGCGCGGCGCGAGTACCGGCTGCTGCGCGAGCTGCGCGGGCTCGGCGTCCCGGCGGTCGAGGTCGTCGGCGTCGCGGTGGACCGGGACGACCTGGACGCGATCCTGGTGACCCGGTACCTGGAGCACTCGACGTCCTACCGGATGCTGTTCGCGACCCGCCGCGCGCCCGCCGGACGGGTCCTGGACGCGCTGGTCGAGCTGCTCGTCCGGCTGCATCTCGCCGGGTTCCTGTGGGGCGACTGCTCGCTGTCCAACACGCTGTTCCGGCCCGACGCGGGCGCGTACGCCGCCTACCTCGTGGACGCCGAGACCGCCGAACTGCACCCGTCGCTCAGCGAGGGACAGCGCCGCTACGACGTGGAGCTCGCCCGCGAGCGCATCGCCGGCGAGCTGTTCGACCTGTCCGCCGCCGGGACGCTCCCGGCGGGCCTGGACCCGGTCGCGGTCGCGGACGACACCGTCCGCCGGT
Organism: Actinomadura gamaensis; assembly: GCF_042652125.1. Taxonomy (NCBI): domain Bacteria; kingdom Bacillati; phylum Actinomycetota; class Actinomycetes; order Streptosporangiales; family Thermomonosporaceae; genus Actinomadura; species Actinomadura gamaensis. The sequence continues at coordinate 44,397 of NZ_JBHSIT010000012.1, read as the reverse complement.
ACACCGCCCTCTGGGACGAGCTGACCCGCGAGGAGGTGTTCCACCGCTCCGACCAGCGCTACCGCATCGCCGACCGGCTGCGGCGCATCAACGAACTCGGCTTCGACGTGGACGAGGTCGAACTCGTCGACGCCGGCGGGGACCGGAGCGTGCTGCGCGTCCGCACGCGCGTGCACGAGCCGGGCCACCATCGCCAGGTCCTGTTCGCGCGGACGGGCCTGTCCGCCGAGGAGAACCAGGCGCGGCGCCTGCTCAACGACATCGCGGGCTACCGCGGATACCTGGAACGCGAGTCGGGACGTCCGGTGCCGGAGGTGGTCGCGGCGAACGAGTGGCTCGCGGAGGTGTACGAGCCGGTCGTCTCGGCCATCCCGGACGACCTGCGCAACCGCCTGGACGAGGTGGAGATCTTCCACGAGGTGCTCGAACACCGCTGGTTCCTGTCCGAGCGCGGCGGCCGGGACATCGGCACCACGGCCGCGGCGAAGGACTACTTCACCCACGTCCTGCCGGACGTGCCCGCCGCCGACCCGTAGCGCCCGCAGCCGGCGGCCGTCGGCCGTGCGGTGTCGGCTGCGCGGGTCTGCCGCGCGAGTACGGCGGCCGGGCGGGGGCGGGCTGGGCCGGGTCGGGCGGGCTCAGCCGAGCAGGCGGCGGCGCAGCACCGGCAGGTGGCTCTCCTCGATCTCCTTGGTCGCGGTGAGCAGCGTGACCGGCTGCTTCCCGGCCAGCTCGCGCAGGTGGCGGACGACCTCGGCGCGCTCCGGGTCGTCCAGCTCGGCGCGGTAGCGGCGGGCGAACTCGTCCTTCTTCGCCGGGTCGTGGGCGTACCACTTGCGTAGTTCGTCCGACGGCGCGACCTGCTTGGCCCACTCGGTGAGGTCGGCGTGCTCCTTGGACAGGCCGCGCGGCCACAGCCGGTCGACCAGCACGCGCGCGCCGTCCGCCTCCTCCGGCGCGTCGTAGGCGCGCCGCATCCGGAATTCCCCCATGCCCCCGTACTACCCGGCCCGCGACGGTTAGCCCCGCCCGGGGAGGGGGATCTTGGCCGAATAGAACGTTCCAAACTGGAGGCGCGGACATGGCGACGGTCGCCGAGCAGCTCATCGAGACCCTGAGGCAGGCGGGCGTCAGGCGGATCTACGGCGTGGTGGGGGACAGCCTCAACCCCGTTGTGGACGCCGTCCGGCGCGCCGAGGGCATCGAGTGGGCACACGTCCGCAACGAGGAGGCCGGGGCGTTCGCGGCCGCCGCCGAGGCCCAGCTCACCGGGCGGCTCGCCGTCTGCGCGGGCAGCTGCGGCCCCGGCAACACGCACCTGATCAACGGCCTCTACGACGCGCAGCGCACCGGCGCGCCCGTGCTCGCCATCGCCTCGCAGATCCCCAGCGCGCAGATCGGGACGGGCTTCTTCCAGGAGACGCATCCCGAGCGCGTGTTCGCCGAGTGCAGCGTCTACCGGGAGCTGGTCAGCGGACCCGAGCAGATGCCCCGGATCGTCCGGACGGCCGTCCAGCACGCGGTCGGCCTCGGCGGCGTCGCGGTGCTCGCCCTGCCCGGCGACGTCGCCGACAAGGCCGTCCCGATTCCGGTGGGACGCTCCGACCTGCTCGTCCGCAAGGGCGTGCTGCACCCGCCCGCCGAGCAGGTGGACCGGCTCGCGCGGCTGGTCAACGGCGCGTCCAAGGTCATGCTGTTCTGCGGGGACGGCGTCCGCGACGCGCACGGCGAGGTGATGCGGCTCGCGCGGCTGGCGCTGTCGCCGATCGGGCACACGCTGCGCGGCAAGGAGTGGATCCAGTACGACAACCCCTACGACGTCGGGATGAGCGGGCTGCTGGGCTACGGCGCGTGCTACGAGGCGATGCACGAGGCCGACCTGGTCCTGCTGCTCGGCACGGACTTTCCCTACGACCAGTTCCTACCGGGAAAGCGGACCGTCCAGATCGACAGCGACCCGTCGCGGCTCGGCCGCCGCACGCCGCTGGAACTGGCCGTCCACGGGGACGTGGGGGAGACGCTGCGGCAGCTCGCGGGCAAGGTCCAGCAGAAGACGGACGGGACCTACCTGGAAACGATGCTGCGCAAGCACACCCGCTCGCTGGAGAAGGTCGTGGACGCCTACACCCGCGACATCGAGCACCACACGCCGATCCATCCCGAGTACGCCGCGTCCGTGCTGGACGACGTCGCCGCCGACGACGCGGTGTTCACCGTGGACACCGGCATGTGTAACGTGTGGGCCGCGCGCTACCTCACCCCGAACGGGCGCCGCCGCATCATCGGCTCGTTCCGGCACGGCTCGATGGCGAACGCGATGCCGCACGCGATCGGCGCGCAGTTCGCCCACCCCGGCCGCCAGGTCGTCTCGGTCTCCGGGGACGGCGGGCTGAGCATGCTGCTCGGCGACCTGATCACGATCTGCCGGCACCGGCTGCCGGTCAAGATCGTCCTGTTCGACAACGGCTCGCTCGGCATGGTCGAGCTGGAGATGCTGGTGGACGGCCTGCCCGCGCACGGCACCGACAACGGCGCGGTCGACTACGCGGCGATCGCCCGCGCGGTCGGCATCGACGCCGTCCGCGTCGAGGACCCGGCCCGCGTCCGGACGGCCCTCACCGAGGCGTTCGCGGCCGACGGCCCGTACCTGGTGCACCTGCTCACCGACCCGAACGCGCTGTCCATCCCGCCGAAGATCACCGGCGCGCAGGTCAAGGGCTTCGCGCTCGCCGCGGGACGCACCGTCCTGAACGGCGGCGTCGGCAAGATGCTCGACCTCGCGCGCAGCAACCTGCGCAACATCCCCCGCCCCTGACCGCCTCCACCGTAACCGCGCACCGCGGGTCGCTCGGCGCGGTCGAGAGGGGTCAGGCCAGGGGGGACGGGAGGTCGACCTCGAACCACAGGTGCGTGCCGCCCGTGGTCTGCTCCAGCCCCCACTCGGCGGCGAGCACGTCGATGACCGTGAGGCCGCGGCCGTGGTCGACGCGGTCACTGGCGGGCTCGTCGTCCGACCGGCGGGCCGGGCCGCCGTCGCGGACCGCGACGCGCAGCCGCTTCCCGTCCGCCGCGATCCGCACCCGGATGGGGTTGGTGCCGTGCAGCACGGCGTTCGCGATCGCCTCGGCGCCCATCAGCTCGACGTCGTCGAGCAGCGAGGCGTCGCCGACCAGCTTCGCCGCGCGCTCGCGGACCGTGCGCCGCGCGGCCTGCCCCTCCGTCCGGCCGCCGGTCAGGACGAGCTCGTCGCCGAGGAGCTGCATCACGCCGGTCACGACCCGCGGCCGGGACGGGCGGACGGGCGGGGAACCGATGCCGATGTGCCGAATGTCACTGGATCACCACACTGTGAGAGCGGAGACGCATCGCAATCATTCACCTCCGGTGCGTGACCGGGCAACGCGCCACGAGACTTGGTCTTGACCTGTTCCGGTCGCGGGCCTCGCCTGCCCCCGGGCGCGGCCGCGGCCGCCGGGTGGGCGCGCCGGGCCGGTGCCCGGGCCTCGGTGCGAGGTCCGGGCGGGGACCGCTCCAAGATAGGACGGAACCCGAACGCCGCGCAGCCCAACGGGCCGGAACCTGCCGGTGCGGTGTCCCCGCCGCCCGTCGCGACGTGGGCCGACGCCGTCCCGCCGAGTCCTCGCCGGGTACTCACCGGGTGCTCAAGAACGCGAAAATCTCCGTCTTCGCGGACGATTCGCCGGACGTCCGGGCGTGTCACGATCGCAGTTCCGTGAATCCCACCCCGGAGTCGCGTCATGCAACCCGTCGTCCTCGCCTGCGCCGCGCAGGCGGTCTACGTCGTCGCGTTCGTCCTGTTCCGGTCGGCCACCACGCGGATGCCGCCGCTGACCGGCCGGCGGCCCCTCAGGGTGACGCTGGAGGTGCTGCGAAGCCCCCGCTGGACGTTCGGGTTGCTGCTCCTCGGGGCGGGCTTCGCCCTGGGCGACACGGCCCTCCTGCACCTGCCGGTCGCCGCGTCGCTGCCCGCGTTCGGGATCGCCCTCGCGCTCCTGCTGGGCATCGCCGCCGGACGCCTCGGCGAGCATCCGACCGTCCGCGAGTGGGGCGCGCTCGGCCTGACCGTCGCCGGGATGGCGGCCGTCTCGTTCTCGATGGCGCAGGGACTCACGTCCGCGCCGTCCCGTCCGGGGGACGCCGAGGGGTGGCAGTTGGGTCTCGTCGCCGCGCCGTCCTTGTTGCTTCCGGGATGGCTGCTGTGCACGCGTGACCGCACGCTTCCCGGACGTCACGCCCGTCCGCAGACCGGCGTCGCGTACGGACTGGGCGCGGGCGTGCTGCTGGGGACCGCCGAGGCCGCCGGGCTCGGGTTCGCGCTGCGGCTGACGCACCACACGGGTCCGGGGATCGTCGAGGCCGTGCTGCTGCTGGTGGCGGGCGCTCTCGGGCTGGGGCTGGCGTCCGTGGGGCTCCAGCACTGCCGGATGATCGTCCTGGTGACGGTCACGACGGTCACCGCCAAGATCCATCTGCTGGTCGCCGCGACCTGGCTCTACGCCGAACCGTGGCCGACCGCTCCGGTCGCGCTGGCGACGCGCCTGGCCGGGGTTCTGCTCCCGGCGGCGGCCGTCCTTCTGTTCCCGCACCACGACCCGCGTCCGCCCCGAACGCCCCGAACGCCCCACGCGCCGCGGCACGGACGGGGCGGCACCTCGGCTGAGCATCCTGCTTTCGTGTCCGAGCACCGCGCGTCCGTTCGGAGCTGAGCGCGGTCCTGCGCCGTTGACGTCCGGCTCGAAGCGGCTCGAAGCGGCTCGGTGCGGCTCGTGCGGCTCGGTGCGGTGCGGTTCGGTGCGCGGATGGTCAGCGGACGGTACGCCGCCGGTCAGCGGTCGCGGCGACTCTTCGGTCATCGCGAACGCCAACCGAGCGAATGGAGCGGGACCATGGAGAACACCAGCGTGCTGATCTCGGGTGCGAGCGTCGGCGGACCGGCCCTCGCCTACTGGCTGACCCGGTACGGGTTCGACGTCACGATCGTGGAGGTCTCGGACGGCCCGCGCCCCGGCGGGCAGGCGATCGACGTGCGCGGACCCGCCCTGGAGGTCGCCGCCCGGATGGGCGTCCTCGACGAGATCCGCGCCGCGCGGGTCCGGATGCGCGGCATGTCGATGGTGGACGCCGACGGCAACGAGCTGTTCCGCAGCGAGGAGCGCACGATCACCGGCGGCGACCTGGACAGCCCGGACGTCGAGATCCTGCGCGACGACCTGTCGGCCATTCTCGCCGAAGCCGCCGGGGACGGCGTCGAGTACCTGTACGGCGACTCGATCGCCGGCCTGGAGCAGCACGCGGACGGCGTGCGCGTGTACTTCGCGTCTGGCGCGCAGCGCGACTTCGACCTGGTCGTCGGCGCGGACGGCCTGCACTCCAACACCCGGCGGCTGGTCTTCGGGCCGGAGGACCGGTTCATCCGGCACCTCGGCACCTACCTCGGCGTCTGGACCGCGCCCAACTTCCTCGGCCTGGACGAGTGGCAGGTCTTCCACCAGGTCCCGGGCAGCTCGTGGGGCGGCGGCGTGATGAGCGTCCGGGAGAACCGGGAGATGCGCGTCTACCTGGGCTTCGAGTCGGCCGAGCCGATCTCCTACGACTACCGCGACACGGCCGTGCAGCGCCGCCTGCTCGCCGAGCACCTCGCGGAGGGCGGCTGGGAACTGCCGCGCCTGCTGGAGACCATGAAGGACGCGCCGGACTTCCACTTCGACGCGATGGCGCAGGTCCACATGGAGTCCTGGTCGTCCGGACGGGTCGTCCTGCTCGGCGACGCCGGGTACTGCGGCTCTCCGCTGTCGGGCCAGGGCACGACGATGGCGATGGTCGGGGCGTACGTCCTCGCCGGTGAGCTGAAGGCGGCGAACGGCGACCACCGGAAGGCGTTCGCGGCCTACGAGAGCGAGCTGCGCGACTACGTCGCCGCCAACCAGGAACTCGCCCTCACCAACAAGGCACGCGTCGAGGCCCAGCAGGCCGCCGACGCCGGACACCCGGACGAGGCCATCGACTTCCAGGACTTCGGCGAGATCGTCAACTCCCTCGTCCTCAGGTCCTACTGACCGCGCGGAGGGCGCGTGTCGGGGGTGCGGGTGGGGCGGGTGTCGGATACTTCGTGGAACATGGGATCTGCGGAGGACGACCGCCCGGACGAGCCCGCGATCGGCTGGTCCGGGGAGCGCGGGTGGTGGACGGTCGCCGGGGGCGTGGCGGCGGTGCTGTTCGTCGCGCTCGCCGTGACCATGGCCGTGCGGGACGGACGGCCGCTGCCGGGCGATCTCGGACTGCACGACTGGTGCGTGGCGCACCGTCCGGGCGGGATGCGGACGTTCGGGGAGCTGATCAGCGACACCGGGACCGGGCTCGTCCCCTATCTGCTGGCGATCGGCGCGGGGATCGTGACGGGCCGCCGGGTGGACGCGTCGCCCGCTCCGGCGGACGGTGCCACGGGGTCGCCCCCGGCCCGGACATTGGCCGGAACCGGGTGGGGCTGGCGGGTTTGGCGGGGCGCGGAGGCGCTGCTGCTCCTCCTGGTCGTCCAGCTCGTTCGGTACGGCTTGATGGACTGGGTGGGGCGGCCCCGGCCGCCGGTCGCGGACTGGGTGACCCGTCCGTCGGGAATGTCCTTCCCGTCCGGGCATACGACGACCTCCGCGGCGGCGGCGCTGCTCGTCGTCGGCGCGGCGGTGCTGACCTCGCGCGGAGCGGTCCGCGCCACGGTCGTGACGGTCGTCCTCGTGTGGGCCGCGCTGGTCGGGCTCAGCCGGATCTACCTCGGCGTCCACTGGCCGACCGACGTCCTCGGCGGCTGGCTGCTCGTGGCCGCGGTGGGCGGCCTGGTGTGGACGCTGCCCTGGCGGCGGGGCCTCGGGCCCGGTCGGCGACGCCTCGGACCCCCTGGACGAACCGGACAGGACGCCCAGTAGTGACTTCCGTATAACGCAACCATAACCGTCGTGTGCTTACCATCGGCCTCATGACGAGAGCCGAGGTTCCCGCCGACATCGACGCCGAGGAGCGGCGGCGTTCGGGCGTCCGGACCGCCGCCCTCTGGATGTGGCCCTGGTGCCTGCTGCTGGCGACCGCCGCCGCCTGCGCGGTCGCCGCCGTCTCCGCCGACGCGCCCTACGCCGACGACGACGCCCTCGACCTGCTCGGCGGCTGGGGCCGGGACGCGCTCGGCGGCCTGGACGCGGTGCCGTGGGCCGTCGTCCCGCTGCTGGTCTTCCTGACCGTCACGCACTACGCGTGCACGGCGAAGGCGCTTCGCTCCGCGTCCGGACGTCCGCTGCCGAAGGGCGAGACGTTCGCCGTGCAGATCGCGGCCGCAGCAGCCAGCCGCCTCGTTCCGGCCGGGATCGGCAGCCTCGCCGTCCTCAGCCGGTACCTGACCCGGCGCGGCCACACCGGCGCCGAGGCGGTCGCGGTCGTCGGCCTGACCAGGCTCGCGGGCGGCCTGTCCGCCCTCGGGCTGTTCTTCGCGCTCGGCGCCGGGCACTTCCCGAACCCGTCGGCGATCGGCTCGCACCTGCGGCACGTGCGCGAGCCCGGCCCGTCCGCCGCCGGTCTCGTCTTCGTGGTGCTCGGCGCGACGACCGCGACGTTCGTCGTGCGCCGCCGCGCCACCTCCGACGGACGCCTCGCGCGACTGCGGCGCCGGGTGCGCCGGGCCATCGCGGACGCCGTCCACCAGGCCACCGAGCTGCGGCACCGTCCGCGCGCCTGCCTCACGCTGCTGCTCGCGACGCTCGGCACGCCGCTCGCGCTCGGGACGGCCTTCTCGGTCAGCGTCATCGCCTCGCCGGGCGGCCCCGGCTTCCGGCACGCCGGGACGCTGCTGCTCGTCTACCTGGTCGGTTCCGCCGCCGGAACCGCCGTCCCGCTGCCCGCCGGGACGGGCGCGAACGAGGCCGCGCTGATCGGCGCGCTCGTCGCGACCGGCATCGCCGGGACCGCCGCCGTCCAGGGCGTCCTGCTGTTCCGGGCCGTCACGTTCTGGGCGCCCGTCCCGTTCGGCGTGCTCGCGGCCCGCCGCCTCCGCCGCACGAACGCCCTCTGATTCTTCTGGGGGCTACCGGAATCCTGGTTTGGGACGGAAGACGCCGACCAGGACGCGCAGGGCCAGGATCGAGCAGACCACGAGCATCCCGTAGCCGAGGAACTGGTACAGCGACACCGAGGCGGTCATCGCCGGGCCGCTCTTCAGACCCAGCAGCAGGACGGCCATGATCCCGGCGGTGGACGCCAGCAGCGCCAGCAGGAACTGGTGCAGGAGCCCGGTGACGGTCGCCCGGTCCCGCTCGTCGGCGAAGAGGCGGACGTTCACCGAGAGGCGTCCGCCCTCGATCGCGGAGGTGATCCGGTCGAGGCGGCGCGGCAGGCGGCGCAGGGTCGGCAGCAGCGCGACCAGCTCGCCCGTCGCCGCCTCCTTCAGCGACTCGGGACGCAGCCGTTCGGCGAGATGCGCCCCGCCGAACGCGCGCGCCTCGCCGACCATGTCGAAGCCGGGGGCCAGCTCCGTCAGGCCGCCCTCCAGCGTCCCGAGCGCCCGGAACACCGCCGCGAACTCGGCCGGGACGGCCAGCGCGAACCGCGCCATCACCCGGAACAGCTCGGTGAACATCGCCGCGTCCGGGGCCTGCCCGGCGGCGAGGTGGCGCGCCATGAACGCGCCGACCGCCCGCTCCAGCGCCTGCTCGTCCAGCTCGTCCGGACGGGCCGTCACCTCCAGCAGGGCGTCGGTGAGCGCGATCGGGTCCGCCCGGTTCACCGCCAGCAGGATGCGGCCGAGCGCGGCGCGCAGCTCGCCGTCCAGGCGGCCGACCGAGCCGAAGTCGATCAACCCGAGCCGGCCGTCGTCGAGGAGCAGCAGGTTGCCGGGATGCGGATCGGCGTGGAACACCCCGTCCAGCATGATCTGCCGCAGCATCTCGTCGAGGAGGTCGCGCGCGAGCGTCGCGCGGTCGAGACCCCGCCGCTCGATCGACGGACCCGCCTGGCTCAGCGGCACGCCCGCGAACCGTTCCATGACCAGGACGCGTTCGGTGCACAGATCCTCGTGCGGACGCGGAACCCTCACGCGGGCGTCCTGGTGGGTCACGTCCATCCCGCGCGCGCACGAGGCGGACGCGACGGCGGCCATGTTCCGCGTCTCCACCCGAAAATCGAGCTCTTCCTTCAGCGCTGCGGCGAAACCGTTCGCCAGGTCGATGACGCCTAGGGCACGCCCCCAACCGGCGCGTGCGTCGAGCGTCCGCGCCAGGCGGCGAACGATGTCGAGGTCGCGCTCCACGACCGTCCGCACTCCGGGCCGCTGCACTTTCACGACGACCTCCTCGCCCGTCCGCAACCGCGCCGCATGGACCTGCGCGACGGACGCGGCGGCCAGCGGCTCGCGCTCGAACTCGGCGAAGACCTCCTCGACCGGCGCGCCCAGCTCGTCCCGCAAGACCCTCTCGATCCGCTCCCACGGAACCGGCGCGGCGCGATCGCGCAATCGGCCGAGCTCCGTGACGAACTCCTCCGGCAGGACGTCCCGCCGCGTCGACAGCACCTGCCCGAGCTTCACGAACGTCACGCCACCCCGATCGAGCGCGGCGGCCAGTGAATGCGCCAACCGCGACCGCGACTCACCGTCCGGCCTGGCACGGCCGCTCACATACGGGCCGAGCCCGGCGCGCACGAAAATCCAGCTGATCTGCCAGTAGCGGCGAGTGCGCGCCGCCCGCGCGCGCAGGGAGCGAACCCAGAAGAGCGGCGACGGGATCGTCCCGGTGGGGACGAACGCCTCCCACACCACCAGCACGACCATCGCGATCAGCAGCGCGCACGCCCAGCCGAGCACGGAGAACCAGATCGCCGCCGTGAAGTTCGGGGCGTCCGGGCCGATACCCCGCATCAGCCCCTTGAGGACCGGGTTCGCCACCGCCTCCCCGACCGCCGCGGCCAGAACCGTCCGGAACAGCGAGAATCGCGTGTTGAGCAGCCGCCTGGCGCCGAACGCCAGGAACCCGATGATCAGCGCGGACCCCGCGACGAAGCTGAACCAGAGAACCATGATCGAAACGTAGGCGCGCGGGACCGCACCGGCCATCACCCGTCCGACCGAGCCCCCTCCCTCGCGGGAGCGAACTTCACACAGCACATCGCGCGCGACGTTCTCGCGCGCCGCACCGCGGGGGGCGAAGCCCTGACGAGATGCGCCGGGGGCGAAGTCTTCGTGCGCCGCACGGCGCGGGCGAAGTCTTCATGCGCCGCACGGCGCGGGCGAAGTCTTCATGCGCCGCACGGCGCGGGCGAGGCCCTTACGAGATGCGCCGGGGGCGGAGTCTTCGTGCGCCGTACGGCGCGGGCGAAGTTCTTACGAGGTTCATACGTCCCGCGCGGATTCGGACCGACGGCCCGTCCCGCGACCTACGTTCGGGGCCATGCGAGTGCTGCTCACGGGATCGGCGGGCTTCATCGGCTCCCACATCGCGGACGCGCTGGACGCGTCCGGCCACGAAGTCCGCTTCCTGGACACGACCCCCACCCGCCGCTACGCGGGTGCCAACGCCGACGCCGACCAGCCGACGCGAACCCGGCCGGCCCCCGACCCCCGCCTGCCCCACGCGACGCCCCCGAGGCGACCAGGCAACGGGCAACCATTCGAGGACGTCCGAGACGCGTCGGTGGTCAGAACCTCCCGCGTCACAGCCGCGGTCAGCAACGCCCAGGACGCCGCGGCAGCGGTCAGGGACCCCCGCGACACAGCGACGGCCGAGAACGCCCAGGACATGGCGACGGCCGGGAACGCTCGCGACGCGGCGTCGGTCGGGGATGTGCGGGATGCGGCGACGGTCGCGCGCGCCCTGGAGGGCGTGGACGCCGTCTGCCACCAGGCCGCGATGGTCGGGCTGGGCGTGGACGTGTACGACCTGCCCGCCTACGCGTCCGTCAACGTGCAGGGGACGGCCGTGCTGCTGGCGGAGATGGCCCGCGCCGGCGTCCGGAAGCTGGTGCTGGCGTCGTCCATGGTCGTCTACGGCGAAGGCTCCTACGAATGCGCCCGCCACGGCTCGGTAAGGCCGGGCCCGCGCGCCGAGGAAGCACTGGCCGCAGGAGCGTTCGAGCCGACCTGCCCGCTGTGCGCCGAACCCCTCTCACCAGGGACGGTCGACGAGCAAGTGCCGCTCGACCCGCGCAACGTGTACGCCGACACGAAACTCGCCCAGGAGAACCTGGCGGCGTCCTGGGCGCGCATGACAGGCGGCTCGGTCACCGCACTCCGCTACCACAACGTCTACGGCCCCCGAATGCCCCGCGACACCCCGTACGCGGGCGTCGCCGCCCTCTTCCGCTCGGCCCTCCTGCGAGGCGAGGCCCCGAAGGTCTTCGAGGACGGACGGCAGCGGCGCGACTTCGTCCACGTCTGCGACGTCGCCCGAGCGAACGTCCTGGCCCTGGAGCGACCGCCCGGCGCCCCCTTCGCCGCCTACAACATCGCGAGCGGACGCCCCCGGACGATCGCCGACCTGGCCGAGGCCCTGTCCCGAGCCTGCGACGGTCCGCGTCCCGAGATCACCGGCGACTACCGGCTCGGCGACGTCCGCCACATCGTCGCCAGCCCCGACCGCGCCGCCGCCGACCTCGGTTTCACCGCCGAGACCACCTTCGAGGACGGCATGGCCGAGTTCGCGGCGGTGCCCGCATGACGACCGTCGAAGTGATCCTGCCGTGCCTGAACGAGGCCGAGGCCCTGCCCTGGGTCCTCGACCGCATGCCGCCCGGCTACGTCCCGCTCGTGGTGGACAACGGCTCCACCGACGCGTCCGCCGCCATCGCCGCCCGCCACGGCGCCCGAGTCGTCCACGCCCCCCGCCGCGGCTTCGGCGAGGCCTGCCACACCGGCCTCCTGACCGCCACCACCGAAGTCGTCTGCTTCATGGACGCCGACGCCTCCCTGGACCCCCAAGACCTCCCCGCCCTCACCTCCCCCCTGCTCTCCCCACCCCACACCCCCATCGGCCCCCCGAACGCGGCTCGTATCGCTGACGCTCGTACTGCTGATGACCGGCCGACTCTGGTCTTGGGACGCCGCCGACCGACCGGGTGGCGGTCGTGGCCGCCGCACGCTCGCGTGGCGAACCGGGTCCTGGCCCGTGAGCTGAACCGGCGCGCCGGGACGTCCCTCCACGATCTCGGCCCGATGCGTGCGGCCCGCCGGGCCGACCTGCTCGCCCTGACCCTGTCCGACCGCCGCTTCGGCTACCCGCTGGAGATGGTCCTCAAGGCGGCGCGCGCGAACTGGCGGATCACCGAGCTGGACGTCCCCTACCACCCGCGGACGGGCCGTTCCAAGGTCACCGGAACCCTTCGCGGGACGATCCGGACCGTCCACGACATGCGCGGCGTCCTCACCACGGTCGGTGCGGCATGAACATCGACCTGATCGTGATCGCGAAAGAACCCGTCCCGGGCCGCGTCAAAACCCGCCTGACGCCCCCTTTCACACCTCACGAGGCGGCGGCCCTGGCCGAGGCGTCCTTGAAGGACACCCTCACCACCGTCACCGCGACCCCCGCCGTCCGCCGCATACTGGCTCTCTCCGGCACACCGGGCCCCTGGCTGCCGGACGGCTTCGAGGTCGTCCAACAACGCGGCGACGGCCTGGATGAGCGCCTGGCCAACGCCTTCGACGACGCCTACGAAGGCCGTCCGATCCTCCTCGTCGGCATGGACACGCCGCAGCTGACGCCGTCGCTGCTGACGAAGGCCGCACTCGCCTTCACCCACCACGACGCCGTCTTCGGCCCCGCCTCCGACGGCGGCTTCTGGCTACTCGGCCTCACGACCCCGAACCCAGCACTCCTCCGAGGCGTCCCCATGTCCCGCCCGGACACCGGCCGCCACCAACTAGCCCGCCTGGCCGCCGCAGCCCTGTCCGTGGCCCACCTCCCCGTTCTCACCGACGTGGACACCGCCGAAGACGCAGCAACGGTCGCCGCCCAAGCACCCACCACCCACTTCGCCGCGACCCACCGCACCCTCACCACCCCTCAACCCAGCCACCTCTCCCTTCCCTCTTCGAGCTGGAAAGCACCAAGTGAGTACTCGCGGGCCGTCCGCCTCATGCCCTCTCGCCCCGGCGGACGCTCATGATCGGTGAACTGTACGAGCGAGCGCTCAGCGACGACGCGCAAGCGTTCGGTTCGACCTCATGTGTCGCGCTCGACGAGCGAGCGCCCGTCTCCTTCCAGATCGAGGACGAGTCAGGTGGACGGCGTCCGCTGCCCGTGAGGGACTGGCTCCGTCTGCGTCCGGGCGATGAGGGAATGCTCGCTCGCTCCACGGGACCCGTCCTGGACGTGGGGTCGGGGCCGGGCAGGTTGACCGTCGCGCTCACTGAACGCGGCGTTCTCGCACTGGGCATCGACATCGCGCCGACCGCCGTGGCGATGACCGTCGCAGCAGGCGGCCCCGCCCTGGTGGGAGACGTGTTCGCCCAGGTTCCCGGGTCCGGTCTCTGGCAGACGATCCTGCTCGCGGACGGCAACATCGGCATCGGCGGCGACCCGTCCGCGCTGCTCCGGCGCTTGGCGCAGCTTCTCGCCCCCGAAGGCCGAATCCTCGCCGAGGTGAACGCCCCGGGCGTACCGTCCCGACGCGAGCACGTGCGCTTGCGCCACGGCGAAACCGTGGGCCCGTGGTTCCCCTGGGCCCAGGTGGCCGCCGACGACCTTCCCCAGTGCGGCCTCACCGTGTCCGAGCGCTGGGAGGAGGCGACCCGATGTTTCGTCGCCCTCACCGCCTAGGCCGCAACCACCCCTCACGCTCTGCCTCGTCCGCATCATCTCAGCTCCGGGCGCTCCGAAGCCCGCAATCGCGGCCGCCGGACGAAGCAGTCGACGACCCTCAACCCCAACGCCCCCGCGCCCCAGGACGTGAACTCCCCACTCCAAGACCTGGACTTTCCACTCCGGAACCTGGACTCCCCACTCCCGGATCTGGACTCCCCAGTTCGGGACGTAAGCTCCGCAATCGGGGGCCTGGGCTCCGCAAGCCGCCAGCACAGGTAAGCGGCCTGCCTGCTCGGCGCGCGGACCAGCCCGACGATTCCTCGTCCACTCGGCGCGCGGACCAGGCCGACGACTCCTCGTCCCCTCGGCGCGCGGACCAGGCCGACGACTCCTCGTCCACTCAGCGCGCGGACCGGGCCGACGACTCGCCGTCCACTCGGCGGGTCCTGGACGAGGTCTTGCGCCTCCCGATGACCCTCGAAGGGCGTTTCACCAGCCGCTTCCATGATGAGCGGATCGCGGCGTGGCTGGGCATGGCGCTCGGCGTCTCGTTCGGCACGGCGTTCATCACCGGCTTGATCAGCCACTTCATGCAGCATCCACCGGAGTGGCTGCACTGGCCGTCCAGGCCGGTCAACTTCTACCGCCTCACCCAGGGCCTGCACGTGATCGGCGGTCTGGCGACGATCCCGCTGCTTCTCGCGAAGCTGTGGACGGTCTATCCGAAGCTGTTCCGGTGGCCGCCGTTCCGTTCACTCGCCCACGCAATGGAGCGGGGCCTGATCTTCCTTCTCGTCGGGGGAGCGCTGTTCCAGCTCGTCACGGGCCTCTTGAACATCTCCTACTGGTACCCCTTCCCCTTCTTCTTCACGGTCGCGCACTACTGGACGGCGTACATCGTCGTCGGCGCGCTGATCATCCATGTCGCGAACGAGTGGGCCAAGGCCCGCCGGACTGTGATGCGCCGGCCGAACGACGGCCTGGACCGCCGCTCCTTCCTTCTCTCGGTCTTCGCATCCTCGGGTGCGGTGACCCTGCTGACCGTCGGTGAGACCGTCTCGCCGCTGGCTCGCCTCGCCCTGCTGTCCCCGCGCCGTCCAGGCGTCGGACCGCAAGGGCTCCCGGTGAACCGCTCCGCCGTCGCAGCGGGCGTTACCGAGTCAGCGCGCGATCCCCGCTGGCGGCTGCACGTGACCGGACGCGTCCAGCGCGAACTCAAGCTCTCGCTCGCTCACTTGCACGCCATGCCGCAACACACCGTCCGCCTCCCGATCGCCTGCGTCGAAGGCTGGTCCGCATCCGGAACCTGGACCGGCGTGCGTCTCCGCGACGTCCTGACACGAGCAGGAGTCCCAGCCGATGCGCAGGTCCGGGCCGAATCCCTGCAAGCAGGCGGTGCCTACCGCACGTCCCAGGTGGACCCCCGACACTGGCGTGACCCGGACACCCTTCTCGCCTTATCTCTGAACGGCGAGCCTCTGGCCCTCGACCACGGCTTCCCGTGCCGCCTGATCGCGCCCAACCGCCCAGGCGTCCTCCAAACCAAATGGCTCACCACCCTGGTCGCCGAATGACTCAGAACTCCCCTTTCGCTTTCGCGCTGACCTCCCACCCCGCCGGCGAACACGACCTCGGGAACCGGGTCCCAGTGGACCGCGGTCCAGCGAACGGCGTTGGCACAGCGTTGCTTCCGCGCACGGAAGTGCCGGGAAGGGCGCTGCCGCGCGCGGCAAGGCGGCCAATGGCTACGGCGAGAGCGCTGAGATCGTCGCGGACGCAGACCTCAATGCCGACGCTGTGGAGCGGCGGGGCGGACGACCCCTGCTCCGAGGCCGAGGACGCAGGTGAACGTGCGGTGCATGGTGCGAGCGGCGGTAATCGGAACGCGGACGCCAAGAGCACCTGCGCGCCTGGGGCGGACGACCGAGACGTGAACGAGGCGGACAACCCAGATGTGGAAGAGGCGGACGACTCGGGTCGGGATGAGATGGGCGGCCCAGGCCCGCGCGAGACGGACGATCCGAGCGGAGGTGAGGCGGGCAGCCCGGGCCGTGGTGAGGCGGGCGATCCGGGCCGTGGTGAGGCGGGCGATCCGGGCCGTGGTGAGGCGGGCAGTCCGGGCCGCGGTGGGGCGGGCGATCCGAGCCTCAGTGGGACGGGCGATCCCGGCCTGGAGACGGCGAACGATCGGAGCGCGCGTGTTGAGGACGCCGAGGTCGATGTCTTGGACGGTGGGCTTCCGGATGGCGGGGGCGTTGGCGGTCGTCCCGGCGGGGGACAGGGGCGGAGGCGGAATGAGGGCGGAGACGTGGACGCTGATGCCGTGTTCGGTGGGTACTCGGAGCGTCGGGCCGGGGCTGACGAGGGGATAGCCGGTAACTGCGGTCGTTTTGAGGCAGGCCTTGTCGCTTCCTCAGCGGGTAGCGGCTCTCCAGGACGTAGCAGCTCCCCGGCAGATGGCAGTTCCACGGCAGACGGCTCCCCGGCAGGTGGCGGCTCCCCGGCACGCGGCGGCGTCGGGGGCGGGGGGCGTTTTGCGGGTGGAACGAAGGCGGGCGGGGTCTCTCGGGGTGCGCGGGCTCCTCTCGGGCGATGGGGTGCGTATCTGGTCGGGGCGGGGTTCATCGCGGTTGGCCTTTCGGGTGTGGTGGCGCATTCGCGGCCAGGTGGATGGGCGTTGTGGATCGGCGGGGCGGTCGCGGCACATGATGCGTTGGTCGCGCCCGTCGTGCTCGTGGTCGGCACGGTGTTGGGGCGTCGGCGACGGCTGAAGACCGGGTTGTTCATCGCAGGCGTTCTGGCGGTGGTGGCGTTGCCGCTGATGCTCGGGTACGGGCGGCGGGCCGATAATCCGTCGATCCTCCCTTCGGACTACCTCCTTAATTGGGGAGCTGTGGCGGCTGTCGTCATGGGTGTTTGTTTCGTGCCATGGCGAGGGCTTGGTCGTGGCCTGAGGTTTGTATTCGTTGCCGGTTTTGGAAGACGGGGGGATTCCTCTCGGGCGCTCAACAGCGGGTCAGGACGTCGCGGGCGAGCGGGTCGTGGTGGGCCGGACATGTTGCGTGGTGGCGGGTCCGGAGGCGTGGCGGCTGGGCGGTCGGGGGCGTGGGCGGACGAGGCGTCCGGCAGTGGTCGAGCGTCTGTGACGGCGCCTCGGGCGGGTGGTGCGGCTCGCAGGGAGAACGCGCCTCTGGATGAGCGGGATGCAGGTCGGCCGGTTGAGCGCGAGGCGGAGGAGCGCGGGGAATGAGCGAGCGACGTCTTGAAGGTGGCGCGCTGGAGCTGCGGGGACAGGACGAGGCCCGCGAACTGCCCGGGGCTCGTCCTCCTGGCGAGGACGTCGAGTCGGGGCCGCGGCGCAGGTCGCGGTTCGGGCAGGGCAGGTTCGGCGTGGGGCGCGGAGTTTGGGGCGTCGGGGTCTGGGGTGCGCTGATCGTCGGGGCGTTCGCCGTCGGGGAGGCGATGCGGCGGGCGGGGCTGGCCACCGAGGACGCCTTGCCGCCCCTGCATGCCAAAGCTCGGCTTCTCACCTGGCAGATGGCACCGGCCGTCGTCTGGGCGGTGGTCGCGGTCGGGCT
Source organism: Actinomadura gamaensis (assembly GCF_042652125.1). Taxonomy (NCBI): domain Bacteria; kingdom Bacillati; phylum Actinomycetota; class Actinomycetes; order Streptosporangiales; family Thermomonosporaceae; genus Actinomadura; species Actinomadura gamaensis. The sequence continues at coordinate 27,026 of NZ_JBHSIT010000012.1, read as the reverse complement.
GCTGCCGGTCGCCGCACGCAGGTTGGGATGGCGCAGGCTGCTCGCGCTTTCGTGGATGGCGGGGGCCGGGTGGGCGGTGGTTCTGGCCTTCAGTGACGGAAGCGGGGCGCTCGCTCGGCCGTTGAACGCTCCGACCGAGTATCCGGCGGGGCTGGCGGCGGTCGGCGGGGATCCGCTGCACTGGCTGCGTACGTTCACCACCGAGCTGTACCGGTACCCGACGCACGTGCGGGGGCATCCGCCGCTGCCGACGCTGGTGTTCTGGGCGCTGGACGCGTCCGGACTGCACGGGACGCTCTGGCCCGCGCTGCTCATCATCGCGGTCGGGACGTCGGCCACGGTCGCCATCGCCCTGACGGTGAAGGTGGTGGCCGGCGAGCCGGTGGCCAGGCGGGCATTGCCCTTTCTCGCCCTGTCTCCGCTCGCGCTCTGGATCGCCACATCCATGGATGCCTTCTTTCTCGGTGTCGGTGCCTGGGGTGTCGCTTTTGTGGCCGTGCGCCGGCCATTTCTCGGTGGCTTTCTGCTCGGCGCCCTGCCCTACCTAAGCTATGGACTGCTTCCCCTCCTGGCCCTACCGAGCGCCGTTCTGTGGATAACCCGTCCACCAGTGCGGTTCTGGATAGCGTTGGCGGCCGGATTCGCCGTCATCCCCGTCGCCTTCACGGCGGCAGGGTTCTGGTGGCCGGACGGCGTTCACGCCACTCTCGACACGTATCTCGTCAGCGGGGGCTCGGCACGCAGGTCCTACTGGTACTTCCTCGTCGCGGACTTCGCAGTCCTGGGAATCCTCACCGGGCCCGCCATCGCCTACGTGTTGCCGTCACTTCTGACGGGAGGTAGGCGAAGGCTGGCCGCGCTACGAGCCGAGCCGATCGGCCTCCTGGCTGTCGCCGCACTCGTGGCGGTCCTCAGCCTGGACGTGGCGGGAGTGACGAAAGGCGAAGTCGAACGCATCTGGCTGCCGTTCGCCGCATGGCTGATTCCGGCTGCAAGCGCCCTACGCGCGCCCGCGCGCGGATGGCTCGCAGCGCAGGCCCTCACGGCGATCCTCGTCCAAGCGCTCGTGCTCTCCGGATGGTGAGTGCCAGGAGCGCTACGAATATGCCTCGGCAGGTAAGCCGAGTGGCCTCAGGGAGTTGAGGGTTCGGCTGCTGGGGCTTCTGCTGGAGGGGAAGTGGTCGGGACGTCCCGCGCTAGCGAGGCCAGTCGATTGCGGCGGAACAGTAGGAACAGCGGCACGGACAGGACCATCACTGTGACGTGCCCGACCGCGGCGACTTCCAGTTGGCTGAGGCCTACGAAGAGATAGGGCCAGAGGGCCCACATTCCGGCGATGGCGATAGGACGCCACCACCACGTCCCGAACAGAATCACTAGGACGAGCCCAGGGACGAGGACGAACGACGGTCCGACGTCGAGCTGGTAGCGAGCGCTCTCCGGAAGCGTCCCGTGCGTGAGACGCCACGCCACGATGCCTTCGCTGAACAGCGTTCCCACCACGTGCAGGAGGACGAAGAGCAGAACCGTCCGGCGATTCCCCAGCAAGGCGTTCACCGGGAACAGCGCGACCACCGCCAACCCCACCCACGCCAGCGGATAGGAGTCGGGTACCAGCGCGGAGCCGGCCAGGGAGCCCACGGGATGGTGCGACAGGTTCGCCACGTTGGTGCTCACCCAGTCCACCACGCGGGCCTTCTGCACCGGTGACAGCAACCAGACCACGGTCTCCGCTATGGCTAGTGCCGCAACGTACGCCCAGGTGGCCGCTCTGGTCCTCAGCACGACTCCATAGTGCACCCTGGCGAAAGCGCTCCGCGTGGCGGGAGGGCATCTTCACACCGGTTCCCAGCGGCCCGCTCGGCTCTCCTCGTGCGGGCGCGCGCAACGGCGTCCCGACGCAACGGCGAGCCTGCCCCGGACGCGACGGCGAGCCCGCCCCGGACGCGACGGCGAGCCCGCCCCGGCGCAACAGCGAGCCTGTCCCGGCGCAACAGCGAGGCGGCCCGGCCTTCTCGGGGAGGAGAAGTGCCGGGCCGCGTCCGGAGGGGCCGTGGAAACGGCCGCAAACGGAAGTGTTACTGCGTGGGCTGGCTGGACGGCTGCCCCGAAGGCTGGGCCGGGGGAGTGGACGGGGAGGTCGAGCCACCGAGGGGAGCGGTCGTGATGGGCTGGCCGAGCTTGCTGCCCTTGACCCACTTGTCGAACGACATCTGCCAGTAGCCCCAGCCGTTCGACCACTCCAGGGAGCGCCCGGTGGGCGTGATGGTCACCATGTCGCCCCGGTAGGACCAGCCGTAGAACCATTCCGCGTCCGAGGCGGGGGAGCGGACGCAGCCGTGCGAGCAGTTCCGGTCGCCCAGGCAGGACGGGTCGTCCATGTTCTGGTGGATGTACTCGCCGCTGTTGGAGATGCGCGTGGCGAACGGCACCTGCTCGTCGTAGTAGCCGGGGTCGCCCTTCTTCTTGCCGGGGGCGACCATCCGCTCCAGGCGGCTGTGGTCCATGGTCAGGTGGATGCCGCTGGTGGTCTTCAGGTGGTCCACGCCGTCGCCCTGCACGTCGCCGCCGGTGCCGAGGCTGACGCCCCACTTGCGGACGACCGTCCCGTTCTTCTTCACGGTCAGCTTGTGCGTCTTGTTGTTGACCGTAATGGTGTGGGAGTCACCGATCCGGAACTTGCGGGTGACGTCCTTGTCGCCGTAGACCGAGTCGCCGATCTTCAGGCCCGCGTAGTGGACGATCAACTCGACGCGCTGGTTCGCCTGCCACGGCTCCTTCGTCCGGAACACCAGCGACGGCAGCCCGTTGAACGACTCGCCCGCGCTCAGCCAGCGCCACGCGCCCACCGTCGGGTAGGTGGACTTGATCTCGATGGCCTTCTCGATGATCGGCTTGGCCTTGTCCGGGACCTCCTTGTTGAACTGGACGAAGATCGGCATGCCGGTGCCGACCTTCTCGTTCGGGTCCGGGATGACGTTGCTGATCGTCGTCCGCGCGGTGTCGTCGACGGTCCGGAAGGAGCTGGTGGCGTTGGCCGTCTTGCCCTTGCTCGACGACGCGACCGCCTGGACGGTGTACCTCCCGCCCGGGATCAGCGTCCAGGTCGAGTGCCAGGTCTTCTTGTCGGCCGACAGCGTGCCGGGCACGTCCGCGTCCTTCAGCTTGACCAGCACCTGGCTCAACGTCCCGCCGGACGCCGTCACCGTCACGCCCGCGTCCGGCTTCGCCTTGGCGGTGCCGTTCGCCGGGGTGATCGTGATCGTGGGGACGCCTTCCTCATGTCCGGCGGTCTTGGCCTTGCCGTCCCCACCGCCACCGCCGCACGCCGTCGCCAGTCCCAGGACCAGCGCCACCACCAGGGCCTTACCTCGCACGGTTCTCCCTCATCAGCCCGCAATCCGCAGAAGTCACATTAGCGACAAGAATGCCGTTCCCCGTCCGCATTCCCCTCCCGGCCCCGAACCGGGAGGACGCACGCCCGGCACCATCCGTCCCGCTCCGGACGGTACGTCGATCAGTTGAGACGCCGGAAACGTCCCTTCGGTTCGGATCCTCCGCAGGGGAAACCGCGTGGCCCGCCCTCCCTCTGCACGGACGACGGGCGGCCCGGGTTCGGCCACCTTCCTACCTCGGACGCGCGTCCGGCTCGCTCCACGGCCGCTTTCGGCCATGCCGAAGCCTGCTTTTTGTCCACCGCCGCTGCGGACGCGGGGCGAAAACGTCGCGCCCGGTCGCGGATAAGTGACAGACCGTTTGCGTTGACCGCCACGGGCGGCGCGTTGATCATCGGTATGCCGCATCCCGGATCATCGAGAGGCCGCATGAGCCACGGATCCCCGCCCGATGCCCAAGGCGAACGCTCCCAAGAGGCACGTTCCCTGGACGCGCTCCGCCCACAGGCAGGCTCCTGGGACACACGTTCCAGGGACGCGGGCACCAGGGAGGCGGGCACCAGGGAGGCGGGCTCGTGGGACACAAGGCCTGTCGAGGCGCTCCTGAACCGTCTCCTGCCCGCGTCCGCCCAGCGCCGCATCGAACTCCGCGCGCTGCCGCTGTCACCGGACGAGCTTGCCGCTCAGCCGCGCGCGGAGCGGTACCAGGTCGAACGCCGAGACGACGCGGTCCGCATCAGCGCGACCACGCCGAGTGCCATGCTCACCGGCTTCAACGCTTACCTGGAGCGGGTCGTCGGGGTGAGCGTCTCGTGGAACGGCGATTCGCTCGACCGGCTCGTGGACGCGCGTATGCCGCTCCCCACGCGGGAGCTTCACGGCGAGGCCGTCGTCCGGCATCGGTACGCGGGCAACGACACCGATGACGGCTACACCGGGCCGTACCGCGATTGGCAGCAGTGGGAGCGCGAGATCGATGTCCTCGCGCTCCATGGCATCAACGAGGTTTTCCTTCCTGTAGGCGCGGAGGCCGTCTACTTCGACGCTTTCCTAGAGTTCGGCTACACGGCGGACGAGCTGCTCTGCTGGATCCCGCAACCCGGACACCAGCCCTGGTGGCTCCTACAGAACCTCTCGGGCTTCCCCAGCGCGCCGAGTCTGCAACTGGTCGAGAAGCGGGCCGCTCTAGGACGCCGCATAGCCGACCGCCTACGCGAACTCGGCATGACGCCCGTCTTTCCCGGATACTTCGGGACGGTCCCGCCGGGCTTCGCCGAGCGCAACGCGGGCGCGCGCGTAGTACCCCAGCCCGACTGGATCGGTTTCACGCGTCCCGACTGGCTCGACCCCACCTCGCCGCAGTTCGCCCGCGTCGCGCAAGCCTTCTACGCCAGTTCCGAACGGCGCTTCGGCGCGTCCACCGCCTACAAGATGGACCTGCTCCACGAAGGCGGGACGGCCGGACCCGTGGACATCGCCGCTGCGACGCGGGCCGTCCAGAACGCGCTGCACGCCGACCGTCCGGGCGCCACGTGGGTACTGCTGGGCTGGCAGGAGAACCCGCGCAAGGAGATACTCGCCGCCGCCGACCGCAGCACGCTGTTCATCGTGGACGGCCTCTCCGACCGCCGTCTCGACTTCGACCGTGACGAGATCTGGCTCGGTACGCCATACGCGTTCGGCTCCATCTGGAACTTCGGCGGCCACACCACCATCGGAGCCAACGCCGGGCTCTGGCCGGACCGTTTCCGTGAGTGGCACTCCCGCCCGGGCTCCGCGCTGGACGGCATCGCCGTGCTGCCGGAGGCGTCCGACAACAACCCGGCAGCCTTCGCGTTCTTCACCGACCTCGCTTGGCGCGACAACAAGCTCGCCTCCGGGAGCGCCCGACGCTCCGAGCGATCGGGTATCGATCCGCAGGCCTGGTTCAGCGCATGGGCGGATCGCCGCTACGGCGCTCCCGATCCGAACGCCGCGCGCGCTTGGGAAGTCCTCGCGACGACCGCGTACGGGATGCCGCAGGACGGATGGTCCGAGCCGCAGGACGGCCTCTTCGCCGCCACGCCGTCGCTGACCGCCGCGTCGGCCGCCCCCTGGTCACCTCGGAGGTTCCGCTACGACCCGGAGATTTTCGCGCACGCGCTGCCCGCGCTGCTCGCCGTCGCCCCCGACCTGCGCGCGAGCAGCGCGTATCGCTATGACCTGGCGGACGTCGCCCGCCAGGTCCTCACCAACCGCAGCCGCACCCTGCTTCCCAAGCTAAAGGCCGCCTACGACAGAACCGACCGGCCGGCCTTCGACCGCCTCGCGGCCGAGTGGACGGCCCACCTCGACCTGCTGGACGAGATCGCGGCCGCGAACCGGCAGACCATGCTCGGCCCCTGGCTCGCCGATGCGCGCCGCTTCGCCACCACGGCCGACGAGGGAACGTCGCTGGAGCGGGACGCGCGCATTCTGCTCACCGTCTGGGGAACGCGCGCCGGGGCCGAAGCGGGGCTCGCCGACTACGCCAATCGCGAATGGTCCGGGGTCATCAGCACCTACTACGCGCCTCGCTGGAAACTCTTCCTGGACGAATGCTCTGAAGCCATCGCCGAGAACCGTGAGCCGCGCCTTATCGACTGGTACGGGTTCGGCGTCGATTGGGTGCTGAACGCCGGGCCTCTCCCGGAAGAGCCGGCTGGTGACGTCCATGAAATCGCCACGCGCGTTCTGAAGCTCACCCAGTCACGCTAAAGCTCGCCCAGTCCCGGGGAAGCCCACCTGGTCCCGCTGGAGCTCACTCAAACGCTTCATCATCCGATGCTGTGAAACGCACACATGGCACCGTGCGTTCCTCACAATCAACTGTTGAGATTTCACCCTTGGCGGCGGCCGTCGCGTCCGAGATGCTTTCTCCAGTCGAGTTCAGACCCGTTGCAGCCGAGTTCTCGGGAGGAGCCGCGGTGGACCAGTACGAGCCCTACTGCCTGGCCGACCTGTTCTTCTACGACAAGCTCGGCCAGCGGCAGAACGAGGCCTCCGACTTCCCTCTCGTCACCCGCCCGGTGCCCGAGGGATGGGTCCGCCACGACTCCGACGTATGGATGTACTACGCGCCGAAGGGCGAGGGGCAGCTGCCGCCCCAGGGCTGGAAGATCCACGTGTCCGCGCGGCTCGACGACGCGGAGCGCGCCCTGGAGGTCGTCTGGGACTACTGCGTTCCGCGGGGGATCGTGTTCAAGTACCTGCGCGGACGGTCCGTCCTGCTCATGCGCAACTCCAAGGCGGCCTCGCGCGGCGCCAGCGGCAAACTCGTCACCATCTACCCTCGTGACGAGAACGAATGCGAGGTCATTCTCAAAGAACTCGACGAGCTGCTCGAAGGCGTCGAGGGACCGTACATTCTGAGTGACCTCCGCTACGCGAACGGTCCGCTCTTCGTGCGCTACGGAGGGTTCGCCGAGCGGCGCTGCCCGGGCAAGGACGGCGAGCTCGTCCCGGCCATCGAGAACGGCGACGGCGAACTGATCCCGGACGTCCGCGGGACGACGTTCGCGGTGCCCGAATGGGTGACGCTGCCGTCCTTCCTGGAGCCGCATCTGGAGGCGCGGAACTCCGTCCGCGTGGACGAGATGCCGTACGACTTCGAAAGCGTCCTGCATTTCTCGAACGGCGGCGGCGTCTATCTCGCGAAGGACCGGGCGACGGGCGAGCGGGTCGTCCTGAAGGAGGCCCGTCCGCACGCGGGACTCGACGTCATCGGGCGCGACGCGGTGACCCGGCTGAAGCACGAGCGCGACATTCTCGAACGCCTCTCGGGGTTGGACGCGGTGCCGGCGCTCCGCGACTACTTCGTCCTCGGCGAGCACCATTTCCTGGTCGAGGAGTTCGTGGACGGCAATCCGCTCCAGCGGCAGATCGTCCAGAAGTATCCGCTGACCAAGGCGACCTGCGACGAGGCCGCGCTCGCCGAGTACACCGACTGGGCGCTGGGGATGCTGGGCCAGGTCGAGTCGGCCGTCGCGCAGCTGCACGAGCGCGGCGTGGTCTTCGGCGACCTGCATCCGAGCAACATCCTGGTGACGGCGTCCGGGCGGCTCTGCCTGATCGACTACGAGGTCGCCGTCCTCGCGTCCGAGCAGGCCCGGACGACCCTCGCGAACCCGGCGTTCCTCGCGCCGCGTGACCGGCGCGGGCTGGACGTCGACCGCTATGCCCTGGCCTGCCTGCGCTACTACCTGTTCGCGCCGCAGACCACGATCACGCTGCTGATGCACCGGCAGAAGGCGTGCCAGCTCGCGGACCTGATCGCCGAGACGTTCCCGGTGCCGCGCGCCGCGTTCGACGACGCGATCACCACGCTCCTCGGACCGGACGCCGACCCGGAACCGTCCCCGCTCGACACGCTCCCGCTTCCCGGGCTGGCGCCCTGGCCCGAAGTGCGGGACGCGCTGCACCGGTCGATCCTCGCCTCGGCGACGCCCGAACGCGACGACCGCCTCTTCCCCGGCGATCCGGCGCAGTTCCGCGACGGCGGCGCGATCAACATGGCGCACGGGGCGGCGGGCGTCCTCTACGCCCTGGCCGAAACCGGCACCGAAGTCCCGCCGGAATACGCCGACTGGCTCGCGCGGCACGCCCTGAGCCCCGAGGTCGGCACGCCGCTCGGCTTCTACGACGGGCTCCACGGCGCCGCGCACGTCCTCGACCGCCTCGGCCGCCGCCGCGACGCGCTGGACATCGTGGACATCTGCCTCCGCGAGAAGTGGGAACAGCTCAGCCTGAACCTCTGTTCCGGCCTGGCCGGAACGGGCCTCAACCTCTTCCACCTGGGCGAGGCCACCGGCGAGAGCGAGCTGACCAGCGTCGCGTCCCGGATGGTCGAACTCTGCGCCGAACGGCTCGGGGGCCCGGACGACGTCCCGGAGATCAGCGGTGGCGAGCATCCGCGCGCCGGCCTGATGCACGGATCGTCCGGCGTGGCCCTGCTCTTCCTGCGCGCCTACGAGCGCGGCGGACCGTCCGAACTGCTCGACCGCGCCGCCGACGCCATCCGGCAGGACCTGCGCCGCTGCCTCCTCGCCGAGGACGGATCGCTCCAGGTCAACCAGGGCTGGCGCTCCCTGCCGTACCTGGACGAGGGGTCCGTCGGCATCGGCGTCGTCGTCGCCCGCTACCTCCGCCACCGCGACGACGAGGAGTTCGAGCTCGCGCTGAGCCGCCTGGCGCGGGTCGCGGAATCGGGCTACTTCGTCCAATCCGGGCTCTTCACCGGTCGCGCGAGCATCATCGCCGCGCTCGCGGCGGGGCTCCGGCCGGACGGACGCGCCGTCCCCGGTCCGCGCGCGGACGCCGACCCGCGGCTCGACGCGCAGATCCGCGGCCTCCGCTGGCACGCGATGCCGTACGGCGGCGGGCTCGCCTTCACGGGCGACCAGCTCATGCGGCTGTCGATGGACCTCGCCACCGGCACCGCCGGGGTGCTGCTCGCGCTGGCGTCCGCCCTCGACGCGCGGCGGCCCTCGCTGCCCTTCCTCCTCGACGACGCGCCGCTCATCGGCGGCCCGTCGCTCTCACCAGCCGGTTCGTCCGGCGCCGACGCCGGCACGTCCGGCCTCCGCGCCGGCTCGGCCGGTGCCGACGCCGGTTCGTCCGGCGCCCTGGCCGGCTCGTCCGGCCTCACAGTCGGTCCTTCCGGACGCGTGGAGACCCTGGCCAAGGTGTCCCCATCGCGTGTCCCACCGGAAAGGCCCGGATCTGTCCACCCGCGAGAGGGAAAGGGGGTGTAGCACCCACTATGGCGCTTCTCGACCTGCAGGGCCTTCAGGCCCCCACCGCTTCCGGCGGTGCCAGCGGCGGCAGCGGACTGACCGTCGCGACCTGCCAGTCGCACACGCCGAGCAACCTCAGCCTGGCGCTCTGCCACTGATTCTCGGCACCCGGGCGTTCCAGCCCGGCCGGTCGCCCCTGAGCCGACCGTCCGGGACGCCCATGCCGCCGTGTGCGGTGCGGTTCGCCGCGCCGCACGCGGCGGCCTTCTACTGACCTCTCCCGGCCGCCGCATCGACCTCGGATCACCGAACCGACCTCGGATCACCGAACCGACCTCGGACCGGCAAACAACCTCGGACCAGCGAACAACCTCGGACCACCGAACCAACCTCGGATCGCCGGATCGGCCCTGGAAGGAGCGCGCGGATGCGGAGCATGACGGCCGCGGACCGGCTCGTGGCGCGGACGGCGCGCGACGGCGGGTTCTGGACGGCGGTCCTGTCCGTGGGCGCGCTCGGTGGCGCGGCTCTGCAACTGCTCCTGCCGTCCGTGGTCGGGCGCGCGATCGACGGTCTCGTCTCCGGGAACGCCACACGCGACGGCTGGACGTTCGCGGCGGCGGGCGTCGTCGCCGGGATCGCGGTCTGCGAGGTGCTGACGGCGTGGGCGACCGGCGTGACCGGGACCGAGGCCGCGGCCGGGCTGCGACGCGTCCTGCTCGACCGCGTGCTCGGCGCGGGGCCGGCGATCACCCGGCGGCATCCGGAGGGCGATCTCGCGACCCGCACCGGCCTGAACGCCGAGGAACTGGGCCAGGCGCCCGCCGCGCTGGTCACCTCGGCCGCGCTGCTCATCCCGACCATCGGGGGGCTGGTCGCGCTCGCCTTCATCGACCTGTGGCTGCTGGGCGCGCTGATCGCCGGACTCGCGGTGATCACCCTCGTGCTGCGCGGCTTCCTGCGGGCGACGACGGTCCACGCGGCCGGATACCAGCGCACGCAGAGCGACATCGCGGCTCGGCTGACGGACGCGCTCACCGGCATCCGCACGATCGCCGCCGCCGGGACGTCCGATCTCGAAGCGCGCAGGATCCTCACTCCGCTGCCGACGCTGCGCGAGCACGGGTTGCGGCTGTGGCGCGCGAACGCGCGCGCCGGCGTGCAGGCGGGGCTGGCCGTTCCGCTTCTGGAGGTCGCCGTCCTGACGGTCGGGGGATGGCGGCTCGCCTCGGGCGGGCTCAGCCTCGGCGCGCTGTACGCGGCGGCCCGTTACGCGGTGCTCGGGGCGGGTCTGTCCGGGGCGCTCGGCCAGGTCGGGCAGCTCGCCCGGTCGCGCGCCGCCGCCGCTCGCGTCACCGAGATCCTTTCCGAACCCGTCACCCGGTACGGGACGCGTTCCCTTCCGGTCAGCGGTTCCGGAATCCTGGAATTCCGGGATGTCGCCGTCAGCACACCGGACGGCGAGGGCCTGAGCGGCGTCGATTTCGTCGTCCCGGGCGGCGCGGCGACGGCCGTCGTCGGACGCTCCGGATCGGGCAAATCGCTCCTCGCCGCTCTCGCGGGACGCCTCCTCGACCCGGACGAGGGGACGGTCCTCCTCGACGGCGTCCCGCTCCCGAAGCTTTCACGCTCCGCCCTGCGCTCCGCGGTCGGCTACGCCTTCGAACGTCCCGTCCTGCTGGGCGAGACGGTCACCGATGCCCTTGCACTAGGCGTTCCTCGCGCGCACGAGAAACGAGTGCTGGAAGCAGCTACTGCTGCTCGTGCAAGCAGTTTCCTAGAACGGATGCCTTCCGGGTATGCGACCGCCTTGGCGGACGCCCCGATGTCGGGCGGCGAACGACAGCGCCTCGGCATCGCTCGCGCGCTCGCGCAGGGCGAGCGGCTCCTCATCCTGGACGACGCGACCTCCAGCCTCGACACGGTCACCGAGCGCGAGATCGGCGCGGCCCTGACCAGCGCGGCGGACGGCCGCACGCGCCTGCTCGTGGCGCACCGCGTCGCCACCGCGGCCGAGGCCGACCAGGTGCTGTGGCTGGAAGGCGGGCGCGTCCGGGCGCAGGGCCCGCACCACGAGCTGTGGCGGGCGCATTCCGGATACCGAGCGGTATTCGCGGAAGGCGCCGGTACGGACGACTCCGCGGCAGGGGGCACACTGTGAGCACGTCCCGCCGGTTCGTCCTCCGGGCGCTGGTCGCCGAGCCGCGTGCCCTCGTGCGCGTCCTCGCGTGGTCGGTCGTGGAGGCGGCGCCCGCGCTGCTGGTCGGTCAGGCGGTGGCGCGCGCGATCGGCGACGGGTTCGCGGTCGGCCGTCCATGGGTGGGGACGGCCTGGCTCGCGGGCCTCGCGCTCGTGTGGGGCGTCGCGGCGGTCGGCGCGCGGCAGGTCGTCCTCGCCGTGGCCTCGATCGTCGAGCCGTTCCGCGACCGATTGCTGACCAGGGCCGTCACCGGGACGCTGCGGCAGGCCGCCGCGTCCGGACGGCCGCCCGGCTCGGCGGCCGTCGCGCGCGTGAACCTCCAGGTCGAACTGGCGCGCGACGCGCTCGCCGCGCTGGTCACGGTGGTGCGGTCGTTCGCGTTCACGGCGGGCAGCGTCGTCGTGGGGCTGGCGACTTTGGAGCCGCTGGTCCTGCCGTGGGTGCTGCCGCCGTTCCTCGTCGGCCTCGGGCTGTTCGCGGCCTCGCTTCCCGCGCTGGCCCGGCGCCAGCGGGACTACCTGCTCGCCGACGAGCGTACGGTCGCCGCCACGGCCGACGCGATCGGCGGGCTCCGCGACATCGCCGCCTGCGGCGCGGAGGACCGGATCGGGCACGCCGTCCGCGCCCGCGTGAACGCGCAGGCGCAGGCGGGGCGTGCCCTCGCGCGGGTCACCGCCCTGCGCACGTTCGCGCTGACGGTCGGCGGCTGGGCGCCGGTCGTGCTGCTCCTGGCCGCGGTGCCGTGGCTCGGCCGGCACGGTGTCGGGGCGGCCGTCGTGATCGGCGCGCTCACCTACCTGACCCAGTCGCTCGTCCCCGCGTTCAGCGGGCTCGTCCGGGGGCTCGGCGTCAGCGCCGTCCGCCTGCGCGTCGCGGTGGACCGCGTGCTCACCGCCTCCGCACCGCCTCCCGAGGACGGTCCGCGCCGGGCCATCGGCGCAGGCGGCGTCCGGTTGCGCGGCGTCACGGCGGCCTACCGCCCGGACGCCCCACCGGTGATCGACTCGCTGGACCTGGACGTCCCGGCGGGGGAGCACCTGGCGGTGGTCGGGCCGAGCGGGATCGGGAAGTCCACGCTGGCCGCGCTCATCACGGGCATGCTGCGTCCGCGCGCCGGGACGGTCGAGATCGACGGAATCCCGGCGCACACGGTCGAAACGGACGCCCGCGTGTTGATCCCGCAGGAGGCGTACGTGTTCCGCGGCACCGTCCGCGCGAACCTGGCATACCTGACGTCCGCCGACGATCCGCCGTTCGCGTCCGCCGTGGCGGCGGTCGGCGCGGACGCCCTGGTCGAGCGGCTCGGCGGCCTGGACGCCGCGATCGATCCGGGCGCGCTGTCGGCGGGTGAGCGGCAGCTGATCGCGCTGGCCCGCGCGTACCTCTCGTCCGCCCGGCTGATCGTCCTGGACGAGGCGACCTGCCACCTCGATCCCGCCGCCGAGGCCCGCGCCGAGACGGCCTTCGCCCGCAGGGGCGGGACGCTGATCGTCGTGGCGCACCGGATCAGCTCGGCCCGCCGCGCCGACCGCGTCCTGCTGATGGACGGCACGCGCACGCACCTCGGCACCCACGCCGACCTGGTCGAATCCACTCCCGCCTACGCCGCCCTCGCCGGGCGCCCCCACCCGGACACCCACGAATTCAACGACGACAACTCCGGCGGGGGCGGTACACGGCGTGGCGACCGCGGACGTGCGCGGCGGGAGCGGGCTTCGGCGGAAGCAGACGAGATGAGCGCCCTCGAAACCGGACGGGAGCACGTGCCATGAGATACCCCGAGGCCGAACGCGGCTCGGTCGTCGAGGAACTGCACGGTCATCGGGTCGCCGACCCGTACCGCTGGCTGGAGGACGCCGCTTCGCCGCGGACCCGAGCCTGGCTGGACGCCCAGGACAGGACATACCGGGCGCACATCGACACCGCCGTCCGGGACGGGTTCCGCGCGCGGGTCGCCGAGCTGGCCGACACCGGGACGGTCGGCGCGCCCGTCTGGCGCGGGCGGCGGCGCTTCACGTTGCGTCGCGCCGCAGGTCAGGAGCATGCCGTGCTGGAGGTGTCGGACGGCGACGGCGCGGCGCGGACGCTGCTCGACCCGTCCGCGATCGATCCGTCCGGGAAGACGACGCTCGACGCGTGGCGGCCCGATCCGTCCGGACGGCTGCTGGCGTGCCAGCTCTCCCAAGGCGGTACCGAGCGGGCCGAAATGTTCGTTGTGGACGTCGACTCCGGCGCGACGCTCGACGGGCCGCTCGATCGGTGCCGCTACTCGCCGGTGGCCTGGCTGCCGGACGGGAGCGGGTTCTACTACGTCCGCGCCGAGCCGGGCGACGAGATGCGGCGACGCGTCCGGCTGCACCGGATCGGCGAGCCGTCCGAGCAGGACGCGGCCGTCACCGGCCCGGCGGCGGCGCACGGCGTCGGCATCAGCGAGGACGGACGCTGGCTGGTCGTGTCCACGGCCGACGGCGTCGAGCCGCGCAACGATCTGTTCGTGGCCGATCTCGCGGGCGGTGATCCGAGAGCACCGCGGTTCCGGGCCGTCCAGAAAGGGGTGGACGCTCGCGCCGCGGCCGTCGTCGGACGCGATGGACGCCTCTACATCGTCACCGACCGGGACGCGCCGCGCGTCCGCCTCTGCGTTGCGGACCCGTCCAGCCCGTCGTTCTGGTCCGACCTGATCCCGGAGGACGACGGCGCCGTCCTCACCGACTTCACCCTGCTGGACGACCTGCTCGTGGTCGCCCGCGCCCGCCGGGGGACGGCCGAGCTCGCGCTGCACGACGCGCTCACCGGACAGCATCTTTCGGACATCCCGCTTCCCGGTCCGGGCGTCCTCGGCCCGCTGTCCGCGCGACCCGGCGGCGGCCACGAGGTCTGGTTCACGCACAGCGGCATCGTCACGCCCGAGGCCGTCTGGCACTACGACACCCGCACTCGGAAGCTGTCCCTCTGGGAGGCCGCGCCGAGCTCACCCGACCTGCCGGTCATCGAGACGCACCAGCTCACCTGCGCGTCGGCGGACGGCACGCCGGTCCGGACGACCGTCATCGCCCGTCCCGTGGACACCGACGACCCGCGCCCCGCCATCCTTTACGGCTACGGCGGATTCGGGATTCCGGTCACGCCGTCCTACGCCGCCGACGCCCTCGCCTGGGTGGAGGCCGGAGGCGTGCTCGCCATCGCGCACCTGCGCGGCGGCGGCGAGGACGGCACGGCGTCGCACCGCGCCGGAATGCGCGACAAGAAACAGCGCGTTTTCGACGATTTCCTAGCCGCCGCCGAACAGCTCGTCTCCGACGGCTTCACGGCACCGGATCGGCTCGCGATCTGGGGCGAGTCCAATGGCGGACTGCTGGTGGGCGCGGCGCTCACCCAGCGCCCGGATCTATTCGCGGCGGCCGTCTGCGTCGCGCCGCTGCTGGACATGCTCCGTTACGACCGATCCGGAATGGGCGCGTCCTGGCACGGCGAATACGGTTCGCCCGCCGACCCGGAAGCCTTCGAATGGCTCCGTGCGTACTCGCCGTATCACCGCGTCGAGCAGGGCGTCGACTATCCGGCGACCTTGTTCGCGGTCTTCGACGGCGATTCCCGGGTCGATCCCATGCACGCGCGCAAGATGTGCGCGGCGATGCAATGGGCGACCGCGGGTGAACGTCCCGTCCTTTTGCGGCGCGAATCCGGCGTCGGGCACGCCGCACGTTCCGCCGGGCGGTCGTTCGACCTGGCGGCGGACCTGCTCGCCTTCGTCGCCGCGCACACCTCACCCGCCGAGATCCCCGCCTGACCGACAACGACGGTGCGCCGAAGCCGAACGCCGGCCGGCACCCGTCACCCGCTGTCGCATCGGGCCGGCACCCGTCGCAGGCTGCCGCGTCGGGCCGCCACCTGTCACCGGCTGCCGCGTCGGGCCGGCACCTGTCACCGGCTGTCGCGTCGGGTGCCGCCGCAGCCAGCTGCGGGGCAGCCTGCTGCGGCGGGACGGACGGCGCGCGTCACAGGGTGCTGCGGCGGGACGGACGCCGCGAGCGAGCTGTCCCGTTCCAGAGCCAGCCGTTCTCCTCGGCGATGGCGACGGCCTCCAGACGAGTGCGCGCCCCGATCTTGGAGACGATCCGGGCCAGGTAGTTCCGGACGGTCCCGGCGGCGAGAAAGAGCGTGCGCGCTATCTCGGCCACCGTCGCGCCGTCCGCCGTCGCACGCAGGACGTCCAGCTCACGTGGGGTGAGCGGGCACTGGGACGCGGTCAGCTCGGCGACGGCCAGATCGGCGTCGATCACCCGGTCGCCGTTGGCCACGTCGTGGATCGCCTGGACGAGCCGGGCGGGCGAGGTGTCCTTGAGCAGGAAGCCCGCGGCGCCCGCCGCGACCGCCCGGCGCAGGTCACCGAGCCGGCGGCGCTCCGCCATGATGATCACGGCGCAGGACGGGACTCGTTCGAGTAGCATCGCGCCGGTGTCGATGCCGTCCACATCGGGGAGGCCGAGGTCGACGAGCGCCACCTCCGGACGGCAGTACGCCGTCGCGGCCAGCAGCTTGCTCCCGCAGTCGACGGTCTCGACGACGCGGATGCCGGGCTCGTCGTCCAGGAGGGCCACCAGCCCGCTGCGGAACAGGTGCACGTTCTCGGCGATGAGTACGCGAATCACAATCGCCTTCCTGGGATCACGAGTTGCCTTGACAGGGGACCGGCGCTGATCTCGGGAAGTCGGTCAGGGCACGTTCGGGGCGTGCGGCAGGGGGTCATGTCGTCGCCTTGGGGGTGGGCAGGGGCGCGGCACACGCAAGCGTCCGTGCACACCTTGCCCCGCGTCAAATGCGATATGCCGGTAATTGAAACTTAGGCATACCTTCCAGGTGAGGGTTCTCGCGCCTACCGTCGCGTAGCGTGTCCGCGCGCGTACCCCCCGACCTTCGGCGATCACGCTCCGACGACGACGGCCGCCGCGACCCGCGCCGCGACGGCCGAAACCGGTCACCGATGGATACCGATCGGTACTCGGATACTGACAGAATTGGACTCTGCGACCCGGGTCCGAGGGCGCTCGGGGCAGTGGTCCGACCATTCTTCGAGGACGCCGTTCACCACGAATTGGTGGCACGTTTTCCCGCCGACGCGAGACTTGGTCAGGGCGAACGAGCCGCGAGCGGCGCCCGCACCCGCCCGGCCGACGCCGGCGCGCCCCGTCCGGAAACGCCGGTTCTCATGCCCGGACGGCCATACCCGCGGCTCCTCGTGGTCTCACTTCTGTCACCCTGGACCGTCCGGCGGGACGGACCGTTAGGTCCCTTCGAGGCAGCGAAGAGCCGCCCGCGAGGCCTGCTCCCGCCGCAGGGGACGGTCTACTCCTGCGGCAGGTTGGCCTTCGCCTGCTCGTAGCCGCCCGTGGGCGCGTCCTCGTCCTTGGTGTACACGAGGTGTATCACGCCGGTCTTGAACGCCGTCGATTCCAGCAGCCTCAGCGGCAGCGGCGAGCCGGCCTCCTCGAACAGCCGCGCTCCCTTCCGCACCGCGATCGGGTGGACGAGCAGGTGCAGCTCGTCCAGCAGGCCCGCCTCCAGCAACTGCCGGACGACCGACACCGACCCGCTCATCGCGATGTCCGTCCCCGGCTCCTCCTTCAGCGCGGCGACGCCCTCCAGAAGGTCCCCCTGGAGCACCTCGGAGTTCCGCCACGTGAACTCGAGCTTCTGGTGCGACACCACGATCTTGCGAGCGTCGCCGAGCGCCTTCGCCATGCCGGCGTCCTCGCCGCCCGCGTTCTCCCGCTCCGGCCACGCCCCGGCGAAGCCGTCATACGTCTTCCGTCCGAGCAGAACCGTGTCCGCGCTGCCGAGCTGCGCGGTCACCGCCCGCCCCATCTCCTCGTTGAAGTACGGAAAGTGCCAGTCCTGCGGATCCTGCACGACCCCGTCGAGCGAGACGAACAGACCAGCGGTGATCTTTCGCATCACGACTCTCCCTACTGAACGACGACCTGTCACGCGAACAGACCGTCCCTGCAACCGAAACTCATCGCCGCTCTCGGCCGGCTTCGGCGACCTGTTCGACCTGTCCGACTTGTCCGGCCTGTCCGATCGGGCCGAGCTCAGGGCGCCAGGGAGGCCGGCTCGCTCGCGGTGAGGGGGAGCTTGAGGCGAGCGGTGTGCCAGATGTCGGGAAGGTCGGAGGTTTCGGTCATCCAGGTGGTCGCGCGGGTGTGCCCGCGGCGGCGGTAGTGGCGCATGATCTCGATGTGCGGGCGCCAGGCGACGAAGGCGCGCAGGGACGCCTCGTCCGTCCAGACGGAGACCGAGCCGACCGCGCGGCGGCCCGGGGCGGACCAGAGCCAGAGGCCGACCGCGCCGTCCAGGCCGGGCCAGCCGCGGCGCAGGCGCAGGCCCGCCCGCGCGATGCCGGGCAGGTCGAGGGCGCGGTCGGCGGTGAACTCGGTGAGGCTGACGAGCAGCGGTCCGGGCGAGCCGGCGGCGGGGCCGGCCGTCCAGCGCGAACGCAGGATGTCCATGATCGGGACCGTACGCGGCTCGACCGGACCATCAGAAGAGCCAATATCAGGCTGTTTCACTGAGCCAATCGGCTAGGCACGGGCACGGGCGCGGAGGCCGCGGACGGCCGAGACCGGGCTCGAAGTCGGCCTCGTCCGGCGGCCGGACGAGCAGGAGGCGGGTCCGGCGCAGGCCCTCGTTCCGGACGATCCGGAACATCCACGAGGCCAGCGCGCCGGTGGCCCGGAGCGAGCCGATCTTCCGGTAGAGGATGATCAGCGCCTCCTGCGCGGCGTCCTCGGCGTCCTGCGGGGACGCGCACAGGTGCTGCGCGAACCGCCGGACATGGGCGTGCGCGCCGTCCAGCACGGCCGCGATCGAGTCGCGGTCGCCGTCCTGCGCGGCCCGGATGACCTGGGCACTCGCTCATGACCGATCAGTCATGTCCGGGCCTCGCCTCGCTCATGTCCGTCTCCCTCTCCGCGCGGTCGATGCCCATGAGAGGCCGCGACCCCGGAAAAGGATTCACCCTGTGGACGGGGAGCCCTCCCGGCCGGTGACCAGCGCGCGCTGGACCGCCGCGTCCACCAGGTCGTGCGCCTGCTGCTCGGTGAAGATGCCGGGCAGGGTGAGGCGTTCGAGGATCAGCCAGTTCAGCGCCATGTACAGGAGCAGCACCGAGGTCGCGTCGCCGGGCAGGCCGGAGGACTCCTGGTGGGCGAGGTTCGCCTCGATGTCCGCGCGGATGCGTTCGGTCAGGACCTCGCGCAGCGCGGGACGCCGGGTCGCCTCCAGGCGCAGTTCGAGCAGGGCCAGATAGCCGGAGCCGAACGAGGAGACCCGGTCCACCACCTCGTGCATGAGGCGGGCGTAGTGCGCCTCGTCCTGGTCGCCCTCCCGGCTGCGCGCCATCGTCGCCTCGTCGGGCAGCAGCCGGTCGTAGATCCGGCCGCCGATCTGCGTGAACAGGTCGTCCCGGTTGGCGAAGTAGTTGGACGCCGTGCCCGGCGGGACGGCCGCCTCGGTGTCCACGGCGCGGAAGGTCAGGCCGCGCGCGCCCTCCCTGGCCAGCACCTCGATGGCCGCGTCGATGAGCGCCAGCCGGCGCTCGGCGTTCTTCCGCACTTGACACCACTCCAGACGTAGTACTACGTTCAGATCACTACGAACAGAGTACTACGCCAGGAGCGGTAAGTATGCGCAAGCTCGTCTACTACATCGGCGCCTCCATCGACGGCCGCATCGCCGGCCCCGCCGACGAGACCGACTTCTATCCCCTCTCGGACGAGATGATCGCCTGGATCGCGGCGACCTATCCCGAGACGCTCCCGACCCACCTGCGCGGCCACTTCGGCGTGGAGGACGCGCCCAACGAGTCCTTCGACACGGTCCTCATGGGACGCGGCACCTACCGGCCCGGCCTGGACGCCGGCATCACCAGCCCGTACGCCCACCTGCGCCAATACGTCATTTCGAGCACGCTGAAGATCGACGACCCGGCCGTCCACGTGGAGGCGGGCGACCCGCTCGCACTCGTCCGCGCGCTGAAGGCCGAGGAGGGCGGCCGGGACATCTGGCTCTGCGGCGGCGGACGCCTCGCCGGAGCCCTCCTGCCGGAGATCGACGAGATCGTCCTCAAGCGCTACCCGGTCGTCGCGGGCACGGGCGTCCCCCTTTTCGGCGGACCGTTCAACCCCACCCAGTTCGTCCCCACCGAGCACGTGACGATGAAGAACGGCACCCAGGTCACCTGGTTCCGTCGCGCGTAGGCGCTCGCGCATCTCCGCTCCTCGAACAAGCCCGGCCGCCGTTGCTGCCGGGCTTGTTCGTCGTCGCGCGACGGCGCGCCTTCACGTCGCCGCTGAGCGCGACCGCGCGCCGGGTCGCATAGCGTTCACTCCCATTCCAATGCAACGCATCGTTGGCTGATCGTTGCATTACGCGGCACAGTGTTGCAATGATTTATAGCCGCTGACCAGGCAGTACACGTACAACACGCAACGCGTGTGTTGCCTAGATTCAGAAAGCAACGTAGCGTTTGCGTTGTCGGAAAGAGAGCGGCGAGGGCCGCGACACCGAGGAGCGCACGATGCAGAAGTTCGACACCGCCACCCCGATCACCGCGGTCCTGGAGATCCCCGCCGGGCGGGTGCAGCTCATCGCGGCCGACCGGACGGACGCCACGGTCGAGGTCCGGCCAGCCGACCCCGCCAAGGGGCGCGACGTCAAGGCAGCCGAGCAGACCACCGTCGCCTACCGGGACGGCGTCCTCCAGGTGCAGGGCCCGGCGGGCAGGCAGCTGCTGGGGCCGTCCGGGTCCGTCGAGGTGACCGTCCAGCTGCCCGCCGGGTCGCGGGTCGAGGCGAAGACGGCCGCCGTCGAGTTCCGGGGCGTCGGACGGCTCGGCGACATCAGCTACGAGAGCTCGTACGGCCCGGTCAAGGTGGACGAGGCCGCCAGCGTCCGGCTCACCACCGCCGCCGGCGACGTCCAGGTCGGACGCCTGAACGGGTCCGCCGAGATCGACGTCCAGAAGGGCGACATCGACATCGCCGAGGCCGCGGCCGGGACGGTCGTCCTGCGCACGCGGGCCGGGGACGTCAGGGTCGGCGCCGCCCGCGGCGTCTCGGCCTCCCTGGACGCCGGCACGAGCCATGGCCGCGTCAGCAACAGCCTGAAGAACGGCGGCACCGCCGACCTCGAGATCCGCGCCACCACCTCGTCCGGCGACATCACCGCCCGCAGCCTCTGACCCCCGCCACCCCGAAGGAGCCCCCCATGACGAACCTGGCCATCGCGGCGAGCGGACTGCGCAAGTCCTACCGCGACAAGAAGGGCGAGAAGGTCGTGCTCGACGGAATCGACCTGAACGTCCCTGAAAGAACCATCTTCTCGCTGCTCGGGCCGAACGGCGCGGGCAAGACCACCACCGTCCAGATCCTGTCCACCCTGATCCCCGCCGACGGCGGGACCGTCCAGGTCGCCGGGTTCGACCTGGCCCGCCGGCCGGACGACGTGCGCGGCGCGATCGGCGTCACCGGCCAGTACTCGGCCGTGGACAAGCTGCTCACCGGCGAGGAGAACCTGCTCCTCATGGCCGACCTGAAGCACCTGCCGCGCAAGGAGGGCAAGCGCAAGGCCGCCGAGCTCCTGGAGCGCTTCGACCTGGTCGAGGCGGCGCGCAAGCCCGCCAGCACCTACTCCGGCGGCATGCAGCGCCGGCTGGACCTCGCGATGACCCTGGTCGGCGACCCCCGGCTGATCTTCCTGGACGAGCCGACCACCGGCCTCGACCCGCGCAGCCGCCGCGCCATGTGGCAGGTCGTCCGCGAACTCGTCGCCAGCGGCGTGACGATCTTCCTCACCACGCAGTACCTGGAGGAGGCCGACCAGCTCGCCGACCACATCGTCCTGCTCGACCACGGACGGCTGATCGCCGAGGGCACCGCCGACGAGCTGAAGCAGCTCATCCCCGGAGGCCACGTCTCGCTCCGCTTCACCGACGACCTCGCGCTGAAGAACGCGCTCACCGCGCTCGGCCGGGGCTTCATCGACCCGTCCGACGACGACCGCCTCACCCTCCAGGTGCCCTCGGACGGCGGCGTCGCCTCCCTGCGCGAGCTGCTCGCCGCCCTCGACGCGGCGGGCATCGAACCGGCCCACCTCAGCGTCCACACCCCCGACCTCGACGACGTGTTCCTCACCCTGACCGGTGACCAGCAGAAGGAGACCGCCCGATGAGCACCCTGACCCTCGCCGCGCGCGACTCGTCCACGATGGTCCGTCGCCAGCTCAAGCGCCTGATCCGCTACCCCGCGATGACCGTCCAGCTGGTCGTCACGCCCGTCATCATCCTGCTGCTGTTCGTCTACGTCTTCGGCGGCACGCTCGGCGCGGGTCTCGGCGGCGGACGCGGAACCTACATCAACTATGTCGTCCCCGGCATCCTGCTCATGGCCGCCGCCACCGCCGCCACCGGAACCGCCGTCATGGTCGCCACCGACATGACCGAGGGCATCATCGCCCGCTTCCGCACCATGCGGATCTCCCGGGCTTCCGTCCTGACCGGCCACGTCGTCGCCAGCGTCATCCAGCAGCTCCTCGGCATGGCGGTCGTGATCGGCTTCGCCCTCGCGATCGGCTTCCGCCCGCACGGCACCTTCCTGGACTGGCTGGGCGCGATCGGGATGCTCACCCTGTTCGTCGTCGCGATCACCTGGCTGACCGTCGCCCTGGGCCTGAAGTCCTCGACCCCCGAGGCCGCGAGCAACGCCCCGATGCCCCTGGTCTTCCTGCCCTTTCTCGGCAGCGGCTTCGTCCCGACCGACTCCATGCCGACCGTCCTGCGCTGGTTCGCCGAGTACCAGCCCTTCACCCCGATCATGCAGACCGTCCGCGGCCTCATGCTCGGCACCCCGACCGGCAACAATCCCGCCATCGCCGCCGCCTGGTGGCTCGGAATCGGCATCCTCTCCTACTTCTGGGCCAAGCGAACCTTCGACAAGTCGTGACCCTCAGCCCCCTACAGGGCCGCCAGACCACCCGGTCGGCGGCCCTGAACGCGTTTAGGCGCCCCCTCACTAGTTGTCGCCCCACGCGGCCCCTACATCGCCCTCCAGACCGCGCTTGCCATTCTGGGATCGCGAATCCTAGGGAGGGTGGTCCAATTCACGGACGGCGAAGGCCTGGGCAGAGTTGCGGCATGACTTCGAATGCGCTGATGAGCGGCACCACGATGAAGGTCGGCGACGCCACGGTTCGTTATCGGACTCTCGGCTCGGGGCCGGGAATCATCTTCGTCCACGGGACCGGGCCCGGATCGGTGAACTGGGAGGGATTCGTCGAGCGTTTCACCGATCGCTACACCGTCATCCTGCCCGACCTTTCAGGCAGCGACCCGGTCGAGGACGACGGAGCGCCGCTCAGCGAAGAGATGCTCGCGCAGCAGGTGGCCGCCGTCATCGAGGACGCCGGCCTCGGGGCGGTGGACGTGGTCGGACACTCGCTGGGCGCGGTCGTCGTCACCACGCTGGCGGCCACGCGGCCCGACCTGGTACGGCGCTTGATCCCGGTGTCGGGATGGAGCCGAACCGATGACGACGAGCAACTGCGCCATTCGCTGAAATTGTCGCTGGAACTGGCGGACCGTCCGAAAGCCTTCGCGCGGTATGCGATGCTCACCGCGTTCAGCCGTGACTTCCTCCAGAGGATCGGACGCGAAGCAGTGGACGAACTGGCCGGCGGATTCGTCCCGAACGCGGGCCGCGTCCGGCAGTACCAGCTGAACGAACGCGTTTCCATCGACCACCTGCTTCCTCAGATCACCGCCCCCACCCTGGTGATCGGCTGCACCCGCGACAACCTGATCCCGGTAGAGAACGCGCGCGCCCTGCACGCGGGCATCCCTGGCAGCACCTATGCCGAAATCGACTCCGGCCACGTGCCCCACGCCGAGCGCCCCGACGAAGCCGCCAACCTGATCAGTGATTTCCTCACCCAACCGTCCGCGGCAACACCCGCAAACCCGACCCCAGCGTCCTAACGTCCAGCAGATGCGGCCCGGGGCAGACCGATGACACAACACGGCTGCCCCTCTACGCTCTAGGCTATTCGCGACTCGAAAACTCCGGACGCATGCGTGCTATTCGTGACGCCTGCTAGCTGGGGTGTGTTCTTTAGGTGCCTAGTGGACGAGGAGAACGACTGACCGACGTCATGTCACGTCCCCTGCTTTTCTTGGATGTGGACGGACCCCTCATTCCGTTCGGCGCGGCTGTGCCGTATCCCACTTACGACGGTCCATCGACGTCAGCCCATCCGCTGCTGGCCCGGGTCGATCCCAGGCACGGCGCTCGGTTGTCGGCGTTGCCGTGCGAGCTGGTGTGGGCGACGACGTGGATGGACGACGCGAACGAGCTCATTTCTCCTCGTCTCGGCCTTCCGCGGTTGGCATTCGTGAAATGGCCCGAGCCGTCCGAGGCGGACGAGCAGGACGAGCGGACAGGCCTGCACTGGAAGACCCGCCACATTGTTGCATGGGCGGCCGGGCGCGCCTTCGTCTGGGTCGATGACGAACTGACCGACATCGACCGGACGTGGGTGGCGCATCATCATCCGGCGAAAGCTCTTCTGTTCCGCGTCGACGCGAAGCGAGGGCTGAGCGTGGCCGATTTCGACGTCTTGAAACAGTGGCTGGACGGCGTCCGGGCGTAGGCGCATTAAAGCCGAAACATCGAAAAGCACGAGCATGCGAAGGTGCCCGAGCTTTTCGCTTCGGCCGGAACGTGGCCAGGGACAAGGGCGAACCGCCACCCTTCCGCTTACAGGTGTGGGAAGACGGGTGGTGAGGCCGCCTTCCCCGTGGCCGGACGGCTGCCGGGGGTGTGCTCGTGGTGCTCTTCGGTAGCCGTCAGGGTTGCTGTCACCCTTGGCGGTGCTGACCTCGCTCATTCAATCGTCGTAGATGCCGCTCGTACTGCCCGGCGGCGCTGCGCTGCGCGCGGTCTATGAGCAGGGTCTGCGGTTCGGACGCCAGCTCGTACAGCTCGACTTCAACGGGGTCGGCGTCGTAGTCGATGAGGTGCGCAAGGGCTTTGCGATTCTGCTCGACGGTAAAGCGACGGCGGACCTCCCATCGCCAGAGGTGCCCGCTGGCCTCGGCTGCGTCCATGCCCTCACACTAGAGCGACCATTCACCGGTTCGAGTTCGCTCAACTCTCGGGCGGTACCTGAGTGATTCTGAGGTAGCCCGTGCGTGTTCTGGCGTGCCATAACGTCAGAAAGGGGTTGCCTCCTGGCTCCACGCGCATGCGGATGTGCGTCCCCGGAGGCGCATTGAAGGAGAGTATGGGGCTGCCTGTCCAGTCGATGCGCGCCTCTACCTCATGCGCTCCTGGGGCGATGTCAACGCTGATCTCCTGGCCTCGCTTGATCTTTCCATGTGGGACGCCATCGATGAACAGGCGGTAGGCGCGTAGCCAGTCCCGTGAGCCCAGTTTCGGCCGGGAGAACGTCACTCGTGAGGTTCGGCCATGTCGCCAGGATTGCATGTGGGCGGACGAGTGACTTGGCACGGCGGAACCGGGCGGGACAGGCACACACCCAGCGCGCCGGGGCGAGCGGGCGCCCTCTAAGACGTAAACGAGTTCTCATCTGTCCCTGCGCCGAGTTGTCGACTCTGGCCTTTGGCTGGTCAGCGCCCTGCTCTGTCACTATTTCTGCTTGATCGCCAGGGGCTCGGCCGTACGTTCTGCGTGAGCGAGCTGTGACGGAGGGTGGTATGGCCAATCCGAGAGAGCGACTGGAGACGCTTGCCGGTGCCTTGACGGCGGCGGGGCTGAGCGCACGGCTTGCGATGGATGATCCGCCGTTGCTGCATGTCAGGTTCCTCGGTCCGCCAGTCGCTCAGGAAACGATCGGGTGCGGTGAGCAGGACGGCGAACTGTGGTTCCGGTGGGTCTCGCAGGAGGTTCTCCTCGGCAGGGCTGACGACGTTCCCGGGGCCGCGGAGCGGGTGAGGTACGTGCTGGTGCCGCCCGGATTCTCCGAGCCCGATGCCGAGTCGGAGGGGAAGCGTTGATCAATATGCGACGACGGAAGGGCCGTCACACGTCCGACGCGATACGTGGCAGGCTCGCGCCTACCGATTCGCCGAACGCGCCCCGGTATGCGGCGCTGCGCGCGTTGCAGGACGAGGCGTCCCGGCGCATGTTGCGCGTGCACTGGGCAGGGCTGCGCGACGGCCCGTACCTCGTGCTCGCCACGGTGGGGAGTCCGTCCGTGCGGGTGCGGTGTGACTACCTGCGCGACCAGGACGGCGGGGACGGCGGTTGGTGGTACGTGTGGCACCTCGGCGACCAGGATGGCCGGACGATCGCGCCAGTGGACGACATGGCGAACACCCTCGATGTGATCCGCCGCGAGCTGCACCGGGCCGTGATGTGAACGTGCCGACCCACGGACCGAACGACCCCGACGCCACCCCGTCCGAGCTCGCGGAGATCGTGACGGACGCGGTGATCGGCGAGCACATGGGGTGTGGCACCGTCACCGAAACGCTCGCCTTGGTGGCGCTCAAGGCGCGGCAGGAGTCCGACATCGCACGAGAGCGGGTGTCGCTGGTCCATCGGGCCTACCGGGCGGCGATGGCGCGCGCCGGATACAACGAACGGTCCGCCAAGTACGTGGCCGGGCTGGCGGTCGCGATCCTGGAAGAACCGAGGCTGCTCGACATCCTCAACCTTGCGGACGTCGTGACGTGGGACACGCTCGCAGGGCTCGGTGACGACCAGAGCGACCAGGACGACACGGGACCTGCGAATGCTGGCAGCGACCACGGCGACGAATGACTCCCTCCGGCCGGCGGGTGACCACGCATCTTCCCCCCCGGCCGGAGGTTCCAGAGTTACGGTGAGGACAGGAGGCCACCATGCCGAACACGAAGTGTTCGACCTGCAACGGTGAGGGTGGATGGTGGGACTTTGGCAATGGTCAGCCGGGCAAGGCCAAGCCCAAGCGGTGGATCAAGTGTGAGGACTGCCGGGGGACCGGCCAACGCTCATGAGTGACGAGATCACCTGTCCTGAATGCGGCGGGACCGGTGAGCAGCGCATCGGGCCGTTGAGGCTGATGTGCCGCTTCTGCCATGGCCGCAAAGTCGTCGGCGGTGAAGACGAACCGGCGGAGAACGGCCCGCGGTACAACGCTCGGGGTTGGAAGATCCCCGATGAGGGCGAAGAGTACGACCCTGCCGTCCATGGCCCCTTGCCGCCCGCTGGGGATCATCCAGCCGTCCGCCAATCGGGGCTGTGTCGGACGTGCTTGGGCGCGGGAGTAGTGGTCGCGGAGGGGACCTACGTCGAGGCACCTTGCCCGGATTGCTCGCCTCACCGAGATACCTGACGGGCCTGTGGCGCGGAAGCTCCCCTCGCATGACCACCTTGGCCGTGGTGCGCTCTGTGTTCGCTTCGTGCGTAGGCACGCGAGCAAGAATCTCGACCTTTGGCGCTCGCTTGTGCTTGGCACCTGCTGTCCCGGCTGTGCTTCAGTGGTGGACGTGACAGTGAAGCGCCCCGGTTTCGATGGAGGCTCTAGGTTGTGGCTGTGACCTGCAGTTCTGTGTGTTCCTGGAAGTAGCTGGTCTCGTATTCGTCGGGTGGGACATGGCCGATCTCACCGTGGAGGCGGGTG
>NZ_JBHSIT010000011.1:0-350518 GCF_042652125.1 Actinomadura gamaensis | reverse complement strand
CACCCGCCTCCACGGTGAGATCGGCCATGTCCCACCCGACGAATACGAGACCAGCTACTTCCAGGAACACACAGAACTGCAGGTCACAGCCACAACCTAGAGCCTCCATCGAAACCGGGGCGCTTCATCGACCTCTCTGTCGGTCGGTTGACGGTCCACTGGCAGGGCGGCACGTACGAGGCGGAGCCCCTTGGCCAGGACGTCGCTTTCCTCGGCCTCCACCGGCACCTCTCAAGGTTGGTCAATGCTGTGTCACAGGGTAGGCGAGTGGTCTGACAAACCGTGGCCTCTTTGGGCAAAGCTACTGATGCCAGAAGCCTTCAAGTTGGTTGAAGGGGTGCATACCCACAAGCTTCCGACTGGCCTCGGACGGAGAGCTTCCCCGGCTGACGAGCGCCTCGTAGATGTGTCGTGCAACCATCTCCTCGGTCTCGCTGGGCAGGTCTTTGAAGGGCTGGGGATCGTCAGCAGCGTCGGTGTCGTGCATCACGCGAAGCGCCTCCACCGGCACGGTCTCCTCCAACAGGCTGAGCAGGGCCCTGACAGCACCGTTGCTGCCGGACCTCAGGATTTCCTGAACCAGGGGGTGCTGACGGTTGATGCGGCAGACGATCCGACCATCGCGACGCTCAACGCGCCAGGCGTACACGTGCGGGGCGCCGTGCTCTCGCGCGGCTATCTGGCCCCGGTGCCGGAGAACCTCGGACGCCTTCTCTCTGGTGCGGTGGGCGATTCGAGCAAGATGGCGCCGAAGCGGGACGGGCGGGACGATCTTGGACTTGCGTACGTCAACGCTCCATTCACTGTCCAGCTCCGCGGGTATGTCCACGCATATCCGCGCGAGGCTGTACTTCTCCTCCTTCCGCATTCCGCGCAGTCCCAGCCAGTCACCAGCTACGATCAGGCGGTTGCGCCGGTAGACGTAGAAGCCCTGCTGGTTCAGCCAGCCGGTGGGGCCGCCGGCTTCCCTGTGCTCGGCCGGGGACAGCTTCTGCGCGTGCGGCAGCACGAACCCCTCGACCCTGACCAAGGCGCCGGACAGTGGAAGTCCCTCCACGGGCAGCAGCTGAACGGACCGGTGCCTGCGAAGGAAGGGGTCCCAAGGTTGGACCTTCACGCCCTGCACGCTCAGGGCTACCTCGTTCAGGAACCGAGCAAAGACCATTCCGAGGTGGGACTCGACACGGCCGGCCTCGTCGTAGAACTGTTGCTGGGCTGTTCGGTCCCCGTCGAACTCGTCACTGTCGTAGCCGTTGAGGCGCCGCCAGAGCACGACTGTCCCGTGGGGACGAGATCCCCGAAGCCCCTCCACGATCGCCCTCGTGGCATCGTCGCAGCCGACCAGAAGCCGCCACTCGCCGGTTCGCTCAACCATGTCGAGATCCCAGGTCCGTGTGTGCCACCGCCCATTCGGGGAGGCCGTGGCCACCGTGAGCTGGCGGGCCTGCGAGAAGGACGCGGTCTTCAGCCCCATGCCGAACCGTCCGAGATCGAGTGTGGACCGTTCTGCGGCAGGGCCGCGAGCTGCCGGAGTCATCGCTGTGACCAGCTCGTCACGCCCCATGCCCTGACCGTCGTCGACCACCGCAATCCACGAGTTCTCCCCCTCCCAGGTGAACTCGACCTCGATCTGACGCGCTTGGGCGCCGATACTGTTGTCGACCAGGTCCGCGACAGCGGCCTCGAGGGAGTAACCCAGAGAGCTGAGAGACGCAACCATTCCTGCGGGGTCGGGAGCCGCGATCTCGTAGTCCATCGTCACTGGCGGCTCGACTCCTCTCGATGGTCACATTTTCCGGCTCAATTTACCCAGTGCCTGACCGGAACAGCCACGTGATCACAAGACCCCGCGTGGTGTTGGAACACCACCACTGCGGTGGGCGAGTCCCATCGAACAGGCGGCTGTGACACCCTGCGGACGAGAGGAGTTCGTTCGGCGCGGCTGGAGTAACGGTCTTGGTGCAGAGGGACGGTCAGATCGACAGAGGGTGGGTCAGTACCCCAGAGGGGGAGCATCTACGAGGTCGGCGTGTTCGGGACACCAAGCCCGAGCTTGCACTGCGGAGGGCAGTCCACCGGCTGGGGCTGAGGTTCAGGGTGCAACAAAGGCTGGTGCCGCACTGCACCGTCGACTTCGTTCTGCCCCGTCACAGAGTTGCCGTGTTCGTGGACGGCTGCTACTGGCACGGTTGCCCGCAGCACGGACCGAAGGGATTCCGAGGCCCCAACGCGGAGCGATGGGAGGAGAAGATCGCCACCAACCGCGCACGTGACGCGCGCAACACCGCTGCGGTGGAGGCGGAAGGCTGGACGGTCGTCCGGGTATGGGAGTGCGAGATCCGTTCCGACGTCAGACAAGCCGCACTACGGGTGGCGGAGGAATGCACCGACCGATGAAACTGATGTCCTGCAACCGACGCCGCATGCTCAGTGCTCACGTCAAGAATCTTGAGCGCTGGTGAAGAGATCCTCGCCAGCGACCCCTGCTCGTCCCTCGCAGAACCGGGCCAGAGGACAAGCGGTGCAGAGCGGCTCTCTGACCTTACAGACAGTGTTGCCAATCAGCCGCAACGCCGCCATGCGGAGCGAAGCGTCCTCACCGGCACCCACCAAGCGCACCAAGTCGACCCTGCCGTCGCTCATCCTGTTGGTGCGATCGGAGAAACTACCGTTCAGCCGTGCCGCCACCCGCAGCGCGCTCTGCCCCGTCCAGAGAACATCGTCGCCGATCAGCAGGTGGTAGAGACGCGTCTCGGCCGGCTTCAGGTCGAGCAGAGACGGAAGCTCTCCGGAGCGCCCGACAGCCCACGCATCAGGGACGTCAACAAGTCCCGACAAGCGCCGGGTGCGCTCGGCGGCCGAGGCAGTGGGAGAGTCGGCGAGAAGCTGCTTGAACACGTCATCCGTCAGCACCGACTCGTGCCGGATGGACTCGAGTAGCTTGCCTAGCCGATCGGACGGTATCCGGGTCCGGGAAAGTATGGCGACGACTGCGGCGTGAAGCGGGCTGAGCTTGGGCAACTGGTGCCAGCTGTCGTTGTCTCGCTGGTTCGTTGCCCAGGACGTCAACTCCTTGCGTACCGTACTCCAGCGAGACTGCACACCGCTGTTCGCAGGCTGGTCCTTCACGGGGAGCAGCGCCGTGGCCGCAGCCCTGCCCAGCAGGGGCGGGACCGCATTGCCGATCTGGCGGAAGGCGTCGCTCCGGGTGCCCGCGAAGCGGAACCGGTCGGGGAAGGTCTGGATCCTGGCCGCCTCACGGACGGTCAAGGTCCGGTTCTGGTCGGGGTGGATGTACCAGTAGCCGTCCTTGGCGATGTGAGCGGTGATCGTCCTGCTGAGGTCGTCCCAGTCGAGCTTCTTATACTTGTCCGTGAACTGGTCGGCCTTGTATCTGCGGAGGCTCGCATCGACGTCCGAGTACAGGGACGAGGACGTCATGTCATTGAAGATCTTCCAGTCGTCCTTCCGTACCCGACGGGTCATATGGTCCCAGACCTTCTCTTTCTGGGTGCGCTTCCGCATGTCTGCCGCGAAGTCGGACTGCATTTCGGGCGGTGTGGAGTAACGCAGTTCCCGCGCCCCGACACGCTCCGTTGCTACCGCGTGTAGGGGAGGAAGGTCGCTGATGGCATCACGCAGAGTAGTGATCTGATCCTCGGGGAGGGCGTCCGGCCAGTCGAAGCACTCGACGTCCCTCCTGGCGAGCAGAATGAGCCTCTTGCGGTGCTGGGGGACACCGTACCGCCAGGCATCCACCAAGCGGAGTTCAGCTGCGTACCCGAGGGCTTCCAAGCGCTGTTCGATCACCCTCAGAACGACGAAGTCGTCGCTGAGACCCATGTCGGGAACATTCTCCATGAGCACGGCGCGCGGCTGGAGCCGCTCGATCACGTCCAGGTAGGCCTTCCACAGTTCCTTCCTACGGTCGTGTGGGTCTCGGCCGTGTTCCTCGATGAGGCTGCGGATCTTGCTGCGACCAGCCCGGCTGAACGGCTGGCACGGGGGGCCTCCGGCCACAAGATCAATTTTGCCCCGAGCTGGCTCGAGGATCTCCTCAAGCCTGTCCCGCTCAGCGGGGTCGCCCAAATCCATGTTCAGGCTCATACCGGGGAAGTTCGCCCTGTGGGTCTCCAGGGCGCGTTCGTCATGATCCACTGCTGCGGCGAGAGTCCAACCGGCGCGCTGCAGCCCCAGGCTGAGACCACCGGCCCCAGAGAAGAGATCGATGGCCAGGCGGCGGTCCCGGCCGAACCCTTCGAGCCAGCGTGCGAACCGTTCGGGGGGACAGCTGTGGCGGTGCGCTTCGAGGGCCAAGTAGTCGCTACGCTCCAGGGGAACGCCGTAGTGCGACTTCTTCTGCACAGCCAGACCGCCCCTTCACGCCGTCGACAACGATGAGCACCAGGAGATCACAGATGCGCTGGCCTGGGCAAGAGCACCCCCTTCGAAGCCGGAGGACACCGTGGTGTCGGCGCCGGTCCGTCGGGTTTCAGTGCCTGGCTGTGGGCTCCCGAACCCTTGGCCGCGGACCGGTGAATCGATGCGTGGCCGGGGTCATCATAGAGGCGGATGAGGGACAAAGTTGCGTCTTCAGGCCCGGCGAGCCGCGGAAGCGTGCTCTCGTGATCTCCGCTCCTGGCTCTCCCCGGTCGAGGTCTGAACGGTCATGGTGATGCCTGGACCAGCGATCCGTTCAAAACTGTCGCAGGCCGTGACGTTGCCGTAGCTGTCGAGACCGAGCAGGGGGCGAAGTCGTGCGCCCCTGCCAAGGTCGAGTGTGTCCGCAGGGCGCGGCGACCCGCTGAGGCGTCCTCACCGGGTGCTGGAGAAGGTGCACCGACATCCGCATGATCTTTGATGAGGATGTCGACAGGGTTCGGAGCTGGTGCCTAGCAGAGTGCCGATTGGATGTCTCAATCACGCTCGTTTGGCTGTACCTCCACCACCATGAAGATGCCAGGCCCAGGAATCTGATCGGGACCGTCGTGGGCAGTCGCGTTGCCTTGACCGTCGAGTTCGAGGCGGATTCCGTCGACGGTGAGGAGCGACTCGCGGCCGTTCTCGCCACGGTGGAGCACTCCGGGGGGGGGATCTCCGCAGCGGGAAAGCCCGGTGACTCGCCGGTGTGGACATTGGTGAGCGAAACCGAGGTCCAGGGGTGGAGGACGTCGGAGGCAATCTTGCCCGAGCTGGATAGCGTGATGATCCGCATCTGGTGCCGAGTGAACGGGTCTGAACCATCTCCGGGTGCGGGGCCGGTCGGCTTCACGGTTCCCCCTCAGTTCCCGTTGAGGATCTGCTCGGCCCACACCGGCGGCCCGGCCTTAACGTTTCTCCAGGGAAGAACCTTCTCGATGAGGCCCCGCGCTGGTTCCACTTCCGCGACCCTCCCCGCTCGCAGCGCATCGAGCGGGGAGAACATCTGCACGGCCAGCACGCGGCGGTACTGCCCGCCGGGGCGTCCGGTGAGGGCCGAGCCCGCCAGAAGCACCGCCTGCGGCCGCAGGGGGGCCACCCGCCTGATCAAGTCGTCGGACTGCTCGACGAAGGGGACTCCGGAGTTGTTGACGAAGGCGATCGTCCCGCCGTTGTCGTAGACGTCCAGTCCGGCGGAGTGCGGGAGACTTGTCTGTCGATCGGTGATCAGGATGAGGCGTTCGGCGACCTCCTCATTTCCCAGTGTCGCTCTGCCCACTTCCAGGCAGACTCCGTCGAGGACGGCGACCAAGTGCTCACGCGAGCTCATAGCCGCTCATTGTAGGTTCCGCCAGAGGACGATCGGATGCGCCCGAGGGGGCAGTCAGTTGCCGGCGCCCCCGCTTGGTCGGCGGTGGGGAGTTTAATGAGGCATTCCTCGCGTGCGGTGGGTGCGGTGAGGGCCAGGGAACCCGCGCCCCAAGCTCGGGCACCCCTGATTGCTCCGTTGTTGTTGAGGTCGTGGTGGGGGAACGGGCGTGCGAGTGGCCGGACGACGGTTCCAGCGGGGGCGCTGTGTAAGGCCCAGCGCCTGTTCGTCGTGCTCGGCACCCAACCGACCCAGGATGTCGTCCACCAGCTCCGCTGGTCTGACTGGCGACGCCGCCACCAGGCCAGATCCCGGGCCAGCCACCAGCGACCAACCGCCCACGCATGAAGATCACGATCCACGACTGCAGTGCTGGCCGCAGCTACGCGGCTGTCTTTCTGCACACTTTCGTATTTTCCCTGCCGGGCCTTTGGCGGGGACGGGAAGTGTTGATCGATGCCGGAGCTAGTGCCAGGTCAGGAGCATGATGCTGTCGTGCTTGGTGATGGCGAGTCCGGTGGGGAGTGCTTCGAGAGGGGTGGTTGCGGGGTGGAGGGTGATGTCGGGAGTGGCGTCGTGATCGATGGCCCAGCACCGGATCTGCGCGGCGATGCGCTTGCCGAGGTTCGCGCCGTGAGGGCCGTGGCCGATCGCGCCGACCTCCCAGCGGGAGGTGCCTTCGGGGGCGCGGCGGATCGCCAGGTAGGCCATCGAGTCCTGTTCGGCCAGCGCGGGACTGACGGGGGTGGCGGGGGCGACCCGGCCGGTGGCGATCGCGGCGGGGGTGGCTTTGATGCGGCAGGTGCCTGGTTCGGCGGTGGACATCCGCAGCCAGATCCCCTCCATGGACTGATCACCGGGGATGATCACACCGGACCAGACCTCGGTTGGTGGGGTGTGAGGACACCGTCCAGGTTCCCGGGGTCCTGGTCGCGGTCGGCCAGCAGGCTGACGTCGTCGGCCAGGGGGATGGTGCGCTCGCCGTCGCTGGTTCCGATCATGGGGATGAAACCGCACAGGTGCATGGATTCGGCGGTCAGCGCGGCGGGTCGGGTGGGAGTGGCGGGGTGGCGGCGCAGGGCCAGGGAGCGGGTCAGGCCGCGCCACCGCAGTGGGACGACAACGCGGGCGTGCGGGGCGAGTTGGGCCCACCAGGCGGCGGGGATGTCCCAGGCCCCCGCGGTGACGACGATCAGGTCGAAGGGGGCGCGGTCGGGGGCGCCGAGCGCACCGTCCTGCTGCAGGACCAGGACGTGGTGGTAGCCGGCGGCGGCCAGGTTGCGGCGGGCCTGGTCGACGACGTCGTCGTAGATGTCGATGGTGGTGACCTGCCCGGTGTCGCCGACCAGCGCGCGCAGCAGGACTGCGTTGTAGCCGGTGCCCGCGCCGATCTCCAGGACCCGCCAGCCCGGTTGCGGCTGGGCCTGTTCCAGCATCCGGACGATGATCGTGGGCTGGCTGGCGGAGCTGAGCGCGGCCCCGTCGGTGTCGCGTTTGGTGACCACGATCTGGTCGGCGTAGGCGTAGGCGTCGGTGACCGGCACCGTCGGCAGGAACAGGTGGCGCGGCACCGGGCGGACGGCGGCCTGGACGGCCGGCGTGCGCAGATCGCCGCTGTCGATGAGGTTTTGGACCAGGGCATCGCGGCGGGTGTCGGGGTGAAGGGTGTCGGCGCTCATTGCTCGCAGTCTAGGTCGCAGGGTGGTGGCGTTCGGCGGTCGTGGACTTTTGGCGTTTCTATCCGTAGGTGAGCAGACAGGCGTCCCAGGCCACCGGGTTCGAGCCTGACGCATGGCCGCAGGTGGGACTGGACGGTAGGTGGCTTCGGGCCAGCTCGACCCCGGCCGTGCCTTCCAGAAGGCCCGGTGTGTCGGGCGGGATGGTTGTGTGCTGGTTGGACAGCTCGCGCAGGATCGGGAGCTGCCCGGCCAGTGCTGGGGTGCGGGCATCGGCGGCGGCGCGTGTGGTCGTCACCAGCAGCCCGGCCCAGCCATGGCAGAGGGTGGGGTCGGTCAGCCTCTGGAGTTGCCGGCGCGATCGGTGATGCAACCGAGCAGGGCGCTTTCGGTGGCCTGCTGGCGTTGGGGATCGTCCACGGTGAGGGCGGCGAGTTGCTGCGCGCGGGCCAAGCCGGGGGTTCCGTAGCACCAGCTCGGTCGCGTGGGTTGGATCTGGGGCCGCACCCCAACCCGACCAAGGCGGCCGACGGCAAGCGGTTGCACGGCCTGGAGATCGACCTCAACACCGCGCCGATCGTGGTGCGGATCTTCATCGAGTTCCTCGCCGGACGCGGGCTGTTCGCCATCGCCGAAGGACTCACCCACGACGGCGTTCCCTGCCCGTCGGCCTACGACCCGGCCCGCAACCGGCACCGCTGCGGCGTCGCCTGGAGCAAGGGCGCGGTGCGGGCGATCCTGACCAACCCGCGCTACACCGGCCGCCAGGTCTGGAACCGCCAACGCAAGGACGAGGTCCTGCTCGACCTCAACGACGTCACCCTCGGCCACGTCACCAAGATGCGCTGGAACGAGATCGGCGAGTGGGTGGTCTCCGACAAGATCGTCCAAACCCCGATCATCGACGACACCACCTTCCGCCGTGCCCAGGAACTGCTGAAGGCGCGCGGCAAGAGCGCCTGCGTCCACAAGCCGCATCGCTCCAAGCACACCTACGTCTTCAAGGGGCGCGTCTACTGCGGGCTGTGCCACCGCAAGATGCAGAGCCAGTGGATCAACAAGGCCCCGTACTACCGCTGCAAGTTCGCCGAGGAGTACGCCATCGCCAACAAGATCGACCACCCTCGCAACGTGTACCTGCGCGAGGACGCGATCCTCGGCCACATCGACGACTGGCTCACCACCGCCTTCGCCCCCGACAACCTCGCCGCCACCATCGAGGCCCTGGCCTCCGCCCAAGGTGAGGAAGCCCACGATGCGCGAGCGCACATGGCTCGCAGCAAGCTCGCCGAGGCCGCGACCAAGATGGCCCGCCATAGGGCCGCGCTGGAGGCCGGCGGCGACCCCACGCTGATCAACCAGTGGATCGCCGAGACAAAGGCCGACCGCCAGCAGGCCGAAGCCGAACTCCGCGCCATCGAGTCAAGGAGCGCCATGTCCCGAGAACAGATCACCGCCATGCTCGACGACATCGGAGACGTCCGAGCCGCGATCGCCGAGGGGGACCCGGAGCACAAGGCCGCCGTCTACCAGCGGATCGGCCTCACCATGGTCTATCACCCCGGAGAACGCAAAGTGCGGGCCGAGGCTCACCTCAGCCCGCACTCCGGCGGTGTCCCAAAACCCGATCACATAGTGAAAGGGTTCGTGTCCGAGGGGGGACACAAGCCATTGCTACATGCCCGCGCCATCATGATCGGCGATCCCTACCGAATTCCGGTGCGGTAACCGTCTGTCCTGAACGTATCACGGGGGCGCTGACGAAGTCCGGGCATAATCGAACTATCTGCTAACGAGGCTTTCCGTGAGGCGTGGTGATGGCAACGCCGCAACGGGCTTCGCCTGGTCTGAGGCTGACCGTGGGTGTGGAGCGGTGGAGCTCTGGCGGGTGGTGAGGTTGGGCGGGGAACTGGATGTGGCCACGGTTCCAGCGGCGGTCGATCAGGTCGGAGGGTTGCTGTCGGGGGCGGACCGGCCGCTGAGGCCGACCCACAATGCATGGCTTGTCTACGGGCAGACCTTGAACGGTATTGGCCCTAGGCGTGGAAGCGGGAGGGCGTCTTGTCGGACAGCGGTGGGAACGTGGTGCCGGGGTGGAGTTGGACGGTGCGGTCGTAGAGGGTCTGCTCTGATTCCCGATGCGCCGGATCGGGCAGGCAGGCGTTCACCGGGCAGACCGCTTGGCAGGCGAAGTGGTCGTAGAAGCCGACGCATTCGCTGCACTTGGCGGGATTGATGACGTAGGCTTCGTCGCCTTCGGTGATGGCCTGGTTGGGGCATTCGGGTTTGCAGGCACCGCACTTGATGCAGTCCTCGAGGATGTGGGCGGCCATCAGGAGCTCACTGCGATCAGGCGGGCGTGGTGCTGGCGTTGCAGGGCGGCCTGCATGCGCACCACGGCGGCGCGGTCGGGCAGGTGGTAGAGGCGTGCGTCACGGTCGTAGTTGGCGAGCATCTGCCGGCCGACCAGCGCTTTTTGGTCCAGGTCCGTGCCGCAGGCTTTGAACAGCTCACGGTAGCGGTCCTGGTAGTGCCGGCGGCTCTGCTTGTGGCTGAGCGCTGCGGTCGGGGGGTGTCCGAGGCCGGTGACGCATGTTCCGGCAAGGCCGACGAGGGCGGCCTGAAGCACCTGGCGTCGCGTCGACTCCAAAGTCATAAACACAACGTAACTGATCAGAGACGGTATGTGTATCCGCTCGTCGCTGCGGGCCCGTCACCCGGCCGTCAGGCTCGATGCCACGACCAGGCTCCGACCGCGAACCGGTTCGCGCCCTGGTCCCGCTCGTCCCGCCGTCGGCACCCCCCTGTGCCGTCCGGCTCGCCCGCGCCGACCTGGCCGTGCTGGCGGGCCGCGCTCGCCGTCAGACCGTCTCGTCCCGGCCGGGCGCCGGGCCGGGACGAGACGGCCTCACGGGGCGAGCGGGGTCTGGGGCGCTGTTCCTACTGGAGCCGGCACTCGCCGCCGTCCAGCCCATCGCCGTGGACGACCTCGGCCCAACCGCAGTGGTAGGCCTTCCCGGGGTCGCGCGTGTCGTGGATGACGAGGTCGTGCACGAAGGGCTCCGCGGGCGGCCTCGGGAAGCAGTGGCGGGCCTCCACGTCCCTGTTGTCGTGGCGGGTAGTGACCTCGGAGCAGAAGTAGTCATCGGCCGCTGCGGCGTGCGCCGCGCCGGGCCAGGCGGTCAGGGCCGCGGCGGCGAGGGCCGACGCCAGGGTGAGGTTCCTGCGCATGCCGTTCTCCTTCGCATCGGTATCCGGGCGCACCCCCTCACCTTCCCTCTCCGCACCCAAGTCACTACAGACGGTCATTGCGTTGTGGCCGTCTCACCGTCCAGGAGGCGTGCGGACGTCCACCGCGACATGCCAGCACTAATAGTCACCGTAATATGACGATGAGTAGTTGAGGGGTTGGCTGCGGCCCCTGAGTCGAAGGAGGATCTTCATGACCAGGACCCGACAGGCGCTCACCGCCGTCCTGCTCGCCGGCGCAGCCGTGCTGGCCGGGGCGGGCGGCGCGCTCGCCGCGCCCACCACCGCGTCCACCGCCGCGGCGCTGGCGACCCCGCAGGCCGCCATGCACGACGGGTACTGCCCGGACGGGCAGCACTGGTCCGTCTGGGAGTACGAGTGCGTACCCGGCTGATAAGCGGTTGACGACGACGCGGCGGGCGCGGCGAGCAGCGGCGCCCACCGCACGGCGACAGATCACCGCAGTCCCTGGCGCGGTCACGGTGGAGCAGCAGTGGACGGGATTGTTGCTTAGCCGACACCAACGGTGACCGCATCAGTGCCGGCGCGGGCTTGAGCGCGGCCCGCTGCCGTATCGGAACGGGGCTGGATGGGCGTGCCGGAGACCCGGCTCGTGGGCAGGGCGGGCGCCCGCCGCGCTTCCCCGTGGCCTGTGGCGCACGTCGGTGTGGTGGCGCGCTTCAGGTGTTCAGGGGGCTGGTGGTGAGGACGGGGATGAGGTCTCCGCCGGTAGCGACGTTGACCAAGGATGTGGTCGCGGTGCGGGTGACGCAGCCGATGACGTCGTCGCCGACGAGCATGGCGTCGGTGCCTTGGATGCGGTGCTGGAAGGCGAGGTGGCCGTCGTGCAGGTAGGGGTAGTGCTCCATCGGGACGCGGACGCGTTCTTGCAGCACGTGCGGGGTGGTGAGGGCTTTCTTGAGCTGCATGTCCCAGCGGGCGGGTGAGGTGTCCCAGCCGCACACCACGCCGTGCCCGGCGTAGCCGTTGTCGGGTTTGAGCACGAGCCGCTCGCGGTGGGTGCTGGCGAACTCCAGCAGGTCGACTTGGTCTGCCTGGTAGACGGTGCGGCCGGCGATCACGGGCCGGGACCATGGCACGTGACGGCGCACGGCGGCGGCCTCGTCGGCGGGGAGCCAGCACAGTACCCGTTCATCGCTCAGGAGCGCGAAGAGGGTCTTCCGCTGCACGAGGTCGGCGGCCAGCGGGTTGACCACCGCGCAGGCGCCCGCTGCCGCAGCGGTCACCAGCGGGTGCTCCAGCAGGTCGCTCCCGTACCTGTAGTGGAGGTCCCCGGCCAAAACGCGCCGGTAGATGAGGGTGATGGGGTGGTCGCGGCCGTCGGCTGTGCGCGCCATGAGGCCGGCGGCCGAGAAGGACAGTTCGTCCGGTGTGCAGACCAGCGCCGGGATGTTCCTGGCCTCGAAAACGGACCGGATCAGCTCGAACTCCGCCAGCCAAGCGCCTTCGGGCCAGTCCAGCACCGCGACGTGGGGGGCTGCTCCCGGCTCGCCCGCGGCCTGCCATGCGTGCAGGAGCTGGTCGACGATCCTGTCCAGTGCGGGGGCGGGCTCGATTCGGGCAGTCCTGCTCAGCTCCCTCATCGCCGGGGTGGAGGTGTAGAGGTGAGCCAGTGGTTCCTGCGCGATCAGGCAGGAGCAGCTGTCCGCGTTGTACTCCACGAACCGCAGGTCCCGGCCGCTGCCGAAGCCATCCAACCGCCCCAGCAGACTCGGTTCCTGCCCGGGGTAGGGGAGGCGGGCCAAAGCGGCCTCGACGTGATCGAGCACGATCTCGGCACCCATGGCCCGGGCCAGGTCGCAGTCCACCAACTGGGTGGCCAGGCGTCGCGCCGCCCGTGCGACAAGCCGGCCCGCCTCCGCCCACACCCTGGACTCAGCGGCCGGGAGCAGCCGGGGGCGCAACGCACGAGACAGGGGCCGGTCGTCATGCTCCAGGCCCCGGTCCAGCTGTCCGGCGACCAGTGCCTCATAGGTCGCCGAGGCTACGCCCGGCTCCGCCAGGATCCGGTGGCACCGGCTGACCGGGTCTTTCGGTTCGGCCGTCTCGTTTTCCTGAAGCGTCAACGCCGTACCACCTCAACCCAGGCCAAGCGACCTGCCCCTTAGCTACCCGGCGAAGCGGGACTTTAACACTGTGCAATGGCTCGGAGTCGTCGGTCTCCTTGGGTGCCGGTAAGAACCGTGTCGTGAGCCCCCAGCGAGCTGGCGGTACCGGATCAGTGCGGCCAAGGGGTTGGTGAGTCCGGCGGGGCGGTGTGTCCCTCACCTCGTCAAGAACGAAAACTACTTATGGTGATGGCCGTGAGGCGTTGGGTAGTTATTCGGTTCAGACGCCTCCCCGACCGAAAGAGAGAACATGACCATGACCCGCAAGGCGCTCACCACCGCCCTGCTCACCGGAGCCGCCGTGCTGAGCGGGGCCGGCAGTGCGCTGGCCGCGCCCGCCACCCCGCCCGCCACCGCTCACATCGCCGACCCGGGCCCCTGCCCGGAGGGCATGGTTCTGGGCTGGATCGCGGGGCCGATGGGCATGCTGATTCCGAGCTGCAAGGATGCGAGCTAGGCAGCCCTGGTCTGCCTCTGCAACCCATGTCCGCAGACCGCGTGCTGGAGATGGCCCCCGGGCTGTCTCCGCGCGGCGCGCGCGAGAGGGGTGGCGGCAACCGAAGGTCACCAGCTGCAAACGAGCGGAGCGTGACGGCCGACTCGACGTAACGTCTGAACCCGACCACCGGCGCTTGATAGCTAGGACCCGCCCGACCCGCGCGAACACTCCCGTTCAAACGCTGCCGCGGGGTTTTCGGGCCGGGAAGCCGCGCGCGGTGCCGGACTTATCCCGCCGGGCCCGGACCGGAACCCGGTCCGCGGCCTGGCGGCTTGTACGCCCTGTGACCTGCGCGGGCGAGCCGGTTCGCGGCTCATGACACGTCGGTTACCGCCGCCCCTCCTTCCGGTCGGCTCGGCGATTGGCCCGAACCGGACGGACGCCCTCCCCCGGCTCGATCCGCCTCGGCGAGGCGAACTGCAGCGATCAGTCGCGGGTCGCCTCGCCATATAGTCGCTGGACGTACATAAACCATGGCAGACAGTTGTGATGCCTGCGGTCCGGCTTCCGGATTCCGAGGCTGACACGAAGAGGACCGCGCATGTCCACACTGCGATTCACCACCAACCTGCTCGCCGCGGCGGTCGTCGCGGCCGCCGTCCCAGTCTCGGCCGATCTGTCGGAAGCCACCCCGGCCGCCGGCACGCCGCGAGCGGCCGCCCAGACCCCTACCCCCACCATCGTGGAGTCGGACTGGTCAGGCAAGCACAAGGTGGCCTCGGCCACCTGCCCGCCCGGCACCGGGCTGGTCGGCGGCGGCTTCGACTCCTACAACTCCAGGACCAGCCTGGGGACCAACACCGACTCGATGGAACTGAACGCCCCCAGCGACACCGAACCCAACACCTGGCAGGTCCAGCTGACCAACGGCCAGGCCAGGGCCTACGCCATGTGCGTTCCCGGCGCCCCCACGCCCACCATCGTCGCCTCGGCCTGGTCCGAAAGGGGCAGCAAGGCCTACGCCACCTGCCCGCAGGGCAAGGCACTGATCGGCGGCGGCGCCGACTCCCGGCCCTCCACCAACTCCTTCAGCCAGGTCGGGGACGCGCAGCAGGCCAACACGCCGGACGCACAGAAACCCAACACCTGGCGGGCGGAGATGATGATCGGCGAGTCCAGAGCATTCGCCATGTGCGTGGACTAGCCGCACGCCCCCTCAGCTGGACGCCATGGCCACCGTCCCACCGGGAGCTACTCCGCACCCTGATCGTGCTCGCCCCGCCGCCGCCCGGCACGCGCGGCCGACTCGCGCTCGCCTCCAGCCCCGAAGGGCGGTCATGATGCGGGGCGTGTCGGCGCCGCGTCTCCGGTCGGGTGCCGCGGGACCCGAGTCTTCGGCGCACCCGCCGAACCTCACCGCGACCGCGTCCAGTCCCTGGCCCGGCCAGGACCGGCGGGCCCGGACACGCGCACCCACAGCCCGCCACCGCCCCGGCGTGACCTGATTCCAGCGACCGAACCGCCGCCGCGGCTTGTTCCACCCT
Source organism: Actinomadura gamaensis (assembly GCF_042652125.1). Classification (NCBI taxonomy): domain Bacteria; kingdom Bacillati; phylum Actinomycetota; class Actinomycetes; order Streptosporangiales; family Thermomonosporaceae; genus Actinomadura; species Actinomadura gamaensis. Next base: position 335,693 of record NZ_JBHSIT010000011.1, on the reverse strand, counting down.
CGCCCGCCTGAGCCGGCCGCCTCACCGGGCCCGGTGCGTGCAGTGGTGGGCCTCGATGCGGGAACCGGAGCCCAGGGCCGCCTCACACCGGTAGTCGTGGTGAGAGGAACCCTTCTGGCTGATCACGACGAGGCGCTCGTGCCCGTGCAGCTCGGGTTCGCAGCCGCGGCCGATCACCATGACCCCGTCCTCGTCGTCGAAGGCGCCGACCCGGGCGCAGACGTGGGGATGGACCTTCGCGGCGGTCGCCGCGCCGGGCCAGGCGGTCAGGGCTGCGGCTGCGGCGGCGATAGCCGCCGCCAGGGTGAGCTTCCTGCGCATGTTGTCTCCTTCGGATTCGTGTCCGGGCGCACCCCTCATCTTCCCTCTCCGCGTCCAGTTCACTACAGAAAGTCATCGCGAGATGGTGTCGTCTCCCCGACTGGGAGGGACAAGGCCCGTGAGCAGCAACCGACCGGTCAACGGCGGTAGCGGGTCGGGAGGGGGGCGAGCTGCCGCCGTCCAGCGTTCCGATGTGGGTGGGTCAGCGTCCTGATCGTGGCTGTTCAGCGGTGGTGATGCGGGTGGCGTACACCCGGTAGGCCTTGCGTTCGGCCGGCCCGGCGCCCTCGGCGGTCAGGGCGGCGCTGTGGTGCAGCAAGGCGTGGTGGAGTTCGAGTGGCACGGTGAGGGGGATGCAGTAGCCCCTGCCACGGCGGATGGGCCGCCCCCGGATGAGCATCTCGCGGATGGTGTCGTCGCAGACGGACCGCAGGTGGTCGGCGAGCAGGCCGGGCACATCGAGCGTCACGGGCAGGTCCGCGGCGGGGCCGAGCGGTTCGGCGGGGCCGGGCGGCGCGTCGAGCTGGTCGGGGAGTCGGCGGGCTCCGGCGGCGTCCAGGACGCGGCGGATGGTCTTGGGCGCGACTTGGTGCTCGCGGGCCAGCGCCTTGATGGCGGTCCCGTGCTGGTAGGCGGTGACGACCTGGTCGGCCTTGTCCGCAGGGAGCGCGGTCGGGCGGCCGAGGGTCTTGCCGGAGGCCTGCGCGGCGGCGACGCCCTGGCGGGTGTTCTCTGAGATCATGCCGCGCTGGAACTCCAGCACCGAGGCCAGCACGTTCACCATCATCTTGGTGCCGGGATCATCGGCGGCCAGGTCGATCCCCGACAGCAGCCCGGACTCCACCCGCAGGTGCAGGCCGCGGCGGATCAGCACGGGGCGCAGGGCGAGGATGTCGGCGACCGAGCGGAACAGGCGGGCGGCGTCGGCGATGCGGATGGTGTCGCCGACGGCGGCCTCGTGCAGCAGGCGGGTGAACCCGACGCGCTCCAGGGAGAGTCGGCGGCTGGAGGTGGCGGGGTCGTCGTAGACGGGGGCGCCGGAGGCGATCAGCGCGGCCAGGGCGTGCCGCTGGCGGGCGTCGGTCTGCTTGTCGGTGGAGTGCCGCAGGTAGACGCGGTCGGCCATGGCCCGATCAGGTTCCTTCCCCCGCAGGTGCGGCGGGCTCCGATTGCCGACTGCCGCAGGTATTGCCCCCTGGGACGAGAGTCTGGCCCGTCACGTTCGAGCCAAGAGCCTGCTTGCTGTGATTCGGGGGGCTGGGTCGGCAGGCCCCCAGGTCACCGTCCACGCGGGTGCTGCTGGTGACCTGGGCCATTTTTCACCAGTGTCAGGCGCTCTCAGCCAGCTTCTCGACAACCTCCGCGGCCGCGCTGCGGACGGCCGACGCACTCGCCGGGGCCTTGTAGACGGCGAGGACCGCGTAGCGATTCGGGTCCTCCATCAGGAGGGCCTTCTGGTCTTCGGGTCCCTTCGCGAGCACCACGAAGACCTCCCGCTGGCCGGGTTCGTCCCAGACGCCGCGCTCCACAGAAAAGCGGCGTTTGCCGAGATTCGCGCGCGCCGGCGTCTCGCCCCCCGAGACCGAGAGGGCCTGGTAGAGCATGGCCGCCTCATTGACGGCCCCCGTGCACTGCGCGCCCGATTCCGGATCCGCCTGCTTTTCCTCATACGGCTCCTCGGCCTGCAGGTAGGAGGCGGCATCGTCGATCCCTGCGACGGCGACCGCGCCGAGGAGCTCACCGGTGCTGCCGTCGACCACACCGGCTGCCTGCACACCCTCGACCTCGACCAGTCCACTCAGGTACGGGGCCCATGCTTGGTTGTCTGCCATGGCAGCACCCTCCCAGAAAGCCGACCGCACAGAACACCGCACTCGCAGACCCACGATCAGTAGCCCGAGACCGCTGGCACTTCTGATGGCCACGCCAGGGGCGAAAAGGAGGGGCGGAAGTGGGGATCGGATCTGATTGGATCGGCGCCTGGTTTCGGCAGGTCGGGCGCTGGGTGCTGATCGGATCGAGCGTGGGGGCCATCCACGCTCTCGGCCAGCCCAGAGGCGCCCCGTTCTCCCGTATTCCGGTCGGCCTCCTCCAGACTCAGCCGGTGCGCGGCGACCGCCCGGGAGTACTCGTCGATGATCAGCGTCAGCCACGGCCGGGCCGGGGTGCCGTCCTCGGTCAGGATGTAGAAGTCCAGCTCGGTGTGGTCGGCCTGCCAGCTGGCGTTCGGCGCGTCCACCTCCCGGCGGCCGATCAGCTCGAAGACGTCGGCGTACCGCTTGCGGCCCTGGTGGGCCAGGCACGTCAGCGCCGGATCGAGGGCTGCGATCACGTTGACCACCGTGCGATAGCTGGGGACCGGCCAGCCGTGCTCGGGCGCCAGCTCCTGGACCCGCCGGTGCACCGCCGCCGCGCTGAGCCGCGGCGTGCGCAGCGCCAGGGCCTCGATCACCAGCTGGAGTTCCTCGGGCATCCGCCGCCGGTCAACGTCCTTGCGGGGCCGGGGAGCCAGCGCCGCCAGGCCACCGCGGCGGTAGCGTGCCGCCCACCGCTCAGCCGTCCGGACCGAGACCTCGCCCGTGCGGGCGACCTCCGACAGCGAGACGCCCTCCTCCAGATGCGGCCGCAAGATCCCAAACCGCCGCACGGCCTCCTCCCGCGCGGCCGCCGTCAGCCGGGCCAGCGGCACCGACGGCTCCGCCCCCGCGCCGGCTCCGACCGTCATGGCTTCACGGTAACCGCGACGGGGGGAGACCAGGACCGGAACGAAAATCCGCGCTAAGGGGTGCCGGTAAGAACCGTGTCATGAGTTCCAAACGGCGTTGATGAGCTGGGGCGAGACGGTCTCTGCCGGGACCTGACGGGGCTATCTCGGCTCTGCGGTTGGTCACGGTCCCGCGTTACAAGCACCGAGGCCGGAAACACCACACTCAACAAGTCACGTCACATCCAGCCCTCCGGCGCTCTGCCTGCCGTGCCCGCCGGGGTCGGGGACCGAAGCACGGTCGGCGGCCGCGGGCGAGGCGACGGGCGGTGCGGTGTGGCTTTTCAGGTAGTCGCGGACGGCCTGCTCGGGGATGCGGAGGCTCCGGCCGACCCGGATGGCGGGCAGCTCGCCGGAGTGGACGAGGCGGTAGACGGTCATCTTGCTGACCCGCAGGATCGTCGCCGCCTCGGCCACGGTAAGGAATACGGTCTCGGGGTCTGCGTGCTGGCGCACCACCGAGGGCTGGGCCGGGAGCTGCGCCGAGGCCGCAGGAGCACCGAGCACCCCGGCGCCCACCGTGGCCGCGAGCACGCCGCCGGACAGGACGGTACTGATCCGCATGATCTTCCTCTCACATTCGGATCTCACTTAACGTAGCTATCTGCTACTTGCAGTGACGCCCCTATGTCTGCCCAGAGATGCACATAGTTACTCTCTGCGATGATCTGGCTGTGCAGGGTGCTAGTGGCCCCTGAGACCTGGGGTGGGCGGTCAAGATCTAGCGGTGTACGGCCGCCGGGAACGGCGTTGGGCGGACACGGCGTTGGTGATGGACGGCCAGCGAGGGCGTTGACGGATGGCCATGGCCTGGCGTTGGGCGGACGGGGAAGTGGAGGTCCGGGCCGCCGCGTACGGGCAGGCTCGCGCCCTGCTGGACGGCCACACCGCGCTCGGCGGGCCGGGCACGGGCTGGGATCGGCACGAGTTCCGTCATTCGGCGCTGACGCACCTGGGCGAGGCGGGCGCGAGCCTGCTGATGTTGATGGCCAGGTCCCGGCCCAAGAAGCCTGAGAACGTGCACCGCTATTTCCGCCCCTCGGACGAGGCGATCACTGAACTCACCAGTTTCCCGGGACCCGCCACGCCCACGGCCGGCGTCGGCCATGCCCTACGCGGGCGGAGAGTCTTTCGTTGTCAGAGGCCGCCACTCGGGGGCGGGCCCCGTGTGGGCCCGCCCCCGAGTGGATGAGTCTCCCAGTCCCCGGCCGGCCTGGTGGAGCGGTGGCGTGCCCCGCCCGCCCAGGCGCGGCCGGAGGCTGGTCGGCCCCGGTCCCTTAGAAGTTGGGCGGCAAGCACCCTCCGCCGATGAGCTCGGGATATCCCGGCGGGCACGGGTCCGCGGGGGCTGTGGCGACCTGGGGCGTGGCCGTGGCGGCGGTCGGCGCGGCCAGGGCGCTGCCCGGCCCTGCCAGGACGGCGGCACCGGCGAGCAGGACGGCGGTAACCGCAGCCCGAGTCGTGGTCATGGGTCACTCCTTCACAAGCGAGGTGATGGGGTCAGGAACACCCCAACCCATAACTACACTCCACACCCAGATCATTGCTCTGTGTAATCAGAATTTGGTCGGTGGCGCGGGCCCCGCACCGCGCGCCGCATCAGCATCGGGGGCCGGCCGCCCGGCGGCGAACCCGGCCAGGACGGGCCGGGCCCGGCGGGGGAGGGACCAGGACGCCGCGCCCGGCGGCAGCCGCAGGTCCCAGTGCGTACGTGCTTCCTGGCCTGGTCATGGGGCTCCGGAAGAACGGCGACCACGCGCCACCAACTCGCCTGGCCGCCTGCCACCAGCTCAATGACCACGCACCGCCGCTTCCGACGGCCACCGATCGCCAGAACCACGACCGCCCACCACCACCGCCAGATGGCCGCCAGCACATGGGAAGGGTCGGGGATGGCACCCGAACGAGAACCCGAAGGGGCGTCATCACGCGTAAGTTCCTCGCCCTCGCGGCGGCCGTCGCGCTGACGGTCCTGGCACCCGCTGGCTCGGCACCCGCGCCCGCCCCGGCGGAGTGTCCGCCGACGGGCACCTGGCCCATGAGGACGTTCACCTCTGACCTTGACCTGGTCACGTTCTGCGTCAAGGAGCAGTCCTAGGCCGCCCCGGGAGGGATGCAAACCCACGTTCTTCGGCTCCGGCTGAAGATATTTCTGGGTGCCAACGACCATCTGCGGGAGGCTCAGCTCCCGGAGTCGCTCGTTTGGAGGACTACGGGAAAGCCGGGGACTGTAGAAAAAGATTGACAGTCCCGTAAGCGATCACAACGCTCAGGCGTTGCGAGAGGCCCTTAAATGTCGGGTTCGTGAAACGGCAGGCTATCGAGCCTTTCGAAGCCACTGTCGCCTACATCGATCGGCGCTACTCCACTTGGGCGGCTGGCGTTCTGGCCGCAGTGCGATGACGAGTGGGAGCTTATTCGTGAGCGCTCCGGTAGCTACGAGTGACGACGCTACGCGGGCGCAATGTTAGGTGCAGTGATCAGGGCCACAGGCCGGTAAGGGCTAGGGCGTCATCCGGTGTCGTGGCATGGCGGACGCCAGGAACGGGCTTGCCGTCCTGGTCCAGGATCGTCCAGCCACCGAGCTGCACGACGGGGGCACGCCCTCGGCGCATGGCCAACCCCAGTTCCGACAGAGTGCCCCATGAGCCGCCAACGACGATCACCGCGTTACCGGAGTTGACGATGATGTTGTTTCGAGCCTCTCCGGCCCCTGTCGGGATCACGATGGACAGGTCCGGATTGGCGTCGTCGGCGGTGTCGCGAGACAGGATGCCCACCACGGTCCCGCCTACCGAGCGGGCACCGGCCGCGACGGCGGCCATGACCCCGGTGTAGCCGCCGCAGATCACGACCGCGCCGCGCTCGGCCAGCAGGCGGCCGACCTCGTGGGCGTTTCGGCGGTCGTCGTCGGTGCAGTCGCGCGGACCACATACCGATACCTGAATGGCCATGTCAGTTCCTCCGTCCACGACCCTACTCAAGTGCAGGAAGTACCTCGGGAGTGGCCGCCGGGTGCGCGGCGAACAACGCGATGCGCTCGCGAAGCTCAACGGCGGCGGGCGCCGCTGGCCGGGCGGTGAGTTGCTTCCCGATCTTCCAGACGCGCTGAACGACGGGCATCGTTCGATGCTCGGGCGACATGGAGAGAATCGGTGCCAGATGCTCGGCGGCTCCGTCCAGGTCGTCGCCCGCAAGATGTGCGGCTACCAGGTCCAGTCGCGCGGCGGCGAGCAGCTCGGCCCCTTGGTCGTCGGGATCGTTCGCGAGTAGCTGTATCGACTCCTGTGCCTGCTGCTGGGCCTGCCGGATGTTGCCCGGCGAACCCATGGCGAAATAGGCCTCACTGGCGTAGTAAGCGGCCTTGCCAGGGCTGAACCTGAACACGCCCGGCTCGTCCGCCTCTGACGCTGAGTCGCGTGCGTCACGAGCGTCCCCGATGGCCCGACCGAATTCTGAGCCATCGCGAGTAGCCGCCAAGGCGCGGGCCTCCTGGCTGGCCAGGCGTAGCAGCGCGGTACCGGACGCGGCGTAGTCGCGTCCGGTATGAGCGATGGCGGCGGCCTTGCGGTAGTCGCCCTGCCAGTAGGCCACGTTGGACTGAACCCAACGCACATAGGTACGTAGCGGATTGTCGTCGGTCAGTTCGGCGCACACCAGGGCCGTCCGGGCGTGGGTGTCGGCCTCGTGCGGGTGCCCCAGGTCTGCGCTGGCGTGGGCGAGAAGTCCGCACAACTGGCCGGCCACCTGGTACAACCGGCGTTCCTGCTCAAGCGGGTGCCGCTCGTCCAACATCGCGAACACCTCCGTGCGCAGGTCTGCCACGCGACGGAAGGTGAAGTAGGGCGGACGTCGGAGGTAGTCATAGGCAAGCTGACGAACGTCGGCGTCGAGCTGCTCAAGTGCGTGTTCGTCCACTCGCCGGACGCGGCGAGCGAAGCGGGCGGAGTCGTCGGCCACTACCGCGATTTCCTCATCCATCGGAGATCCGGGCTCGGGCACAAAGCGTGCTCGACTCCAGTATGTCCCTGCCGAGTACCCATCCGGCCAGGGGGAGTCTTGGGCGATCAGCGGGGGCGGCGCGAACAGTTCGGCGACCGGACGGCCGAACATCTTTTCCAGCACCCGACAGCACAACGGGCGTGGTCCGACCTTGATCTCTCCGGCACACCAGCGCTCCCACTGTCGTTCACTTGGCCGGTAGGACTCGTTGAGCCGTTCGGCCGTCCTGCCGAACTCGGCCACCGCATCGCGGGCTGTCCAGTGCCGAGCCGCCGCCAACGCCGCGAGCAACGTCGGATACGACATGCCGTCCTCCCGGGGCCGTGAACCGCGTTTGTTGCTGAGGTCTCCAGTAAGCCGCATTGGGACGGACAGCGCCATAGATCCACTACGGAACGTCGGTGGAACGTCGCCAAGTGTCACTCCGCTGACGTCGAGTTGTCGCCGCTGATGCGGCCACGGTAGAGCCAAGCCCGGCAAGCGCGACCGTTCCGACGGCCGATGGAGCGCCGGACGCACGAACCGAGGGTGAGTGAAACAGAGCGCCGCCGGATGGCCAGTACGCACCAAGCAACCAGAGCACATCGAAACGTGGGTGGCGTGGTGGCTTACCTGGCCCGCAGCGGAGGGAGGCCGCTTCATGTCGCATAGCGATGGTGTCCGGCGACGGCGGGACAAGGTCCCCGATGTCGCTACCTTCGACGTCCCCCGAGGTAGTGACGAGCTTCCCGACCGCACCGGAGCGTTCCGCCAGGACAGGATGGAGCGCTTGACGACGCTGGGGAAGGCGTTGGAGAGCACCGGGAACTATTCCGTCCGCCTGCTGGAGCATCGAGCGGAGACGCCCACCTTGCATGTTCGTAGGCTCGGTGTCGCTCGCCTCAGCGAAGACATCGGTACCGAACCCGGGGAAGACGACGTCTGGTACCTGACCTGGAGCTGGGGCGAACGCGTTTGCCGAGCCGACGACATCGAGACGGCCATGACATCCATCGGGAACGTCCTGACGATCCGGTCGTGAACGATGGCCCACGACACCGAACGCACCGCCGCCGGTGCGTGGGGCGATCCCGCTGCGTCGCTGGAACGTCTTCGCCGCGAGTTCCCGCACTGGGGGATCTTGCGCCCGTCACCAACCGGATCGTGGATCGCCGTCCACGGTCGCGACATCACCCTTCGGGCACCGACGGCGCCCGAGCTGGAGAAGCAAGTTGCTCACCGCCACCGGCCGCCAGGCGGGCAACGCATGACCGCCCACTTTCAACGCGACCCCGGGCCGGGAGAGAAGGGCCAGCCGGGAGCACCTGCCCCTCCCCGCTCTCCCACGGAAGGACTACCCGCGATGAACGACAACCTTCTGGTTCACCCCCATGACCGCTTTCCGCTCGGTCTGCCCGGACACACCGTGCCCGTCAGTTCTCAGCAGCCCACCCCTACCGCTCGCCCGTGGGGAATGGACCAGGCCGTCGCCCCAGCGCCGGTTCGTGTCATGGGCAAGCACGACAAGCCCACCAGCACCCGAACCGAAAAGGTCCCCACCACATACACCGACGACAGCAAGACCAAGCCGGACGACTACACGCAGACGGTCACCGACTGATGGCCGCACCCCTGGTCCTCCTGCTTGCCGAGCAGGAGGACGGAGAAGCCGCCTACGTCCGCGATGCGCTCGCCCGACACGGAGCCCGCGTAGTCCAGTTCGACACCGCATCCTTCCCCCTGGCGTCGGGAGCGAGCCTCCGGCTTGACCGCGACGGCTGGTGTGGACGACTCACCACCCCGGACGGGACCATCCCCCTGGAGGACGTCACGGCGGTGTACTACCGGCAGCCCCAGCCCTTCCGGTTCCCCGACTCGTTGAGCGAACCGGAACGGCGGTTCGCCAACGTCGAAGCACGGTTCGGGTTCGGTGGGGTGTTCATGTCGCTGCCCGTCCGTTGGGTGTCGCACCCGGCACGGCTGGCCGACGCCGAATACCGTCCGCTCCAGATGGCCACCGCCGCCCGTTGCGGATTCACCCTCCCGGTGAGCCTGCTCACCAATGACCCCGATGACGCCAAGACGTTCGCCCGCACCCGGGAGGGCGTCGTCTACAAGGCCACCATGCACAAGCTCATCAGCGAGGCCGACCGGGTGAGGATGATCTACACAACGCCCGTGAACCCCGAGACGATCAACGCTCGCCTGTCCACCACGTTGCACCTGTTCCAGACCAACATCCCCAAGAGCCATGACGTCCGGCTCGTGGCCACAGGAAGCGGCCACACGCACGCCGTTGCGATCCACACCGACGACCCGCACGGGCATCAGGACTTCCGCACCGCTTACGACACCCTGACCTACAACATCACCCCCGTCCCCGCCGCCGTGGCCGACGCCTGCCACGCCTACCTGTCGGCGCTCGGCCTGGCGTTGGGCGTGTTCGACTTCGCGGTGACCGACGACGGGGCATGGTGGTTCCTGGAGTGTGGCCCCGGCGCTCAATGGGCGTGGCTGCAAGAACGCACCGGGGCGCCTATCTCCGACGCCATCGCCGACACCCTCACGGGAGTAGCCCCATGACCGTCCCGCCCGACGACTGGCGAGCCCGCGCCCAAGCCCTGGCCGACCAGCTCAGCGACCAGGGAGACATCACCGACCCCGCATGGCGCCGGGTGGTGGCCTGTGTCCCCCGGCACGTTTTCGTGCCCGCGTTCTACTCCGACGACGACCCGTCCGAACTGGTTGACGCCACCGACCCGCGATGGCTTTCGTTGGTCTACTCCGATGACACCCTTGTCACCCAGCGCAAGGAACATCCCGACCAGCCCGGAATGCTGTGGTCCACCAGTTCCAGCACCCGCCCGAGCTTCATGCTCCGAATGCTGCACATCCTGGACGTGGCCGACGGCATGACCGTCCTGGAGATCGGCAGCGGCACCGGGTACAACGCCGCGTTGCTGTCCGAACGGCTCGGCCCGTCCCAGATCGTCAGCGTGGACATCGACCCCGAGCTGATCAACGCCGCCCGGGCCCGCCTGGCCGACGCCGGATACCACCCCACTCTCATCGCAGGAGACGGCGCCCGGGGTTACCCCCTTGGCGCCCCTTACGACCGTCTCATTGCCACCGTGGCCACCGAACGCGTCCCGCCCACCTGGGTGGAACAGGTCCGCCCCGGCGGCGTCATCCTGGCCGACGTCCGGCCACGGGGCATGACATGGGCGGGTGCGCTGGCCCGCCTCACCGTGGCCGGCGACGGCACGGCGACCGGTCCGCTGATCTCCTGCACCTGGGGATTCATGTCCACCCGTCGCGCCGTCGCCCTACCCGGCATCCCAGAGAGCGCCCCCATCGACACCAGCACCACCCACACGCGCACCAGCGACGTCGGGCGCGAAGCTCTCAGCACGCCCGGGTTGTCTCTGCTGATCTGGCAGCAACTCCCCGGCATCAACGCCTTTCCCGGCGCCACCACAACCCGGATCACCACCCCCGACGGCTCATGGGCGACCGTCTCCGACGACACTCCTGCCAAGGTCGAACACGGCGGGCCGTCCGATATCTGGCACCACGTCGAAACCGCACACACCTGGTGGATCACTCACGGCCACCCCGGCGTCGAAGCGTTCGGTCTCACTGTCCAGCAGAACCGACATCGCTTCTGGTTCCAGACACCCGACTGCGAAAGCTGGCCCCAGTCCTGAACAGTTCTGACCCGCTCGGGCGGCGTTCTTCCGCCCAAGGCTCCCGGCGAACTCCTACGACGGCCACCAGGCATGACCTCGACCTCGGCCCAGCGGGAACTCGACGAGAACGGGCGGGAACTGGCGCTAGTTCGCGTCAACGCTCACCCGCGGGGTTGGTAGGAACAGCTTGGTGGTCGGATCACGACCTGGCTTTCCCCCGCCATTCCGCTGCCTTTTTCTATACGGCTAACGATGTCGAAGCGGCCTGCGCGGCCGAGAGCTGGTGACACTTACTATGACGGTTCCCTCATGCGAGCCATCGCCACCCGAAGGTGTCATTCTCATCTCCGATGGCCTACTCGTGGTCACGCATGACCCGTTTCCCTTCTGCTGCTCGGTGATCCTGAGTCAGAAAACGATCGACAGGGTCGGCGGTGACCTGACGTTCCAACGTAGCCGCTACCTTCTTGGTGAGCTGCGGTCGCACCTGACGACCGACCCCCTCATCACCCAAGACGACGACACCCTTGGAATTGCCAGCAATTGGCTCCTCAAGTTCGAGCAGGCGACGTTTCCGGAGCTGACCGTCCAGTCCGTTTTCGAGCCTCATCGTCGGGTGACGCTCGTGCATCTGCCTGCGTCGGCGAGCGAAGGTGGACCTGGGATGATCCAGATTTGCGGACATGACGTGCCCATCTGGCAGGCGTTGCCCGACGATCGACTAGGGGAGGCCGCCGTCCAGACCAGCCAAGCACTGCGGCGCGTTCACTAGCACGGCGTCCGAGTGCTTCGTTTCCCGTGCCCCCCGCTCAGACTGCCCGCTCCGACTTTTCCCGAGAGTCTCCCAATGCGAATGCTGGCGCGCAAACCCCGCTCCGCTGGGCGTCACAGCAGAAGACGCCGCAGCAATGCGCAACCTGAAACCGCCGCCGCGCGGGCAGGGATCCTACAAGGGCCACTACCTGGAATCTCCACCATGTCCTCTTCTGAAGGCCCTGATCTGTCGGTGATCATCCCGACCTGTAACAGCTTCCCGCACCTGCCCGTGACGCTGGATGTCGTACTGGACGCCTGGCCTGACCTGGAGATCATCGTTGTCGCCGACGCCTACACTCCGGGGCCCGCGCTTTCCGAAGCCCGCACCTACCAGCTCAGTTCCGACGCCCGTATCCGCGTCCTGGAGGCTCGCGGGCCCAAGGCGCACGCCGTACGGATGGGGTTCGAAGCCGCGCGCGGACGGATAATCGCCTACCTGGACGCTGACTACGGGCTGGAGGCGACCGCTGGATGCCTGCATCACGCTGTTCGCTTGATCGCCGGCGAAGTCGCCGACTGCGTCGCCGCTGACCGCGACCAGCACGACTGGAGCCGCATCCGCAAGGCGAAGACCTGCGGATTCATCCGCCTGACCGGCTTGTTGTTCCCGCGCCTTCCGGTCCGCGACACCCAGGCCCCGCTGAAAGTCATGAGCAGCGCCGCCGCACATCACCTGCGGCTCTGTGCCACCTGGCGAAGCCGGGCCTTTGACGTCGAACTGCTGCACCGACTTCACTGCGCGCGCTTCTGCATGCAGCGGTATCCGGTGCGTTGGCACGGCCAGGACGGTCAACGCCCCTGGGCCACCGCGTTCCTGCTCGCCTACACGGCCCCCAGCATGGTCGTCGGCCTGTTCCGCATTCGTCTGACCACCCTGCTTCGAGGACCACGCGTCCAGGATCACCCAGGCGCGCGCCAGTAGTAACACCGGGGAAACCGGCAGTCGAACGGTCGCCGAGTCACGCTGGAAATGGTGGCCATTGACGGGCTTGACCTTGGCCACGGAGGTTTGCGGTAATCACCGTCCGGCCGCCCGACCCCCATGGCCTATCCCGGCCCCGGGCGGCATCAACGAAGGAGAGATAGTCCATGCAGAATTGCAAGTGGAGGTACAGCACCGCCGCCGAATGGCTGCACGGCCCCGGCGAGATGCGGTGGCGACGCACCTTCTCCGGCCAGGTGTCCCAGGTCTCGGCCGCACGGCACTTCGCCCGCGCGATGTTCGCCGGTGACATCTGCGCCGACGTGGTGGAGTTCGTGGTGGGAGAGCTGACCGCCAACACCCTGCGCCACACCCGCTCGGCTGATGAGGGCGGCTGGTTCGGCGTCGAACTGGCCTACGGCGACCCGGTGTACGTCGGGATCACCGACATCGGAGGCCGGGGCATCCCCACCATCCGGCAGCCGGACGCCACCAGCGAGAGCGGGCGCGGCCTGTACGCGGTGTCGCAGTTGGCGATCTCGCTGGGCATCCACGGCAGCCCCGCCCTCGGCCACACCGTGTGGGTCGACCTCGACCGCCACCAGGACCTGCAGACCCCCGCCGGCCTCGGCACCTCACTCGCGTCCTAGGGAGGGACCAGCCTGACCCTATCAGGCTGGTCCCCTGGGACCAGGATAGAGGACCATTCCGGAGAACCCCGCTCATTCCGCCGATCCGGGCGTAATGGGCGGGGTTTTCTGCGTCGGTGCTCCCAGCTTGTAATTGCCCGGTTCGTGCAGTTCTGAGTCCGACTCTTTGCCAGTTTTTTAACTGGTGCGACGGAACGGCTCAACGTTGCTTATTCGTAACTGGCAAACGCGCGTATCAACCTGGGGCCGTGGGGCATGGTGTGGCTTCAGCAGCACGGCGACCGACGTCCGAGGCAATGGCTGCTGCTCTGCTGTGGGCAATGCACACGGGACACGGAGGCGGAGGCTTCAGAAACAGTGGCCACGAAAGCAGAACGAAGCGCGGCAGCGGGACCAGGCGCGTCGTGGACGGTAGAGAAAGTGCTAATTAGCGGGGCCCTCCTCGGGGCAGTGGGCGAAGCCCTGCTGGTGGGCGGTACCGCTCACGCCGCGATCACCATCCGGGCGGGCTGCGGACAGCTCAAAGGCGCGGCAGCGCAGATGTTCCATCAGGACACGCTCTGCCACGACCTAGGCATCAAGATCGCCCACAGTTTGAGTAGCGGGCGGTCTCCGCAGTCGGGGCGGGAACTGCCCAAGCCGGGACGCGGCGGGGCCAGCCGCCCGGCCGCGGCCGAGACGCACGCGGCGCGTGCCACGGCGCGCAGCCTGAGAACGGTCGTCCGCGACGGCCGAGATCAGATCACTCAGGCGGTGAGGCAGGAAGCGCCGTCGCTGCCGTGGACCGAGGACGGGGCGTTGCCCGGGCTACCGCGCGGCTTTCAGGGATCGGTGAACCAGCGATCGGTCGGCAAGGCCGCGCTCGGTGCCCCGGCACCAGAGGGAGCAGGGAACGCGCCGAGCACGAGGGCCGTCCCGCCCGCGGCTACTTCGGCCCGGGATAAGACAGGCCCCACCGCGCCCTCGGCTCACAAGGACGAGACGGGGCCGGTTGATGCAATCACGGCCGGGTTCGCCTCGACGTTGCCCGATGCCGGGCTGGTCGGCGTGTCGAGCATGGCCGGACTGCTGCTGGCGTGGGGACTGACCCGCCCCATGGCTTTTGCGGCGGTCGGCGGTCTCATACTGCACCGCCGCTGGGGCACCCACCGCCCGGAACGTGGACCGTCGCTGCCCCCGCCGCGTGAAGACTTCCGCCCGACCGACCCGACCGACCCGACCGAGGCGAGCCGGGTCCGGGTTCGGCTGGGACAGCGGCGGCAGCAGCCGGTCATGCTCGACCTGGCCCAGGCCCGCGGGGTGCGGTTGATCGGCCCGGGCGCCGCCGAGGTCGAGCGCGCACTGCTGGTGGAGTTGGTGACGGCCGCCCAAAGTGGGCGGGGCCAGGTGGTGACCACCCGCGCGGACCTGGAGCTGCTGCTCGGCCCCCGCGACAGTGCATGCGCCGACGGCCTGGTCGGCCTCACGGTGTGCGACAACCCGGCCGAGGTGCTGGAGCTGCTGGGTGCTGCGATCATCGACCGCATGCGCCGCGCCGACGACACCGCCCAGCCGGACCAGCCCGGCACCGCGAACGGCGAGGCTCACACCGGCGCTTCCAATGCTGGCCTGGTATGTGTGCTGGCACCCGGTGGCCAGGTCGAACGATTGAACGCTGAGCTGCAGCTCGGCGGCGATCTGGGGATGGGCGCGCTGTTGTTGGGCGACTGGCCGCATGGGACCACGCTGGAGGTCGACGAGGGCGGGATGGTGGGCAGCGGTACCGGCCCGGCCGCCGCCCAGGTGATCGGAACCCAAACCTGCGGCCTCGGCCAGGATGCGGCGCGCGACCAGATCGCCGCGCTCAACCCGCCGCCCGGTCTCCCGGCACCGCTCGCCGTAGGCCCGGGGCCGTCCGCGGCCGCCGGCGAGACCGACCAGGTTCCGGGTATGGTGCGGCTGCTGGGCGGCTACCGACTGGAAGGCCCCGCGGGTCCGGTCACCTTCCGCCGAACCGACGCCTGGGCGCTGCTGGCGCTGCTGGTCGAGCACCGCGGACAGCTGCTGACCCGGGCCATGATCGAGGATCGGCTGTGGCCGGACGAGCGGGTCAGCGACGCCAAGTTCAACACGCTGTTGCGCGACACCCGCGCCCGGCTGTGCGAGGCGCTCGGCTACCCCTCGGGGAAAGGCCGCCTGGTGATCCGCAACGTGTCGGGCAACGGCTACCAGCTCAACCGCGAGTTGTTCACCTGCGACGTGTGGCAGCTGCGCGACCACGCCGCCCGCGCGGTCACCGCCACCGGCCCCGCCAAGACCACCGCGCTGCGCGCGGCTGTCGCCCGGGCCTCCGGCGCGTACCTGCCCGATCACGACCAGCTGTGGGCACGGCACACCGGCCGCGAACTGACGCGGACCGTGGTGGAGGTTCTGACCGAACTCGCGGCCGCCGAGACCACGCCCGAGTGCGCGGTGCTGCACCTGGAGCGCGCCTGCGAGATCGACCCCACGGCCGAACACCTGTACCGGCAACGCATGCAGCATTACGCCACGCTGGGACGTCCGACCGCGATCCACCACTGCTTCGAGCAACTCGCCGGTGAACTCGCCGGCATCGGCGCCACGCCGGAAGAGCGCACCAGTCAGCTCTACCGCAGGCTGACCGACGACACCTAGCCAGGCGGGTTGGGGCGGCACCCCGCAAGTCGCCACCCCAATCCCGCTTTGCTTCCCGGCCCGGACCGGCCCAGGAGCGATGAGACGAGCACGACGCTTCCCGAAGCCCTCGCCTGTGAGCCCGTTGGAACGCCGCACTGGCCGTCTGCGCCCACAAACGCACTGGCTCGCCCCCGGCGGCTGCCATCGTTCGCAGGGCCCGCACCGGCCCAACGACGGGGTTGAAAGAGCCTGCTAGTTTAAGTTCGCGGCCTGTTCTCGGAACGCGCCGCGCTGGTCCTTGCTGTGGGCTTGCACCCTCTACAGGACACTGGGTCGCGCGGCGATGCCGACCAATGGCAAACGGTGGCTCGGCAGCTTCTATTCTTGCAAGCGGTCTCGACCCCAGTGTGCAGCGGGTCAGACTGCAAGAATTAGACAGTGGATTGTTTCCGCTTGAGGTCGTTAGTCGCTGACGTCTGTCCCGGGATACGGGCGGTAGTTTGGCTTGCAATTCGGCATTTCTCAACAGTTTTCTCTGCAAGTGGGAAGCGCTCTCTCTGCTATAAGGCGGATCGCTCATCTTCTGGGCCGTCCAGCCACTTGGAATTCGATTTGCGTGGTGGGGCCTCCGCCTTGCTCTTTGTGGGTGGTCGGCCATTCTTTGAACGCGGATCGGCGAAGCGGGTCTTTAGGGACGGAACAGGGCAAAGGGTATCGAGGCATTGGGAGGCGTCTGCGGGGCGCGTGGGGGGCGTCTGGGGGTGTCGCTTAAGCGGGTACCCCGCCGCCGTATAAAAGGTGCAGGTCACACAGTCTTTGGGGGGCCGTAGGGCGTCCCGACTCGTCTACAGAGACGCCTCGGTAGTAGGCGGGCGCGAACCAAGAAGCAACGCCATTCCTTAACTTTCCTCCCAGTGCCCTTCCTTTTCCCTCCCTTCTCGCTGCTTATAAGGCATGACCAGAATGGACCTGTGAGGGAGTGCTGGCGAGGTGGTGTGCGCCTGTTCGGAGACAGTTCGCGGCGAGATCCTCGCTCGATCTCAAGGTGGTCGATGCGGAGGAGGTCGCCTGTCCACGGGAAAGGTTCGCGGGGCTCCGCATGCCCGTAAAACGCGCATGCGGCCCGCATGCGTGGCAGTCAAGCTTTCGGCGCGCCAATGCGGATAGATTTTTCCCCGCCCGTGTTTTGTTAGGGAAGCCTCTCCAGCCGTTTCGGTGACGCAATTCGTCGTGCGTTCGGGGTGTGGAATGGCGGCTATCGAGGGATGATGAATGTAGAACAAAAAAGCACGGAACCCGGAAACGGCGGCACGATAGCCCGCCACCGGGAAACGCGAAAAGGAGCCATCCGATGGTTGCGAACACCACCACCGCCCCCGCGAACACCGTCCCCGACGCGACCCCGGACGCCCGCGTGAGCGCGCCCGACGCCCGGGACTACCCGGCCGGTTGGGACGAGACCGCGCGGCGCGTGTGGGATGTGCTGACGGCCACCGGCGGCGGCACGGTGGCCGAGCTTGCGACGGCGGCCGGGGTCACCCAGAAGAACGCCCGGGCCGCGATCAAGGTCATGTTCGCGAACGATCACGTGACCCGCGAGGGTGACGTGTGGCGTCCCGTCCCCGCCGCGCCCGAAGGCACCGCGTCCGACACCGCGTCCGACACCGCGTCCGACACCGCGTCCGACACCGCGTCCGACACCGCGTCCGACACCGCGTCCGACACCGCGCCGTCCGACACCGCGCCGTCCGACACCGCGCCGTCCGACACCGCGACCGGCAGCGTGGCGGGGACCGATGACGCGGCGGGGACGGACGACGGCGACCCGGCGACGCCGGAGGCCCCGGCCCCGGTTGCGGCGTTGACGCCGGAGGCGATCGCGGATGCGATGCGGATCATGGGTGAGGAGGCCGACCGGCGCGCGGCGGCCAAGGCCGCGCTGGAGGAGCGTCAGCGCCAGGAGGACGCCCGGCGCGCGAAGATCGAGGCGGAGCTGGCGCGGGCGCGGGCGGCCGAAGCCGCGCGGGAGGGGCTGGCGGATCTGTTGGCCACGGTCACCGCCGCCTATGCGGCCGTGTCCGGCGACGGGGCGGACGCCGATGCGATCAACACCGCGCTCACGCCGGTGTATGAGGCCGCGCACGCGTTGGGGCTCGCGACCGGACACGTCCGCACCCGCCGCACCCGCGCCACCGGCGGGGCCGGGACCGTGCCGACCGGGGGGCCGGTCGCCACCGGGGACCGCAAGGCCCCGACCCCGTTGCGTCCGGCGGTGGCCGCGCACCTGAACGCCCACCCCGACGCCGACTTCACCCCCGGCGAGATCGCGCGGGTGCTGGACCGGTCGTCCGGCGCGGTCGCCAATGCCCTGACCACCATGGCCAACCAGGGCGAGGCCATCCTGACGTGCGAGAAGCCGATGCGCTACCGCGCCGCAACCCCCACCCCGGACACCACCACTGCCGCCCCGGCCGTCTCGGTGACTGGTGGCACCCCTGCCGCCTGACGGCCCCAGCATCGCCCGCGCCGCCGTCCGTGTTCGCGCCCACGGACGGCGGCGCTCCCTGCTCCCCAGCACCCCTGCCCGGCCGCCCCACGTCCGGCGGCGGGGGCGTGATCCGGGGACGGCACCGTGACGACAGTCCGCCCGGACACGCCGTCCGCAACGTCCGCTAGCCCGCACCCCGAACCCACACCCCCGGGCCCTGACCGGCCCCGTCGCGCCCCCACGGCGCGCGGCGGGGCCGCTCAGGTGTGTCGGGGTGCGCGGCGGGGCGTGGGCTGTGATCACTCCGACGCTCACCCGGCCCCGCCCTGGGCGGTCGTGGCCGTTGGTGTTACCCGCCCCGGCCTCGTCGTGCCGCACCGGGCACGGGGAAACCGTGCGGCATCGGGCGGCGCGGGATGTGCCGTCATCGTCCCGGTGTCGTGTGAGGGCGGTCCGGTGTCGCCGTGCCGCCATGGCAAACGCCCGGGCCCGACCGATGCGCGGCGAACCGCTGTGCGGGCCGTGGGCGGGGCGGGCGCGGGCCGATGCGGGGTTGGGCGGACGGTCGGCACCGGGCGCATATGGGCACCTCAGGGCCCTACCGTGCGGGCGCTGACGCCGAGCGCGTGGACCTTGTCGTATCCCTGGCGGTGAGGCCCGTAGACCTTCTCGTCAGCAAGCCGTCGCTCACCTTCCGGCGGGGTTCATCGACTCGCCGTCGAGGTCAGCGGCACGGTGCGGACTGATCTGGAGGAAGGGCCGCGGGGCGGTACGAAACCGAGGCGCGAAGTGGCGGCAGGATGCCAGGCGCGAGCGTTTCGAGGGAGTGATTCGACCGGACCAAGAAGTATCGGCCGGACGGCGGTGGGCTGTCCGGCCGATACTCTGCGAGTCATTCTCCCTATGATCAGTCGGTCATGCCGGAAATCGTGACCTGGTACGGGTCGAGGTCGCCGCGTGCGGGGGCGTCTTCGAGGTCGATCCAGTAGACCCCGGGGCGGTCGGGGCCGTAGTCGGCGATGTGCTGGAAGGTGCCGCCCCTGCGCCAGGCCCGGGTGGTGAACAACCGGGCGGGAAACAGGTAGGCCCTGGCCTCGGCGGCGTCGCGGACCAGGCGGTCCTCGGTGACGGGGTAGGTCACCGGCGCCGGAGTGTGCGGATAGAGAATGAGCGCGGCCCAGCTGATGCAGCCTTCCCAACCGCGCCGGTTGGGCGACAGACCCGGCCGGTAGGGCAGGACACCGACCAGCCCGTGACGGGTGTCCAGGACCACGCCCGCGTCATGGGGGAAGATCAAAGAGGACAGGGTGAGCGGGTCGACCATCTGAGCGACCTCCTCGATCACCCGCTTGGGGGCGACGGGTACGGACTGGTCGGGGATGGTCTTGCCGGGCGCATTGTCGGAGCGCGGAGCGCGGCCCATGGGCGAAGGTCCTTTCGGTCACGGCACGGTGCCTGCGCGGGGCGTTCCCCGTGAGGGGGACCGCCGGACGGCAGGCACGCGCCGGTGGTTCCGGTCCCGGATGGGATCGAACCGGCATGAACCCCCGGCTCCATGTGCAAGGGCAAGCCCCGTCTCAACCCGCCGGCGACTGGGCCCAACTGCGTGGTGTCCTGTGTCGGGCTTTGTGGTGGTCGAGCGCTCTCATCGGAGGCGGGCGGGGCTGGGTGGCGGCTGCTCGTGCGCGTCGGGCGGTGAAGGAGAACGGGGCGGGTGACCGTTCGGCCGTCCCGCCCCGCGCCCGTGAGTGGGCTAGCGTTCATGCGGTGAAGGTGGGGTAGGTGACCTGGTAGGGATGCAGGTCGCCGCGCGCAGGGGCGTCGGGCAGGGAGTTAATCCGCAGCACTCCGGGCTCCTGGCGTCGGTGTAGTCGATGTGCGGGAAGACGCCGGCGGTGTGGAACGCCTGCTGCAAGATGCAAGCCCGAGTACCCCTATGGGTCATGTGGCGAGCTTGAGCCGCTTGTCGACACCGAGTCCCTATACGGTCACCCAGCAGGGCGGTCCCCAAGCGTACGCGCGGGCGGCGCAAGGCCACACCGAGGTGCGTGGTTCGCTGCCTCAACCATCCGCTGCCCAGGGGCTTGGCGGTTAGGCTTCCCAGCGTGCACAGCGGTAACAAGCGGGTCCTGTACGTCGTGGCGTGTGCTGCGCCAGCAGCGGCGGGCCTCTCACGGCTGGTCGAGCTTGCGCTTGACACGAACTGGCGTGTGTGTGTGATCACGACGCCGCTGGGGCGGCGTTTCGTCAACGTCGAGGCGCTGGAAGAACTGACGGGCGAACGGCTCCGCTCGGACTACCGGATGCCGGGCGAGCCGAATGAGTTGCCAGCCGCTGATGCGGTGGTCGTCGCGCCCGCCACCTTCAACACGATCAACAAGTGGGCCACTGGCATCGCGGACACCTTTGCCGTCGGCCTGCTGTGCGAGCTGATGGGGTTCGGGGTGCCGATCGTGGCCGTCCCGTTGCTCAAGGACGCGCTGGCGCGGCATCGTGCGTTCGCGGCGAACGTGGAAGCTCTGCGCGAGATGGGAGTGCAGGTGCTGTTCGATCCGGCTGCGCCCGCACACGCCCGGATGCCAACGTGGGAACGGGTCTTGCACGAGCTGCATGAACTGGTCGAGGGCGTGTAGGGCTACGGCTGGGGTGGTCTCAGGTGAAGGACACTCGCAAGCAGATCGGTCAGCAGATCGCCCGCGCGCGGCGACGACGCGGCTTGTCCCAGGTTGTCCTTGCCGGGCTGATCGGCCGGTCCGAAAGCTGGCTGGGCCAGGTGGAGCGGGGCGCACGCAGCATCGACACCCACTCGGTGTTGACCCAGCTCGCCGAGATCCTTGGCGTGCCGCTGGCAGATCTCACTGTGGAGGAGAAAGGGGGCGAAGTGCAGCGGTACGAGGCGGCGGCCTTGATCCGGGACGCCATGACCAGCTACGAAGCCCTCCCCGCCTTCGTCACCCCAACCAGCGTCAGGAGCCAACCCCCCGACCTTGCATGGCTGAGCAACGAACTGCGCGCGGTCAACCGGCTGTACCAGGCCGCTCACTATGACACTGCCGGCCAGCGTCTACCCCGCCTGATCACCGCTGCCGAACGCGCAGTCCAAGCCACTCCAGCCCGACGACGCCGCACCGCCCACACACTTCGGGCGCTGATCTACCACTCTGTCGCGATGACGCTTAATCGGGTGGGCGAGACCGAACTGGCCTGGACAGCCGCCGACCGCTCACTTGCTGCGGCTCAGGACGCGGACAACCCGTTGCTCGCCGCCGCCAGCGCCTTTCGTCTCGGATATGTGTTCGTCCGGATGCGCGAGCCGGAGAAGGCCAAGTCGATCGCGCTCAACACCGCCGCCGCCCTCGGCCCTGTCTTCGACAGGCCCGACCCGCAACGCCTGTCATTGCTGGGCGGGCTGCACCTGGTCGGCGTCACGGCCGCCGCCCGCCAATTCGACCGAGCTGAGGTGGATGCGAATCTCAGGCAGGCGCGACGGGCTGCCGCCGCGCTCGGCGGCGACCACAACCACTTCTGGACGGCCTTCGGACCGACCAACGTGCGCATCCACGAACTGTCGGCAGCAGTGACTTTCGGTGACCCCCGCCACGCTATCGACATCGGGGAATCCCTCGATGTCTCGCGGCTCGCGCCCGGACTTCGGGGGCGACGGGCACAGGTCCGGCTTGACCTTGCCCGAGCATACGGACAGCAGCGCAAGGACGCCGCTGCGGTCAACATGCTGCTGGACGCCGAACACATCTCACCCGAGTTGGTGCGCTACGACCCACGAACGCACGCCCTCCTGACCGCTTTGATCAAGCGCGAACACCGCGCCAGCACGCCCCAACTGCGCGGGCTCGCCCACCGCGCCGGAGTCGTCTGACCCGCACAAAAGTGCGGGTTCTTTACCCGTACCTGTGTGCGGGTTCGCCCTCCGCCTCCTACCTAGCGTGCCGGGTAACGCACAGCACGTCATTACCGGCAGGAGGTCCGGGATGGGTTCGTTGGACAGGCCCCGTGAGGCCGAAACCGAGCGGGTGAGCGATCCGCGTGGCGCGGCGTTCACGGCCGCGTTGGCGGGGATGGCGCGGGGTCACAAGCTGACGGTGTCTGAGTTGTCGGGGACGCGGTTCAAGGTGTCGGCGGAGCCGGGGGCGCGGGCGTTGGAGGTGCAGACGTGGCAGCGCGCCGATGACGGGGGCCGGTGGTGGTTCTGCTGGGGCGGGACGGTGTGGTTGTGCGAGGCCGACAACCCCACCGACGCGCTGGTGCAGATCAAGGGCGCGCTCAAGCGGATCATGTCGCCGTGGAGCCCGCCGGAGGATGCGGGCGTGAGCGGGGTGGCGTCGTGACCGCCTCGCCGGGGCCGGTGGGGCGTGAGGCCCGGCCCGTACCGCGTCCCCGGCTGGGATCGGAGCCCGCCCCCGGCTCGGAGGCCCGGCCGGACGCGGCGGGGTTCTTGGTGGTGTTGCGGGCGGAGTTTCCGGGGGTGGCGTTCACCGCTGATGCGGCGGCCGGGCGGTGGTTCGCGGTGCGCGGCAAGAGCTTTTTCGTATGGGCGGCCAGCGGGTTGGAGCTGCGGGACCGGTTGATCGAAGCGGGGTTGGTCCCGCGTGAGGTGAAGCGGTGAGCGGATCATGCAGTGTGGCGGCGGCGGTCATGGTGTGGCGCGAGCCGGACGGGATCTTCCTGGTGTCCGACCTCGCCGGTCAGCCGTTGGCCTCGTTCTACGCCGAGGATGGCGGGTGGTGGCGGATCGTGCGGGCCAACGGGACCGAGGTGCGGGTGTGGAAGCCGGGCGCGGGGCCAGAGGAGATCACGGTGCGGGCGGTGCGCCCGTAGCCGAGCCCCCGGCCCATGCCCCCGGCCGGTGCCGTCCTGGCTGCGGACGCTGAAGGGCCGGTAGGCGTCCGGGCCGGGCGCGCCCGGCCCGGCCCACCCTGACACGGGCGGCGGCGGCCTGGCGCGCGTTGCAGCGTCGCCACGTCGCCGCGTTCAGCCGGGCGGGGAGTGCAGACCCCCGTCCAAGGGGGGCCGTATCCCAACCGGTCACCGCTTTTCCCCGGGCGGTGGCCGGGCCGGGCGCGGCCCTCGCAGGGCCCGGTGCGCCTTCCCTGACCGGCGTCGGCCCCACACACCAGAGCGCCCTTCGGCCGGTGCGGCTGGGGGTGCGGTGTGTTCGGGGTGTGCGGTGGGTTCTCGCTTGACGGGAGATGAACTTCCGCCGATTGGGCCGGGCGCGCGACCGAGCCCTCTGTGACTGCGAGGCGTGCCCAACTTTTCAGGCTAAACCGTCGCGGAACGACGTGGCCCTAGCCGACGGGCGCACGACCGGACGGCACGGGGAGGCCCCCACCTCGACGGCCCCGCTGAGTGGCGATGGTGGAAGAAGGCCCCAGGCGTCTCGTCGCCAGACGACCGTGGGGGGACTGCGGTCCGGCGGCCCCCACCGCCACCCCAGGGCCTCTTCCTCGTCCATTGCATACTGCGCGGCCTGGGGTGGTGAGGGCCGAAGGACCCGAGTTGGCAGGGACCAAGGGCCGTGCCCGACGCGGCGGAGAGACGCGGCGCGTGAGGGCCTGGTAGGTGGCAGAGCGGGACGGAGCTGCCCTGATGGGGACTTATCCTCGCCGCCGTGAAGATCTTCAAGGGACGTGACCCCAAGCGATACACGCTGCCGAACGAGCAGCAGCTGAGGTGTCCGGTGTGCCAGGGCGAGACGTTCCATCGGGCGTTCAAGAAGCTCAACACCTCGGGCGCGGAGTTGGTGGGGCTGGCGTGGGCGAACAAGGACGCCACGTGCATGATCTGCGCCGGGTGCCGCCACATCCTCTGGTTCGACTTCTAGGCGGTCGCAGAGGTGACCGGCTGAGGGGCCAGGCTCCCACGCGGCGGAGAGGCGGGCGGCGTCGGGGCCTGGCGGGCCGCGCACGCAGAGCGCGGCGCTTGCGGGAGTGCGTCAGGTGGCGCGGCCGGTCTGGGTGCGGATGGCGCGGGCGAGCGGGGCGTGGGCCGGGGCTTGGGTGCGGGGTCGGCCGCGAGGTCTTGGGCGGCGAGCCCGGCCGGGGGCTGGTAGGCGCGGACGGTCACGCTCATGACTCATCGTGCGGCCCTGACGCGAGTGGAGGGGGCCGGTCCGCGGTGCGGTAGGTGCATCTCTGCCGGCGGGTTGCCGGTGAGCGTGCTCCACAACGGTGCGCGCAGGACGGGCCGGTTCATTAGTGGTTCATGGCTGGTGCGCCGAGTCGATGATCTGTTTGACGCGGCGGCGGTCGAGGCGGTGCTTTTGTGCGAGGTAACGCTGAGACGCTGGTCGCCCCGGCCCGTTGAGGCTGGCGCGGTAGTCGGCCAGTACCGCCGCCTCGACGTCTGCCGTCCTGCGGTGTTCCACCGTCGTCCGGTCTGGCTCCAGGCCGGGCGAGGCGGACAGCACCTCGGCGCGGGCCGCGGCAGTCGAAACCTCTGGGCCGGCGGGGGGCGAGGGGGCGGGTATGGCCGGGGCGCGTAGTAGCTCCATGAGGAGTTCGTAGGAGCCGACGAGGGCGAGGGCGGGCCAGGCTCCGATGAGCGCGCCGATGGGGCCGTCCTTGAGGCCATGGGCCAGATTGGCGGCGATGGTGGCGGTGATCCCGGCGCCGAGGCTCCAGACGGCCAGGGCGGGGACGGGGCGGTGTCGGCGGCGGGCGTCGAGGATGACCATGGAGGCGGCCCAGATCAGTCCGTCCACGGTGAGCGGGACCAGGCGGGCGGTGGGTCCGGTTTCGCCGTGGGCGCGGACCAGGTGGTAGGCGTGCCGGTAGGAGATCACGGCCGCGACCACTGCGACGAGCGCGACGGCGAGGGTGGTGGTGGCGCGGATGAGCCGGTCGGTCACGGGGTTACTCCGGGGAGTCCGGGGCGGGCGTAGCCGATCAGGTCGGTGCGGGTGTGGATGGGGGAGAGGCGGACGGTGGCGCCGGTGTGGGGGGCTTCGATCATCTGGTCGGGGCCGATGACCAGCCCGACGTGTCCCGGGGTAGCGGCGGAGCCGTCGGCTCCGGTGAAGAACACCAGATCTCCCGGTGCGGTCTGGCCGGGCGGGATGTGCGCCAAGGTGGCCCACTGCTGGCCGGTGGTGCGGGGGATGTCGGTCCCGGCCTGGTGCCAGGCGTACTGGACCAGGCTGGAGCAGTCGAATCCGACCGTGGTCGCGCCCTGTCCGCTGCCGAGGCTGGGGCCGGTGGCGGTGCCGCCGCCCCAGGAGTAGGGGGTGCCGAGCATCGCCAGCGCCGCACGGACCGCGACGCCCGCCCGTCCGGACACCGCCTGCGCCAATGTGGTGCAGGCGGTGGGGGCGTCGCGGGCGTAGGCGGCGGCTTGGGCCAGCACACCGTGCACGTATTTGGGGTCGTGGTTGTAGGCGAACAGCGCTTGCCGCAGGTGGGTGGGTGCGCCGTTGTGGTGCAGGTAGTTGGCGGCGCCGTAGATCGCGTCGGCGGGGTTGTAGACGTCGCGGTGGCCGTCTTGGTCGCCGTCCACGCCGAAGCTGGCCCAGGTGGGCAGTAGGAACTGCATCGGCCCGGCCGCGCCCATCGCGTTGGTTCCCGAGTGGATGCCCGGGCCGGTGCCTTGGCCGTGGTTGGACTCGGCGTCGCCGACGGCGGCCAGTACGTTCCACGGCACGCCGTAGGCGGCTGCGGCCTTGACGTAGAGGGTCAGGTAGGCGGGAGGGATGCTGGCTGCGGCGTGGCCGGGGGTGCTGTGGCAGGCCGACGTGGCCCGGCCGCCGAGGGTGGTGCAGACGCCGAGGAGGCTGCCGAGGAGGGCGACCAGGACCAGGCCGCCGAGTCCGGCGGCGACCAGGACCGGCATCAGCCTGACCCCTGGCCGGTGCCGGTGCCGGTGGCGTGTGGGGTGCCGGTCGGTGGGGGCGGGGTGCGGGGCTGGTCGGGGGCGGTCCAGGCGTCGGCGAGGGCCGCCAGCCGGTACCGGGGCCCGGTGGCCCCGGCGGGGAGCCAGACCGGCCCGGCCGGACCGTGGTGGGCGGCGCCGCCCAGCGCCGTGTGGAAGGGGCCGCCTGCGATGGTGGGCGGGGTGTAGGCGGCGGTGGCGACCGGGATCGGTGGGGTGCCGAGCAGTCGCCGCAGGTTCGCCTCCCGGACGGGGCCCGGCAGCCAGAACAGCACGGGGGTGTGCATGCCGGTGGCGTCGGCGAGTTCGGTGTATCCGGCGAGTTTGGCGACGACCTTGGCCAGGGTTTCGGTGCCGGTGTCGTGTTCGAGGAAGAACTCCACCGCCAGCGGGGGCCGCCCGGGGGTGTGCTGGCTCCAGCGGCCGAAGGCGTCGGGGCGGGCGTGCAGGCCCCAGGCGCGATGGCAGCGGTGTTCGGGCCACCACTGTTCCAAGACGGTGCGGGTGTGGGGCTGGTGGGCGTGCTGGTGCAGCTGGATGAAGAACTGGTTCACGCCGATCTGGTGGGTGACCTTCTGCGACAGCAGGTAGGAGACGGTGGTGGACTGGCGGTAGCCGAGTTCTTTGAGGGTGACGCCTCGGTGGGCAGCCAGCGCGGCGGCTCCGGTGGGGCCCAGCGCCCACCGGTAGGGGACGGTTCCGGCTGCGGGGGTGGGGCGTTGCCGCAGCAGGGCGTGGAGGCGGTGCAGCTCGGCCAGTCTTCGGCGGGCTCGTTTGACGCCGGTGAAGTACAGGGCGGTGAGCTGGTCGGTGGTCAGGACGCGGTGTTCCCAGACGGTCTCCAGGATGGCCAGGTCGCGGTCGTTGAGCCGTTCCAGCAGGGCCGAGGCCGCCGCGGACCGGCGACGGCGGGGCCGCCTGGGCGAGGGGTCGTTGGTGCGGGATTCACGCATGGTCGGGGTCCTTTTGGCCGTCGTGGGTGAGGTGTCCTTGGGAGCCTCGGCGCACGTCCGGCGGCGGGCTGCCCGGGTGGGGCGCGGTGGTCGCCGGGGGGTGGGCGGTGCAGTCGTCGGGGCAGTCGGCCGCGCAGGCGGCGGTGGGCGGGGTGGGGCTGAAGGCGGCGCGGGAGGCGGCGCGGACCTGCTCGGCGCGGCCGGGGATGATCTCGGGTAGGGGCCGGGAGCGGAAGGTGAACGCCGGGACCGGGGCGGGGCCGTCCATGATGCGTGCGGCGGCTTGGAAGGCGCCCAGGTGGGTGAGGTCGTGCTCGGTGAGCAGCGGCGCGGTGTGCAGGGTGAGGGCGTGGGCGTCTTCGGGCGACACGGCGAAGTAGATCTTGTTGCGGGCGTCGGCCGAGACGGCCTCGCGCAGGTCGCGGGGGAACTGCGACAGGTGCTGGTGGGCGATCACCAGGCCGAAGCGGTAGGCGCGGGCCTCGGCGAGGATGTCGGAGACCGAGCCGGGCAGGTTGAGGAAGTTGTGGGCCTCGTCGATGTAGGCGGTGACGTCGCGGCGCTGGTCTTCGGCGAGGGCGGCGCGGGGGGTCATGGCCTGCCAGGTGTGCGCCAGGACCAGGGAGCCGAGCAGGCGGGCGGCGTCCTCGCCGAGCAGTCCTTTGGCGGCGCGGACCAGGATCAGTCCGCCGTGGTCGAGGGTCGCGGCCAAATCCACGGTGGAGCGGGTGCCCGACAGGGCGTCGCGGACGAACGGGCGCAACAGCACCGCGCGGAGTTTGTTCATCACAGGGCTGATCAGTTGGGCGCGGGCGCCGGGGGACAGTTCGCCGTAGCCCTTCCAGAACTGGTCCAGCAGCCCGGGCCCGAGCCGTCCGGTGATCGCGACGCGCATGGCGTCGTCTTCCAGCAGGCGGGGCAGGTCGGCCAGGGTCGCCTTGGCCTTGTTCGCCTCGGTCAGCGTCAGGCAGGCGGCGCGCATCAGATCGTCCATGCGGGGGCCCCAGGAGGAGGCGAAGCAGCGGCGGAAGGTGGTGACGATCGCCTCGGCGGCGAACGCCGGATCGGCACCGGCCAGCACGTTCAGGCACGGCGGCGGGCCGTCCTGGGCGGGGTCGAACACCACCGTTGTGCCGATGGCGCGCTCGGGCAGCCGGTCGAGCACGTCGATGATCAGGTCGCCTTTGGGGTCGATGACCAGCGCGCCGCGCCCCGCGCGGACGTCGGCGAGGATCTGCCCGGCCAGGAAGGTGGACTTGCCGACGCCGGTCTGCCCTACCACGTGGGTGTGCTGCCGGGCCCCGGCCACCGTCAGCCCGACGGGCCGGGCCGGGCCGCCGTCGGCGTCTCCCAGGATCCGCAGGGAGGGACCCGAGGGGGCGAGGAGGCGGCCGGGGACGCGGGGGGAGGGGGCGACGGGACGGGCTCCGGCGCGGATGATCCCAGGTGCGTCGGCGGCGTAGGGCAGGTGCGCAAGCGCGGCCAACTCGTCGGCGCCCAGCAGGAAGCCGTGCTCCAGGATGCGGGCGGCCAGGTGGTGGGTGGGCTGGAACAGGCGGCGGCGGCGCAGATGCTGGAACGGGGAGGTGTACTGGGCGAACGAGGCGGCGAGCTGATGGGTGTGGGTCCGCAACCAGCCCCGCCGCCTCCGCCGGGCCGCGGCGGGCCGCGCCGGGCCAGGCGCGTCGGCCTCGGCGCCCGCCCTGGGGCGGGTGACGGTGAGGGTGCGGGTGGCGGCGTAGGTGATCTGGACGGCGAACCGCGGTTGGGCGGCCTTGGCCAGCACGGCCCGCACCTGGGCGGCGCGTTCGGGATGCATCTGGGTCAGCTCCCAGGACCGCAGCGGCTCGCGCCGGATGCCTGCGGGGGTGGCCAGGTCGAACAGGGCGGCCTGCGGGGCGTGGGACCGCGCGCCGCGCAGGTGGGCGGCGGCGCGGTAGGCGCGCTGCAAGCGCCGTCCGGTGACGGGCCGGGCCAGGATCTGCACGGCCAGGTGCTGGCCGGGGCCGAGCCCGGCCATCGCCTCCAGCAGCCCGCGCACCGGGTCGGCACCGTTGTCGTGCTCGGTGGCCAGCGGGAAGTGGTCCCGGTTCCCCACCACCATGCGCCCGCCGCGCGCGATCGCGGCGGGCGGCAGGAGCGGTGCGGCGGGGCGGGTGGTCAGGGTGGCGCCGGGCCAGGCGGCGCGGGTGATCTTCTCCACAGTGCCGGGCGGAATCGTGCCGGGTACCCAGATCTGGACATGCACGCCGCCGCAGTCGGCCCGGTACTCAAACCCCAGATGCGGCTGCCCGAACACCGCGCGCTTGCCGGCCGAGGTGTGCAGTCCGGCGATATGGCGCCACCAGGAGACGGCGGCCTCGGGCGCGATGTGGGGCGGGACGGCGACCTCGATCACGCAGGCGCCGCGCGCGTGGCGGCGGCACCGCCACCACCACACCACCGCCCGCCCGCCGGTTCTCACCGCCGCCAGGCAGAACACCGCCACCGCCAGGACCGGACCGAGGACGGCGACGGCGTGCAGCAGCAGGCCGGGCAGATGCGCGAGCGAGTCCAGATGGCCCTGGATCCACTCGAGCAGCGGCGCCGACGGCCGAGGCGACGGCAGGTGCGGCGGGAGATGCGGGGGCGCGCCGGGCGGCGACGGCACGGCCGCAGCAGCGAGCGCGTTCACGGCACCTCCGGGACGTCGGCGGCGTCCGGGCCGGTGCGGTCCAGGTCGGTGCGGTCCGGGCTGGTGCGGTCCAGGCCGGCGAGTTCGGCGGGGTCGGTGGTGGCCAGGGCGTGCTCGGCGGGGCTGGCGATCGCCGAGAACGCGGCCCGGCCTGAACCGTCGCCGGCGCCGCTGACAAGTCCCTGGCCTTGCTCGGCGGCCAGCAGGAACGCGCGTTCGCCGTCGGTGAGGTTGAACGCATCGGCGACCTGGTCGATGACCTGCGGGGCTTGGCGCAGCAGGATCTGGGTGGCCGAGTTGGCGATCACCGCGCGGCCCAGGTCCGAGCCGAGCAGATCGGCGGCGTCCTGGGTGACCACCGCCAGCCCGGCCCAGTGTTTGCGGGCCGACTTGGCCAGCCGGTACAGGAACCGGGCGCCCGCGTCGGTCTGCATGAGCAGCCACGCCTCGTCCACCACGACCAGACGGCGACGCCGGTCGGCGGGGTCGGTGACGCCTCTCCAGATCGCATCCAAGGCGAGCAGCATCGCGACGGGCCGGACCTCGTCGGGCAAATCCCGCAGCGCGAACACGATCAGGTGCCCGTCGGGCGGGGTGGTGGTCGGCCCGCAGAACAAGCCGGAGTAGGACCCGGACGCGAACGGCGCCAGATGGGTGGCCAGGTCGGCGGCGTGGGAGTTGCCGGCGTCGGCGACCAGCGACAGCTGCGCGATCAGGTCGGCCAGCAGCGGAGCGGGACGCCGCCAGGTACGAGGCGCGGCGGTGATCCCGGCGGCGGCGTAGGTCGCCAGCACCGCACGGTCCAGCACCGCCCGCGCGGCCGGAGCCAGCGGCTGCCCGAGCATGGTCTCGACCAGCGTCTGGACGAACAGCGCGCGCCGGGTGAGGGTGTCGGGCTGGCCGGTGTCGGGCAGGTCGAACGGGTTGAGCCGCACGCCCGGCGCGCCGAGCGCCAGGTGGGTACCGCCGACCGCTTCGGCCAGGCGCCGGTACTCCTGCTCAGGGTCGATCACCGCGATCTGCACCCCGCCGTACAGCAACCGCAGGAGCTCCAGTTTGGTGAAGTAGGACTTCCCGGCCCCGGAGCGGGCGATGGTGACCGAGTTGTGGTTGTCCAGGGCGAACCGGTCCCAGGCCACCACGCCGCAGGAGTGGGCGTTCAACCCGTACAGCACCGGGGTGGCGCCCAGGGTCGGCTGCAGGTCGGGGGAGGAGAACGGGAAGGCGGCGGCGAGCGCGCTGGTGTCGAACGCGCGCCGGATACCGATGCTGTCGGTGCCCAGGGGCAGGGTGGTGGTCCAGCCCTGCAGGGCGCGGAAGGTGGTGGGCTGGGCGTCCAGCAGCAGCGAGGCGCACAGCGCCCGGACCCGCTGCACGTGCTCGGCCAACTCCTCCCGGTCGGCGGCGTGGACGCTCACATACAGCCCGACGCGAAACAGCCGCTCGTGTCCGCGGGCCAGGCTGGCGGCCAGGGCGGCGGCGTCGTCGGCGGCGGCCTCGACTCCGAAGTCGGTCAGCCGTCCGGCGGCGGCGCCTGCCCGGGAGGATGATTCCAGCCGGGCGAGCTGGCGGCGCAGCCGTTGCGCGGCGATCAGCGGCGGGACCGGTTCGATGTGCAGGGCCACCTCGACACGGCCGGGGTAGGTCAGCAGCGGCTCCAGCCAGCCCGCCTGGACCTGACGGGGGTATCCGGCGATGGCGAACGAGGAACACACCCCGCCGGGCAGCTCCACGACCCGGGCTGACACCCGCAGCGCCGACGGCCCCAAGCCGGTCCCGCTGACGGGCTGCGCTGCGAGGCCGTCGCCGTGGTCGGCGCGGTGCCGGGCCGGGCGCGACCTTGCGGCGCGCCGGATGGTGAGCGGGGACCTCATCGAGATTCCTCCAGACCGGTGATGACCTCGTCGGGGTGGGCGGTGCCGGTGAGCGGGGGCCGGCCGGGCGACAGGGCCTCGGCGAGCATCTGGGCGCAGGCGTCGGCGTCCAGCACCCGCGCGCCGATGCCCAGCACCCCCAGGGCGCGGACGGCTTCCTCAGCACGGCGCAGCACCACCGCCGCCCCCGCCCGCCGAAGGCCGCGCCGCCTGCCGCCCCACGCACCGCCAAGGCCCGTCGGGGCGGTGCCGGGGGCGTCGCGGATGACGATCAGCACCTGGCGGGCCAGCAGCGTGACCGAGGCGTTCACCTGCTGCAGATAGGCGGCGTGATCTGTGGCCGCCTGCTCCAGCGCCGGGTCCGGCAGCGCGGGCGCGGCGCGGGTGATGTGGTCGGCCAGGCCCGACAGGTCCACCGGCCGGGTGTGCAACAGGATCTGCACGGGCGTTTCCAGCGAGTTGAGCCAGCGTCCGAACGCGGCGACCAGCGCGGCCTGCTCACTGGTGGTGCGCAGCCCGAACGAGACCGTCCCGGCCTGCACCACCGCCGCGACCCCGCCGCCGGTGAACTCCAGGACGCCGTCCTGGCGGACCGCCCGCACCGGCAACCGCAACGGGGCCGGGAGCTGGCCGCGCATCCGGCACCACGCCGGAGGCGCCGACACCGGCCCCTCGGTACGCACGAGCTGCTTGGCGGCGCGGGCGTGCAGCAGTGCGGCCAGCGCGAACCGGTCCAGGCTCATCCCGTCCCGGCGTGCCAGCGTCACCACGACCCCGAAGACCAGCATCGGGAACAACGCAGCCACCGTGACCGGGAAGGGGACCAGGGCGTGCAGCAGCGAGTACCCCAGCGCGGTCACCAGGCCCGTGGCCGCCAGGATCACCACCTGCCGGGCATTGAGTCCGTAAATGATCTTGTCGGGCTGGTCGACGTCGGCGGGGATCTGCGCGGTCAACGGCTCGGCGTCCATCAGTCGACGCGTCATCACGACCTCCCCGAATCGCGCGGGCCAGGATCGCGCGGGCCAGGATCGCGCGGGCCGGGGTTGTGCGGACGGGGCTGCTGCGGGCGGGGACTGGTCGGGCTGGTGGTGCGGGGGCCGGTGGTGCGCGGGTGTTCGACCCAGACCGGGAACGGGCGCGGCGGCACCGGCCAGGTATGGGCGCGCGCCTGCGGCGGAGGAAGGGGCCGGTACGGGCGAGCGGGCAGCGCGGCGGACGCCGGACCGAAAGCAGCAGGGACGTGGGCCGGAAGGCCGCGCTGGGCGGGCAACGCGAACGGCCGATACGGGCGCGGGGGCGGCGGCGCCGAGCCCGTGGGTCTCCCGTTCCCCGCGCCGGTGCCGCCTGTGGTGCCCGCGGGAGTGGGCGGAGGCGTCTGGACTGTGGGCCACTTCAACGGCGGCGGAGCGGACGGGCCGGGCGGGGCCGGAACCGGTACCTGCTGGGGCTGCGCCCTCCACCCCTTGGCGGCGGGCTGTGTGGGCTTGGCGGTCGGCTTCGGCGCGGTGGACCCGGAGGTGGGAGCCGGACGGTCGGACGTGCGGCGGCCTCGGCTGCCGCGGGGCGAGGTGAACGACCCCAGGGCCCGGTACAGCACGAACGTCTTGAGCATGTTGTTGAGGGCGCGGGGCTGGGCCTGGTTCCAGATGGTGCGTGCGACCCAGAACGGGATGCGCATCAGCACCCACATCAGCGCGATGATCAGCAGCAGGTCCATGAAGTCCTGCCGATTGGTGGGGAGGGTGAAGAAAGTGTCGTTGCGCGGCCGGTCGGGGTCGAGCGACAGCAGGATCTCCAGGGCGGTGACGAACACCAGCGACTGGCAGACCTGGATCGCGAGCATCCCGGTGATCCCGCGCCACCACAGCACGGCCAGGCCCTGGGTGAGGGGCAGGGCGTGGAACATCAGCGCGACCGGAGCCGCCGCGATCAGGGCGATCGTGACGGCCAGGCGGATGACGTAGGAGAACGCCACGCAGCCGGCGAGGATCACCGCGATCAGCGCGATGATGGTGATGAAGCTGGAGGTGGACTTGGCCGCCGACTCCAGGGTGCGGGCCATGACCTCGGCGGCCTGGTGGATCTCGATGTGCTGACCCCCGGCCTGCAGGAACGCGTTGGCCAGGCCGTTGGCGAAGTCGATGCCGTACCCGATCACCGTCAGCGACAGGTTCACCGCCAGGAACGCCCACACCAGGCGCGGCAAC
Organism: Actinomadura gamaensis; assembly: GCF_042652125.1. Classification (NCBI taxonomy): domain Bacteria; kingdom Bacillati; phylum Actinomycetota; class Actinomycetes; order Streptosporangiales; family Thermomonosporaceae; genus Actinomadura; species Actinomadura gamaensis. The sequence goes on along the minus strand of NZ_JBHSIT010000011.1, from coordinate 301,830 downwards.
ACCTCGCGGACGCTGAACTCGCGCGGCAGGGACGTGCCGGTGATCAGCAGCACCCCGGCCGCGGTGATCAGCAACACGAAACAGGTGTTGGCGATCCACTGCGAGGTGGACCAGAGCTGCCGCGCGCGGTCCATCGAAGGGGAGTTCAGGCTCGGGGTGGCGAACACCGTGGCGCCCAGGAAGGTGAAGGTCGGGCCGATCGCCGAGGACACCAGGCCGCCGAACCAGGCGGTCACCGCCCCCCGCACCTGACACGGCACATCCCACATGTCGCAGTGGTCCTCGGCGGAATGGTCGATGCCGCGCTTGCTGGGAGCCGAGTCGTCGGGGTGGTCGATCTCGGTCTGGGTGACCGGCACCCACTTGCCCGGCGCGACCTCACACAAGAACGGTTTCGGCGACCCCCACGGCGCGGTCTTCACCTTGCCCTGACAGGTCCCCGGGCCCGGCACCGTCCCGGGAGCCGGAATCGGCTGCCCGGGGATGACCGGCGCGCCCGGCTGCCCACCCGGAGCCTGAATCCACGGCGCGTGCGAGGGCAGCGGCACCGGCGATCCGCTCGGCGAGACCGGCGGAGCCGGGGCATGCCCCGGTCCGCTCGCCGGCCTGCCCGCCAGGCTGGTGGGGGGTGCTGCGGGGAGGAAGGTGCTGGCGGCGGCGGGACCGGCCAGCACAGCGAGCAGGGCGAGCACGGCGGCCAGCATCGGCAGCAGCCGGTTCCGGGCGCTCCTCCGCACCCCACGGGCCAGGGCACCGGTGGGGCCGGTCATGCGCCCACCACCTGCTGCAGGAGCTGCACCAGGACCGGGGCCAGAACGGCGATCGCGTAGCCGACGGCGGCATAGCGGAGGCTGCGTTTGGCGGCCTCCACCTCGCCCGGCTCCCCGGCGGCCAGGATGTAGCGGACGCCGCCGATGGTGGCGAACAAGGTCGCCAACCCCACCAGCAGCCCGACGATCACGGACCGCAGGTTGCTGATGACCTGCCCCAGCGAGCCGGCCTCGGCCAGACCGGTGGCGGCCTCGGCCACCCCCGGCACCATCAACGCCGCCCCCACGCACCCGGCGGTCCACAGCGCCGAGGCGGCCAGACGGCGCGTCAGGCTCGGCACCGCCTGCCGCGAACGGCACGCCGAAGACGCCGAGACGGTCCGGCGGGGACGTCGGGGACGGCGGGGTGAGGCGGCGGGACGGCCGAAGCTGGCGGGCGGGGTGAGCTGCGTGGGGGCGCCCCCGCCGGAGCCGGGACCAGCGGCGGCGCTGCGAGCGATGGGGGCAGCCTCAGGGGCGGCATCAGGGGCGGGGTGGTTCGTGTGGTGGTTGGACATGCGGTGTCTCCCGTGGCGGGATGGCGGTTGGAGTGAGTCCGGTGGTGCGGGAGAGCGCGGCGCGGGCCGGGGCCGGGGCTGCGGGTGTCCTCCTTCAAAGGACCGGCGGGACGGTGGGATGCGGTTGGGGACCGGGTGACCGTCCGCCCCGTGCTGGCCGTGTCCGGCCCGCGCAGCGGCGCTCTCGGCAGGTAGAAGGGGCCTCAGGACCCCTGATTCGCCACGCGAGCACCAGTCGTTACCGGAACGACACCATCGGTGATCGCGGTGTGCAGGCGCGCCTCGGCGCGTTCCCGGCGGCTGTACAGGCGCTTGGACGGCACGCCCGACCGGCGCGCCAGCTCGCTCAGCGGGGTGGTGCCCAGCCGGGTGACGGTGATCAGGTCGGCCTCGTGTCGGGACAAGATGCCCAGGGTGACCGCGTCGGCCAGCGCGGTGAGGGGGGCGGCGTCGTGGTCCAGCTCCTCGGCACTGCTGCCACCGGAGCCGGTGCGCGACTGGTGGGTGTCGGTGAGGGTGTGCGGGTCGGTAGGGGCGTCGCGGAGGTGCCGCATCCGGGAGTACAGGGCGGCCTCGCGCGCCCGCCAGATCAGCCGGGACCCGACGTTGCGGTGCTGCAGGTCGATCTGGTGCAGCGCCTCCAGGAACCGGGTCACCATCTCCGAGACGACGTCGTCGGCGGTGACCGGATCCAGGGTCCGCACGGCCTGGGCGGCGGTGCGCTTGAGCCCGGGAAGCGCGACCCCGTAGCAGGCGATCACCCAGGCCGCCTCGCCGGTCCGCGCCCGCCCCACCAGCTCCCGCCAGATCACATCGCGGACGGCCCGGCTGGCGGTGGGGCCGGGGGCGTTGTCGTACAGCCAGCCCGCCAGCTCCGGCAGCTCGATCGAGCGGGCGGGCAGACCGCCCCCCAGCGCCGCGCCGTCCACCGTCAGCGGGGCAGGGCCGGTGACCAGGGCGGTGTAGGCGGACGCGACGGCGACCAGGGCGTCACCGGTGAAACAGAAGGTGGTCGTGAGAGTGCTCGGGATCGACGTGGGCAAGGGGTGCCTCCCAGTTGGCGGAGTCGAATGCGACGCCAACAGGTGTGCAGCACGCCATGGGCGGATCTCGGGCGGATCTAGGGGCGGACCTCTGGCAGATCTCGGGCGGATCTGAGGCGAAGGTGAGCGGCACCAAGGGCACGATTCCGCTCAAAGTCCTGCCGACCTGCGGGGACGCGCCGCGCCAGACGGAGAGAGGTCAAGCAAAGGCAAAGCCAGTGCGGGGCGGCATTTTCGCTGGTCACCGCCCCTTTTAATGCCCGGTGAAAATGAGGCGGGTCAAGGATTGGTCAAGCGGCGAGGCGTAGGGCAATCAGCACGCAGAATCGGGCGGCCGCAGCTCCCCGGCCCGCGTGCGGACTGCGACGGTTCCTCAGGAGGACGACGGGGGTCGGGTAGATCTCCCGTGCGCCGAGCGGGAAGGCGAAAAAGTCCCTGCCGGGTCCTTCGGCCCCTCATCAACCGCTTATTTCGGCGCTGACCTGCGGTGATGTCGGTGCGGTCAGTGCTTTGGGCGTGAGGGGCCGCGCAGTTTTACCTTCCCGCGTGGCGAATCAGCGGGGCGCCGACCCCTTCTACAGGGTGCATGGGGATCGGGTGGCCGTCTCGGGTCACCCACGATGAACAGCACACCGCCCAACCCGCACGACCGGGGCCGAGGAGGGCCAGCCGGGACTCAGGCGCGCTGTCTGGTGCCGATGACCGTCTGGCTCTGTTCCGACCCCGACCACCCCCGCACCACCAGCGCCTCCCCCGCCACCGACGGCGAGACCGGCGGGGCCGCCGGTTCGGCCCCTTCGGAGATCACCGAGTTGTGCGCCGAGCACCGGCAGGCGGTCGGGCATCAGCTCGCCCGTCATCTGATCTCGACGTGCACCACGCCGGGGGAGCGGGTGGTGGAGGCGTTCACCGCCAGCGACGCCGTGCTGCGCGCGGCGGTCGAGTTGGACCGGAACGCGGTGGCGTTGGTGCCGCACTTCCCGCTGGCCCAGCACCTGGGGGCCCGGCTGCGCGCCCGGCACCGGATCGAGGAGCTGACGCGGGTGGCGATGCGGTCGGTCCGCCCCGACCAGATGCACCTGGGCCTGGCCGACCAGGCCCGCAACGTCTCGCTGGTGGTGGCGGCGCCGCCCGCCTACGAGGTCGGCGGCCGGGGCCCCAAGATGGTGGGGCAGCACGGCTGCCCGGCGTGCCGGGCCGATCTGTGGATGCTGGGTCGCCAGCAGCTCACCGGGTTCCTGGCCGGGGCGTGGGAGATCCTCAAGCCCGGCGGCGTGTTGGCCACCGTCACCACCGCGCGCCCGCAGTGCGACGGGCGGCTGCACGACCCGGCTCCGCAGGTCATCGCCCGCGCGTCCCGGCAGGGGTTTGTGTATGTGCAGCACGTCATCGCGCTGCGGGTGCCGATCGAGGGCGACGCCTTGGCGGTCCAGGTCCACCCCGGCGAGGTCGCCCAGCTGCACGACATCGGCTCGGAAGCGCCACCGCCGCGTGTGAGCGTGCACGCCGACGTGTGCCTGTTCGTCAAGCCCCGTCATCCCGACGACGGGCCCGGCGGCCAAGACGACTCCGGCCAGGGCGGAGGCGGCCGATGAACCAGCCGACCGACCGGCAGCCGGACCGGCAGGTGGTTGCGTCGGTGCTGGCCACCGGGCAGCAGATGTCCCGCGATCAGCGCCGAGGCCGCTACACCCCGGCCTCGATGCGGCACCCCGGCAAAATGCTGCCCGCGATCGCCCGGCACGTCATCTGCGCCTACACCCGGCCCGGCGAGTTGGTGGCCGACCCGATGTTCGGGATCGGTACCACCCTGGTCGAGGCCATCCACCTGGGGCGGGACGCGATCGGCGTCGAGATCGAAGGCACCTTCACCCATCTGGCGATCGGGAACCTGCTGCTGGCCCAGTCGCAGGGCGCCACCGGCACCGCCAAGGTGTGCAACGGCGACGGCCGCGCGATCGGTGCGCTGTTCCCCGAGCGGCGCGGCCAGGTCGCCCTGGTGCTGACCTCCCCGCCGTACGGCAAGCACACGCACGGACACGTGCGCCCCGACAGCCCGACTCTGGGCGGGAAAGTCGAGAAGAGCAACTTCCGCTACACCCGGCCGGGGGAACGGCGCAGCGCCAACCTGGCCGACCAGCCCCTGGACGGGCTGCTGGGCGGATTCGGCTACATCCTCGGCGCATCGGCCGCGCTCCTCCGGCCGGGCGGGATCGTCGCGGTCACCGTTCGCCCGATCCGCATCCAGGGAACTCTGGTCGACCTGCCCGGGCGGGTGATCGCGGTCGCCGAGGAGTACGGGCTGACCCTGGTCGACCGGCGGGCGGCGCTGCTGACCGCCGTGCGCGGCGGTGGCCTGGTCACCCGAGCCTCGTTCTTCCAGCTCCTGGAGACCCGCCGCGCCCGCGGGCGTGGCCTCCCGGCGTGCGCGACCGCGCACGAAGACCTGCTGATCTTCCAGCCCGTCACCGATCTGGACAGCCCCCCGGCCCCCGCACCAGTCCCGGGCCGCGACGGGGGCCACCGGTGAACCAGCCTCACACCGTCCCCCTGCGCCGCCGAATGCCGGTGCAGACCGGCCGAGACCGGACCGTTGAACTGCTGGCCGACTTGCAGCTCGGGTTGTGCGGCCGGTGCGGGCGGGCCCGCTACGCCACCCGGCGTCAGGCCCGCCGGGCCGCGCGGATCGGCATGCCCGGAAGGCGGTTGCGCGCCTATCGGTGCGCAGACGCCTGGCACCTGACCAGTCACTCGCGGCCGCAGTACACCGCCCCACCGGTCACCCTCCCGCCGCCGCCCGGCACCGGCAGCAAACCGACCAAGACGCCGGCCCCGCAGCCGGACTCGACGGCCGGGCACGCCGGGCTTGCCCTTGACCGCCGAGCCGAGCGTGCATCCACCCATGGTCACCACACGGCCGAACGGCCGGACGGACGGGACGACACCGGACGGCGGCGCGGCACCGCGCCCACCCCGTCCGGCCCGCACCGTCCCCACCGCGCGTACGGGCCCGCGCCCACACGCGCGGACGGCGATCCCGGCCGTGCGGCCCCGCACACCCGCTCCGCCCCTGACTTCGGCCCCGCCGCCGGAGCAGGTGCGGGCGGGCGGTGACCGAACCACGCAGCCAGTTGCGCGTGGTCGCGCCGGAGGAGCCGCCTCGGCTCACTCCCGGCGCGGCCCGCGCGCTGCTGCGAATCCTGCGCCAGGCAGCCAACCCAACCTCAACATCAAGGAGCAGCCGATGCACGCCTGCCGACCCGACCCCCAGCAGCCCCGTTCCCCCGTCCCGCCCTCCGGACAGCAGGTCCGGCACCGCAAAGACGATCTGATCGACGCGGCCGAGCCGACCCGGCCGGACCTGACCGGACCCGCCGGTCCGGGACCGCTGAAGATCGCCTTCTACGGCGTGGCCAACCAGCACCCGGTCGACTTCAGCGGCACCAGAACCGACACCCCACAGCGGCACCTGGAGCGGCAGAAGACCACCGTGGCCGACCTGGTGCACCGGCACCGGGCGCACCTGGTCGCCGAGGTCACCGACATCCGCGCCGCGACCGACATCCTCCAGCACCGCCCGGGGCTCACCTACCTGCTGCAGAACCTGGCCCCGACCGGCCTGATCGACGCGGTCGCGATCGACCTGACGACCGCCGCCTTCCGCCCCGGCGAGGTGGCCGAGCTGACCGTGGCGCTGCGCGGTCACGGCCTCGGGTTGTGGGCCCCGCGCCTGGGGCCCATCGACCTGACCAACCCGGTCCACGCCCTGTACCTGCGCATCTGCTTTTGACCACCGCACTGCCCGAGGAGCCGAAGCCATGACCGAGCAGACCAATCACAAGCCCGCCGTCCTGCCCGCACAGCAGACCACCACAAGCCAGACCTCCGACGCTCCGCTGCGGTTCGCGTTCTACGGCCGGGCTTACGGCAGCCCTACCTTCGCCCCAGCCCGCAAGAGCGAGCAGCTGGCCACCGCGCGCGGCGTGGTCGGTTCGGTCGGTGGGGAGATCGTCGCCGAGTACTTCGACTACGGCCCTGCCGCCCGGGTGGGCGCGACCCCGCCGCTGTCCGCGCTGCCGTGGGGCAAGGGGCCCCGGGCGCGGGCGCTGATCGAGGCGCTGCGCCGGGACGAGTTCGACGCGGTGGTCGTGGGCGATCTGGACGCCCACACCTTCGGCGCCACCTTCCTGTGGGACGTGGTGACGTTCCTGGACCACTACGGCACGCGGCTGTGGATCCCCGACATCAACGGCCCCCTCAACCCCGGCGACGAGGTCGACGTCCTGCTGATGCGCATCCTCATCGGCATCCCGATCCCCGACACCACCCACAGGCCGGACTCCTCGAGCGGCAGCAAGGAACACCGCGGGCCTCGCGTCCCGTGGGCGCACCACCGCGACTCCACCACGCCCAACACGGACGAGGGAGGGCGGGCGTGAACCGCGCGATCAACCGGAGCCACTACCTGACTCCGCCCGCCGTGTGGGGCGACGACCGCCCCCTGGGTGCCCGCGAGACCACCCGCCCCACCGGCCAGGTGAACCTCGGCGACCTGATCGTCTTCGGCGACGAGCACGGCAACGCCTACCAGGTCGGCGGCATCGACCACCTGCCCGAGCAGATAGACCCGGACGGCACCTGGCGCGCGACCATCCGCTTCAACTGCGGCGACGGCGAACGGGGGATCTTTCCCAACCCGGCGCTGTTCTGGGAGGGCGACGCGGTCACCGTCCTGGAGATCCCGCGCCTGGACTGGCAGCGCGACGAGGCGGTGCAGCGCCTGCACATCGACGCCACCTACGCCGGATATCTGACCCGCGACCAGACCAAAACCCCTCCGGTGTGGGAGGTCCACTACTGGGACGATTACCTGGAACGCCACTGCCAGATCGGCGCATGCCCGCAGCGGTGGATCGCCGAACGGCTCCTGGCCGCCACCGCCCTGGGCATCGATCTCGGCAAGGACTACCTTGTCACGCTCCCGTCCGGATGCGCGGTCAGCCTGCTCACCGTCGACCGGGCCACCCTGGAAAGCGTGGCGACGCTGGCCGAGGATGACCACGGTGACGAACTGAAGGTCGACACCGGCCGCGTTCAGGTCTGGCTCACCCACGGCACCCGCACCTGGGACCTGCCCGGACACGGCCAGTTCCGCCTCACCGACGCGATCTACATGCGCGAACGCCCCGACCGCGCCAGTGAGGTCTGGGACGTCACTTCGGTCTGGAAGTAGCCCGTAAGGCGCGTACGGCCGTGCCGGAACGCTCTGGATCCGGCACGGCCAGCGCTGCTCCTTGACACACCCAAAGACAGGGGACAACAGGTGACCCAAAGATTCGCGTTCTACGGTCGCGTCTCGACCGAAGACCACCAAGACCCCAAGGCTTCGCGCGCCTGGCAGATCCGTCTGGCGACATCACTGATCAAGCCGCATGGCGGCGAGATCGTCATGGACTTCTTCGATGTCGATAAGTCCCGCTCGATTCCCTGGGCGCGGCGTCCCTACGCGGCAGCCCTGATCGCAGAACTTAAGAACCCCGCCCGTGAGTTCGATGCGGTGGTGATCGGTGAGCCGCACCGCGCCTTCTACGGGAACCAGTACGGCCTGACCTTCCCGCTGTTCGAGCACTTCGGCGTGCCGCTCTGGGTTCCCGAGGTCGGCGGCCCGATCGACCCCGCCAACGAAGCCCACGACATGATCATGGGCGTGTTCGGCGGACTGTCGAAGGGAGAGCGCAAACGCATCCAGGTACGGGTTCGCGCGGGCATGGCGGCGATGACCGCCACCGAGGGCCGCTACCTGGGAGGACGACCGCCCTACGGTTACGAACTTCAAGACGTCGGCCCGCATCCCAACCCCGCCAAAGCCGCTCTTGGCAAGCGCCTGTACAGGTTCACGCCGCACCCCGACCACGCTCGGACCGTTCGCTGGATCTTCGCTCAGTTCCTCAGCGGGAAGGGTCTGCTCGCCATCGCCGAGGAGCTCACCCGGCAGGGCGTTCCCACCCCTTCGGCCAGCGACCCGGAACGGAACCGCCACCGAACCCAGATCGCCTGGTCGAAAGCCTCGATACGGACGATCATCATCAACCCGCGTTACACCGGCTACCAGGTCTGGAACAAGCAGCCCAAGTACGAAACGCTGCTGGACGTCGACGATGTTGCGCTGGGCACCATCACCAAACAGCGCTGGAACGACAGGACCCAGTGGATCTGGTCCAACGAGGCCGCCCACGAACCCCTCGTCAGCCGAGAGGACTTCGAGCGCGCACAACAACTCCTGGCCTCACGCGGACGAGGGCACCAGCCCCGCAAGCCGCGCCAGACGCCTCGGCACTACGTATTCCGAGGATGCCTCGACTGTGGCTACTGCGGGCTGAAGATGGAAGGGACCTGGAACAACGCCCAGCCGTACTACCGGTGCAAGCCGCCGCCGCAGTACGCGAAGGTCAACAACATGCAGCACCCCAAGACGGTGTACCTGCGTGAAGCCGAAGTCCTGCCTCCGATCGACGCCTGGCTGGCGACCGTCTTCGCACCCACCCGCATCGAGGCGACGATCGAGGCGCTGGCGGCACAAGAACCCGACGACGAACAGGTGGCCATCGCGGCGGTCCGCAAAAAGATCAACAAGTGTGTCCAGGATCTCAGCCGATTCCAGGCCGCCCTCAAGGCGGGAGCGGACCCTGCTGTGGTGGCCGAGTGGATCAACAAGTCCCAGCAAGAGCGCGCCCGTTACGAGGGCGATCTCCGCAGCATCCCGCGCACGCGTCCGCTGACCCGCGATCAGATCGCTGCCATGCTCAACCAGATCGGCGACCTCGCCCAGACCGTCATCAACGCCGACCCCGCCGACAAGGCGGATCTCTATCGGCACCTCGGCTTGAAGATGACCTACTTTCAGCCGAAAAAGCTAGTGGAGGCCCGGTTGGTACCGGACCCCCACATGTACGTAAGGATTGTGTCCGAGGGGGGACTTGAACCCCCATGCCCCGTAAAGGGCACTAGCACCTCAAGCTAGCGCGTCTGCCTATTCCGCCACCCGGACCGGTGCAGGGCCGCAGCTCGTGGCTGCGGCGGCGGGCTTCACTGTACCAAAGGTCGGGAGTCGCGGCGAAGTCGATCGGCGCGGCACCATGGGACGGGTAGGCGCGAGGACGGATGGAGGTCGGTGACGTGGGACTGGCGGGTGCCGAGGACGAGGTCGTGCGGATCTGCCAGGAGCTGATCCGCATCGACACCAGCAATCCGGGTGATCACTCGGGGCCGGGGGAGCGGGCGGCGGCGGAGTATGTCGTCGGGCTCCTGGAGGAGGTCGGGGTGCGGCCTCAGGTGTTCGAGTCGCATCCGAAGCGGACGAGCGTGGTCGCGCGGATCGAGGGGGAGGATCCGGCGCGGGACGCACTGCTCCTGCACGGGCATCTGGACGTCGTCCCCGCGCGGGCCGAGGACTGGACGCGCGATCCGTTCGGCGGGGAGATCGCGGACGGGTGCGTCTGGGGCCGCGGGGCCGTGGACATGAAGGACATGGACGCGATGATGCTGGCGGTCGTCCGGCAGCGGCTGCGGGAGGGGCGGCGTCCGCCCCGGGACGTGGTGCTGGCGTTCCTGGCCGACGAGGAGGCCGGTGGGACGTGGGGGGCCCAGTGGCTGGTCAAGGAGCATCCCGAGCTGTTCGCGGGGTGCACCGAGGCCGTGGGGGAGGTCGGCGGGTTCTCGCTGACCGTGCCCGGCGACAAGCGGATGTACCTGATCGAGACGGCGGAGAAGGGCATCGCCTGGATGCACCTGACGGCCGCCGGGACGGCCGGGCACGGGTCGATGGTGCATCCGGACAACGCGGTGACGGCCCTGGCCGAGGCCGTCGGACGGCTCGGACGGCACGAGTTCCCGATCCAGCTCACCAAGACCGTCCGCGCGTTCCTGGAGCGGGCGTGCCTGGCGTACGGGGTGGAGTTCGACCCCGAGGACCCGGAGGCGTGCCTCAAGGAGATCGGGCCGCTGGCGCGGATGATCGGCGCGACGCTGCGGCACACGCTGAATCCGACCCGGCTGGATGCCGGATACAAGACGAATGTCATTCCGCAGAGCGCGACCGCTCAGGTGGACGGGCGTTTCCTGCCAGGGTACGAGGCGGACTTCTTTGCCACAGTGGACGAATTGCTCGGACCGGACGTCCGCCGCGAATTCGTCCATCATGACCACGCGGTCGAGACCGAGTACGAGGGCGCCCTGGTCGCCGCCATGGAGGCGGCCCTGACCTCGGAGGATCCCGGCGCGCTGCCCGTGCCGTACTGCCTGAGCGGCGGGACGGACGCCAAGGCGTTCGCGCGGCTCGGCATGCGCTGCTTCGGTTTCGCGCCGCTCCGACTTCCCCCGGAATTGGACTTTTCCGGAATGTTCCATGGCGTCGACGAGCGCGTTCCGGTGGACGGACTGCGCTTCGGCGTGCGGGTTCTCGACGATTTCCTTGATCGCTCCTGAGAAAACCAGCGAAAGGGCGCGGATTTACTTCCGTCCGCGCGCTCCGTGGTGCTACGGTCACCATCCGTAGGGAGCGGCTTGGGCCGCTCTTGACGCCCGTCCGCCGCCCGTGGCGGACGGGGTGACCTCGGCAGGAGGAGCTCGTGGTGCGGACCTCGGCGCGGATCCCGGCGGCCACCGCCGTGCTGCGCCGCGCGCTCGCGCACCGGGCGTTCCGCAGGCTCCTCGTCCTCGCCGGGCTCGTCACCGCCGGCTGGCTGATCGGCGGGGCCGGCCAGGCGTTCGCCGACACCGCCGCGCCCGTCCCCGCGGACACCGCGCAGGCCCGTCACGGCCTGCTGCCGGCGAGCGCGGACGCGGGCGCATCGCACGGGCTCATCCGGGACGCGTCGGAGGCGCTCGGGGGCCGGAGTTCGGTCCCCACGGCGCTGACCAGGGCGCCGCGCGGCGGGGCGATCCTGCCGCTGCCCGGACGTCCCGCGCTGAAGATCCCCGCGTCGACTCCGTCCGGGCAGCCGGTCCCCGGCGGCGGACGGACCACCCCCGGTGGCCCCGTGACCGGGGGCGGCACGCCGGGCGACACACGCCCGGGAACCGTTTCGGGAACGGGCTCGGGGACGGTCTCGAACGACGTCGCCACCTCTCCGGACCGTCCCGCCCGGACGGCCCCGCACGCCGCGCACGCCGCGCGGACGATCACTCGTCCGTCCGGCGGCACGGCCGCCAAGGGCTCCGGACACGCCCGGCGGAACGTCTCACGGACGGTCCGCCACGGCTCGCACACGCCGGTCGCGCCCGTCGCGCCGGCACCCGCTCCCGCGCAGGCCGGATCGCTGGCCCCCGTGGCCGGACCCGTCCTGTTCGGCGGCCTCGGCGGCGTGTTCCTGCGCCGGGTCTGGACGCCGCGCGGCCCGAAGGCCGTGCTCGTCCGGGCCTCGGCGGAGAGGTCCCCGGCCGTCCTCGGCGCGACGGACGAACCGTCGATCGCCCCGGACTAGTCCACCCGACTCCGGTGCCAGGCCCGAGCGGCTCGGGCCACCGCACCGGGACGTGACCGCCGAGCGCGGCACGTCACCCCCCGGATCGACCGACGCGGCCCCGGCACGGGCGTGAGCCTGCCCGGAAACCGTCCCGCTCGGCAGATCCCAGCGACACCGCCCCCTCGCATCCGGCCCGGACGAACGTTCCGCACCCCTGCCCTTCTGGCAAGCGCGGACGGCACGTCCCGATGGCCCGTCCTCCCGGCGGGAGGCCCGAGATTCGTCCCCGGTGAACGGAACGCCCACCCGCGGTCCGTCCTCCGGCGGCGGCCCGGGCCAGGCCGGACGCGCGGCGGACACGGTCTCGCGAACACCGAAACCGCACGACGAGCAAGCAACACCGCACGACGAGCAAGCGACACCGCACGACGAGCAAGCGACACGCATCACCCGGCAAGCAGATCGTCTTCCACGACATCGATCTCATCGAAGATCCCCCGAACGGAGCATCATGCGAACGTGGGCCATGGGTACCGCTCGTACCGCCGCTCTCACCGCGAGCTTTGTGGCGCTCGGCGCCAGTGTCATCCCGACCGCGGCGCTCGCCGACACCACCGACGGCACGTCCAGCGTGCTCGGCGGCAACCAGATCAACGCGCCGGTCTCCGCGCCGATCAACCTCGGCGGCAACGCCGTCGCCGTCGCGGGCACGGCGAAGGGCCGCCAGACCGGCGGCGGCGCGACCGTCGTCAACGGCTCGGGCGGCGGGCAGAAGACGTCCGGACGGTCCGGCGTGCTGTCCGGGAACCAGGTGAACGCGCCGATCTCCGCGCCCGTCAACGCCTGCGGCAACGCCGTGGCGGTCCTCGGCGAGGCCACCGCGGGGTGCAAGGGCGGCGCGACCGTCCGGAACGGCTCGGACGGCGCGAACGCCCGGAACGGCTCGGGCGGCGGCCAGACCACGTCCGGCGCGTACGGCGTCGGCTCGGGCAACCAGGTCAACGCCCCGATCAGCGCGCCCGTGGACGTCTGCGGCAACGCGATCGCGATCTTCGGGACCGCGGAGGCGGGCTGCCAGGGCGGCGCGTCGGTCGACAACGTCGGGTCCGGCGGGCAGCGGACCAGCGGCGAGAGCGGCGTGCTCGCGGGCAACCAGGCGCACGCGCCCGTCTCCGCGCCGGTCAACGTGTGCGGCAACGCCGCGGGCGCGCTCGGCGACGCGGTGGCCGGCTGCAAGGGCGGCGCGGTCGTCAAGAACGGCGGGCACACCGGTGCCGGGCAGAAGACGTCCGGGAACTCCAGCGTCGGCGGCGGAAACCAGGTGGACGCCCCGATCAGCGCCCCGGTCAGCGTCTGCGGGAACAGCGTCGGCAACGCCGTCGCGGACTGCGACGGCGGCGCGTCCGTCCGCACCGGCGGCCACGGCTCCGGCGGGCAGGCCACCGACGGCGACTCCAGCGTGCTCGGCGGGAACCAGGTGAACACGCCGGTCAGCGCGCCGGTGAGCATCTGCGGGAACGCGGTGGCCGTGCTCGGCAAGGCCGGCGCGGCCTGCGCGGGCGGCGCGCACGTGCGCAGCAGCTCCGGCGGTGACCAGTACACCTCCGGCAAGTCCGGCGTGCTGGCGGGCAACCAGGTGAACGCGCCGGTCGTCGCGCCCGTGAGCGTCTGCGGCAACGCCGTCGCGGTCCTGGGCGAGGCGGCCGCCGGGTGCCACGGCACCCTCAAGGCGTTCGGCTCGAACGGCTCGGGCGCGCACACGCAGGGCGGCGACCAGGCGAACACGCCGGTCAAGACCCCGGTCGAGGTCTGCGGCAACGACGCCGCCGTCGCGGGCCACCCGCAGCCGCAGTGCAACGACGGCACCGGCGGCGGCTACACGCCGTACTCCCGCGAGAACAACGACGTCAAGCTGCCCGGCCCGGCGCCCGAGAAGCTGCTCGGCCTCCAGGAGCGCCTGCACAAGCTCCCGACGAACCCCGGCGCGGCCCTCCCCGCCCTGCCCAAGCTCCCGTCCGCCCCCGCCACCAACGGCCTGCCCGCGGCCAACGGTCTGCCCGCGGCGAACGGCCTGCCCGCGGCCAACGGCCTCCCGGCGGTCAACGGTCTGCCTGCGGCGAACGGCCTGCCGGCGGCCAACGGCGAGCGCGTCACCAACGGCCTGCCTGTCGCGAACGGCCTGCCCGTTGTGAACGGCCTGCCCGTCGCGAACGGCCTGCCCATCGCCACCGGCTTGCCCGCGACCAACGGCCTGCCGGTGGTGAACGGTCTGTCGTCGGCGAACGGTGAGCGCGTCGCCAACCGTGGGCCTGCCGGGAACGGCTTGCCGGTGGGGAACGGGCTGCCCGTTCTGAAGGGCCTGCACCTGGCCAACGGCCTGCCCGTCGTGAACGGTCTGCCGGTGGTGAACAACCTGCCCGTCGCCAACGGGCTGCGTGCCGTGAAGGGGCTGCGGGTTCCGAACGGGCTGCACGCCGTGCCGGCGGACGCGTCGTCTCTGCCGTCCGTCCCCGGCGCCTCGGGTGTTCCGGCCGTTTCGAGCCTTCCGGGCGTGCCGCAGGTGCCCGCGTCCCCGGCCGCGCTCGGCACGCCGCTGTCGGAGAGCCGCGTGCAGGACGGCACGGTTCCGGGCGTCCCGAACCTGCCGCAGCTGCCGCTCCAGCCGGGCCGCCTGCCCGCTCAGCTGCCGCTGGCCGCCGCGCGGATGCCGCACGCGCCGTCCGGGCTGGCCGTCCCGCAGGTCGGCGCGCTGACCCGCCACCTGCCCGCCGCTCCGGTGAGCCTCCCCGGCGTCCCGGTGAGTCTCCCCGGCGTTCCGGCGCACCTGCCGGCGGCCCCGGTGCACCTGCCCGGCCTTCCGGCCGACCTGCCCGCCGCTCCGGCCAACGTCCCCGCGGCTCCGGCGCACCTGCCGAACATGCCCGCGACGCTGCCCGCCCCGTCCGGCGAGCGCACCCACGTGGACGGCGGCACCGTCTCCCACCTGGTCGGGATGAAGCTGCCCGGACTGGACACCCTGCCGGTGTCCGGAAACCTCAACGCCCCGCAGGTCGGCGGGGTTACGGACAAGGCCCCGGTGAAGGACCTCGGCCACGCGAAGGCGATGTCCGCCGAGGAGTCCCTGACCGGCGGCAAGCACTCGGACTCGACCTGGGTCATGGGCGCCGCCGCCCTGCTGACGGCGCTGTCCGGCGCGCTCACGCTGGGTCGCCGCGTCCGCCTGTTCGGTCGCGCCTGATCCGTCCGGACGCCGATGACGCCGATGACGCCGATGACCTCCCACGCCTGATCCCTCCTGGCGGAAGGGAGGCCATCGCCGAGATCCGGCGGAACGGGCGGTGACCA
This sequence comes from Actinomadura gamaensis, assembly GCF_042652125.1. Lineage (NCBI taxonomy): Bacteria > Bacillati > Actinomycetota > Actinomycetes > Streptosporangiales > Thermomonosporaceae > Actinomadura > Actinomadura gamaensis. The sequence goes on along the minus strand of NZ_JBHSIT010000011.1, from coordinate 286,651 downwards.
GCCGCCCGTGACCCGGAACCGGGCGGGCCGCAACCGAGGTTCCATCCCTCGATCGACGGTCCGAGGCCGGTCCCAAAGACGCTTTGCCCGTCCCGGAGGCGCGGTCCGGGGCGGGCAAAGCCCTGTCCAAGGAAAGTTCGCCCGGAAAGTAAGGCCCGAGCACGTGCCGCGAGCGCACCTGACGGCCCGGCCGGCCCGGCGGCGGTGCACCGGTATGGACGGTGAGGTCGCACACGGGCGGTTTTGTCGTCGCGCTCCACGGACACACTCGTCGGGGGAAGGGGGATGTGTCGGGACGAGAGAGGGGCGGACGGAGATTATGATTACCGGGCGTCAAAGGATTCGTACTTAGTGCTACGCTCCGGACGGAGTGCGCAGAGGGAGCCAAAGGGTGTGACGCCTGTCCGGCGGCTCTTCCGGCGGCCTTCCCGGCGGCCCGCACCGGCCCGACCGGCCGGAACGGTCGTGCCGGCCGCCTGGTGCCGCTAGAAAGTGCGGACCTGGCGGATGACCTTGCGGCGCAGTTGGATCCGGCGGCTACCGTCGGGGTAGAGGCGCAGCCGGTCGAGTTCCCAGCCACCGTGCTCGGCGTGCTCGGTGAGGATCTGCCGGGCGGTGTCACGTGTGGTGCCGCGCGGCAGTCGAAGGACGAGGTAGGTGTACTCCACCATCGCCCCTCATTATGACCTGCCGGTGTCCGCGGGACGGCCGCCCGGTGGCGGGCCCGTCCGCAGCCTCGCCGGCGACGTGTCATCCTGTGGGAGTTTCACGGCGGACGAGGGGCGGCGGGGCACCTCGGGCATGAAAGCGTCGTTGGGACACGTTGTGGCGAGAGCGCCGCAGCGGCGGTGAGTAGAGACCAGACAGCGAGGTTGGAGCGACTGTGCCAGCCAAGAACGGCACTGCGAAGGGTGGCCGGTCCGGGGCCGATGGCGGCACCCGCCTGGTGATCGTCGAGTCGCCTGCGAAGGCGAAGACGATCGCGGGGTACCTGGGCCGTGGCTACGTCGTGGAGTCCAGTATCGGCCATATCCGGGACCTGCCCGGGAGCGCCAGCGAGGTGCCGGCCAAGTACAAGGGCGAGCCGTGGGCCAAGCTCGGCGTGAACGTCGAGCACGACTTCGAGCCGCTGTACGTGGTCAACGCCGACAAGCGGGCGCAGGTCGCCAAGCTCAAGAAGCTCCTGGAGGAGGCCGACGAGCTCTTCCTCGCGACCGACGAGGACCGGGAGGGCGAGGCGATCGCCTGGCACCTCCAGGAGGTCCTGAAGCCAAAGGTCCCGGTGCACCGGATGACCTTCAACGAGATCACCCGCGAGGCGATCCGGCAGGCCGCCGCGAACCCGCGGCAGCTCAACCTCCGCCTGGTGGACGCGCAGGAGACCCGGCGCATCCTCGACCGGCTGTACGGCTACGAGGTCAGCCCGGTCCTGTGGAAGAAGGTCATGCCGAAGCTGTCGGCGGGCCGGGTGCAGTCGGTGGCGACGCGGCTGGTCGTGGAGCGGGAGCGGGAGCGCATCGCGTTCGTCCCGGCCCACTACTGGGACCTCCAGGCCGAGTTCGACACCGGCCGCGACGCCGACCCCCGCGCGTTCAAGGCCGGGCTGGTCGCCGTGGACGGCAAGCGGGTCGCGCAGGGCCGCGACTTCGCCTCCGACGGCCGGCTGAAGACCCGCGACGTCCTGCATTTGGACGAGGAGGGCGCGCGCGGCCTGGCCGGACGGCTCACCGGACGCTCCTTCGAGGTCAAGTCCGTCGAGTCGAAGCCGTACACGCGCAAGCCGTATCCGCCGTTCCGGACGACGACCCTCCAGCAGGAGGCGAGCCGGAAGCTCGGATTCTCCGCCAAGTACACGATGTCGGTCGCCCAGAAGCTGTACGAGAACGGCTTCATCACCTATATGCGAACCGACTCGATCACGCTGTCGGAGACCGCGATCGGCGCGGCCCGGCGGCAGGCCGCGACGCTGTTCGGCGGCGAGTACGTCCCGGACCGCCCGCGCGTCTACACCTCCAAGGTCAAGAACGCGCAGGAGGCGCACGAGGCGATCCGTCCGGCAGGTGACAGTTTCCGCACCCCGGGTGAGACGGGTCTGTCCGGCGACCAGTTCCGGCTGTACGAGCTGATCTGGAAGCGGACGATCGCGTCCCAGATGAAGGACGCGGCGGGCCAGTCGGTGTCGATCCGCGTCGTCGGCACGTCCACCGCGAACGAGGTCGCCGAGTTCGGCGCGTCCGGCAAGACGATCACGTTCCACGGCTTCCTGAAGGCCTACGTCGAGGGCGCGGACGACCCGTCCACCGACCGCGACGACCAGGAGCGGCGGCTGCCGAACCTCGCCCAGGGCGACCCGCTGACCGCGCTCGCCATGGACGCCGAGGGCCACTCGACCCGTCCGCCCGCGCGCTACACCGAGGCGTCGCTGGTCAAGGAGCTGGAGGACCGCGAGATCGGGCGGCCGTCCACCTACGCCTCGATCATCGGCACGATCCTCGACCGCGGCTACGTGTTCAAGAAGGGCACCGCGCTGGTGCCGTCCTTCCTGGCGTTCGCCGTGGTCAACCTGCTGGAGCAGCACTTCGGCAACCTCGTCGACTACGACTTCACCGCGCACATGGAGGACGGTCTCGACGAGATCGCGCGCGGCGAGGCCGAGCGCGTCCGCTGGCTGACCCGCTTCTACTTCGGCGACGGCGGCGGCGACGGGAACGGCGGGAACGGCCAGGGCAACGAGGGCCTGAAGGAACTCGTCGGCGACATCGGCGACATCGACGCCAAGGGCATCTCGTCGTTCCCGATCAAGGGCACCGACATCATGATCCGGGTCGGGCGGTACGGGCCGTACCTCGACCGGGACGGCGAGCGCGTCAACATCCCCGAGGACATCGCGCCCGACGAGCTGACCGCCGAGAAGGCCGAGGAGCTGTTCGCGCAGCCGTCCGGCGACCGCGAGCTCGGCACCGACCCGGCGACCGGCCACACGATCGTCGCCAAGTCGGGACGGTTCGGGCCGTACGTCACCGAGATCATCCCGGAGGAGGCCCCGCCGGCCGCCGACGGCGAGAAGAAGAAGCGGACGAAGAAGGCGGACGCGCCGAAGCCGCGCACGTCGTCGCTGTTCAAGACGATGTCGCTGGACACGATCACGCTCGACGACGCGCTCCGGCTGCTGTCGCTGCCGCGCACCCTCGGCGAGCTGGACGGCGAGCCCGTCACCGCGCAGAACGGCCGTTTCGGTCCCTACATCAAGAAGGGCACCGACAGCCGGTCGCTCGGCTCGGAGGACGAGCTGTTCACCGTCACGCTGGAGCAGGCCAAGGAGCTGTTCGCCCAGCCCAAGCAGCGTGGACGCGGCCGTGCCGCGGCCGCCGCGCCGCTCCGCGAGCTCGGCGACGATCCGGCGAGCGGCAAGCCCGTGGTGGTCAAGGAGGGCCGTTTCGGCCCGTACGTGACCGACGGCGAGACCAACGCGTCCCTGCGCAAGGGCGACGAGGTGGAGTCGATCACCATCCAGCGCGCCGCCGAGCTGCTCGCCGAGCGCCGCGAGAAGGTCGCGGCGGGGGGCGGCAAGAAGAAGGCGCCCGCGAAGAAGGCCCCGGCCAAGAAGACCACGACGACGCGCAAGCGTTCGTCGGCCAAGTCGAGCTCGTAGGAGTGGGTGCGCCGATACCCTGACCGCTATGACCAGTTCGCGCGTTCCCCGGTCGTCTGATGCCGCCTCGTCACCGCGGTCGGGGCCCGGCGCGTCAGGCCGCCCGGCGGGATACCCGTCCGGTGGGTCAGGCGGTCCGGCGGGATACCCGACCGGCGGGACGGGCCGTCCGGCGGGATACCCGTCCGGTGGGTCAGGCCGTCCGGCGGGGTACCCGACCAGCGCTTCCGCGCCCGGAGCGACCCCGACCGCGGCCTTCCGCCGGCTCCGGACGGCCCTGGCGCTGTCCGGGCTCGGGCACTGGCTGACCCTGCCCGCGCTCACCGCGATGGGCTTCGCCGCCGCCACCGACACCTCGTTCGCGGGCCGGGCGCGCGCGGTCGAGATCGTCCTGCTGCTGTGGCTGCTCCCGGTCCTGCTCCTGCCGGGCGCCGCCGCCGCACTGGCCGCCCGCCTCGACCGGCGCTCCACGCTGTTGACCGCGGACGCGCTGCGCGCCGTCCTGATCCTGTCGGTCCCGATGGCGGACCTGCTGATCTCGTCGCTGCGTCCGCTGATCTGGACGTCCGTCGCGACGGTTCTGGTCTCCTTCCTCGGCGTCCTGTGGGGCGCCGCCGCCTCCTCGTCCGCCCGGGCCCTCGCCTGGCCCGGCGCCTCCGCTCCCGACGACGCGGCGCCCACGCGGACCGCAACCCCCGCCCGCCCGGCGGCGCAAGCCTTCAACGGCTACGGCACCGGGCCGGGCGCGGGCCCGGGCGCGCAGGGCGGGCGCGGTGATGGGGCGGCGACGCGCGCGTACGAGACGGACGACGGGCGGACGCGAGCCGATCTCCGCGTCCCCGACGCTGCCGTGGACGAGGCGGACGCGAACATCGCCGTCCGAAGGATCGCGCGGACCGTGTTCGGTGTCGCGCCCGTCGCCGCGCTCGTGTTCGTTCTCACTTCGCTGATCTCGGCCGAGCTGCTCAAGCAGGCCGACCGCGTGCACCTCGCGCTCTACGTCGCCGCGGTGATCTTTGCGCTGTCGGCGATCGTGACGTCCGTCGCGGGCGGCCTGCCGGGCGCGGACGGCCCCGTTCCGGACGCTCCGGTCGCGCTCTTCCGACGCCTGGGGCCGTCCGGAATCCGCGGACTTCGGTTCGCGGTCGCCGCGTCCGCACTGCCCGTGGGTGCGGTGCTGGCCATCGCCCGCGTCCACACCCAAGCCCTGGACGGCGGCGACCCCGGCTACGGGATGATCCTCTGCGCGCTCGCCGTCGGCCTGGCGGCCGGCCTGTTCGCGGGCCCGCGCGTGCTGGCGCCGTTCAGCCGCCGCCGCCTCTTCGGACTGTCCTCGATCGCGTCCGCGCTGCTCCTCGCGGTGATCGCGCTCTCGCTGAACCTGGTCGTCGTCGTGTTCGTCGCCGGGTTCCTCGGCGTCGCCGCCGGGATCGCCTGGTCGTCCGCCGAGGCCGTTGTCCACAACCCCCTCCGCGTCCGGACCGGAACCGCGCTCGCCCTGGTCGTCGCGGCGATCGCCGTCCCGCTCGCCGCGGGCGCGATCGGCGAGCGGCACGCGGGACGCGACTTCCCCGGCTCGTCCGCCGCGCTGCTGATCACCGCGGTGATCGCGCTGGTCGCGGGCCTGATCGCCTACCGCCTGCTGGACGAGCGGACCGGCATCCCGCTCATCCCGGACATCGCGGCGGCGCTGCGCGGCGAGGTCTACGTCCCGCCGTCCGCCGCTCCCACCACCCCCGCCGCCCCGCGCCGCACCCACGAGCGCGGCGTCTTCATCGTCTTCGAGGGCGGCGAGGGCGCGGGCAAGACCACCCAGTCGCGGCTCGCCGCGATCTGGCTGCGCGAGCACGGCTACGAGGTCGTCACCACCCGCGAGCCCGGCGCGACCAAGACCGGCATGCGCCTGCGCGCGCTCCTGCTCGACAAGGAGTCCACCGGCCTCTCGCCGCGCGCCGAGACCCTCCTCTACGCCGCCGACCGCGCCGACCACGTCGCCAACGTGATCCGTCCCGCCCTGGACCGCGGCGCGATCGTCGTCAGCGACCGCTACGTCGACTCGGCCCTCGCCTACCAGGGCTACGGCCGCCAGCAGCCCGTCGAGGAGATCGCCGCCCTCAACGACTGGGGCACCGGCGGCCTCGTCCCGGACCTGACCGTCCTGCTCGAACTCCCGCCGGAGAAGGGCCTCAACCGGCTCTCCAGCCCCGCCGACCGCATCGAGTCCGAACCCCGCGAGTTCCACGAGCGCGTCCTCGCCGGCTTCCGCGCCCTGGCCGAAGCCGACCCCGACCGCTACCTCGTCCTCGACGCCGGACGCCCCGAGTCCGAGATCCGCCGCGAGATCCAGGACCGCATCCGCGAGATGCTCCCCGACCCCATCCCCGCCTCCGCCGAAGACGCGACCAGCACTTTCCCTGCCATAACCGACGCCTGACCCGCCGGCTCCGGCCGCCCGCCGACCGTCGCCTGACCCGCCGGCGTCCGGCCACCGTCGGCCGTCGCCTGACCCGCTGGCGTCCGGCCCTCGCTCGCCGACGCCCGACCCGTCGGTGTCCGGGCCCCGCCGGCCGACGCCCGGCCCGCCCGCGTCCGGCCCTTGCTGGGCGATGTCTGACCCGGCCTTCGCGTGGCCTGCGCTGTCCTTGCGCTGCGCTGCTACGCGCTTCTGGACGTCTCGGGCCGTGGTGCGCGTCGGTCGCGCTTGCGGACGGCTCCATGCTGGACGCGGGCGTCGTGGCGTGGTGTTCTCCGCAGGCGTCCGGCTGCGGGACGGCCTAGCGCGCGACTGCGGCTTGGTGGTCGGCGTTCCGTAGCGTCGTCAGGGCGATCTCGCCTGCGCTGAAATAGTGGGTTGCACCTCGGGCGGCGCGAGTTATCCACAACCTGTGGGTAACTTCGCGGGCGATGGAGGGGCCGGGGCAGGCTTGGTGTGAAGGGCCGGGGAGGACGGGCTGGACGGCACCGGGAAGGGAGGTGAGGCCGTAGCCTTCTCTGCATGAGCGTGTGGGACGACCTGGTGGGGCAGGATCCGGTGATCGCGCAGTTGCGGTCGGCCGTGGAGGCGTCCACGGGCTCGTCGTCGGACGCGAGACGGGCGTCGAGCGCGGGAGGGGCGTCGAGCGCGGGAGGGGCGTCGGACGCGGGGCGGTCGTCGGGGGCTGGACGGGCGTCGGGTGCTGGCGGCGGGAAGATGGCGCACGCGTGGCTGTTCACGGGGCCGCCGGGCTCCGGGAGGTCGGCCGCCGCGCGGGCGTTCGCGGCCGCGCTCCAGTGCTCGGAGACGCCGCGCGGGTGCGGGCACTGCGCGTCCTGCCATCAGGTCCTGCAGGGCACTCACGCGGACGTCGAGATCATCCGGCCGTCCGGGCTCTCCTTCGGCGTGAAGGAGACCCGGGAGCTGGTGCTGCGGGCGTCCTCGTCGCCCAGCGTGGGGCGCTGGCAGGTCGTCCTGTTCGAGGACGCCGACCGCGCGACCGAGGCCGCCGCCAACGCGCTGCTCAAGGCGATCGAGGAACCCCCGCCGCGGACGGTGTGGCTGCTGTGCACGCCGTCCCCGGAGGACATGCTCATGACCATCCGGTCACGCTGTCGCGTGGTCACCCTCCGCACGCCGCCGGTGTCCGCCGTGACGGACGTCCTGGTGCGCCGGGACGGTGTCGACCCTGTGACGGCCGAGATCGCCGCGCGCGCCGCGCAGGGGCACATCAGCCGTGCCCGCCGCCTGGCCACCGACCCGGACGCCCGCAAGCGCCGCGCCGAGGTCCTGGCGATCCCGCGCCGCCTGACCGGGGTGGGCCCGGCCGTGATCGCCGCGGAGGCGCTGGTCAAGGCCGCCGAGGCCGAGGCGAAGGCGACCACGGAAGAGCTCAACGAGGTCGAGACGTCCGCGCTGCGCCAGGCTCTGGGTGAGAGTGCCAAGGGCCGCATGCCCCGAGGCACCGCCGGCGCGCTGAAGGAGCTGGAGGACAAGCAGAAGTCCCGGGCCACCCGCGTCAAGCGCGACGCCCTGGACCGGGCCCTTCTCGACCTGGCCTCCTACTACCGCGACGTCCTCACCATCCAGCTGGGCGCGTCGTCCGACCTGGTCAACACCGAGCTCGATCCGGAGCTGCGCGCCACGGCGTCCGGCAGCACGCCGGAGGCCACCCTCCGCCGTCTGGACGCCATCATGGCCTGCCGGGAAAGCCTCGACGCCAACGTCAACCCGCTGCTGGCGGTGGAGGCCCTGACGCTGGCCCTGCGCACCAGGTCCTGATTCACGGCCGTCCGCCTGCCGCCGACCGTCGGGTCCGTGCGGGGGGGGGAGAGAGAGAAGCGGCGGGGTCAGCGGCGCCCGCCGAAGGTCCAGGGGTGGGCTTCGATGTCGGCGTAGCGGGCTTCGGTGAGGATCGCGCGGGCGGTGGTTGCGTCGGGGGCTCGCAGGAGGGCCGCCGTCCCGACCCAGATGGTGCCGTCGTCGGAGTAGAGGGGGCCGTAGGCGACCAGGTCGTCCTGGACGGACGGGACGGACGGGACGGACGTGTCGACGGGCTCGCCTTCGCCGAGGGCCAGCACCATGAAGTAGTCGCCGCCGTCCCGGAAGCCGGGGAAGTCCCACATCGTCCGGCCCAGGAGGTTGTGCCAGCGGCGGATGAGGACGTCCCGGTAGGCGCCCGCCTGGTAGCAGGGCTCGTTGAAGGCGAACTCGCGCGCGGCGGCCGGGGTGGGGACGTCCACGATGTGGACGCTGCCGAGGAGCGTCTCGTCCTCGTCGGTGTCGAAGACCGGCCCGCGCGCGATCAGCTCCTTCTCGAAGCCGTCCATGTAGGACCAGTGCTCTTCGATCATCGCCTCACGCAGCGGGACCGAGCCGAGCCGGTCGCGGTGGTAGCAGAAGAACTCCATCAGATGATCGACCTCCGTGAGCGGAACGGACTCGTTCCCGCAGGGTAGACGCGTCCGCCCTCCGACGATCAACGTTTTTCCGGGCCGGACGGGAGGGACACGCGAGAAAGTCTCGGTGAGCGAGCAACCAGGACGGGATCGCGGGGTCTCTGGGACATGAAGGTGAATGCGGTGCCCGCGACGGGCGTCGGCGGGAGAACGCGCGCCGCCACCGGCGAGGCGGCCGAGAGCGTGACCGAGCTCTACCGCGAGCACGCGCTCGGGCTGATGCGGCTCGCCGTGGTGATGGTCGGGGACCGGGCGACGGCCGAGGACGTCGTCCAGGAGGCGTTCGCGGGCCTGTACCGGCGCTGGGCGAAGCTGCGGGACACGGACCGGGCGCTGGCCTACGCGCGCTCGGCGGTGCTGAACGGCTGCCGGAAGGCGCTGCGGCGCAGGCGGAGGCTGCCGCGAGGCGAGCACGTTCCGCCGGTGTGGTCGGCGGAGTCCGCCGCGATGGTCGGTGTGGAGCGGCGGGAGGTGCTCGCCGGATTGGAGCGCTTGCCCGCGCGCCAGCGGGAGGCGCTGGTCCTGCGGTTCTTCTGCGAGATGTCGGAAGAGGAGATCGCGGCGGCGATGCGCGTGAGCCGCGGAACCGTGAAGTCGACCACGTCCCGGGCGCTGGCCGCGCTGGGGCGGATGCTGGAAGAGGAGGCGCGATGAGCGCGACGGAGGAGAAGCTGCGCGACGCGCTGCACGCGCTGGGGGCGACGGTCGGGCCGTCCGATGTGCCCGTTCTCGACTTGGACGCGGCGGGGAAGCGGCGTCGGCTGGTTCCGTGGGCGGCGTCCCTCGGAGTGGCGGCCGTCGCCGCGAGCGTCGCCATCGTCACGGCCGTTTGGGTGGACGACGGCACGCCCAGGACGGCGCATCGCGTTGAGGCGCTCGGGGCGCCGACCGAGGGCGGTGTGTCGATCTTCCTGTGCGCGCGGACGTCCTCGAACCCGTCCTGCCGGCGGGAGGACGCCACGCAGGCGCAGAAGAACGCGATCTTCCAAAGGCTGCGCAGCATCCAGGGCGTCTCGAAGGTCGAGTACGAGTCGCGGGAGCAGGCATACACCCGGTTCAAGGAGAGGTACGCCAGCAACCCCGGTTTCGTGCACAGCACGAAACCGGGTGACATCCCGGACGCCTTCCGGGTGCGGGCGGACGCCCGGGCGCGGGCCGTCATCCTGCGCGACGTGTTCGGGCTCGCCGGGGTGGACCGGGTGGTCGTTCCCTAGCCTCGGGCAGGATGGAGGCATGTCGTATCGCGTCACGTTCGTCTGCACCGGGAACATCTGCCGCTCGCCGATGGCCGAGTCGGTGTTCCGGCATCACGTGGACGAGGAGGGCCTGGACGTCGAGGTGGACAGCTCCGGGACGGGCGGCTGGCACGTGGGCGACGCCGCCGACTCGCGGACGGTGGCGGCGCTGCGCCGGGCCGGATACCGGTCCGCCCACATCGCCCGGCAGTTCGAGCCGGAATGGGCCGCGCACTACGACCTGATCATCGCCCTGGACGAGGGGCATCTGGCGGAGCTGCGCGCCATGGCCCCGGACGGCGAGGCCGCCGCGAAGATCCGGCTGCTCCGCGAGTTCGACCCGTCAGCCGGGGACGACCTGGACGTCCCGGACCCGTACTACGGCGGGCGGGCCGACTTCGATCAGGTGCTGGAGATGGTCGAGGCCGCGATGCCGGGCCTGCTGGACGAGGTCCGCGCCGCGCTGAAAGAGCGCTGAGGGGCCGTCCGGAATGCGCGATCACCTGGAGGAACTGGTCGGGGCGCGGGTCGAGAGCGTCCGTGATCTCGGTTCGAGCCACGCGTGGACGCTCCACCGCGCCACGCTGGGCGACGGGCGCGAGGTGTTCGTCAAGGCACTTCCGGACGGCCACTCCAGCGGGGTGTTCGAGGCGGAGGTCGCCGGACTGCGATGGCTCGCGGACGCCGGCCCAGCTGCGCCCGTCGCGCAGGTCGTGGCGGCCGACGAGCGGATGCTGGTGCTGCCGTGGTTGCCGTCCGAACCTCCGTCGGCGGACGCGGCGGAGCGTTTCGGTCGGGCCCTTGTGCACCTCCACGCCGACTCGCCCGGCGCGTTCGGCGCCCCCTGGGACGGCTACATCGCCGATCTTCCCCTGGACGACACCCTCGACGATCGGCCGTGGCCCCGCTGGTACGCCGAACGACGGCTGGAGCCCTTCCTGCGCCGGGCCGCGCGGCATCTCGGTCCGTCCGATATCCGGCTGTTCGAGCAGGTCATCGACGTGATCGAGGACCTGGCCGGGCCGCCCGAGCCGTCCGCGCGCCTCCACGGCGACCTCTGGTCGGGCAATGTCCAGTGGACGGGCGGCGCGGCCATGCTGATCGACCCGGCCGCGCACGGCGGCCATCGGGAAACCGACCTGGCGATGCTCGCACTGTTCGGATGCCCCCACCTGGACCGCATCCTCGCCGCCTACAACGAGTCGTTCCCGCTATCGGACGGCTGGCGCGAACGCGTCCCGCTGCATCAGCTCCACCCCTTGCTCGTCCACGTCACCCTCTTCGGCGACTCCTACCGCGCCCCGGCCGTCGAAGCCGCTCGCACCGCACTAACCCTCCGCTAACGCGCTTTAGCCGACCTCGCTCCGCTCGTCCACCGGAGTCGGAGTGTGGACTGTCCGATGAGTGTGGTCGTGCGGTGATTGAGCGTGATGGATGTCGCATCCGCTGCTAGTGGCCGGTGCGCGCGGTGCCGGGGGAGGTGATACGGGTATGCGAGAGCGTTCCCGTCCTCCGAAACGGAGGTACGCGGGACGAAAGGCGACGATTCCTTGGCGAAGATCGCGTGAGGAGCGTGGCGGACGTTCAGCTAGCGTTCAGTGTCGCGAGAATCCCGTAAATCCGTAATCATTGCCGTTTGTCGCAGGATAGAAGTGATGTCGACGGTGCTGCGGAAGGCGGCGGGCGGAGTTCGCATGGCTGGCGGGAAGACGGAGACGCGGGTGGCCACTGCCTGGCGGAACGCGGTCCCGGTGGGCGTGGCCGTGGTCGGCGCGCTGGTGATCGGAGCCGGGGTCGACACCGTCCACCGGCACCCGTGGTCGCACAAGAAGGCCGCGACGGCCGCCAAGCCGACGGCCACGACGAAGCACAGCGAGAAGCCGCGGTTCGTCGTCGGCGTTCGGCGCGACGGTGACGCGATCGTCGTGCGGGACGTCCGGACCGGGCACGACGTCGGCCTGCCCGTCGCGGCCCCGGCGGGACGCCGCTTCCAGCGGATCGCGGCGGGCCCCGGTGATTCCTATGTCGTCGCCTCCTATGCCTCCCGCAAGGTCGTCTTTCACCGGCTCACCCTCGGCAAGGACGGTCGGCCCTCCGCCCTGGCCGACATTCCGCGCGCGGCGGTGCCGGGCGTGTCCACCCCGTCCTCGGACATGGCGGTCACTCCGGACGGCGCGAACATCGCGTACGTCACCTACCGGAGTGGTGGCGCGGGCAGCGTGGACGTGATCTCCACCCGCACCGGGGCGCGCAAGACCTGGACGGCGAAGTCCGCGGCCCGGATCAGCAGTCTGTCATGGGCAGGTGACACTCTGTCCTTCCTGTGGAGCCCGCAGCCGCGCGCCGGCGCGCACGGGGAGCTCGTCGCCGCCGCTGCGCCCCAGGTCAGGACGCTCGACACGGCCGGTCCGGTCGGCGATCTGAAGCTCAGCAAAGCGATCCTGAAACTGCCCGCGGGCGCCCAGGCCGCCGTCCTCAGCCCGGACGGCCGGACGATCGTGGCCGGGCTGGAGTCGTCCTCGCGCGTGGCGCTCCAGCAGTACTCCACCGAGACCGGACGGCCCGGACGCGTGCTGTGGGAGCAGCCGGGCAAGTCCGGCGTCCGCCGTCTCGACGCGGACAGTTCCGGCGGCCACCTGCTGCTCTCCGGCGACGACGGCCGCCTGTACGGCCCGGACGAGCGGACCCCCGTCAACGCGGGCGACCTCTCCGACGTCGCCTGGTGACCTGAGCGCCTCCCTGCGGTCGCCGTGATTCCGCTCACACCGGAGCGGGTCCGGACGACATAGGGTGTGGGTCACGGAACCGGGCGAACGGAGCGAAACCGTGGGCATGGTGATGGCCGTCAGCTTCACCAGATACGGACGTCTCTATTACCTCGACCCCGGCCCGTACGAACCCAAGGTCGGCGACCGCGTGCTCGTCCCGACCGACGCGGGGCCCGAGGTCGCCGAGTGCGTGTGGGCGCCGCAGTGGGTGTCGGAGGACATCGGCGGCCTGCCCGTCTGCGCGGGGCTCGCCGGCGACGAGCACCTGGCGCGGGACGACGCGAACCGTCGCCGCCGCGCCGAGGGGCGCGCGATCGCGAAGCGGCTGATCCGCAAGCACGAGCTGCCGATGAAGGTGATCGGGGTCGACTACCTCGACACCGAGAACGTCTTCAAGATCTACTTCTCCGCGCCGCACCGGGTGGACTTCCGGGCGCTGGTCCGCGACCTGGCCCGCAACATCCGGGCGCGGGTGGAGCTGCGCCAGGTCGGCCCGCGCGACGAGGCGCGGCTCCAGGGCGGCATCGGGCCGTGCGGACGCGACCTGTGCTGCGCGACGTTCCTCAAGGACTTCGAGCCCGTGTCCGTCCGGATGGCCAAGGAGCAGGACCTTCCGGTCAACCCGCTGCGCATCGCCGGAGCGTGCGGACGGCTGATGTGCTGCCTCAAGTACGAGCACCCGCTGTACGTGCAGGCGCACGAGCGCATGCCCCGGCTCGGCGCGCGGGTCGAGACGCCCGAGGGAAACGGTCAGGTCGTCGGACGGAACGTCCCGTCCGATACGGTCACCGTCCGGCTCACCAGCGGCGGACGCTGCTCCTGCCCGTCCGCGTCGGTGTGCTCCCCGCGCCGCCAGCACGACGAGGCGTACGGCAACACCGACTCCGCTGGGGACTCCGCGGGGACCCCCGCGCGCTCCGCCGAAACCTCCGTGCGCTCTGCCGAAACCCCCGAAGGCGAATGAGGGAAGACCGATGACGTTCGTCCCGGAGCACAAGCCCGTCGTGGTCCGCGCGGGCGAGTCCGAGGTGTTCGGCCGCCCGCCGTCGTCCGGACGTCTGATCGTGGACGCCGACACGACCGGCGGCGCGCTCAGCAGCCAGCGGATCATCCTCCAGGACGGCGCGGACGGCGCGACTCCGCACCACCACAACACCGCCAGCGAGTTCTTCCACATCCTCGGCGGCGGAGTGCAGATTCTCTGCGGTGACGAAATCCTCACCGCGGAGGAAGGGGACACGGTCGTCGTCCCGCCGCGGACCGCGCACGCGTTCGGCGCGCTGCCCGGACGGGACGCCGACCTCCTGATCATCATCACGCCCGGCGTGCGGCGGTTCGAGTACTTCCGCCTGCTCGACCGGCTCGGCCGCGGCGAGGACGTCCTGCAGGAGCTGATCGACTCGCAGGACCTCTACGACAACCACTTCCTCGACAGCCCCGCCTGGAAGACCGCCCGCGCCTGACCGGCGCCCCGGCCCCGCACGCCGCGCCTCGGACGCCGCGTCCCGCACGCCGCACGCCGTGTCCCGCACGCCGTGCCCCGCGCCCCGCTCGACGCACGCCGCTCGCCCGCGATGTTCAGACGGGCCGGGAAGGGCTCAGGCGGCGACGGGCTCAGGCCGGGTGGCGGCCGGAGCGGGCGAGCTGCGGCGCGGACCCGGCAGCGCGTACCGGAAGATCTTCTTCCAGGTGCTCGTGACCTGCCGGGACAGCGAGCCCGTGTGGTACGGCAGGTCGTACTTCTCGCAGAGCGCGCGGACGCGCGGCGCGATCTCGGCGTACCGGTTGCTGGGCAGGTCCGGGAACAGGTGGTGCTCGATCTGGTGGCTGAGGTTGCCGGTCATCAGGTGGAACAGGCGTCCGCCGGCGATGTTCGCCGAGCCGGTGAGCTGCCGGACGTACCACTCGCCCTTGGTCTCGCCGTCCAGCCGCTCCTCCTCGAAGACCTCCACGTCGCCGGGGAAGTGCCCGCAGAAGATGATCGTGTGCGCCCACACGTTGCGGACGACGTTGGCGGTGAAGTTCGCGGCCAGCGTGGTCATGAACTGCGGTCCGGACAGCAGCGGGAAGGCCAGGTAGTCCTTGCCCCACTGGCGGCGGATCTTGCGGCCGATCTCGCGCAGCTTCGCGCGCGTCTCGTCCGGGTCGTTCGTCCCCTCGCAGATCTTGTCGATCTCCAGGTCGTGCAGCGCCACGCCGTACTCGAAGAACATCGCGAGCACCGCGTTGACCAGCGGCTGCGGCAGGTACGCCCAGTGCCACGGCTGCTCCGGCGCGACGCGCAGGATGCCGTAGCCGACGTCGTTGTCCTTGCCGATCACGTTCGTGTAGGTGTGGTGGACGAAGTTGTGCGAGTGCTTCCACTGCTCGGCGGGCGAGACGTTGTCCCACTCCCAGGTGGTCGAGTGGATCTTCGGATCGCGCATCCAGTCCCACTGGCCGTGCATGACGTTGTGCCCGATCTCCATGTTCTCCAGGATCTTGGCGACCGACAGCGTCGCCGTCCCGGCCAGCCAGGCGGGCGGCAGGGACGAGGCCATCAGCAGGGCCCGCCCGCCGATCTCCAGCCCGCGCTGCCACCGGATCACCCGGTGGATGTAGGCCGCGTCGCGCTCGCCGAGGTCGGCGGTGATCTCGTCGCGCAACGCGTCCAGCTCGCGCTCGATCGCCGCGTAGTCGGCGGCCGTCAGGTGCTCGGTGCTCATCGCTCGCTCCTCGTTGCTCACAGGTCGATCTCGACGGGACCGGCGGCCGCCGACACGCACGTCTGGACGAGGTGTCCCTCCTCGCCGTGGACCTCGCCGGTGCGCAGGTCGCGGACGCGGCCCGAGGCCAGCCGGCCGACGCACGAGTAGCAGATCCCCATCCGGCAGCCGCTGGGCAGCAGCGCCCCCGCGTCCTCGCCCGCCGTGAGCAGCGGCGTCGCGCCGTCCGCTTCGATCTCGACGCCGCTCGCGGTGAACCGGACGCGTCCACCCTCGCCCTCGCCGACGTTCGCGGCGACGACGGGCTTGAACCGCTCCACGCGCAGCCGTCCGGCCACTCCGGCGTCCCGCCAGTGCGCCTCGATGCCGTCCAGCATTTCGGACGGTCCGCAAGCCCAGGTGTCGCGCTCGCGCCAGTCCGGGCAGAGCTCGTCCAGCTCGGCGAGCCGGAGGCGTCCGGCGGTGGCGGTGTGCCGCTCGTGCAGCGTGATCGGCAGCTCGCGCAGCTCCGCCCCGAAGATCACGTCCTCGGGCGTGCGCGCCGAGTGGACGTGCACGACGTCAACCCCGCCCGAAAACCCGACGCGCTCACCGTCCCTCACGGGGCCGTGGTCGCGGTCACCAACGCGATCGTGGCGGTCACCAACGCGGTCGCGGCCGCGGTCACGGCCGCGGTCGCCGACGTGGTCGCGGAGCATCGCCATGACCGGCGTGATCCCGCTGCCCGCCGTGATGAACAGCAGCCGTTCCGGGACGGGGGAGGGCAGCGTGAACTCGCCCTCCGCCGCGGACAGCCGGACGATCGTGCCGGGCAGGATGTCGTGCACGAGGTGCCGCGACACGACCCCGTCCGGATTCGCCTTGACGGTGATCGTGATCAGGCCGTCCGGACGCGGCGGGGACGACAGCGAGAACGTCCGCCAGTGCCGGACGCCGCCGACGTCCACGCCGATCTTCAGCCACTGGCCCGGCCGGTGCCCGGACCAGCCGGATCCCGGACGGATCACCACGGTCGCCGCGTCCGGCGCCTCGTGCCGGACGGCCTCGACGCGTCCGCGCGGGTCGCCCGTGGACCACAGCGGGTTCACGAGCGCGAGGTAGTCCTCGGGCAGCAGGGGAGTGGTCAGCATCCGCGCGGCGTCCAGCGCCCGCCGGACGCGGCTCCGGACCGCCTTCGCGGACGCGTGCGTGGGTGATGTGGTCGTGGTCACGTCGGGGCCTCCGGGGCTCGTTGGCGCGTAACCTACGGTTACGTAACCGTAAGGACCCGGACAAGGCCTCGCGGCCAAAAGGGACGGGCATCACACCATCGCACGATGTCCCATCCGATGGTGTAATGCCCGTTGACAAAGGTCGCGCCGCGACGCGCACTCAACTTCAGGTCGCCGCCGCACGTCCGCGCTGAGAGATACAGCGCTGCGCATCGACGCGTCAGATCGCCGCTGTGAGCACCTCCGTGCCGCTCTCGGCCACTTCAACGAACGTCACGGACGTCACGGACGCTCCTGAAGGACGCCGTCCACGTAGATGTCCACGCGCTCGTTGTAGAAGCTGATCAGCCCCGCGATGTCGCGGCTCTCGGGAAGCGGAGTCGGGTACGACCAGGCGAAGTCCTTGTGCACCGCGTCCCCGATTCGGACGGACCAGTATTCGGCCGTCCCCTTGTACGGGCAGCCGGTCGAGGTGTCGGTGTGCTCCAGCAGGTCCATCCGGACATGCGTCTTCGGGAGGTAGTACCGGACCGGAAGTCCCGTCTCGAACAGCATCCGCGGGCTGCCGGACTCCGCGACCGTCACTCCGTCCACCTCGACCCGGACTCGCCGGGAACTCGGCAGGATGTCCACCCGGTGGTGCGGGCTGCGCGGATGGACGAAGACCTCCTGGTCCTCCTCGAACCAGGCGTCCATCGCGTCCCAGTCCAGCCTGACCAGGCCGCGCAGTTCCTCGACCGGCGAGTCGGGGTAGCGGATCGCCGCGTCCTTCGCCTCGGTGTCGCCGACCTTCACGATGTAGGAGACGGCGTCGCCCCGGCTCGGCGACCTCCGGCCCGCGCCGTTCTCGATCAGATCGGCGCGGACGTCCTCGACGGGGATGTAGTACGCCAGATAGTGGGTGCCCTCCCAGACCAGCACCGGACGGACCGTATCCGCCACAACGTGCCCGCCCAGAAACGCCCGCACCCGCCTGTTGCCCTGCTCGACGCGTACTCGCGTCCGTTGCGTGCCTTCTGCACTCATGAACCGGGCAACAGCGCGCCACCGCCGCCTATTTCGCCGCCGAGCAACCGCCTGTCCGCCCGAGCCGCCGGACGGTCGTCGGCGGTTCCGCCGGGCGGTCGCTGGCCTGACGGCGTCCATGCCCGTAGCGTGGGCGGCGGTGCACGAGCCGCGACATCGGACGGAGATCACGTGCGGGCAGCGAGGTGGACGAGCGCGATCGCCGCGCTGACGCTGGCGGTCGCGACAGGATGCGACGGCGGCGGAGGCGGTGGCGACGGCCACCGGGCGTCCGCCTCCCCGGCGACGAAGGCTCCGGCCGGACTGGAGACCTTCTACGGCCAGAAGCCCGCGTGGAAGTCGTGCGGCGGCGGCATGGAGTGCGCCGACGTGAAGGTGCCGCTCAACTACTCCGACCCGTCCGGCACGCAGATCAAGCTCGCCGCGATCCGGCTGCCCGCCGAGGACAAGTCCCACCGCATCGGCTCACTGCTGACGAACCCGGGCGGACCCGGCGGCTCGGGCGTGGACTTCGTCCGGCAGACGGGTCGCGCCTTCGACGACAAGCTGCGCCAGCGCTTCGACATCGTCGGCTTCGACCCGCGCGGCGTCGGCGCCAGCGCGCCCGTCCGCTGCATGACCGGCCCGCAGCTCGACCGCTTCTTCAGCACCGACACGTCCCCGGACGACCAGCGGGAGCTCGACACCCTGTCGTCCGAGAGCAAGCAGTACGCCGACGAGTGCAAGACCAAGGCCGGCAAGGAACTCCCCTACGTCGGCACCGTAAACGCCGCGCGCGACATGGACGTCCTCCGCGCCGCCCTGGGCGACCAGAAACTGACCTATTACGGCGCGTCCTACGGCACCTACCTGGGCGCCACCTACGCGGACGAGTACCCCACGAACATCCGCGCCCTGGTTCTGGACGGTGCGATCGATCCGCGCACCTCGTCCACCGACATGCTGGTGGAGCAGGCCAAGGGCTTCGAGACCGCGCTCCGCGCCTTCGCCGCCGACTGCGCCAAGCAGGGCGACTGCCCCCTCGGCACCAACCCGGACGCCGCCGTCACCAAGGTCGGCGACCTCCTCAAGCAGACCGACAAGACCCCCCTCCGCAACAGCCGCGACGCCCGCCCGGTCACCGAGTCCTGGACGGTGATGGGCATCGCGACCGCCCTCTACGCCAAGGAGACCTGGCCCTACCTGCGCCAGGCCCTGTCCGCCGCCCTCACCCGCGGCGACGGCACCCTCCTGATGACGCTCGCCGACACGATGGTCGAGCGCAAACCGGACGGTTCCTACAGCAACCAGACCGACGCGAACATGGCCGTGAACTGCGCCGACAAGCCCAACCCGCCGGACGTCGCGTCCTACAAAAAGGCCGCCGACCAGGCCGCTCAGACCGCCCCGCGCTTCGGCCCCTTCGTCGTCTGGGGCGGCCTCCCCTGCATCTACTGGCCCGTCCAGACCAAGCAGGCCCCGAAACCCGTCACCGCCAAGGGCGCCCCGCCGATCCTGGTCATCGGCACCCTCCGCGACCCGGCCACCCCCTACAAGTGGGCCCAGGGCCTCGCCTCCCAGCTCTCGTCCGGCACCCTCCTCACCCTGGACGGCGACGGCCACACCGCCTACCTCCAGGGCAACTCCTGCATCACCGCGGCGACCGACGACTACTTGATCAACGGAACCCCGCCCAAGAAGGACACCGTCTGCCGCTGATTCCCACACACCCCCGAGAAGGCGCTAGACTCCTCTACGGCACGCCGCCTTAGCTCAGTCGGCAGAGCGATTCACTCGTAATGAATAGGTCGTCGGTTCGATTCCGACAGGCGGCTCCACCTCAGAGGCCCCTTCCGATCACCGGAAGGGGCCTCTCTGCGTGCCCCGAGCCAGCAAACCTTCCCCGCCGCCCCAGCCTGCTCTGCGACCGCCCCTCGACGCCGCCGCTCACGCCCGCGCGACCCGGACGTGTGCTGGACCCCCGCCGCCTGGCCGCGACACTCCGAAGATCATTCACGCCGTCCGGCGTCCAACTCGTCCCCCACCTAGAGCCTGTCGGCCTCTGGCGTCCAGCCTCATCGCCGGCTTCCCGCCGCTGGCTCAGAAACTTCCCTGCCCGCCTGGTCCCCGAGCTGTGCTGGACTGGTGAGATCGAAGCTCTCGCCACGCGCGTCGGACGTTCGATGTCATGTCTCTTCTCGGCAGCCGGAGTGCATCACTCTCTGCGGTAATCGGAAAGGCTGATACATGACCGCGACCAAGCCTCGTCCCGGATGGCAGTCCGAGCGACTGCGAGAGCGACGCCAGAGCCTTGGATGGACTCTTGAAGCCGCAGGCGACCAACTCCAGCAGATCGGCCACCGTCACGGCCTGCGCATCGAGGTTGACCTTGAAGGCCTTTGGGGGCACGAGACTGGGACGGTCTATCCCGGCCCACACCACCGGCGGGCTTACTGCCTGATGTATGGAGCTTCTGAGCCTGACCTCGGCTTCCGCCTTCCGCTTCCCCGGGAGATCACGACCGAGCCTACGGCGGCCACCCCGGTTCCCGATTCGGCGACTGCGCAGGTCACCACCGAGGAGGCCGAGCACACCCTCAATCGAGGCTTGGACCGGATCACCGACGCCTCACACGACGCCAACTCCACCGCAGGTGACGGCCTCAAAGACCGCGTCGTCGCCGCATGGCGGAGCCGAACTCTCAGCGACGATCCGAACAAACCGGTCCTCGTCCTGGTCGGCGGCTACGCAGGCTCAGGCAAGACCGAGTTCGCGCGCTTCCTCTCCAGTCTGACCGGTTGGGCCATCCTGGACAAAGACTCAATCACCCGTCGCCTGACTGAGCGCCTCTTGGAGAGCATGGGTGGTGACCGGCATGACCGCCACACCGACCTCTATATCGACCACGTGAGGCGCGTTGAATACAAGTGCCTCATGGACACGGCGGACGACAACGTCGACTGCGGCGTTTCCAGCATCCTTATCGCGCCGTTCACCTTGGAGTTGAACGATGAGGCGTGGTTGAGCCGCCTGACGAACCGGTGCCGTGCGAAGGGGGTGGACGTGGCGGCGATCTGGGTCCGATGCGATGTCGAGTCGATGCGCGAGTACATCGAGTTCCGCGACGCACCGCGCGACGCCTGGAAGCTGTCCCACTGGGAGCAGTACACCGCGGGCCTGAACACGCAGACCAGCCCGCCCGGCGTCCACCTCACCATCGACAACCGGTTGGGCGCGGCCATCAGCATCGCCGACCAGACGCGAGAGGCACTGCGTAAGATCCTGGCGTGACCAGGCGCGGCGTCATCCTCTACGGCCCCCCGGCCAGCGGCAAGGACACGATCACGGCCGAACTGTCCCGGCAGGACGACCGGTTCGTCCTGTTGACCAAACTCAAAGCCGGGACAGGCCGCAGCAGGGGCTACCGCTACGTTTCCGCCGACGAGCTGGACGCGCTACGCGACGCCGGCCGCGTGGTCCTGGAGACCGAGCGCTACGGCAACCGCTACGCCGTAGACCGCCACGACATCGACGCCCTCACCAACGCCGGATGCATCCCCGTCGTCCACGTAGGCGACATCGCCGGACTCCAAGACCTCGGCGCAGCCGTCCCGCTCACCTGGACGTCCGTCCGCCTGTGGGTACCGCGCGAAACGACCGCCGAACGCTCCGCGGCCCGAGGCGACACTGACACCCCCAGCCGCGTCCGAGCATGGAACGAGGCGGACGCCGACCTTCGCGCGAACGGCGAGGCGGTCACGTTTGACCTCACCATTCGCACCAACGAGGCCGACCCGGCCGAGGCAGCCAAGCTCATCAGCCAAGCGTGCCTCGGCGCGGACTCGTCATGAGGCCCGTCGATGGCCAAGGCCAGGTATCTGCCTGGACGACGGCCTCGCGCAACTG
The DNA here is from genome assembly GCF_042652125.1 of Actinomadura gamaensis. NCBI lineage: Bacteria > Bacillati > Actinomycetota > Actinomycetes > Streptosporangiales > Thermomonosporaceae > Actinomadura > Actinomadura gamaensis. The sequence continues at coordinate 265,237 of NZ_JBHSIT010000011.1, read as the reverse complement.
CCGAGGGCTGCTCGCCTCGACCAGGCGCAGCCCCTGACTCGCCCTCACCAGTGCCCACCAAGCTCCGGTCGCCTGTCCGTACCAGGCCGAGAGCACGCAGCCGAACTCGCCCTTGATCGCAGTGGTCACCTGGAGTTCCCCAGGAAGACCCGTCATGATCCGTCTCCGGGCCTGATGCCCCAGGAGCGCATGAGCAGGCCGACCGCATCGGCAGCGCGCCAGGGCTCGAAGCTGGGCCCGAGCCATGCGCCCGTGCTCGACCGGTACCACCACAGCCTTTCACCGCGGACGATCATCACGGTCTCACCGACCGACGACGTGGGCGAGGCGAGAACGAGCAGCTCCGGCGGCGAGCACTCATACCGCGGAGCAGACGCCCAGCCGAGCCGTCCGAGGTCCCGGGCGAGCCGGTCGAGCCGACGACAGGCCCAGCGGGCACGCCAGCGCGCGGCGAAGGATTCGGAAGACGACGCGGGCGACGAGGGCGGGGGACCCCCTGCCGACCGCGCCGTCTTCCTCTCCCCTCCAGGGGCCGCCCGGCCGGCGGCCCCCTCCGGTGATGATCCGCACCCACTCCCGAGCGTCATCACCGGGTTTCCTTCCGCTCGGCGGCCCGCCGCTTCTCCGCGACCAGGGCGCAGCGCAGCGAGACCGAGTCGGAACAGATCACAGTGGGCTCGACCCCTGCGGCCGGGTCATGCAGGGATGCCACCCAGTCACCCAGTTGCCCATCCGCACGGACACGCCGCCATATGCGGTGGCTACCGAAGTGAGTGCGGAGCTGGGCAAGGGCCAGGTCGTCAGAACACAGGTTCGGAGGCATGCGGGAGACCTCACAGAGGATGCCGAACTCGTTCGGAGCGGAACGGATTCGTCTGCTGGAGTGGGACGGCACGCAGCTTTCCGCTTGCCCGAGTTCGACGGAGGAGCCTGCCAGGGGGCCAGGGAGGGGCCACACTGGACACAGGAGGCCACCGATGACCACGCAGCGTCAACGAGACTTCGGCCGATACCTCGCCCGCCTACGCGGCGACCGCAGCCAACGCCAGCAGGCCGACCTACTATGCGACGTCTCCGGACGAGCCACCCTCACCCGACACGAGGTGTCCCGCTGGGAACGCGGCGAACGCATCCCCGACGACTGGTTGCCCCACATCGCACGCGTAAGCAACGCGCCTCTCGCCGTCCTGGAAGCCAAAGCCGCCCACGCCCGAGGCACCACGCCGACCCCACCGATCGACCTGTCCCCGTTCTTCCCCCAGGCCGACACCCTCAAGGCCCGAGTCGCCACCGCTCTACACAGCCGCCGCTTCACCACCGCAGCCGCCGGCCCCATCCTCGTCCTGGTCGGCGGCTACGCAGGCTCAGGCAAGACCGAGTTCGCGCGCTTCCTGTCCGACCTAACGGGCTGGGCTGTCCTGGACAAGGACGCCATGACCCGCCGCCTGACCGAACGCCTGTTGATCTCCCTCGGCGGCGACCCGCACGACCGCCACACCGAGTTCTACAAGGCCGAGGTCCGCCCGCACGAGTACCGGTGCCTGATGAACGCCGCCTACGGCAACATCGACGCGGGTGTCTCCATGATCCTGTCGGCTCCGTTCATCGCCGAGCTGCACACCCTCGGATGGCTGGAGCGGCTCACGCATCGCTGCCAGGCCCGAGGCGTCGAAGCCGCCGCGATCTGGGTCAACAGCGATCGCGACACCATGCACGAGTACATCGAGACCCGAGACGCCCCCCGCGACCGCTGGAAGCTGTCCCACTGGGACGAGTACACCAGCACCCTTGAGGACGACCCGCCGACCGGCGTGACAACGACGATCGACAACCGCCAAGGCGCAGCCGTCAGCCTCGCCGAGCAGACCCGCACCACCCTCCGCAAACTCATGGCCTGACCCGCCCGTGACCCCTGGGGCAGCAGCGCCGGATGAGAACTTTCTCTACGTCTTCAAGGGCGCCCGCCCCGCGGTCGCCAGCGGCCGCCCGCCCCGGCGCGCCGGGCGTGCGGCCTGTCCCGTCCGGTCCCGGCGCGCCGAGCCGCCCGTCCGCCTACCGAAGCGAGCCCAGAAGACGCCCAAGAAGTCATCCCCGAGCGCAAGACGAGGGGCAGACATGACGGTCGCCAACTTCACGCCGCAGCAGTATCCACTCTTCGAGCTCCGCCCCATCCTCGACGGCTCCCCGGAGTTGAACATATGGACGGGCGCCATCAGCTACCACGAGACCCGCCAACAGGCAGGGGCTGCGGTCAAGGAGGTCGAGAAGGCGGGCCGTGGGGAGAACCGCCGCCACGAGGTTTCGCAGCTCTTGCGCAGGCTGACCGGCGCGAAGGACACCGAGGAGTCCGGTAAGGAGAGTTAAGGGTGTGTGACTGGGGAACCCCGTGGTTCCCCAGACCCCTCCTGGAGCCGGGGCACTCGTTCGCGCGAGACGGTCTGTCACGGGTTGCGCGCCGTTCGCGCGAACGAGCACCCCGGAACGGCCGCGCCGGGCGCGCGTGGTCTAGTCGGTTTCTTAGGAAGAGTGGCGGCCGTTTTCGGACGATGATGAATGTTCGCGTCCAGCCTTGGCGATGCTGCGTCTAACGTGCGCTGTGACATTGAGTGGTCTATCCGGTACGGCGTGATCAATGAACGGGGAGGACGGATGTCCGCAGACGCAGTGCAGTTGGCCTCGGAGGTGACGCCGTATGTGACAGCGGCGGCGAGCGCGTACGGGGCGGCGGTGCTGACGCGTGTACGGGATCAGACGACCGAGGCCACCGCAGATGCCGCGGTCGGATTCGGGCGGCGGCTGGCGCAGCGCATCTTCGGCGCCCGCACTGAAGACGAAGCCACCGAAACCGGGAACGATGCGGCCGTAGAGGTAGTGCCGGAGGTGTTGGCCGATGTGATCGATGATCCCGAGGACCAGGACAACCGGGCGGCGTTGCGCAAGGCGATCCGTAAGGCGTTGGCCGCCGATGCGGAGTTGGCGGCGGAGGTGACGGAGTTGCTGGCGCAGGCGCAGGTGGCGGGGGTGCAAGTGATGACGTTCGGCGACCGGTCGCCGGCGACGGGGACGAATCACGGCATCATCGCCACCGGCGACGACAACACTTTCAACCGGTGACCAGGTGAAGTCCGATCCCGCTGCCTTCGAGGAGAAGCGCGTTAGCTCATCTCTGGCAGCCCACGTTCAGACCCACGGTGATCGATCCCCTGGCACCGACACCAATTACGGTGTGGTCAGCACCGGTGATCATGCACGCATCACCCAGCTTCAGGCGGTGCCGTTCCCCGACCCTGCGGCGGTGAAACCGAAGGCGCGGGTGGTGGGGTTGCCGCGGCCGGCGACGCCGGTGTTCCTTGGCCGTGCCAGCGCGTTGAAGCAGGTTGAGCGGGCGTTGTCGGTCGCCGATGAGGCGGTGGTGGTGTCCCAGGCGGTCATTGGGATGGGCGGGGTGGGCAAATCCGAGCTGGCGTTGCAGTACGCCGAGCGCGCCCGCAGCCGCTACGACTTGGTGTGGTGGGTCACCGCCGAGGCACCCGAGCAGATCGACGTGGGGCTTGCTGAGTTGGCGCGCAACCTGGTCTCGGACGCGGCAAGAGCTGCCAGGACCGAGGACGCCGCCGCGTGGGCCTACGGATGGCTGCGGGCGCATTCAGGGTGGCTGCTAGTACTGGACAACGTCACCGACCCCGCCCACACCGCCAGGGTGCTGGGGCGGCTGGAAGGCGGGCATGTCCTGATCACCAGCCGCCGGGACGTGCGCTGGCCCGGCCGCGCCAACACCGTGCGCTTGGACCTGTTGGCCCCGGACGCGTCCGCCGAACTGATCACCACCATCACCGGCCGCACCGCCCCGGCAGACCATAAGGCGGCGCTGGCCATCGCCGAGGAACTGGGGTATCTGCCGCTGGCGCTGGACCAGGCCGCCGCCTACATCCTCCAGACCGGCATCACCCCGGCCGTCTACCTGGGACGGCTGCGACGCCGCCCGGCCCGCTACTACGCCAAGGCCGCCAACGGAGACAAGGCACAGGCGACCATCGCCCGCCTGTGGGACATCACCCTGGACACCCTCACCCAGGAGGCCCCCGACGCTGTGGCACTCGCTGGAGTCTTGGCCCACTACGCCCCAGACGATATCCCCCGCAGCGTGCTGGGCGGCGGGGATGACGAAGCGACCGAGGAGGCCGACGAGGCGCTGGGGGTGCTGGCCTCACACAGCATGGTCGATCGAACCGACGAGGTGGTGACGATGCACCGCCTTACCCAAGCCGCCGTCCTTTCCCAACTCCACCGAGCCGGCAACGACGCCGCCGACACAGCCCGTGGAACCGCGCTCGCTCGGCTCGACGACGCCATGACCAACAGCGACCCTGCCAGCGATGTGGGTGATTGGCCCTTGTGGCGTTCCCTCGTCCCACACGCCGAAACGATCACCCGCCACTACCCAACGGGCCAACAGCCCGAACAACTCGGCCGCATCCTCAACGGAACCGCCATTTTCCTGCAAGCACAGGGCGAATATCAGCGTTCCCACACCATGCTCACTACCGCAGCCGCCATCGCCGAGGAGGTGTTGGGTTCGGACCACCCCACCGTCGCCATCGGCCTGGGGAACCTGGCAGGCACCTACCGCGCTTTGGGGCGGGCGGGTGAGGCGCTTCCGCTGGAGGAGCGGGCGTTGGCCATCGCCGAGGCGGCGCTAGGTTCCAACCATCCTGACGTCGCTATCCGGTTGGGGAATCTGGCCAGCACCTACCGCGCTTTGGGGCGGGCGGGTGAGGCGCTTCCGCTGGAGGAGCGGGCGTTGGCCATCGCCGAGGCGGCGCTAGGTTCCAACCATCCTGACGTCGCTATCCGGTTGGGGAATCTGGCCAGCACCTACCGCGCTTTGGGGCGGGCGGGTGAGGCGCTTCCGCTGGAGGAGCGGGCGTTGGCCATCATCGAGGCGGCGCTGGGCTCCGACCATCCTGACGTCGCCACGCTGCTGGGGAACCTGGCCAGCACCTACAGCGCTCTGGGGCGGGCGGGTGAGGCGCTTCCGCTGGATAAGCGGGCGTTGACCATCACCGAGGCGGCGCTGGGCCCTGACCACCCCACCGTCGCCATGCTGCTGGGGAATCTGGCCAGCACCTACCGCGCTTTGGGGCGGGCGGGTGAGGCGCTTCCGCTGGAGGAGCGGGCGTTGGCCATCACCGAGGCGGCGCTAGGCTCCAACCATCCTGACGTCGCTATCCGGATGGGGAATCTGGCCAGCACCTACAGCGCTCTGGGGCGGGCGGGTCAGGCGCTCCCGTTGTTCGAGCGGGCGTTGGCCATCACCGAGGCGGCGCTGGGCCCCGACCACCCTGACGTCGCTATCCGGTTGGAGAACCTGGCCGGCACCTACCGCGACCTAGGACGGGCGGGTGAGGCGCTTCCGCTGGATAAGCGGGCGTTGGCCATCACCGAGGCGGCGCTGGGCCCCGACCACCCTGACGTCGCCATCAGCCTGGGGAATCTGGCCAGCACCTACAGCGCTCTGGGGCGGGCGGGTGAGGCGCTTCCGCTGGAGGAGCGGGCGTTGGCCATCGCCGAGGCGGCGCTGAGTCCGGACCACCCTGACCTCGCTATCCGGTTGGGGAACCTGGCCAGCACCTACCGCGACCTAGGACGGGCCGCCGAGGCGCTTCCGCTGTTCGAGCGGACGTTGGCCATCACCGAGGCGGCGCTGGGCCCCGACCACCCCACCGTCGCCATCAGCCTGGGGAATCTGGCCAGCACCTACAGCGCTCTGGGGCGGGCGGGTGAGGCGCTTCCGCTGGAGGAGCGGGCGTTGGCAATCGCCGAGGCGGCGCTGAGTCCGGACCACCCTGACGTCGCTATCCGGTTGGGGAACCTGGCCAGCACCTACCGCGACCTGGGACGGGCCGCCGAGGCGCTTCCGCTGTTCGAGCGGACGTTGGCCATCACCGAGGCGGCCTTGGGCCCCGACCACCCCACCGTCGCCATCAGCCTGACGAACTTGGCTGGCACCTACAGTGATCTTGGACGGGCCGCCGAGGCGCTCGAAGCGATAAGCCGGGCTGAACAATGCGCATTGGCTGCGCTCGGGATAGGGCACCCCACGACGCGTTCACTTCAGAAGTACGCCGGCCACTTGAAAGGCCTGTTCGGAGTCCCTGAGTGAGGGAGAGCTGTACAGCGTGCAAGTACAGCAACGCAGGCGCACAGAAACTCACGTGAACACACGTCGGCGCACGCTGTAGCTGGGGCGGGCGGTGGTGAGGTGCTGGGTGCCGGTGGTTCGCATCGAGGTGGTAGCGCGTGCTCTTGCTAACGCGGGTGCTAACGGCGGGTCTGGACGGGCCTGGACAGACATGGAACCAGGGAGCGTCCGGGAAGGCTGCCTACCAGATCAGCGGACAACTCTGGACGAGTGCGGATCTCGCTCGTGAGACTCGTAATGAATAGGTCGTCGGTTCGATTCCGACAGGCGGCTCCACCTCAGAGGCCCCTTCCGATCACCGGAAGGGGCCTCTCTGCGTTTCGTCGCCAGGGGAACCACGTTGAGCTCGCCTGGGCGCCGTGTTGCTCGGGGTCGGGTGGGCGGTGGTGTTTGGAGCGAGCCGTCAGTTGAGGATTTTGCGGAGGGCCTGGGTGAAGCGGGCGGCTTGGTCTTGTTGGGCCATGTGGCCGGCGCCTTCGATCACCGTCAGGTGGGCTGCGGGGATGAGGTCGGCGCACTCCTGCGGGACTGACAGGGGGACCTCGGCGTCCAGTTCGCCGTGCAGGAAGTGGGTGGGCACCCGGACCTGGGCGAGTCGGGGGCGCGGGTCGTAGCCGGCCTGGTCGATGACGAGGCCGTCGATGCGAGGGGTGGCGTCCAGCAGCTGGCGGACGGTCCAGTCGATCATCGCGGTGCTCGCTCCCGGGCGGTACCAGTTCGGGACGAAGGCGGCCAGGGTGCCCGCGCGGTCAGCGTGCAGGTTCGCCAGCAACTCGTCCATCGACTCTTGTAGGCGGGAGAAGTGGTGCATTCCTGCGTCCGCCGGGACTATGGCGCCGATCCGGTCTGGGGCGGCGAGTGCGGCTTCGATGAGGAAGGCGCCGGCGATCGACGACCCGATCAGTGTCGGGCGGTCCAGTTCGAGGACGTCGAGGAAGGCGAGCAGGTCGCGGGTGGCCTCGGCGATGGTGTAGCCGGTGGCGGGGCGGTCCGAGCGGCCGCAACCTCGCATGTCGAGGGTGATCACTCGGTGGTCGGTCATCAGGTCGGCCGCCTGCGCGTCCCACACCCGGCCGCTGGTGCCCCAGCCGTGCAGGAAAACCAGGGGACGGCCGGAGCCGAGGTCCTCGTAGTAGAGCCGGGTGTCGTTGACGGTCGCGTATCCCATCTTGCCGGTCCTTTCGTGCGCCTGTGACATGGGTGATTTCACCGGCTGAGGCGGGAGCGACCAATGACGGAAATGCTCCTAGACTCATCACGGTTCGTGATGAATGGGAGGGTGTCGTGGAGTTGCGGCAGGTGCGGTACTTCGTGGCCGTGGCCGAGGAACTGCACTTCGGGCGCGCCGCCGAACGGCTGCACATCGTGCAGCCGGCCGTGAGCCAGCAGGTCCGGCGGCTGGAGCGGGAGCTCGGTCTGGAGCTGTTCGACCGGACGACCCGGACCGTGACCCTGACCGCGGCGGGCCGGATGTTCTTGGTGCACGCTCGCGAGATCTTGCGGGCCGAACGTGCGGCGACCGAGGCGATGGCCGCGCTGCGGGCCGAGCAGGAGACGACCCTGCGCATCGGTACCAACGTCGGACTCGGATCCCGCCTGGACGCGCTGCTGGCCACGCTGTCGCAGCGCTCGCCGCAGTTGAGCGTCGAACTCGTCAGCGCGCCGCCGCCGACCCGGCTTGCGCAGGTCCGAGAAGGGGTGCTGGACGCCGCCTTCGTCCGCGGCATCGACCACGGGCCGGAGTTGGAGTTTCTGCCGTTGTGGCAGGACGTCCTGGTCGCCGCCCTTCCCGCCTCGCACGAGCTCGCGGCCCGCGAGCGGATCGACCTGGCGGAGCTGGCCGGGCTGCCGCTGCGGATCGTGCCCCGACAGACCAATCCGCACCTGGTCGATACGGTCGTGGACGCCTGCCGTGCGGCCGGTTTCGAGCCTGTGATGGGCCCCGAATTCACCACGGACCAGGACACCTTGGCCGCCATCGCCACCGGCAGACCGAGTTGGACGGTCTACTACGCTGGCCAGGCCGAGATTCAGCCGGCTCCGCGCATCGCCTTTCGTCCGTTCAATGAACCTGCCCCGGCCGTGCAGACGTTTCTGGTCACGCGCCCTGATCCGCCGTCAAAGCGACTGACCGCCTTGCTGGACGCCTGTCGCGAACTGCAGCGCCGCGACGCGAATAGCTTGACGGGGACGAACGAACTGGTTGATGACTTCAATTGGCTTGACGTGGACGCATGAGCGGCCGTCGTCATTGGTTGTGCTGGGGCTCGCCTGTCGTTCTGTATTCTTCGAACGCTTCGAGTACTTGACCTGCGAGCTGGGCTACCTCCGGGTCCGGGGCCTTGGTGAGATCTCTTGCCAGACTCAGACACTCGGGCCATTCGGCGTCGGCGATCGCGAACAGCGTCGCGTAACGTACGATAGGCAGATCGTCCCTACTGGCACGCTTGAGGATTTCTATGAGTCCGAGGAATCTCCAACCGGCGGCTTCGGCGAATTTTTGTACGAGTCGTGCAGGCTCGTCTCGCTTGAGCATGAGGCGGCGGCCTCGGTAGTTGCCGACGGCTTCATGGCGCTGGGCGTGCCTGTCGCACAGGTCAGGGGGTCGGAGGGTGTTTCCGGCGGCGGGTGCCCACTATCTGGCGGAGGAGGGCGAAGAAGACTATGGCGCCCAGGACGACGAGTCCCATCGTGATCGCCCGTTCCTGGAAGGTTCTGGCTTTGATGATGACCGTGCCGGAGCCGATGAGGAAGCCTAGGAGGGTGACGAAGAGGCCCAGGACTTCGACCATTTTGAGCAGGCCTTCGGAGACCAGTTCCTGGGCGACGGCCACCCGCTGGGTGAGTTGGCGGGAGGCGTCTTCGATGCGTTCTTCCATGGCCGCGGCGGCTTCGTTGACGCGTTCGTCGATGCGGGCGGCCAATTCTTCGCTCAGGACGTCCCGGACGCTTTCCGCCTGGAGGCGCATCTCGCGAGCCTCGATGATCGCTCGGCGTTCCTGGGCGTACTGCTCGTGGACGAGCATGTTGCCGACGCCGAACAGGTCGATGGCGAGGTCGATCTCGGTGAGGGCGTCGTCGTACCGTCCGAGGCGGCGGAGGGCGGAGGCGCGGCGGTAGTGGACGTTCGCGTTCCCCTCACCGCGCGCCATCATCGTTTCCGAGAGGCTGAGCAGCATTTCGGCCGATCCTTCGAGGTGTTCGGCGAACCAGATGGCGGTGAGGGCGAGATTGCGGCTCTTGTCGTCGGCGTCCGGGGCCTCGACGGCGCGCCGGTAGAGGTCGAGCCCGTTGGACGCGCGGGAGCCCAGGGCGGCGAAGGCGGCGAGGCTGAGGACGAGGGCGTCGTCGTGGAACTCGCCGAGCCACCGGTTGCAGCGCGTCCGCAGTTCGCGGAAGCGGTAGTCGAAGCGCAGCCGCTGCCCGTGGACGTAGACCAGGACGAGGCGTTGCGTCCGTGATCCGGAGACGCCGCGGGCGGGACCCCACTCGCGGTCGTCCGGGCAGCGCTGCTCGGCGAGGCGGGCCAGCCAGGCGAGGTCGGTGGACGCCCGCCGGATCTGCGGCAGGTCGAGGTCGTGGGCCTCGGCCACCCGGGCGAGCTCGGCGATCCAGGCGAGCGAGTCGCCCGACGTGTGCGGTTTGAGGTGTTCGACCAGCGTGGCGGCCCGGTCGTCGGGAGGGACGGCGGCCAGCAGCTCCTCGATCGGCGGCCCGGGCGGGAGCGTCTCCGAGGCCTCCGAGATCGGACGGCGCCCCTGCGGGGGGACGGGGCTCTGCTGCATGCTCCTCCTAGCCTCACCGGACGGGACGTCGGGGCAAGTCTCGATCGCCGGAGCGCCGGGCGTCCAGGTGCGGCGTGGATTCGTGATCTTGGCGGTGGTCCCGGTTCCGCTCCACGCTAGGGGCCGATCCGGGGCGGTGCCGAGCGGCTGGTCCGGTTCGTCCACGCGGACAGCGAGGTGTGGCGCGGGTGAGAGTCGAAAAGTGAGCGGCAGAGCGTGAGGGTCAGAGGCGGGTCGCGGTCTCGACGAAGGCGGCCAGTGCGCGGGAGCGGCTGTGGGACGGCCAGGCGATCACGGTCGTGACCTGCGGAGCGTCCAGAACCGGGACGGTGGTGAGGGAGCGGTCCAGGAGCGGACGGCACGATTCCGGCAGGACGGCCGCGGCCCTGCCGAGCGCGATCAGCTGGAGCAGCTGCGTGTGGTCGTGGACCTTCGGGCCGGGGCCGTCCGGGTAACCGCCGTTCGGCTTCGGCCAGCGCGGCAAGGGCAGGTCGGGGAGATCGGCGAGGTCGGCCATCCGCAGGTGAGGACGGGTGCTGAGGGGGTGACCCGCGGGGAGGACGGCGACCTGGCCCTCGGTGCGCAGCACCTCGGTGTCGAGCCCGGAGATCGAGTCGAACGGCAGGTGGAGGAGGGCGACGTCGGCCCGTCCGTCGCGGAGGCGGCGCTCCTGCTCGCCGATGCCGCAGAGTTCGACGTCCACGGTGATCGCGCCCGGCTCGGCGGCGTAGGCGTCGAGGAGCTTGGACAGCAGCTCGCCCGACGCGCCCGCCTTGGTGACCAGGATGAGGCTGGGCCGCGGGGCAGCGGCGCGGCGGGTGCGGCGATCGGCGGCGGCGACCGCGTCGAGGGCGGCGCGGCCCTCACGCAGCAGGACGGCTCCGGCCTCGGTCAACTCCACGGAACGGTGGTTGCGTTCCAGCAGCGTCACGCCGAGCCGCCGTTCGAGCTGCTGGATCGCCCGCGACAGGGGTGGTTGGGCGATGCCCAGACGTTCGGCGGCGCGGCCGAAATGCAGTTCCTCGGCGACCGCGACGAAGTAGCGCAGCTCCCGCGTCTCCATGCGGCCACGGTACGCCAGGTCGATACCTTCCGGGTATGGCAGGCAACCCAGACGGTGTTGGAGGTGCCGCCGGGGCGGGACGCAGGATGAGGCACATGAGCGAGAAGACGACCGCGCTGGTGACCGGCGCCAACAAGGGAATCGGATACGAGATCGCGGCGGGGCTGGGCGCGCTCGGGTGGCGCGTCGGCGTCGGCGCCCGGGACCGTGCGCGCGGGGAGGCCGCCGTCGAGAAGCTGCGCGCGGCCGGGGTGGACGCGTTCGGCGTCGCCCTGGACGTCACGGACGACGCGTCCGTGGAGGCCGCCGCCCGGCAGATCGAGGAGACCGAGGGACGCCTGGACGTCCTGGTCAACAACGCCGGCGTGGTCGGCGGCAGGTCGCAGCTGCCCACGACGGCCGACCTGGACGCCGTCCGGGCGGCCGTCGAGACCAACGTCATCGGCGTCATCCGCGTGACGAACGCGCTGCTGCCGCTGCTGCGCCGGTCCCCTTCGCCCCGGATCGTGAACATGTCGAGCAGCGTCGGCTCCCTCACGCGCCAGGCCGCCGACGCGGGCGGCACGGGGCCCCTGTCGGTCGCCTACGCGCCGTCCAAGACGTTCCTGAACGCCGTGACCCTTCAGTACGCGAAGGAACTGCGCGACACGAACATCCTGATCAACGCGGGCTGCCCCGGATTCTGCGCGACCGATCTGAACGGATTCCGCGGCGTCCGGACGCCCGAGCAGGGCGCGGCGATCGCGATCCGCCTGGCCACCCTGCCCGACGACGGCCCGTCCGGCTCGTTCTCCGAGGACGCCGGAGTCGTCCCCTGGTGACGAAGCGCGGCGGGCGGCCGTGACTGCGTTCGTGACCGCCGTGGTGTCGTGACCGCCTTGCCGTTCGTGGCCGCCGCTGCGGACACGTGATGGCCGTGACCGCCGTGGTGGCGGCCCGCGCGCGGATGATCGTGATCGCGGTGGTGGCGGCGGGGTTGGTCGTGCGGGGTCGATAGCCTCGTCCGGTGATCGGGTTGCGGGACGAGGCCGAGGCGGTGCTTCGGGGCTGGCACGCGTACGAGGTGTCTCGCGGGACGGCGGAGATCATCGACTTCGACTGCGCGCCGCCGTCCGGCGGCGAGATCGAGCAGGTCGGGGACCGGCTGGCGGTCCGGCGGCGGCTGATCGAACTGCGGGAGCGCGCGTCCGACGGGTGGCTCGCCTCGCGGCTCGACGCGGACATCGCCTACGTCGGCGCTCTGCTGGGCGAGCGGCCGCCGCTGCGGCAGTACGTCCGCGCCACGCAGGGGTGTGAGGCGCTCGGGTGGACGGACGAGTACATCGCGCACCGGCGTGATCTCGCGCGCGAGGCGTTGGCCGGAGTCGGGATCGCGTGGGGGCCCGGCGCCGCGCGTGAGCTGCGGGCCGTCGAGGGATACCTTCCGAACGAGGACGCGCCGGACGCGATCCGGGCCGCGGCCGACGCGTTCGAGCCGGCCGTCCGGGAGCTGACCGGCAGTTCCGCGCCGTTTCAGCTGAGCGTCGAGAGCGCCGACGTGGACGCCTACTGGGCGTACTGGCTGGACGGCGCGGGTAGCCGTGTCCGGCTGCGGCTGAACCTGCGGAACATCACGTTCAGCGAGGTCGCGGCCAGGCAGTTCGCGCTGCACGAGGTGCTCGGGCACGGGCTGCAGAGCGCGAGCTGGTCGGCGCGCAGCGCGGCGGAGGACGTCCCGTGGGTGCGGCTGATGTCGGTGCACGCCCCGCATCAGGTGCTGCTGGAAGGGCTCGCGCAGGCGTTGCCGCTGTTCGCGGCGCCGGACGATCCGCTGCTGCGGACGCGTGTCCGCTTCGACCACTACAACCAGCTTGTCCGAGGCGGGTTGCATCTGGCGCTGAACGATGGCGAGGTGTCGATCGAGGAGCTGGTCGTCCGGGCGAAACGGGACATGCCCTGGGCGACGGACGCCGCGATCGCCGACGTGCTGAGCGACCGCGGCGCTGATCCGCGATTGCGGTCCTACTTGTGGGCGTATCCGGCCGGTGTGGACTGGTTCGTGAGTCTCGCGGAGGCGGGAGATCCGGAGCTGAGCGGGACGGTTCTGCGCGCCGCCTACCGGGATCCGCTGACGCCGTCCGACCTTGCGGCGCTGTGGCCCGGGGGTCCCGCGATCGGAGGTGATGATCGGTGAACTACGTGCTGGCTCTCGCCTTCGCGGCCCTCGCGATCGCGGTTCTGGTCGTGCTGGGCACCGGCCGATGGACGTTCCGTAAGGGCGATCTGCTCGAAAGCCGCGTCGTCGGGATCGGCGTCGCTGTGGCCCTGGTCGGCTGCGCGCTGATGAGCCTGGACCTGCGCTGGGCCTTCTGGCTGACCCCGGTCGCGGTCCTCGCGATGCTGGCCGTCGTCCTCCGCCGAACCCTGAAAACCCGCCGCTAGCCCGTAATTCGCGAACCCCCAGAAGTGGACGAACGGTCAGGGGGCGGTGGTTGCGAGGTCGCGGAGGGTCAGTGCGCTGACGGGCGGCGAGCCGTCGCGGGCGGCGATCGCGTCGGCCAGAGCGAGGAGCTGGTCGGGCGGAAGGCGGCGGTTGCGCGAGTCGAGCAGGCGCAGGCGGTACTTGCGCCTCTCTCCGGGGTTGCGGACGTCCATGGCGATCACGCCGGTCTGGGGGCCGGACGTATTGTCCTGCTCCTCGGCCCAGCGCATCATGACGTCCGCGCGGGCGAGGTCGAAACGACTCGTCCGGAAGGCGTGCTGGATGACCAGCGTGGTTCCCTCCAGCCAGGTCCGGTGGCGGAAGATCCGGATCGCCGCGGTGATCAGCAGCCCGGACACGGTGAGGAAGACGATCGTCCCGATCGCCGCGCCGGGGACGCCGTAACCGCGGGCGAGCCCGATCGCGAGCCAGCCGAAGGCCGCCATGAGGACGATCGGCAGGACGATGGCCTCGGCCTTCGTCGTCCGCGTGAAGCCGATGTCGAGCCGGACCGTCGCATCCACCACAGGCCCCCTAGGAACGATCACCGCAGGGCAAAGTCAACCACGGCTCGCCCGGGGTGCCGAGGGGGCGGCTTCAGGCCAGGAGTTCGACCCGGTCAGGGGCGTTCTCGCCGGACGGCGTCAGGTGTTCGGCGAGGATCGCGCGGTGGGTGACGAGTGCGGCGGCATGGCGGCTCCGGCCCTCTTCGGTGAGGGCGACGAAGACGCCGCGCCGGTCGGACTCGCACATGCCGCGTTCGACCAGGCCGCTCTTCTCCAGGCGGGCGATCGTCCGGGAGAGGGCGCTCTGGCTCAGGTACATGTCGGAGGCGATCTCCTGGACGCGGCGCTTGTCACAGCCGGCCTCGACGAGGCGGTCCAGGGTCTCGAACTCGCTCATCGTCAGGCCGTGCGCGTCGTGGAGCGCGCGGTCGAGTGCGCAGGCGACCGCGTTGTAGCAGGTCACGAGCGACCGCCACTGGTCGACCAGGCCGGGGTGGGGTGCCATGCCGCGCATCCTACCCGGCGGACGCATCAGATGCACCCGAATTAAATTCGTTGGAAATTATTGCTTGGACATTGGATGCACGTGCATGTATCGTCCTCCGACGTGACCATCACCGAAACCTCCCCTGCGTCCGCAACCGGAACGCCGGCGGCCTCCGAGGCGCCGGCCGAGCAGAGCTGGACCCCCAGGCTGTGGGGCGTGCTCGCGGTGCTGTGCGCCGTGCTGTTCCTCGACGGGCTGGACGTGTCGATGGTGGGCGTGGCGCTGCCGTCCATCGGCACCGAGCTCGGGCTCTCCACGACCTCGCTGCAGTGGATCGTCAACGGCTACGTCCTCGGTTACGGCGGGCTCCTGCTCCTCGGCGGCCGCACCGCCGACCTGCTGGGTCGCCGCCGCGTGTTCCTGATCGCGCTCGGCGTGTTCGCCGTCGCCTCCCTCATCGGAGGGCTGGTCGACGACGGCACGCTCCTGATCGCGACCCGCTTCGTGAAGGGACTGGCCGCCGCGTTCACCGCGCCGACCGCCCTGTCCATCCTCACCACCACCTTCCAGGAGGGACCGGCCCGCAACCGGGCCCTGTCCGTCTTCTCGGTCTTCGGCGCGAGCGGCTACTCCTCCGGGCTGATCCTCGGCGGGCTGCTCACCAGCGTCGGCTGGCGCTGGACGTTCCTCACCCCCGTCCCGCTCGCGCTGATCGCCCTGGTCGTGGGCATCGCGCTGATCCCCCGGGACAAGCCCGCCGCCGAGGGCGGCCACGACCTGGTCGGGGCGATCACCCTCACCACCGGCATGCTGCTGGCCGTCTACACCGTGGTCACCGCGCCCGACCGCGGCTGGCTCGACCCGCTCACGATCGGTTCGATCGTCGTCGCCGCGGCCCTGCTGATCGGCTTCGTGATCACCGAGCAGAAGGTCCGGCACCCGCTGATCCGGCTCGGCATCCTCCGCGTCGGCACGATCGTCCGCGCGAACGTCAGCATCATCGCGCTCTTCGGGTCCTACATGAGCTTCCAGTTCATGATGACCCTCTACCTGCAGGACGTCCTGCACTGGACGCCGCTGCGGATGGCGTTCGCGCTGCTCCCCGCGGGGCTCATCGTCGCCGTCGGCTCACCGTT
Organism: Actinomadura gamaensis; assembly: GCF_042652125.1. Taxonomy (NCBI): domain Bacteria; kingdom Bacillati; phylum Actinomycetota; class Actinomycetes; order Streptosporangiales; family Thermomonosporaceae; genus Actinomadura; species Actinomadura gamaensis. The sequence continues at coordinate 249,597 of NZ_JBHSIT010000011.1, read as the reverse complement.
CGTCGGCCGCCTGATCGACCGCTGGGGCACCTCGCGGCTGATCATCAGCTCGATGGTGTCGCTCGCCCTCGGCTACGTCTGGTTCCTCGCCACCGCCGGCAACACCCCGCACTACGCGTTCACCGTCTTCCCGACGATGATCCTGCTGGGCGGCGGCTTCGCCTTCGGATTCTCCTCGATCATGGCGCAGGCCACCGACGGCATCGACGACTCCGAGCAGGGCCTGGCCTCCGGCCTCGTCCAGACGTCCGGCCAGGTCGGCGCGGCGCTCGTCCTCGCGGCCGTCACCGCGCTGGTCGCGGGCGACTCCCACGCCGGCGGCGGCTTCGCCCCCTTCCACCCGGGCCTCAACCTGGTCACCGGCGTCGCCATCGTCGGCCTCGCCTTCAACCTGATCCCCCTCCTCTCTCTCAACCGCTCGCGCGCCACGGCCCCCGACCCCATCGAGCCCTGACGCCCGACCCCAACTCCCAGCGCGCCCTCCACATCGCGCCCCGCTCCGCCGCCCACTCCGGGCGGCGGAGCGTCCGCATATAGGGAGGTCGTCGTTACGTGCCGGCCGTCGGTTGCGGATCGCGCCCGGACGGCACGTGTGACTACCGGGATCGCTTCCAGAAAGATGGTCGGCTGGGCGGCGGCGGTTGGTGCGTCAGGAGCTTCTTCAGGGTGCTGAGCGTTCTCGACCACACATCGATCACGAGCTGGTCGGCCCTCTCCTCGGCGAGCGACCGCGCAGCGGTGTCATCGCGGAGAAGTTCGAGCTCCTTCACCGTCTGCGTGAGGATCTCGCGAGTCTGCGGGGTCAGAGCCCGGCCGTCGGTCAGGATCGCGCTCAGGATCGGCAGCGTGGTGCCGACCAGATGGGCACGGTGGTCGGCCGCGTGGACCGCTTCCATGCGGTCGAGCTCCTCCTTCAGGGTGTTCCAGGGCCAGGTGAGAGCCGACGCGTCCGGCAGCGGCGGTTCGGACGTCGGCTGTGTCCCTGCCGAAGGGACCGCGGATGCGCTGCCTCCGCTACCTCCCTGGCCCGTTCCCTCAGCACGCGGAGTGGGAGCGGGCGAGGGCGGCGTGGAGGCCGGAGGACCGGCCTTCAGGAAGTCCGGCACGTCCAGATCGTCTTCGACCAGGTAGCGATCGTCGTCCAACCCGGCGTAGGCGTCGCGACGGCTGCTGCCGCGGGACGGACCGGACGGCCTGGCAGGCCTCGCCCTGCGGGCGGCGGGGACGACGCGCGGGGCGCCCGGCGCGGGCGGCGGGCTCGGCGGTGGCGGGGCGCTCGGCGCGAACGGTGTGGGCGGGGCGCTCGGCGAGGGCGGGGCGCTCTGTGGGGGCAAGCCGGCAGATGCGGCAGGGACCGCGCGCGAGGTCAGGAGGCTGTCGGGTGCGGCACTGCCGTAACCGGCCGACTGGTCCCAGCCGTCGGGGAGCTCGACCGGCTGGGTCACGCGATGCGGGGTCTGCCCTTCGGTGGCGACGCGGGTGTCGATCGCGACGAACGCGGTGAAGCGGCAGAGCACCCCGAACCGGAGGGACGTGGCGACGATGCGCTGCTCCAGGGCGAGCGAACCGTGCGCGGCGTAGCTGTCCTCCAGGTCGCGCAGATGGGCTCGCGCCCAGAGCGCGGCGGCCATCGGAGCGTCGGTGCGGACAGCTTGCGCGCGGTGCTCGCGGGGCGAGCCGTCCGGGGCCCGGCCGTGAAGAACGATCGTGCCCGAGGGCTCACCCCGGTAGCGTCCGGTCACGACGAGGGGGACGCCGGGGAAGATCGAGCCCAGCCGCTTCGGCGCGATCGTGTCCGCGATGAATTCCAGGCCGTCCGGGCGCAGGGACAGGTCGGTGAGCAGCGGCGCGCCCACGCGGTGGTGGACGCGCTCCATCGCCTCGTCGAGCCGGTCTTCGGATTCGACCAGTTCGACATGACCGCCCCCGACGGACGCGAGCCGGTTCAGGAATCCGGCGTTGACGGCGCGGTCGATCCCGACCGTGTGCACCCGCACATCGCGGAGCGCGGGCGCGAGGTGGTCGAGGATCTGGTCTTCGTTGCCGACCTGGCCGTCCGTCACCAGCAACAGGACGCGGTCGCGCCCGGAACCGGGCTGGTGCAGCAGCGCGGCAGCCTGCTCCAGCGGTTCGAGCATCTCGGTGCCGCCGCGGGCGTTCACGGTCGCCAGGTACTCGACGGCGCGGAAGCGGTTTCGGTCCGTGCCGGCGGCGAGCGCCGCGCCGAGGGCGGGCGGGAACTCGACGGTGTTGTCGAACGACATGACGGCGAACCGGTCGTCGGGCGTGAACGTGTCCACGATGCGGGCCGCCGCGCGCCGGGCCGCGACCATCTTCCAGCCCTGCATGCTGTACGAGCGGTCGAGGACCAGCACCACGTCGCGCGGGCGCGCGGGTCTGGTCTCGGTGGACGGCAGCACGGTGAAGGTGAAGGTTCCCTCGTCGCCCTCCGCGTCCGGCGTCAGTGTCAGCGAGGCGTCGCCCGCGGCGGGCGTGCCGTACACCAGCCGCAGGATGAAGTCGCGGTTCAGCCGCTCGCCCGGGCGCAGGCGCACGGTCACACGGTCGCCGCCGCCGGCGTCGGAGGATTCCTCCGCGACGACGTGCAGCGCCGAGCGGATCTCGCTGAGCGGCAGCGCGGCCGGGTCGATCTCGACGGTGAGGGAGAGCGCCACCGGGTTCGGGAAGCCGGGCAGCAGGACGGGCGGGGTGATCCGGGACGCGTCGGGCACGGCGTCGGTGTCGGCCGCGACCCCCGACCCGGCCGGCGCCCCGTCGAGTGCCGCACCGGGGATGTAGCGCGGAGCCACCACGAGCGGAAACCGGAACGTCGCCTCGCCCGCGGACGCGCGTGAAGCCTCGGAGCCGCCGGGGGATGCCTGGGAGGTGCCGGGCCCGCCGGAGGTTCCGGCTGTGCCGTGCAGCGCGTCCCTTGCGGTGGAGGTGGCCTCGAAGGGAAGAGGCTGGTTGAGGACGAGGCGTACGGTCACCCGCTCGCCGGGGAGGATGTTGCCGACGCGCATGGTGAAGACGTCGGGGCGGTCTTCCTCGGCGATGGCGGCGCGGCGGCCCGAGGCGATGGCGGTGTCGTACTCCTGACGGGCCTGGCCGCGTTCCTTCAGGACGCCGTCGACCACGCGGTCGGCGGCCTCCATGCGCAGGGAGGTGACGGCCGCCCGGTCGGGCAGCGGGAAGACGTAGGTGGCCTCCAACGGGACGTCGTAGGGGTTGCGGAACCCCTGCACGACGGTGACCGACGCGGCGAGACCGCTCACGGCCGCGTGGACGTCGACCGAGTCGAGCGGCAGGTTGCCCTTCTCGGTGCTGAGCGCGCCCAGCCCCCCGTCCGGGACCGGAGGGGCGGCGGGTTCGGGGAGCGAGGTGATGCGCACGGTCACGGGTGCCTCCCGGGAGGATTCGGATGAGGGGAGCCGCCGCGGTCGGACGGTACGAGCAGACCGCGTCGCCGGAGGGTGTCGAGCAGAGGTGCGGCCGATTCCGCGATCGCGGCGAGGTCGTCCCCGCCCAGATGCCGGGTCTCGACGATGACGGTGACCCCGGGCGCGAGCCGGACCCCCTGCACGAGGGCGGGCGCGTCGTCCGGAGCCGCTTCCGGCGCCGGCTCCGGGTGGAACCGGGCGCTGGGCCGGACGGTCCAGAAGGTGTCGCGCGGACGGGCGACATCGATCTCGATACGGGAGCTGACAGTGTCATCGACGCTGTCCACGCCCTCCGCAGTGCCCTCCGCAGCGCCCTCCGCAGCGCCCTCCGCAGCGCCGCGTTCTGCAGCGAGACCCGCGGCGACATCCGTAGCGCGCTCCAAGACGCCGTCCGCAGCGCGCTCCGAGGTGCAGTTCGCGGCGGAATCCGGGGTGCAGTTCGCGGCGGAATCCGGGGTGCCGTTCGCGGCGGGATCCGGCGGTGAGAGGGCGATCCGGCGGAGCAGCGAGTCGGGCGCGCCGGCCAGCTCGACCTGGATCTCGGCGATCGAGCGGCCGAGAGCCTGGCGGCGCTTGACCGCGAGGAGCTGGAGCAGGTGCCGCGGGCCGTAGAGGGCGACGCGTCCCCGGCGGCCCAGGGGAGGGTCGAGCAGGCCGATGCTCGTGTACCAGCGGATCAGCCGCTCGTTCGGCAGGTCGCGGACGCGGCCGTTGACCCGGGGAACGCCGTCGGCGGCCAGGGCGGTCGCCGCGCGCTCCGCCAGTTCGCTGATCGTCCAGGTCTCGTCCACGACTCGATGATGACACTGTCATCGTGACAGTGTCAAATCCGCGCCACGAGAAGGTCGAACTTCTCCTTCGTTGCGCGGCGCCGAGTACGAGCGGGCAGTTCGCGGCGAAGACGGATCGAAGCATCTAAGTCGGGCAAGTGGCCCACAAGCCGCAATTCCCGAATCGGCGAACAATTGCTATCGAGAGTGGCCGACGAACTCCTCTGAAGTTTTGAAATTGCGGGTAAAAGGCCAGGGGAGCATTTACCTTTCTGCTCATGGACGACCATCTCCTGGTCGAGGCGCTGCGCGCGCGGGATCCGGGTGCACCCGCCGCCGTTTACGACGCCCACGCTGAGCGGCTCTACGCCTACTGCTGGATGCGGCTACGCGAGCAGGACGCGGCGCGGGTCGCTGTCCGGGACGCATTCGTCGTGGCCGAGGCGCAGATCGAGCGGTTGGCCGCGCCCGAACTCTTCCGTCCCTGGCTCTACGCCCTCGCCAGGCTGGAATGCGACCGGCGCGAGCCGGACCGGGATCGCGCTCCGGACCTCCCCGTCGCCAGCCATGACCAGGACGACGTCGATGAACGGATGCTGGCCTGGCGTGCCGTCACCGCGCTGTCGCCGACGCACCGGGAACTGCTGGACCTCCATCTTCGGCACGAGCTCGTAGCCGAAGACGTCGCGCGCGTGACGAGGACGAGCCTGAAACAAGTCGAGGACGAGCTGGACGCCGCAGTCGCCGAGCTGGAAACCGCTCTTACTGCGGAGCTCCTCGCAGACCAAGGCCCTTTCGGCTGTCCCGAACGGGGAAGCCTCCTGCGCGCGCGACACGGCGAGCTCGCGCCGGTATTGCGAGAAGAACTCGTCCTCCATGCCGGTGAGTGTGAGGAGTGCGCCGCCTTCAAACCACGCACGGTGTCCGCGCCGAAGGTCTTCGGGCTGTTGCCGTGGGCGCCTCTACCGGACGACTTGCGCGAGCGCGTCCTCGACAGCTTCCTCGACCCGGAGCTTGTCGGCTACCGCCTGTTCATCGCCACCCGGGTCGCCGACTACAACTCCGAGGGCTTTCCCATCTGGCCTCGCCGCTCCGTCTTCGCGCGGCGGGTGACGTGGCGTCGGCGCACGGCCCATACGAACTTGGCCGCTATCCCGGTATCTGAGACGGACGAGGCGGACACGGACGAACTCGCTGCCGTTGACGAGACCTACCAGCCCGAAACCCTGGCCGACACACGTCCCGGCTGGCGATCGCCGAAACTCATCGCGGCCGTTGTAGCGGCACTGGTGCTGCTCTCGGGAGCGAGTCTCGCCGCCCTCCTGACACTGACAGGACATGTGGAGAGAACCCATGACGTCGCGGGCGGAGCGGGGGCCCGCCCGACGATGCCGCCGTCCGACCACCTTCCCGGCAGCGGACGGCGAGAATCCACCGGCCGCAGCGACGCGACACCGGTTTCGGCGACGTATCCACTCGGCGCCACTGGATCTGCTGCTCCGCCAACGGCATTGGCGTCGCCACCCACGCCCGCGAAGCAACTCCGGTCCGGCGGGGTCCAGAATCCGGACGGATCCGATGAGTCCGGAGCATTCTCGGTATCTCCGCTTTATCTCGACCTGGCGGACGGCTCCGACGGCCAGATCGAACTTCACGCGGACAACGAGCCCGTTGCGTGGCGCGTGCGAGTGAGCGGCCCTGTGCGTCTGTCCGCCTCGTCCGGGAACCTTGCACCTGGCCAAAGCATCACGCTTGGCGTCCACGTATCCCGTGCGCCGAATGACCAAGGCGAGGCGGTCATCACGTTCGCCCCAAGCGGGCTGAGCGTTCACGTGACCTGGCGTGCCGCGCCGCCGCCCGGCCAAGGGCAGGGGCCTGGCACGCCGCCCAGCAGCCCACCTCCCACGGGACCTGGCTCTTCTACGCCACCTCCATCGACGCCACCGTCCGCTACGCCACCACCATCTGCGCCTCCGACCAAGTCCACGCCTCCGTCCTCGCCGCCGACCACTTCCGTACCGCCGACCTCTTCCGTACCGCCGCCCACCAGCCCGCCACCGCCGCCCCCTTCGCAGGCGCCGACGGGAAGCGGACCACCGCCGCAGCAGACGACGTCTTCGCATAGCGTTCCGCCCGCCACGGCTTCCGGGTCGCCTACCGCAGCCGGCCACTGAGGACGATGACGTGAGCGCGAGCGCGTTCGGGCTCCGGCAGGACAGCCGGGTGAATCCGCGCCCGGTTCCGGACGGACGCGCCTCGAAACGCCGAGACGCTCCGTAATCCGGCCGATCCGGACGAGCCTGACACGAGCGCTCACCTGCGGCGCCGGCCGAGGGTGACGAACCGGCTGAACCGCCGGATGTAAGGGTCGTGGGACGGCATGCCGGAAGCCGTCCGGAAGCTCGTCGTGGCCAACTGGGCGTGCGCTCCCGAGCGGAACTGCGGGCCGCCTACGGTGCGCCGGTGCCGGTATTCAGCCATCCACGCGGAACGCTTCCGCCGCGCGCGCCCGCGCGTCCTCGGCTGGTGCGACTGTTCGGACTGGAAGGTCCGTGCGGCTGCGCCTGACGGGAAATCCGGAAACGGCCCTGACGGAAGTTCATATCGAGTCGCAAGGCAATTACTGTGAGTAGTTGATGTTGGCTCAGTGTGAAATTCGGCAGGGGGAGGACCGTGTTCCCGTCAATGTGCACCCCGGCACCCCGCCGACGCGCGACCGCCTTCACTTCCCTTGAGGCGGCGCTACGGCTGGTCGCCGTCTCCACTGGAATCGCCGTCGGTTTGATGGTCGTCCCTGTAGCGGCGCAGGCCATGCCCGCCGCCGCGCGCACCGTCCGGAAACCGGTCCCCAGCGCCGACGATGTGGCCAAAGGCAAGCAGGACGTGCGCGCGAAGGCGGAGGCGGTCGGACGCGCCAAAGCCCTCCTCGCCCAGGCGGACGGCGAGCTCGACCGCCTCGCGGTCGCCGCCGAGGTGGCCGTGGAACGTTACAACGGCGAGCGGGTCAAGCTGGAACGCTCCCAGCAGGCGTACCGGGCGGCGCAGCAACGGGTGACCGACGCTCAGCAGCGCTACGCCGACACCCAGGGGCAGCTGGCGTCCTTCGCCGCCGACGCCTATCGGCAGAACACCGGCTACGAGCCCTGGGCCGTCGTGCTCGCGGGCGAGGGCGGGCCGCAGGGGTTCATGGACCGGGCGGGGATGGTCCAGATCCTCGCGCGTCAGCGCACCGAGATCATCAAGCGGGTCGAGGCGTCCCGGAACGTCGCGGACGTGTTCCGCCGCGAGGCGAAGCAGGCGTACCAGGACCAACAGGCGCAGACGGAGCGGGCCGACGAGGCCAAGAGCGCGGCCCAGAAGATCCTGGATCAGCAGAAGACCCTCGTAGACCAGATCAACGCGCAGAAGAAGCAGCTAGAGCAGACCCTAGGGGCGGCTCGTGCGCGCGCGGCGGACCTCGCGCAGCGACGCGCGGCCGCCCTGGAAGCGGCCGAAGCCACCAAGGCGCGACATGACTTCCCAGGACTTCCCGCCGGATCGGAGCAGGGCGTCATCGCCGCACGCGCGGCGCTGAGATGGCTCGGGACGCCGTACTCGTGGGGCGGGGGCGACACGGAAGGGCCCACCTACGGCATCGACCAGGGGGCCGACACGATCGGGTTCGACTGCTCGGGGCTGGTGCTCTACGCCTGGAACAAGGCGGGCATCCGCCTCGACCACTGGACGGGCACCCAGTGGACGTCCGGCCCGCACGTGCCCCTCGGCCGCCTCAGGGCGGGGGACCTGGTCTTCTTCGCCAGGGACACCTCGGATCCGGACACGATCCACCATGTCGGGATCTACATCGGCCGGGGCCGCATGGTGGAGGCCCCCTACACCGGGGCCACCGTGCGGATCTCGTCCATCTGGCGCGGAGACCTGATCGGCGCCACCCGGCCCGCCGGATGACGCCGTGACCACGCGGAAAGGGAACGGCGTCCGCCGTTCCCGCAGGTCAGTGACCCAGGTCGGCGAAACGCTTGCGGGAGCGCTCGACCTCGACCTCGGCCTCGACACGGCCGACCCAGTTCGCGCCCTCGACGGACTTGCCGGGCTCCAGGTCCTTGTAGACCTCGAAGAAGTGCTGGATCTCCAGGCGGTCGAACTCCGGCACGTGGTGGATGTCGCGCAGGTGCTCCATGCGCGGGTCGGTCGACGGGACGCACAGCACCTTGTCGTCGCCGCCGGCCTCGTCCGTCATCCGGAACATGCCCACCGCGCGGCACTTGATCAGGCAGCCCGGGAAGGTCGGCTCCTGCAGGATGACCAGGGCGTCCAGCGGGTCGCCGTCCTCGCCGAGGGTGTCCTCGATGAAGCCGTAGTCGGCCGGGTACTGCGTCGAGGTGAACAGCATGCGGTCGAGCCGGATGCGGCCCGACTCGTGGTCCACCTCGTACTTGTTCCGGCTGCCCCGCGGAATCTCGATGGTGACGTCGAATTCCAAGATGTCCTCCGCTTTCCGCGTGGTCGCGGTCATAGTCTGTACCTGCCGTGGCGGCGAAGGCCGTACGGCCGGGTCTCCCCAGATTCGCTCGCCCGATCCCTGGCGGGAGGGCGGCGAGGATCGCAGCCCCTTATATCGTGGCGCGCGTCCTCGCGCGCGGGCGAGGACGCAACTATAAGGATGTCGCACGTTGGTGAGTGCTGAGTTGGGGAGGGGCGTCCCTGTAGTGACACGTGCGCGGACGCTCGCCTTGGGCACACTGGCCCTGCTCAATGTTTTCGCAGTGGTCGCGGCCCTTGCAGTGGTGAAACTCACACCTCCGAGGCATCTGTCTCCGCAACCCCCCTCGGTCGCGGCGCACGAAGCGGTGCCGACCTCGGCGGGCCTGCTGGCGGCCGACCCCGGCGCGGCCCGGGCTCCCAACCCGGCCACGCTGGCCGCGCGGCTGTCGGCGGTGCTGAACCAGCCCGGCCCCAAGATCAACGCCGTGGTGATCGACGCGGTGACCCGGCGGCCGCTGTTCGCACAGCGCGCCGACAAGGCCGCGACTCCGGCGTCCACGACCAAACTCGCCACGTCCGTGGCCGCGCTCGCGGCGCTCGGGCCGCAGCACCGGATCACCACCCGGACGGTCCGCGCGGCAGACGGAAGCGTCGTGCTCGTAGGCGGCGGCGACCCGACGCTTACGGCGCAACCGCAGAAGGCGGGTACGGGCCGTCCGACGTACGCGTCGCTGGTGGATCTGGCCCGGCAGACGGCGGGTGCCCTCACGCGCGCGGGCGTACGGCAGGTGCGGGTCGACTACGACGCGTCCGCTTACCAGGGGCCGCGTACCGCCCCAGGCTGGAAGCCCAACTACCTTCCGGACGGCGAGGTCGCGCCCATGACGGCCCTGACCGTCGACGAAGGACGCGTCGGCGGACCGGGCGCGCACGCGCAGCCGCGCGTCACCGATCCTCCGGTCGCGGCGATCCAGACGTTCGCGCGGCTGCTCGGCCGTTTCGGCGTCTCGGCCAAGGCGGGACGCCGCAACACCGCCGCTTCGGGCGCGCAGCAGCTCGGAGCCGTGCAATCGCCTCCGATCTCCGCGCTCATCGAGCACGCCATGACCGAGAGCGACAATGACGTGGCCGAGGCCATGGCGCGGCAGGTCGCGATGAAGAAGGGCCTGCCGCCGTCCTTCGAGGGCGGTGCGCGCGCCGTCCGCGAGACCCTCGCGAGCCTCGGCATCACCGACGGCGTGGACGTCTCGGACGGCAGCGGCCTGTCCACGCGCAACCGCATCACGCCTCTCGCGCTCGCGCGTCTGGCCGCGCTCGCCGCGTCCCCGCAGCGTCCGGACCTGCGCGCGGCCATCACCGGAATGCCCGTGGCCGGATTCACCGGGACCCTCGCCCCACCGCGCTACACGACCCCCGCCAGCTCCGGAGGCGCGGGCGTGATCCGCGCCAAGACCGGCACGCTGTCCGGGGTCAACACCCTCGCGGGGCTCGCCACCGACGCCGACGGACGCCTGCTCGCCTTCGCCTTCATGGCCGGCGACGGCAAGACCTCCGTGGACCCGAGCAAGCTCGACCAGCTCGCCGCCATCCTCGCCGGCTGCGGCTGCTAACCCGCCCCCACACCGCCCCGACGCGTCCCCCCTGCGCCCGCGCGTACGCCTTCCTCTGCACCGCTGCCTGGACGCCGCCTGCGTTCGCCGCGTGCGCGCTCCCTGTGCCCGCCGTGTAGGAGCCCTCTGCGTCCGGGCGTACGCGCCCCTGCACCTGCCGTGCGCGTCCCCTGCGTTCGCCGCGTGCGCGCTCCGCGTGCACGCTTCCTGCGCTGCCGCGTAGGTGCTCCCTGTGTCCGCGCTTGCGGGGCTTCTGCGCTTGCTCGGGCGGGGGTGGAGAAGGGGGCGGGCTGCGGTCGCGCCTTTGGTGTGGGCCGGTTTCATGACCGGGTTTGGGAGCGGGTTGGGGGCGCGCTTATGCGGTCGTGGGGTGGGGAGATAACCAGAACGGCTGTTCGTTGAACGGACGTGCAGGGCGCTCCGGCGCCGGATCGCGAACGTACGGTGGGTGGACATGAGCGCCTCAATGATTGACTGGAACGTCGCGGTGCAGACCGGGACCCGGCTCGTCCGGCCCGGTCCGCAGGTTGAGCCCGCCGAGGCCCGCGACGTGGTGGCCCAGCTGCGCGAGCTGTCGCCCATCGCGCACGGGCACGTGAGGGATTTCACGGGCCTTCCGATCGAGGACGATCCCGCTCCCGCGACGATCGTGGACCGTCCCGGCTGGATCAAGGCGAACGTGGACGGGTTCCGCGTCGTCCTCGAACCGCTGATGGAACGCATGGCGGAGAAGCGCGGCCCCGGGCTGCTCGGCGGCGGCCCCGGCGGCACGGTCGTGCAGGCGTTCGGCTCGCGCGTCACAGGGATGCAGGTGGGCGCGATCCTGGCGTACATGGCGGGGCGGGTGCTCGGGCAGTACGAACTGTTCCTGCCGCCGGACCCCTCGGGCGCGGCCCCCACCGGACGGCTCACCCTGGTCGCGCCCAACATCGTCTACGTCGAGCAGGAGCTGGATGTGGACAAGCGGGACTTCCGGCTCTGGGTGTGCCTCCACGAGGAGACGCACCGCGCCCAGTTCACCGGCGTCCCCTGGCTGCGCGCGTACGTGCAGGACCAGATGACCGAGTTCCTCCTCGCCTCCGACCTCGATCCCGGCGCGATGCTGGACCGGCTCCGGGACGCCGCCGAAGCCGTAGCCGACGCGGTGCGCGGAGGCGAGGGGAACCTCATCGACGCGATCCAGACGCCCGGGCAGCGCGAGATCCTCGACCGCCTCACCGCCGTGATGACGCTGGTCGAGGGGCACGGCGACTACGTGATGGACGCGGTCGGGCCCGAGGTCGTGCCGTCGGTCCGGCAGATCCGGGACCGGTTCCAGGGCCGCCGCGAGGGCGGTTCCCGCCTGGACCGGACGATCCGGCGGCTGCTCGGCATCGACCTGAAGATGAAGCAGTATGCGGAAGGCTCCCGGTTCGTCCGGCGGGTCGTGACCGAGGTGGGGATGGACCAGTTCAACCGGGTCTGGGAGTCGCCGGAGACGCTGCCGACGCACGCCGAGATCAAAGAACCGGCCCTGTGGATGAACCGCGTCCTCGATCCGCCCGTGCTGGACGCGCCCCCGCCGGAGGCCAGCGAGGCCTGACCGCCCCCAGCGGTCGTCCCGAGCGTTCGGTGGACGGCGGTCGTCCCGAGCGGAAACGTCGGAGGGGCGTGGTACTGGTTGGCACATGGGCCCTGATCCGGCGGTGGCGGCGGTGCGGCTGGCGGTGCGGCGCGCGCTCGCCGGTCTCCCGCCGGGTGCGATGACACTGGTGGCGTGCAGCGGTGGCGCCGATTCGCTCGCGCTCGCGGCGGCGCTCGCGTTCGAGGCTCCGCGTTCGGGGCGTCCGGCGGGCGGCGTGACGGTGGACCACGGCCTGCAGGACGGCTCGGACGAGCACGCCGAGCGGGTCGTCCGGGTCATGGCGTCGCTGGGGCTCGATCCGGCGGGTTCGGTGGCGGTGGAGGTGGGCACCGAGGGCGGCCCCGAGAACGCGGCGCGCGTCGCCCGGTACGAGGCGCTCGGCCGGACGGCGCGGAGGTTGCGCGCGTCCGCGGTCTTGCTCGGCCACACGCGTGACGACCAGGCCGAGACGGTGCTGCTCGGTCTGGCGCGTGGCTCCGGGGCGCGTTCCCTGGCCGGAATGCCGCCGTCCTTCGTGCGGAGTGATGTTCGCTACGAACGGCCTTTGCTCGACCTGGATCGTGCCACTACTCAGCGCGCGTGTGAGGCGCTCGGCCTGAAACCGTGGGACGACCCGCACAACGACGACCCGTCCTACACGCGCGTGCGCGTCAGGCGCGAGGCCCTGCCCGCTCTGCAACGCACGCTCGGGCCCGGCGTCTCGGAGGCTCTCGCGCGCACGGCCCGTCTTCTCCGGGACGACGCCGACGCGCTCGACGCCTTCGCCGAGGACGCTCTCACGCGCGCCCGCGATGGGGCGTCCGCGTCGGAAGGGGGCTTGTCCGTCGAGGTGCTCGAGGGGCTGCCGAAGGCGGTGCGCACGCGCGTCCTGCGCACCGCGGCGATCGAGGCGGGCAGTCCAGCGGGTACGCTCGCGGCCGTGCACGTCGATGACGTGGATCGGCTGGTCACGGGCTGGCGCGGGCAACTGCACGTCGATCTCCCGGGGGGGATCCGGGCGTACCGGCGGTGTGGCAGGCTGCTGTTCGGCCGACCGTGACGCCGCGCCGTGCGCGCGTCGTCACAGGGCGTACCGGCACGTCGCTCACGCGCGCGCACGCACGCTGACCGTCTCGATGAGGGTGGGGTAGTGGACGAGAAGGACCTGGGCGCCGACCTTTCCAAGGTGCTGATCCCGGAGGACGACCTCCAGGCCAAGGTCAGGGAGCTGGCCGCGCAGATCGACGCCGACTACGCGGGCAAGGACCTGCTGCTCGTGGGCGTGCTCAAGGGCGCGGTCATGATCATGGCCGACCTGGCGCGCGCGCTGCACACGCCCGCCTCGATGGACTGGATGGCGGTCTCGTCCTACGGCTCGGGCACCAAGTCGTCCGGCGTGGTGCGGATCCTGAAGGACCTCGACACCGACATCCTCGACCGGCACGTGCTGATCGTCGAGGACATCATCGACTCGGGGCTGACGCTCTCCTGGCTGATCAGCAACCTGCGCTCGCGCGGGCCGGCGTCGCTGGAGATCTGCGCGCTGCTGCGCAAGCCGGAGGCGGTCCGCACCGAGATCGACTGCCGTTACCTCGGCTTCGACATTCCGAACGAGTTCGTCGTCGGGTACGGGCTGGATTACGCCGAGAAGTACCGGAACCTTCCGTTCGTGGGAACTCTGGCCCCGCACGTCTACGGAGGCACCGGGTCCTGACCCGCTGCGGACGGCTTGGAACAACCGGCCCGCGCGGAACGTTGCAAACTCTGTTGACGGGTATATCGAATGGATCAGGGGATCGGCGCTGGCTGCGTCCTCTGTGTTTCGCGGTGTACCGTCAGTGTCCCGGGCCTTCGGGCATGGGAGAGTTCTGAGGGTGGCCGCACCGGCGGGTCCCGCTTCGGCGAGGCGCCCGCCCGGCTCGGAGCCGGTTCGCGAGGGCGCCCGTCCCCGCGGGAACGGGCGAGGATCGCAATGTCAGGAGGGACGGGGCCCGGAGGGGTTACCGGATAAATGGACGTGAAGCGCTATTTTCGCGGGCCGCTGCTGTGGATCCTGCTGTTCTGCCTCTTGGTCGCCCTGGTCATGTGGGGCGTCAACCCCGGCCGCTCGTTCGAGAAGGTCGACACCTCCAAGGTGGTCCAGGAGATCAACGCGGGGCAGGTGAAGTCCGCCAAGATCATTGACAAGGACCAGCGGATCGAGGTCACCCTCAAGGACGGTGACAAGCGCCAGCAGGCCTCCTGGGTGGACGGCCAGGGCCTCCAGCTCCAGAACATGCTGCAGAAGCAGGCCGACGCCGGCTCGCTGAGCGGCGGTTACACCGTCGACGTCCCCAAGCAGAGCTTCATCCTGAACCTGCTGTTCAGCCTGCTGCCCATCGTCGTCATCGTGCTGATCTTCCTGTTCATCATGAACCAGATGCAGGGCGGCGGCAGCCGGGTGATGAACTTCGGCAAGTCCAAGGCGAAGCTGATCACCAAGGACACGCCGAAGACCACGTTCGCGGACGTCGCCGGGGCCGACGAGGCCCTGGAGGAGCTCACCGAGATCAAGGACTTCCTGCAGAACCCGGCCAAGTTCCAGGCCATCGGCGCGAAGATCCCCAAGGGCGTGCTGCTGTTCGGCCCGCCCGGCACCGGCAAGACGCTCCTCGCGCGCGCCGTCGCGGGCGAGGCGGGCGTGCCGTTCTACTCGATCTCCGGTTCCGACTTCGTCGAGATGTTCGTCGGCGTCGGCGCCTCGCGCGTGCGCGACCTGTTCGAGCAGGCGAAGGCGAACGCCCCGTCCATCATCTTCATCGACGAGATCGACGCCGTCGGCCGGCACCGCGGCGCGGGCCTCGGCGGCGGCCACGACGAGCGCGAGCAGACGCTGAACCAGCTGCTCGTCGAGATGGACGGCTTCGACGTCAAGGGCGGCGTCATCCTGATCGCCGCGACGAACCGTCCCGACATCCTCGACCCGGCGCTGCTGCGTCCGGGCCGCTTCGACCGCCAGGTCACCGTCGACCGTCCCGACCTCGAGGGCCGCAAGGGCATTCTGCGCGTGCACGGGCGCGGCAAGCCGTTCGCCCCGGACGTCGACCTCGACGTCATCGCCCGCCGCACCCCCGGCTTCACCGGCGCCGACCTGGCCAACGTCATCAACGAGGCGGCGCTGCTCACCGCGCGCTTCGACCGCAAGCTGATCGACATGGAGACCCTCGAGGAGTCGATCGACCGCGTGATGGCCGGGCCCGAGCGCAAGACGCGGGTCATGTCGGAGAAGGAGAAGAAGGTCATCGCCTACCACGAGGGCGGTCACGCGCTCGTGGCGCACGCGCTGCCGAACGCCGACCCCGTGCACAAGGTGACGATCCTCCCGCGCGGGCGCGCCCTCGGCTACACGATGACCCTGCCGATGGAGGACAAGTTCCTCAGCACCCGGTCCGAGATGACCGACCAGCTCGCGATGCTGCTGGGCGGCCGGACGGCCGAGGAGCTGGTGTTCCACGAGCCGACCACCGGCGCGGCCAACGACATCGAGAAGGCCACCTCGATCGCGCGCAACATGGTGACCGAGTACGGCATGAGCGAGCGCCTCGGCGCGCGCAAGTTCGGCACCGGCCAGGGCGAGGTCTTCCTCGGCCGCGACGTGGGCCACGAACGCGACTACTCCGAGGACATCGCCTCCGCGATCGACGACGAGGTGCGCCGGTACATCGAGACCGCGCACGACACCGCCTGGGAGATCCTGGTCGAGTACCGGGACGTCCTGGACGACCTGGTCGTCAACCTCATGGAGAAGGAGACCCTCTCCAAGGAGGAGGTGCTGCGCATCTTCGCCCCGATCACCAAGCGCCCGCACCAGAACTCCTACACCGGCTACGGCAAGCGCCTCCCGTCGGACCGTCCGCCCGTGCTGACGCCCAAGGAGCTCGCGCTCATGGGTCCGCAGGACGTGCCGAACGACCTGGTGCAGAACAACGGCCAGGGGTCCGGCCAGGCCGACAACGTCGCGCAGCCGACCGACCCGAACCAGGGCGAGAGCTGATCGCCTTGTCCGAGGAGCAGTTCCCCGCCGGGCTCTCCGCCAACGGCGACCTCGCGTCGCCGCTGGAGGAGGGCCTGGCCGACCGCGCGTCCGACTTCGACAGCGCCCGCATCGAGCGGGCCGTCCGGGAGATCCTGTTCGCGATCGGGGAGGACCCGGACCGCGACGGCCTCCGCGACACCCCCGCCCGCGTCGCGCGCGCGTACGCCGAGCAGTTCGCGGGTCTCCGGCAGAAGCCCGAGGACGCGCTGAACAAGGTCTTCGAGGCCGACCACGACGAGATGGTGCTCGTCAAGGACATCGAGGTCTACTCGACCTGCGAGCACCACCTGGTGCCGTTCCACGGCCTCGCGCACGTGGGCTACACGCCGAACAAGTCCGGCCAGATCACCGGGCTGTCGAAGCTGGCCCGGCTGGTGGACGTGTACGCCCGCCGGCCGCAGGTGCAGGAGCGGCTGACCAGCCAGATCGCGGACGCGATCATGGACATCCTGGACCCGCGCGGCGTCATCGTGGTGATCGAGGCCGAGCACCTGTGCATGACGATGCGCGGCGTCCGCAAGCCCGGCGCGAAGACGGTCACCTCGGCCGTCCGGGGCGACTTCCGCGAGTACGCGCAGACGCGCTCCGAGGCGATGAGCCTCATCCTCGGCCGCCTGGCCTGACCTCCGTTCCCCGGTGCCGGCTTGGCCTCTGCCGGGTCGCTCGTGAGGTTCTGTTCGTTCCGGTGAACGCCCGGTGTCCCTTCGGGGACACCGGGCGTTCGCGTGTTATCCACAGGTTGGGGCGGAGGTCGGGGAGTGTCCGGGGGAGGGCATAGGGTTGGAGACATGACCAGTGCCGTCGTTCCGGGGCTGCCCGCGCCAGGGCGATGTCTCGTCATGGGTGTGGTCAACGTCACACCCGATTCGTTCTCGGACGGTGGCGACTGGTTCGACGCCGACAAGGCGATCCGGCACGGGCTGGACCTGGTCGCCGAGGGCGCGGACGTGGTGGACGTCGGGGGCGAGTCCACCCGGCCGGGCGCGCAGCGCGTCTCGGGCGAGGAGGAGCTTCGCCGGGTCATCCCGGTGATCTCGGCGCTCGCGGAGGCGGGCGTCCCGGTCAGCGTCGACACCATGCGCGCCGACGTGGCCGAGGCCGCGGTGGAGGCCGGCGCGCGGCTGGTCAACGACGTCAGCGGGGGCCTCGCCGACCCCGCGATGACCCACCTGGTCGCGCAGGCGCGCGTGCCGTACGTGGTGATGCACTGGCGCGGCCACAGCGCCGACATGAACGACCGAGCCGTCTACGGCGACGTGGTGGCCGAGGTCCGCGAGGAGCTGCTGCGCCGGGTGGACGCGGTGCTCGCCGAGGGCGTCGACCCGTCCATGGTCGTGCTCGACCCCGGGCTCGGCTTCGCCAAGAACGCCGAGCACGACTGGGCGCTGCTCGCGCACATGGACGCGCTCGTCGGCACCGGCTACCCGGTGCTGTTCGGCGCGTCCCGCAAACGCTTCGTCGGCCGCGCCCTCGCCGCCCCGGACGGCACGCCCCGCCCGGTCCGCGAGCGCGACGACGCCACGGTCGCGATCACCGCCCTCGCCGCCGCGGCCGGCGCCTGGTGCATCCGCGTCCACCGCGTCCGCGCCAACGCCGACGCCGTCCGCATGGCCGCCGCCATCAGCGCCCACTCTGGCGACGCCCCCGCGGTCGGCGCCCGCGCTGGCGGTGTGCCCACCGCCGGCGCTCACTCTGGCGACGTCCCCGCGGCCGGCGCCCGCGCTGGCGATGTGCCCACCGCCGGCGCTCACTCTGGCGGCGTGCCCAGCGCTGGCGCCCGCGCTGGAGACGTGCCCGCCGCTGGCGCTCATTCTGGCGACGTCGCCGCTGGGCGGGGCGAAGAGGGTGCGGGCGGGGAGACCGAGCAGGACGCGGGGCGCGGGTGAGCGGGGACGCGCGGGCCGTGAAGGCGGTCGAGGAGGCGAACGCCGAGTTCTACACGGCGTTCGAGGTCGGTGACCTGGACCAGATGGGCCGGGTGTGGGCGGACGGGCCGCACGCCGCGTCGCTGGTGTGCGTGCATCCGGGCTGGCCCATGCTGCGCGGCCGGGAAGAGGTCCTGCGCTCCTGGGCGTTGATCATGGCGAACACCGCCTACATCCAGTTCGTGCTGACCGACGTGGAGATCGACGTTTACGGCGACCATGCCGTGGTGACGTGCAAGGAGAACGTCCTCACCGCCGACGAGGACACCGAGACGGGGTTCCTCGCCGGGGGGAGCATCGTCGCGAGCAAGGTGTTCATCCGAGACGGCGCGGGGTGGCGGCTGCTGCTCCACCACGGTTCACCCATCCTGAGCACCACAGAGGAAGAATGAGCCTGGACCGCATCGAACTGCGCGGGCTGCGGGCCCGCGGCCGGCACGGATGCCTGCCCGCCGAGCGCGAGCTGGGGCAGGAGTTCGTGGTGGACGTCGCGCTCGGGCTGGACACCCGCCCGGCCGCCGAGGGCGACGACCTCTCGCGTACCGTCGACTACGGATCGCTCGCGAGCAGGTTGGTCGCCGTCGTCGAAGGGGAGCCCGTCAACCTGATCGAAACGCTCGCCGACCGGCTCGCGAAGATCTGTCTGGAGGACCCGAACGTCGCCGAGGCCGACGTCACCGTGCACAAGCCAGCCGCTCCGGTGCCGCACCCCTTCACGGACGTCGCCGTGAGGATCAGGAGGAGTCGCCCATGACAGCGTCCGACCACAAGCCGGACCAGATGCCCGACCGGACCGCCACGGGCGGCCACCTGCTCGTCTCCCACCGCGTCGTCTTCTCGCTGGGCAGCAATCTCGGCGACCGGCTCGACAACATCCAGGAGGCCGTCGACGCGCTGTTCGACGCGCCCGGGCTCGACTACGTGGCGCTGTCCCCGGTGTACGAGACCACGCCGTTCGCGCCGCCCGGTGAGCAGCTCCCGGAGCAGGGCGACTACCTGAACATCGTGCTGGTCGCCGACACCCGGCTGCCTCCGGAGAACCTGCTGGAGCGGGTGCTGAACATCGAGAACTCGATGCGGCGCGTCCGCGAGGTCCGGTGGGGGCCGCGCACGCTGGACATCGACATCGTGATCTTCGGCGACGTCCAGATGGACGAGCCGGACCTCACCCTCCCGCACCCGCGCGCGCACCAGCGGGCGTTCGTGCTGGTGCCGTGGGCCGACATCGAGCCGGACGTGCTGCTGCCCGGCCACGGCCGGGTGGGCGACCTCGCCGCGGACGCGGTCCGCGCGGGCGGCCCCGGCGCGGTCCGCCGCCGTGACGACCTGAGCCTGCAGCCGCCTGCATGAGACCGTCCCGTCCCGGTGTGCTCGCCATCCTGGTGATCGTCCCCGCGGCGATCACCTGGGTGGTGCTGCGCGCCGCCTACCTGTCGCTGCCGCCGCTGCCGTGGACGGCCGTCCCGACGCTGCTGCTGCTCGCCCTCGGCGAGGGGTTCACCGGCGTCAACCTGTTCCGCCGCATCCGCCGCAAGCCGGGCAGCGACCTCAAACCGGTCGAGCCGATCGTCGCCGCCCGGATGGCCGCGCTCGGCAAGGCGAGCGCCCACGCCGCCGCCGTCCTCGGCGGCATCTTCGGGGGCTTCGCGCTCAGCCTCGGCGACAACCTGGACAAGTCCACCCCGCGCCAGGACTTCTTCGTCAGCGGCGGCACCTTCCTCGCCGCCCTCGTCCTGGTCGGCGCGGCGTACTTCCTCGAATACGCCTGCCGCGTCCCCAAGGACCCGGACGAGGAGCACCGCCACCGCGGCGCCTCCCGGGCCTGACCCACCCGGATCCCGTCCTTTCCGGAATTCCGGGTGGGGGCGGGCGTCACTTGTCGATGTCGCCCACGACGAAGAACATCGAGCCCAGGATCGCGATCATGTCCGCCACCAGGCAGCCCGGCAGGAGTTCGGCGAGCACCTGGATGTTGTTGAAGGACGCGGAGCGCAGCTTCAGGCGCCAGGGCGTCTTCTCGCCGCGCGAGACGAGGAAGTAGCCGTTGAGGCCGAGCGGGTTCTCCGTCCAGGCGTAGGTGTGTCCCTCCGGGACCTTCAGGACCTTCGGCAGCCGCTGGTTGATCGGGCCCGGTGGCAGGTCGGCCAGGCGGTCGAGACAGGCATCGGCGAGGTCGAGCGAGGCGTACGCCTGGTCGAGCAGGCACTCGAAGCGGGCCAGGCTGTCGCCCTCGGCGCGGGTCACGACGCGGACGGGCAGGTCGCCGTAGGCGAGGTACGGCTCGTCCCGGCGCAGGTCGAAGTCCACGCCGGAGGCGCGCGCGATCGGCCCGGAGACGCCGTACTGCAGGATCTGCTCGCGGGTGAGCGTCCCGACGCCGCGGGTCCGGGCGCGGAAGATCTCGTTGCCCATGATCAGGTCGGCGAGGTCGGACATCCGCGCCCGGACCTCCGCGACGGCCGTGCGGGCTCGGGCCGTCCATCCGGCGGGGAGCTCGTCCTTCAGGCCGCCGACGCGGTTGAACATGTAGTGCATGCGCCCGCCGGAGACCTCCTCCATCACGCGCTGCAGCGTCTCGCGCTCGCGGAACGCGTAGAAGATCGGCGTGATCGCGCCCACTTCGAGCGGGTAGGAGCCGAGGAACATCAGGTGGTTGAGGACGCGGTTGAGCTCGGCGAGCAGCGTCCGCGCCCAGACCGCGCGCTCGGGCACCTCCATGCCCAGCATCCGCTCCACGGCGAGCACGACGCCGAGCTCGGACGAGAACGCCGACAGCCAGTCGTGCCGGTTCGCCAGCACGATGATCTGCCGGAAATCCCGGACCTCGAACAGCTTCTCCGCGCCGCGGTGCATGTACCCGACGACGGGCTCGGCGGCGACGATGCGCTCGCCGTCCAGGGTCAGCCGGAGCCGGAGCACCCCGTGCGTGGACGGATGCTGCGGGCCGATGTTGAGGATCATGTCCTCGGTGGCCAGCTCCTTGGCGCCCGCCCCGATCCCGACGGTCCTCTGCGTGGTCACGTCCCTCATCGTGCCACGGCCCGGCCCCGCGCGCCGGAACCGTCCGCGCCGCCGCCGACATCCCCCGCGCCGCCGAGCCCCACCGCGCGAGCCGCCCAAGCGGACCTGCGTGCCGTCGACGGCGGCCGTCCGCGCCGCCCAAAGCGGTCATCGCGCCGTCGAGGGCGGACGTGTGTGGTGACGAAGCGGACGTCCGCGACTTGGCTCTTGCCGTCGAGGCCAGGCGGGCGTGGTGTTGAGCGGGGCCGCGCGTGCTGTCGGGCCAGTCGTGGGTGCTGCCTAGGGCGGACCTGCGTGCCGCGATGGCGGGCTTGCGCGCTTGGACGTGCCGTCGCGGGCGGACGTGTGGGGCGTTGCGGGCGGTCGGCTGCGGCTTGGGGCGGGCCGTCGGGGCTAGGCGTGCGTGGCGTTGAGGGTGGGTGTGCGGGCCGTCGAGGGCTCGCGGGGGGACGGTCCTTTCCGGTTGACTAGGGGGTAATGAACCCAAGTCACCCCGAAGAGCCGAGATCCGGCGAACCGGCCGGTCCGGCGTCCGCCTCCGAGGCTGCTGCGCCGGTCGTGCCGGACGGTCCGGAGACGGCGTCCTCGGCAGGGGCGCGAAGCGGGCAGAATGTGTTGCCCGCGCAGAATGCGCATGATGCGCCGTCCGGATCGCCGGGCGCGCCGCACGTGCCGTCCGCGCGGCAGATGCAGAGCGCTCCGCCCGTCCCGCACGGACCGGCGGGCGAGAACGCGTACGGCGGGCTTCCTCAGGGTGGGCGGCCTTCGAATGGTGCCGGAGGTGCCGCGTTGTATCCGGTGGCGGAACAGCAGGAGGGCGCGGCCGGGTATCCGGCGGCGGACGCCTTCGAGCCGGGCGGGGGCCTCGCGTGGTCCCGGATCTCCTCGCGCTATCCGTGGCACCGGCGGATCGTCGCGCTGCTGCGCGCGATCCCGGTGGCCGCGGTCGGGGCGTTCCTGCTCTGGCGCGGCGGCGGGACGGTCGCGGCGCTGCTCTGGGTCGCCGCCGTGCTCGCGGTGCTCGTCGCGTCCTGGGTCGTGGTCGAGCTGGCCTACCGGTCGCACGGGTACGCCGAGCGCGGTGACGACCTGATCGTGACGAGCGGCGTGTTCGTCCGCCGCCTGATCGTCGTCCCGTACGGCCGCATGCAGTTCGTGGACGTCACGGCGGGCCTGCTGGAGCGCTGGATGGGCATCGCGACCGTCCGGCTGCACACGGCCGCCGCCGCGACCGACGCCGAGATCCCCGGCCTCCCCGCCGCCGAGGCCGCCCAGCTCCGCGACCGGCTCGCCCGCAAGGGCGAGGAACGGAGCATGGGCCTGTGACCGGACCCCAGGACCAGCCCGCCAACGGCGACCAGCAGGCCCCCGGTGCCGCTCCGACTCCCCAGCCGTCCAACGGCGATCGGGAGGCCGCGGCGGCTACGGGATTTCAGCCGCCGAACAGCTCGCCTCCGCCATCGCAGAGTGGCGCGCAGCCTCCGCGCGAGGGCGCGCAACCGTCGCAGGGCGGCGCACAGGCCCCGCAGGGGCGCGTGCAGGCTCCGCAGGGCGGCGGGCAACCGTCGCACGGCGGCGGGCAACCGTCGCAAGGGGACGGGCGGCTTTCGCAGCCGGATGGACAGGCGCCTTATGGGGCGGCGGGGCAGGGGCCTCAGTTCGCGCCGCCGGACGGACGGCCTCGGCCCACGTTCATTCCGCCGTACGGCGCCCAGCAGCCCTATCCGGGACAGGTGCCGTATGGGCCGCCTCGGCCCGGGTACGGTGCGCCGCCGATTTACACGGGACCCATGTATCCGCGGCCTCCCTATGGGGGACGGCCGCCTTACGGGCCGCCGCCGGGGTATCCGGGGCGTCCGCCGTATCCGATGCCGCCCTACGGGTACGCGCCGCCTCCGCCTCCGCCCCCGCCGCCCGTGCGGTTCTCGGTGGGGACGCACCGGCTGCACTGGGCGACCGCGCCGCTCCGCGCGTTCGTGATCATGGTCATCTACTTCGTGCTGCTCGGCTTCCCGGTGCTGATCACGCGGACGCAGAACGGCGCGTCGCTCGCGCTGACCCCCACGGCGCTGCTCCGGTTCCTGATCGTGTCGCTCGTCGCGGGCGTCGTCGCGGTCGGGGCGGGGCTGTGGGGCTGGCTGGCGCTGCGGTTCTGGGTCGAGGGGGACGACCTGGTCGTCCAGAACGGGCTGCTGAGGCGGCGCGTCCGGCGGATCCCGCTGTCCCGGATCCAGGCGATCGACGTCGTCCGCCCGCTGGTCACGCGGGTGTTCTCGCTCGCCGAGGTGCGGGTGGAGCTCGCCGGCGGCGAGCAGAGCGAGATCGCGTTCCGGTACCTCGGCCACCGCGCCGCGCAGGACCTGCGCGCCGAGCTGCTCGCGCTCGCGGCCGGGCTGCCCGGCCACACGCCGGAGGCGCCCGAGCGGCCCGTCTACCGGGTGCCGTTCGGGACGCTGCTGGCCGGGCTGATGCTCCGGCTGCCGGTGATCGCGACGTTCCTGCTGCTGATCTTCTCGCTGGTGTTCCTGATCGCCTTCCAGGAGGCGGGGATGCTGGCGGTGGCGCTCCCGGCGCTGCTCGGCCTGATCCGCGCGGTGATCGCGCCGATGGTGATGTACGCGAACTTCACGGTCGCGGTGTCCCCGGACGGCATCCGCCTGCGGTACGGGCTGCTGGAGACGCGCATGCAGACCGTCCCGCCGGGACGGGTCCAGGCGGTCGGCGTGGTCGAGCCGTCCATCTGGCGCGGCCTGGGCTGGGCGAGGCTGGACGTCACCGTCGCCGGGTACGCGGGCGAGCGGCAGGCGCTCTCGTCCACGCTGCTTCCGGCCGCGCCCAGGCAGGTCGCCGTGCACCTCGTTTCGCTCGTCTTCCCCGGGACGAACGTCGACAGCGTTCCGCTGATCCCTGCGTCCGCGCGGGGGATGACCGTGGACCGGGCGGACGGCGCGGGAACCGACAACGTCATCTTCGTCTCCAGGCACGGCTGGCTGTGCCGTCGCACGGACGTGATCGCTCATGCGCGCGCGCAAAGCGTCCGCCTCACGGTCAACCCGGTACAGCGGCTGCTCAAGCTGGGCACCGTCCATGTGGACGCGCCGCCCGGATTGGTGCGGGTAGCGGCGGCCGACCGCGAGCTGGGCGAGGCGCGTGCGATCGTCGAGTCGACGGCGCAGCGCGCCCGCAGCGCCCGTGCCGCGTCCGGCGACACCACGCACTGGGCCACCCGCCAGACCCCGGCGTCCTAACGCGCGCCTACGCGTCCAGCAGACGGCGCAACGCTGCGTCGCGCTGCCCACCACGCTGTCTATTCGGCGCTGCCCGCTGCGCTGCCCGCGGTGTTGGCCGCGGTGTTGGCCGCGGTGTTGGCCGCGGTGTTGGCCGCGGTGTTGGCCGCAGTGTTGCTCGCGGGGTGTTGGCCGCTGTGCTGCCTGCGGTGTTGGCCGCTGTGTCGGCTGCGGTGTTGGCAACGTTGGTGCTCGGCGCGGCGGTCGTTGCCTTGGTCACCGGGACGCGGGACGTATTGTGCCTGCGTGAGCGAGTTGTCCTATGACCCGTGGTCGGCGCGGTTCGTCGCCGACCCGTATCCGGTGTTCGAGCGGCTGCGGACGGAGCGTCCCGTCTTCCATGACGAGGCGACCGGCCAGTGGGTCGTCACGCGTTACGCCGACGTGGACGCGCTGCTGCGGGATCGCCGTCTCGGCCGCTCCTACCTGCACGTCGGCACGCACGAGGAGTTCGGGCAGCGGCCCGAGCCGGACTTCCTGAAGCCGTTCTGGGACCTGATCCGCGCCGGGATGCTGGACGTCGAGCCGCCCACGCACACCCGGCTGCGCCGCCTGGTGTCCAAGGCGTTCACGGCGCGGATGGTCGAGGGGCTGCGGCCGATGATCCGCGGGCTGGCCGAGGATCTGGTCGCGGGTCTCGTCGCGCGCGGAGGCGGCGATCTGCTCGCCGATCTCGCCGAGCCGCTGCCGGTGAACGTGATCGCCGAGATGCTCGGCGTCCCGGTCGAGGACCGGGGGCTGCTGCGGCCCTGGTCGGCGGACATCTGCGGGATGTACGAGCTGAACCCGTCCGAGGACGTCCAGCACCGGGCCGTCCGGGCGGCGAACGAGTTCTCCGACTACCTGCGCGGCCTCGCGCGGGCGCGCGCGGCCGAACCCCGCGACGATCTGATCTCGGCGCTCGCCCGTGTCGTGGACGAGGGGGACCGCCTCACCGAGGACGAGCTGATCGGCACGTGCGTCCTGCTGCTGAACGCCGGACATGAGGCGACGGTGAACGCCACCGGCAACGGCTGGTGGGCGCTGTTCCGCAACCCCGGAGAGCTGGAGCGGCTTCGCGCCGACCATTCGCTCGTCCCGACCGCCGTCGAGGAACTTCTGCGCTACGACGGTCCCGCGCCCATGTTCGAGCGCTGGGTTCTCGAGGACATCGAGGTCGCCGGGGTTTCCATCCCGCGCGGGCACGAGGTGGCCCTACAGTTCGCGTCCGCGAACCGCGATCCCGAGGTTTTCAACGACCCGGACAAGCTCGACCTCGGCCGCGACCCGAACCCGCACATCAGTTTCGGACTCGGCATCCACTACTGCCTAGGCGCACCTCTCGCGCGGATCGAAATGGCCGAATCCTTCGGCGCCGTCCTGCGAGCCGCTCCGACGCTGAAGCTGAAGGCCGAGCCGCAGTGGAAGCCTGGCTACGTCCTGCGCGGACTTGAATCCCTCGACGTCGAACTCTGAGCTGCGGCGCTCTCAGTCGCAACGTTCGGAGCCGCGTCGTTCTCAACGGCAACTCTCTGAGCTGCGACGGTCGGAGCGGCGGCGGCCTGGTCCGCCGAAAGCTGGGCGAAAGAGGGCGGTAGGGGCATCCCGACCGTCTGCGCCAGCCAGCCGAAACCACCCAGACCGGACGGGTCCAGAAGCTCGGCCTCCTCACCGGCGGTTCGGAGGCCGACGAGGTACTCGCGCGGGTCGCGGTGGGCGAGATCGATCGGCGGGCGCGCGCCTGTGAGGCCCAGAGCGCGCAGCGCGTCCCGCTGGGTGGTCAGGAGGGTGGCGTCCGCGCCCGCGCGCTCTCCGGCGGCTGTGCAGGCGTCCAGGGCCACGTGTGCGGTGATGTCGCACGAGCCGTCCGGGACGGGCGCGACCGTGGCCCCGTCGCGGTACCCCGTGAGCGTCCCGTACAGCGGACGGGCTGCGCGCACGTGCGCGTAGTCCACGGCTACGGCGAGCCCCGCGTCGAGGCGTTCGATGACCGACGCCCAGGCCATGCAACGCGGATGGCCGATCTCGGCGCGGTTGCCCGGTTCGGTCAGCGGCCACCACGTGGCGATCCAGTCGAGATCCTGCGCGGACGGCGGCGGGCCGTGGCGTTCCGTCCCGGACGTCGCGCAGACCTCGACGAGCCGGGGGCCGCCGTCGGTCTGCTCCACGACGTCCAGGGGGATGTTGTCGAGCCACTCGTTCGCGATGACCAGGCCGGTGATGGATTCGGGCAGCGCGGAACGCCAGTCGATGGCGTCCGTAAGGTCGTCCGGGCGTGGCGCGATCTCGACGGCCACCGGGTGGAGCCGTCCGGCCAGGCCGGGACCGGCGTGGGTGAGGAGATGCCGCAGGATGCCTGCGCAGCCCGCGCCGACGTCCACGACGTCGAGCCGCTCAGGGCGGCCCAGCGCCTCGTCCACCTCGCCGAGCAGCCGGGCCAGCGCGGCGGCGAACCGGGACGACGCGCTCACCGAGGTCCGGAAATGCTCGGCGGGCCGCTCGCCGCGCCGGTAGAAGCCGTCCTCCCCGTAGAGCGCCAGCTCCATCGCCGACCGCCAGGAAGTCCAGGTCACCGCCACCACACCCCGACGTTACCGCGCCGACCCCCACCCAGGCCCCCGCCCAGCCCCGCCCGCGCGTCCCGCGCATCCTCCCGCCTCCCGTGCGTCCTCCCGCGTCCCCGCGCGTTTGGGCGTGCCTCGCGCGTGCGGGCGTCTGCGTACGTTCCCGCGTGTCCTTCAGCGCCTGCTTGCGTCCCCCTCGTGCTCGCGTTCCCATGCGTCTTTGCGGACCGTCGCGACGACGCAGTGCATCCACGCGCATCCTTCGCTTCCTTGCGCGTCTGGGCGCGGTCTCGCGTGCTCTCGGGCGTCGGCGTGCGTGCCGGTCCGTCCTCGCGCGTCCGCGCGCGTCCTTGCGGGGGTGGGCTTCTGCGCGTGGGCTCTTGTCGTTGCGGGAGGACCGGGGTGGTCTTGTGGCCGGGGGGCGCGCTACCTGGGGTGGAGCGCGTGTCCGACCTGGGGTTGATTCCAGGCTGACCAGCGGATACGTACGCTGGCGGCATGGTCGGGAGGCTGTGGGAGTGGTGGCGCGCCAGGCGGACGCTGGTGGACGCCGCGTTCGTCCTGCCCGTCGTGTTCATGGAGTTCCTCTCCGCGCCGGCCGTCCTGCACGACGGCATACACAGCTACCACCTCACCGTGCCGACGTACCTGCTGCTCACGGCCGGGCTGCTCCTGCCGATGGTGTGGCGGCGGAGGTGGCCGAGGCTGACGTTCGCGGTGGTCGCGCTGGTCGCCTTCGTCCAGTGGCTGGCCGGCACCCAGATGATCATCTCGGACACGGCCGTCCTGATGGGGCTGTACACCGTCACCGCGTACTCCACGTTCCGGTGGGGGTTGGCGGCGCTGGGCGTCGCCGTGCTCGGCGCGGTGCTGGAGACCTACCAGCAGTGGGAGGGCAGCCTCAAGCAGATGCGCGGGCCGCTGGTCGCGTTCACCGCGGTCATCCTCGGCATCTGGGTCCTCGGCCTGCACATGCGGACGCGCCGTGCCTACCTGCGGCAACTCGAGGAGCGCGCGGAGCGGCTGGAGCACGAGCGGGACGCCGAGATCCGGATGGCCCGCAACGCCGAGCGCGCCCGGATCGCGCGCGAGATGCATGACGTGGTGGCGCACAACGTGAGCGTGATCGTCGTCCAGGCGGACGGCGCCGCGTTCGCGATCGACACCGATCCCGGCCGGGCCCGGCAGGCCCTGGAGACGATCGCCACGACCGGGCGGACGGCGCTGGCGGAGATGCGGCGGCTGCTCGGCGTCCTGCGGGACGAGTCCGCGGCGGAGGCGTACGCGCCGCAGCCGGGCCTCGACCAGCTGGACGACCTGGTCGAACAGGTTCGGACGGCCGGGCTCCCAGTCACCCTGGAGCGGACCGGAACGGCGTCCGCGCTGTCGCAGGGACGCGCGCTCGCGATCTACCGGATCGTCCAGGAGGCCCTGACGAACGCTCTCAAGCACGGCGGCCCGCGCGCCTCGGCGAAGATCACACTGCACTACGGTGACGACGAGGTGACCGTCGCGGTCGTGGACGACGGGCGCGGGGCCGCGGCCCCGAACGACGGGCACGGGCACGGCCTGGTCGGCATGCGCGAGCGCGCCTCCGTCTACGGGGGCGAGGTGGACGCCGGGCCGCGCGCGGGCGGCGGGTTCGCGGTCACGGCGCGCATCCCCGTCCGCGAGGAGGCCCGGACGTGACGCCACGCCCGCGAGGGAAGCGGGACGTCATGCTGCGTCTGGGCGGAGGTTCGGACGTGGTGCGGTGTCTGGGCGGAGGTCGGGGCGTGGTGCTGCGTCTGGGCGGCGGTCGGGTGTGATGGCGCGGCTGCGCGGAGTCCCCGGTGACCTCGCGGGGAGTGGGGATGGCGGACGTGAGTGAGGAGAGACGGGTGGACGAGCCGATCCGGGTGCTTCTGGTGGACGACCAGGAGCTGGTGCGGGCGGGCTTCACGATGGTGCTGGACGCCCAGCCCGACATCGAGGTCGTCGGGGAGGCCGGGGACGGCGCGGCGGCGGTCGAGGCGGTGCGCGCGCGTCCGGCGGACAGCCCGGTCGAGGTCGTCCTGATGGACGTGCGGATGCCGCGCATGGACGGCATCGAGGCGACCCGGCGGATCGTGGGTTCGGGCGGGCCGAAGGTGATCATCTTGACCACGTTCGACCTGGACGAGTACGCGTTCGCCGCGATCAAGGCCGGGGCCAGCGGGTTCCTGCTCAAGGACGCGGGACCGGCGCAGCTGGTGGAGGCGATCCGGGCCGTCCGGTCCGGGGACGCGGTGGTCGCGCCGAGCACCACCAAGCGGCTGCTGGACCGGTTCGCGCTGCACCTGCCGGACGGCGGCCGGGAGAAGGCCGACGAGGCGCTCGCCGCGCTCACCGAGCGGGAGACCGAGGTGCTGCACCTGGTCGCGCGCGGCATGTCGAACGCGGAGATCGCCGAGCGGCTGTACGTGTCCGAGGCGACGGTGAAGACGCACATGGGCCGGATCCTGATGAAGCTCGGGCTGCGCGACCGGGTCCAGGCGGTCGTGTTCGCGTATGAGACAGGTCTGGTCAAGAGCGGCCAAGGCGACAACTTGCAGTAACGAAGTGGTTACCCGGTGGTGACTTTTCGTTCTCGACGCCTGGTTGGGGTTTCCCTTACGCTCCAGTAGCTGAATAACTACCGTACGTGACGCCGCCGGTCGTCGCGGCGTCGCATGACGTGTCTGTCAGGTCGGGGCCCCGGCCCCACGTACGGGAGGTACCACCGTGCTCAAGAAGCTCGCACTCACCGGCGCACTCAGCGCCGTCGTCACGGGCTCGATTCTGGCCGCCCCCGCGAACGCCGGCATCCACACCAACGGCGGGGGTGGAGTGATCTCCGGGAACCAGGTCGTCGCTCCGATCTCGGTCCCGATCGCCGTCTGCGGCAACGCGGTCGCCGTCCTCGGGATCGCGGGCGCCGGCTGCCAGGGCAGCGCAGCCGCCGCCAACGACTTCCGCTGACCGCTCGCCCGGGGACGCGCGCCAAGCGCCCCCGGGCGGCACACTAGATGACCGCGTGAGCGCCGGGACCCCCCTTCAGGACCCCGGCGCTCCCGCGCACCCGCCCCCACCGCCCCGGCTCGCGGCATCCCCACGTCCCCACGTGCCTGGGCCCCGCACGCCCGCGCCTCCGCACAGCTGCACCGCCCCGCACACGTGGGCCCCCGCACACCTGGGCCCCCGCACACCTGTGCCCCCGCACACCTGTGCCCCTGCGCACCCGCACACCTGCGCCCGCGGCTCCCGGCCGCTTGCGCCTCGCGGACCCGCGCCCTGGCGCGCCTGTGCTTCGCGGGTCTGTGCCCGCGCACCCGCGCGCTTGTGTCCGCGGCTCGCGGCCGCTTGCGCCTCGCGGACCCGCGCCCTGGCGCGCTTGTGCTCGCGCCCCGCGCGCGCCTGTGCTTCGCGTGCCTGTGCCCGCGCCCCCGGGCGCTTGTGCTCGTGCCCCCGCGCGCCCGCGCACCCGCGTGCTTGTGCTCGCGCACCCTTGTGCTCGCGCACCCGCGTGCTTGTGCCTTGCGGGCCTGTGCTCGCGCACCCGCGCGCTTGTGCTTCGCGGCCTGTGCTCGCGCACCCGCGCGCCTGTGCTTCGCGGACCTGGGCTCGCGCACCCGCGTGCTTGTGCTCGCGCATCCGCGCGCCTTTGCCTTGCGGGCTTGTGCTCGCGCGTCCGTGCGTCTGTGTCCTTGTGGGCCTGGGCACCCGCGCACCTTTGCTTGCGCCCGCGCGCCCGTGTGCCCGGGCGTGGGCGCTTTGGGGCGGGGGTCGTTGGTTTTGTTCGGTGGGTCCGGGGGGTGACGGGAAGGTACGACTTTGGTCGTACGCGAGGGCGGGAGCCAGCCGAAGTGCTGATCCGAACCGTGGACGCACGGGCGATGGCAGGCGAGATCCGGCTTCCTAGCGTGGACTCCGACGTTGGAGACCACCGAAGGAGCCATAGTGACCAGCACGTTCACCGACCCGCCCGCGGAGCGCGGCGGGACCGCCGAGCCGCCCGCGGTCGTCGCCGCCGAGGTGAGCAAGGTCTACGGCTCGGGGGACGCCGCCGTCCACGCGCTGCGGGGTGTCAGCGTCGGGTTCGCGCGCGGCGCGTTCACCGCGATCATGGGGCCGTCCGGGTCCGGCAAGTCCACCCTGATGCACTGCCTGGCCGGGCTGGACACGGTCAGCGGCGGGCGGGTGATGCTCGGCGACGCCGAGCTGACCGCGATGAACGACAAGCAGCTCACGCTGCTGCGCCGGGACCGCATCGGGTTCGTGTTCCAGGCGTTCAACCTGCTGCCGACGCTGACGGCCGAGCAGAACATCCTGCTGCCGCTGGAGCTGGCCGGGCGCAAGCTGCACCGGCCGTGGTTCGACCAGGTCATCGACGTGGTCGGGCTGCGCGAGCGGCTGAAGCACCGGCCGAGCGAGCTGTCCGGCGGGCAGCAGCAGCGGGTGGCCTGCGCCCGCGCGCTGGTCTCGCAGCCCGAGGTCATCTTCGCGGACGAGCCGACCGGCAACCTCGACTCGCGGTCCGGCGCGGAGGTGCTCGGCTTCCTGCGCGCGTCCGTCCGCGAGATGGGGCAGACGATCGTGATGGTCACCCACGACCCGGTCGCCGCGTCCTACGCCGACCGCGTGGTGTTCCTGCGGGACGGCCAGATCGTCACCGAGCTGTACCGGCCGACGCCGGACGCCGTCCTCGACCGCCTCAAGGGCCTGGGGGCCTGACCGCGATGCTGAAGACGACACTGGCCGGGCTCGCCGCGCACAAGCTGCGGCTGCTGCTCACCGCGCTCGCGATCACCTTGGGCGTGGGCTTTATCGCGGGCACGTTCGTGCTGACCGACTCGATGAAGTCGGGGGTGAACAAGACGTTCGCGCGGTCCGCCGACAAGGTGGACGTGGCCGTCCTGCCGAAGGCGAACGCGGCCGACGACCTGCCCGCCTCGCTGCTCGCGCGCGTGCGCGGCGTCCCGGGCGTGACCGCCGCCGAGGGGATCGTCAAGGGCGACGCCGCCCTGGTCGGACGGGACGGGAAGGCCGTCGGCGACATGCCGACCGTCGGGATGTCCGTGCCGTCCGGACGGCTGCTCCGCTACGACGTGGACGGCGGACGCATCCCGAACGGGCCGACCGAGGCCGTCCTCGACACCCACCTCGCCAAGCGCGAGAAGTTCAAGGTGGGCGACTCCGTCACCGTCCTCGACAGCAAGAGCAGGCCGCGCAGGTTCACGGTCGTCGGCCTGGTGGACATGGGCATGGACCAGGACGTCAGCTTCCGCGGCGGGGTCGGCTTCGACGCCGCGACCGCCGCCGCGATGACCGGTGAGAAGAAGCTCACCGAGATCGACGTGCTCGGCGGTTCCAGGGACGCGGTCGCGAGCGCGGTCGGGACGCGGTACGACGCGCTCACCGGCTCCCAGCTCGCGCAGCGCCTCGCCAAGGCCAACGGCGCGGACACCAAGGTGATCCAGTCCGGGCTGCTGATCTTCGGGTTCGTCGCGATGCTGGTGTCGGCGCTGGTCATCTACAACACCTTCGCGATCCTCATCGCGCAGCGGATGCGCGAGATGGCGCTGCTGCGCTGCGTCGGCGCGACCCGCCGCCAGGTGTTCGGCGGGGTGCTGACCGAGGCGGTCGTGGTCGGCCTGGTCGGGTCGCTGCTCGGCCTCGGCGCCGGGTTCGCGCTCGGCGCGGGCGCGCTCGCGCTGATCGGCTCGTTCGACACCGGCATGGCGCTCGCGTCGCCGGAGCTGGCCGTCCGGACGGTCGCGGTCGCGCTGCTGGTGGGCGTCGTCGTGACCGTCCTGTCGGCGCTGCTGCCCGCCCGCGCCGCCACCCGCGTCGCGCCGGTCGCCGCGCTGCGCGCCGACCTGGAGCCGGGCAGCGGACGGTTCCGGCTCGGCTGGTTCCGGACGGCCGTCGCCGTGCTGTTCGGGTCCGGCGGGCTCGCGCTCGGCGGCTACGGCGCGCTCGGCATGGACAAGGGCGAGATGGCCATGTACCTGGTCGCGCTCGCCGGGATGCTGTTCTTCCTCGGCGTCGTCGCCGGGATGCCCGCGCTGGTGCGCCCGCTCGGACGGCTGGTCGGCGCGATCCCCGCGAAGCTCGGCGGAGTGCCCGCCCGGCTCGCGGTCTCCAACGCGCAGCGCGCGCCGCGCCGCACCGCGACCACCACGATCGCGCTGACCATCGGGATCGGGCTGATGAGCCTGTTCGCCGTCGTCGCCGCCAGCGGCACGGCCACCGCGAACGCGCAGCTCGACAAGCACTTCCCGGTCGACTTCCAGGTCGAGTCGCAGTTCGGCGGGCACGCGGACGGCGCGAACCGCACCGTCCCGCGCGACCTGGTCGCCCGGCTGCGCGGCCTGCCGCAGCTCGACCAGGTCACCGACGCCCGCGAGGCGGGCCGCCCGAAGAGCGGCGACCGGGACACGACGGTGACGACCGTCACCGAGTCGTCGTTCGGCCGGCTGCTCAAGCTGACGGCGGAGTCCGGCACGGTCGGCGCGCCCGCGCCCGGCACGGTGATCGTCGACCACGCGAGCGCCAAGCAGTACGGCTACCGGGTCGGGCAGACGATCCAGGTGAAGGGCGACCGCGGCAGCGCGCCGCTCCGCGTCGCGGGGATCTTCGGCGGGGACACGCCGCTGCACGGCGTGGTGGTCGGCGCGTCCGACTTCGACCGGATCTCGGCCGTCCGCGACTCGGCGACGGTGTGGGCCAAGGCGAAGAAGGGCGTCGAGGTGGACGACGCGCGCCGCGCCGTCGAGGACGCCACCCGCGGCTACCCGACGATCAAGGTCGCGTCGATGGCGGAGATGCGCGACCAGCTCACGCAGGCGGTCAACACGCTGCTGCTGGTCTTCGGCGGGCTGCTCGGGCTGGCGATCGTGATCGCGCTGTTCGGCATCGCGAACACGCTGTCGCTGTCGGTCGTGGAGCGGACCCGCGAGTCGGCGCTGCTGCGCGCGCTGGGTCTCACCAGGCGCCAGCTGCGCCGGATGCTCTCGGTGGAGGCGCTGGTCATGTCCGTGATCGGCGCGCTCACCGGGGTCGTCCTCGGGCTCGGGTTCGGCTGGGCCGCGACGAAGGCGATGGCGGCGAGCGCGGTGTTCGCCGTGCCGTACGCGCAGATCATCGGGTTCATCGCGCTGGCCGGGGTCGCGGGCGTCATCGCGGCCGTCCTCCCGGCGCGCCGCGCCGCGAAGGCGTCGGTCGTCGAGTCCCTCTCGTCCGGCTGAGCCGCAGCCCTCCGGATTCCGGACGGGGGCCGGAAGACGGGGAGCGGAAGACGGGGGCCGGAAGGCCCAGGCAGGAAGACCGGGGCAGGAAGACCGGGGCAGGAAGGCCCGGGGCGGAAGACCGGGGCCGGAAATGGAAGAGGAGTTCGCGCGGGCGGGGGATGCGCGAACTCCTCTTCTCTGCCGTCCTTCATGCCGCCCGCCCCACCGCCGCCACAGGTCGGCGGTGGGACGGAGGCCGTGGCTGGCGCGGCGCGGGCGTCGCCCGGCCGCGGTGCTCAGCCCGGACTGTCGCGGTGCGCGGCCCGGTCAGCGGTGCCCGGCACCGCCCACACCCTCGGCGGCGCTGTGGTTGGCGAGGTTGTGCACGCTGTTCCCGTCACAGGACGTGCCGGCCTGACCCGCGACCGACACCGTGCCGCAGGTCACCCCGTAGCCTCCGACGATCAGGAAGTTCGTGGTGTTGCCGATGGCGTTGCCCTGGTTGTGGTTGTGTGTGCTCGCGTTGGCCGGGGCGGCCAGGAACGTGGCTCCCGCGATGGTGGCGGCGACGGTGGCGGTCTTGAGGACAGTCTTGATCACGGTGTGCTCCATCTCTTCGGGGGCGGAGCGCCCTCCGGTGTCGGACTGGCACTTGCTGACCTGCTGGTGACGGCCGTCACAACCACAGAGTTACTCCGGGTGCCCGAGCGGTGGCAAGTGGTAGCGGGGCGAGCCGGGGCAACTGTGGCCGACCCGCCGTGTTCATCGTCACCTTGGGTAGTCGTATGGTCACCTGGATGTGATGGCGCCGCGGTTCCGGACGCCTTGCGACCCACGGGTACGCTGGGTCGCGCACGTCCGGTACCCACCTTGAGGACTGGAACGAATCCCATGAACGCATCTGCCATGCCCGACTCCGGGACGCCCGATCCGGCGGACCGTCCGGCCAGGCTCTCGGTCGGCGTCGTCGGCGCGGGCCGGGTCGGCACCGCGCTCGGCGTCGCGCTCGGCCGGGCCGGCCACCGCGTCGTCGCGGCGTCGGCGGTGTCCGAGGCGTCCCGCGCGCGCGTCGAGGAGCGGCTGCCCGACGCCGAGGTCGCCGACCCGCGCGACGTGGTCGCCGCGTCCGAGCTCGTGCTGCTGACCGTCCCCGACGACGCGCTCCCCGAACTGGCCGCCGGGCTCGCCGCGACCGGGACGCCGCTGGAGGGACGCCTGGTCGCGCACACCAGCGGCCGGTACGGCGCGGCCGTCCTGAACCCGCTCACCGAGGCCGGGGCGCTGCCGCTGGCGCTGCATCCCGTGATGACCTTCACCGGACGTCCCGACGACGTGAACCGGCTCACCGGCATCTCGTTCGGCGTCACCTCGCCGGAGCCGCTGCGCCCGGTCGCCGAGGCGCTGGTCCTGGAGATGGGCGGCGAGCCGGTGTGGATCGCCGAGGAGCGCCGTCCGCTGTACCACGCGGCGCTGGCGAGCGGCGCGAACCACCTGGTCACGCTGGTCGTGGAGGCGATGGACCTGCTGCGCCGCGCCGGCGTGGACGAGCCCGGCCGGATGCTCGGCCCGCTGCTCGGCGCGGCCCTCGACAACGCCCTGCGGCTCGGCATCGACGGCCTGACCGGCCCGGTCGCGCGCGGCGACGCCGGGACGGTCGCCGACCACGTGGACGAGCTCGGCCGCATCTCCCCGGAGAGCAGGCGCGCCTACGTCGCCCTCGCCCGCCTCACCGCCGACCGCGCGCTCGCCGCCGGACGGCTCAAGCCCGAGGACGCCGAGCGCCTGCTCGAAGCCCTCGCCGACTGATCCGCGCCGCCGGCCTCGTCCGCCGGTCGCCCTGGCGGTTCGATCCGCCGGGACGGGACGGACACGGCCCGTCGCGGGCGGAGCGGCCCGACGATCCCCGTCCATCGACCCAGAACCGCCGAGCGCCCGACCGCGCCGGACCGGCAGGCGCGCCGACCGCCCGGAGGAGGCGGCGGCCGACCCAGTGGAGGATTCTTGACACCGGTGATCGCGAAGACCCGCGAGGAACTGGCGGCCGTGCGGTCCGGCGTCCGGGGGACGCTGGCGCTGGTGCCGACCATGGGCGCGCTGCACGAGGGGCACCGGTCGCTGATCCGGCGGGCCCGGGAGGCCGCCGGCACGGTGGCGGTGTCGATCTTCGTCAACCCGCTCCAGTTCGGGCCGGGCGAGGACCTCGACCGCTACCCGCGCACGTTCGCCGCCGACCTGGAGGCGTGCGCGGCCGAGGGCGTGGACATCGTCTTCGCGCCGACGCCCGAGGTCATGTACCCGCGCGCGCCGATGGTCACGATCGAGCCCGGCGCGATGGGCCGGATCGTGGAGGGCGAGACCCGGCCCGGGCACTTCGCCGGAATGCTGACGGTCGTCGCGAAGTTGTTGAACCTGGTGCGTCCGGACGTCGCGGTGTTCGGGGAGAAGGACGCCCAGCAGCTCGCGATGATCCGCCGGATGGTCGCCGACCTGGACGTCCCGGTCGAGATCATCGGCAGTCCGACCGTCCGGGAGCTGGACGGGCTGGCCCTGTCCAGCCGCAACCGGTACCTCGCCGAGGACGAGCGGCGCACGGCGCTCGCGCTGTCCCGGGCGCTGCGGGCGGGCGCGGACGCGGCCGGCGACGGGCCGTCGGCCGTGACCCGCGCCGCGCGCCGCGTGCTGGACGAGGCGGCGGCGGCCGAACCTCCCCTGGAACTCGACTACCTGGTGCTCGTCGATCCCTCGACGTTCACCGAGGTGGCCGGCGACCACACCGGCCCGGCGGTCCTCGCCGTCGCGGGCCGGGTCGGCGCCACGCATCTCATCGACAACGTCCCCCTGGAGCTCGGCAAGGAGTCGCGATGATCCGGACGATGTTCAAGAGCAAGATCCACCGCGCCACGGTGACCCAGGCCGACCTGCACTACGTCGGCTCCCTCACCGTGGACGCCGACCTGCTGGACGCCGCGGACCTGCTGCCCGGCGAGAAGGTCGACGTGGTGGACATCGACAACGGCGCGCGGCTGTCCACCTACCTGATCGCGGGCGAGCGCGGCTCCGGGGTGATCGGCATCAACGGCGCGGCCGCGCGGCTGGTGTCGCCCGGCGACCTGGTGATCATCATCAGCTACGCGCAGCTCACCGACGCCGAGGCGCGCGAGTTCACGCCGACCGTCGTGCACGTGGACCGCGCGAACCGGATCGTCGCGCTCGGCGACGACCCGGCCGAGCCGGTTCCGGGCACCGACCAGCTCCGGCCGGCCCACTCGCTCTGATCCCCTCCTTCCGAACGGACCCTTCGGACGCGCCTTCCGGACGCAGCCTCCGGACGTGCCTTTCGGCCGCGCCTTTCGGACGCGCCTTTCGGACGCGCCTTTCGGACGCCGTCGCCCTCGGGCGGCGGCGTCCGGCTTTTGTGGGCGGTCTCACAGCACCGCCCGGCGGGGGTTAATGTCAGAATGACGAAAACACCTCCCGAGGAGGATCGCATGATCCCTCGATCGCTCACCGCCCCCGCGCCCGGCTGGACCCGGACCGCCGACACCGTCGTGATCGGCTCCGGCATCGCCGGGCTGGTCGCCGCGCTGCGCTGCCAGGAGCGCGGCCAGGACGTGCTGCTGGTCACCAAGGCGCTGCTGGACGCCGGGTCCACCCGCTGGGCCCAGGGCGGCATCGCCGCCGCGCTCGACCCGGCCGACTCCCCCGAGGAGCATCTCGCCGACACGCTGACCGCCGGAGCCGGGGTGTGCGACGAGGACGCCGTCCGGATGCTGGTCACCGAGGGCCCGGCGGCCGTCCGGCGGCTCGTCGAGCTCGGCACCGCCTTCGACCGCGAGCCGGACGGCGAGCTGTCGCTCGGCCTGGAAGGCGGCCACCACCGGCGCCGGGTCGCGCACGCGGGCGGCGACGCGACCGGCGCGGAGATCAGCCGTGCGCTGCGCGTCGCGCTCAAGGAGCACCGCATCGAGGCGATCGAGAACGCGCTCGTGCTCGACCTGCTCAAGGACGCGGACGGCCGCGCCGCCGGGGTCACGCTGCACGTCATGGGCGAGGGCTCGCCGAGCGGGGTCGGGGCCGTCCGGGCTCGCGCGGTCGTGCTCGCGACGGGCGGGCTCGGCCAGGTGTTCTCGGCCACCACCAACCCGGAGGTCGCCACGGGCGACGGGGTCGCGCTGGCGCTGCGCGCCGGGGCCGAGGTCGCCGACCTGGAGTTCGTCCAGTTCCACCCGACGCCGCTGTGGCTGGGCGAGGGCGCGCGCGGGCAGCATCCGCTGATCTCCGAGGCCGTCCGGGGCGAGGGCGCGCACCTGGTCGACCACGACGGCGTCCGCTTCATGGTCGGACGGCACGAGCTGGCCGAACTCGCCCCGCGCGACGTCGTCGCCAGGGGGATCGTGAACCGGATGCGCGAGACCGGCGCGTCCCACATGCTGCTGGACGGACGGCACTTCGGCGCGGAGATGTGGGAGCGGCGCTTCCCGACCATCCTCGCCGCCTGCCGCCACCACGGGATCGACCCGGTGACCGAGCCGATCCCGGTCGCCCCGGCCGCGCACCACTCCAGCGGCGGCGTCCGCACGGACCTGTCCGGCCGGACGACCGTCCCCGGCCTCTACGCGTGCGGCGAGGTCGCCCGCACCGGCGTCCACGGCGCCAACCGGCTCGCGTCGAACTCCCTCCTGGAGGGCCTCGTCTTCGCCGAGCGCATCGCCGCCGCCATCAGCGAGGACGCACCCGACCCATCCACGCCGCTCACCCCGTCCGCGTCCGCTCCGGCTCACGAGGACGGGCGGGAGCTGCGCGGGGAGATCCAGCGGATCATGTCGGCCCATGCCGGAGTGATGCGGACCGGCGAGGGGCTCGCCACGGCCGAGCGGGAGCTCGCGGCGCTCGCCGGCCGGGTCGGCGCGCCCGGCGTCGCCGGGTGGGAGGCGGCGAACCTGCACGCCGTCGCGAGCGCGCTCGTCGCGGCGGCGCTGCGGCGCGAGGAGACGCGCGGCAGCCACTGGCGCGCCGATCACCCCGAGCGCGACGACGCGCACTGGCGGGGCCGCCTGGTCACCCGCCTGACCTGGGATGGGACGCTGCACACCGAGTTCGAGCGCTGAGGAGGAACCGAGCA
Organism: Actinomadura gamaensis; assembly: GCF_042652125.1. Taxonomy (NCBI): domain Bacteria; kingdom Bacillati; phylum Actinomycetota; class Actinomycetes; order Streptosporangiales; family Thermomonosporaceae; genus Actinomadura; species Actinomadura gamaensis. The sequence goes on along the minus strand of NZ_JBHSIT010000011.1, from coordinate 210,487 downwards.
TGGAAGCGGAACTGGCGGACCGCCTGCGGGCGGCCGGGCTCGACCCGGAGGAGGTCGAGCGGCTGGTGCGCACCGCGCTGGACGAGGACGGCCCGGTGGACGTCACCAGCACGCCGATCTTCGGCCCGGACGAGCGCGCCACCGGTGACTTCACCGCCCGCGAGGACGGCGTCGTCGCCGGCATCCCGGTCGCCGGAGTCGTGTTCGACCTGCTCGGGATCGACGCCGAGGCGAAGGCCGCCGACGGCGACCGGGTGGCCGCCGGGCAGGTCCTGATCTCGGTCTCCGGGCCGACCAGGGCCGTCCTACGGGCCGAGCGGATCGCGCTGAACCTGCTGACGCACCTGTCCGGGATCGCGACCGCGACGCGGGCGTGGGCGGACGCCATGGAGGGCACCAAGGCCCGCGTCCGCGACACCCGCAAGACGCTGCCGGGGTTGCGGTCGATCCAGAAGTACGCGGTGCGGTGCGGCGGCGGGGTCAACCACCGCATGGGCCTGTCCGACGCGGCGCTGGTGAAGGACAACCACATCGCGGCGGCGGGCTCGGTGACCAGGGCTTTCGAGGCGATCCGGGCGGCCTACCCGGCGCTGTCGATCCAGGTCGAGTGTGACACGCTGGACCAGGTCAGGGAGGCCGTCGAGGTCGGCGCGACGTCCATCCTGCTGGACAACATGAGCCCGGCCGAGATGACCGAGGCGGTCCGCCTGGTGGACGGGCGGGCCGAGCTGGAGGCGTCCGGCGGGCTCTCGGTCGACCGGGCCCGAGACGTCGCCGTGACCGGTGTCGACTACCTTGCGGTGGGTGCGCTGACCCACTCGGCGCGCGTGTTCGACATCGGCCTTGACTTCACCTGATCAGCGGGGACCTGATGCTGCTCACCATCGACGTCGGTAACACCCAGACCGTCCTCGGCCTGTTCGAGGGCGAGGAGGTCATCGAGCACTGGCGGATCAACACCGACCCGCGCCGCACCGCGGACGAGATCGCCGTGGTGCTCCAGGGCCTGGTCCAGCAGAGCCCGCTGCTCGCCGACACCGACATCAGCGGCATCGCCCTGTGCTCGACGGTGCCGTCCGTCCTGCACGAGATGCGGGAGATGTGCCGCCGCTACTACGGGGACGTGCCCGCCGTGATCGTCGAGCCGGGCGTGAAGACCGGCGTCCCGGTCCGGATGGACAACCCGAAGGAGGTCGGGGCCGACCGCATCGTGAACGCGCTGGCCGCCGTGCACCTGCACGGCGGCCCGGCCGTCGTGGTCGACTTCGGCACCGCCACCACGTTCGACGCGGTGTCGGCGAAGGGCGAGTACATCGGCGGCGCGATCGCCCCCGGCATCGAGATCTCCATCGACGCGCTGTCGGTGCGCGGCGCGCAGCTCCACAAGATCGAGCTCCAACGGCCCCGGAACGTGATCGCCAAGAACACCGTCGAGGCGCTCCAGTCCGGCCTGATCTACGGCTTCGCCGGGCAGGTGGACGGCATCGTCGAGCGGATGTCGGAGGAGCTGGCCGATGACCCGGACGAGGTGACCGTGCTCGCCACCGGCGGCCTCGCCCCGCTCGTCCTGGACGAGGCGCGCACGATCGACCACTACGAGCCATGGCTGACGCTGGTCGGCCTCCGGCTGATCTACCAGCGCAACGTCGGGGCGACGGGCTAAGCATGGCGCGACGGGCCAGGCCCGGGGCGACCGGCTAGGCCCGGGGCGACCGGCTAGGCCCGGGGCGACCGGCTAGGCCCGGGGCGACCGGCTAGCCACGGGGCGACGGGCTAGGCCTTCAGCCAGATCCACGCCAGGCTGAGGGCGGCGAGCGCCGCGCCCGCGCCGAGCAGGGCCGTCAGCGGGGCGAGCGCGGTCAGCGCGGTCAGCAGCAGCGGCGTGAACATCCCGACGTAGACCAGGGCGTAGACGATCGCGGTGACCTTCGCCAGCTCGCCCGGCGCGGCGATGCGGGCGGCCTCGCCCAGACCGTAGGTGAGGACGAACCCGTACGCCGCGCCCAGCAGCACGGCCGCGACCACGTTCAGCGCGGGCGTTCCGGACGCCACGGTCAGCGCGGCCACGACCAGGCCCGCCGTCGTGAGGCTCAGCCCGGCCCGCGCGACCAGGCGCGGATGGCGGGCCTCCAGGCGCCGCGCGACGGGCTGGGCGGCCATGCCCGCGGCGAGCGTGATCGCCGTGACGAGCCCGGCGTAGGCGATCCGCAGGTGATGGACGGGCACCTCGACGGGCAGCACCGCGAACGCGTTGACCGGCGCGGTGAACGACCAGATCGCGACCGGCGCGACCGTCTTCCAGAACCGACCGCCGGAACCGCTCCGAGCGGCCGTCCGCCCGGCCGCGGGCTTCGCCGGCTGCGCCGTGTCGCCGGCCCGGTCGGGGGCGTGCGGCGGGGTATGGGGCGTCCGGAACAGGAGGGGGACGGAGACGGCCATGATCAGCAGGTGCGGGAGGTAGGCGGTCAGGAGCGGGTGCGGGAGCCACTGGGCGACCAGCGCGGACGCCAGCGGACCCGCGCCGAAGCCCGCCGAGACCGCGAGCGCGGTGATGCGCGTGCCCGAGCGCGGGGCCAGCTCCTTGACCCAGGCCGTCCCGGCGGCGAGGACCGCGCCGGTGACGACGCCCGCCGCGAGCCGTCCGGCGTACAGCAGCGCCGGGACGGCGGCCCCGGCCATCAGGACGGCCGTGACCAGCGCGGACAGCGAGGCGAACGGCAGCACGAGGCGGCGTCGCCCGAACCGGTCGGACGCCGGCCCGCCGAGCGCGAGGCCCGGCACGAGCCCGAGCGCGTAGATCCCGAACATCGCGCGCGTCTCGCCGCCGCCCAGGTGCAGGCGGTCGGCGTACAGGCCGAGCAGCGACGCGAACTGGTTCGCGCCCCAGCCGACCCCGAACATCGCCAGCGCGACGGGACCCCAGGCGGAGACGCGTTCTTCGGACGGGCTGCGAGGAAGCGTGACGGTGGCCATGACCTCTGGTCTACTCAATGAACCGGTCTGTCCGGAAAACGGTTCACGAATCGTGAACCGGGCCCGGGACGCCCGGTCCGTCCGGATGGCGTGCCGTGCCGTCCGGATATTTTGATCGGGTGGAACTCCGTCACCTCGCCTCGTTCCTCGCGGTGGTCGAGGAGGGGCAGTTCGCCCGCGCGGCGGCCCGGCTGTTCCTGTCGCCCCCGGCCGTCACCGGGCACGTCCGGCAGCTCGAGCGGGAGCTGGGCGTGCCGCTGCTGGAACGTTCCCCGCTGCGGCTGACCGAGGCGGGCGAGCGGCTCGTCCCGCACGCGCGGGCGGCGCTCGCCGCCGCCAACGCCGCCGCCGACGCGGTCGCCGGCCTGCGCGAGGACACCCCGCGCGGCTCGGAGCTGCGCGTCGGGATCATGGTGCACGGCTCGGCCGAGCTGACCCCGGCGATCCTGCGCGCGTTCCGCCGCGCCCGGCCCGAGACGAACGTGACCGTGGTCAGCCTGGACTTCACCGACCACGTCGCCGCCCTCGTCGAGCACCGGGTGGACGTCGCGTTCCTGCGTCCCGCCCCCGACGACGAGCGCATCGTCTCCGACCCGATGACCACCGAGCCGCGCATCATCACCGTCTCCGAGCGCTGCCCGCTCGCCGACGCCGAGGCGCTGCGCCTGGCCGACGTCGTGGACGAGCCGTTCCTCGGGCTCCCGGACGGCGTGTCCCGCGCGTTCTCCGACTACCTCTACTTCGGCACCGCACGCAACGGCGAGGCCCCGCGCCTCAACCCGGAGGGCGTGCGCACCCCGCAGGACGTCCTGACCGGAACCGCCGCCGGGCGCGGCCTCAGCTCCGGCCTCTACTCGTTCGTGCGGTTCTACTCCTGGCCGGGCGTCCGGTTCGTCCCGCTGCTGGACGCGCCGTGGGAGCACAGCGTCCTCGCCGCCCGCCGCGACGATACGCGGCTGGAGGTGCAGGCGTTCCGGTCCCTGGCCGTGGCGCTCGCGCGCGACCTCGGGCCCACGCTCGTCCCCCCGCCGCCGCTGCCGCGTCCGTGGTCCGGCGGGAATGATTCACGTCCACGCGCGGCGGGTCGGTAGCCTTGGGCCGTGAGTGACGAGACCTACGACGACCTGCCCGAGCAGATGCGGGTCCGCCGGGAGAAGCTCGACCGGCTCCGCGAGGCCGGGATCGACCCGTACCCCGTGGGATACCCGCGTACGGCCACGATCGCCGAGGTCCGCGCGAAACACCCCGATCTCGAGCCCGGCACCGAGACGGGGGAGACGGCCGGCGTCGCGGGCCGGGTCATGCTCGTCCGCAACACCGGCAAGCTCTGCTTCGCCACCATCCGGGACGGCTCCGGCGACATCCAGGTCATGCTCTCGCTGGCCAAGGTCGGCGAGGAGCAGCTGGAGTTCTGGAAGCGCGAGGTCGACCTCGGCGACCACGTCGGGGTGACCGGCGAGGTCATCACCTCCCGCCGGGGCGAGCTGTCGATCATGGCGGACTCGTTCCGGATCACCGCCAAGTGCCTGCGGCCGCTGCCGGAGAAGCACGCCGGGCTCACCGACCCCGAGGCGCGGGTCCGGATGCGGTACGTCGACCTCATCGTCAACGACGAGGCCCGCGAGATGGCGCACCTGCGCAGCCGCACGGTGCGCGCCGTCCGCGACTTCTGGCACGACGAGGGCTACCTCGAGGTCGAGACGCCGATGCTCCAGCCGATCCACGGCGGGGCGGCGGCGCGCCCGTTCCAGACGCACATCAACGCCTACGACATGGACCTCTACCTCCGGATCGCGATCGAGCTGTACCTCAAGCGGCTCGTCGTCGGGGGCATCGAGAAGGTCTTCGAGGTCAACCGGAACTTCCGCAACGAGGGCGCGGACTCGACCCACAACCCCGAGTTCACGATGCTGGAGGCCTACGGCACCTACCTCGACTACAACGACATGGCGGGCCTCACCCAGCGGATGTACCAGAAGGCCGTCGTCGCGGCCCTGGGCACGACCGTGGTGCGGCACGGCGACGTCGAGGTCGATCTGGGGCTCGCCGAGTGGCCGCGCATCACGCTCTACGGATCGGTGTCGGAGAAGGTCGGCGAGCACATCACGCCGCACACCCCGATCGAGGACGTGCGCAAGATCGCCGAGGCGCACGGCGTCAAGCCGGACCCCAAGTGGGGGCAGGGCAAGCTCGTCCAGGAGCTGTTCGAGGAGCTCATCGAGCACACCCTGATCCAGCCGACGTTCGTCATGGACTACCCGCTGGAGACGTCCCCGCTCACCCGCCAGCACCGCGACGAGCCGCTGCTCACCGAGAAGTGGGACCTCATCGGCTTCGGCACCGAGCTCGGCACCGCCTACTCCGAGCTGGTCGACCCGGTCGAGCAGCGCCGCCGCCTCACCGAGCAGTCCCTGCTGGCCGCCGGGGGCGACCCCGAGGCCATGCAGCTCGACGAGGACTTCCTGCGCGCGCTGGAGTACGCGATGCCGCCGACCGGCGGGATGGGCGCCGGCATCGACCGGATGATCATGGCGTTCACCGGCAAGGGGATCCGGGACACCATCCTGTTCCCGCTGGTCAAGCCCGAATAGCGAGCGGCAGGGCGGCGAGCCCGCGCAGCACGACGTTGTCCCGGTAGGACGGCGCCGCGGTCGCGAGCTCGACGTCGCGCTCGAAGAGCCCGCGCAGCGCGACCCCGCCCTCCAGCCGGGCCAGGGGAGCGCCGAGGCAGTAGTGGATGCCGAGGCCGAACGCCAGATGGCGCGCGGTCTCGGCGTTCTCGTACCGGGCGAGATCGAGCTCGCCGGGACGCTCCGGGAACACCGAGGGGTCGCGGTTCGCCGCGCCGATGAGCAGCAAGACCAGCTCGCCCTCGCGGATCGGCGTCCCGTCCAGCTCGACGTCCTCCAGCGCCGCCCGGACGGTGAACTGGACGGGCGGGTCGTACCGGAGCAGTTCCTCGACGGCCACGGCGGTCCTCTCCGGGCGCGCCCGGAACCGGGCGAGCTGCTCCGGGTTCCGCAGCAGCGCCAGCGCGCCGTTCCCGATCAGGTTCACGGTCGTCTCATGGCCCGCGACCAGCAGCAGGACGCAGGTGGCCAGCAGCTCCGCCTCCGTGAGCGCCTCGCCGTCGTAGGACGCCGTGAGCGCGCTGAGCAGGTCGTCGCGCGGCTCGGCCCGCCTGCGCGCCGCGAGGTCCCGGAAGTAGCCCGCGAACTCCTCGCGGGCCTCTTCGCGCCGCGCCAGATCGTCCGCGGGCAGCAGGAAATCGGGGTCGAGGCCGCGCGCCAGGGCGTCCGACCAGCCGCGGAACCGCTCCCGGTCCTCCGCCGGGACGCCCAGCAGCTCGCTGATGATGATCACGGGCAGCGGGTAGGCGAGCTCCCCGATCAGATCGAACGGCCCGTGCGCGGCCGGCGCGAGCAGGTCGTCCACGAGTTCCTCGACGCGGGGCCGGAGGCGCTCGACCAGGCGCGGGGTGAACGCGCGGCCGACCAGCCGCCGGAGCCTCGTGTGGTCGGGCGGATCCATCGTGAGGAACGAGCGCCGGGCCCCGGCCGACCGCCGCCACGCGCCGTCCCGGCCGTCCGGGCGGTGCCCGAACCGCTGGTCGCGCAGGACGCTCTCGCACAGCCGGTAGGACGCCGTGACCCACAGCCCGACCTCCGTGCGCGTCAGCGTCCCCGCCTCCGCGAGCCGCCGGTACTCCGCGTACGGGTCGGCCCGGAACGCCGCGTCGGACGGATCGAACCCCAGGATCGCCCGTGCTCCGGGCATACCGGTCGTCGCCATGCGTCCACCCACCCAGACCGAACCGCATTCTGTCAACGCCCCGCGCGAAACCGCGCCGCCCCGAGCGGAACGCGGAAGCCGACTCTCAGCGCGACGCGCGAGCCGAGACCCGCAAAGCGCAAGGCGCGTGGCCGGGACGCGCAACGCAAGACGCGCGACACAAGACGCGCGACACAAGACGCGAGAGACAAGACGCAACGCGCAACGCGCAACGCGCGAGGCGCAACGCGGGACGCGCGAGGCGCAATGCGGGACGCGCGAGGCGCAACGCGGGACGCGCGAGGCGCAACGCGCGAGGTGCAAGGCAGGACGTGCAAGGCGCAAGGCGCGAGGCAGGACGCGCGAGGTGCGACGTGCAAGGTGCGAGGCGCGGGGCGCGCCAGGCGCGAGGCGGGATGGGGGGCGGGGGGCGGCGGGTGAGGGATCGGTGGGGCGGGGGGTGGCGGGTGAGGGATCGGTGGGGCGGGGGGTGGGTCAGGCGGAGTCGCGGACGATCAGTTCGGGGGTCAGGACGAGCTGGCGGTGCTGGTGGGAGTCGCCTTCGGCGGTCTCGGCGAGGGCGAGTTCGGCGGCGGCGCGGCCGAGCTCGCGGCGCGGCTGCCGGACGGTCGTGAGCGCCACCGCGGCGGACGCGGCGAGCTCGATGTCGTCGTAGCCGATCACGGCGATGTCGTCCGGGACCCGGACGCCGAGCCGGACCAGCTCGTTGGTGAGGCCGATGGCGAGCAGGTCGTTGGCGCAGAACACGCCGTCCGGGACCTCGGGGAGGGCGAGCAGGCGGCGGGCGGCCGCCTGGCCCTCGGTCGGGGTCAGCGCGTCCATCGTGAACAGGGGGAGCGGCCCGGCCTGCGCGCCCGCGAGCGTGCGCGCGGCGCCCTCCCGCCGGTCGACCACCGGGCGTGGTTCCGGACGTCCGCTGACGAAGGCGAGCCGGCGGCGGCCGAGCCCGAGCAGCCGGTCGGCGGCGACCGCGCCGCCCGCGACGTGGTCGACGCGGGCCGAGCAGACGCCGGGCCGGGCGTGGTCGAGCAGGACGACCGCCATCCCGGCGGCGCGCAGCCGCGCGATGTCGGCGTCGTCCATGCCGACCGGGATCGCCAGCACGCCGGCGGCGCGCTGCGCGGCGAGCAGGTCCAGGCCGCGCCGCTCCTTGGCGGGGTCGTGGTCGCTGGACAGCCACAGGACGTCGTGGCCGGCCTTGTTCAGCGCGCGTTCGGCGCCCCGCGCGACGTCGGAGGCGTACGGGTTGGCGAGGTCCTCGACGAGGACCCCGTAGGCGGGAGCGCGGGAGGCGGGTGGTTCGGCGGGGGACTCCGGCGCCGCGGGCCCCTGCCGGAGCCGCCGCGCGGACTCGTTGCGGACGAAGCCGAGCTCCCGGATCGCCGCGCGCACGCGGTCACGGGTAGCTTCGGCCACCAGGTCTGGCCGGTTTAGGACATTCGAAACGGTCCCAACTGAGACCCCGGCACGCCTCGCAACCTCCCGGATACTGGTCTGTGGCAACTCACTCCTCGTCCGCCCCGGAACTGTTTTCGCAGGTCGTCGTGTGCCTCACGGAACACTTCCGAACGGGCCGTCACTGGCAGAGTCCATACAAGCACACAGCGTGCGCAATCGGCGCTTGACGGGCCGGATCCGGCCGCCTAGCGTTCCGAGCCGAAGCGTGGCTTGAAACGATTCACGATCTTCACCCTAACGGGGGTCGTCGGATCGGCCGAGAAAGGGTGGGTTGGATGGCTGGCGATCATGACCCGTCCCGGACGTGGCGCGCCCCGCCGCGTCGGCCCCGTCCGCGACCGTGCGGTCGGACCCTCCGCGCCGTCCGGCGCGCCGGTGTTCGGACGCTCAACGACTGAATCGTGACCCGGAGTTCCCCCGTCCCGCGACCCGTTCACGCAGGCGGCCACCTCCGGCCAAGCACACGCCGAGCCCAGCAGTAATCGATGATCTGGCCCGGAGCGATCCGGGCCCCGGCAACCCGACGCGTAGACATCGGCCTACCCGTGCCTGTGCAGCAGGCGGCTGCATCCCCGCGGTCATCACCACGGACGAGGGAGGACGGAGTGGAACAGGCCACACTCGCACGTCGTGGCACCGACGAGCTGCGGTTGAACGAGGAGGAGATCAAGCTCCTCGCGCAGATCGCCAGTGGTGTCACCGCTGATGTGGCGGCACGCAAACTGGAACTGAGCGCCCGGACCCTGCGCCGCCGGCTGCGGACCATCTGCGACCGGCTCGAGGTCAACACCCCCATCGAGGCCGTGGTGTGGGCGGCCAGGAGGCAGTTGATCTGATCCGTCCCGACCCGGCCGGGAGGTGTGGCACGCCGCTCCCCGGCACCGCCGCACCGTTTGGCGGCCCGGCCGAAATTCGACGAGCGCCCCGTCCGACCCCGTGGCGGCGACGCCCCGCCGAGGCAGTGACGCCCCCTGCCCCCGGCGTCGCCGCAGGACGAGGCTCCCGGTACGCGTGCCCGGTCCCCGCACGCATCCTCCACCCAGCGCCACTCCGCTGCTGAGCCGTCATGCCTGCGCCGGGATCCGCGCCCCGGTTCCCGCGGCGGCGCTCAGGCTATGCGGACGGCGCCCGCGAACGGACGGCCGTCCAACTTGTCGATCTTCACGACGTCGCCGGTGTGCGGCGCGTGGAGGATCTTGCCGTCCCCGACGTAGATGCCCATGTGGTGCAGGTCGGGGTAGAAGAAGACGAGGTCGCCGGGGCGGAGGTGCCCGCGCGACACGTGCGTGCCCGCGTTCCACTGGTCGCCGGTGTAGTGCGGCAGGTTCACGCCGAGCTGCTCGTAGGCCCACATGACCAGGCCGGAGCAGTCGAAGGTGGACGGCCCGGCGGCGCCCCACACGTACGGGTCGCCCAGCTTCGTCATGGCGAGGCGGAGCGCCTTGGCGCCGATGTCGTCGCCGAGCACCGGCAGCTTCGCCAGGGACGCCGGGTCCCGCTTCACGAGCTGGCCGCGGATCTTCTCGTAGGCGGCGGTGATCTGCTTGCGCTCGACGTCGAGCTGCCCGCGCAGGACGCCGACCTCCTGGCTGCGCTCCTGCGCGGCCTTGCGGGCGCGGTCGGCCGCCTGCATGGCCTGGATGAGGCTGACGAACTGCGCGCTGTTCTGCGTCGCGAAGTACCGCAGGGTGGCGGCCCGGTCGAGGATCTGCTGCGGGTTCCGCGAGACGACGAACGAGACGGCCGGATCGGTGCCCCCGCCCGCCTGCATGTAGCTGGTCGCCGCGATGCGGCTGAGACGGCCGCGGATGTCGCCGAGCGACCGCTGCTGGCGCCGGGCGTTCGCGACGGCCGCCCTGGCGGCGGCCTGCGTCTCCTGGAGCTTCACCTTGAGCCCGTTGTACCGCTCGGTGAGCTGCTCCAACTGGTCGGCGAGCCGGAACGCCCGGGAGGTCAGCTCCTTGCCGGACGGCTCGGGGTCGGCGTGCGCGGCGGGACCGGGCGGCGCGGCCGCGAGCGCGACGGTCAGCCCGGCGAGGGTGGTGAGGGCGGTGGCCCGCCGTCCCCGGCCCGGACGGGCGCCGGTTCCCCTGCCGTCCCTTAAGCCGTTCTCCATGCCGTTTCCCACGCCGTTCCCCGCGCTGTTCCGCGCGCCGTGCCCGAGGGCGCGGACCTGCGAAAGGGCAGCCGAAAGGGCGGCAGGGCGCGATGGCTCCACGAACTCTCCTCTCCTCGTCCGCCTACCGGGTTAGCTGTCGGGTTCGGGCAGGAGCAGCCCGTCGGCCCTCGCGGGCGCGGTTCGGTTCGCGCGTCTCGGGCGGATTCACCCCGGTCGGCGGGCGGTGCGGGCGGTGCCGCGCCGCGGACGTCGCCGACGGCGGGTTCCCGGCTTCCGGGCGGCCGGCTGCGGCCCGGATACTCGGCGGATCGGGTCGGTCACTTTCCGAAGCCCGATGTCAGTGCGGGACACTAACGGAGCGGGAAGGGGATGCCAACCGGAACATGCGAAAAGACAGAGCGGGCGCCTCGCTTCTGGGGAAGTGCCTGTTCCCTCCCTTCGGCGGCTTGTTCTGTTGGCCGCTTTTGCGGGGCGTGGCTAGTGGATTCTGGCTAGTCACCGGTGTCCGTCCGGTCAGCCGGACCCTTCCCGGACGGCGCGGAACCCGCGAAGTCCGATAGCGTCGCCTGCTTGTGGAAGTGGTGATCAGGCGGGCCCGCACGCCCGACGTCCAGGAGATCGCCCGGTTGATCGGCCACTACGCCGGACCCGGGCCGCGCATGCTGCGCAAGACGACGGTCTCGCTCTACGAGGACGTCCAGGAGTTCTGGGTCGCCGAGGACCTGCAGGCCGCGGTCCCGGACGGCCCTCCGCCGCTGGTCGGCTGCGGCGCGCTGCACGTGATGTGGGAGGACCTGGCCGAGGTCCGCTCGGTCGCGGTCGACAAGGGGCACGGCGGGCGCGGCATCGGGCACCGCATCGTGAGCCGCCTGCTCGACACCGCGCGCGAGCTCGGCGTGCGGCGGGTGTTCTGCCTGACGTTCGAGGTGGATTTCTTCGCCCGGCACGGCTTCACCCCGATCCTCGGGACGCCCGTGTCGCACGAGGTCTATGAGGAACTTCTCCGGTCGTACGACGAAGGTGTGGCCGAGTTCTTGGACCTCGACCGGGTGAAGCCCAATACGTTGGGAAACACCCGGATGCTGCTCCGCCTGGAGGATTGACCCATGAGTGACTTCCCCCGCCGGGGACGGCAGGACCAGCCGTCCCACGGTGACCCCTCGTACGGCGCGCCGCCGCAGCAGTGGCAGCCGTCCCGTCAGCCGGCGCAGCAGCAGTGGCAGCAGCCGGAGCAGTACGGGCAGCGGCCCGAGCAGTACGGCCGCCAGCCGGAGCAGTACGACCGCCGGCCCGAGAAGTACGGCCAGCAGCCGGAGCAGTACGGGCAGCGGCCCGAGCAGTACGGGCAGCAGCCGCGGACGCAGCAATGGGAACGCGGCGGTTCGTCCTCGTGGAACGAGGAGGACGCGAACCAGACGACGGACTACGCCGCTCAGGAGTACGAGTCGTCCGGCTATGAATACGAGGAGGCCGAGCCTCCCGCACTCGTCCACGCGCCGATCCTGCGTCGCGCGGGCGCGCGAATCATCGACGGCGCACTGGTGTCGGCATTCGGTTTCGCGCTCGTCCTGCCGATCACGCTGGCCGTCACGGGCGCGGGCGGGTCGAGCAAGAAGACCGCGAACGAGGGCGCGATCTGGAATTGGCCGATCTTCATCACGCTGTTCGCGGTGATGGCCGTCCTTCCGTTCCTCTACGAGGCCGTCCAGTTGTCGATGTGGGGGCGGACGCTCGGGAAGCGCTGGCTCGGGATCGGCGTCGTCCGCGCGCAGCCGTTGGGCGAACCGCTCACCGGAGCGCACGCGGTCTGGCGCGCCGCCATCAACAACATCGGCTACCAGATCGGCGTGTTCTTCTTTCTCATCCTCGCGGTGAAGGTCTGGGACTACGCGTTCACCGGCGAACTGCTCGTCGCGGGCGGCACGCTGATGGCGTATCTCTGGGCGATCTGGGACGAGCCGCTGCACCAGGCCCTGCACGACCGGCTCGCCGGAACGGTCGTCATCGACGAACGCGCGGGTTACGAGGACGCGGGTTATGACCAGGGCTACGGCGAGGGATATGGATCGTCCTACGAAAGTGGCCGGCCGGGGTATGGCGGTTACGAGGGTTAGCCGGTGACCTCGTCGGAGGAACGCGCGCGCGAGGCGGGGAGCATGGCGGACGAAGCGGACTCGCCCGAAACGTTCGGCGCCGCCGAGCGCGTTCCGGAACCGGCGGCCGAATGGGACGGTCCGGAACTCGAAGAGGCGGGGACTCCGGCGTCCTCCGGGACGGAAGAGGGCGGTTTTCTCGCCGAACCCGGCCAGCGATTGCTGGCCCGGATCGTGGACACGCTCATCGTCGGGCTGCCCGTGGTGCTGGTGCTGCGGGCGGCCCTTCCGCACGACGCGGCGGACCGCTGGGCCCCGACGGCGGTCGCGTCCTTGCTGCTCGCGTACGATGCGGTCCAGCTGGCGGTATGGGGGCGGACGGTCGGCAAGCGGGTCGCGGGCGTGCGCGTCGTCACGCCCGACGGGTCGCGTCCGAATCCGACCCAGGCCGCGTTGCGGGCGGCCGTGTACGCGGTTCCCATCGCGCTGCGGCCCGTTCCCGTACTCGGACTGCTCGGCGGCATTTTCTGGGTCGTGAACGTGGCGACGGCCTTCCGCGGTCCCGAGCGGAGGGCGGTACACGACCGCCTGGCGGGGACCGGCGTGGTGAAGAACACCATCGATTGACATAATGCGCGCAAATCCCCTTACATGGGGGAGTTGGGATCAGGCGCGATCGCCCGGGACGTCCGCGTGACGGCTTCGTTGGAGACTTTCGCCGGACGTTAGCGCCGCGTCGAGAGTTTGCCGGACGCGTCGCGCCGTCGGCTTCACGTCACCTTCGCGTGACCTTCACGGCCCCCTTGCGCCCGCGTTCCCGGGGCCTTCCGGTTCCTCTTCCGGGAGCCCGGCCCGCCGCCGTTCCGCATGACTTACGTCCGACTTCGGTCGGGCTTCCGCGGTCCGTACCACGGGCGGTTAGGCACGTTACGTCGGGGTTAATCGGCGGCTCGTGGGACGATCGGGCCCCGAACGTTAAGCGGCCCGCCCCGGATTTTCCCCGTTCGGACGGCACGTCCGGCCCGGATGCACCGGATCATGCCCGATTCGGATGGCGCGTGATTACGAGGAGTTACCGCGGGGCAAGCAAAGTTCATCGCGGGTGTCGAATTGTCATCGACGTGGATCGCGGTATATCTTTGCAGCCGAATGCAGTTTGCTCCAGTCTGAAAGGTCTGTCCTCATGGCACAGAAGGTTCAGGTGCTTCTCGTCGACGACCTCGACGGTGGCGAGGCGGACGAGACCGTAGCGTTCTCGATCGACGGCGCCTCCTACGAGATCGACCTCAGTAGCGCCAATGCGAAGAAGCTGCGGGATTCTCTTCAGCCGTTCGTGGAGGTTTCGCGTAAGGCCGGCACGCAGCGCCGCCGCCGGCAGCGCGGCGCGTCCAGCCGCGAGCGCAGCGCCGAGATCCGCGCCTGGGCCAAGGCCCACGGGATCAAGGTCAACGAGCGCGGCCGCATCCCGGCCAACGTCATCGAGAAGTACGAGGCCGCCAACTAGCCGCGCCGGTCGGCCCCGCGGCCGACCGGAGCCGGGTCGGCGGGAGCGGGAGCGATTCCCGCAGGGGCGATCGGGGCCCGCCGACCGGACCGCTACGGCCTCACCGGCTCGTCCGGACCGACCGGCCCGCCTTCCACCGTCAGCCGCGCGCGGCGACGCGAGGCGGGCCGTTCGCTTTACCGCTCCGGAGGGGCCGCGGACCACCCCTCCGGGACGGGCCGCGGGCGGTTCTCAATCGATCTTGAAGGACGGACCGTTCCTTTCGGGACGGTCCTTCCCCACGGGCCGGCCGTTCGCTTGTGGCGTACACCGGGCGCGATTCGCGGGCGCCGGTCGCGGAAGGGATGTCCCGTGACCGCCCCGTCCCCTCGGAATAGGTGCTGGTGAGCCGCCCGTGAACGGTCCGGGCAAAGGCCCGTTCGCTCGCGGCGTAGCGGGAACATGCCGCATCAGTGCGGTAGTTGGATGAGGATGAACAGCGCTTAGCTGGGGAACGTCTTCTGGTGGGAGTGCACCGGGCGGCCTCCTCGGGGCGGGCTAGCATGCGGAAGGACAGGTTCGGACGTTCCGGACTCTGCCCAACCGCTCTGTGAGGAGCGACGAGATGTTCGAGAGGTTCACCGACCGCGCGCGGCGGGTTGTCGTTCTGGCTCAGGAAGAGGCCAGGATGCTCAACCACAACTACATCGGCACCGAGCACATCCTCCTGGGTCTGATCCACGAGGGCGAGGGTGTCGCCGCCAAGGCGCTGGAGTCGTTGGGGATCAGCCTCGAGGCGGTGCGCCAGCAGGTCGAGGAGATCATCGGCCAGGGGCAGCAGGCGCCGTCGGGGCACATCCCGTTCACGCCGCGTGCCAAGAAGGTGCTGGAGCTGTCGCTGCGCGAGGCGCTGCAGCTCGGGCACAACTACATCGGCACCGAGCACATCCTCCTGGGGTTGATCCGGGAGGGTGAGGGCGTCGCCGCCCAGGTGCTGGTGAAGCTGGGCGCCGACCTGAACCGGGTCCGGCAGCAGGTGATCCAGTTGCTGCACGGCTACTCCGGTGGCAAGGAGCCCGCGTCCTCCGGCGGACCGAGCGAGTCGGCGCCGTCCACGTCGCTGGTGTTGGACCAGTTCGGGCGGAACCTGACCCAGGCCGCGCGCGAGGGCAAGCTCGACCCGGTGATCGGCCGCGACACCGAGATCGAGCGCGTGATGCAGGTGCTGTCGCGCCGCACCAAGAACAACCCGGTGCTGGTGGGCGAGCCCGGCGTCGGCAAGACCGCCGTGGTCGAGGGCCTGGCCCAGAAGATCGTCAAGGGCGAGGTCCCGGAGACGCTGAAGGACAAGCAGCTCTACACCCTGGACCTCGGCGCCCTGGTCGCCGGGTCCCGCTACCGGGGTGACTTCGAGGAGCGGCTGAAGAAGGTCCTGAAGGAGATCCGCACCCGCGGCGACATCATCCTGTTCATCGACGAGCTGCACACGCTGGTCGGTGCGGGCGCGGCCGAGGGCGCCATCGACGCCGCCTCGATCCTGAAGCCGATGCTGGCGCGGGGCGAGCTGCAGACGATCGGCGCGACCACGCTGGACGAGTACCGCAAGCACCTGGAGAAGGACGCCGCCCTCGAGCGCCGCTTCCAGCCGATCCAGGTCGCCGAGCCGTCGCTGTCGCACACCATCGAGATCCTCAAGGGCCTGCGCGACCGGTACGAAGCGCACCACCGCGTCTCGATCACCGACGCCGCCCTGGTCGCGGCCGCGCAGCTCGCCGACCGCTACATCTCCGACCGCTTCCTGCCGGACAAGGCGATCGACCTGATCGACGAGGCCGGGTCCCGGATGCGCATCCGCCGGATGACCGCGCCGCCGGACCTGCGCGAGTACGACGAGAAGATCGCCGACGTGCGCCGGGAGAAGGAGTCGGCGATCGACGCCCAGGACTTCGAGAAGGCCGCGGCCCTCCGCGACTCCGAGAAGCAGCTGCTGGGCAAGAAGGCGCAGCGGGAGAAGGAGTGGAAGGCCGGCGACATGGACGTCGTCGCCGAGGTCACCGAGGAGCTCATCGCCGAGGTCCTCGCGACCGCCACCGGCATCCCGGTGTTCAAGCTCACCGAGGAGGAGTCCGCGCGGCTGCTGCGGATGGAGGACGAGCTGCACCGCCGCGTCATCGGCCAGGAAGACGCGATCAAGGCGCTGTCGCAGTCGATCCGCCGTACCCGCGCCGGCCTGAAGGACCCGAAGCGTCCCGGTGGCTCGTTCATCTTCGCCGGCCCGTCCGGTGTCGGTAAGACCGAGCTGTCCAAGACGCTGGCCGAGTTCCTCTTCGGCGACGAGGACGCGCTGATCCAGCTCGACATGTCCGAGTTCATGGAGAAGCACACCGTCTCGCGGCTCTTCGGCTCCCCGCCCGGCTACGTCGGGTACGAGGAGGGCGGCCAGCTGACGGAGAAGGTCCGCCGCAAGCCGTTCTCGGTCGTCCTGTTCGACGAGATCGAGAAGGCCCACCCGGACATCTTCAACAGCCTGCTGCAGATCCTGGAGGACGGCCGCCTCACCGACGCCCAGGGGCGCGTGGTCGATTTCAAGAACACCGTGATCATCATGACCACCAACCTGGGCACCCGGGACATCTCCAAGGGCCAGTCCCTCGGGTTCTCCCGGCAGGACGACACCCAGGGGTCCTACGACCGGATGAAGTCCAAGGTGTCGGAGGAGCTCAAGCAGCACTTCCGTCCCGAGTTCCTCAACCGCGTCGACGACATCGTGGTGTTCCACCAGCTCACCCCGAAGGAGATCATCCAGATCGTGGATCTGATGATCGCCAAGGTGGACGAGCGGCTGAAGGACCGCGACATGGGCATCGAGCTCAAGTCCGAGGCCAAGGACCTGCTCGCCGAGCGCGGCTACGACCCCGTGCTGGGCGCCCGGCCGCTGCGCCGGACGATCCAGCGCGAGATCGAGGACAACCTGTCGGAGAAGATCCTCTACGGCGAGCTGTCCGCCGGGCAGATCGTCATCGTCGGCACCGAGGGCACCGGCGAGGAGGCGAAGTTCACCTTCAAGGGCGTCCCGAAGCCGAACGGCGTCCCGGACAGCCCGCCCCCGATCGAGGGCGCGGTCAATTTCAACAAGGAGTGACCGGGACCACCGAGGCGTGAGAACCGAGGCGTGAGAACCGAGGTCTGAGAACCGAGGCGCCCGCCGAGGCGTGAGAGAGGCCCGCACCGCGAGGTGCGGGCCTTTCCCGTGTGCGCGGTGGGACGGATTCTGTCGGACCCGCTCCGTAGTCTTCGAACATGCGATCGAATGTGCTGGGTTCGGCGGCGGAGTTCCGGCGGCGGCCCGCGCGGCGGGTGCGCCCGCCCGTGGACTCCCACCTCGCGCAGGTCTTCATGCGCGACCTGCGCTCGCCCGCGCCGCCGCAGTTGCCGATCTTCCGCTCGCGGCGGCAGGGCGAGCTGCTCGCCCGGCTGCTCCTCGGGCCCGAGCGCGAGCTGACCACCCTCGACCTCGCCGTCATGCTGCGCACCGACCTCGGCACGGTCGTCCGGGAGGTCGAGCGGCTGTCCCGCGCGGGCATCCTGCGCCTGCGCCGCACCCCGGCCGGGCGGCTCGTCGCGCGCGACGCGTCCTCACCCATGTTCGCGCCGCTCGCCCGGCTGGTGATGCTGGCGTTCGGGCCGTCCGTCGTCGTCACCGAGCACTTCGCCCGGCTGCCCGGCGTGGCCGAACTGCACCTCTTCGGCACCTGGGCCGCCCACTACGCCGACGAGACCTACCCCGCGGGCGCCCACGAGCCCACGGGTGACGTCGAGGTGCTGGTGATCGGCGAGGTCTCCCGCGAGGCCGCTTTCGACGCCGCCCAGGACAGCGCCGCCCGCCTCGGACTTCCCGTCCACGCCGTCGTCCGGTCCCGCACGGCCTGGTCCGAGGACGACGACCCCTTCCTCCGCGAGATCCGGTCCGCCCCCACTCTGCGCCTCTCACTGCCGTGACCGAGCCTCAAGCCCGCCCAGAGCGCCCCTACCGGCCGACGACGCCGTCCGGCCGCCCCCGGCCCCTCAGGCGGCCTGGCGGCGCGCAGGGGGCACGTCAGGCGGGGCGCCCGGTCTCGGCTGGAGCGGGGGTGGTGAGCCAGGCGTCGATCTCGGTGCGGAGGCGGGCCTTGAGGGCGGACGGGGCGAACGAGGCGTCCACGGAGACCCGGGCCAGGGCGGCGCAGGCGGTGTCGTCGTCGCCGAAAGTGTCTCTGACCAGGGCGTACTCGGCGGCGAGGGGGCGACCGGTCATCGCCGGGATGTCGGTGTTGACGGTGACGGCCAGGCCCGCGTCGCGGAGGCGGGCGAAGGGGTGCTCGGCGGCGGACGGCGCGAACCCGAGCACCACGTTGGACGACGGGCAGACCTCCAGCGGCAGCCCGCGGTCGCGGACCTCGGCGACCAGTTCCGGGTCGTCCAGCACGCGGATGCCGTGGCCGATCCGCTCGCTGCGGCCCGGGCCGATCGCCTGCCGGATGCTGGCCGGGCCTTCGGCCTCGCCCGCGTGGTGGACGACGTGCAGGCCCGCGTCCCGGGCCGCCTCGAAGACCCCGGTGAACGGGTCGCCGGGGAACGCCTCGTCCCCGGCGAGGCCGACCGCGACGACGCGGTCCCGGTACCGCTCGGCGAGCCGCAGGGTGGACCAGGCGCGGTCCACCGGACGGCGGCGCGAATGATCGAGGATCAGCCGGGTCTCCAGGCCGAACGCCTCGCGTCCGGCGGCCAGCCCGTCCAGGACGGCCGTGATCGGCATGTCCGGGTCGCCGAGGCGCTCGCCGTGGGCGGCGGCCGTGAACGACACCTCGGCGTAGCGGGTGCCCTGTGCCGCCTCGTCCTCGCAGTATTCGTACGCGATCCGGCGGAAGTCGTCCGGCGCGCGGAGCGCGTCCCTGACGAGCGTGTTGAGCGCGAAAAACCCCGCAAACCCGCCGAGGCCGAGGCCGGCCTCTTGGGCACCCCGCACGCCCCGCGCTTCCTGCGCGCCCCGCGCGCCCTGCACGTCCTGCGCTCCCTGCACGTCCTGCGCGCCCTTCGCGCCCCGCGCGCCTTGCGCCTCCCGCGTCTCCCGCACGCCGCGTGCGTGCTGGGCGCCCTGCGCCTGCTGGGCGGGTTGGGCGGGCGGGTTCGGGGTCGGGACGTCCAGGCCGTGGGCGGCTGCGATCTCGGTGAGCGTCGGCCAGCGGACCGCGCTTTCCAGGTGGACGTGCAGGTGGGCCTTGGGAAGCGTGGTGAGGTCGCGCACCGGCTCACCCTAGGGACGGCGCCGCGCGCGCCGCCAGCCATTTAATGCGTTGACCTGACACTTCTCGCATCGCGAGCATGACGGGCATGGGACTCGACGCCTTCGTGCTGTGCCGCTGCTGGCAGGACGGCCGGACCAGCGAGCCGCCCGTCCCACCCGAGCTGGTCAAGGCCGACGAGTACGGGCCCTACGTGGAGGGGGACGCGGGGGAGCCCGAGTTCTCGGTCTGGAAGGACGGCGCCGCCTGCCCGCACGAGAACATGGAGGCCGCGAGCGAGCGGATCTCCAACTGGGGCGGTTACCGGTGCTTCCAGCAGGCGATGGAGGCTGCCGGGTGGGAACGCTTCCCCGTCCTGCGCGAATACCTGCCCGAGTCCAACGGGGGCACGCTACCTGCCGAGCGCGCCCGCGAGGCGCTCGGCGAGCTGGCGTCCTTCCGGGATCGCGCTGACGTCGGGCGCGAGACCGTCCTGCTGGACGAGGACACCGGAACCGTCCTGGCCGCGAACATCCGCGCGTACGGGGGCGTGTTCGTGTGGGACGGCATCGCGAAGCGGCGGGTGGGCGTGGACGAGCGCGGACTGTTCGTCCTCGACGACGCGGACCGCGAGCTGTTCCGGGCCCGGCGCTGCACGCAGCGGCGCGTCCGCGCCGGCCGGATCCGGTTCCGCACCGAGGACGGCGCGGAGACGACGCTCGACCTGGCCTCGGCCATCGGCGAGCAGGACGGCTCGTATCCGGCGCGCCTCACGGTGGTGGAGCGTCCACTCGGCGGCTCCTACTTCGACTACGCCGTCGAGCCGCTGCGGCGGGTCTGCGAGGCGGCGGTGGAGACCGGCAATCCGGTCGTCTGGTGCTGACCTGCTGACCTGCTGACCGATGTCCCGCTGACCGCTGACCGCTGACTTGCTGAAACCGCTGAGCCTGTTGAGCCTGCTGAGGCGCCTGGTGGCGCGGTAGACGGGTCGAGGCCCCGCGGAACCGCGGGGCCTCGACCCGTCCACCTGCGCGGGCGGCGGCGTTCCGGTCGCCTCGGGATCAGGCGGGCGGGTCCTGGAGGACGCCGATCGGGTTGCCGTCCGGGTCCTTCAGAGTCGCGATCAGCCTGCCGTTGCCGACGTCGCGCACGTCCTCGACGACCTCCAGGCCCTTGCCCGTGAGGTCCTGGATCGCGCTCTTGATGTCGGCCACCTCGAAGAAGCAGACCGGGCCGGCCGCCGCGTCGTCGCCCCGCTTCGGGGTGAGGCCGATGTCCTGGCCGTTCACCTTGTAGCCCACGTAGTAGGGCTCGTTGGAATAGGGCTCGATCCCGAGCAGGACGTCCAGCCGCTCCTTCGCCGCCGGGACGTCGGAGACCGAGTAGATGATCGTCTTGACGCCTTGGGTCATGGTGTTCTCCTTCCCTCTCACCCTGTTGACACGCGGTCCGGGCGGGGTGTGACAGGGCGCTTGCCGAAAAGTGGGCGGGATGTGAGGATGACCGCATGTTCCTCGTCCGTGCGTAGAGAGCGCGTCGCCGCCGCCCCCGCTTCCGGGTTCCCATGGCGGCAGACGGTGCCCTCGCACGATGTGCGGTGCGCTCGCTGACGCGCCGCTTCGCAGAAGGAACATCCCATGTTCGCCTCGTATGGCGCTGTTCTGCGCACCCCTCGCGCCGCGCGCGTGTTCGCCGCGGCCCTCGTGGGACGCCTCTCCTTCGGGACGGTAGGACTGTCCCTGACCCTGACGTTCGTTCAGGCGACCGGCTCGTACGCCCGCGCCGGCGCGATGGTCGCGCTCTTCGGCGGCGCGAGCTGCCTGCTCACCCCCTGGCGCGCCGGACTCGTCGACCGCTACGGGACGCGCGCCGTGCTCCGTCCGATGGCCGTCCTGTACGGGATCGGGCTGGTGGGGCTCGCCGGGGCGGCGCATCTGGCGTCCGGGTGGGCGGCGGGCGGTGTCGCGATCGCGGCCGGCGCGACCCTGCCGCCGCTCGGCCCGGTGATGCGGGCGCTGTGGGCCGAGCTGGTGCCCGACCGGGACCTGCTCCAGCGCGCCTACAGCCTGGACACGGTCGCCGAGCAGATCATCTTCACCCTCGGGCCGCTGCTCGCGGGCCTGTTCGCCGTGACGGCCTCCGCGTCCCTCGGCCTGCTGGTCAGCGCCGGCCTCGTGATCGCCGGGACGTTCGGCCTGACCGCGAAGCGGAACGTGATCAGGAGGCCCGCCGAGGCCGTGGACGCCGTCGAGCTCGCGCGCGGTGATCTGGAGGCTGCCGAGGTTTCCGGCGCTCGGCGCGTCTTCGCGCGGCTCTGGCCGACGCTGCTCGCGATGGCCGCGCTCGGGGCGGCCGAGAGCGGGCTCGCGCTGCTGATCGTCGCGTTCGCCGGGGCGGGCGGCGCCGCCTGGACGGAGGCCGCGATGTCGGTGGCCGGGGTTGTGGGCGGGCTGGTCTACGGCGCGGTGACGTGGCGGATGTCGCCGGGGACGCGGCTGCCCGCGCTGGCCGTCCCGCTGGCGCTGGCGCTCGCGGCGGCGGGCCTCGCCCCGGACGTCCCGGTGCTGATCGCCGTCGTCTCGGTGTTCGGGCTGCTCATCGCACCCCTCCTGACCACCGGATACCTGGTCGGGGAGGCCGCCGCGCCGCCGCAGCGCCGGACCGCCGTCGCGTCCTGGGTGAACACCGCGTTCAACGCGGGATCGTCCCTGGGGTCGGCGGGCGTGGGCGCGCTGACCGCGCTGCTGCCGCTGCCGCTGTGCTTCGCCCTCGCGGCGCTGCCGGTGCTGCTGGCGTCCGGCATGGTGCTGGCCGGGACGGTCCGCGCCGGGCGACGCGTCCGGGCTCAGGAGTTGGCGTTGGCGGCGGAGGACGCGCTCGCGCTCTGATACAGGTTCTTGACCCGGGACCCGAAGATCACCGAATAGGACACGTCGGCCGAGTCGCCGCCCTGCTCGTAGCCGCCGATCACGCCGACGACGGTCTTCTCGTCGTCGCCGGTGAGGAACGGGCCGCCGCTCGTGCCGTTCGGGAAACCGTCGCAGGTGAAGCGGAGCTGGGTCGTGCTGTACGGCTCGACCCGGTTCCGGCACGACACCGGCTTCTCGGTGTCGGAGGGGTAGCCGACCACGCGGGCCTGCCCGCTGACCGGGCCGTCCGTTTCGAGAGTCATCGCGCCCGCGACGTCCTGGACCTTGCGGCTGCCGCCGTTCACGTCGGTGACCTGCAAGAACCCGACGTCCGAATCCGGATCGCTGGAATCGGCCCATTCGGGCGGGTCGTAGAACGCGACGGCCCGCCACACGCCGTAGGGCGTCTGCCCGTTGTGGTAGCCCGGCGCGAACGCCATGCCGATGTCGCCGTGCCGGGTGCCGCCGCCGACGCAGTGCGCGGCGGTGACCACGAGGTTGCGGCCGGGGCTGTCCACCACGCTCGCGGTGCAGGAGTGGTCGCTCAGCTTGCCGTTGCCGTCGATCTCGAACAGCGCGCCGACCGCGGGAAGGCCCTCGAACGCGCTGCTGGACGTCTCGGCCGGACGCGCCGTGCCGGCGACGGTGTCGCTGAGAGGCCGCGCCGCCTGTCGCGCGGCCTCCGCGGCGCCGCCGCCGGCGGAGGGCGGCCACGACACGATCGCCAGGCCGGCCGTCACCGCGGAGAGGGTCAGCAGCGGGTAGCTCGGACGCGTCACACGGCTCCCCCCGCGTGTCCGCCTGAACAACCCCATCCGGCCCTCCAGCAACGATCGTCCGTCTGCTCGTTCATTCAGCTCGTGCCCGCCAGACGATTGTGCCTATCAGGTTCTGTAGGGGTCCTGGGACGACCCTGAAACTTTCCTGAACGCCTTCCCGTCATCGATCTACCTGTACCCACATCCTTACGTTCCACCAGGTGAACGGGTTCAGGGGGAAGCCCGGCCGGAGCTCGTGCCCTGATCTCCGGCGGGACGGCCGTCCGAGAGGCGAGGCGCCGGCGCGATATCGCACTGCCTCATCCCCTAACTGGAGAAACCCGCCTTCAGTCCGATATGCGAGAAATGCGCAAATCAGACCGCCGAATGCGTCCGGGGCACTTTCGGTCAGCCGAACACCGGAGGCGGCTGTTCGCCGAAAACCCAGGGGGCCAGGACGACCATCCAGCCGTCCGGGTCGGCGAAGACGGCCGCGCCGTGGCGATCCCAGTACGGGTTCGCGGGCGCCACGGCCCGATGGCCGCGCTCGGCGAGCCGCGCGACCGCCGCGTCCCGCGCCTCCGGCCCGCGCAGATACAGGACGAGCTGGTTCTCCGGATGCGCCTCCGGAATCACCGGCGGCACGCCGTGCTGAGTGATCTCCATCTGGACACCCGTGCCGGGCAGCCCGAAAACCACGCCGTCATACCCGTCGTGACCGCGCCACGAGGCCAGCACGGGAAGCTCCAGGTCATCCCGGTAGAACGCCAGGATCTCGTCGTACCGCGCCGTAGGCCGCGCGAACCGCACCGCCCCCACGTCCAGATGCCCGGGCCACTCCCGCTCCTCAGCACTCATCCCCGACCACCTTCAGCGTCCTCGATCCGCGGCTGCCCGACCCCCGGCACATCGACCCGCACTCCATTCAGGCGCCTTCCGCGGGGGCGCCGGGAGCCCGGTGGGTCTCGTTCCACACCTGGTTGAGGGCCTCGATGAGGGTGCCGGTCTCCTGGGCGCCGCTGACGCCGTACTTGCCGTCCAGCACGAAGAACGGCACGCCGCGGACGCCGATCTGGGCGGCGGTGCGCTCGTCCTCGCGGACGGCGTCGCCGTAGGCGTCCCCGGCGAGGACGGATCGGGCCTCAGCGGCGTCGAGACCGACGCTGGAAGCGATCTCGGTCAGGGCGTCCGCGTCGAAGACCGAGGCCTCGCCACCGAAGTTCGCCCGGTACAGCGCGCGGCGCAGGTCGTCGCCGAGTCCGCGCTCAGCGGCGAGGTGCAGCAGCCGGTGCGCGTCGAAGGTGTTGCCGTTCGCGCGGTTCGACGTGTACGGCAGTCCCTCGGCGGCTGCCAGCCCGGCCACGCGCGCCTCGGCCTGCTCGGCCTGCTCGCGCGACATGCCGTACTTGTCCATGAGCATCTCCAGCACGGGCCCGGTCTCCGCGGGGGAGAGATCCGGCGCCAGCTCATAGGAGTGCTGGACGACCTCGACCTGGTCACGGTGCTCGAACCCGGCCAGCGCCGCGTCGAAACGCGCCTGCCCGATATAGCACCAGGGACAGACGATGTCGGTCCAGATGTCGACGCGCACGGCGGAGCCCTTCCCTGAGGTGACAAGACGCTTACCTCATGCGCAACACCCCGCTTTCACGCGGCATTTCCCCGGCCGGCCGCCCGGCCTCGTGCTCGTCCGAGCCGGTCGGGGCCCGGTTGAGGGCCCGGTTGAGAGCGAGGTGGTCGTGGTAGTCGCGGGTGGCGACGATGAGGCCGTCGCGGATGCGCAGGACCTGGATGTTGCGCATTTCGAAGGTGGTGGCGGTCGTGGTGACCTCGCCGTCGTAGGTGAACTCGGCGACGATCACTTCGGGGTCGCGGGTCTCGTGGATGACGTGGTCGCGGGCGCGGAGGCGGAGGGGGCCTCGCGCGGCGGAGGCGAAGTGTTCGGCGATGGCGGCACGGCCCTCGATGCGGGGCGGGGCCGGGGGGAGGGCGAAGGGCTGCTCGACCACGGCGTCCTCGGCGTAGAGGGCGGCCAGCTCGTGCCAGCGGCCTTCGGAGATGCCGCGGGAGAGGTGCAGGAAGGTCTCGCGGGGGGTCATCAGAGTTCCGCCATGGCGTCGGCGAACGCCTGGTGGTGGGCGTAGTCGCGGGATTCGAGGATGAGGCCGTCGCGGACGCGCATCACGAAGATGTTCGGCACCGTGAACTCGGCGCCGGTGCCGGTGTGGCGCCCGGCGTAGGCGAACTCGGCGATGATCACCTCCGGGTCGGACGTCTCGTGGACGACCACGTCCCGGACGGTCAGCTCGACCGGCAGGCCCGGCACCTGCGCGAAGTGCTCGCGCAGCGCGGCGCGCCCGACGAGCCGCGTTTCGGGATGGGCGAACGGATGGGTGACGAGCGCGTCCTCGGCGTAGAGGAGGTGCAGGTCGTCGATCTTCTTGGCGGCCACGCTCTCGACCACCCGGGTGAAGATCTCGCGTGGTTCGGGCATGCTGCGCTCCCGTCGTAGAATCGGAGTGCTCACTCCGATTCCAGAATATGGAGTAGGCACTCCGCTTGTCAATCGAGGAGGCAGCGATGGCCGCCGAACAGGCGTCCGCCAAACCGTTGCGCGCCGACGCCGCGCGTAACCGGGCGAAGGTGCTGGACGCCGCCAGGGGCGTGTTCGCCGAGCTCGGCACCGGGGCGTCCACCGAGGAGGTCGCCAAGCGTGCCGGGGTCGGCATCGGGACGGTGTTCCGGCACTTTCCGACCAAGGAGTCGCTGCTGGAGGCGGTGCTGGGGGAGATCCTGGCCGGGTTCGCCGAGGAGGCGAGGGCGCGCGGTGATTCACCCGATCCAGGCGGCGCGTTCTTCGACTTCTTCCAGCTCGTCGTGGGGGAGGCCGCCACGAAGAACGCCGTCTCGGCCGAGCTGGCCGATGCGGGCGTGGACGTTCACGCCGGACGCGACGACGTGCGGGCGGAGCTGAGAGGCGCGTTGGGCGTCCTGCTCACGCGCGCGCAGGAGGCGGGGAGCGTGCGTGGTGACATCGGCTTCGGCGAGGTGATGGCCCTCCTCGCCGGGACGTCCAGAGCCACCGAGAACCTGGACGTCGCTACGCGCGCCCGCGTCCTGGACGTCGTCTTCGACGGCCTGCGTGCCTCTCATGCGTGAGGCGGGCGCCTGTGGCGTCGGAGGACGGGTCAGGCGCCGACGCGCAGGTAGTGGGCCCAGTAGCCGGACCAGCGGCCGTAGGGCTCGCCCAGCTTGCGGACGTCGGCGGCCGTGAGCCGGCGGCCGTAGACGCGCGACGCGGCGGTGATCAGCTGCTTCTCGCTCGGCACCTCGTCGGTCCGGCCGAAACCGCGGATGAGGATGAAGGTGGCCGACCAGGGGCCGATGCCCGGCAGGGAGAGCAGGGTGTCCTTGGCCTCCTCGTAGGGGGCGGTGCGCAGGTGGTCCTCGTCGAGGTCGAGCCAGGCGCGGACGGTGCCGCTGAGGTACTGGCCCTTGCGCATGTTGCCGACCAGCTCGGCGATGCGTCCGGGCGCCAGGGACGCGAGCTGCTCGACGTCCGGGAAGGCCCGGTGCGTGACGCCGTCCACGGTCAGGACGTTGTCGAACGCCTCGGTGAGGGCCTGCTTCTCCTTGGCGGCGACGGGCAGGGCCGTGCGCTGCGACAGGATCGCCCAGACGGCGTTCTCCAGCGGCGTCGGGAACTTCGCCTGGTGGTAGCCGTAGAGGCGGTCGATGACGGGCGTGAAGTCGGGGTCGCGGCGGCCGATCTCGTAGAACTCGGTGAGGTCGTCGTCCAGGCTCAGCCAGGACGTGATCTGCCGCCGGACGGTCGCGACCACCTCGTCGGACGGCGCGTCGCCCTCGAACCACAGGTCGCAGCGCAGGCCGTCGCCGGAGTCGGCGGCGGCGAGGCGGACGGCGAACGTGCGGCCGTCCGCGCGCAGGGCCTTGGTCAGCGTCGAGTCGTCCACCCGCTGCTGGCCGGCGGTCGGCCGGAAGCCGGTCAGGAAGCGGAGCTGCGGCGCGAAGTCGAACGGCGGGGTGGCGGGAAGCGTGAACGTGATCATCGGAACTCCTTCTTGCCTTCGCGGAGATAATCTACGTGCATCCTAAAAGGACGCTCCGACATTTCTCGGCGGGCGGGAGCGAGATCAGCTCGGGAGGGCGTAGAGACCGTCCGCCACCGGGTCCACGAGGCCGTCCGCGATCAGTCCGTCCAGGGCGCGCTCGCGCTGGACGGCGTCCGACCACACGACGTCCAGGGCCGGCTTGGCGACCGGGCCGTGCGCGTCGCGCAGGACGGCCAGCAGCCGGCCGCGGCACTGGCGGTCCGTGCCCGCGTAGGTCTGCCCGCGGCGCGGCGGGCCGTCGTAGGCCGGACGTCCCCGCGCCTGCCACTCGCACCTGTCCAGAACAGGACAGTCCACGCAGCGCGGTGAGCGGGCCGTGCAGACCAGCGCGCCCAGCTCCATGATCGCGACCGACCAGCGCGCGGCGGTCGGCGGATCGACCGGAAGGAGGGTTTCGGCCGTGGCGACCTCGGCGCGGGTCTGCGACTTCGGCGGGAACTCCACGCCGTCGATCATCCGCGCCAGGACGCGCCGGACGTTGGTGTCCAGCACCGCGTGCCGCTGCCGGAAGGCGAAGCTCGCGACCGCCGCCGCGGTGTAGGAGCCGATTCCGGGCAGGTCCAGCAGGTCGGCGTGGGAGTCCGGAACCTCGCCGCCGTGCCGCTCGACGATCGCCTGCGCCGCCGCGTGCAGCCGCAGCGCGCGGCGCGGGTAGCCGAGCCGTCCCCACGCCCGGACCGCCTCCCCGGACGGCTCGGCCGCCAGGTCGGCGGGCGCCGGCCAGCGCTCCAGCCAGGCGTGCCAGACGGGCAGCACGCGGACGACGGGCGTCTGCTGCAACATGATCTCGCTGACCAGGACGCCCCAGGGGGTCGCGTCCGGGGACCGCCACGGCAGGTCCCGGGCGTGCGTTTCGTACCAGGCGAGGATCGGATCGGTGAACTTCCGCATGACGAGGTGCATTGTGGCACGGCGGGTCGCCACGTCCCGGACGATCCGCAAATGCATACTGTGTGCATGGACGCGGATACCGAACGTGATCCAGAGGAATGGGAGGCGGACCGGTACTGGCGCCGCCGCGCGATCGCGCTGGCCGGGGTGCTGGGCGTGGTCGGGCTCGCCGCCTGGGCTTGCGGCGCGCTCACCGGCGGTAACGGGGACGTCCGGAAACAGGGCGTGGAGAGCGTGGCCGGAATCGGCTCCGCCGTGCCCACATCGGTCGCGACCTCCCCGCCCGCTCCCACGCCGACGGTCACCGTCACCACGACCGCGAAGATCACCATCTCTCCCACCGCGAGGCCGAGGCCCGGCGACGCCTGCGACCCGCGCGACGTCGTGGTGAACCTCGCCTCCACCCGCGACACCTTCGCGGGCGGCGCCCGTCCGACGTTCCGGCTGACCGCGGTCAACACCGGGCAGCGCGCCTGCACCTACGACGTCGGCCCGGGCAACCTGGACGTCCGCATCACCTCCGGCGCCGACCGGGTGTGGGCGGCGTCGGCGTGCGCGACCGGTTCCGGGTCGTCCGTCCACATGCTGAAACGCGGAATTCCGTACGTGACGATGCTGAGCTGGGACCGCCGCCGCTCCGGCGACGACTGCAAGGGCGCGCGGGACAAGGCCATGCCGGGCACTTACGTCGCGTCCGTGAAGGGCGACCAGGTCAGGACCGGAAAGCAGATCTTCCACCTGCGCTGAGCCGACCGGCCGCGGATTGGACCTCTGGAACGGGTCGTGGTTGGCCCTGTCCGCCGGACCGCTGCGGCGGCAGGCTGGCCCCGACCGACATTCCACACGGACGGGGGACCATGTACTTCCAGCACGCGCCGCGACTCTGGGACGAGCACCCGGACCTGGTCGCCGGGACCGTCGTCGTCACGGACGGCATCACGCCGGACGCCGACGTCCGCGCCCGCGTCGCCGACTTCACCGCCGTGGCCCTGGCCCGCCTGGCGGACGAGGGCACGGAGGCCGAGCTCCCCGAGATCAGGGCGTGGCGCCGGACGTTCGCGGCGATGGGCCTCAAGCCGACGCAGTACCGCTGCGCGTCGGAGGCGCTGTTGCGGCGCGTCCGCAAAGAGGGTTCGCTGCCCTCGATCCATCCGCTCGTGGACCTGTGCAACGCGGTCTCGGCGGCGTTCGCGATCCCGGTCGCCGCGCTCGACCTCGCGGCGGTGACCGGCGGCCTCACGGTCGGCCCCGCGGACGGCACGGAGGAGTACGAGACCTTCGGCGGCGAGATCGAGCACCCCGTGCCCGGCGAGGTCACCTACGCCGACGAGGCGGGCCGCGCGCACGCCCGCCGCTGGACGAACCGGCAGAGCGGCCGCTCCGCCGTCCGCCCGGCGACCCGGTCGGTCCTGATCGTCGCCGAGGCCATGCACGAGACGGCGGTATCGGATGTTCCGAAACTGGTCGCCACGCTCGCCGACGAGATCGCGTCCCTCTGGCCCGTCAGCCCCACGACGGCACGCGTCACCGCGTCCGCCCCGCGCCTCGACTTCTGACGAGCCGCCCTTCCGCCCCGTCCGGAAACGGCCGGTTCAGGTGACCCGTTAGACGTACCGTTCCAGGATCGAGGACTCGGCCAGGCGCGACAGCCCCTCCCGGACGCTGCGGGCCCGGGACTCGCCGACTCCGCCGACGGCCTGGAGGTCGTCGATCGAGGCGGCGAGGAGCTTCTGCAGGCCGCCGAAGTGCTCGACCAGCCGCTCGACGACCAGGCTCGGCAGGCGCGGGACCTTGGCGAGCAGCCGGAAGCCCTTGGGGGAGACGGGCAGGTCGAGCGCGTCCGGCCCGGCGAAGCCCATCACCTCGGCGACCGTGGTGAGGTCGAGCAGCTCGTTCGCCGACAGGACGTCCAGGTTCGCCAGCACCGTCTCGACGCCGACCGCGCGCGCCTCGGCGGACGGGTAGTCGCGGACGATCAGCTCGCGGTCCACGTCCACGCCGGAGACCAGCTCGTCGAGCTGGAGTGAGAGCAGCCGGCCGTCGGTGCCGAGCTCGACGACGTAGCCCTCGATCTCGTCGGCGATGCGGCGGACCATCTCCAGCCGCTGCACCACGGCCGACACGTCCCGGACGGTGACCAGGTCCTCGATCTCGAGGGCGGACAGCGTGCCGGACACCTCGTCCAGCCGCAGCTTGTACCGTTCGAGCGTCGCGAGGGCCTGGTTGGCCTTGGACAGGATGGCCGCCGAGTCCTCCAGGACGTAGCGGATCCCGTCCAGGTAGAGCGCGATGATGTTCATCGACTGGCTCACCGAGATCACCGGATGGCCGGTCTGCCGCGCGACCCGCTCGGCCGTGCGGTGCCGGGTGCCGGACTCCTCGGTCGGGATGGTGGAGTCGGGCACCAGGTGCACGGCGGCGCGGACGATCCGGTCGCGGGTGTCGTCCAGCACGATCGCGCCGTCCATCTTGGCCAGCTCGCGCAGCCGGGTGGCGGAGAACTCCACGTCCAGCTCGAAGCCGCCGGTGCAGATCTCCCGCACCAGCGTGTCGTAGCCGAGCACGATCAGGCCGCCCGTGTGGCCGCGCAGGATGCGCTCCAGGCCGTCCCGGATCTGGGTGCCCGGGGCCACCGCGGCGAGCGTGGCACGGCGTCGTTCGTCATGACCCTTGTCGATTGCTGGCACCTGGCCCCCGGAGGTCGCTTACCGGCGTCAGTTTACCGACGGCGCCGCGCGGGCGGCTCCTCCCCTGGTCGGAAGCGTGACGCGGATGGTACTGGTCGGTGAGGCGGAGCTGTCAGGGCGCGGTGAAGGACACCTGGAGCGCCTGGGTCAGGCTGTCCACCTCCATCACCTTCATACCCTCGAAATCGCTCAGCTGGGGATCGGCGCGCCTGAGCGGCGACCCGTCGCCGAGCTCCAGCGAGCCGCGCGGCACCACCGCGTGCCGGAACCCGAGCCGCGCCGCCTCGGCCAGCCGCCGCTGGACGCCCGGCACCACGCGCACCTCGCCCGCGAGCCCGACCTCGCCGAGCGCGATCAGGGTCTGCGAGAGCGGCTGCTCGACGGTGGACCCGGCGACCGCGAGGGCCATCGCGAGGTCGACCGACGTCTCGGTCAGCCGGACGCCGCCGACCGTGGAGACGTACACGTCCTGCTCGTGCATGGAGATCTTGCAGCGCTGGGCGAGGACGGCCAGCACCATCGCGACGCGCGAGGCGTCCAGCCCCGAGTGCGCGCGGCGCGGGGACGGCAGGTGCGACTTGGCCACCAGCGCCTGCACCTCCGCGACCAGCGGACGCCGCCCCTCCAGCGTCACCGTCACGCACGTGCCCGGCACCGGCTCCTCGCGCCGGGTCAGGAACAGCCCGGACGGGTCGGGCAGCCCGACCAGGCCGACCTCGGACAGGTCGAAGCAGCCCAGCTCGTCCGTCGGGCCGTACCGGTTCTTGACGGCGCGGATCATCCGCAGCCGGCTGTGCCGGTCGCCCTCGAAGTACAGGACGACGTCGACCAGGTGCTCCAGCAGGCGCGGCCCGGCGATCGCGCCCTCCTTGGTGACGTGCCCGACCAGCACGACCGTGATGCCGCGCTCCTTGGCGACGCGGATCAGGTTCGCCGCGACCTCGCGGATCTGGGTGACGCCGCCGGGCGCGCCGTCCACCTCGGACGTCCCGATCGTCTGGATCGAGTCGACGACCAGGAGCACCGGCTCGACCGCGTCGATGTGCCCGAGGATGGCCGACAGCTCGGTCTCGGCGGCCAGGTACAGGTCGTCGGTGATCGCCCCGACCCGGTCGGCGCGCAGCCGCACCTGCTCGGCCGACTCCTCGCCGGTCACGTACAGCACGGGCGTCCGCTCGCGCGCCTCGCCGTCCGAACCGCTCGCCCCGCTCGCCCCGCTCGCCCCGCTCGCCCCGCTCGCCCCGCTCGCCCCGCTCGCCCCGCTCGCCCCGCTCGCCCCGCTCGCCCCGCTCGCGCCGCTCGCCCCGCTCGCCCCGCTCGCGCCGCTCGCCCCGCTCGCCCCGTTCGTCCCGGCGCGGACGGGCGCCAGCGGATCCTGGGCCGACCCCTTGCCGGTACGGGCCTGCGGCGGGACGGACGCCAGCGCAGGAGCCGACGCGAGCGCCGCCACCTCCAGCAGCAGCGTGGACTTCCCGATGCCCGGCTCGCCCGCCAGCAGCAGCACCGCCCCCGGCACGATGCCGCCGCCGAGTACCCGGTCGAGCTCGTCCAGGCCGGTGGCGCGGGCCTGCGCGGACCGCACGTCCACCTGCCCGATCGGACGCGCCGGAGCCGACACCGGCCCCGCCGAGACGATCCGCGCGGGCGTCGCGGACGCGGCCTCGACGATCGAGCCCCACGCCTGGCACTCGCCGCACCGCCCCACCCACTTGGACGTCTGCCAGCCGCACTCGGAGCAGTGGTAGGCCGCCCGCGCCGTCTTCGCCTTCGCCATGCGCCGAAGGTTACGGCCCGCCACCGACAGCGGACCCGCACCCATCCCCGATGGCCAGACTTTCGTCACTTTACGTGTCCGGATGATGACGGAACGCAGTCAATCGCCCTACGGTGGCCACCTGAAACCCTCTGGCCCCCCTGCGAAAGGAACCGGCACATGCGCAGACTCGCGACCGTCCTCGCCCTGGCGATCACCGCCGCCACGCCCCTGCCAGCCGCCCGGGCGGACCGTCCGGCCAGCCGCTACGCGGCCCTCGGCGACTCCTTCACCGCCGGCCCGATGATCCCCAACCGGCATGGCATGGCCGGCTGCCTGCGCTCCGACCACAACTACCCGTCACTGGTCGCCAAGGCCCTGAAGGCCCGCCTCAGCGACGCGAGCTGCACGGGCGCCGAGACGGCCGACATGACCCGGCCGCAGCGCACCGCGGTCGGCACGAACCCGCCCCAGCTCGACTCCGTCACCGCCGGCACCACCCTGGTGACCCTGGGCATCGGCGGCAACGACGTCGGCTTCAGCAAGATCGTGCTCACCTGCGGCGCGCTGAGCCTGATGTCGCCCAAGGGCGCCCCGTGCGCCACCCGCTACGGCAACGACCTGGACAAGCGCATCCAGGAGACCGCCCCGAAGGTCGCGTCCGTCCTCCGCCAGATCCACAAGAAGGCCCCGCACGCCCGCGTCCTGCTGGTCGGCTACATGCGCCTGCTCCCGGACGCCAACGGCTGCTGGCCGGAGATCCCCATCGCCACCGGCGACGTCCCCTTCCTGAACACCACCGAACGCAAGATGAACGCGATGCTCGCCAAGACCGCCGCCGCCAACGGCGCGACCTTCGTCGACACCTACGCGAGGACCGAGGGCCACGACGTCTGCGCCCCCCTCACCGCCCGCTGGGTGGAAGGCCTGCTGCCCTCCCACCCGGCCGCCCCGGCCCACCCGAACGCCGTCGGCATGCAACAGATCGCCACCCGCGTCCTCGCGGCTCTCAAGGCGTCCAAGGACGCTTGAAGAGCGCCCGGAAGGAAGCCCGGAACCGGGAAATCCGGAATCGGGACGCCCGGAACCGGGACGCCCGGAACCGGGAGGCTCGCGACCGGAGAGCACCGGCCCGGGAGGCTCGGAACGCATCACCGGCGGCGGGGCGGCCCTCAGAGACCGAGGGTTTTGCGGGTTCGGGCTATCAGGTCGCCGAGGTGGTCGGAGACGGCGCTGGGGCGTTCGAGCATGGCCATGTGGCCGACGCTCGGGATGACCTCGAGGCGGGCGCCGGGAATGAGGTCGGCGAGCTTCAGGGAGTGGGCGACGGGGGTGAGGACGTCGTTCTCGGCGCCGACGACGAGGGTGTCGATCTTGGCGAGGTGCGTGCACTCGGAGATGACGTCGTGCGTGATCATCGAGTGGAAGAAGTCGATGAGGGCGTCCATGCGGGTGTCGGCGGCCATCTGCTCGGCGAAGGCGACGGCCGAGGGGCTCGCGCCGGGGCCGAAGGCGGCGTAGTCCTCGAAGAGCAGCACGCCGTCGCGGCCGAGGTGGCGGACCTTCTCGATGAACGACGAGCTCGCGCCGACCATGCGGAGCGCGCGCGGGGCCGTGCGCTGGGCGAACCGGGCGAGCAGGGCGGGCATGCCGAGGGTGACTTCGCCGAGGCCGCCGGACGAGGTGTTGAGCAGGGCCGCGGCGACGACGCGGTCGTCGAGCAGGTGCGGGTACTCGTCGGCGAAGCGCTGGATCGTCATGCCGCCCATGGAGTGGCCGACCAGGACCACCGGGGTGCCCTCGGGGACGGTGTGCTCGATCACGTCGGCGAGGTCGTGGGCGAGGCGGGGCAGGCCGTAGTCGTCGCGGGCGCCGCCGTCGGAGCGGCCGTGGCCGCGCTGGTCCCAGAAGACGAGGCGGCCGAGGCCGCGCAGGGCGCGGCGCTGGAAGTGCCAGGAGTCCTGGGTGAGGGTCCAGCCGTGCGAGAAGACGATCGCGAGGTCGGTGCGGTCGTCGCCGTCCACCTCGGCGTACAGCCGGGTGCCGTCGGACGCGCGGACCGGGACGGGCCGGCCGCGCAGGGACCCGAAGGGCTCGGACGCGTAGGGGTCCGGGCGGAGCTTGAGGCGGCGGACGGCGCGGCGCTGCGCGGCGATCCCGGCACCGCCCAGCAGCGCGACGGAGCCCGCGCCGACGGCGGTCGCGGTGAGGGTGTTGCTGACGCTCATCGGTCTCCCTGGGGGCGGAGGGGGCGGCGGGCCGGGACCAATTGTTGTATACGGCGTCCAGTAGACGGAAGTGGTTGTGACCTACCAGTCAGTCAGTTGTGCCGCCACCACAGGTTCACCGCGTAGTCCACGGTGAGGCCCCGGTGCTCGCGCTCGAACTCGGCGGCGAGCCGCTCGGGGAACTCGATCCGCAGGACGGCCGAGAGGTCGGCGCGGTTCTCGAACTCCCAGCGGATCATCAGCGGCTCGCGCTGGAAGCCCCGGCGCGTCCAGAACCGCTCGACGGCGGCCGGGTCGTAGGACGGCAGGCCGCGCCGGAACCACCCGCCGAACGTCGAGCGGGTCGCGTCGTTGTCGACGATGAAGACCGTCCCGCCGCGCCGGACGACCCGGTCGAGCTCGGCGAGGCCCGGCTCGCAGCCGGGCCCGAAGAAGTACGCCCACCGGACGTGGACGACGTCGACGGACGCGTCCGGAAGCGGCAACGCCTGGGCGGCCCCGACACGGACCGTGACGTCCGGCAGGTCGCGGACGCGCCGGCGCGCGGCGGCGGCGAGGCCCGCATGCGGCTCCACGCCGACCACGCGGGCCGCCTCCGCGGCGAATCGCGGCAGGTGGAAGCCGGTGCCGCAGCCCAGGTCGAGCACCGTGCGGCCGGCCCAGGGCGCGATCGACCGCATCGCCGCCTCGATCGTCCCGTCCGGGTCCACGGCGCGGTTCTCGATCTCGTAGACCGACGGCGAGTTCCAGATGTTGGGGCTGGGCACGGCGCCCGGTGCGATCTCGACCACGGGAGCAGAGGGTAGTCACCCGGGATGCCGGGAAACGCGGTTCGCGTCACACCGAGGGTTGAGGGCGCGCCGCGGGCGCATAGGCTTGCGGCGAACGCACCCGGCGGCGCCCGTCGCCCGCCGTCCGGGGACCTTCCGTGCGAACCGAGACGGCGAGGGAGCCTTGACCCCGCAGCACAACGGCACCGCATCTCCGGCGATCCGCGTCCCCGACGCGCCGATCACGCTGTCCACCGCGTCGGTGTACCCCGAGAAGGTGCCGAGCGCCTTCGAGATCGCCGCGATGCTCGGCTACGACGGCGTCGAGGTGATGGTGTCGACCGACGCGTCCTCGCAGGACCTGAACGTCCTGCGCCGCCTGTCGGACTACCACCAGGTGCCGATCAGGTCGATCCACGCGCCCTGCCTGCTGCTCACGCAGCGGGTCTGGGGGCGCGAGCCGTGGGGCAAGCTCATCCGCTCCAAGGACGTCGCCGAGGAGCTCGGCGCGGACGTCGTGGTCGTGCACCCGCCGTTCCGCTGGCAGCGCGAGTACGCCCGCGACTTCATCGAGGGCCTGGCCCGGATGCAGGACGAGACCGACGTCCGGTTCGCGGTCGAGAACATGTTCCCGCTGAAGGCGCGCGGCGCGGAGGCGGGCATGTACGCCCCCGACTGGAACCCCGTCGACCAGCCGTACCCGCACGTGACCCTCGACCTGTCGCACACGGCCGTGTCCAAGTCGGACGCCCTCGACATGGCGGTGCAGCTCGGCGACCGGCTGCGGCACGTCCACCTGGCCGACGGCCTCGGCGTCACCAACAAGGACGAGCACCTGGTGCCCGGGCGCGGCAACCAGCCCTGCGGCCCGGTGCTGGAGAAGCTCGCCGAGGACGGTTTCCGGGGGCAGATCGTCCTGGAGGTCAACACGCGCCGCGCGTCCAGCCGGGCCGAGCGCATGGAGGACCTCGCCGAGGCGCTCGCCTTCGCCCGCCTGCACCTGGCCGCCGCCGAGCGCACCTGGGAGGTCAGCTCCAGCGGCGAGGTCACCCCGCGGACCGCCCGATGACCGACCCGTCCACCCGCGAGACGACCGAGGAGCCCGCCGCGTCTCCCCGCGAGACGGCCGGGGAGCCTGCCGCGTCTTCCCGCGGGACGACCGAGGGGCCTGGTGCGGCCAACGGCGCGGTCGAGGCGGGGCGGCGGGGGCCGGGACGCCCCGCCGGGCGGACCGACACGCGCGAGCAGATCCTCGCCGCCGCCCGCGAGATGTTCGCCGACAAGGGCTTCGACGGCGCGTCGCTGCGCGGGATCGCGCGCGCGGCCGGGGTCGATCCGGCGCTCGTGCACCACTACTTCGGCAGCAAGGAGGGCGTGTTCGTCGCGGCGATGCGCTTTCCGGTGAACCCGGCCGAGCTGCTGCCGCGCGTCCTCACGGGTGATCCCGGCCGGCTCGGCGAGCAGCTCGCCCGCGTGTTCATGGGCATCTGGGAGGACCCGGAGAAGCGCGCGCCGATCCTCGCCATGCTGCGCACCGCGATGACCAACGAGCGGGCCGCCAGGCTGATGCGCGAGTTCGTCACCTCCGCGATACTCGAACGCGCGGCGGACGTCCGCCGCATCCCGCCGCTGCGGATGCAGGCGGCGGTCGGCCAGCTGATCGGCGTGATGATCATGCGTCACGTCGTCCAGGTGGAGCCGCTGGCCTCCGCCACCCCGGACGAGCTGGTCGAGCTGCTCGCCCCGACCCTCCAGCGCTACCTCGGCGACTGACCCCGGCCGATCCCTCGACGGCCGCTTCCGGTCCTTGACCGGGGTTCCGCGCGGACGTAAATTCAACACATGATGAGTTCTGTGCCGGCCGTCGAGGTGAAGGGCCTCCGGGTCGAACGCGGCGGCAAGCCCGTGCTCCGCGACATCTCGTTCGAGGCGCCGCGCGGATCGGTCCTCGGCCTGATCGGGCCGAGCGGCTGCGGCAAGACGACGCTGATGCGCTGCCTGGTCGGCGTCCAGGTCGTCAAGGGCGGGACGGTGACCGTCCTCGGCGAGCCGGCCGGATCGCGCGGGCTGCGCCGCCGGGTCGGGTACTCGACGCAGACGCCCGCCGTCTACGCCGACCTGTCCGTCCGGGAGAACCTGCGGTACTTCGCCGCCGTCCTCGGCGCGCCCCGCACGGACGTGGACCGCGTCGTCGACGAGGTCGGCCTCGGGAACAACCGCGACCAGGTGGTCGCCACGCTGTCCGGCGGCCAGCTGAGCCGCGCGAACCTGGCGGTGGCGCTGCTCGGCGAACCCGAGCTGCTGGTCCTGGACGAGCCGACCGTGGGCCTCGACCCGGTGCTGCGCGAGGAGCTGTGGGAGCTGTTCCGCGAGCTGTCCGGGAACGGCACGACGCTCGTCGTCTCCAGCCACGTCATGGACGAGGCCGTCCGAACCGACCGGCTGCTGCTGATGCGCGACGGCGAGTTCCTCGCGGACGGCGCGCCCGGCGAGCTCACCGCCCGGACCGGCACCGAGGACCTGGAGGCGGCGTTCCTCCACCTGATCCATCAGCGCGCGGGGAGCCCGGCATGAGCGTCGTCATCACCCTGGCCACGACCAGGCGCATCCTGGCCCAGCTCCGGCACGACCGCCGCACGCTCGCCCTGCTGATCGGCGTGCCGAGCCTGCTGATGATCCTGCTCCGGTACGTGTTCGACGAGCCGGCGCTGTTCGACCGGGTCGGTCCGATGCTGCTCGGCCTGTTCCCCTTCGTGATCATGTTCGTGGTGACCTCGGTCGGCACGCTGCGCGAGCGCACCGGCGGCACGCTCGAACGGCTGATGACCATGCCCACCGGCAAGCTGGACTTCCTGCTCGGCTACGCCCTCGCGTTCGGCCTGCTGTCGCTCGTCCAGGTGGGCGTGGTGCTGCTGATCTCTCTGACCTGGCTCGGCCTGGACCTGTCCGGCTCGGTCTGGTCGCTGGTGCTGGTGTCGGTGCTGGACGCGCTGCTCGGCATGGCGCTCGGGCTGTTCGCCAGCGCGTTCGCGCGCACCGAGTTCCAGGCCGTCCAGTTCATGCCCGCGTTCGTCCTGCCGCAGGTGCTGCTGTGCGGCCTGCTGATCCCGCGGGACGACATGGCGACCTGGCTGCGCGTGATCTCCGACGTCCTGCCGCTGTCCTACGCGGTGGACGCCATGCAGCGCGTCTCGCGCGAGGCGACGTTCTCGTCCTCGCTGCTGTGGGACGTGCTGATCATCGGGGCGTTCATGGTCGGCGCTCTCGCGCTCGGCGCCGCGACGCTCCGCCGCCGCACCGCCTGACCTCCGCGGCACGATCGGCTCGGCACCGCCGGCGGGCATGGCCCGGCGGGCGGCGGGACGGTTCGGCGGGCGGCGGAACGGTTCGGTGATCGTTCCGCGTTGGTGGGTATGACCCTGCCCGACGCGGGACGGAACGGACGCCGTCCCGCTCACCGGAAGGATGGACCGTGCTCCGTCAGGCTCTCCTGGCCGCCTCGCACAGCGGCGCCGCGCGCCGGATCGTGGAGACCGCGCCCGGCACGCGCGGCTTCGTCCGGCGCTTCGTCGCGGGCGAGTCGATCGACGACGCGCTGCGCGTCACCGCCGACATCGCCGGCCAGGGCCTGCTCGTGAGCCTCGACGTCCTGGGCGAGGACACCCACGACACGAACCGGGCGGACGCGAACGCCGACCACTACGCCATGCTGCTCGGCCGCCTCGGCGAGGACGGCCTCGCGGGCTCCGCCGAGGTGTCGCTCAAGCTCAGCGCCGTGGGCCAGGCCCTGGACGAGGACCTCGCGCTCGCCAACGCCCGCCGCGTCTGCGCCGCCGCGCGCGACGCGGGCACCGCCGTCACGCTCGACGCCGAGGACCACGAGACGGTCGACTCGACCCTGCGCGTCCTCGCCGAGCTGCGCCGCGACTTCCCCGACACCGGCATCGCGATCCAGTCCTACCTGCGCCGTTCGGAGGAGTACTGCGCGGAGCTGGCGCACGAGGGCTCGCGCGTCCGGCTGTGCAAGGGCGCCTACCGCGCGCCGGAGTCGGTCGCGTTCACCGACGACGTGGAGATCGACAAGTCGTACGTCCGCTGCATGCGGGTGCTGATGGCGGGCCAGGGCTACCCGATGCTCGCCACGCACGACCCGCGCCTGATCGAGATCGCGGGCGCGCTCGCCTCGCTGCACGACCGCGAGCCGTCCGGGTACGAGTACCAGATGCTGTACGGGATCCGGCCGGGGGAGCAGCGGCGCCTGGCGCGCGAGGGCGCGCGCGTGCGGGTGTACGTGGCGTTCGGCGGCGAGTGGTACCGCTACTTCATGCGCCGCCTCGCCGAGAAGCCCGCCAACCTGGGCTTCCTCTTCCGGTCGGTCGCCTCCAGGTCCTGACCGCGCGCTCGCTAGGCTGGAAGGCGTTTCCCCCCGAAGACGTCCCAGGGCTCAGGTGTGCAGACATGATCGCGATTCTCGGTGCGGGCAAGATGGGCGAGGCGCTGCTGTCCGGCGTGCTCCGGGCCGGACGCCGGCCGGCCGAGCTGCGGGCCACCGCGCGCCGCGAGGAGCGCGCCGCCCTGCTGCGCGAGCGGTACGGGGTCGAGACCGTGCCGAACCGGGAGGCGGCGCGCACCGCCGACGTGCTCGTCCTCGCGGTGAAGCCGCAGGACATGGGCGCGCTGCTGGACGAGATCGGCCCGCACGTGCCCGCCGGCACGCTGGTGGTCTCGATGGCGGCGGGCATCACCACCGGCTACGTCGAGGACCAGCTCGGCGACGGCGTCCCGGTCGTCCGGGTCATGTCGAACACGCCCGTCCACGTGGACGAGGCGATGAGCGTGATCTCGCCCGGCTCGCACGCGGGGGAGGAGCACCTCAAGCTCGCCGAGGAGCTGCTCAGCCCGGTCGGCAAGGTGCTGCGCATCCCCGAGTCCCTGCAGGACGGCGCGACCGCGCTCTCCGGCAGCGGCCCGGCCTACTTCTACTACCTGGTCGAGGCCATGGTGGACGCGGGCATCCTGCTCGGCATGCCGCGCGCCGCCGCGCTGGAGATGGTGATCCAGTCGGCCGTCGGCGCGGCGGTCATGCTGCGCGACTCCGGCGAGCACCCCGTCCTGCTGCGCGAGGCCGTCACCTCGCCGGGCGGGACGACCATCGCCGCGATCCGCGAGCTGGAGAAGCACGGCGTCCGGGCCGCGGTCCTGGAGGCGATCGAGGCGGCCCGCAACCGCGGCCGGGAACTGGCCGCGGGCTGATTCCGGCCGCGGAGGTCCCGGTGCCCGGGGGGCTCGATGATTGAGCCGTCCGCGGGTGGCGTCCGTGTTAAGGGCATGGGATACGTGCTTCGGGTGCTCGTCGCCGCCGGCCTCGCCGTGGACGCGGTGGTGCACTGGCGATACGCCCCGCAGATGAGGTACGTGCCGGGTGGATCGATCCACGCCGACACGGTGTTCTACGCCCAGGCGGTCGCGGCCGGGGCCGTCGCGCTGCTCGTGCTGGTCCACGCCCGGCGCTGGACGTACGCGCTCGCCTTCCTCGTGGCGGCGAGCGCCGTCGGGGCGCTGCTCCTCTACTACTACGTGGACGTCGGCGCGATCGGCCCGCTGCCGGACATGCACGAGCCGATCTGGTACGCGCAGAAGACCGAGTCGCTGGTGGGCGAGGGGATCGCGGCGCTCGCGGCGCTGGCCGGGTTCCTGACCGTCCGCACGGCTCGTCCGGCGGCGTCGCGGCCCGCGCCCGCCGAACGCGTCCGGTGAGTGAAACGCGTTCGTCGAGCCGACGCGTCCGCTGAGCGAAGGGGTTCCGCTCAGCGGCGGGAGGGGATGCGGCGTGCCGCGCGCTGCGCGCGGCACGCCGCTGGCGCTCGTAGGGAACCTGTGGAAGCGGCGGGGGATCAGGCGACGGCGGACGCCGGGACGGGTTCGGTCGACGTCACGCGGGACACGAACCGGGCGGCCTCGCTCATCGCGGCGCTGGCCTCGGGCAGCACGCGGTTGAGGATCTGGAAGACGTGCATCTGGCCGGTCCAGACCTGGAGCCGGCAGTCCACGTTCGCGGCGGTCAGGACGTCTGCGAACGCCTCGGCCTCGGGACGCAGCACCTCCGCGCCGCCGACCTGGACGAGGAACGGCGGGGCGTCCGCCCACGGGCAGGCGAGCAGCGCGAGCCTCGGGTCGTCGAACCCCGTGCCGCCGACCACCAGGCGCGCGAGCCGCCGGGCCGCGTACGCGCTGATGTACGGGTCGCGCGCGACGCGCTGCTCCTGCGTGGACAGCTCGCACGTCAGGTCCACCCAGGGGGAGAACAGGATGGTCCCGGCGGGGTTCGGCAGGCCGGTGCGCATGATCTCGCCGGTCAGCGACGCGGCGAGGTGGCCGCCCGCCGAGTCCCCGGCGAGGACGATCCCGGACGCGGGCACGCCCCGGTCCAGCAGCCACCGGTACGCGGCGACGGCGTCCTCCAGCGGCGCGGGGAACGGGTGCTCGGGGGCCATCCGGTAGTGCGGGGCCAGGACGGGCAGCCCGGTCTCGACCGCGAGCCG
The DNA here is from genome assembly GCF_042652125.1 of Actinomadura gamaensis. Classification (NCBI taxonomy): domain Bacteria; kingdom Bacillati; phylum Actinomycetota; class Actinomycetes; order Streptosporangiales; family Thermomonosporaceae; genus Actinomadura; species Actinomadura gamaensis. The sequence continues at coordinate 168,637 of NZ_JBHSIT010000011.1, read as the reverse complement.
GGACGTGATCGGACGGTGCGTCCTCGGCGAGCACACGACGTACCCGCCGCCGTGCAGGTACAGGATCGCGCCGTCGGCCCGGCGCGTGGCGTCGGCTGCGCGCGTGCCGTCCGCCCGGCGCGTGGCGTCGGCCGCGCGCGTGCTGTCCGCCCGGCGGGTGTCGTCCGGCTTGCGCGCGTCCTTCGCGCGGTGCCTGCCGTCCGGGTCGCGGTGGCCGACCTCGCGGCTGACGACCCACTCGCCGACGACGGGCGGCGCGTCCTCGCCGGTCTCGACGCGCGGATCGACCAGGGGCAGGACGCGGGCGCGCTGGCCCGCGCGCATGAGGAGGGACGCGGCGTCCACGGTGGACCGGGCGGCGCGCAGCCCGGCGGCGTGGCCGGGCACGCGGTGGATGAAGGGACGCAGGCCCAGGTAGAGGGCCTGGGAGAGCGCTCTGCTGCGGATGCTGGGACGGCGGTCGTGGCTCCAGCGCTCCGGATCGGCGGGCGCCGGGGCGGGCACGGGCAGAGGGGTCACCTCCGCCGGCGCCGTGACGGGTGGCTTCGGGTCCATGAGCACCCCGCTCGTTCTGTTTCGGGTGTCTTACTTAGATGCCCGAAAAGTGAGGTAGTTCACGTCACAACTTTGTCGCGTTCGCGGGGAGTTTCCGGAGGTGGCGACATGTTTCCGCAGCCGGACGGCCGCGGTGGGTCGATCACGCGGGGCCGTCCCGGGTGAGTCCGGCGGACCGGCGTGGCGCTACCGTGAGAGCCATGACCAGCCCCTCGGCCACCGGCAGGTGCGACCTCACGGTCTTCTGGGACGAACGGCTCACCTCCTACGATTTCGGTCCGGGGCATCCGATGAACCCCGTCCGGGTCGAGCTGACGATCGCGCTCGCCCGCGAGTTCGGCCTGCTGGACGATCCCTCCGTGCGGGTCGCCGCGTTCGAGGCGGCCGACGACAAGCTGCTCCGGCTCGTCCATGAGGAGGCGTACATCGCGGCCGTCCGGCACGCCGGGGAGACCGGCCTCCCCGAACCGGCGCACGGCCTCGGCACCGACGACAACCCGGTCTTCCTCGGCATGCACGAGGCGTCCGCGCTGGTCGCGGGCGCGTCGGTGGCCGGAGCGCGGGCCGTCTGGACGGGCGCGGCCGGGCACGCGGTCAACGTGTCCGGCGGGCTGCACCACGCGCTCGCCGGGGCCGCCAGCGGATTCTGCGTCTACAACGACCCGGCGATCGCGATCGCGTGGCTGCTGGAGAACGGCGCCGAGCGCGTCGCCTACGTGGACATCGACGTCCACCACGGCGACGGTGTCCAGGCCGCGTTCTACGACGACCCGCGCGTGCTGACGATCAGCCTCCACGAGACGCCGCGCACGCTGTTCCCCGGCACCGGGTTCCCCAACGAGAGCGGCGGACCCGGCGCGGAGGGGACGGCCGTCAACGTGGCGCTCCCGCCCGGCACCGGCGACGCGCTCTGGCTGCGGGCCTTCGACGCGACCGTCCCGGCGCTGCTGCGTGCGTTCCGGCCGCAGATCCTGGTCACCCAGCACGGCGCGGACGCGCACGCCCTCGACCCGCTCGCCCACCTGATCCTCACCGTGGACGGCCAGCGCACCGCCTACGCCGCGCTCCACCGGCTCGCGCACGAGGTCGCGGGCGGACGCTGGCTCGCCACCGGCGGCGGTGGCTACGAGCTGGTCCAGGTCGTCCCGCGCGCCTGGACGCACCTGATCGCCGAGGCCGCCGGACGGCCCGTCCCGCCGGACACCGCGACGCCCGACCCGTGGCGCGCGTTCGTCCGCGACCGCGTGGACGAGATCGCGCCGCGCCGGATGACCGACGGCCACCCGACCGTCGAGTTCCACCCCTGGTCGGACGGCATGGACCCGGCCAACCCGGTCGATCAGGCGATCATGGCGACGCGCCGGGCCGTCTTCCCCGAGCACGGCCTCGACCCCATGCTGGACCTCTGATGGCCGACGTCCCGACCCGCGCCGAGCTGCGCGCCCACCTCGTCCGGACGATGATCGCCGGTGACGTCGCCACGCCGCGCCAGAACAACCTGCTGCACTACCGGCGGATGGCCGCCCGCAACCCCTACTACCTGTTCGGGCTGCGGCTCTCCGAGCGGTGGGGCGAGCGGGACGTCCTGAAGACGATGGTCGAGCTGTGCGGCGTCGATCCGGACCCGCTGCACCTGTACGGCGACGACACGATCGACCCGGAGCTGACCATCGACGCGCTGGAGGCGATGGGCGACCGGATCGGGCTCGCCGCTTCGCGCCGCGAGACCGTCCTGCTGGCGACGGGCCATCCGGCGACGCTCACGCCGGTCTACCGGGCGGTCGCGGAGGCGCTGGCCGGGCGGGGCTGCCGCGTCCTGACGCCCGCCGGCGGCTGGACGTACGAGATCGAGAGCTACGGTCAACGCGAGACCCGCCGGATCGTCTACGCCCCCGAGGGCGTGGCGATGCTGGAGGACGAGACGGGCCGCACCCACCACACGCACGACGCCGCCCCGATGAACGCGATGCTCGCCGAACTCCGCTCCGCCGGGGACGGTTCCGCTAGCGCCTCGCCCGATTCCGCGGGGCCTAAACCTCGACTTTGGCCGGATCTGGCCATCGCCGACCACGGCTGGGCGGGCGCGGCGGGCCAGGCGGGCGTCGACACCGTCGGATTCGCTGACTGTAACGACCCGGCGCTGTTCGCGGGCGCGGCCGAAGGCAAGATCCAGGTCGTGGTGCCGCTGGACGACGGCGTATCGCCGCACCACTACGCGCCGCTGACCGCCTACCTGCTGGACCGCGCCGGACTCGGCTGAGGTCCGGATCCCGGTTTTCGTGATGTCCGCGTGTCACGCGGTGTGACGACAGGCCAGATCCGTGGCTGCCGGGGCGTCCGGGACCGCGACGATCGGCGGAGTCGCAGGTCAATGCGTGTTCCGGGGACTCGAACAGAGATCGCTGCACGGACGGTGCCGTCCCGATGGCGCTCCGTCCGGAACAGCACTGTGGCCTCGGCGTCAGGTCCGGTGGTGCAAATGGGTGGAACTCCCCTCTTGCGACTGTCGGTACACGATTTACGCTGGGGGAAGTACACGTGCGTGATCAAAGTCACCCAAAGGGCCGGTGCGCGGCACGTGTGGAAGAGGGCGTCCGATGAGCTCAGGCGAGCGACCTCTGAGCGAGGTCAGGTTCCTGACCGTCGCCGAAGTGGCGGCGGTGATGCGGGTGTCCAAGATGACCGTCTACCGCCTCGTCCACTCGGGCGAGCTCCCCGCGATCCGCGTGGGACGTTCGTTCCGGGTCCCCGAACAGGCTGTACACGACTATCTGCGCGACGCGTTCATCGAAGCCGGATAGCGGGCATCCGATCGGGGAAGACGACGACAAGGACGGCCGGGGCTCCCGTAGGTCCCGGCCGTCCTGCCTTCCCGGCGGGTGCGCCGCCGCCCGGCCGCCTCGCGGCGGGCAGGCCCCGGCCGGGCCCCCATACCCGCTCGGACGTGCGGATGTGTGGAGCCGCGCCGAGCGGGCAGTGCCCTGGACGGACCGGCTTCGGCTCAGCGGTACCCTTGGGCGACGGACCATGCGCGCAAGGTCGCCCGCCCATCGCGGGCCCCGCCTCGCACCATGGCCCGTCTCCTGTACCGCACCGATACGCCGAGCGAGGTCCCGTGGGCTCTGTCATCAAGAAGCGTCGCAAGCGGATGGCGAAGAAGAAGCACCGCAAGCTGCTGAAGAAGACGCGCATCCAGCGTCGCAACAAGAAGTAGAGAAGACGCCGGCCAGACAGCCGTAAGGGGTGGGGCGCACAGTGTCCTCCATGCCCTCCACCGCGGCCCGTGTCGTCCTCGTCACGGGCGTCTCCCGTTTCCTGGGGGCGCGGGTCGCGAACACCCTCCAAGCCGACCCGGGCATCGAGCGGGTCATCGGCGTGGACACGGTTCCGCCGACGGCCCCGCTGGGCCGCACCGAGTTCGTGCGGGTGGACATCCGCACGCCCGGCATCGCCAAGGTCATCTCGTCCGCCGGGGTGGACACGGTCGTCCATCTCAGCCTGGTCACCAGCCAGGCCGGACCGCGGGCCAAGGCGAAGGAGCTGAACGTCATCGGGACGATGCAGCTGCTCGCCGCGTGCCAGCGCTCGCCCGACACGCGCAAGCTGGTCGTGCGCTCCTCGGCGTCCGTCTACGGGTCCTCCCCGAAGGATCCGGCGGTCTTCACCGAGGAGGACGAGGCGGTCGAGGCGCCCGCGCACGGGTACGCCAAGGACACCGCCGAAGTCGAGGGCTACGTGCGGGGGCTGATGCGGCGCCGCTCCGACCTCACGGTCTCGGTCCTGCGCTTCGCCAACTTCCTCGGCCCGGGGGTGGACTCGCCGCTCACCCGGTACCTCACCATGCCCGTCGTCCCGACGGTGCTGGGGTTCGATCCCCGGCTCCAGTTCGTGCACACCGACGACGGCGTCGAGGTGCTGCGCCGGATGACCGTGGAGGACCATCCCGGCTGCTACAACGTCGCGGGCGACGGAGTGCTGCTGCTGTCGCAGGCGCTCCGCCGCGCCGGACGTCCGCACGTCCCGGTCCCGGCCCAGTCGATGTCCGCCTTCGGCGGGCTCGGCCGCCGGTTCGGCGGCATGCCCGCGTTCTCGCCGGAGCTGCTGCGCTGGCTGATGTACGGCCGGGTCCTCGACACCTCCAGGCTCGCCGCCGAGCTGTCCTGGCGTCCCAAGTACGGTTCGGAGGAGGCGTTCGCCGACTTCGCCTCCGAGCACGGGCACGGCGCGCCGCTCGCCCTGCTCGACCGGCTGGCGGCGGCGATCGGACGCGACTGACCGTCCCCGCGAGGAGGGAGTGACCGGCATGAACGCGCACCACCAGGAGAGTTTCGACGAGGTGGACGGCGCGCGGGTCATCCCGATCCGCCCCGGCGACCCCGGCTCGGAGTCCGGATCCGGCGCGGAGACCGCTGCCGGCGGCCGTGCCGAGGCCGGTTCCGGCCGTGTCCAGACCGGGTCCGGCGACGTGTCCGCGCCGCTTGCGCAGGACGGGTCCGACCGGCATCCCGTCGAGCGCGCCGTGGCGTCCGGGCTCGCCTTCCTGCGCCGCCGCCTGACCGGCGACTACGAGGTGGACGAGTTCGGCTTCGACCCCGAACTGAACGCCACCCTCCTGCTCCCGCCGGCCCGCGCGCTCTACGAGCGCTGGTTCCGGGTCGAGCTGGTGGGGCTGGAGAACGTCCCGGCGAAGGGCGGCGCGCTGCTGGTCGCCAACCACTCCGGCACCGTCCCGCTGGACGGGATCATGCTGTCGGTCGCCACCCACGACCACCTCGACCGTCCGCTCCGGCTGCTCGGCGCCGACCTGGTCTACCAGGTGCCGGTGCTGGGCCACCTGGCCCGCAAGGCGGGCCACACGCTCGCCTGCCCCGCCGACGCCGCGCGGCTGCTCGGCAAGGACGAGCTGGTCGGCGTGTTCCCGGAGGGCTTCAAGGGCATCGGCAAGCCCTACGCCGACCGGTACAAGCTCCAGCGCTTCGGCCGCGGCGGCTTCGTCGAGACCGCGCTGCGCGCCGACGTCCCGATCATCCCGACCGCCATCGTCGGCGCGGAGGAGATCTATCCCAAGATCGCCGATCTCAAGCCGCTGGCCCGGCTGCTCGGCCTGCCCTACTTCCCGGTCACCCCGACGTTCCCGCTGCTGGGCGCGGCCGGCCTGGTCCCGCTGCCGTCGAAGTGGGTGATCCGGTTCGGCGAGCCGATGCCGCTGGCCGACTACGGCCCCGAGGCCGCCGACGACCCGATGACCGTCTTCAACCTGACCGACCACGTCCGCGAGGTCGTCCAGCAGATGCTCTACGAGACCCTGCTCCGCCGCGGCAACCCGTTCCTCTGATCGGCCGGCGCCGCTCGGGGCGATGATTCTCGCGCGCTCCGGCGGTCTCTTCTCCGGATGAATCCGTCCTTAGGTGAGGAGAGACCGATGATCGACCTGACACCCGCATGTGACGAGATGGCGCGGATGCTCGCCGCTATCGACGACGCGCAACTGGACGACCCGACCCCGTGCGCCGAGTACACCGTCGCCGAGCTGATCGGGCATGTGGACGACGCGGCCCGCAACTTCGCCGCGATGGCGCGCGGCGACGGCGAGCCCGCCGACCGCGCGGACGGCCGCGACGGAGTCGCCGGGCACGTGCGCGAGCTCGCCGCGGCATGGCGCCGCGAGGTCGCCTGGAACGGCGTCAGCGAGGGCGCCGGGGTGAAGCTGCCCAACGAGGTGTGGGGCAAGATCGCCCTGACCGAGATGGTCGTGCACGTCTGGGACCTCGCCAAGGCGACCGGGCGGCCGTTCGAGATGCCGGAGGAGACGCTGGAGGCGTGCCTGGAGCATGTCGCGGAGTTCATCCCGACGGCTCCGCTGCCGTCCCTGTGGGAACCGCCGGTGCCGGTCGCCGACGACGCCCCGGTGATCGACCGCATCGTGGGCATCACGGGGCGCAGCCCGGCCTGGCCGTCCTGACGACCGGCGGAGGATCTTCGGATCTCCTCGCCCGGTTGTCGGACTTGATCACTATGGTGCCGGGCCATGACCTACGCTCCCCCCGGCCCTGACCTGACCGCGCTGCGCGCCAAGATCGCGACCGCCTCGCCCGCGGTGGCCTGGAAGTCCATCAGGGAACTCGTCCGGTCCCGCGGCCTCGGCGAGCTCGTCCTCGCGGGCGAGTTCGCCGAGGCCGCCGCCGTCCCGTCCGAGAAGCTGCTCAAGCTCTGGACGAAGGCCCCCGACCCGGACCGGTTCGCCGAGTTCCTGCTCGCTCCCGCGTTCGTCCGCGAGGGACGCGACGAGCTGGAGTTGCGCGGACGCACCTCGCTCGCGGGCGTCCGGCATCTGACCGTCCTGCGGAGGCTGCGCCTGGTCGGCTGCAAGAACCTGACCGGCCTCTCCGAGCTGGCCTCCCTGACCGGGCTGGAAGAGCTCGGCATGGAGGGCGCGGCGTCAGTCACCGACCTGACGCCGCTCGCCGGCCTCACGTCGCTGAAGAGCCTGAACCTGCGCAGCTGCCGGGGCGTGACGAGCGTCTCCGCGCTGCTGGGCCTGCGCGAACTCCGCCACCTCGACCTCCAGAGCTCCGGCGTGCGGGACCTCACCGGGATCGGCGAGGCGCTCCCCTCGCTCCGGCGCCTCGAACTCGCGAACTGCCGCTTCCTGGAGGACGTCACCCCGCTCGCCGGCCTGCGCGAGCTGACCCAGCTGGACCTCTCCCGCACCAAGATCCGCTCGCTCGCCGGGCTGCGCGACCTCGACTCCGTCCGCGAGCTGTCGCTGCACTGCGCGCGCCTGACCAGCCTGGACGGCGTGGACTCGATGCCGTCACTGGAGCGTTTGTGGCTCAGCGGGGCCACCCACCTGACGAGCCTGGACGGCCTCGGGCACCATCCGCGCCTCACCGTCCTGGGCCTTCCGCAGGCCGCCCTGCCCGACCTGCGCCCGCTGAAGAGGCTTCCGGCGCTCACCGACCTGTCGATCAACGAGTACAACAAGCTCACCACACTGGACGGTCTCGAAGGGCACCCGTCCCTGGCCGAGCTCGGGCTCATCTACGCGACCGACATGACGGACTTCTCCGTCCTGGCCGCGATGCCCGCGCTCCGCGAGCTGACCCTCCAGGGCCTCGACCAGCTCGCCGATCTCAGCGCCTTCGCCGGCCTGCGGGACCTGGAGTGCCTCACCCTCGCCTACCTGGACGACCTGCGCAGCCTCGCGTCCCTGACCGACCTGCCGTCCCTGCGCGAGCTGAACCTGTACGACTGCCCCGAGCTGGTCGATCTGGGCGCGGTGCCCGGCTTCCCGGCGCTGGAAGAGGTCGAGATCGACGGCTGCGACGCGCTGCCTTCGGCGACGCTGGAGGACCTCCGCGCCCGGGGCCTCCTCAAGGACTGAGTCAGGACCGGTAGTGCTTGCGGAGCGCGATGCCCGCCGCCACGCCCCCGGCGAGGGCGCCCACGCCCGCGGCGGCGGGGAGGGCGACCATGGTGACCTTGCGGCCCGTCCGGAAGTCGTGGACGGGCCAGCCGTGCTCCCGCGCGTGGTCGCGCAGGGCGGGGTCGGGGTTGACGGCGTTCGGGTGGCCGACCGCGGTCAGCATCGGCAGGTCGTTGACCGAGTCGCTGTAGGCCGAGCAGCGCGAGAGGTCCAGGCCCTCGCGCTGCGCCAGCGCGCGGATGGCCTCGGCCTTGGCGCTGCCGTGCAGCAGGTTGCCGACGAGGCGTCCGGTGTAGACGCCCGCCTCGGTCTCGGCGACGGTGCCGAGCGCGCCGGTCAGGCCGAGGCGGTGCGCGATCGTGCGGGCGACCTCGACCGGGGTCGCGGTGACGAGCCAGACCTGCTGGCCCGCGTCCAGGTGCTGGAGGGCGAGGGACCGGGTGCCCGACCAGATCCGGTCGGCCATCACCTCGTCGTAGATCTCCTCGCTGAGCCGGACGATGTCGGAGACCCGCTGCCCCGCGACGAAGGCGAGTGCGGCCTCGCGGGCGGTGGAGATGTGGTCGGCGTTCTCGGTGCCGCGGACCCGGAAGGCGGCCTGGCCGAGCGCGAAGGTGGCCAGGTCGCGCAGCGTGAAGAGCTTGCGGGCGGCGAGACCGCGGGCGAAGTAGTAGATCGACGCGCCGCGCATCATCGTGTTGTCGACGTCGAAGAACGCGGCCGCGCGCCGGTCGGCCTCGGGGGCGGGCGGCCGGTGCTCGGCCGCCGCTGCCGCCGCCTCGCCCGCGCTCACGTGGTCCTCGTCCTCGCGCTGCCAGAAGTCCCGCTGCCAGATTCGCCGCATGACCCGAGCGTATTCAACCGGTCGCACGATCAGCCGCGCAGGTCGTCCGGGAGCATCCGGGCCAGGGACCGGACGGCGCGGTACTGGAGCGCCTTCACCGCCCCCGTCTTCTTGCCCATGACCACCGCCGTCTCGGCCACCGAGAGGCCGTGCAGGAAGCGCAGCACGACGCACTGCCGCTGCTCCTCGCCCAGCCGCCGGACGGCCGCGAGGACGGCCCGGTGGGTGATCGAGTCCAGCACGGCGCGCTCCGGCCCCTCCTGCGGACGCTCCGGTTCGAGCAGGTCGCCCGTGCAGACCTCCAGCCGGTAGCGGCCGGACTTGAAGTGGTCGGCGACCAGGTTCCGGGCGATGGTGACCAGCCAGGCGCCGAAGTCCTTGCCCTGCCAGCTGAAGTCGCCCATCCGCCGCCACGCGCGCAGGAACGTCTCGCTGGTCAGGTCCTCGGTGAGGGAGTGCGAGCCGACCCGGTAGTAGACGTAGCGGTAGACGAGGTCCAGGTACCGGTCGTAGAGCTGCCCGAACGCCTCGGCGTCGCCCTCGCGGGCCCGGAGCACCAGGGCCTTCGCCGGATCGCCCACCTCCCGGACGTCCCCGGCGCGGTGCCCCCCGGCCGCGGCGCGGGTGTCGGCCGATCCGAACGCGTCGCCGGATCCGAACGCGCCGGCGGTTCCCAACGTGTTGGGGAGGCCGCTGCCGTCGGCGGCTCCCCGGGCGTCGGCAGGGCCGTGCGCGTCCCGGACGGCCCGCCTGGACGGGACGGTCGCGCGCCGGAGGGAGGGCCGAGCAAACGGTACGGACCGGATGTCGAGGGTCAAGCTGCTCATGCAGTTCTCCTCGGTGCGTACGCGACCTCAGGCGTGAAAGGCCACTGTAGATACGTGCCGGTATGCGAGGCAATGCCCCTGCCGCGCACCGACCGTCGCATCGTTGGCGCGCCGGCGGAAGGCGCCCGAAGTGCACCGTTGAGCCGCCGAACGGACGTCCCGCCCCTGCGCCGGGAAGGCACGCGGGCGGTGCCGGGAGGGCATTCCGAGAGGTCGGGAGGGTCTCCGCCGCCGCGTCCGGACGGGGGCCGGCGCCCGCAAACCGCGCCCGGGTTACCCCTCATCCCTCCGCATCGGGCACCATGGGGCGCGATGGTCAACGCTCTCCTCGCCCTGCTGGCGACCCTCGGCGCCTTAACCGCCGCCGGGTTGCTGGTCAAGCGCGCCTCCACGGACCGCATGCTCTACCTGATCGCGTGGTCGGTCACGCAGGTGGGCCTGTGCCTGGCGCTGCTGGCCATGACGGCGGGCTTCCTGATGAAGTTCAACGCCCCGGTGTTCCGGGTCGTCGAACTCGGCGCGGCGCTGCTCGCGCCGGTCTGGCTCGCGCTCGGCATGGTGGAGCTGATCGCCCGGCTCGTCCAGGTGCGGTTCGTGGCCTGGCTGTTCGCGGTCTCCTACACGCTGGTCGCCACGGTCATCCTGCTGGTGGACCCGCTCAAGGTCTCCACGCTCACCAAGAGCCTGCCCAAGCCGTCGCAGACCTACGACGCCCTGCCGCTGCTGCTGATCGACGGCGCGCACGTGGTGTCGGTGCTGGCGCTGGTCGGCTGCGCGGGCTTCACCGCGTGGCTGGCGTCCCGGCGGGACGTCGAGGCGCAGGAGCTGATGATCCCGATCGCGCTCGTCGCGCTGGCCGGGGTGCTGGTCGTCAGCGGCACCCGCGGCCTGCTGCCCGCGCCCGCCGCGGTGATCGCGCTCGGCGCCGCCGCCGGGCTGGTCTGGTACGGCGCGATGCGCACCCTCCCGGTCTTCGAGGACGCCGAGGAGGACTACGACGATCCCGCGACCGGCTACGACGAGCCGCCCGCCCGCGCCGTCCCGGCGGCGAACGCGATGACCGCCGCTCCGGACCGTCCGGCCGGGCGCCGCAGGCGGCCTCCCGAGGCGATGCCTCCCCAGCCCGTCCCCGCCCCGCCGCCTACCCCGCCGACCCCGTCCACCCCGCCGGCTCTGGGCCCCGGAGGCCCCGGAGGCCCCGGCGGGCCGAACGCGCTGAACGACGTGATGGCCGCCGCGGCCGCTGCCGCCGCCGGAACGCCCGACATGTCGCAGATCTGCGGGCAGATCACCGTCTACACCCTGCTGGACGGCCGGGAGGAGGCGTTCGACCGGCTCGCCGCCGACCTCGCCGCGTCCGCCCGCTCCTCCGAGCCGGACACGCTGGTCTTCGCCTCGCACCAGGTCGTCAACGCGCCCACCCAGCGGATCTTCTACCAGCTCTTCCGCAACGAGGCCGCGTTCGCCGCGCACCAGCGCCTCCCGCACCTGCGCCGCTTCCAGGCCGAGTCCCGCCCGCACGTCCTCACCACGAACGTGATCGAGATCCGGCTGGGCGCCGCCAAGATCCTGCCGCTGCCCGGGGACGGCGCGTCCCCGATCCCGCCGGGGGCGAGGCCGCGCCGATGAGCGAGATCGTCGTGACCATGCTGGGCAAGCCCGGCTGCCACCTCTGCGACGACGCGCGCGCGGTGATCGAGCGGGTCGTCGCCGACGAGGGCGTCCGGTTCGAGGAGCGCGACATCACCCTGGACGAGGAGCTCCAGCGCGAGTACTGGGAGCAGATCCCGGTCACGCTGGTGGACGGCGTCCAGGTGGACTTCTGGCGGGTCGACGAGGCGCGCCTCCGCGCCGCCATCGCCAAGCGCCGCCGCTGATCACCGGCGTCCGCACCGGCCCGTCCCGGCCCCGGTCCGCCGCGGTCCGGCGCGGCCCCGGTCCGCCGCGTCCGGCCGCCGCCGGCGCGGGCGAGGGTAAAACTCCGTGAATGCGGAATGTTCCGTCAGTCACACTCAAGTGCGGTGAAAGTTCCCGGTCGATCGGGCGAAAAGGCCCATTTGCCCGTCCTTGACGTGCGGTGACGCGCCCGGAACGCAGCGATCGCCGCGTTCCGTAAGGCGGGGGCGACTTTGTGCGTGTATTCACAAAGGCTTAATCTGGAAGGCAGCCTCGGGTCCCGGGCACGGTTCCCGTCGCTTCCGGCCCGGACGCGCCCGTGACCGGACCGGACTCAGCGTCGAGCCCCCGAAGAGCAGGCCGTGACACCTCGACAGACCCGCCACCGCGACCGCGTGGACGCCGCCCGACCCCGGGGCATCCCGGAGGCCACCGTGGCCCGGCTGCCGGTCTACCTGCGGGCGCTCCACGCCCTCCAGGACCGCGGCGTCGCCACCGTCTCCTCCGAGGAGCTGGCCGCCGCCGCCGGGGTGAACTCGGCCAAGCTCCGCAAGGACCTGTCCCACCTCGGTTCGTACGGCACCCGCGGGGTCGGGTACGAGGTCGAGTACCTCGTCTACCAGATCTCTCGTGAACTGGGCCTGACCCAGGATTGGGTCGTGGCAATCATCGGGCTCGGTAACCTGGGCCGCGCCCTCGCCGGTTACGGCGGGTTCGCGTCCCGCGGCTTCCGCGTGGCGGGCCTGCTGGACGCCGACGAGCGGATCGTCGGGCAGGAGATCTCCGGCCTCTCGGTCCAGCACATCGACCGCCTGGAGGACGTCATCGGCGAGCACGGCGTGTCCATCGCCGTGATCGCGACGCCCGCGGGCGCGGCGCAGGGCGTCTGCGACCGCGTGGTGGCCGCGGGGGTGACCAGCGTGCTGAACTTCGCGCCGGTCGTGCTCTCGGTCCCCGAGTGGGTGGACGTCCGCAAGGTGGACCTGTCGATCGAACTGCAGATCCTGGCGTTCCACGAGCAGCGCAAGGCGGGCGGCCCGGACGGCGCGAGCGGTCTGAACGGCCGCCCGCGCGGTCTGAACGGCTCGCCGCCCGAGCCCGTGCAGTACGTGGAGGCGGCCGAGTGATGCGCGGTCGGTCGATTCCCGGGCGGCGCGCGGGCGGGACGCGCACAATCCCGTACGGGCCGAGCACAATCCCGTACGGGCCGCGAACGGCCCCGTACGGGCCGAGCACGGCCCCGCACGGGCCGCGCACGGCTTCGCGCCGGGCGTGCGCCATCCCGCACGGGGCATGGACGGTCCCGCACGGGCCGCGCACGGCTTCGCGCCGGGCGTGCGCCATCCCGCACGGGGCATGGACGGTCCCGCACGGGGCGTGGACGGTGCGGGCGGACGAGCGGACGACGACGAACGAGCGAGAGCGGAGAACCGGCCGATGAGCGTGCTCGTGGTGGGCCTCAGCCACCGCAGTGCACCGGTGGCGCTGCTGGAGCGGGCCGCGGTGTCGGGCGACGACCTGCTGAAACTGCTGCACTCGGTGCGCGACTGCGGGCACGTGTCCGAGACGGCGATCGTCTCCACCTGCAACCGCGTCGAGGTCTACGCGGTCGTGGACCGGTTCCACGGCGGCGTCACCGCGGTGTCGGAGCTGCTCGCGCTGCACAGCGGCGTCCCGCTGGAGGAGCTGTCCCGGCACCTCTACGTGCACTACGAGGAGCGGGCCGTCCAGCACGTGTTCGCGGTCGCGAGCGGCCTGGACTCCATGGTCGTCGGCGAGGGGCAGATCCTCGGCCAGATCCGGCAGGCGTTCAAGCTCGCGCAGGACGAGCACACCATCGGCCGCGACCTGCACGACCTGCTCCAGCGGGCGCTGCGGGTCGGCAAGCGGGCGCACCACGAGACCGGGATCGACCAGGCCGGGGCGTCCCTGGTCAGCGTCGGCCTCCAGGTCGCCGGGAAGCATCTCGGGCCGCTGCCGGGGCGGCGCGCCCTGGTCGTCGGGGCGGGCTCGATGAGCTCGCTGGCCGCCGCGACGCTGAGCCGCGCCGGCGCGGGCGAGATCGTGATCGCCAACCGGACGTACGACACCGCCGTCCGGCTCGCCGCGTCGCTGGAGGTCCCGGCCCGCGCGATCCGGATGGACGAGCTGGCCGACGCCCTCGCCGCGGCCGATCTGATCGTCTCCTGCACGGGCGCGACCGGCCGCGTCATCACGGCCGACATGCTGACCGCAATCGACCGCAAACGGTTCTTCCTGGACCTGGCGCTGCCGCACGACGTGGATCCGGGCGTCCGCGAGGTCCCGGGGGTGGAGCTCGCCGGCCTGGACGAGCTGCGGGTCGCGCAGGAGGCCGCGAAGGCGATCGGGCCGGAGGCGGTCGAGCAGGTCAAGCGGATCGTCTGCGACGAGGTCTCGGCCTACCTGTCGGCGGCGCGCGCGGCGGCGGTCGCGCCGACCGTGGTGGCGCTGCGGTCCAAGGCCGCCGAGGTGGTGGACGCCGAGCTGGCCCGGCTCGCGGGGCGCCTGCCCGACATCGACGAACGGGCCTACAAGGAGATCGCCCAGACTGTCCGGCGGGTGGCCGACAAGCTGCTGCACGCCCCGACCGTCCGGGTGAAGGAGCTGGCGGCGGCGCCCGGGGGGGACGCCTACGCCGACGCGTTGCGCGAGCTTTTCGGACTCGACCCGAGCAGGCCCGAGGCCGTGGCGCGCGCCGACAACATCGAAGGAAGCCAGACGTGACGGAATCGGACCGGCGACTGCGGCTCGGCACGCGCAGGAGCCTGATGGCCACCACCCAGTCCGGTCTGGTCGCCGACGCATTGACGCAGGCCACGGGGCTTGGCGTCGAGCTGGTCGGGGTAACGACCGAGGGTGATGTATCCAAGGCACTGCTCGCGCAGATCGGGGGGACCGGGGTCTTCGTCAACCGGCTCCGGGAGGAGCTGCTGGCCGGCGAGGTGGACTTCGCGGTGCACAGCCTGAAGGACCTGCCCACCGGGCCCGCCGACGGGATCGTGCTCGCCGCCGTCCCGCGCCGCGACGACCCGCGGGACGCCCTGTGCGGCCCGCACAAGCTCGCCGACCTGCCCGCGGGCGCGCGCGTCGGGACGGGCGCGGCGCGGCGCGTCGCGCAGCTGCGCGTCCTGCGTCCCGACCTGGACATCGTGCCGATCCGCGGCAACGCCGACACCCGGCTCCGCAAGGTCACCGACGGCGAGCTGGACGCGGTCGTCCTCGCGCACGCCGGGCTGAAGCGCATCGGACGGCTGGACGACGTCGCCGAGGTGTTCGAGCCGGACACCGTGCTGCCCGCGCCCGGCCAGGGCGCGCTGGCGCTGGAGTGCCGCGCGGACGATCCGGAGCTGCGCGAGCTGCTCGCCACCCTGGACGACCCGGACACCCGCGCCGCCGTCACCGCCGAACGCACGGTCCTCGCCGTGCTGGAGGGCGGCTGCTCGGCGCCCATCGGCGCGTACGCGGTCGTCACCGAAAGCACGCTGCACCTGACCGCCACCGTCGTCGCGCACGACGGGAGCCGGCAGGTGCGGCTGTCCGCCAGCGGCCACCCCGACCGGGCCGCCGAGACGGGCCGCGCGCTCGCCGAGGCGCTGCTCGAACGGGGCGCCGACCAGTTGATGGGGGAGGGCGATTCGTGAGCCCCGTAAGCGGCCCCGGTAATTCCGTGACCGACCCGGACGCCGGCCGGGTGTTCCTCGTCGGCGCCGGACCCGGCGACCCGAAGCTGCTCACCCTGCGCGCGGTGGAGGTGCTGAACGGCGCGGACGTGGTGATCGCGCCGGTCGCGCAGGTCCATCCCGAGGTGCTGACGCACCGCCGCGCGGACGCCGAGCTGGTCGACTCCGCCGAGGTCGCCGACCCGGTGAAGCTGGCCGTGAAGCACGCCCGGGCGGGCCGTCGCGTGGCCCGGCTGTCGGCCGGCGACCCGGCGCTGGCCTGCGACATGGCGTCCTGGGGCGAGGCGCTGCACAAGGCGGGCGTCCCGTTCGAGGTCGTGTCCGGCGTGTCCGCGCTGACCGGTGTGCCCGGTTACGCGGGCATCCCGCTGACCGACGACCGGCACCGCGAGGTGCGGTTCATCGACGCGTCCGAGGGCGGCGTCGACTGGGCCGAGTTCTCCGACCCGTCCGCGACGCTGGTGATCGCCGGGGTCGAGCACTCGGTCGCCGAGGTGTGCAAGTCGCTCGTCGCGGTCGGACGGCCCGACTCCACGCCCGCCGCGATGACCATGCTCGGCACCACCACCGAGCAGGAGACCGTGGTCTCCGACCTCAAGCGGCTCGCGGCCGAGGCCAAGGGCATGGAGGTCCCGGCGCTGATCATCGTCGGCGACGTGGTGCGGTGGCGGGACCGGCTCGGCTGGTTCGAGGCCAAGCCGCTGTTCGGCTGGCGGGTCCTGGTGCCCCGTACCAAGGAGCAGGCCGCGTCGCTGTCGGAGCAGCTCCGCTCGTACGGGGCCGTCCCGGACGAGGTGCCGACGATCTCCGTCGAGCCGCCGCGCACGCCGCAGCAGATGGAACGCGCCGTCAAGGGTCTGGTCACCGGCCGGTACGAGTGGGTGGTGTTCACCTCCACCAACGCCGTCCGCGCGGTGAAGGAGAAGTTCCAGGACTACGGCCTCGACGCCCGCGCGTTCGCCGGGCTGAAGGTCGCGGCGGTCGGCGAGGCCACCGCGAAGGCGCTGGTCGAGTTCGGCGTCCAGCCCGATCTCACGCCGTCCGGGCAGCAGTCGTCCGAGGGCCTGGTCGAGGTCTGGCCGCCCTACGACGAGGACCTCGACCCGATCAACCGGGTGCTGCTGCCGCGCGCCGACATCGCGACCGACACGCTCATCGCGGGCCTGACCGACCTCGGCTGGGAGTGCGAGGACGTGACCGCCTACCGGACGGTCCGGGCCGCGCCGCCGCCCGCGCCGATCCGCGAGGCGATCAAGGGCGGCGGGTTCGACGCGGTGCTGTTCACCTCGTCGTCCACCGTGAAGAACCTCATCGGCATCGCGGGCAAGCCGCACAACGTGACCGTCATCGCCTGCATCGGCCCGCAGACCGCCAAGACCGCCGAGGAGTACGGCCTGCGGGTGGACGTGATGTCGCCCAAGCCGTCGGTCTCCGCGCTGGCCGAGGCGCTCGCGGAGTACGGTGCGAAGCGGAGGGCCGCCCAGATCGAGAACGGCGACCCGCTGCGCAAGCCCAGCCAGATGCGCCGGGGCGCGCGCCGCCGCAAGTAGCCACCCCGCGGCGGGCGCCCGGTGACCCGGCGCGCCCGCCGTTTTCCGTCCCCACCTGGAGATGACTGAGATGTCCGCCCAGTTCCCCGTCGCCCGGCCGCGCCGCCTCCGCCGCACCCCGGCGCTGCGCCGGCTCACCGCCGAGACCCGGCTCGCCCCGGCCGACATGGTGCTGCCGATGTTCGTCAAGGAGGGCATCACCGAGCCGCAGCCGATCCCGTCCATGCCCGGCGTCGTGCAGCACTCCCGCGAGTCGCTGCGCAAGGCCGCGCACGAGGCGGCCGAGGCGGGCGTCGGCGGGATCATCGTGTTCGGCGTCCCGGCCGTGAAGGACGCCGTGGGCTCGGGCGCGGACGCGCCGGACGGGATCGTCCAGGTCGCGGTGGGCGACCTGGCCGCCGACCTCGGCGACTCGACCGTGATCATCACCGACGCGTGCCTGGACGAGTTCACCGACCACGGCCACTGCGGCCTGCTCACCCCGTCCGGCGAGATCGACAACGACGCGACCCTGGAGCGGTACGCCTCGATCGCGGTCGCGCAGGCCGATGCCGGGGCGGCCGTCATCGCGCCGTCCGGGATGATGGACGGCCAGGTCGAGGCGATCCGCTCCGCGCTGGACTCGGCCGGGCACGAGCAGGTGTCGATCCTGGGCTACTCGGTCAAGTACGCCTCCGCCTACTACGGCCCGTTCCGCGACGCCGCCGAGTGCGCGCCGCAGTTCGGCGACCGCGCCTCCCACCAGCAGGACCCGGCCAACGCCGACGAGTCGCTGCGCGAGGTCTTCCTCGACCTGGACGAGGGCGCGGACATGGTCATGGTGAAGCCCGCCGGGGCCTACCTCGACATCGTCCGGCGGGTCCGGGACGCCGTGGACGTCCCCGTCGCCGCCTACCAGGTCAGCGGCGAGTACGCGATGATCGAGGCCGCCGCCGCCAACGGCTGGCTGGACCGGGACCGCACGATCATGGAGTCGCTGATCGCGATCCGCCGCGCCGGGGCCGACATCGTGCTCACCTACTACGCGACGGAGGTCGCCCGCGCGCTGGGCTGAACCGCACCGCGGGGCGGGTGATCAATTGCCGGTGATCACTTCCTCCTAGTCACTTGGGACCGTTTCCGGGGGGTTGCCGTGTCCCGGCGGCCTCCCGACCGGCATCATCGACTGACAAGAGAGCCGGACGGGGCCGGTGGCGCGGCCCGGGTGATTGGGGGCGTCATCGTGCTTGCGGTCTCGGGCAACAGGAACAGACGGACTCGCGAACAGCCGCCCTCCATGGCGGACGCCGCGCGCGCCTACGCGGCCCTGGGCTGGCCCTGCGTACCGGGCGCGCACGCGGGCCGCGACCGGGCCTGCTCGTGCGACCGCATCGGCTGTCCCGACCCGGCCGCGCACCCCGTCTCCGCCGCCTGGGCGATCCAGGCCACCGTCGAGCCCGCCGTGATCGACCGCTGGTGGACCGAGCGTCCCGAGGCCAACGTCATCCTCCCGACCGGCCGCGTGTTCGACGTCTTCGACGTCCCGTCCGAGGCCGGGGCCGACGCCCTCGCCCGGCTGGAGGCCGAGGGCCTCCCGGTCGGCCCGGTCGCGCATGTCGGCGACGAGCGGTACCTGTTCTTCGTCGCCACCCGAGGCGCCCCCGTGGACGAGGACGAGTGGTGGTCCTGCCATCTCGACTGCTCGCCCGAGACCGTCGCCGAGACGCCCGGCATGCGCTGGCACTGCCGCGACAGCTACGTGGTCGCCCCGCCGTCCGTCCTGGCCCACGGGCGGACGGCCGGCTGGATCCGTCCGCCGCAGGACGCCCCGCTTCCCGACCCCCTGCGCCTCCTCGAAGTCCTCGCCGACGCCTGCGAGGCGCTCTGACCGCTCAGCGCCTGCGCCGCCTGCGGGAGGCGCCTGCGGCGGCCGCTCAGCGGTCGGCGGTCTCGGACGCGCGGGTCTTCTCGGGTTCGGAGACGTAGCCGCTCGCCTGGAGGGCGAACAGGCGCGCGTACGCGCCGCCGCGCTCCATCAGCTCCTCGTGGGTGCCCTGCTCGGCGATCCGGCCGTCCGCCAGCACGACGATGAGGTCGGCCTCGCGCACCGCGCCGAGGCGGTGCGAGATGAGCACGCTGGTCCGGCCCGTCCGGTGCTCCCGCAGGGACGCGTGGACGGCGTGCTCGGCCTCCGCGTCCAGGCCGGAGCTCGGCTCGTCGAGCAGCAGCAGGTCCCGGTCGTCGCGCAGGAGCGCCCGCGCCAGCGCGAGCCGCTGCCACTGGCCGCCGGAGAGCGCCGCCCCCGCCGCGTCGCCGGGGCCCGCGAAGATCCGGCTCAGCATGGTGTCGTAGCCGTCCGGCAGGGCCTCGACGGCGTCGTGGATCCCGGCGCGGCGCGCGGCGGCTTCGATCCGCCCGGGCTCTCCGGCGGCGGCGAGATCGCCGAGCATGATGTTCTCCGCCGCGGTCAGGTCGTACTCCATGAAGTCCTGGAAGACGGCGCCGACGCGGTCGCGCAGCTCGGCGGGGTCGAGGTCGCGGAGGTCCACGCCGTCCCAGGTGACCGAGCCGCGGTCCGGGTCGTAAAGCCGGCACAGCAGCTTGACCAGCGTGCTCTTGCCCGCGCCGTTCACGCCGACGAGGGCGACGCTGCGTCCGTGCGGGACGACCAGGTCGATGCCGCGCAGCACCCAGGGCTGGTCCTCGCCGTAGCGGAACCACACGTCCCGCAGCTCGATGCCGCGCCGCATCGCGGGCACGGGACGCGGATCGGGGCGCACCGGCAGGTCCGGGCCGGCCTCGGTGACCGTGACGTAGTGGCCGAACAGCAGGAGCGCCTGGTGGGCGTTCGCCCAGCGGTCCACGATCTGGGCGAGCGCGGCCTGCACCCCGGCGACGGCCGCGACGAACATCGTCACGTCGCCGGGCGTGATCCGGTGCGCGGTCGCCGCGAGCACCGCCCAGACCAGGCCGCCCGCCGCGACCGCGCCGCCGAGCAGCGCGAGCAGGCCCTGGCGGCGCAGCGCGGCCACGTCCACGCGGCGCTCGGCGGCGTCGGTGGCGCGCAGCTCGGCCAGCATCCGCGCGCGGAAGAAGTCGCCGAGGCCGAACAGCCGCACCTCCTTGGCGGCCTCGGGCCGGCTCAGCAGCTCGCCGTAGAAGATCTGGCGGCGCAGGCCGGGGCTGATGCCCCACATCGTGCGGGCGCGCTCGCGGCTCAGCCCGAGCTGGATCCACGCGGACGGCAGCGCGGCGAGGAAGATCACCGCGACCAGCCAGGGGTTGACGACCAGCAGCGTCCCGACGAAGCCGGTCAGCAGGAGCGCGGACTGCGCGATCGCGAGCGCGCCGGAGACCAGCCGGTCCGGGGCGTTCTCGGCGGACTCGCGGGCCAGGCGGAGCACGTCCTGAAAGCCGGGGCTCTCGAAGCGGCGCAGGCCCGCGTCCGCGTTCACGGCGCGGAACAGCCGGTCGGACGCCAGCGCCCGGACGGCCCGTTTCAGCTGCTGCTGCACGTAGGTGGACGCGTGCGGCAGGACGGTCACCGCGAGCCCGCACACGGCGAGCCCGGCGGCCAGGGGGAGCAGCTCGGAGCGCCCCTCGCCCGCGGCGAGCGCGTCCAGGACGAGCTTGGTGAGCCACGCGGTCGCGACCGGCGCGGACCCGGCCAGCACCGCGATCGCGACGGCCGCGGGCGTCGCGCGCGGATGCGCCCGCCAGGTGAGGGAGGCGACGCTCATGAGCCGCCGCCGCAGCGGCACCGTCATCGGCGACGGCGTCATGAGCGCCTCCGATCCCTGTCGGCGGGGACGATCCGTTCTCGGCGGACCGGTCACCGGTCGATCAGATCAGCCTTGATCAGGTGGAGCGTGATCGGATCGGTCCTGATCAGGTGCAGTAGGTGATCAGGTGCAGTAGGTGTGGCCGGCGTAGATGCAGCAGTGCATGCCGGTCGAGGTCCACCAGCACGCCTCGGCCTTGGCCTTGGACGACGGCAGGAGCCGGTCGAGCATTCGGTCGCTCAGTCGGGTGAGGGCACGGACCATGGAGAACCACCTCCGGTCGCGGGACTGGTCGAGCGCCGCCGTCGCGGTTCCGGAACCCGCCCGGCGCTCGCTTGCCCAGAAGCTAACCGTCGGCGATCAAGGGCTCAAGAGCCCGGTTCCGCGTTGTGAGTTCTGCGATCAGCGGGGAGCGGATCTTGGTGACCATTGCCGGTTTGACCCGTCCCGGACGGCGCCCGCGCGGGTGCCGCCCAGCCTCCGGAGCACCACGCCCAGCAGCCGCTCGCCTGAGTACAGCCCGCGCTGCCGCGAGTCGACGCTGTCCGGATTGTCGCCGAACACCGCCAGCTTCCCGGACGGCACCGTCCCGCCCTCGCCCGGCACGCCGTCCGGCACCGGGTCGCCGGGCAGCGCGACGACCCGCTTCACGTTCCACGCCACCGTCCGGCCGCGGCCGGGGCCATTGGTCGGGGGCGCCGCGAGGTACTCGCCGGTGGACGGCGGTTCCAGCACGACGACGTCACCGAGCCGGACGTCCGCGAGGCTCCGGCGGCGGACCAGGACGCGGTCGCCGTCCAGGAACGTCGGCGCCATGCTGCGCCCCTCGACCGTGACGACGATCAGCCGCCGCCGGGCCGTCCAGGCGGCGGCCCCGGCGGCCACGGCGGCTCCGGCGAGCCCGGCCGCCCCCAGGACGAAGGCGAGCGGCGTCCGGCCCATCGCGCTCAACGCCGCGGTCAGGCGGCCGGCTTGGGCACGGCGATGGGGGGCTTGCGGGCCCAGTCGGTGTAGGTCGTGAGCAGCCAGTGCGGCTTCGCGCCCGCGCGCAGTTTCAGCTGGACCGGACGGTTCGCCTTGTCGAGACGCAGGAAGAACGTGACCTCCCGCGCGCCCGTGGCACGTGCCAGTTCGGCGTAGAGATCACCGAAGCCGGGCTGCCGGCCGAGCACGTCCAGCGCGGCCGTCCCCTGGTACACCGGGCCGTTGTGCTGGAACTTCGTGGAGTTCTCCAGCAGCGCGGTCACCGCCGGGACCGAGCCCGCCGCGCGGATCTGCGCCGCCAGCGCGGGGTAGCCCTTGGCGGCCACCGGCAACTGCCGCCAGCCCTTGCCCGCGCGCACGTAGGCGCTGTCGCCGATCACCACCGCGCGGCCCGTCCTCTTGGTGTCGCCCGTCCCGGCGAGCTGCATCGTGTAGGACGGCTCGCCGCCCGTGACCAGCGTGAACGAGCCGTGCGCGGTGACGTTGACGCCCGGACCCGTCCGGCGGAACGAGAACGTCGCGGCGGGCGTGCGGGTCGTGGCGTCCCGGATCTGGGCGGCCAGCGCCGCGCCCGGCCCCTGCGGCGCGGGCGACGCGGTCGAGGGGGTGGTCGTGCGGCTCTCCTGCGACGGGTGCGGCGGGTCGGCGCTGTGCTTCTCGCCGCCGGTGAAGGCGTAGGCGGCGCCCGCGCCTCCGGCGACCACGACGACGGCGATCCCGATCACGGCCCAGCGGCGCTTCCCGCCCCCGCCGCCGCCGGACGGCGCGGAGATCCGGTTCTGGCCGGTGATGCGGATCCGCGCCGGGGACGGCTCGGGGATGTCCGCGGTCTCCTTGACCAGCTCGGCCAGGCGGCCCCGGCCCTGCGCCTCCCAGGACGGCCCGTACGCCGCGACCGCCGCCTCCTCCAGCTCGGCGGCGAAGTCGGCGGCGGACGCCGGACGCTTCTCCGGCTCCTTGGCGAGGCCGTGCGCGAGGACGTCCCGCAGCGGCCCCGGCACCTGGTCGACCGGGACGGGCGCGTCGCGGTGCGCCTTGGCCCAGCCGGAGTTGCTGCGGGCGCTGAACGGCGGCCGTCCGGTCAGGCACTCGAAGAAGATCGCCGCGGCGGCGTACAGGTCGGACGCGGCGGACGGCGGCGCGCCGTCCCAGAGTTCGGGCGCGGTGTAGGCGGGCCCGGCGACCGGGCCGAAGCCGAGGCCGAAGTCGGTGAGGCGGGCCTCGCCGTCCGGCGCGACCATCACGTTGGACGGCCGGAGCGCCCCGTGGACGACCTCCCGTCCCTCCCCGGCCGCCAGCCCCAGCAGGACGCCGCCGAGCGCCGAGAGGGCCGCCAGGGGCCCGGCCGGGCCGCGCGCCGCCAGGATGCGGCGCAGCGAGACGCCCTCGGCGCGCTCCATCACGATCGCCGTGCCGCCGCGCGGGGAGGGGTTCTCCACGAAGTCGTAGAGATCGACGACGTTCGGATCCTCCAGTTGGGACAGCCTGCGCGCGACCATCCGGTACCGCGACAGCAGCGCCTCGTCGGACTCCAGGCGCTTGTCGAGGTACCGAATGGCGACCTTGGTCTGGGTCATGTCGTCCACCGCGAGCACCACGCGCCCCGCGGTGCCGCCGCCAAGGTCCCGCTCGTGGGTGAATCCCGGAACCGTCCAGCCGTCGACCACGGTGTGAGCCATCCCTCCGATCCGGCGGCGCCGGCTGAAGAACCGGGGGTGCCGCCGCTCGCGACACCGACATCCCGCCTGAAGCATTCTCGCCTGTCCGCAAGGGGCAGACGACGCCTTTGCTGGAATATCGGCCGGTACCAGGCGAGGTCAAGACGCGTCACCGAACTGCAACTGGTTGACTGGAGGGGTGACCGAAGCAGACAAGTCCCAGGAGTTGTTCGATCGGGCCGTACGGGTGATCCCGGGCGGCGTGAACTCGCCGGTGAGAGCGTTCCGGGCCGTGGGCGGGACGCCGCGGTTCATCGCGTCGGCGCGCGGGCCGTACCTCACGGACGCGGACGGCGTCGAGTACGTCGACCTCATCTGCTCGTGGGGGCCGATGATCCTCGGCCACGCGCACCCGGCGGTCGTCGAGGCGGTGGCGAAGGCGGCCGAGCGCGGCACGTCCTACGGGGCGCCGTCGCAGGGCGAGGTGGAGCTCGCCGAGGAGATCGTCGCGCGGACGCCGGTGGACAGCGTCCGGCTGGTGAACTCCGGCACCGAGGCGACCATGTCGGCGATCCGGCTGGCGCGCGGGTTCACCGGGCGGTCCAAGGTCGTGAAGTTCGCCGGCTGCTACCACGGGCACGTGGACGCGCTGCTCGCCGCCGCCGGGTCCGGCGCGGCGACGCTCGCGCTGCCCGACACCCCGGGCGTGACGGGCGCGACCACGGCCGACACGATCGTCCTGCCGTACAACGACGTGATCGGCGTCGAGCGGGCCTTCGCCGACCACGGCGGCGAGATCGCCTGCGTGATCACCGAGGCGGTGCCGTGCAACATGGGCGTCGTCCCGCCGACGACCGGTTTCAACGCGCTGCTGAAGAGCCTGTGCCAGCGGCACGGCGCGCTGCTGATCGTCGACGAGGTGCTGACGGGGTTCCGGGCGTCCCGGTCCGGCTGGTACGGCGTGGAGGGCGTCGCGGGTGACCTGATGACCTTCGGCAAGGTGATGGGCGGCGGGCTGCCCGCCGCCGCGTTCGGCGGCCGTGCCGACGTGATGGACCGCCTCGCCCCCGCCGGGCCCGTCTACCAGGCCGGGACGCTGTCGGGGAACCCGCTCGCGACCGCGGGCGGCCTCGCCACCCTGCGGAACGCGACCGACGAGGTGTACGCGGCCATCGACCGCAACGCGGAGGCCGTCTCGTCGGCCGCGTCGGAGGCGCTGTCCAAGGAGGGCGTGCCGCACCGGGTCCAGCGCGCGAGCAACCTGTTCTCGATCTTCTTCACGGACGCCCCGGTCGTGCAGAACTTCGGCGACGCGCAGAAGCAGGACACGGCCGCGTTCGCCGCGTTCTTCCACGCGATGCTCGACCGCGGCGTCTACCTGCCGCCGTCCGCGTACGAGGTGTGGTTCCTGTCGGCGGCGCACGACGACACCGCGATCTCGAAGATCCTCGACGCCCTCCCGCACGCCGCCCGCGCGGCCGCGGCGGTCAGGGAAGCTCGGTAAGGATCTTCAGCGCGCGGTCGACCGGCTCGGGCCGCGGGGGCTGGAAGGGGGCGCGGACGTCCGGAGCGTCGATGATCCCTCGGGCGGCGAGGCACGCCTTGAGGACGGTCGGGGACGGCTCCGAGAACAGCGCCCCCACCAGCGGGACGAGCCGGTTGTGCGTGTCGAGGTCGAGGCTCGTGTAGGCGGACGGCACGAGATTGGCCGTCGCGGCGATCGCGCCGCCCCCGCCCAGCGTGCGCATGGGGTAGATGTACGGGTCGTCCCCGCAGAGGATCTTCTCGCCCGCCTCGGCCAGGAGGGTGAGCGTGTCGGCGTCCATGCCGCCCGGGCAGTGCTTCACGCCGGCGACGCCGTCCAGGGCGAGGACGCGCAGGAGGGCTTCGGCGGAGAGCGCGCGGCCCGTGCGGTACGGGATGTTGTACATGAGCACGGGCACGTCCACGGCGGACGCGACGGCCGCGAAATGCTGGACGACGCCGTCCTCGGTGGGGCGCACGTAATACGGCGCGACCACCAGGAGGGTGTCCGCGTACCGGGCGCGCTCGCGCGCCTGCGCGATGGTGGCGTCCGTGCCCATCGTCCCGGCGCCGACGGTCAGCGGCACGCCGTAGGAGTCGCAGACGCTCCGGGTGACGCGCAGGACGGTCTCCTGCTCGTCCGGGGTGAGCATCCCGGCCTCGCCGGTGGTGCTGAGCGCGACGAGGCCGTCCACCCCGGCGTCCAGGACGTGCTTGGCGAGCCGTTCGAGCGAGGCGACGTCCACCTCGCCGTCCGGTGTGAAAGGTGTGACCAGCGGGACATGGATTCCATACATCGAAGTCACCTCGTGGGAAGGGGATCGGGAGTCGAGCCGAGAGCCCGCGATTTCCGCCGGGAACGGACGCGGACCGCGCCGAGCGCGACCCCGCCGACGATCAGCGCGGCCGCGCCGAGCCGCGCCGGGCTCACGTGCTCGTGCAGGACGACCGTCGCCCCGGCCAGTCCGAACGGCGGGACGAGCAGCGAGTACATGCCCACGGTGCTGGCCTCGTAGCGGCGCATCAGGTAGCCCCAGAGGCCGTAACCGACCAGCGTGGACAGGTAGGCCACGTAGGCCAGTGCCCCCAGCCCGGCCCAGGACGGGTGCGCCAGCGAGTGCCCGATCTCGTCCGGTCCCTCGATGAGGAGCGACAGGGCGAGCATCGGAAGAGGCGGCACCAGCGACATCCACACCATGAACCCGAACGGGTCGATCTCGCCGGTCGCATGCGCGTTCATGCGTCGCATCGCGACGTTCGCCAGACCCCACATGAACGCCGCCGCTATGCAGAGCAGGAACGCGCCGAGCGGTCCGCTCGTCCCGCCCGACTGGAGGACGCCGAGCCACGCGACGCCGCCGAACGCGACCGCCATCCCCGCGACCAGCCTCAGGCCGAGGCGCTCGCGCAGCGCCGCCCACGCGATCAGCGCGGTGAACAGCGCGGACAGTTGCAGCACCACCGACGAGAGCCCGGCGGACATCCCGGCCCGCATCGCGATGAACAGCAGCCCGAACTGGCCGACGCCCATCGGCAGCCCGACCAGCAGCAGCCAGCGCGCCGGGACGGGCGGCCGCCGGACGAGGAGCGCGGCGGGCAGCGCCGCCACCGCGAAACGCAGGGCGGCGAAGAACAGCGGGGGGTAGTGTTCGAGGCCGATCTTGATCGGCACGAAGTTGAACCCCCACACCGCGGCGATCAGCACGGCGAGCAACACGTGTCGGGGACGCATCACCCGATCGTCGTCAAGCCCTGTGTTTAGGACAAGCTAGATCTTCTTGACAGATGGATTTAGCATTGCTTCATGCTCGATCTGGAAAGGCTGCGCGCGCTGCACTCCGTGGCGACCTACGGGTCGGTCAGCGCGGCCGCCGACGTGCTCCACGTCACCACCTCCGCCGTCTCCCAGCAGCTCGCCAAGCTCGAACGCGAGACCGGCCAGAAGCTCCTGGAGCGCAACGGCCGCGGCGTCCGGCTCACCGACGCCGCCCAGCTGCTCGTCGGGCACGCCGGACGCATCCTGTCGCTGGTCGAGCAGGCCCAGGCCGACCTGGAGGCGCACCGCGGCGCGGTCGTCGGCCAGCTCTCGGTCGGCGCGTTCCCGACCGCTATCCGCGGCCTGTTTCCGGCCGCCATGCGCGCCCTCCGCCTCGACCACCCCGACCTGCGCGTGCTGCTCAGCGAGCTGGACCCGCTGGAGAGCATGCCCCTGGTCGTCCGCGGCGACCTCGACCTGGCCGTCGTCCAGGACTGGAGCAACGAGCCCCTCCCGCTGCCCGAGGGCCTGCTCAAGGGCGCCGTCTGCGCGGACATCGCCGACATCGCGCTGCCGCCCGGCCACCGCTTCGCGGGCCGCGCCGACATCGCCCTGGAGGAGCTGGCGGGCGAGACCTGGATCAGCTCCACCCCCGGCTCGATCTGCTGCGACTGGCTGCACCGGACGCTCCGCTCGATCGACTGCGAGCCCCACATCGACCACCACGCCTACGAGTTCGCCACCCAGCTCTCCCTGGTCGCGGCCGGGCTCGGCGTCGCGATCCTGCCCCGCCTCGGCCGCTGCGACGTCCCGCCCGAGGTCGAGATCGTCACGCTGAAGGCCCCGCTCACCCGCCGCGTCTACTGCGTCTGGCGCGAGGAGGCCGCCCGCCGTCCCGCCATCCGCGCCGCGCTGGACGCCTTCCGCAAGGCCGTCCCGTCCAACGTCCCCGTCTCGCTGGAGGCCGTCCCGACCCCTGTTCCCGCCTGACCGGAGCCTCCCCGGCGGGAAGCTGCTTCGGATCGCGCCGCGGGTAAGGCCCGCAAGCGCTGAACTGGGATGATGGCCGCATGACCTACGAGCTGCTGCTCTGGCGCTCCGACCGGCCCGTGACCCGCGAGCAGGCGGAACGGATCACCGCCACCGAACCGGAGCCGACCCCCGCGACCGGCGAGTTCGCCGCCGAGCTGCGCCGCCTCCACCCGGACGTCGAGGTCGCCGAGACCGGCGGACGGTTCGTTCGCGTCACGATGGCCGACGACCGGGCCGACCAGGTCTCCACGGACGTCTACGCGATCGCGCAGGGGCTCGGCCTGATCGTCTGGGACCCGGTGCGGAAACTCGTCCACAACATCGCCCCCGTGGGGGTCTACCAGGGCATGCAGCTCCACACCGGGGACGGCATGGTCGTGATCGACCCGGACCTCGGACTCGTCCGGGACGTCCTGGCCACCCTGGACGCGGCCAACCCCTTCGCCGCCCTGGTCGTGTTCGGCCACCACTTCGTCCAGGTCTCGCCCGAGGACGGCGGCTACGAGCTGGAGTACAAGGACGGCGCGAGCGGCGAGCTGTACCGCACGCGCGTCCCCGACCTGGCCGAGGTGCAGCGCGCGTTCACCGAGTACGCGAACGACGACCGCGGCTTCCTCGACCGCCACACCTGGACGACCGTCCACTCCGGCTGACTGTTCGCTCAGGCTGACCGGCGGCCCGGCGGCCCGGCGGCCCGGCCGACCGGCGGCCCGGCTGACCGGCGGCCCGGCTCGGGCTGCCCGCGGGTCGGGCTGCCCGGCCGGACGTCAATAGCGGATGATCGCGCCGGCCGTGCTGGGCAGCCTGCCCCAGATGTAGTCACCCGAGCCCCACACCGACGTGCCGCCCGGCACCCGCGAGAGCTGCGCGACCCGCAGCGTCTTGCCCTTGCGCGCGGGCAGTTTCGCCTGCGTCCAGCGTCCCTTCGCGTAGTGGTACAGGTGGAAGGTCGTGGACGCCCAGACGCCGCCCGAACCGTCCGAGGCGAGCGAGACGACCGCGTTCTTGCCGGGCGGGTCGAGCCGCTTCCAGGCGCGTCCGTTCCAGTGGAGGGCGATCGGACGCAGGGCGAGGTCCGGGCCGTCCTTGACGTAGCGGGTGCCCGCGACCCACACGTCCGAGGACGACCGCGCGGCGATCGCCGACAGCTCGGTCTGGTGCTGCCGCTCGACGGGCAGCGCCGGAAGCTTCACCTGGGCCCACGACTTGCCGTTCCAGCGCGCGACGACCGGCTTGGGGACCGCGCCCGTCCGGTCGTGTGCGGTCACCCACAGATCCTTGGCGGACGCGACCGAACCGGCCGACATCTGGAACCCCATACGGGGATGCGTCCAGGTGCGCCCGTCGAAGTGGTACGTGCTGAAAGTGAGGAAATCGGTGGCGGAGCCGTAGGCCCAGACGTCCTTCGGCCCGTTCACCACCGCGCCCACCACCGGCGCGGTGATCTTCCAGGTGTGGACGGCCCGCCACGCGCGGCCGTCCCAGCGCAGCGCGACCTGCGTGCCGCGGCCGACGCTCCCGAAGGCCCACACGTTGTCCGGCGCGGACCCGGCGACGGCCGAGAAGTCGATCTTCCGGTAGGCGGCGGGCAGCGCGGGCTCGGTCCAGCGCCGCCCGTCGAACCGCCAGGTGTGGGCGCGTCCCGAGCCGCCGCCCACGACCCAGACGTTCTTGCCGTTGATCGCCGCCACGCCGTCGAAACCGGCCTTGGCGTCGTAGCGGGCGACCTTCCAGGACGGCGCGGCGGCCTCGGCGGACGCGGGGACGAGGACGCCGCCGAGCAGGGCTCCGGCGGCGAGAACTGTGGTCGTACGGCGCATCGCGGCCTTTTTCGTGATCATCACGTGCTGGACGCGCGAACCGCCCCGCCGGTTGGCGCCCTGAGGCCCCGACCTGGGAATCGGCGGGTTCGGCGGGCACGAATGGTGTCCGATTCGTCCTATCTTGTGTCAGAGGTCTGGAGTTGGCGCTGTTCGGTAGGAGTCCAGCGCGTCGTCGGGGGCGGGGGTGCACCGTGTCGGGAACCGAGGTCGGAGAGCTCATCGGAGCCGTCGAGCTGACGGCCGTGGCGGCCAGCGTGGCGCTCGCCCGGCGCTTCGTGCGCGCCGAACTGGCGGACGATCCGCGCTGCGACACCGCCGAACTGCTGATCTCCGAGGCGTGCACGAACAGCGTCCAGCACTCCCGCTCGCGCGACGGCGGCAGGTTCACCCTGGCCCTGCACGACCGGGGCGGCGTCCTGCACTGCGAGGTCGTGGACGCGGGCGGGGACACCGTCCCCACCCGGCGCCAGGGCGACGAACCCCGCGACAACGGCTACGGGATCGTCCTGATCGAGTCCCTGGCCGACCGCTTCGGCTACGCCTCCGACGCGTCCGGCCGCCTCCACACCTGGTTCGAACTCTCGCCCTGACCGTCCCCCGACCTCACCGCGTGCCGCTGTAGACCACCGTGTCGCCGGCCGGCGCGCCCCCGTACTCGATCACGCCGACCGCCCAGAGGGCCGTCGAGTGCGGCACGGCCGCGAGCGTGCGGA
The DNA here is from genome assembly GCF_042652125.1 of Actinomadura gamaensis. Taxonomy (NCBI): domain Bacteria; kingdom Bacillati; phylum Actinomycetota; class Actinomycetes; order Streptosporangiales; family Thermomonosporaceae; genus Actinomadura; species Actinomadura gamaensis. The sequence continues at coordinate 138,587 of NZ_JBHSIT010000011.1, read as the reverse complement.
CGTACGGCCTGCCCAGCCGGTGCTTCGGCAGTGCCTGCGCCACCCACTTGCCCCTGACCAGGTGGAACAGGTCGGTGCCACCGCCCGTCGAGCGGCGCGACAGCCACGCGCCGCCGCGCCCGTCCGCCACGGCCGCGACCAGCGGCGCCTTGGCCACCTTGCCGCGCGGCCCTGCGTACCTGTGCCAGGCCCGGCCGTCCCAGTGGAAGGCGACGGGCGTCACGTTCGCTCCGGATCGGACGCCGCCGACCGCCCAGACGTCGCCGGCCGTCCGCGCGCTGACCGCGCGGATGTCGAGCGCGCCCGGACCCGGCTTCACCGCCCGCCACGCCCGGCCGTCGTAGTGCAGCAGGGACGCCCCGGCCGCCGCCCAGATGTTCCTGGAGGAGACGCCGCTGACCTGCTGGACCACGCCGGGCGTCGCGACCTGCCGCCAGGACGACCCGTCGAAGTGCCGGCTTCCGAACCCCCGGTCGCCGAACGCCCACACGTCCTTCGGGCCGAACGTCACACCGGTGAAGCGGTCCGACTCGCGCTTCCACGTGTGCTGGACCGTCCAGGCCCGCCCGTTCCAGCGCAAGGCGTGCTGCATCACGCCGTCCGCGTTCGTCTGGGTCGTCGCGAACGCCCAGATATTGCCCGAGGACGACGCGGACACCTCGCCGACGGCGCTCAGGCTGTTCCGCTTCGACGTCAGCACGCCGGGCAGCGGCGTGTTCCTCCAGCGGTGCCCGTCGAAGTGCTGGATCGCCGAGAAGTTCGTCGCGACGTTGTCCCAGCTACCGGCGAGCCAGGCGTCGCGCGGGCCCAGCACCGCGAGCGACGTCAGGCCGTTGCTCACGTTGCCGAGGGTGCGGGACGCGGCGACGTCGTAGGTGAGCTTCCAGTGGGAGGGGGCGGCGGACGCCGGGGAGGCGGTGACGGCCACGAGAGCGGCGGTCAGCGCGGCGGCCAGGGGGAGGGGACGCGGCATGGGGATCCTTCCGATCGCAATGACGCGATCTTGACGCGCCGAAAGGGCCGCCGGTTGACACGACCGCGGAACGGCCCCCGCGGACGGCCGCGGCGCGCGAAGGAATGAGGCGTCGCGGTGGCGCGCGGACGGGCGAGGGGCCGAGGCGGCGCGCGCGGACAGGACGAGGGGCCGAGGTGGCGCGCGCGGGCAGCGAGGGGCGGGGCGTCGCGCGCGGGTGGGGTGAGGGGGTGGGGCGGGGCGCGGGCCGGGGGCGGGTAGCCTGGCGACGCGATGACTGAGAAGACGATCGTTCACCTGCTGCGGCACGGTGAGGTGCACAATCCCGACGGTGTCCTGTACGGGCGGCTGCCCGGTTTCCGGCTGAGCGAGGACGGGAACGAGATGGCCCGGACCGCGGCCAAGTGGTTCGAGGGCCGCGACGTGACCGCGCTGTACTCCTCGCCCATGCAGCGCGCGCTGGAGACGGCGGCCCCGCTGGTGGACGCCTTCGAGCTGCCGGTCACGGTGGACGATCGGCTGATCGAGGCGGACAACCACTTCGAGGGCCTCACCTTCGGCGTCGGCGCGGGCAGCCTGCGCCGGCCGGAGCACTGGCGCTACCTGTGGAACCCGTTCCGGCCGTCCTGGGGCGAGCCGTACACCGAGATCGCCCGCCGCATGCGGTCCGCGGTGATCGCCGCGCGGGACGCCGCGACCGGGCACGAGGCCGTCCTCGTCAGCCACCAGCTGCCCATCTGGATCCTGCGCCTGCACGCCGAGCACCGCAGGCTGTGGCACCACCCCCGCCGGCGCGAGTGCGACCTCGCCAGCGTCACCAGCCTGGAGTTCGAGGGCTCCCGGCTGGTCGGGACGTCCTACGCCGAGCCCGCCGCGGGCATCGGCCGGGGGACCGGTGTCGCGGGCGCCTGACCCGGCCGATACATTGAGTACTACGTCTTGTAGTAGGAGGGTGTGTTGAGCCCCCGGATCTCCCTCGTGAGCGCCGCCGCGGCGTCCTCGGTTCTGCTGCTCGCCGGTTGCGCGGGCGGCGGCACCGGCGGCCCGAGCGGCGGCGACAACCGGTTCATCGCGGGCAACGGCAAGATCCAGGAGGTGGCGGCCACCGGCCGCCACGCCGCGCCGTCCGCCGAGGGCAGCACCCTGGAGGGCAGGCAGGTCAGGCTCTCCGACCTGCGCGGCAAGGTCGCCGTGGTGAACTTCTGGGCGTCCTGGTGCGCGCCCTGCCGGGGCGAGGCCCCGTCGCTGGACCAGGTCTACCAGCAGAACAAGAACAGCGGCGTCGCGTTCCTCGGCGTCAACTTCAAGGACGACAAGGACAACGCGATCGCCTTCCAGCGGCGCTTCAAGGTGTCCTACCCGAGCCTGTTCGACGGCGACGGCCGCATCGGCCTCGCCTTCAAGGACGTCCCGCCGAACGCCATCCCGACCACCCTGGTGCTGGACCGCCGGGGCCGGGTCGCGGCGCGGCTGCTCGGCGCCACGACGTTCTCCACGCTGAATCCGATCGTGACCAAGGTCCTCGCGGAAAAGTGATCCTCGCGGCGGTGAACACCGAGACGACCGTCACCAGCGGCTCGCTGCTGGCGGCGGCCCCGCTGGCCGCGCTCGCGGGGCTGGTGTCGTTCGTGTCGCCGTGCGTGCTGCCGCTCGTCCCCGGCTACCTGTCCTACGTGACCGGGATGACCGGCGCCGACCTCGCCGAGCAGCGGCGCGGCCGGCTCCTCGGGGGCGTCGCGCTGTTCGTCGGCGGGTTCACCTTCGTGTTCGTCAGCATGGGCGCGGTCGCGGGCGGCCTCGGCCGGTGGATGCTGGAGTACCAGACCACGATCCAGCGCGTCCTCGGCGTCGTGACGATCGTGTTCGGGCTGGCCTTCATGGGCTTCATCCCCGGCCTCCAGCGCACCCTGAAGTCGGGGCGGCTCCCGGCGGCCGGGCTGGCCGGCGCGCCGCTGCTCGGCGTGATCTTCGGCCTCGGCTGGACGCCGTGCATCGGCCCGACGCTCGCCGCCGTCCAGTCCCTCGCGATCACCGAGGCCAGCTCGACCCGCGGCGCGCTGCTGTCGGTCGCCTACTGCGTCGGGCTCGGCCTGCCGTTCCTGCTCACCGCGCTCGCCTACCGGCGCGCGCTCGGCGCGTTCGCCGCCGTCAAGCGGCATTACGCGCTGGTCATGCGGGTCGGCGGTGGGATGCTGGTCCTCATCGGGCTCGCGCTGGTGACCGGGCTCTGGAACGAACTGACCATCCAGATGAAGTCGTTCATCGGCGGCTTCGAGACCCCGATTTGATGAGCGATGGCCGACACAGACACTGAGCGCGAGAAGGCCGAGAGAGCGGCAGCCGCGGACGCAACTGCGGCGGCGGCTTCGGCCTCGGACGAGGCGAACGTTTCAGCTTCGGCTTCCGACGAGGCGAAGGCTTCGGACGAGGCGGCGGCTGAGAAGGCGGCGTCGGACGAGGCTGCGGCCGCGGACGCGGTGGACGCGGCGGCGACCGCCACCCCCGCCGGGCGCACGCCCGCCGCCGACGGGCCGCGTCCGAAGGGCATCGGCCCGCTCGGCTGGCTGCGCTGGGCGTGGCGGCAGCTCACCACGATGCGGACGGCGCTCGTCCTGCTGTTCCTGGTGGCGCTCGGTGCGATTCCGAGCTCGTTCCTGCCGCAGCGCGGGCAGGCGCCGGAGAAGGTCGACCGGTACTTCCAGCAGCACAGGACGCTCGCGCCCTGGCTGGACAAGTTCTCCCTGTTCAACGTGTTCTCCGCGCCCTGGTTCGCGGCGATCTACATCCTGCTGTTCGTGTCGCTCGCGGGCTGCGTCCTGCCGCGCCTGGTCAAGCACGTCCAGGCGATGCGCGCCCAGCCGCCCGCCGCGCCGCGCAACCTGGCCCGGCTGCCGCAGTCGGCGACGTTCGAGACGTCCCGTACCCCGGACGAGGTGCTCGCCGAGGCGAAGGCGCTGCTCAGGAAGCGCCGGTTCCGCGTCGCGGAAGGCAAGGGGTCCGTGGCGTCCGAGAAGGGCTACGCGGGCGAGTTCGGGAACCTGCTGTTCCACCTGGCGCTGCTCGGCCTGCTGTTCTCGCTCGGCGTCGGCAACCTGTTCGGCTACCGGGGGGACGTGCTGCTCCGCGAGGGCTCGTCCTTCGGCAACACCCTCGCCCAGTACGACCAGTTCAAGCCCGGCCGGATGTTCGACACCGACCAGATGGCGCCGTTCTCGATCACCCTGGACGACTTCCAGGCCAAGTACGAGCTGAAGGGCGAGAAGCGCGGCCAGGCCACCGACTTCCACGCCGCGATCACCTACCGGGACAAGCCGGACAGCCCCGCCAAGCACTACAACCTGCGCGTCAACCATCCGCTGGAGATCGGCGGCGCGAAGGTGTACCTGCTCGGCCACGGCTACGCGCCGCAGTTCACCGTCCGGGACGCCAAGGGCCAGGTCGCCTTCCGCGGCGCGGTCCCGTTCCTGCCGCAGAACCCGCGCACCCTCCAGTCCGAGGGCGTGATCAAGGCCCCGGACGCGCAGCCGACCCAGCTCGCCTTCTACGCGATCCTGTGGCCGACCGCGACCGCCACCCCGGACGGCAAGCAGATCGTCTCGGAGTTCCCGGCCGCGCTGCGCCCGGTCATCTCGCTCGTCGCGTTCAAGGGCGACCTCGGCCTCGACAACGGCAGCGCCCAGTCGGTGTACCAGCTGGAGGGCATCGGCAAGACGCTGAACCCGATCAAGGGCGGGGAGAAGCTGATGGAGCCGGGGGAGACCTTCAAGCTCCCCGACGGCTCCGGCTCGGTCACCTTCGACGGCATGAAGGAGTGGACGAGCCTCTCGGTCAACCACGACCCGGGGCGCATGCCCGCGCTGATCGCGGCGGTGCTGGCCATCCTCGGAGTGATCACGTCGTTCACCGTCCGGCGGCGCAGGGTATGGGTCCGTGCGAGCGCCGCGGGGGACGGGCGTACGGTGGTGCATGTCGGCGGGCTCACGCTCGGGAACCCGACCCCGGAGTTCGACGACGTCGTGACCGCGTTGCGCGGCACGCCGCCCGAGGGCCCCGGCGACCCGGAGCCCGGGGAGAAGCAGGCGCCGGAGGCAGCGTCCACCGGCGAGACATCCGAACCGTCCGGGGCCACGACGTCCGCGTCGGCAACCGACGACCCTTCTGACAAGGAGTGACGAGGGTGCACAACGCCGACCTCGCCAACCTGAGCGACAAGCTGATGGTCAGCACCGTCGTGCTGTACATCGTCGCGCTGGTCGCCTACGCGGCCGACCTCGGCTTCGGCCGCAGGAGGCACGCCGCCGCGACCGCCGCCGCCACGGCCGCCGTCCGGACCGAGGCCAAGGTCCTCGTCGGCGCGGACGGCCCCGACCGGACGGTCACCGAGGTCGCCGCCGTCCCCGCGCCGCAGGAGGACGACCGCCGCCGCATCGACTGGGCGCGCCTCGCCGTCGTGCTGAACCTGCTCGGCTGGGCGTCCCACCTCGGCGTCATCCTGACCCGCGGCCTCGCGGCGCACCGCTGGCCGTGGGGCAACATGTACGAGTTCCTCACCGCCATCGCGTTCGCCGCCGTGACGGCCTACCTGATCGTCCTGGCCCGGTACAAGGCCCGCTTCCTCGGCGCCTTCGTCATGTTCGCCGCCGTGATCGCACTCGGTGTCGCGAACATCTGGCTCTACGACTCGGTCGGCCCCGTCACCCCGGCGCTGAACTCCTACTGGATCGCCATCCACGTCACGGCCGCGATCATCGCGACCGGCTCGTTCACGGTCGCGGGCGCGGCCACGATCCTGTACCTGCTGAGGTCCCGCCAGGAGGCCCGCGGCCCGATCGCGGAGGACTCGGTCTGGTCCCGCGTCCCCGGCGTCGACGCCCTCGACCGCCTGTCCCTGCGCGTCACCACCTTCGCCTTCCCGATCTGGACGGCCGCCATCGTCATGGGCGCCATCTGGGCCGACCAGGCCTGGGGCCGCTACTGGGGCTGGGACCCCAAGGAGACCTGGTCGTTCGTGACCTGGATCGTCTACGCCGCCTATCTCCACGCCCGCGCCACCGCCGGCTGGAAGGGCCGCAAGGCCGCCCTTCTGTCCCTGCTGGCCTTCGCCTGCCTGATCTTCAACTTCTTCGGCGTGAACTACATGTTCTCGGGCCTGCACTCCTACGCCTGACCCATGCCGAAAGGGGCGTCCTTCCGTCGGGGAGGACGCCCTTTTGGCGTTGCCCGTCCCTAACGGAGTCTCGAAGTTATCCACAGGCTGGGTATCAGCTTGTGATCACTCGTCCCCGCCCCGGATGATCGCTGTGAGCACATTCCGTGACGAAGGGATCACGATCATGCACCTCACCCAGCTCTGGCCGCTGATCGCGGCGGCCGTGGCCGTCATCGGCGTCATCTTCCGCCAGATGGGCCTGTTCCGCTCCGAGCTCACCGCCCGCATCGACGGCGTCGCCACCCGCCTCGACACCAAGATCGACGGCGTCCGCGCCGAACTGGACGCCCGCCTCGACGGCACCAACTCGCGCATCGCCGGCCTCCGCGCCGAGATGAGCGCCAAGTTCGACGGTATGGACGCCAAGTTCGACGGACTGCGCAACGAGATCCTCGCAGCCCTCAAACCCATGGCGAACACGATCGAGCGCCTGGACCAGGATTCCCGCGACCACCTGAAGACGCACCACGGCACCGGCTAGCGCTCACCGAGCCCGTCGTTCAGTCGTCGCCGCGGATGCGGCGGCTCAGGTCGCGCAGGAACGCGGGGTCGTCGTCGGGGCCCTTCGGGGCGTCCGGATGGGGGACGGCCTGGGATCCGGGCGGCCACAGCACCGACTCCACCGAGCGTCCGCGCGGGCGCCCGGCCAGCAGCCAGAGGAACCCGCCGAGGACGAAACCGAGCAGGGTGAGGAGGAGCCAGACGGACTTCGGGAGGAGGCGAACCTCGCGTTCGTCGCTGGTGAGGACGTCCAGCAGGCAGAAGAGCCAGCCCGCGACGAGGACGACAGCGATCAGCGCATAGGCCATGGGACAACGGTAGTCCTCGACCAAGGGGGATGACGGCGTGTCGGGATTCGGCTTACGCTGCCCGGAGGCCCCGCACGGGGCCCCTCGAGAACGCGAGGAGCCCGATGCGGTTCAAAGGCATCCATCGCAGGTCCCCCGGAGGCGGGTCGCGCGGTGGCGACGCCCGGTACTCGCCCTCGCCGCCCGATCCCGGGCGGTCGCGGGACTCGGGTGCCTGGCAGAGTCCCGAGCCGGCGCAGATCCGGCCGCGCGGCGCGCAGCCGCGGGACCGGTTCGGACGCTTCCGGAAGGGCGGACGGGACGACGCGTACGCGGCCCGCCCCGAGGGCGACGTCCCCGGGCCGGATCCGACCGCCGCGGTCGGACGGCACCGCATGCGCGCCGAGCAGCCCGCCAAGGTCTACTCGTGGAGCGACTTCGAGCTCGACGACGAGCCCGCCCCGCTGCGCGCCGCGCCGCGTCCGCCGGACAGCCCGCCGATGCTGGACGGTCTCCGGCACTGCGGCGTCCTGGAGAACGTCCTACACCGCCAGTGGGACGCCCGGCAGGGGCCGCCGTCGCCCGAGGTCGTCCGCGCCGTGGAGAGCCTCGCGTCGCTGCCGGACGCGCTGAAGCGCAAACTCGCCGACGGCCTGTCCGGAATCTATGTCGGGCCGGGCGGCGTCCCGCACCTGGACGACATGGGGCACCTGCGCGGCCGTCCGCTCCCGTCCGGCCGGGCGACGTGGGACATCTGCGCGGGCGCGTACGGCGACCGGAAGATCGTCGTCGGCGACCGGCCGTCCCCGACGCCGGACGTCATGATGCACGAGGTCGGACACGCCCTGGACGACATCGACGGCGAACCCGGCACGTGGCAGTCCGACAGCGCCGCGTTCCGGCAGCTGTACGACATGTGCCGTCCGTACCTCATGAGCGACTTCCACCAGCAGCCGGACGCGCTCGGCCGCCGGGAGTTTTTCGCGGACGCGTTCGCCGCCATTTCGGCCCGGCAACGTCCCGCTTTGGTGGATATGCTCTCCGGCAACATCCGTGCCGCCCTTGAGGTCATGCTGTTCTTCAACCGCCGATACGGAATCTGACCAGCCCCTCCGCCAACGGAACCCGACCCCGCGACCCGCCAACGGAATCCGACCGTCCGCCAACGGAAGACGAGCCATCGAAGGTGATTCCCGATGTACGTGATCCGGCTCCCCGACGGCACGCTCCGCGTGCCGCACGGCGTCCTGCTCGACAGCGGTGACGAGGGGCGGGTCATCGCCGACGCGTACGTGGAGATCGGCCCGAACGACCCCGACTACGAGCGCCTCCTCGACCAGTCGCTCACCGAGGAGGAGCTGGAGGAGCGCCGCCGCGGATGGCGCGAGGGCGACGCGGAGCTGCAGGCGGCCTTCGAAGAGTGGAAAGCCGAGAACGACTCCTGAATCAGCGCCTTGGGAACGGTACAAAAGGCCGATGAGGCAAGGCCCGGCAAGACGGCATCCGGCGTCACGAGATCGCCGTCCCGAACCGTCCAAGACGGTGCTCGGGAACCACCCGGCACGAAAAGCCTGAGATCAGTCAGCACCCCGATCGGATCGCACAGCGCGACGCGCCGGGTTGGCGCAGCTCCTCGCCCAGGAATGGCGCGGCGCGATGCCCTGGGATGGCGCGCCGCGATGCCCTGGGATGGCGCGGCGCGATGCCGTGGGATGGCGCGGCGCGACGATCCGATGTCGGGGCAGTGCGACGATTCGGAGTCGGACGGCGCGACGGCATGAGTTCGGGCGGCGCGACGGTTCGAGCTCGGGCAGCGCAACGGACCGTGAGTCGTGGCGCGGTGAATTGGATGTCGAGGACGCGCGGACTCGGCGGGTCGCCCGCGCGTACTCGCGGTGTTCGTGCCCGGCACCCGGTGTTCGGGTGTGAAAAACAGAAGACCGCCTACCACCGGCGGGGCATGCCGGGTGAGGCGGGGCCCGGAAAGGCGGCGGCGGGACCGTCCGCGCCGAGGCAGCGCGGGCGGGTCCCGTCAGCGGACGGCCGAGTGCTCGACGACCGGTTCGTCACCGCGCAGCAGCGCGTGCACTTCGGACTCGCGGAAGCGGCGGTGGCCTCCCGGGGTCCGGATGCTGCTGATGCGGCCCGCCGCGGCCCATCGGGTGACCGTCTTCGGATCGACCCTGAAGAGGGCGGCGACCTCTCCGGGGGTCAGCAGGCGCTCGCTCGTGCTCTCCACGTTCTCTCTCCCCCTTTGTCCCGCTCTCGGCGCGGGTGGACTGTTTCCTAGTGTGGCGGAGCAAGACCGATTTCTCCCTTGTTTTCGCAAAACATCACGCTGCGTAGTTTTCCGAGCTGCCTCTATCACCGACCGTAAACGTGGTTTTGGACACTACGGACACCACGCCCAGCTCCCGTCCCTGACGTCCCGCCCGTGACGGCGGCCGGGCCGTCCGTTATCGCACGCTGATCGTGAGCGAATAACCTCGCTCCCATGCCCGCCCTCGTGACCGTCGCGGACGTCGAGCGCGCGGCCGGACTGATCGCCGGCACCGCCGTCCGCACGCCGCTCGTGCCGTTCCCCGTCCCCGCCGAAGAACGGCTCCTGCTGAAAGCCGAATCGCTCCAACCCGTCGGCGCGTTCAAACTGCGCGGCGCGTACGCGACCATCGCCGGACTTCCCGAAGAGGAACGTGCCAAGGGAGTCGTCGCGCATTCCAGCGGAAACCACGCCCAAGCCGTCGCCTGGACGGCCCGCGCCCTCGGCATCCGCTGCGTCCTGGTCATCCCGCACACCACTCCCGGCGTGAAGGTCGAGGCGTGCATCGCCCTCGGCGCCGAGATCGTCTACGTCGAGCCGACCCTCGAAGCGCGCGTCGAGACGGCCGAGAAGCTCGCCGCCGCGCACGGCTTCACCCTCGTCCCGCCGTTCGACGACCCGCGCGTGATCGCCGGGCAGGGCACGGTCGGGCTGGAGATCGTCCAGGACGCGCCGGACGTCGACCTCGTGCTCGTCCCGGTCTCCGGCGGCGGCCTCGTCTCGGGCGTCGCGGTCGCGATCAAGGCCCGCAACCCGCGCGCCAGGGTCATCGGTGTCGAGCCCGAACTCGCCGCCGACGCCCGCGACTCGCTGCGCGCCGGACGCCCCGTCCAGTGGGCCGCCGAGGACACCGGCCGCACCATCGCCGACGCGCTCCGCGTCCAGCGCCTCGGCGACCTCACCTTCGCGCACGTCCGCGAGCTGGTGGACGACATCGTCACCGTCTCCGAGGACGAGATCCGGCTCACCATGCGCCGCGTCGCCCGCGAGGCCCGCCTCATCGCCGAGCCCGGCGGCGCCGTCGCGGCGGCCGCCTACCTGTACCGCCGCGCCGACCTGCCGTCCGCCCGGACGACCGTCGCCGTCCTGAGCGGCGGAAACGTGGACCCGGCGCTCTTCCTCGACGTCCTGCGGCAGGGCTGAACCAGGCCATCGCCAGACCGGGAGTAGCCTGGAACCGCCATGCGTTCCGTTCTCTTCTACACCTCCGCGCGCCTGGGGATCTTCGTCGCCACGACCGCCGTCCTCTGGCTGACCCCCATGCGGAAAGCGCCGATCTTCCTGCTGCTCGGCGCCCTCCTCATCAGCGGCGTCATCAGCTACGTGCTGCTCTCGACCCAGCGGGACGCGATGTCGGCGACGATCGTCAGCACCGTCCGCGACCGCAAGACCAAACTGGAGGAGTCCCGCGGCAAAGAGGACTAACCCCTCCAGCGCGCGCTAGCGCCCGCTCCGCGCACAGCGGAATTGCCGCACGCCTTCCCCTCCGGCCCAACTCCCACAGCGTCCACACGCGTCGGCCCCACGCGCCGTCGCCCCCGGCTCCCCCGCGTTAATCCCGCGCACGCGCTCTTCCCGCCCAGACCTCCTCGCCCAACGCCCGCGCGCCCCTCCCGCCCACGCGCGCCCCTCCCGCGCCGCGCCCCCCTCCGCGCCCGCGTCTTCTTCCCGCCCACGCGCGTACGTCCGCGCCCGCGCGCCCCTCCCGCGCCGCGCACCCCCTCCGCGCCCGCGTCTTCTTCCCGCCCACGCGCGTACCTTCCGCGACGTGCACCCCTTGGCGCCCGCGTGTTCTTCCCGCACATGCGCGTACTTCCGTGCCCGCGTCCACCTTCCGCGCGCATCCCCCGGCGCCCGCGCGCATTTCACACGCGCCCGCGCCCACCTTCCTCGTGCGTCCCTCTCGCGCCCGCGTACCTTCCGTGCCTGCGCCACTCCTCGGGCGCTCGCATACCTTCCGCGCGTATCCCCCACGCGCCCGCGCGCATCGCTCTCGCGGCCGCGCGCACCTTCCTCGTGCGTTACTCACGCGCCCGCGTACCTTCCGTGCCTGCGCCCACTCCTCGGGCGCCCGCGTACCTTCCGCGCGCATCCCTCACGCGCGCGTCCCGCGCGCATCTGTCGCGTTTACGGGTGCCTTGCGGTTCACGAGTGCCTCTCGTGCGCGCGTTCTTCTCGCGCACGCTCGTGCGCCGGGCATGGGTACTCGCCGCGCACGCGCGTACCTCCTGCACACGCGCGTGCTTGGCGCGCGTGTGTGTTCTTTCCGTACACCGCGCGTATCTCGCGCATGCGTACTTGCTGGGGGTGGGCGGCTGCTTGTTCTTCTTGGTTGCGGCATTTGTGGGCGGATGGGGTGGGGCTGGGGGGTGGGGTTGTGTCGCCCTGGGGGGGGTGCGGGTGCGGACCGCTCGTGTGGGGTGTTGCGGGGCCTCCTAGGCTGGGGGCATGACCCGCGCCAATCTCGACAAGAAGCCCGCCGACGTGGCGGCGATGTTCGATCGGACCGCCGATCGGTACGACCTGCTCAACACGCTCATGACCGGTGGGATGGAACGGTGGTGGCGGCGGGAGGTCGTGCGCGCCGTGGCGGCGCGGCCGGGGGAGCGGGTGCTCGACCTGGCCGCGGGGACGGGGACGTCCTCGGTGCCGTTCGCGGACGCGGGCGCGCGCACCGTCGCGTGCGACTTCTCGCTCGGGATGCTCCGGGTGGGACGGCGACGGCAGGTCGGCGTCGACAATCTGGCGTTCGTGGCCGGGGACGCGCTGCGGCTGCCGTTCGAGGACGGCGCGTTCGACGTGGTCACGATCTCGTTCGGGCTGCGGAACGTCGCCGACACCGAGGCGGCGCTGCGGGAGATGCGGCGGGTGGCGAAGCCGGGCGGACGGCTGCTGGTGTGTGAGGTCAGTCACCCTCCGAACCCGCTGCTGGCCGCGGGGCACAAGGCGCACCTGAAGGTCGGGCTGCCGCTGCTCGGCCGGGTGTCGTCCAACCCGGACAGCTACACGTATCTGGCCGAGTCGACGCTGGCGTGGCCCGACCAGGCGTCGCTGGCGGCGATCGTCCAGGCCGCCGGGTGGACGAGGGTGCGCTGGCGGAACCTGACTTTCGGGGTTGCGGCGATGCACCACGCCGTCAACCCAGGCTGATCCCGTTCCGGGTGTTTTGCACCGGTCCAAAACCGGGCGGGCGCAGAGGTACCCACGAGCGGCTCCAAAGGAATAGACTCCCCATCGGATTCTTGTGAAGTACTTCACAAGCGAACGAAGTAAGAGGAACGCTGTGACCGACTCCACCCGACACGCGGACGTCATCGTCGTCGGGGCCGGACCCGCCGGGTCGTCCACCGCCTACTGGCTGGCCCGCGCCGGCCTGACCGTGTTCCTGCTGGAGAAGGCGACGTTCCCGCGCGACAAGATCTGCGGCGACGGGCTGACCCCGCGGGCCGTCCGGGCGCTGATCTCCATGGGCGTGGACATCGACGCGCCCGGCTGGAGCCGGAACAAGGGCCTGCGCATCTACGGCGGCGGCACCCGGATCGAGCTGCCCTGGCCCGAGCTCGCCAGCTTCCCCGACTTCGGCCTCGTCCGCTCCCGGATGGACCTGGACGAGCTGCTCGCCCGGCACGCCGCGGCCGCCGGCGCCGAGCTGATCGAGGGCTGCAACGTCACCGGCCCGATCATCGACGAGCGCACCGACCGCATCGTCGGCGTGACGGCCAGGCACAAGGACGAGGAGATCACCTTCCACGCGCCGCTGGTCGTGGCCGCCGACGGCAACTCGACCCGGCTCAGCGTGGCGATGGGGCTGGAGCGCCGCACCGACCGTCCGATGGGCGTGGCCGTCCGGCGCTACTACGAGTCGCCGCGGCACACCGACGAGTACATGGAGGCGTGGCTGGAGCTGTGGGACGGCCGCCGCCTGCTCCCCGGCTACGGCTGGGTGTTCCCCCTCGCGGACGGCACCTGCAACGTCGGCCTCGGCCTCCTCAACACCTCCAAGTCGTTCCAGAACGTGGACTACCGCGGGATGCTCAAGGGCTGGACGGCCCAGATGCCGCCCGAGTGGCAGTTCGACGAGGAGCACGCGTCCGGCCCGGCCCGCGGCGCGGCGCTCCCCATGGGCTTCAACCGGCAGCCGCACTACGCCCGCGGCATGCTGCTGGTCGGCGACGCGGGCGGGATGATCAACCCGTTCAACGGCGAGGGCATCGACTACGCCCTGGAATCGGGGAAGCTCGCCGCCGAGATCATGGTGCAGGCGCTCGCCCGCCGCACCCCGGCGCAGCGCGAGCGGACGCTCTACGAGTACCCCCGCATCCTGAAGGACGAGCACGGCGGCTACTTCACGCTCGCGCGGGTCTTCGTGCAGGCCATCGGTGACCCACGGGTGATGAAGTTCCTCACCACGCACGGCCTGCCGCACCCGACGCTGATGCGCTTCACCCTCAAGCTTCTGGCGAACCTCACCGACCCGCGGGGCGGCGACGCGTTCGACCGGATCATCAACGCCATGCAGAGGGTGGCGCCCGCCGCTTAACCCCGACCCCCGGAGGGGAGTGCTATTGATCACCTTGGCTAGGGTGACGACCCGCCCGCGTGACCGCGGTCACGCGGCGGCCGTCGCCGTGACGCGGTTCCGCCATGCGCGAAGGTCGCGTCCGTACAGCGTCGTACGCCCCGAGGAGAGGAAGTAGGACTCCGTGGACCTCTATATCCCGATCATCGTGTTGGGGGTTCTGGCGTTCGTTTTCGCCGCCGGATCGGTGCTGATGGCCTCGATGACGGGGCCGAAGCGCTGGAACCGGGCGCGCCTGGACGCCTACGAGTGCGGGATCGAGCCGACCCCGCAGCCCGTGGGCGGCGGGCGCTTCCCGATCAAGTACTACCTGACGGCGATGCTGTTCATCGTCTTCGACATCGAGATCATCTTCCTCTATCCCTGGGCCGTCGCCTTCGACAGCCTGGGGATTTTCGGTCTTGTGGAGATGGTCCTTTTCATCCTCACCGTGCTGGTGGCGTACGCCTACATCTGGCGGCGCGGTGGTCTGGAGTGGGACTAATGGGTCTTGAAGAGAAGCTCCCCAGCGGCTTCCTGCTGACGACCGTCGAGCAGGTCGCGGGCTGGGCGCGGAAGAGTTCGGTGTGGCCCGCCACCTTCGGTCTCGCGTGCTGCGCGATCGAGATGATGGCGACCGGCGACCCGCGGCACGACTTCTCCCGGTGGGGGATGGAGCGTGCCTCGGCGACGCCCCGGCAGGCCGACCTGATGATCGTCGCGGGCCGGGTGAGCCAGAAGATGGCGCCGGTGCTCCGGCAGATCTACGACCAGATGACCGAGCCGAAGTGGGTCATCGCTATGGGCGTGTGCGCCTCGTCCGGCGGCATGTTCAACAACTACGCGATCGTGCAGGGCGTGGACCACATCGTCCCGGTGGACATCTACCTGCCCGGCTGCCCGCCGCGGCCGGAGATGCTGCTGGACGCGATCCTGAAGCTGCACGACAAGATCCAGAACACCAAGCTCGGGCCGCAGCGGGCGAAGCAGATCGCCGAGCTGGAGGAGTCCAGGCGCCGCCAGTTGCCGCTGCTCGGACAGGGGGTGCTGTGAGATGAGCTCGCAGAACCCCGAGCAGCAGGCCGAGCAGGCCGCCGACCGGCTCCCCGCGCAGCGCGAGGAGGACCGCGCCGAGCAGCCGGTCGCCCGGATGGGCATGTTCGGCGTCAGGGGCTCCGGCGACACGTCCGGATACGGACGGCTCGTCGTCCGGCAGGCCCCGAAGGTGTCGTCGCCGCGTCCGTTCGGCGGGCCCGAGGGCGCGGCCGAGGCCGGCGAGTTCGACGAGGTCGCGGACGCGCTGGAGCGCCTGCTGCCGAGCTACGGCGAGGCGATCGAGCGGGTCGTGGTGCACCGCGGCGAGCTGACCTTCCACGTGAGGCGGGAGCACCTCGTCGAGGTCGCCCGCACCCTCCGGGACGCGCCGGACCTGCGCTTCGAGATGTGCATGGGCGTGAGCGGCGTCCACTACCCCACCGACGAGGGCGCGGAGCTGCACGCGGTCTACCCGCTGCTGTCGATCACGCACAACCGCCGCGTCCGGCTGGACGTGTCGTGCCCCGACGCCGACCCCCACATCCCCTCGGTCGTCGGGATCTACCCGACCAACGACTGGCACGAGCGCGAGACCTTCGACTTCTTCGGGATCGTGTTCGACGGCCACCCGGCGCTGACCCGGATCATGATGCCGGACGACTGGGTCGGGCACCCGCAGCGCAAGGACTACCCGCTCGGCGGCATCCCCGTCGAGTACCGCGGCGCCGAGGTTCCGCCGCCCGACCAGCGGAGGTCGTACACGTGAGCCCCTCCACCAAGTACACCGAGTACGACGCCTACGCGGCCGCCGCCGAGGAGGCGGCCGAGGGCCGCGTCTTCGACGTCGGCGGCCAGGACTGGGACCAGATGGTCGCCGAGGCCCGGGACTCCGGGGACGAGCGCCTGGTCGTCAACATGGGCCCGCAGCACCCGTCCACGCACGGCGTGCTCCGGCTGATCCTGACGCTCGACGGCGAGACGGTCGACGAGTGCCGGCTGGGCATCGGCTACCTGCACACCGGCATCGAGAAGAACATGGAGTTCCGCACCTGGACGCAGGGCACCACGTTCTGCACCCGGATGGACTACCTCGCGCCGATCTTCAACGAGACGGCGTACTGCCTCGGCGTCGAGAAGCTGCTCGGGATCACCGACCAGGTGCCGGAGCGGGCCCAGATCATCCGCGTGATGATGATGGAGCTGAACCGGATCTCCTCGCACCTGGTCGCGATCGCGACGTTCGGCCTGGAGCTCGGCGCGACGACCGTCATGCTGAACGGGTTCATCGAGCGCGAGTACACCCTCGACCTGTTCGAGGAGATCACCGGCCTGCGGATGAACATGGCGTACGTCCGTCCGGGCGGCGTCGCGCAGGACCTGCCGAGCGGCGCGATGAGCAAGCTGCGCGACTACCTCGACCGGATGCCGAAGCGGCTGAAGGCGATGCGCAAGCTGATGGACGACAACCCGGTCTACAAGGCGCGCACGAAGGACGTCGCGTACCTGGACCTGACCGGCTGCACGGCGCTCGGCATCACCGGACCGATCCTGCGCTCCACCGGCATCCCGTGGGACCTGCGCAAGTCCCAGCCGTACTGCGGTTACGAGACCTACGACTTCGAGGTGGCGACCGAGACCACCTGCGACGTCTACGGCCGCTACCTGGTGCGGATGAAGGAGATGGACGAGTCCCTGAAGATCGTGGAGCAGTGCGTCGAGCGGCTCCAGTCGGTCAAGGGGCCGGTGATGGTCGAGGACAAGAAGATCGGCTGGCCGGCGCAGCTCGCGATCGGCGCGGACGGCATGGGCAACTCGCCCCGGCACATCGCGCACATCATGGGCACCTCCATGGAGGCGCTGATCCACCACTTCAAGCTGGTGACCGAGGGCTTCCGGGTCCCGGCCGGGCAGGTGTACGCGCCGGTGGAGTCGCCGCGCGGCGAGCTCGGCGCGCACATCGTCAGCGACGGCGGGACGCGCCCCTACCGGGTGCACTTCCGCGAGCCGTCGTTCACCAACCTCCAGGCGGCGCCCGCGATGGCCGAGGGCGGCATGGTCGCCGACGTCATCGCCGCGGTCGCCTCGATCGACCCCGTGATGGGAGGTGTGGACCGTTGAGCGAGCAGCTGCTCAAGCTGGAGCCGCCGTTCCGCAACACCGAGCCGTACGACCCGGAGACGCGGGAGCGGCTGGACCGCGACGCCAAGGACATCCTGGCCCGGTACCCGCAGCCCCGGTCGGCGCTGCTGCCGATGCTGCACCTGGTGCAGTCGGTGGACGGCTTCGTCACCGGGCGCGGGATCGACTTCTGCGCCGAGACGCTCGGCATCACGCCCGCGCAGGTCACCGGGGTCGCGACGTTCTACACCCAGTACAAGCGGGAGCCGGTCGGCGACTACCACGTCGGCGTCTGCATCAACACGCTGTGCGCGGTGATGGGCGGCGACCAGATCTGGAACGAGCTGAGCGAGCACCTCGGCGTCGGGCACGACGAGTCCACCGAGGACGGCAAGGTCTCGCTGGAGCGCATCGAGTGCAACGCGGCCTGCGACTTCGCCCCCGTCATGACGGTGAACTGGGAGTTCTTCGACAACATGACGCCGGAGAAGGCCAAGCGCCTGGTCGACGACCTGCGCGCGGGTAAGCAAGTGCTTCCTTCTCGCGGTCCGAACCGGCTGTGCACGTGGAAGGAGGCCAGCCGGGTGCTGGCCGGCTTCGACGACGGCCTCGCGCACGAGGGCGTCCAGGCCGGCGCGGAGTCGCTGCGCGGCCTCGAACTCGCCCGCGAGCGCGGCTGGACGGCACCGTCCGCCGACACGGGCGCGGCCGCCCCGGACGAGCCGGTGCGGGCCGAGGAGATCACCGACCCGCCGCCGAACGAGCCGGGCAAGCCCATCGGCGGCGACGTCAAGCCCGGCAGCCAGGAAGGACGCAACCAGTGACCACGCTGACTCCCGTCCTCACGCGGAACTGGGACCAGCCCGACTCGTTCACCCTGGCCGGGTACGAGCGCGACGGCGGCTACACCGCCCTGCGCAAGGCCCTCGCCATGGAGCCGGACGCGATCGTCCAGACGGTGAAGGACTCCGGCCTGCGCGGCCGCGGCGGCGCGGGCTTCCCCACCGGGATGAAGTGGGGGTTCCTGCCGCCGGACAGCCCGAACCCGCGCTACCTGGTGGTGAACGCGGACGAGTCCGAGCCGGGCACGTGCAAGGACATCCCGCTGATGATGGCCAACCCGCACGTCCTGGTGGAGGGCGTCATCATCAGCGCGTACGCGATCAAGTCGAACCACGCGTTCATCTACGTGCGCGGCGAGGTGCTGCACGTCATCCGCCGCCTCCAGCAGGCGGTGCGCGACGCCTACGCCGCCGGGTACATCGGCAAGGACATCCTCGGCTCGGGGTACGACCTGGAGCTGGTCGTGCACACCGGCGCCGGGGCCTACATCTGCGGCGAGGAGACGGCGCTGCTGGACTCCCTGGAGGGGTACCGCGGTCAGCCCAGGCTCAAGCCCCCCTTCCCGGCGGTCGCGGGACTCTACGGCGGTCCCACCGTCATCAACAACGTCGAGTCCATCGCCTCGGTTCCCTCGATCGTGGCGAACGGCGCCGACTGGTTCACCTCCATGGGCACCGAGAAGTCCGCCGGGTTCGGCATCTTCTCGCTGTCCGGGCACGTGACCAGGCCGGGCCAGTACGAGGCCCCCCTCGGCGTGACGCTGCGCGAGCTGCTCGACATGGCGGGCGGCATCCGCGGCGGGCGGCGGCTGAAGTTCTGGACGCCGGGCGGCTCGTCCACGCCGCTGTTCACCGAGGAGCACCTGGACGTCCCGCTCGACTTCGAGTCGGTCGGCGCGGCCGGGTCCATGCTCGGCACCCGCGCGCTGCAGATCTTCGACGACACGGTGTGCGTGGTGCGGGCCGTCCTGCGCTGGTCGGAGTTCTACGCGCACGAGTCGTGCGGCAAGTGCACGCCGTGCCGCGAGGGGACGTACTGGTACAAGCAGCTGCTCAAGCGGCTGGAGGCCGGGCAGGGCTCCGAGCAGGACCTGGACACCCTGCTGGACCTGTCGGACAACATCCTCGGCCGCTCGTTCTGCGCGCTCGGCGACGGCGCGACCAGCCCGGTCGTCTCGTCGATCAAGCTCTTCCGGGACGAGTACATCCGCCACTTCGAGCAGGGCGGCTGCCCGTTCGATCCGGCCAAGTCCACCCTGTGGGGAGGTGCAGCGGTATGACCGTCGCCGACGAGAAGAAGTCGGTGGAGCAGCAGGTCGAGATGGTGACCTGCACCATCGACGGTTTCGAGATCAGCGTCCCCAAGGGTACGCTGATCATCCGGGCGGCCGAGCTGCTCGGCATCCAGATCCCGCGGTTCTGCGACCATCCGCTGCTCGACCCCATCGGGGCCTGCCGGCAGTGCCTGGTGGAGATCCCGGACGCGGGCAACGGGCGCGGCATGCCCAAGCCGCAGGCGTCCTGCACCACCACGGTGATGCCGGGCATGGTCGTCAAGACGCAGCTCACCTCGCCGGTCGCCGACAAGGCGCAGCACGGCGTGATGGAGCTGCTGCTGATCAACCACCCGCTGGACTGCCCGATCTGCGACAAGGGCGGCGAGTGCCCGCTGCAGAACCAGGCGATGTCCAACGGCCGGGGCGAGACGCGGTTCACCGAGACCAAGCGGACCTTCCCCAAGCCGATCCCGCTGTCCACCGAGGTGCTGCTCGACCGCGAGCGCTGCATCCAGTGCGCGCGCTGCACCCGGTTCTCCGACCAGATCGCCGGGGACGCGTTCATCGACCTGTTCGAGCGCGGCGCGAAGGAGCAGGTGGGCGCGGCGACCGACAAGCCGTTCCAGTCCTACTTCTCCGGCAACACCGTGCAGATCTGCCCGGTCGGCGCGCTGACCGGCGCGGCGTACCGGTTCCGATCGCGGCCGTTCGACCTGGTGTCCACGCCGTCGGCGTGCGAGCACTGCGCGTCCGGCTGCGCGCTGCGCACCGACCACCGGCGCGGCAAGATCACCCGCCGCCTCGCCGGGGACGACCCGCAGGTGAACGAGGAGTGGAACTGCGACAAGGGCCGCTGGGCGTTCACCTACGCCACGCAGCCCGACCGGCTCGACCACCCGCTCGTCCGGAACGAGAAGGGTGAGCTGGAGGTCGCGTCCTGGCCCGAGGCGCTGACGGTGGCCGCGCGCGGTCTCGCGCGCGCACGAGGCAGGGCCGGTGTCCTCACCGGCGGACGCCTCACGCTGGAGGACGCCTACGCCTACAGCAAGTTCGCCCGCATCGCGCTCGGCACGAACGACATCGACTTCCGGGCCCGTCCGCACAGCGCCGAGGAGGCCGAGTTCCTGGCCTTCGCGGTGGCGGGCCGTCCGATCGAGGTGTCGTACGCCGACCTGGAGACCGCTCCGGTGGTCCTCCTGGCCGGGTTCGAGCCCGAGGAGGAGTCGCCGATCGTCTTCCTGCGGCTGCGCAAGGCGTTCCGCAAGAAGAAGCTGAAGGTCGTCTCCGTCGCGCCGTTCGCCACCCGCGGTCTCCAGAAGACCGGCGGGACGCTGCTCCCGGCCGTGCCGGGAGCGGAGGCGGAGGTGCTCGGCGGGCTGGTCGCGGGCGAGAACGCCGGGATCCGCGACCTGCTGGAGAAGCCGGGCGCGGTCATCATGGTCGGCGAGCGGCTCGCGGCGAGCCCGGGCGCGCTGTCCTCGGCCGTCCGGCTGGCGCACGCCACCGGCGCGAAGCTGGCCTGGGTGCCGCGCCGCGCGGGCGAGCGCGGCGCGATCGAGGCCGGGGCCCTGCCGGGCCTGCTGCCGATCGGCCGTCCGGTGTTCGACCCGGACGCCCGCACCGAGACCGCCCGCGTCTGGGGCGTCGCGGAACTGCCCGCGACGCCCGGCCGCGACACCGCCGGGATCCTGTCCTCGGCGGCGTCCGGTGAGCGCGGGGCGCTGCTCGTCGGCGGGTTCGACCCGTACGACCTGCCCGACCCCGAGGCCGCGCTCGCGGCCCTGGACGCCACCCCGTTCATCGTCAGCCTGGAGCAGCGGGTCAGCGCGGTCACCGACCGCGCGGACGTGGTGCTCCCGGTCGCCGCGGTCGCCGAGAAGTCCGGCACGTTCGTGGACTGGGAGGGACGGGGCCGCCCGTTCGACACCGTCCTGAAGAACGCCGCGAAGATGTCGGACCTGCGCGTCCTGGACGCGCTGGCCAACGAGATGGACGTCCACCTCGGCCTGCCGGGACCGGACGCCGCGCGCCGCGAGCTGACCGAGCTCGGCGCGTTCCGCGGCGAGCGCCCGCCCGCGCCGTCGGCCGCGCTCGGCGCCCTGCCGCAGCCGGGCCCCGGCGAGGCGGTGCTCGCGAGCTGGCGCCAGCTCCTCGACCGGGGCCGCATGCAGGACGGCGAGCCCTACCTCGCCGGCACCGCCAAGGCCGCCGTCGCCCGCGTCTCGGCCGCCACCGCCGCCGAGGCCGGCGCGGACGGGAAGATCACGGTGCGCGGCCCGCGCGGCGAGGTCACCCTCCCGCTGGAGGTCACGCCCGGCATGCCGGACCGCGTGGTCTGGCTGCCGACCAACTCCGCCGAGGTCGCGGTGCACGCCGACCTCGGCGCGCAGGCGGGGGACATCGTCTCGATCGGAGGCACCCGATGAGCCGTCTCACCCTGGCCGGGCAGGCCGTGCTGGCCGGGCCCGCGCCGTCGGACCCGACGCTGTCCACCTTCGGCAAGGACCCGTGGTGGCTGATCGGCGGCAAGGTCCTGGTGATCTTCGTCTTCCTGGTCCTCACCGTGCTGATGTCGATGTGGGTCGAGCGCCGCGTCATCGGCCGCATGCAGCTGCGCGTCGGCCCGAACCGGGCCGGACCGTTCGGCCTGCTCCAGGGCCTCGCGGACGGCGTGAAGCTGGCGCTGAAGGAGGACATCGTCCCTCGGAACGTGGACAAGGTCGTCTTCGTCCTCGCGCCGGTGATGTCGGCGGTGCCCGCCTTCATCTCGTTCAGCATCATCCCGTTCGGCCCGACCGTGTCGGTCTTCGGCCACCACACCGCGCTCCAGGGCACCGACCTCCCGGTCGCGGTGCTGCTGGTGCTCGCGATGTCGTCGATGGGCGTCTACGGCATCGTCCTGGCGGGCTGGTCGTCGATGTCGCCCTACTCGCTGCTCGGCGGGCTCCGCTCGTCCGCGCAGGTGATCTCCTACGAGATCGCGATGGGGCTGTCGTTCGTCGCGGTGTTCCTGTTCGCCGGGTCGATGTCCACCACCGAGATCGTCAACGCGCAGGCGAACACCTGGTACGCGGTGCTGCTGTTCCCGTCCTTCGTGGTCTACGTGATCACGATGATGGGCGAGTCGAACCGCATCCCGTTCGACCTGCCCGAGGGCGAGGGCGAGCTGGTCGGCGGCTTCCACACCGAGTACTCGTCGCTGAAGTTCGCGATGTTCTTCCTCGCCGAGTACATCAACCTGGCGACGCTGTCGGCGCTGTGCACCACCCTGTTCCTCGGCGGCTGGCGGGCGCCCGCCCCGATCTCCACCGTGTGGTCGGGCGCGAACTCCGGCTGGTGGCCGGTGCTGTGGTTCATGGTCAAGCTCTGGCTGTTCATCTTCTTCTTCATCTGGCTGCGCGGCTCGCTGCCCCGCGTCCGCTACGACCAGCTGATGAAGCTCGGCTGGAAGGTGCTGATGCCCTTCTCGCTCGGCTGGATCCTGCTGGTCGCCGCCATCCGCGCGCTGAAGAACGAGGGCCACAACGTCGGGACGCTCATGGCGGTCGTCGTGGTGCTCGCGATCGCCGTGATCGCCCTGACCTTCGTATGGGAGTTCGCGCGCGGACGCAGGCCCGAGGAACCGGAGGCCGCCGGCACGGCGCCGCCGGACCCGGCGGCGGGCGGCTTCCCCGTCCCGCCGATGGACGCCCCGCACTACCACGGCCGCCGCGACGTGCCCCGGCCGCGCACCACCGAATCCTCTCGTGAGGAGGTCAGCAGTGGGACTCACTGACTTCCTGAACCCGGTGAAGGGGTTCGGGGTCTCGTTCCACCAGATGTTCATGAAGAGCGAGACCGTCCAGTACCCCGAGGTGAAGAAGCCGACGGCCCCGCGCTTCCACGGACGCCACCAGCTCAACCGCTGGCCGGACGGCCTGGAGAAGTGCGTCGGCTGCGAGCTGTGCGCCTGGGCGTGTCCCGCCGACGCCATCTACGTGGAGGGCGCCGACAACAGCGAGGAGGAGCGCTACTCGCCGGGCGAGCGGTACGGCCGCGTCTACCAGATCAACTACCTGCGCTGCATCCTGTGCGGGCTGTGCATCGAGGCGTGCCCCACCCGGGCGCTCACGATGACCAACGAGTACGAGCTCGCGGACGACAGCCGCGAGTCGCTGATCTACACCAAGGACATGCTCCTCGCGCCGCTGCGCGAGGGCATGGAGGCCCCGCCGCACGCCATGCGCCTCGGCGACTCCGAGGAGGACTACTACCGCCTCGGCCTGCAGTCCGAGGAAGGCGGTGAGAAGAAGTGACCGCCGCCGGCCTGACCCCCGCCGACCTGGCCACCGCGCACGTGCTGGCGGGGAACGTCGCCGACAAGCAGTCCGGCGAGCCGTTCTTCTTCTGGCTCCTGGCGATCGTGTCGGTCGCCGCCGCGCTCGGCATGATCTTCATGCGGAAGGCCGTGCACTCGGCGCTGCTGCTGGCCACGGTGATGCTGTCGCTGGCCGCGCTCTACGCGGTGCAGGACGCGCCGTTCCTGGCGTTCGTGCAGGTCATCGTCTACACCGGCGCGGTGCTGATGCTGTTCCTGTTCGTGCTGATGCTGGTCGGCGTCTCGTCCACCGACTCGCTGGTGGAGACGCTGCGCGGGCAGCGGCTCTGGGCCGCGATCGCGGGCCTCGGCTTCTTCGTCCTGCTCGGCGCGGGCTTCGCCAACGCCGCGCTCGGCGACTCGGCCGGGCTGAAGAACGCCAACGCCGAGCACGGCGGCAACGTCCGGGGCCTGGCGGCCCTGCTGTTCGGCAAGTACGTGTTCGCGTTCGAGGCGACCAGCGCCCTGCTGATCACCGCGGCGCTCGGGGCGATGGTGCTCGCGCACCGCGAGCGCACCTCCCCGAAGCCCACCCAGCGGACGCTGTCGGTCGAGCGGTTCCGCAAGGCCGCGCAGACCGGCGCGCACCCCGGCCCGCTGCCCGGCCCCGGCACCTACGCCCGGCACAACGCGGTCGACATGCCCGCCCTGCTGCCGGACGGCACCCCGTCCGAGCTGTCGGTCAACCCGATCATCGCGGCCCGCACCGACACCGCGCACCGGCACACCGACCTGGGCGGCCAGACCGAGCGGCAGGCGCTCGACCGGGACGTCCGGGCCGTCCGCACGGCGACCGAGACCGCCGAGCCCGGGGCCGGCGCCGCGACTGAGGAGGTCGAGAAGTGAGCCCCGGACACTACCTGGCGCTGTCGGCGATCCTGTTCACCATCGGCGGCGTCGGCGTGCTCGTGCGCCGCAACGCGATCGTGGTGTTCATGTGCGTGGAGCTCATGCTCAACGCCTGCAACCTGGCGTTCGTGTCGTTCTCGCGGATGCACGGCAACCTCGACGGCCAGATCATCGCGTTCTTCGTGATGGTCGTGGCGGCGGCCGAGGTCGTGGTCGGCCTCGCCATCATCATGACCATCTTCCGGACCCGCAGGTCCTCGTCGGTCGACGACGCGAACCTGCTGAAGTACTAGGGGGCCGCGGCCAGTGAAAGCGGAAGGGATCCAGGCCGCGGCCTGGTTGCTCATCGCGTTCCCGCTGCTCGGGGCGGCGGTCCTCCTGCTCGGAGGACGGCGCACCGACAGGTGGGGACACTTCCTCGGCGTCGCGATGTCGCTCGCGTCGTTCGTCGTCGGCCTGGGGATGTTCTTCCAGATGCTCGGCTACGACGACGCCGAGCGCCGCCGCACGCTGCACCTGTGGAACTTCTTCGACGTCGGCTCGCTGCACGTCGGGATGGACCTGCTGGTCGACCCGCTGTCGATCAGCTTCGTGCTGCTGATCACGGGCGTCGGCTCGCTGATCCACATCTACTCGATGGGCTACATGGCCCACGACGAGGACCGGCGGCGGTTCTTCGCCTACCTCAACCTGTTCGTCGCGGCGATGCTCACGCTGGTGCTCGGCGCGAACTACGTCGTGCTGTTCCTCGGCTGGGAGGGCGTGGGCCTCGCGTCCTACCTCCTGATCGGGTTCTGGCAGTTCAAGCCGACCGCCGCGGTCGCCGCGAAGAAGGCGTTCGTGGTGAACCGCGTCGGCGACCTCGGCATGGTCACCGCGATCATGCTGATGTTCGCCACCTTCAGCTCGGTCGACTTCACCACGGTGCTCGGCACCGGCGCCGAGCACGTCGGGCTGGCGGGCAAGCTGACCTCCGGCACCGCGACCGCGCTCGGGCTGCTGCTCCTGCTCGGCGCGTGCGGCAAGTCCGCGCAGCTCCCGCTCCAGTCCTGGCTGCTGGACGCGATGGAGGGCCCGACCCCGGTGTCGGCGCTGATCCACGCGGCGACCATGGTCACCGCGGGCGTCTACCTGATCGTCCGGTCCGCGCCGATCTTCGAGATGTCGCCGGACGCGCAGCTCGTGGTCACCATCGTCGGCGCGGCGACGCTGCTCGCCGGTGCGATCATCGGTTCCGGCAAGGACGACATCAAGAAGGCGCTCGCCGGCTCGACGATGTCGCAGATCGGGTACATGCACCTCGCCGCCGGGCTCGGCAAGCCCGGCTACGCCTTCGCCATCGCGCACCTGATCGCGCACGGCTTCTTCAAGGCGGGCCTGTTCCTCGGCGCCGGGTCGGTCATGCACGCGACGAACGACGACGTGAACATGCGGCACTACGGCGCGCTGCGCAAGATGATGTACGTCACCTACGGGACGTTCGGCCTCGGCTACCTGGCGATCATCGGGTGCCCGCCGTTCTCCGGCTGGTTCACCAAGGACGGCATCATCGAGGCCGCGTACGAGAAGGGCGGCACGTCGGGGAACATCCTCGGCACCTGCGCCCTGGTCGGCGCGGGCATCACCGCCTACTACATGTCGCGCGTGATGTTCATGACGTTCTTCGGCGAGAAGCGCTGGCAGGAGGACGTGCACCCGCACGAGTCGCCGAAGGTGATGACCGTCCCGCTGATCCTGCTGGCCGTCGGGTCGGTGTTCGCGGGCGGGTTCCTCGTCCTCGGCGGGTTCTCCGACTTCCTGGCCCCGGTGGTCGGCGAGCCGGAGGAGCACACCTTCAAGTGGCTGACCGTCCCCGGCGCGGCGACCTTCGTGCTGATGATCGTCGGCGTCGCGATCGCGTGGCGGCAGTACGGGGCGCGGCCGGTTCCGGTCGAGGCCCCCGCCGGGTCCTTCCTCACCCGCGCGGCCCGCCGCGACCTGTACGGGGACGCCCTCAACGAGTCGCTGCTGATGCGGCCCGGCCAGTGGCTGACCCGGCTCGCGGTCTGGTTCGACAACCGGGGCGTGGACGGCGCGGTCAACGGCATCGCGGCCGGCGTCGGCGGGACGTCCGGCCGGGTCCGGCGGATCCAGACCGGGTTCGCCCGCTCCTACGCCCTCTCGATGTACCTCGGCGCGGCCATCGTGGTCGCCGCCCTCCTGGTGGTGAACGCGTCATGACCGACTTCCCCTGGCTGACCGTCCTCATCGCGCTGCCCGCCGCCGGCGCGCTGCTGGTGGGGCTGCTGCCACGCGAGAACGAGGGCCTGGTCAAGCAGGCCGCGCTCGGGATCTCGCTGGTCGAGGCCGTCCTCGCGATCGTCATGACGACCGCGTTCAAGGTCGGCGGCGACCGCTTCCAGTTCACCGAGAAGTACTGGTGGATCAAGCAGTTCGGCGTGCACTGGGCGGTCGGCGTTGACGGCGTCGCGCTCGTGCTCGTCCTGCTGTCGGTGATCCTCGTCCCGCTCGTGGTCATCGCGTCCTTCGACGAGGCGGGCCGCTCCGGCGGCGTCGAGACCCCGCCGAAGCGCTCGGTGAAGACGTACTTCGCGCTGCTCCTGGCGCTGGAGGCGATGATGGTCGGCGTCTTCGCGGCGACCGACGTCTTCCTCTTCTACGTCTTCTTCGAGGCGATGCTGATCCCGGTGTACTTCCTCATCGGGTCCTACGGCGGTCCGCAGCGGTCCTACGCGGCCGTGAAGTTCCTGCTGTACTCGCTGCTCGGCGGGCTGCTGATGCTCGTCGCCGTCGTCTGGCTGTACCCGCTGTCGCAGGACGAGCTCGGCCACGGCACGTTCATGTTCGACGAGCTGCGCACCATGCACGTGGACGGCGCGACCGCCAAGTGGCTGTTCCTCGGCTTCTTCGTCGCGTTCGCGATCAAGGCGCCGATGGTGCCCGTCCACACCTGGCTGCCGGACGCCGCGGCGCAGTCCCCGGCGGGCGCGCTGGTGCTCGTCGTGGGCGTGCTCGACAAGGTCGGCACCTACGGGATGCTCCGGTTCTGCCTGGAGCTGTTCCCCGGCGCGGCCAAGTGGGCGACCCCGGTCGTCCTCGCGCTGGCGGTGATCAGCATCGTGTACGGCGCCGTCCTCGCGATCGGGCAGGTGGACCTGAAGCGGCTGGTGGCCTACACCTCCGTGTCGCACTTCGGGTTCATCGTGCTCGGCATCTTCGCGATGACGACGCAGGGGCAGTCCGGCGCGACGCTGTACATGGTGAACCACGGGTTCTCGACCGGCGCGCTGTTCCTGCTGGTCGGGTTCATGATCGCGCGCCGGAAGTCGGCGCGGATCGACGCGTTCGGCGGCGTCCAGAAGGTCGCCCCGGTGCTCGCCGGGACGTTCCTGGTGGCGGGCCTGTCCGGGCTCTCGCTGCCCGGCCTGTCCACCTTCGTGTCCGAGCTGATGGTGCTGATCGGCACCTTCAGCCGGCACCGGGTGCCCGCCGTGCTCGCCGCGTCCGGGATCGTCCTCGCCGCGATCTACATCCTGTGGACCTACCAGCGGACCATGGGCGGCCCCGCCCGGGACGAGGTCAAGGGCATGCCCGACCTGTCGGTCCGGGAGAAGGTCGCGATCGCCCCGATCATCGCGATCATCGTGGCGATGGGCCTGTTCCCCCAGCCGGTGCTCAAGGCCATCAACCCGTCGGTCGAGCAGGGCTTGGCCCGGGTGGACGTCCGCGACCCGGCACCGAAGATCAACGGTAACGTCGCCGAGAACGGAGCCCGGCCGTGAGCGTGTCACTGGTAGCCGCGGGACTCGCGGCCGCCCCGTCCGGCGGGGACAAGCTGCCCGCGCCGCACATCGAGTACGGGCAGCTCGCCCCGATGCTGATCGTGTTCGGCGCGGGCGTGCTCGGCGTCCTGGCGGAGGCGTTCGTCGGCCGCCGCACCCGGTACTACGTGCAGGTGCCGCTCGCCGCGATCGGCCTGATCGCCGCGTTCGCCTGGACGATCGGCCTCGCCGCCCGGGACAAGCCGTTCCACGTCGCCGCGATGGGCGCGATCGGCGTGGACGGCCCGACCCTGTTCGTCCAGGGCACGATCCTCGTGCTCGCCCTGGTGTCGCTCCTGCTCATCGCCGAGCGGCAGCAGAGCCACTTCACCGCGCAGGCCGCGGCGCTGCCCGGCACCGAGGCCGAGCAGGAGGCCGAGCAGCTGGCCACCGCGGCGGGGATCACCCAGACCGAGGTGTTCCCGCTGATGCTGTTCGCGGTCGGGGGCATGCTGATGTTCCCCGCCGCGAACGACCTGCTGACGATGTTCGTCGCGCTGGAGATCATGTCGCTGCCGCTGTACCTGCTGTGCGGCCTGGCCCGGCGCCGCCGCCTGCTGTCGCAGGAGGCCGCGGTCAAGTACTTCCTGCTCGGCGCGTTCTCCTCGGCGTTCTTCCTGTACGGGACGGCGCTGCTGTACGGCTACGCCGGCTCGGTCCGGCTGTCGGACATCGCCACCCAGCTCAGCAAGGACGCCGGCAGCGAGACGCTGATGCTCGCGGGCGTGGCCCTGCTGTCGGTCGGCCTGCTGTTCAAGATCGGCGCGGTGCCGTTCCACATGTGGAAGCCGGACGTCTACCAGGGCGCCCCGACCCCGATCACCGCGCTGATGGCGTCCTGCACGCTCGTCGCCGCGTTCGGCGCGCTGATGCGCGTCTACTACGTCGCGTTCGAGACGCTGAAGTGGGACTGGCGGCCCTTCATGTGGGGTGTGGCGATTCTCACGATGGTCGCGGGCGCGGTCATCGCGATCACCCAGACCGACCTGAAGCGGCTGCTGGCCTACTCGTCCATCGCGCACGCGGGCTTCCTGCTCACCGGCATGATCGCGGTGACCCGGGACGGCCTGGCCGGCGCGCTGTTCTACCTGGTCGCCTACGGCTTCACCACGATCGGCGCGTTCGCGGTGATCACCATGGTGCGGGACGCGGGCGGCGAGGCGGCGCACCTGTCGCGGTGGGCGGGCCTCGGTCGGCGGTCGCCGGTCGTCGCGGGCGTTTTCGCCTTCTTCCTGCTAGCCTTCGCCGGAATTCCGTTGACGTCCGGGTTCACCGGGAAGTTCGCGGTGTTCAAGGCGGCCGTCGAGGGTCACGCGACCCCGCTGGTCGTCGTCGGCGTCCTGTCGTCGGCGGTCGCGGCCTTCTTCTACGTCCGGGTCATCGTGGTGATGTTCTTCAGCGAGCCCGAGGCGGACGGCCCGACCGTGGTCGCGGGACCCGCGACCGCGGCTGCCGTGGCGCTCGGCGTCACGGCTACTGTGGTACTCGGCGTCCTGCCCCAGCCGATGCTGGACCTGGCGGGACACGCCGCGACACAGATGTTCGTCCGGTAGTGGCTCCGTAGGGGGTTTGGGTGAGTAGCGCCGTTCCGTTCGGTCTGCCCGAGGGGCTGGCCTCAGATGTGCGGGAGCGGCTCGCCGCGGTGGAGGAGACGCTGCTCTCCTCCGTGCGGGGCGACGATCCGCTGCTCTCCGAAGCCTCCAAGCACCTCGTCGAGGCGGGGGGCAAGCGGTTCCGGCCCATGCTGGTGCTGCTCGCCTCCCACTTCGGCGAACCGGACGCGCCGGGCGTCGTCCCGGCGGCCGTCGTGGTCGAGCTGACCCACCTGGCGACGCTCTACCACGACGACGTGATGGACGAGGCGACCGTCCGGCGCGGCCAGGAGTCGGCGAACTCGCGGTGGAACAACACCGTCGCGATCCTCACCGGCGACTACCTGTTCGCCCGCGCCTCGGACCTGCTGGCCGACCTCGGGCCCGAGGCCGTCCGGATCCAGGCGCGCGCGTTCGCCCGCCTCGTCCGCGGCCAGATCCAGGAGACCGTGGGCCCCGCCGAGGGCGTGGACCCGCTCAAGCACTACCTGTCGGTCATGGCCGACAAGACCGGCTCGCTGATCGCCGTCTCCGGGCAGTTCGGCGCGCTCCTCGCGGGCGCCTCCCCGGCCGTGGTCGACACGATCACCTCCGCCTGCGAGAAGATCGGCATCGCCTTCCAGCTGTCGGACGACATCCTCGACATCGCGTCCGAGACCGAGGAGTCCGGCAAGACGCCCGGCACCGACCTGCGCGAGGGCATCCGCACGCTCCCGATGCACCTGGTGCTGGAGGGCGTCGGCTCCGGCCCGGACGACGCGCGCCTGCGCGAACTGCTCGTCACCGACCTCACCGACGACGCCCTGCACGCCGAGGCGCTCGCGCTCCTGCGCGCCCACCCGGCGATGGACCGCGCGCGGGCCGACATGCGCTCCTGGGCCGAGGACGCCCGCGCCGAGCTCATGACCCTTCCGGACATCCCCGCGCGGGCGGCCTTCATCGGCCTCTGCGACTACGTGGTCTCCCGCACCGGCTGACGTCCCTCCCGACGCGAGAAAGGCCCTCCGAGGAGGGCCTTTCGCATGTCCGGCCGGTTATCGGCCAGCAGCACGATCAGCGGACGCCGGGGGTGAGCGGCGACGGGATCACGGCGGGCCACGGCTTGTTCGAGACGCGGAGCTTGCCGACCAGCTTGCGGCTCTCGCAGTGCACGGTCACCTTGTAGGTGCCGGACTTCAGGCCGCGCTTCACGGTCGCCTTGCCCTGGCCGTCCGCGCCCTTGCCGTAGATGACGACGTTCTTGGTGAAGGCCTTCGAGGACGCGTAGTGCTTCTTCTTGCCGACCGCGCAGGCGAGGACGTCGATCTGCACGTGCTGACCGGGGCGCGCTACGGAGGGGCTGAAGGTGACGTCACGCGAAGCGGCGGTGGCCTCGCCCGAAACGGGGGCGAGCAGGCCGGCTCCGACGATGGCCGCGCCGACGACGGCCGTGCTGAGCAGACGCAACCGGGGCTCCTCGGGGAAGTGGGGTGGACGGTTCTCAGTGTGATCTCCCGCACTCTAGCGGGTGCGGGGCAACTCACTCTATAGACAGGTTTAGTCAGCCAAAAGTTGTCATATCTCCCAGGAAACTTTCAGCGTCTTCCCCACCTCTTGCCGAACCGCCGGCGGAGGGACGGGGCCAGGGCCCGGTTCGGGCACCGGACGACCTGGTCAGGCGGCCGGTTCCGCGACGGTGTCCGACTCGGCGGGCGTGGCGGACGCGGGGGCCCGGCGGGCGAGGCGGCGCGTGCGGCGTCCGGTGACCAGGCCGTCCGCCGTGAGGACGATCAGCGCCGTCCAGACGAGGAAGAACCCGGCCCAGCGGCTCGCGGGCATGGCCTCGTGCTGCACCAGCAGCCCGATCAGGAACTGGAGGACGGGCGCGAGGTACTGGAGCAGGCCCAGCGTGCTCATCGGCACCCGCACCGCCGAGGCGTTGAACAGCAGCAGCGGGACGGCCGTCACGACGCCCGCGGCGGCGAGCAGCGCCATGTTCCCGGCGCCGTGGTGGCCGAACGCCGCCGTCCCGTTCGCCTGCATCACGATCGACACGGCGAGCGCCGGGACGAACATGACCGCCGTCTCCACCGCCAGCGTCTCCGCGGACGGCATGGACGCGAACTTCTTCAGCAGCCCGTAGACGCCGAACGAGCAGGCCAGGATGAGCGCGATGTAGGGAAGCCGTCCGTAGTCGACCGTGAGGACGGCGACGGCCGCCGTCCCGAGCCCGACCGCGACCCACTGCCACGGACGCAGCCGCTCGCGGAAGATGACCACGCCGAACAGGATGCTGATCAGCGGGTTGATGAAGTAGCCGAGGGACGCCTCGATCGTCTTGCCGGTGTTGACCGCGAAGATGTAGGTGCCCCAGTTGGCCGAGATCAGCACGGACGCCAGCGCGAGCAGCCCGGCCTTCCTGCGGTCGAGCGTCCGGATCCAGGCCCAGTTGCGTCCGGCCGCGAGGATGACCGCGACCGCCACCAGCGACCACATGATGCGATGCGCGAGGATCTCGACGGCGTTGGCGGGCTTCAGCAGAGGCCAGTAGAGCGGGAACAGCCCCCAGAGAACGTAGGCGGCCACACCGAATATCATTCCGCGACGGTCAACCACAAAAGGAACCTATCAGGACGTAATCAGTCAATCTAGGTGACAGTGATGACTGCGCAAGGGGGACGACCATGGACGCGCGGGACAGCTACGACGAGGTGGCCGAGGCGTACGCCGAGCGTTTCATGGCCGAGCTCGACGGCAAGCCGCTGGACCGTGCCGTCCTCACCCACCTGATCGAGCGCGTGGACGGCCTCGGCCCGATCGCCGACCTCGGCTGCGGCCCCGGCCACGTGACCCGCTTCCTGAGCGACCACGGCGCGCCGTCCCTCGGCCTGGACCTGTCGCCCCGCATGATCGAGATCGCGTCCGCCGCCCATCCGGGCCTCGGCTTCCACGTCGGGGACATGCGCGACCTGCACGTCCCCGACCGCATCTGGGGCGGCATCGCGGCCTGCTACTCGATCATCCACCTGACGCCGGCCGAACTCCCCACCGCGTTCGCCGAGTTCCGCCGCGTCCTGCGCCCCGGCGGATCCGCCCTGCTCTCGTTCCACCTCGGCGACGAGGTCCGCCACCTCGACGAGTGGTTCGACCGTCCCGTCGATCTGGACTTCCAGTTCTACCGGCGCGCCGAGATCGAGACCGCCCTCCAGGACGCGGGCCTCACGCCCGACGCCTACATCGAACGGACTCCTTACGCCCACGAGGTGGAGACCACCCGCGCGACGATCCTCGCGACGCGGACGTAGTCTGAAAGACATGTTCGGCTTCGCGAAGACCCAGATGGTCGCCCCGGAGAAGGCCCTGCCCGGCCGGGACGAGCCGATGCCCGTCCCGTCCCGCCACGAGGTCCTGGGCACCACCCTCACCCCGCCCTATCCCGAGGGCGCCGAGATCGCCGACTTCGCCCTCGGCTGCTTCTGGGGCGCCGAGCGCAAGTTCTGGCAGACCGAAGGCGTGATCACCACCGCCGCCGGCTACCAGGGCGGCTACACCCCGAACCCGACCTACGAGGAGGTCTGCTCCGGCCAGACCGGCCACGCCGAAGCCGTCCGCGTCGTCTACGACCCCGCGA
Source organism: Actinomadura gamaensis (assembly GCF_042652125.1). Lineage (NCBI taxonomy): Bacteria > Bacillati > Actinomycetota > Actinomycetes > Streptosporangiales > Thermomonosporaceae > Actinomadura > Actinomadura gamaensis. The sequence continues at coordinate 105,238 of NZ_JBHSIT010000011.1, read as the reverse complement.
AGGTCTCCTACGACACCCTCCTCAAGGTCTTCTGGGAGTCCCACGACCCCACCCAGGGCATGCGCCAGGGCAACGACGTCGGCACCCAGTACCGCTCCGCGATCTACACCCACTCCGAGTCCCAGGCGGCCCGGGCCGAAGCCTCCAAGGCGTCCTACCAGAAGGTCCTGACCGAAGCCGGCTACGGCGAGATCACCACCGAAATAACCCCGGCCGGACCCTTCTACTACGCCGAGCCCTACCACCAGCAATACCTCTCGGACACCAAGAACCCCGGAGGCTACTGCGGCCTAGGCGGCACCGGCCTCTCCTGCCCCGTAGGCGTGGCCCCCGCAGGCGACTGAGCTCCTGGGTGAGGCGAGTAGGACCGTCCGCCAGCGGTCGGTCCTAGGCCCTACACAATTACAGGCAGAGCCTCAAGGCCGACGCCGCTGACCTCGACGGCCTGATCGTCGCCTGGCGGCTTACGGGTTCCGAACACCTGTGAAAGTCAGGGCGGGTCGCCGGGGCGCGGCAGGCGCGGCGGTACCGGTTTAGCCCAAAGTGACCAGTCGTCCGGCGACTCCTGCCCGACAGGCGTCGCCGCCGCCGTTGAGAGCTAGATGGGGCGCAGAGTCTGTGAGAACGCCGGACATCGCGACTTCGATGTTGCGCCTCGCTGAATCCTTGGTGTTGCTGGCCGCGCCTGCTTCAGAGCAGATCGCCTGGTGTGAGCGTCATGGCTGGTGCGTGGACGAGCTCGGGCTTGATTTCGACTGGGCGGCGGGTTGGGTGGTCCCGCGCGTGGATGAGCAGGCTCCTGGTCTGCTGTCTGGCTCTCTGAGGGATGTCCTTGTTCGGATCGGCGAGCGTCTCGCCGAGATGAGCGGCCCGGGCGGTTCGGCGCGTTGGGACGCTGAAGGGCTCGCAGAGGATTCGCCGTGGGCGGAGATCCGACAGATGGCGGGCCGTGCGCTGGATGAGATCGTCAAGCTGGACGTGGTCATCGTCATTCCCCGGCCGTCATGATCAGGTGGCGAGGACGGCAACGAGGGGACGGGCGTGGTGGATCGAGAAGGTTGGTACGGCGTTCGCTGCCTGCTCCGCTGGACGGAGGAGACGGGCCGTCCGTACGAGGAGAGCGTCACCGTGTGGCGGGCGGCGTCCTTCGACGAGGCGATCGCGAAGGCTGAGGACGCCGCCCGCGAGAACGCCGCTCTCCTGGGTGGCGAGTATCTGGGGCTGGCGCAGGCGTATTTCATTGGCGGCGAGGAGTCGCTGAGCGAGGGCGTCGAGGTCTTCTCGCTGGTCCGCGACAGCGACCTCGACCCGGACGCCTACCTCTCGCAGTACTTCGACACGGGCACGGAACGTCAGGTGAGCGAATCGTGAGTTGACCCGTTCGATCAGCGATTGCGGCGTCGGCCAGGGTAATTGGATCTTTGGCGGTGGGGCTCGCACGGAAAATCGGTTGTTTTGTGCGGGGTGCGGGGGCTCAATGCTCTGTATGGCCGATATTCGGGGCACTTACGATGATCTTTTCGTGGCCGTTCCCATGGCGCTGGGGGCGCTGCTGGACGGAGGTGACGTCGGTGGGGCGGTGGCCGTGTTCGTCGACGGCGAGCCGGTGGTCGACGTCTGGGGCGGGTTCGCCGACGCGGCGCGCGGCGTTCCGTGGGAGCGGGACACGATCGTCAACGTCTGGTCCGTGACCAAGACGATGACCGCTCTGTGCGCGCTCGTCCTGGCCGATCGGGGTGAGCTCGACCTGGCGGCGCCGGTCGCGCGGTACTGGCCGGAGTTCGCCGCGGCCGGCAAGGAGAAGGTGCTCGTCCGGCACGTGCTCTCGCACACCGCGGGCCTGCCCGACTGGGAAGGCCCGGTCGACGAGCTCTACGACTGGACGTCCGCCACGGCACGGCTCGCGGCGCAGGCTCCGCAGTGGGAGCCGGGCGACGCCGCCGGCTACCACTCGATCACGCAGGGCTTCCTCGTCGGCGAGGTCGTCCGGCGGATCACCGGGCGGAGTCTCGGGCAATTCTTCGCCGACGAGATCGCCGGGCCGCTGAACGCCGACTTCCAGATCGGCCTGCCCGCCGAGGACGATCACCGTGTCGCCCCGACCGTCCCGCCGCCCACGAAGGACGAGGACTACGCCGCGAGCGCCCCCGGAACCTCGGTCGCCGGGATCCGGGTACGGGACGGGAACAGCGTGGCGTGGCGCCGGGCCCAGATTCCGGCGGCGAGCGGTTTCGGCAACGCTCGCTCGGTCGCGCTCGTCCAGTCGGTGATGGCGTGCGGAGGAGCGGCGCGCGGCGTGCGGCTGCTGTCCCGAGCCGGTTGCGACCGCGCGTGGGAAGAGCAGTTCAACGGCGAGGACCGCCTTCTCGGGAGGCACGCCCGCTACGGACTCGGTTACGGCCTGTTCGGCACCACCTACGGCTGGGGCGGCTGGGGCGGATCCCTCGTCATGATCGAGCCCGATCGCCGCCTCGTCATGGCGTACGTGACGAACCAGATGCGCGAACCCTCGGACGACACTCGCGGCCTCGAAATGCTGATGGCCGCCTACGAAGGACTCCAGGGAAGCAACGTCTAACCGGGCCCGCCCCGCGTGGCGGACCACCACCACAGCCAGACCAGGAACAGCGTGGCGGCGATGCCGACGGCCAGCGGCCAGTTGATGGCGAACTTCAGCGCGGAGCGCTTCTGGCCCGCGGCCTCGTCGCTCCTTGCCTCACTCCGGCCGGCCCGCTCCGGCTTGGCCCCGCGCAGGCGAGCCGTCCGCGCGGAACGTCCACGCGCTCGGGGCGCGGATCCGCCTTCGCGCAGTCGCAGCGGAGGTGCCGGACCGCCTCCGCGCACCGGCACCGGCAGATGACCCACCGCCGGGAAGTGGCGCCGCGGCGCGAGCACCGCGGCGACGGCCACCGCCAGAGCGGCCGCGATCCCGGCGAGGAGCGGCCAGTTGGGACCCGAGTCCCCGCTGCTTCGTCGGCGGTCCATGAACACCTCGCTTCCCTGCCCGTCACCGGAAGAGATGTGCCCGAACCACCCCGTCCAACCCCAAAACCCCGCAAAGCCCTAGCGCCCACCCGGGGCTCCGTGCGGAAAGGACGGCGCGTCCCGGAAGTCAGGCGGGGACGGCTTCCTCGCGCGTCGCCGGTGGCACGTGCACGAATCCGCGTCTCCGCCGTCCGGCCACGTTGACGCAGACGTGCGGACGGTAGCTCTCAGGGCCTATTCCGTCATATTCGTGGCGGACGATGCTCCAGTAGATCTCCTGTGACACCACCAGGACGAGCGGTCCCGGTGCCGTCCGCAGGCAGCGTTTGACGCTCGGGGCGTCCAGGAGCCGGCAGGCCACGTCCACCTCCTCTCCGCAGAAGCCGTTGTCGTCGAGATGGACCTCCCCGGCGTGCAGGACGGCCCGTAGCCGCAGCTCGCGGCGGGGGAGCTCCGCCGGAGGCAGCGCCTGGTTGTAGTCGGCGAGGGCGCGGGTGAGCTCGGGGATGAGCTGGGACAGCAGGCGCGGCTTCGGCAGTTCGTCCACAGGGCGGATCAGGACGAGGACGCCGTCGCCGCGGTCCTCGAAGGGCTCGCACCAGCACGCGTCGATCCCGGCGTGCGCCATGGCGTGCAGCAACATGCGGTAGACCTGCGCGCGGAGTTCCAGCTTGATCGGGTTGGTACGGCCGCCCACCGTCGAGCGCTCGATGTCGACGGCCAGGATGCTCCTGTGTACCGGGTCAACGCTCCCCATGGAGAGCCTCCTTCTCCTCGGCCTCGCGGGCCGTCCCCTGCCGGTGGGCAGGATTGGAAAAACACCGGCCGCATCGGTGCGGAAACGCGGCCCGCCGACCCGCGCGGGTCCCGGGCGGTGCGTGCAACGGTGGCACTGGCCTTGCCGGCCAGAGGAGGTAACGGCAGTATCGGCGCGGATTTCAGCGCTGTGCAAGATGCACGGCCACGTGCACTCGAAGAAGAAGTATTTTCTCACCGTTCGGTTAATGTCCGCGCATCATTCAGACATTAGGTTGAGCGCGCGATTCCGGTGATGCGGTTCGCCGGTGTGGTCTGGACGGCGGGGCCATCCCGGCGGAAAATGCAAGTTGCACTGCAATTCCCGTGGGGGGAAGGTCGTTTCGAAGTGGCCGCTGTCCCGTCCGTCCGCCGGCGCCGGCTCGGGGCCGAGCTGAGGCGGCTTCGCGAACGTGTCGGGCTGAACGGCGAGGAGGCCGCGGCGCGGCTCGGCTGGTCGCCGTCCAAGGTGAGCCGCATCGAGAACGCCCGGATCGGCGTGCGCGTGTCGGACGTCCGGCTGCTGCTGGAACTGTACCGGGTGGAGGAGGGACACCGCGGCGAGCTGCTCGCCCTGGCGCACGCCGCCACCGAACCCGGCTGGTGGTCGGGGCGCAGGCTGGCCACGTCCCCGGAGTTCGACGAGTTCGTCGCGCTGGAGGACGAGGCGTCCGCGGCGCTGTCCTACTCGATCTTCACCGTGCCCGGGCTCGTCCAGACCGAGCGGTACGCCCTTGAGACGCTGCGCAGCGCGGGCCTGGTCACGGCCGACTCGCCCCGCACCATCCGCCGCCGGGTCGAGGTGCGGATGCGCAGGCAGGACGTCCTGACCAGGCCGGACCCGCTCGACTTCCACGGCATCCTGGACGAGTCGGTCCTGCTGCGCTCGATCGGGGACGCGCCGATCATGTTCCATCAGCTCCGGCGGCTGCTGGAGCTGATGGAACTGCCGAACGTCGACGTCCGCGTCCTGCCGCTGGACCGCTTCCACGGCCCCGTCATGGGCGAGGCGTTCACGATCCTGGAGTTTGCCCCGGCCTACGAGGTGACCTTCCCCGACGCCGTCTACATCGACAGCGTGTGGGGCAGCCAGGTGTACACCGACGACGTCGCGCACCTGTACCGGCGGTCATGGGAACAGCTGCACTCCCAGGCCCTCGATCCGGCGAAGTCGTCCGCGCGCATCTCCCGCATAGCGGACACGGTGTGGAAGTGACGGCCCGTTGTGGGGAAGTGGCGGTCCGCTGGTGGGGACGTGGCGGCCCGCTGTTGGGGGAGTGGCGGCCACTAGGCGTGCTTCAGCGCGCTGAGCAGGCGGGCCGAGAGGCGGAGGACCGGTCCGTCCGGCCCGCGGTCGCTGTCCCGGACGGCGATCACGCCGGGCGCGGAGTAGGCGACTTCGACGCAGTTGGACTCGCACCCGCAGCGTGAGCTCCGACGGAACGCCCGCCGCGGGTCGTCTTCGTGGACGGTCTCGCCTCGGTCCTCGCGGCTTCCGCGGGCGTCGTTCATCCCTGCTCCCTCAGCTGATCAGTCTGCGGTGACGGGTCGGCACGCTCGGCGTCATCGCCGAGTGGGGCTCTGGGGAAGCTCTCTGCAGTCCAGGTAATCCTGCGAACCGAGTGATCGGTTGGGTCTCGGCTTCGCAGTGGCGGCCAGGCGGGCAGATTATGGCTATGACGAAAGCCGATTCACGGTGTGAGTTCGAAGCCGTCGTGACGCATGAGGACACGGCTGAGGTGGTGGGGAGCGGGGATGTGGGCGTGCTGGCCACGCCTCGGTTGGTGGCCTGGTTCGAGGCGGCGACGGTGCGGGTGCTGGCGGGGCGGCTGGACGCGGGGGAGACCTCGGTGGGGACGCGGGTGGAGGTCGATCACCTCGCGGCCAGTCCGGTCGGGGCTCGGGTGGCCGTCGTCGCGGAGCTGGTCGAGTGGGACGGGCGGCGGGTGTCGTTCGACGTCCGGGCGACGGCCTCGGACGGGACGGTGCTGGCCACCGGGCGGGTGCGGAGGGCGATCGTCAACCGGGAGCGGTTCGTGGCGCGGCTCGGAGAGGCGGCGGGATAAGGCTGTTCGCCCTTAGCGAACAAGAGACGGCAGAGCGCCGGGCTCCCCGCGGATGGGAGGGAGCCGGCGCTCTGTTCGTGACTCCGCGTGCGGCGGAGGGCTCTGGTCAGTACGGCAGGAGGCGTCCCGTGGGCGTCCTGAGGTCGAGCGGGCTCGGTTGACGTGGGGGTCTCGGGCGTTTGACGAGCTGCTGCCGTGCCATGGTGATCATCTCCCCCGTCGGGCCGGGTTCAACCCCGTTCGATCGAGCCGATGTCGCGCTCACCTTTACGACGGTCCCGCCGCCGGTGAGGTTCGATGAGCTTATGCGACGGCCTCTGCACGTTCGACCGAATTTGCGGAAGCCGGTTGTACTTTGTGTGCCAGAAAGATCGCTCAGGGTCAGGAAACCGCAGGTCGTGTGGCATTTCGTCTCACCCATGGCGTCAGGCGTGTCAGGACACGATGTCGCGGTTGCGGAAGCGGCGGAACGCCAGCGCCAGCAGGACGAGGGCGTAGGCGACCGAGACGGCGGCGCCCTTGGCCATTCCGGTCCACTGGATCTGCGGTTGGAGGGCGTCCGTCCACGCGTACATCCAGTGCGTCGGCAGGAAGTCGCGCCAGCCGCCGAGTGCGGTCACGGCGTCCAGGATGTTGCTCACGATCACCAGGCCGACCGCGCCGCCGACCGCACCGAGCGGGGAGTCGGTCAGGACGGACAGCAGGAACGCCAGCGCGGCGACCACGAGCTCGCTGACCAGGGCGTACGCGACAACGATCGCCATCCGGCCGAGCGCGGTGCCGACCGGGACGCTGCCGCCGGTGGGTAGCCGCACGTCGTGCCAGCCGAACGCGACCGTCCCGGCGACCAGCGACATCAGCGGCAGGCAGAGGACGGCGACGGTCGCGTACGCGAGCGCGACGATCAGTTTCTGCCGCAGCAGCCGGGCGCGTGGGACGGGAGCGGCGAGCAGGTAGCGCAGCGACGACCAGCCCGCCTCGCTCGCGACGGTGTCGCCGCAGAACAGCGCCACCGCGACGACCAGCAGGAACCCCGCCGAGACGAACAGCGCGAAGAGCGCGAAGTTCAGCGCGCCGGCGGTCGCGACGTCCACCAGGCCGGGCGCGCCCTGCCGGGACGGATCGCCGCCGATCTCGAACGCGGCGACCAGGACCCAGGGGAGGAGCAGCAGGATCGCGAACGCCAGCAGCGTCCGGCGCCGCCGGAACTGCCGGATCGCCTCCACCCGCAGCGGCAGCGTCCGGCGGACCGAATACCCGGCGGACGACCCGTCCGGATTCGGTGCCGCCGCCGGGACGGCGCGGGGCGCGAGGGCGTCGCCGTTCAGGCGCGCGGTCATGATCCCTCCCCGATGATCTCCAGGAACGCGTCCTCCAGGCGGCGTCCGCCCCCGGTGATCTCGCTGACCGGGCCGGCGGCGACCCGCCGTCCGCCCGCCATGACCACCGCGTGCGTGCAGGTCTGCTCGACCTCGGCGAGCAGGTGGCTGGACACGATCACGGTCCGTCCGGACGCCGCGTACCGGACCAGCACCTCTCGCATCTCCCGGATCTGGGGCGGATCGAGGCCGTTGGTCGGCTCGTCCAGCACCAGCAGGTCGGGCAGGCCGAGCATGGCCTGCGCGATGGCGAGCCGCTGCCGCATCCCCTGCGAATACGTCCGGACGGCCCGGTCCAGCGCCGCTCCGAGGTCGGCGATCTCCAGCGCCTCCTCCAGATGCGCCGACCCGGCCGGACGGCCCGTCGCGCGCCAGTACAGATCCAGGTTGTCCCGCCCGGACAGGTGCGGAAGGAACCCCGGTCCCTCCACGAACGACCCGAGCCGCGACAGAACCGGCGCCCCGGGCGTCACCCGATGCCCGAAGATTTTGATCTCGCCCGCGTCCGGATGGATCAGCCCCATCAACATGCGCAAGGTCGTGGTCTTCCCGGCCCCGTTCGGCCCGAGCAACCCGAGCACCTGGCTCCGCTCGACCCGGAAGGACAGATCCGAGACCGCCCGGTAGCCGTTGGCATAGGCCTTGGTCAGACCCGTGATCTCCAACGGCACCTCAGCCGGTGTCCGCTTGTCCTTGTCCTCGTCCGCGGGGGCTCCGCGGGTACCGCTTGCCGTGAGCTGAACGTCGCCTCTCGCGCGCGCCTTGATCACGTCGACCGAATCTGCGGTTCCCTGTGCTTTCTCGGGTAGGTCCGGGGTCGCACTTTCGGGTGCCTGAGCCGCGTTGATTGTGCTTTGGGGAGCTGTGGCTGGGTGGGCGTGGCCGTTGAGGCGGTTACTGGCGTCCGGGTGCGGTGTGGGGGTTGGTGTGGGCGTGGGCTTGGGCGCGGTGGACGTGGTTGCCAGGGAGGGCTTGCGACGGCCGGTGAGCAGGATTCCCGCGGCGATCGCCGCGGCGGCCAAGGGGAGGGCCCAGACCCAGGCGGGCAGCGGTGCACCCGGGGTGTGCAGGTCCGGGACGGAGGGGACGGTGATTCCCGACGTGGCCGCGACCGTGTACGAGGCGGCCCGGGTGGGCGTGGCGAATCCCATGTCGGTCGTCGAGATGACGACGCGGATCCGGTGGCCCGGCTCGAAGCGGTAGTCCATCGCGGGGAGAGTGACGGTCACCTCGTTCGATGTCGTCACGTGGAAGGGCGCGGCGAGTCGCCGGGCCGGGGTGGCGCCGCCGCCCGGGGGCACGTCGTAGATCTTCGCGAACAGCGACGCTCCGTCCTGCGGAGCGCCCGTGACTTTGAGGCGCACCGAAGCCGCGCCGGTCAGCTGCACCGGCGCCGTGAGCGCGGCCGTGTCGAACGTCGCCGACTGGCCCGGGACGTCCAGCGACAGACCGCCTCCGCCACCGCCACCACCGGCGCCTCCACCGGCTCCGCCGCCGCCCATGAGCTGGCCGCCGAGCGAGCCGAGAGCGTCCAGACCGCCCAGGCCGGGCAGCGCGGAGATCGACGCGGGGGTGCCGCCCGCCGGGTTGTTGATCGTCTGCGCGGATCCGCGCAGCGGCAGCGTGCGCCGGTTCGCGGACAGGCCCGGATACGTCCCGGCGGACGCGGCGCGCACGACGATCTTCTGGGTGGACGAGTCGATCCCGCCCGCGCGCGTCACGGTGAAGCCGTCACCCGCCGAACTGTCACCCGCAGAGCCGCCGACGCGCGAGCCGCCGGCGCGCGAGCCGTCGGTGCGCGAGCCGGACGCCGTACCGCTGGCGCCCGCGCCCGTTGTCGAACCGCCGCTGTTCACACCGGACGTGGGACCGCCACCGGTTGCGCCGGAAGTCGGTTTACCGCTTTTCAGGTAGGTGTCGAACCAGTCCTTTACATAGCCCTCCAGTCGGCTCGTCTCGGGATCGCCGCCATCATGTCCCCCCTGATACCAAACGGTTCGGACGGGCGAATCGTTGTGGGCGATCGCGCGTGCATTCGCATCCGCCTGGTCCAGCGGGAACAATGAGTCGGATTGTCCCTGGATGAGCAGCGAGGGAACCCGGATTCGGTCCGCCACCGAGGCCGGGCTGGACGCGCCCAGAATCCGCACCGCCTCCTGCGTCGGACGGCCGGACTCGGCGACCCGCTGGTACATCGTGCACAGTGCGGGCAGGAAACGCCCGCAGGCCGTCCCGTTGGAGCCGCTGGTGAAGAAGAGCCCGGCCCACAGCTTCTTGAAGACGCCCGACTCTGGACCCTGGCCGTCCGCGTTGGGGAAGAAGACGTCCGGGAGGCTGTTCCAGGTGATGCGCGGCGCGATCGCGTCCACCCGGCGGTCGTAGGCGGCGGTCATCAGCGCGATCGCGCCGCCGTAGGACTCGCCGGTCATGCCCACCCGCGGGTCGCCCGGACCGTCCAGCCGGACTTCGGGACGCCGCGCCAGCCAGTCGATCAGCTGCCGGACGTCCTTGACCTCGTAGTCGGGGGAGTCCAACGCGATCTGCCCGGTGGAACGGCCGAACCCGCGCGCCGACCAGGTCAGCACCGCGTAGCCATCGCGCGCGAGTTTTCGCGCCTCGGCGCGCATGTCGTCCTTGGTCCCGCCGAACCCGTGCCCGAGCAGGATCGCTGGCGCCTTCCCGCTCCCGGCCGGACGGTAGAACGCCGTGTCCAGGCGGACGTGCTGGTCGTCGCGCGGGCCGTCCACCACCGAGATCCACTGGTCGGACGAGGTGATCGGCCGCTCGTCCGCCACGCTGATCCCGTACGCCAGCCCGCCCGCCGCCAGCAGCGCCACCGCGCCTCCGGCGGCGGTCCAGCGCCGTCCCGAGCCCCGAAGGGCAGCCCAGCGCCGCACGAAACCCCCGCCCACCCGCATAACCGGCAGACTACGTGTCCGCTCGCCCCGGTCCCTCGACCGGAGGTCGAGATCATCCGTGCGCCCGGTGACGTACGTCCGTCCCGGCCGTCCTCCTCAGGCAGGATCCGGCCCCGGCCACTTGGCCTCCCCGCCGGGTCGCGATCCGCCGAGACGCTGTGACGGCGCGAAAACGCGGGCTGCTGCGCAGACGCGGGACGGTGCGCAAACGCCGTGACGAGGCGGAATTGCCGTGGCAGCGCGGGAACGCGGGATGTTGCGGAGACGCGGGACGGCGCGGGAACGCGGGACGGCGCGGGAACGCGGGACGGCGCGGGAACGCGGGACGGCGCGGGAACGCAGGATGTTGCGGAGACGCGGGACGGCGCGGAGACGCGGGACGGCGCGGGAACGCGGGATGTTGCGGAGACGGGGGACGGCGCGGAAACGTCGGGACGGCGGGGAGGCGGGTTTCAGCCGAGGGCGGCGGCGAACATGTTCGTCAGGCGCGCGGTGAGGGCGGCGCGGTCGGCGGAGCGGAGGTCGTCGATGTCGAGCATGCGCCGGACCGGACCGCCGCCCATGATGATCATTGCGGCGAGGGTGGCGCGGGTGCGGCGGTCGGGGCCGTCCAACTTGGCGACCAGCGGCTCGACCAGCACCTCGTTCATGTGCTCGCGCAGGATCTCCTGCACCTCCGGGTTGCCGACCGAGCGGTCCAGCATGCGGACGAGAGGGCTCGGCGGGGCCCGGTGGGTCTGCCGGACGACGTGTTCGGCCAGGCGGCGGGGGAGCAGGGCGGCGTCCGGCGTCCCGGTGATCACCTCGCGCAGCGCGGACTCGCCCGTCAGCACCTCGCCGAACAGCGCCGCCTTCGAGCCGAAGTAGCGGTTGACCAGCGCGACGTTCGCGTCCGCGGCGGCGGCGATCATCCGGACGGTCACGCCGTCGTATCCGTGCTCGCCGAAAAGGTCGCGCGCCGCGTCCAGCAGGCGTCTCCGCGTCGCCTCGCGGTTCCTCTTCCGGACGCTCTGGCCCGCGCAATCCTCATCCGTCTGAGCCGTCTCACCAGCGGAAATGTCCTCTGCCGGCCCAGGTGCGCCAGCGGAAACGTCCTCTGCCGGCCCAGTTGCGCCAGCCGATGCGGCGTTGAGGGACGGCAGCTCGTCCGCTAGCGCGCTCCCAGAAGCCGGGCTCTCCGGACGGTCGTCCTCTGCGGAGATACGGCCGCCAAGCCCGGATTCGCCCTGGCCGGCGGGCTCGCGGCCGCGCGGCGCGTTGCTGGTGAGGTAGGACATCGCTCCCGGCTCCGACGTGATCCTTGTCGCTTCCAGTATCCCCGCGTTGCAAGTAAACGTGCGTCTACATAAGATACATGCAGAACACAGGTAATTGATGGAGGGGGCAGAGTGGCTCAGGCGGGCGTGGTACCGCAGGGTCCGGGTGCTACGGCGGCCGGGCAGGTGCCGGCGCCGGTGCGCTATTCGCACCGGCAGATCCTGGAGATCCTCTCCGGGCTGATGATCGCGATGCTGACCACGATGATCTCGACGTCGGTGGTCGGCACCGCGCTGCCGACGATCGTCGGGGATCTCGGCGGACAGGACCAGCTGTCCTGGGTGGCGAGCGCGTCGCTGCTGACGATGACGGCCTCGACCCCGCTGTGGGGCAAGCTGTCGGACATCCTCGGCCGCAAGCTGATGTTCCAGTCGGCGCTGGTCATCTTCGTCCTCGCGTCGATGGGCGCGGGGCTCTCGCAGAACATCGGCCAGCTCATCGGGGCGCGCGCGTTCCAGGGACTCGGCGTCGGCGGCGTGTCGGCGCTGGCCCAGGTCATCCTGGGCGACGTCGTCCCGCCGCGCGAGCGGGGACGCTACTCCGGCTACATGGGCGCGGTGTTCGGCGTCGCGACCGTCGCCGGTCCGATGCTCGGCGGGTTCATCGTGGACGCCGACGGCCTCGGCTGGCGCTGGTGCTTCTACGTCTGCGTGCCGCTGGCGATCATCTCGCTGCTGGTCATGCAGAAGGTGCTCAAGCTTCCGAAGATCAAGCGGGACACCCGCATCGACATCTTCGGCGCGTTCACGATCACCGGCACGGCGACCGTCGTCATGCTGATCCTCACCATGGGCGGCAAGGAGTTCGGCTGGAACTCCCAGTGGACCTACATCCTCGGGGCCGTCGCGGTCGTCCTGCTGATCGGCGCGGTGTTCGCCGAGCGGGCCGCCCGCGAGCCGATCCTGCCGCCGCGGCTGTTCGGCAACCCGACCTTCGTGCTCTGCTCGATCGCCTCGCTGGCCGTCGGCGTCGCGATGTTCGGCGCGATGATCTACCTGCCGCAGTACCTGCAGATCGTCAAGGGCATGTCGCCCACCCACTCGGGCCTGATGACGCTGCCGATGGTGGCGGCGATGTTCGTCACCTCGACCGGATCCGGCCAGATCGTCACCCGGCTGGGCCGCTACAAGTGGTTCCCGGTCGTCGGCCTCGCGCTGGTCGCGAGCTCGATGTACCTGCTGTCCCGGCTGCACGTCGACTCCAGCAAGCTGGTCATCGGCGCGGACATCGCGGTCCTCGGCGCGGGCCTCGGCCTCACGCTCCAGATCATGATCCTGGCCGCGCAGAACGCCGCCGCGATCAGCGACCTGGCCGCGACCACCTCCGGCGTCTCGTTCTTCCGGAACCTCGGCGGCGCGATCGGCACCGCCGCGTTCGGCGCGATCCTCAACAACCGGCTCACCCACCACCTGGCGGACGGCCTGGCCGCCGCGCACGTGCGGCCCCCGGCGGGCGGCGGCGCGTCCCTCGGCACGCCCGAGGCCGTCCAGCACCTGCCGCAGCCGTTCAAGGGGATCGTCCTGGAGGCGTTCACCCAGTCGCTGCACACGGTGTTCCTGGTGGGCGTCCCGATCGCGCTGGTCGGCTTCGTCGTGGTGATCTTCCTGAAGGAGCTGCCGCTGCGCAGCGCCGCGGGACGCACCGAACAGGCTCCGGGCGCGTCCGCCGCCCCCGCTCCGGCGGACGCCCCCTCCGCTTCGGCAGGCGCCCCGGGCTCCGCTCCCGGACGGCACGCCCGCATCGAGCACGAGCTCGTTGGCGTCGGCGCGTCCACTGCACCGAACGGGATCGCCGCTGCTAACGGAACGTCCGTGAACGGTCTTCCAGCGTCCTACGAGGCGTCTGCGAACGGCCTTAGCGCAGCGCCCGCGAACGGTGCATCTGCAAGCGGCGCGCCTGGCAGCGGACCGTCTGCAAGCAGCGCGCCTGCGAACGGACCGTCTGCTAGCGGGACACCCGGATATGGACCGTCTGCTAACGGGACGCCTGAGTACGGCGTATCCCCGAACGCGTTCAGCGCACCTGCCGCGCAGGCCGCACCGGCGACGGAGACCGCTTCGGCGGGCGGCGGCGCGACGGTCAGCGGCGTGGTCCGCGGCGGCGACGGCTCGCCCGTCGCGTCCGCCGCGCTGACCCTGATCGACGTGGGCGGACGCCAGCTCGGCCGCGCGCTCACCCGGCCGGACGGCGCGTACGCGCTCACCACCCCCGGCCCCGGCACGTACGTGCTGATCGCGGCGACCGGAGGGCACGAGCCGCAGGCCGCGACCCTCGCGGTCGGGGACCGTCCGGTCGAGTTCGACATCGTGCTGGCGGGCAACGGCGGCCTCACGGGCGCCGTGACGGGCGCGGACGGCACGCCGATCGAGGGCGCGACCGTCGTCGTGACCGACGTCCGCGGCGAGGTCGTCGGCACCGGACGGACCGGCGCGGACGGCGAGTACCAGTTCCGCGACGTCGTCGCCGGCACCTACACGATCGCCGTGAGCGCCGACGGGCACCGCCCGGCCGCGCTCCAGGTGGAGGTGGCCGATACCGGCCACACGCGGCAGGACGTCAGGCTCCCGGCGGGCGTACACGTGCGCGGCGTCGTCCGCGACGAGGCGGGCCTCCCGGTCGCCAAGGCGCGCGTCACGCTCGTGGACGCGGCGGGCAACGTCGCCGCCTCCAGCACCACCGGTCCGGACGGCGAGTACGCCTTCACCGACCTGACCGGCGGTCAGTACACGGTGATCGCGTCCGGCTACCCGCCGGTCGCGACCGGCCTCAACCTGGGCGGCGGCAGCCTGGACGGCCACGACCTCCATCTCGGCTACCCGGCCGAGTGAGGCCCCCGGGGCCGTCGTGCAGGGCGGCCCCGGGCACGCGGTCCCGGTCGACCACGCGTCCGGTCCGCGCGCCGTCCGCCCCCGTCTTCGGGGGGTGGACGGCACTGAGACCGCCCCCACGAGGGGCACTGCAAGGACCCGGCGCGGCGGACCCACCTCGTCCGCCGCGCCGGGCACCCGGACCCACGGGCCGGTCCTGGATCCAACGACTTCGGAATGCGGGCGTCAGAACATGGAAGACAGCCGGGGACTGCGCGCGACCGTGCGCACCAGGGACGGATGGGCCGTCCCGCACGCCATCGTCACCATCACCGACCTGGCGGGCACGCAGGTCACCCGCGAGCAGGCGGGCGAGAACGGCGAGCTCGCGGCGTCCGCTCCGCCGCCCGGGACCTACACGGCGATCGTGACCGCCGTCGGGTTCGCGCCGTCCGCGTCCACCCTGATCGTGACCGCTTCCGGACGCGCCGACCTCGGCACGATCGTCCTGGCCCGCGCGGGCGGCGTCGAGCTGCCCCCGCCCGGCCCCTGGACGATCGACCCGGCGCACTCGTCGGTCGCCGCGATCGCCCAGCACCTGGGCCTGTCGAGCATCCGAGGCCGCTTCGCGTCCTTCGAGGGGCACATTCTGGTGGCCGAGCCGCTAGAGAAGTCTCGAGTGGTAGCGCGCATCGACGCCTCGTCCATCGACACCGGCACCAAACTCCGCGACGACCACCTGCGCTCGCCGGACTTCCTGAACGTGGACGAGCACCCGTACATCGAGTACCGCGGTGACGGCCTGACCGCCCGCGGCACCGACCGCTGGACCGTCCACGGCCACCTCACCCTCAACGGACGCACCCGTCCGGTCGACCTGGACCTGACCTACCTCGGCACCGGCCCCGACCCCTGGGGCGGCGTCCGCGCCGCCTTCCGCGCCACCACCCAGCTGCGCCGCCACGACTTCGGCATCCGCTTCAACCAGATCCTCGAAGCCGGAATCGCCGCCGTAGGCGACAGCCTGAAAGTCGAGCTCGAAATCCAAGCCGCCCAAGGCGACTCCCTCCCCGAGTAACCACGCCCCGGCCCCCTCCGCCACACCCCGCGCTCAGAAAAGCACAAAGTTATCCACAGCCTGTGGATCGAGTTGAATCAGGTCGCCTTCGCCGCGACGAAGGAACCGGTGGCGGGTTCGTCCTGCGCAGCACGGCCGCGGTGCCCCTGGCCGACGCCATGAGCATCCTGGCTTCGATGCACTCCGGGGCGCCCAGGGGCGCCCCGAAACCCCGCAGGGCGACGGCAAGCCGGCCGGAGGCTGCGGTGCCGAGCCGAGGCGGCACGATCGTCGACCTACGTTCAGTTCCAGCGCGTGTTCCACTGCCTCATCTGCGGTGAGCAGGTCCTCACGATGCGGGTGCCTCCAAGAGAGATGGGTTAACAGCACTCTCGTCGTCGTAGTCCTTCTCGCGCTAGGACGGGCACCTCGGCGTTGCCAGGTCGTGAGACTTCGCCTCGGCTGGGGCGGATCGGCCCCCATCGGCGGACGGTTCGATGTTGTTCGACCATCTGCATCGCGATTTACCGCCCAGCAGCGGATCCTTGGGCTCGCCGTTGAGCCCCCCAAGCGAGAGGCGGTCCAGTGCGCCTCGTGCGAGTTGCGCGCCGCTCTTGCCCACCACCGCTCAACTCGTCGAAGTCCTGACGGGTCCGGTGGCGCGATCGAGACGGTCAGTGAGATCAGGGAAGCGTCCAGCGCGGTGGACGCCCAACTGGCCGGGTCGAACTCAAACACCGATCGCCTCCGGAGACGCTCTGCGTTGGAGCAGGTCGCTGGGAATGGACGCCGGTCCCCGATGCCGGGCGGGATGACGCATGCCTTATCACGGTTTGACAGTCGGCGCTATTGGCCGAAAGTTCCACTGCTGATCTGTTTTCAGGCTGGATGACAGAGGTTGACTCGGTTTGGAGAGTTACGGCATGATCACTCGCTGAGTCCCCGCGCCTGCTTCGTCCGCTCCGTTCCCCCCGGAGGAGTCGATGGCCCACGATGGCCCGAACACCAATCCGCAGGACAACTGGAAGGGACTCGCCAGCGGCGGCACCGACATCGTTCACCAGGACCTGCGCCCCCTCGCCCGCAAGCTCGAGGGCTATCTGGAGACGATGGTGGACTCGGCGACCGCGGATCTGACCACCGCCGGTTCGGTTCCGGCCTCGGCCTACGGCCAGTGGGACGCCGCCACTGGGCTGGCCGGCACCGTCGCCACCACGCACCGCGGTATCACAGCCCAACATGTGGCGTTCGTCCACACGCTGCGGGACATGGTGCACAAGCTGCACGTCACGATGAACGTGTACGACGAGCATGAAGAGATCATCGACGCCAAGATCAAGCGGCTCGACCAGCTCCTGAAGTCCGCCCCTGCCCCCAGCCAGACGCCCAGTCCGCTGACCACGCGGCCCAAGGCCACCGGCCCGTCCTGGTAGAGGGGATCCCAGTCGTGAGCAACCTCAACAACGTGCCGCTCAAGGGCGCCGCGCCTGCCGGATCGCCGGGTTCCTACACCTCCAAAGAGCAGATCGTCGCGCTGCTGAAGGGCACCGACCCGGCCGCGGTCTCTCGCGCGGGGCAGTCCTACGTCAGTTTCGCCGGCGCCTATGAGCAGATGGTGGCGAACCTCAAGGGGTTCTCCAACGAGTTGGCGGAGGCGTGGACGGGCCCGGCGTCCAACGCCGCCCAGGCGCAGCTGCTGGACATGCACGAGGCGGCGATGCAGATCTTCCAGCAGTCCGACAGCGCCGGCCGCGCGGTCCAAGCGCACGGCGACAGCTACCTGTCCTGGTACCACTCCAGCATGCCCACCCCCAAGAGCATCCAAGAAGCCCAGCAGTGGATGCAGGCCGCCAACAGCCGCATCATCCAGACCTACAACGCCATGCCCGACAGCCTCACTACCAAGCTGCCCCCGGCGAGCAAGACGAACGTCGATGATTGGCTGCCACCAGGTGACAGGTCCTCGGGATCGGGCGGCGGGCCGGGGAGCGGGCCCGCCGGGAACGGCGGACCGGGCGGCGGCGATACGAGGCCTCACTCCACGGCTGGCGGCTCCGGATACCGGCCCTCCGTCTCCACACCGGATTCGCATCCACATCATGGCGGCGGGAACGAGGGACAGAACGTTCCCGGGCATGGTCCGGGCCACGGGTCGCCCACGCGTCACCCCGACGGCAATGGTCAGCCCGGGCAGTGGTGGCCCGACGGTGGCGGCGGTCCGCATCGAACCGACCTGTCCAGTTACGATCCGTCCGGCGGCGGGCCGGGGGCCACGGGGCCGGGTTTCGGGGCTGGCCCCTCTGGTGCCGGCGGGGGGCCGGGGTCGTTCCCCGTCAGTGGCGGTGGCCCGGGGGCAGGCAGCGTGCCCGGTATCGGAGTCGTCCCAGGCCCCGGGATCGGTTCCGGACTCGGGGGAGGCGCCGGTCGGGGAGTCCTCGGTACCGGGGGCCTGGGGGCGAACGCCACGGGGCGTTCCGGAACGTCGGGCGTTGCCGGCGTGCCTGGTCACGGATCTGGTGAGGACAAGAACCGCGAGCGCAACCGTGGGGCGTGGCTGGCTGAAGAGCGTTCGCTCTGGGACGGCGATGTGGAGTCGGTGCCCGGCCTCATTGGTGAGGAGGCACCGCGCGCGGCTGAGACGGAAACCGATGCGGAGCAGTCGGCGACCGAGGTGGACCCGGCGGTGCTATTGCAGGCGGCTCTGGCGCGCATTGTCGAGCTCGAAGCGCGCAATGCCGACCAGTCTCCAGCCTCCGACCCTCCCTTGTCGCCTTGACGATGCTGACGGTCCGCGCCTGGCATCGACTGATGGCGGCGGCGCTGGCGAGCGCCGCCGCTCTCGGTCCGCTGAACCCCGCGGCGGCGGCTGGGCCGGCTCCTCGTGAGGACGAATGGTGGTTCCGGACCTGGCCGATCCAGGACAAGATCTGGCCGGTAACTCGCGGTGGCGGCGTCACCATCGCGCTCCTGGACTCTGGAGTCAACGCCAGACTGCCCGAACTCTCCGGCGCGGTGCTCCCCGGGGCCGACCTTGTAGACCAGAGCACCGACGGTCGTGTCGACCTGGATACCGAATCACCCGGCCACGGGACCGCGACCGCCGCGCAGATGGTGGGTCAGGGCGGCGGTAGCAGCGGCTACCTGGGTGTGGCGCCCGGGGCGAGGGTGCTCCCCATCCGGATCCCGGAGACCGCGCTGACCGGCGATGTGCTGGCGAAGGCGATCACGACCGCGGTCGACCGGGGCGCGAAGGTCGTCAACATGTCCTTCGTTCAGGACTCCGCGATGTTCACGCCCGTGCACTGTGACCCGCAGCTCGCTCCCGCGATCACTTATGCCCTTCGCCACGACGTCATCCTGGTGGCCGGGGCGGGAAACACCGGGGACCAGGAAAACGGTGTCGAGCAGCCCGCGTCGTGCCCGGGTGTCCTCGGGATCGGCGCCCTCACCAGGCAGTTGCGGCCGTGGAGCAAGACCCAGCGGCAGAACTACGTGACCCTCGCCGCTCCTGGCGCGGACCTGAGCCTGGTGGACAAGCACGGGGTCATCCATGGTGGGGCGGGTACCAGTTCGGCCGCCGGCCTGACCTCCGCGGCGATCGCGCTGATCCGGGCGAAGAACCCGACCATGCCCGCTCGAGTCCTTGTTCAACGCCTCTTCGCCACTGCACGTCCGATCGGTGGTTCCGGCTGGAACGAGCGGGCTGGGTTCGGATTGATCGATCTTGTTGCCGCGATCGACCCGGCACATCACCCGGTTCCCGCGTCGGCGTCCAATCCACTTTATGACGCTTTCGACCGTTGGCAGGGGCAAGCTGCCTCCGTATCGCCGGGCCCGAACTCGTCACCGGCCTCGCCACACTCCGCACCGGCGCTGCGAAAGCGTTCCTCGATGTCGAGGGGGCTTTGGATTCTGGTGGCGGTGATAACCGCGTTGACCAGCGTCGCTCTTGCCGCAGGTATTGGAATTGTGAGGTTCCGCAGGACTGGCAGGACTTCTTGAGAGTGGTCCGGCTGCGAGCTGCTTTCGGAGAAATAGGAGCTTTGCGGCATTCGATGCCAAGTGAATAGTATTGGGAATCAGTCAACTCGATACAGAAGTCAGGGTTATCAGTGGTCGAGATTCGCGCGGAATTCAGCAGATTTGCAGATGGCGAACGAGATTTCAAAATAGTTCTCCGGGCTCTCGAGGAAGAGTTGCGTTCTCTCGAGGTCGACCTCCTGCGAACGTTGGATCGTTGGGAGGGCGACGCGCGTGCGGCTTTCGAGACAGCCCGCGATGAATGGACGAAGCAGGCCAGGGACATGCATGGGTGGCTGGACGGGTTGCATGCAGCCATCCTCCGGGCGCACAAGAATTACCGCAGCTCCAGCGCAGCCAACATTCGGATGTGGACCTCATGACGAAAGTCTGGGTGGACACGTCATTGATGGAGCAGGCGGCCCTGAAGGCCGGGGCCGCCCAGACGGAAATCGGCAGCCTCTGGAGCAGGCTCGGCTCCAAACTCTCGGACTCCAAGGGAATGGGCGGCAATCCCGGCATCGATAAGTCGGCTGCAGCATTCGTCCCGGTGTACGATCGTGCGGCTGCAGCTGCCTGGCAGGGGTTTGGTGCCCTCCACCGCGCGGTTGGCGATATGGCCAAGGGGCTCACGCAAACTGCGAACAACCACCTGGCGGCGGACCATCACTCGACTTTGGGTAATGGATTCTCTTTAGCGCCCTCCAGTCCGGCGCTGGGGCTATTGGTGGGGCCGAAAGTTGCTGGGCCTTTGAATGTCGCCCCGGCTCCGTCCGCCGGAGACTCAAACAAGAAGCCTGCGAAATCCCCACTCGAATCGATCACGGGAATTGATCTTCTTGGGGGAGGGGAAAATATTCCCACGGCGGACGAGGTCGGACTGCTCAAGGTCGCATCCGATTGGAACGCGGCGCATAATTATCTGGTCGGGACCCGGGGTGACCTGCATGTTACGGTAGTCCAAGTCACGCGCCACAGCGATGCCCCCGATGTCGACGCATTCGGATATTACTGGAAGAAGGTCTACCAAGACGGCCATCCCGAGACCGTCATGGAAGGTCTTCCGCAGCTGTGCCTAGCGCTCTCCAGGGCATGTGAGCAGTACGCCGTGGGCGTTCGCGACGCCAAGATGAAGATTAATGACGCGACGGCAAACCCCATCGCTTTGATAGCCGAGGCGGCGGCTGTGCGCGCGATGCTGGCCCAAATTGCGGGCCAACTTCTGAAAACGGTCAGCGGAATCACGGCGGGAGTTCTTGCCGACCATATCATCAACTCGGTCACGGTGGGTGCGGCCAATGTACCTGATGTTAGAATCCTCCAGGCCGAGCTGGACGACAGCGTCCTTCGTGAATGGAAGGATTATTCGTCAAGTCCTCCCGACCCCAGGAGGCTGACGAAGGATGAAAATGATTTGGCTGAGAAACTACATCGAACCCGCAAGGAGATCGAGGATGCCATCCATAAGGTCAAGGATGGCCCTCCGAAATGGCGGGGCCTAGGAAAGAACAGGAACCCTGACATGTACGTAGATCCGGTGACTGGGGAGGTTTATCCGGAAATGCCCAACGGTAAGCCGGCCGAAGACAGTATCGGAAATATCATAGAAAAACTCCCGGCCAAGGATCCAGCGCCCGAGCCAGAGCCGGAAGGTGAATCTGAATGAGTGAGAATCAGCAGCATCCGTTCTATGAATCGTGGGAAGATCGGAAGATCATGCGTTTCAGGGCGCTGCTGGTCACGCACCTGGAGATACGACCGCACTTTGTCATCCAACTCGATCGCGGAGTTTCCTTCGAATCTACGGCTTTGCCCTACAAGAAGTCCGGGCCCGAGGCAGGAGCTCCTACGACTTCTTTCGCCAAGCTGTCTCGACAGGAGTTGGAGACCCTGATCGGGTCGAGGCCGCTGGTCTGGCTGATATTTGATGACGGACATCATATGATGGTGTTTTCAAATGAATGGCATGTCCTCCTCTTTCCGCGCGAGAACGACACGTGGAGACTCGAGGTCCCAGGCTATTCTCCGATAACATATCCGTCTGCCGAGTTCGGTTCCGGGGCGTCTGGCTGATTTCGGCAGGAGGGAGAATTTCCGAGGGCCAGGATCCTGCGTAGGCAAGAGTCGTGCGAAGGGCTCCCCTGTCATTGGGCGACCGAGGCCGAGGAGGATTCATCGATGACCGGGACTGGGGCGGATACTGCCTATGTACTGGGACTCGTAATAGGCATTGCCGGTCCAGCGGGTGATCTCGACGGTGCGACCGGTCTGAGGGGCGTGGATCATGCGTTGGCCGTCGATGTTGAGGGCGACGTGGTGGATGGTGGCGGGGTCGCTGGGGTTGGTGGCGAAGAAGATCAGGTCGCCGGGCTGGAGCTTGTCTTGTGGGATGTGGGGGCCGTCGTGCCATTGGGTGTCGGTGGTGCGGGTGATGGAGGTTCCGGCCTTGGCCCAGGCGTACTGGGCGAGGCCCGAGCAGTCGTAGCCGACGGTGTCGGCTCCCTGGGCGGTGCCGGCGCTCGGGCCCTCGGTTCCGCCGCCGCCCCATGAGTAGGGGACGCCGAGTTGGGTCATGGCTGCGCGGACAGCCACGATCCCGCGCCCGGAACCAGTCGCGTTTCCGGGCCCGCCCGGGGTGTCCTTGATTAGTTCGGTGCAGAGCTGGGTGGCGTCGTCGTGGAACTGCCGTGCGACTGCGTCCGGGCCGGGCGGAGCGGGGGAACGGCGGAGTGAATCGGTGACCTGGGTGAGTGCCTGGTCGCGGGGGAGTTTTCGGGCGGCGGTGAGGACGAGCCCGGTGGTGATCCTGTCCCTGGTATCGGTGGGGAGCGCGGCCGGGTGGTCGGCTGTCCCGGCCAGGGCGCGGACGATCTGGGTGGCGCGGGCCTCCTGGTGGGCGTAGGCGCCGGGGGTGGCCGACTTCTGGATGGTCTGGGCGGCTTGGGTGAGGGGAAGGCGCTGCTGGGTGGCGGTGCCGGTGATCGCGGCGCAGCTCGGCCAGCACCTGCAGGACGACTGGACAGGGCGTAAGCGCGGGCGGCTCGAGGCCGAGATCGCCGACTTGCGGCGACGCAGGGCGAATCTGATCTCGCAGTTGGAACTGGCTGACGGTGACGACCGGGAGTTCCGCGAGTCGATTCGGACGCGGTTCGCCCAGCTGGGCGAGGACATCGACGGACTTCAGTCCGAGATCACCGCGATCGACCTGGCCGTGGCGGGGAACGATCCGCGGCTGCTGGAGCTGCTGCCACAGGCGGAGATCGAAGTGAGCCGGCTGCCGGTGCGGCTTCAGCAGAAGCTGTTCGGAGTGTTCCGCCTTCGGGTGCGGTACGACGCTGAGGGTTCGCGGGCGATCGTTCAGGTTACGTTGCGCGCACAGACGGCCGATGAGCTGGCCCGAGACGACGGAGCCGGACCTGATCCAGGTTCGGCAGAGGAAGGAGACGAGATGAATCCGAGCACCAAACAGTTGCTCGTTCCCCGAAAGTGTGTACCCCCTACCGGATTCGAACCGGCGCTACCGCCTTGAAAGGGCGGCGTCCTAGGCCGCTAGACGAAGGGGGCCTGGCGGTGGGGTTCAGACCACCGTGGTGACCAGCATAGGGGACAAGGTGGGGGGACGCACAAACGGTTATGGGCGGGACGGTGGTGTCGTGGGCCACGCGGACGGCGGGGTCGTGGGCCACTGGGAGGCGGGGAGGGAGGGGAAGGGGGAGGACGGGGTGGGGGCCGGGGCCGGGGTGGGCGGGGTGATGGTGCGGTCGGGCTTGGGTTCGAGGTGGCGTTCGATCTGGGCGGAGGTGAGGCCGAGGCCGCCGAGGCGGAGGTCGTCCCAGCCCTGGAGGCGGTGGGTGGCGCGGCTGAAGTAGAGGACGGAGAGCTCGATCGGGGTGGGTTCCTCGTGTTCGAGGCCGCGGAGGCCGGCGCCGCCGGTGGAGCCCTGGACGAACAGGCGGGTGCCGGTGGGGAGGAGGGAGGTCTCGCGCTTGTGGAGGTGGCCGGAGAGGACGAGGGGCGTGAGGCCGGAGAAGGCGGAGCCCTCGGCGGGGTCGTGGGCGATCACGATGTCGGGTAGGGAGCCGGATGCGCGGAGCTTCTCGGCGAGGCGGAGGCCCTCGGCGTGCATCTGGGCGTCGCCGACGTTGTCGCCTCGGGTGGATTTGTCCGGGGTGTAGCGGGGGTCGCCGACGCCGTAGATGTTCAGGTTCTCGATCTGGCGGGTGGTGCCGTCGAGGACGACGCCGTTCTTCTGGCGGGCGACGGCCTTCTGGGTGCCGCGCGAGTCGTGGTTGCCGCGGACGTAGACGTAGGGGACGCGGAAGGTCGAGATGTCGTCGGCGAACCTGTCCTCGGCGCGGGTGCCGTGGTCCATGAGGTCGCCGCTGTCGATGATCAGGTCGGCCTGGAACTGGTTCGCGACCGAGCGGATGACGTCCCAGGCGGCCGGGTTCAGGTGGATGTCGGAGACGTGCACGATCCGCAGGGTGGACGGGTCGGGCTCGTAGGTCGGCAGGGTGGACGTCGCGGCGTACAGGCGGGACATGTTGCCGACCAGGCGGGCGAGCTGCGCGCGGTAGGACGTGAAGCGCTCGACGAGGTTGCGGGCGTCGCCGACGACGCGGGGCGCGTTCGCGAGCAGGCCGGTGTAGCGGGGTTCGGCGAGGGATCTCGGGCTGAAGGACAGCCAGGCGACGAGGGAGATCGCGATCATGCCGGCGAGGGCGACGCCCGCGCCGGACAAAGCGCGCTTCCAGGAGCGGAAGACGAGGAGGCCCGCGACGAACGCGCTGGCCAGGGCGGCGAGGACGGCCTTGAGGAGCATGATCCAGATGCCGTGCCAGAGCTGCCCGGCGATCCGGTCGGTCATCTGCTGGTCGGACACGTTGGAGCTCTCGATGAACTCGCGGGCCGCGGCCAGCCGCAGCTCGGTGACCTGGGCGCGCAGCGCGATCGGGCCCCAGTGCGTGTCGAGGTGGAGGGAGCCGAGCGGCGGGATCGCGATGGTCGTCCCGCCGTGCCAGGACGCCCGCAGCGTCAGCGCCACGTTCGTCGGGCCGACGGGGGTGTCGACGCGTCCGCCCAGGAGCAGGCCGGCGAAGCCGCCGAGCAGGCCGACGGCGATCACGAGGAGGACGCGGCCGGTGCGGCGCATCCGCGGCGTCCTCAGGCGGGCGGCGATCGGGTGCAGGGGCGCGGCGAGGCGGGTCCGGGCCGCTGACAGGCGGGCGCGGGCCGGCCCGAGGCGGGTGCGGGCCGCTGACAGGCGGGTGCGGGCCGAGGCGAGGCGGGCGCGGGCGGGAGCGGGCAGGCGGACGCGGGAGACCGAAGCGGTGGGCTTCCGGCTGCGCGGCAAGGTGTGTCCCTCCGTGGAGCAGAATGGGCGTGTGATCGAGATGTCGCGGGACGCCTTCGAGGACCTGGTGTCGCAGGCCCTCGACTCCATCCCGGCCGAGCTGACCGCGCACATGCGCAACGTCGTGATCGTGGTCGAGGACGTCGCGCCCGAACCCGGCCTGCTCGGTCTTTATCAGGGGGTACCCCTCACCGAGCGCGGTGACTGGTACGCCGGGGTCCTGCCCGATCACATTTCGATCTACCGCGACCAGATCCTGCGAATCTGCGCGACGCCCGAGGACGTCGTGGAGGAGGTCCGGATCACCGTGGTGCACGAGATCGCCCACCATTTCGGCATCGACGACGCGCGGCTGCACGAGCTCGGGTACTGACCCCCGGACGTGAACACGCAGATCACAGGGCGGTCAAGGCGTCCGTCCGGCAATGTGTGCCACGAATTGGGCACGGTAGGTCACATAACTGCCACGCAGCGTGAGTTAATGGAGGGAGGGAGAGCGGAGCGGAGAGCGCGTGGCTGGACGGCAGAGCGGTCGGCACCGGCGGCCGCCGGAGGCGCAGGCCACCTATCGCGAGGTGTTCGCGGTGGGCGAGTTCCGCGCGCTCTGGCTCGCGCAGGTGCTGTCGTTCATCGGCGACCAGCTCGCGCAGGTCGCGCTCGCGGTCCTGGTCTACCAGCGGACCGGGTCCGCGCTGTACACGGCGCTCACCTACGCGCTGACCTACCTGCCGCCGATCGTCGGCGGGCCCGTGCTCTCGGGGCTCGCCGACCTGTTCCCGCGCCGGACGGTCATGGTGATGTGCGACGTCCTGCGGGCCGTCCTGGTCGCGCTGATGGCGCTGCGCGCGCTGCCGTTCGGGGTGCTGTGCGTCCTGGTGTTCTTCACCGTCCTGCTCGGCGCGCCGTTCACCGCCGCGCGCGCCGCCCTGCTCCCGGACGTCCTGGACGGTGACAGATATGTGGCCGGATCGGCCATCAACAACATCACCCACCAGGCGACCCAGATGCTCGGATTCGTCGCGGGCGGCGCGATCGTCGCCGCGGTCGGGACGTACGAGGCGCTCGGCATCGACGCGGTCACGTTCGGCGCGTCCGCGCTGATCCTGCTCGCGGGGCTGCGCGGCAGGCCCGCGCCGCGCGCGCGTGAGCGCAAGACGATGAACCTGTGGCGCGGCACGCGGGACGGCGCGCGCCTGGTGTTCGGCGATCCGGTGCTCCGCGCGCTCGTCTCGTTCGCCTGGCTGTGCACGTTCTACGTCCTGCCGGAGGGCCTCGCCGCGCCCTACGCGGCGACCTTCGACCGGGGCGCGGTGACCGTCGGCGTGCTGATGTCGGCGATGCCGACCGGGATGGTCGTCGGCGCGTTCGTGTTCAGCCGGTTCGTCCGCCCGACGAACCGGCTGCGGTCGATGGGCTGGATGGCCATGCTCGCCTGCGCGCCGCTGATCGCCGCGGGCGCGCATCCGCCGCTGTGGGGCGTGCTGGCGATCTACGCGCTGTCCGGGGTGGGCAGCGCCTTCCAGCTCGCGGCGAACGCGGCGTTCGTCGCGGCCGTCCCGCCGGGCGGCCGGGCCCAGGCGTTCGGACTCGCCCAGTCCGGCATCCTGGCCGGCCAGGGCATCGGCATCCTCGCGGGCGGCGCGGCCGCGCAGTACCTCGGCCCGGAGACCGTCGTCGCGCTCGCCGGAGTGCTCGGACTGTCGATCGCGGCGATGCTCACCCTCACCTGGAACCAGGTGCGCGGCACGCTGATCGCCGCCTCCCGCGACCGGACGGAGAGCCACCCTGTCCACGCCTCGCGGGCCGCCGAGCGGGTCCCGGACGACGCGTCCTCGCGCGAGCCCGCCGCCGTCCTCGACCCGCCCCGCGCCGAGCCGAGTCCCGCCACCCCGAACACCACCGACTCGTACGCCGCCGACTCGTACGCCGAGAACCCGCGCGCTACTGACGCGCGCGCCGCTGACTCGCGCGGTGCTGACCCGCGCGTCGTGAACCCAGGCGCCGCCGCTGACTCGCGCGGTGTTGATCCGCGCGTCGCCAATCCGAGCGCCGCTGACCTGCGCGGGGTTGACCCGCGTGTCGCGAATCCGGGTGCTGCCGACCTGCGCGGTGTTGATCCGCGCGTTGCGGACCCGGGCGCCGCTGACGCGCGGGCGACTGGGGCGCGTGCGGCTGACCCGCGTGCCGCTGACCTGCGCGCTGCTGAAGCGCGTTCGGCCGACTCGCGGGTGGTTGACGCGCGTGCTGCGGGGGCGGGAGCTGAGGCGCGCGGATTCGACGTGGGCGCGGGCGAGGCGCGGGCCATTGAGCCGCGCGCCGCTGAGCAGGGCCGACTTGAGTCGCGCGCCGGTGAGTCGCGTCCACTTGAATCGCGTGCCGTTGAGTCGCGCGCCGGCGAGGCCGGCGCTGGTGAGTCGCGTGACTTCGAGGCGCGCGCTGGTGAGGTGCGCTCGTTCGACGCGCGTGCTGCCGCCCTGCGGGCGGCTGCTGAGCCGCGCGCCGGGGAACCGCGCGCCGATGAGCCGCCCGGTGCCGAGGCGCGTGCCGGCGAGGTGTGAGCCGCCGGCCGGCGCGTTGCCCGCGGAGGCGGGGACGGGGCGTCAGGAGCGCGGCTTGGAGGCGAAGGTCTCCTTGGCCTTGTGGGTCGCGTCCTGGGCGGCGTCCTTGGCGCGCTGGGTGGCGTCCTGGACGGTCGGGGACTCCTTCGCCTTCTGGAAGAGGTCCTCGGCGACCGAGGTCTCGGCGCCGTCCTCCGGCATGACCAGCCACGCGATGATGTAGAGCGCGATGCCCGCCCCGCCGAACAGGGTGAAGACGCCGAGGCCCAGGCGGACGAGGTTGGGGTCGACGCCCAGGTAGCGGCCGACGCCGGAGCAGACTCCGGCGAGCATGCGGCCGTCACGGGTGCGGCGGAGCTGCTTGGTGCTGTTCTGCGTGTCCATGTCTCGATCTTCTCCCTCCGAAGCGGGTGGCGGTATCGGGATTCGCCCTGAACCGACCCTGAGAGCGTCCCCGAAACGAGGGCCGTCGTACCCTGGCCGCGTCGCCCTGCCCCCGAACGATGGGATGCCCTCATGGACGTGCTGCGCGTGGACGACGGTCTCGGCGACGAGGAGCGGATGGTGCGGGACACCGTCCGCGCGTTCGTCGCCGAGAAGATCGCTCCGCATCTGCCGGAGTGGTTCGAGGACGGCACGTTCCCCGCCCGCGAGCTGGCCCCTGAGCTGGGCAAGCTCGGCCTGCTCGGGATGCATCTGACCGGGTACGGGTGCGCCGGGGCGAGCGCCGTCGCCTACGGGGTGGCGTGCCGGGAGCTGGAGGCGGCCGACTCGGGGCTGCGCAGCTTCGTGTCGGTGCAGGGCTCGCTGGCGATGGCCGCGATCCACAAGTTCGGCTCGGAGGAGCAGAAGAACGAGTGGCTGCCGCGGATGGCGGCGGGCGAGGCGATCGGCTGCTTCGGCCTCACCGAGCCCGACCGCGGGTCCGACCCCGGCGACATGCGCACCCGCGCGCGCCGCGACGGCTCCGGCTGGGTGCTGGACGGCGCGAAGATGTGGATCACCAACGGCTCGATCGCGGACGTGGCGGTCGTGTGGGCCAAGGTCGAGGGCGAGGGGATCCGCGGGTTCGTCGTCCCGGCGGGGACGCCCGGGTTCACGGCGTCCGACGTCCACCGGAAGCTGTCGCTGCGCGCGTCCGTGACGTCCGAGCTGGTGCTGGACGGCGTGCGGCTGCCGGGCGACGCCGTCCTGCCGGGCGTGACCGGGCTGAAGGGGCCGCTGAGCTGCCTGTCCGAGGCGCGCTACGGGATCCTGTGGGGCGCGGTCGGCGCGGGACGCGCCTGCTACGAGGCGGCCGTCGAGTACGCGCGCACGCGCGAGCAGTTCGGCAAGCCCATCGGCGCGTTCCAGCTCACGCAGGAGAAACTGGCCTGGATGGAGGTCGCGTTGGGGCAGGCAGGGCTGGTCGCCCTGCACATCGGCCGCGCCAAGGACGAGGGCCGCGTCACACCGCAGCAGGTCTCGTTCGGCAAGCTCGCGAACGTCCGCGCCGCGATCGACGTGGCCCGCGAGGCCCGGACGATCCTCGGCGCGAACGGGATCACCCTCGAGTACCCGGTGATCAGGCACATGAACAACCTGGAGTCGGTGCTGACCTACGAGGGGACGCAGGAGGTCCACCTGCTCACGCTGGGTAAGGCGATCACCGGCCTGGACGCCTTCCGCTGAGGCTCCGGACGGCCGTTCCGGACGCCGCGTGAGCCCGAACACCGTGTAGCAGTGCTTAAAGTCGTCCTGAAGGACAACTGACTGGACGGTCCGCGCGCGGGCTGGGCAGACTCTGTTGTCCCAGGTCAAGGCATGAGCGTAGGGAGCGGCATGAGAATCGGGATCGTCGGCGCCACCGGACAGGTCGGCGGGGTCATGCGGAAGATCCTCGCTGAGCGGAACTTCCCGGTGGACGAGCTGAGGCTGTTCGCCTCGGCCCGCTCGGCCGGGCGCGCGCTCCCGTGGGGCGACGGGGAGATCACCGTCGAGGACGCCGCGACCGCCGACTACAGCGGCCTGGACATCGTGCTGTTCTCCGCCGGGAAGACCACCTCGCTCGCGCTCGCGCCGAAGGTCGCCGAGGCCGGCGCCGTCGTGATCGACAACTCGTCCGGCTGGCGGATGGACCCGGACGTCCCGCTCGTGGTCTCCGAGGTCAACCCGGACGCGGCCCGCAACCGCCCCAAGGGGATCATCGCGAACCCGAACTGCACCACGATGGCCGCCATGCCCGTGCTGCGCCCGCTGCACGCCGAGGCCGGGCTGTCCGCCCTGGTCGTGGCCACCTACCAGGCGGTGTCCGGCAGCGGCCTGGCGGGCGTCGCCGAGCTGCACCAGCAGGCGCGGAAGGTCGTCGAGGGCGCGGACGCGCTCACCCACTCCGGCTCGGCCGTCGAGTTCCCCGAGCCGAACGTGTACGTCCGCCCGATCGCGTTCAACGTGCTGCCGATGGCGGGCTCGATCGTGGACGACGGCCTCGCCGAGACCGACGAGGAGCAGAAGCTCCGCAACGAGAGCCGCAAGATCCTCGGCATCCCGGACCTGAAGGTCTCCGGGACGTGCGTGCGCGTGCCGGTCTTCACCGGGCACTCGCTCCAGATCAACGCGCGGTTCGACCGTCCGATCAGCCCGGAGCGCGCCGCCGAGCTGCTCGCGGACGCGCCCGGCGTCGTCCTCTCCGAGGTGCCGACCCCGCTCCAGGCGGCCGGACGGGACGCGACCTACGTCGGCCGCATCCGCCGCGACGAGACCGTCGAGAACGGCCTCGCGCTGTTCGCCTCCGGCGACAACCTCCGCAAGGGCGCCGCGCTCAACGCCGTCCAGATCGCCGAGCTCGTCGCCGCCGAGTAAGGCTCGTCCGGCCCGCGGGCCGTCGTGACCACGGCGGCCCGCCCTGGCCAGCCCCACGCGGCCGGCCCGTGCCCGTCACCGCACTCGTCGTTCCCGCACTCGCCGGCTCGCATCGGCTGGCCTGCCAAGCGGGGACGCTCGTCGTCGCGCGCTGCTCGTCGTCGCGCGCTGCTCGTCGTCGCGCGTCGCTCGCGGGTCAGGTTCTGGCGCCACGGACCTCCAGGGAGTCGAGCAGGGCGGCGCTGATCCGGGTGATCTCCTCGACGGCGCGGTCGAACGCCTCGGCGTTGTGGGCGGCCGGGGCGCGGAAGCCGGAGATCTTGCGGACGTACTGGAGCGCGGCCGCGCGCACGTCGTCCTCGGTCACGTCCTCGGCGTACGGCGGGCGGAGCGTCTTGATGCTGCGGCACATGGGTCCATGGTGACCCACGCCACCGACAGATCCTTTCGTGGGGATTTGCCGAAGCCGCCCGGGCGCGGCGATCTCTAGTTTGGCGGGATGAGAACGCGCCGGATGCTCCCCGTCCTGACCGCCACGGCCGCCGTCGCCGCGATGGCCGCCACCGTCCCGTCCACCGCCGCGATCGCCGCGCAGCCCGCGCAAGGCGCGCAGCCCGCGCAGCCCGCGTCGCACGGGCGGACGGCGACCTGCGTCTTCACCCCGACGCCCGACAACCCGGCCGCCAAGCCCGTCCACCCGCCGAAGCCGAAGGCCCGCGCGCACGGCACGGTGGACGTCCGGATCTACACCAACCACGGCGAGGTCCGGATCCGCATGGACCGCCGGAACGCGCCCTGCGCCGTCCACAACTTCGTCAGCCTCACCAGGCAGCGGTTCTACGACCACACCCGGTGCTGGCGGCTGACGAACTCGGCGCGGCTCGGCGTCCTGCAGTGCGGCGACATCTACGCGGCCGAGAAGGGCGGGCCGGGTTACAAGTTCAAGGACGAGCTGACCGGCAAGGAGACCTACCCGCGCGGGACGGTCGCGATGGGCAACTGGGGGCCGGACACCAACGGCAGCCAGTTCTTCATCGTGCACACGCACGCGAACATCCCGCCCGCCTACACGATCCTCGGCAAGGTCACCAAGGGCATGCGCGTCCTGGACGAGATCGCGGCGGGCGGCATCATCCCGCAGAGCGGCCCGGAGGACGGCCTGCCGAAGCACCCCGTGAAGATCTTCAAGGTCACCGCGCACGGCTGACCGCGGGGGACGGGCCGTCCGGTCGTGGGCTGCGGAATGTCACGGATCGGGCGGCCCGTCCGTCATTAGGGTGGACGTCGAGCATCGATCTTGAGGAGTCGGATGACCGCCCACAACGACCGGGCCGCACGGCTGCGCGAGCTGCACCGTCCGGGCGACCCGCTGATCCTGCCCAACGTGTGGGACGCCGCGAGCGCCCGCGTCGTCGCCGAGGCCGGGTACCCGGCGCTCGCCACCGCCAGCGCCGCCGTCACCGCCATGCTCGGCTACGAGGACGACCAGAACGCCCCGGCGGACGAGATGTTCGCCGCCGCCGGACGGGTCGTCCGCGCCGCGGGGGACCTGCCCGTCACCGTGGACGCCGAGTCCGGATACGGCCTGCCCGCCGCCGACCTGGTCGCGCGGCTGGCCGCGATCGGCGCGGTCGGCTGCAACCTGGAGGACACCGACCTCGCCGCGGGCGGCCTGAAGGACGCGTCGGCGCAGGCGGAGTTCCTCGCGTCCGTCCGGGAGGCGGCCCGCGCGAACGGCACCGACCTGGTGATCAACGCGCGCGTCGACGTCTTCATCGGCAAGGACGGGCCGACCGCCGCCGACCTCGACGCCGCCCTCGACGCCGCCCTCGACCGGGGCCGCCGCTACCTGGAGGCCGGAGCCGACTCGATCTACCCGATCCTGGTCCGCGACGAGTCGGTGATCGCGACCCTCGCCAAGGAGCTGCCGGGTCCGATCAACGTCCTGCGCCTTCCGGGCATGGAGATCTCCCGCCTGGCCGAACTGGGCGTCGGCCGCATCTCCCTCGGCCCGCAGGCGCACCGCCACGCCATGGCCGCGCTCAAGGACTTCGTGACGGCACTCCGCCCCTGACGAGCCCCCGGCTGACCAGCGACGACACCCGCCCGGCCGCCGACTCCGCGACCGGGCGGTCCGCTGGGCCGATGGTCGGTCAGCGGACGCTGAGCCAGAGGCTGGCGGCCGACAGGGAGCGGTGGAACTTGATGTGCCAGCAGCCCGCGAAGGGGAAGCGGTAGACGACCGTCCAGCCGTCGCCGGGACGCGTGTAGGCGACGTTCCCCGGTGTCGGGCCGGACACCGGCGCGAGCGGCGATCCTCCCGGATCCTTCGCGCGGACCCAGAGACCTCCCTGGCCCGTCATGCGGATCGTGAAGCGGACGTCGCGTCCGGCCCGCAGGGGCATCTGGTCGGTGAGCGCCCAGAGGGTCGCGTTCCGGCCCGTCCCCTCGATCTCGGGCCGGCCGTGCCAGCTACCGACCGCGGAACCCGGTTTGCACTGGCGGTGGGACTTCACCGTCACCATTCCCACGGGTCCCCCCGTCACGGACCCGTGCGCGCATCCGCTCAGCGGCGCGACCGCGCACGCCAGGCTCGAACACGCCGCGAAGACGGCCCTCATCATCACGCCTCGCCCCCGCTCGACGCTTTGAGTCCCCTTTAGGGTCACTGTCCGGTATCGGCGCCCGCCCGTCCACCCCCGCGCGAACGCGGTGTACCGGTTCGGCCACACACGGACGAACCGCGAACCACCCGCCCGCGTCAAACAGACCCAGCCGAAAACCGTCCCCCGATGGACGATCTACCGATGGCCGGTACCGCTCGGGGCCCTTCCGGACGGGGGGACGACGACCGGCGCCGCCAGACGGACTGGCGGCGCCGGCGTGTCCGCATCCCGCATCCGCCACCGACCGTGCCGAGGAACGATCGGGGCTCGATCGGGGCGGGCGCTAGGTCGGGATCTCCTCGATGACCGAGACGCCTTGGGAGGCGTGGGGGCCGTAGCGCTCCCACTCCTCGCGGAGGCGGACGCGGCCGTCCGGGAGGAGTTCGGGGGTCGAGCGGACCCGGCCGCTGACCACCGTGGCGTCGGCGAGGACCTGGCAGTAGGCGAGGTCCAGGCTGTCGTCGGGGGTGCGGCGGCCGACCAGGTAGCCGCGCACGACGCGGCCGCCGTCGAAGTCGGCCCAGACGGTGTCGCCGTCCTGGTGGTAGCGGCCGACCGGGACGTCCCCTCCGGACGCGGTCTCGGCGGCGGACGAGCGGAACACCCGTCCCTCGTAGTCGATCGGCATCCGGGTCACCCCCACACGACGCTCGGCTCGGCGTCGCGGACCGTATAGACCTCCCGCTCGAACAGCGAGTTGATGATCGTCGCGGCCCGGACCGGGAGCAGGGTGAGGTTGGCGTCGGCGACGCCGTGGGTGAAGCGGGCCCGGTTCTGCACGAAGATCTTGTTGCGGTCGGCGCCCTTCCAGCGCAGCGAGTAGTCCGAGTCGACGATCATCTCGCCGGCGTCGTCGTGGTCGATCAGCTCGGTCAGCGTCGGCGCGAGCGGCGGCTGGGTGAAGGTGCGCCCGGTGGCGAGCACGACGTACCGGGCGGGGATCTGCTCGTGCCCGGTCGGCGAGGTGGCCTCCAGGACGAAGCGGTCGCCGTCGCGGGACGCCGAGGTGACGTCCCGGCCCGGCCGCATGGTCAGCGGGTAGCGGTCGAGCCGCAGCATCCCGTCGTAGTTGGCCTGGTAGATCGCCTGGAGGACGCCGGGGGTGATCGCGTCGCCGGTGAGCGTCTGGCCCTCGATGAGCCGCCGCCGCGTCTCCCGCGTGACCTGCTGGAGGAACTCGACGTACGCCGGACGGTAGAAGTCGTTGGCGGGCGGCGAGTCGTCCATCGGCTGGAACCAGGGCCGGCGGCCGAGCCAGGTGATGTTCGTGAAGCCGTGGCCGAGCAGCTCCATGACGCACTCGGCGCCGGTCTGGCCGCCGCCGACGACCGCGACGGGCGCCTCGCGGTCCATGGCCGGGAGGCGTCCGGTCAGCTCCTCGGGCACGAACGCGTCGTCCCCCTGGATTCCGGACAGGCCCGGCGGGACGTAAGGGACGCTGCCCAGCCCGAGGACGAGGTGGTCCGAGCGCGCGATCGTCCGCCCGTCGCTGGTGTAGGAGAAGCCGACTCCTTCGGTGTAGGAGATCTCGTCCACCGAGACGCCGTACTGGATGCCCTCGATCTGCTCGCTCGCCCACGCGAGGTAGCGCTGGTACTCGCGGCGCGGGATGACGTTGAACTGCGCGTTGATCAGCGCGTAGATCCGTCCGGTCGAGACGATGTAGTTGACGAACGACAGCCGGTGCGTGGGGTCGACGAGCGACACCAGGTCCTTCAGCCAGGACGTCTGCATCCGGACGTTGGACAGCAGCAGCTGCGGGTGCCACGTCGAGACCGGGCGGCGCTCCAGCAGGACGAGCCGGTGCGGCGCGACGGCCTCGAACAGCGCGGCCAGGCTCAGGTTCGCCGGACCGGCGCCGACGCCGACGGTGTGGTGGTGCGGGACTTCGAGTGCGGACATGGACGGTGCCTCCCAGAGGGTCATGCGGGGGTGCGGAGCCGCAGAAGCTCTTCGGCGGCGGTCCGGGACGCGGCCAGGGCGGTCTTCGCCGCGCCGCCGCTGCCGCCGGTGAAGGTCGACAGCCGGGCGGACGCGCCGGAGACCGGCCGCAGCCGCAGGCCGGGATCGGGGTGGTAGCAGTCGGCGGCGACGACGGTCCGGACGGCCGGTCCGAGCCGCAGCGCCGGGAAGGTGACGCGCGCGAGCGCGGACGCGGCGTGCGCGAGCGCCGGTTCGGGCCGCCGGTCGTCGGGGTCGACGTCGTAGCGGTCGCTGGGGACGCCGAGCAGCAGGTGGTCGCCGTACGGGCGTCCGTAGAGGCTGGTCGTCTCGTCCACGAAGGCGGCGCCGGGCCCGTGCTCGGCCTCGTGCACGGTGTACTGGACGCGCTTGGTGCGCAGCCCGTCGCGCGCGAGGCCGAGGCGGGTGAGCAGGCCCGGCGTCCACGGCCCGGCGGCGAGGACGACCAGGTCGAACGGCGCGCTCGCCGCGCCGTGGTGGAGGGTGAGCGAGCCGTCCGGTTCCTCGGTGAGGCCGGTGACCGGCGCGGTCGTGCGGCGTCCGCCGATCCGCAGGAGGTCCGCGACGATCTCGCGGCGGAGCGCGCCCGGCGAGATGTGCCCGGCGCGTCGCTCGACCACCGCCGGCGGACGGTCCGGGAAGCCCGGGGCGTCGGCGAGGACGGCCGAGCCGGGCAGCGCGGCGCACATCTCCGCCAGGTCGGACGGCGCGGGCGGCGGACCGGCCTGGATGTACACCGACCCGGTCTCCCGGTACCCGGCCCAGCCGCGCAGCAGGCGGCTGCCGTGCAGCTCGGCGAGCGAGGCGGTCGCCTCGCGGCGCAGCGCGGCGTCGGGCTCGAAACCGCGCACGATGCCCCCGGACGCGGCGGTCGCGTCGGCGGGCTCGGGCGGTCCGGCCAGCTCGACCTCGGCCGTCCGGTCGGCGAGCCGCACCCGCCACGCGAGCAGCGCCCCGGCGAGCCCGGCGCCGACCACGCAGATCCTCATGAGCCGTCCCCGGCGAGCACCGCATCGGCGGCCGAAGCCGCACTTTCGGTGGGTGCCGAGCCCTCGGCGGATGCCGCACTTTCGGTGGGTGCCGAGCTTTCGGCGGACGTCGGGTTTTCGGCGGGTGCGGCGCTTCCTGCGCTGGGCGGGGTGGCGGTGATGAGGGACAGGAGGGCGCTTGCTCGCGGGTCGTCGCGGTGGGGGAGGAGCAGGCGCGCGGCGAGGGACGGGTCGAAGCCGGACGGGGTGAGCGCGTGCCGGGCGCGTTCGAGGTCGGCGTCGGCGGACGGGCGGCCCGTCTTGAACGCGTCGCGCGTGAAGTCGCTCTCGTACCGGTCGGGACGGTCCTGGGCGAGGAAGAGGCGGATGTCGCCGGGGTCCTGCTCGTCCAGGAAGTCCAGCGCCCAGACGGCGTGGTTCCGGCTGGTCGAGAACTTGAGGCCGTCCAGCCGGTAGAACTCGTTCACGACCAGGCCGCGCAGCACGCCCGGCTTCACGCCCGCCGCCGCGAACACGGCGGGGATGAGCACGCTGTAGTAGAACGCGTTATCGACGCCGAGGAAGTGCCACAGCTCGTCCACGCCGTTCCAGGCGGCGACGCAGTCGGCGAGCGTGCGCACGGACGGGTCGAGAGCGCGCGCGATCACGTACAGGTAGCCGAACGCCATCTCGACCCAGACGTCGAGGCGCAGGTCGCGGTGGGGGCCGTCCAGCTCGATGCCCCAGTCGGTCGGGTAGGCGACGGGGACGGCGGGCAGGCCGTCCGCGAGGAGCCGCCGGACGAGATCGACCACGCGCGGGTGCAGTTCGGCCTCCGCCCAGACGCGGGTGAGCTGGTCGCGGTGATCCTCCAGGCGCAGCACGGGCACCCGCGCCGTGTACTCCTCCGGGATCGCGTCGCAGCAGGTCGAGCGGGCTTCGCGGAGCGTCGCGGCGGTGTTGTAGGCCATGCACGCCTCGCACGCGCCGCCGGCGGCGCCCGCCCCGCACGTCCCGCAGAGGCCCGCGACGTACGCGTGGTGCATCGTCCGCCCGCAGGACGGGCAGCGATGCAGGACGGTCTCCTCACCGGCAGCGGCACCGACGCCGCCGCCGTCGAACAGCTCGCCGACGAGCCGCCGGACGCCGTCGCGGTAGTCGGCGTCCTCGGTCGGATCGAGCAGGACGTCGTACTCGATGCGGGCCTTGGCGAAGGCCGTCCGGATCTGGTCGGAGTAGTCGCGCACGGTCTCGTCCACCGGACGGCCCAGCGCCTCGGCCTTCGCCAGGACGTAGTTCTGGTTGCTGTCGAGGCCGGTCATGGCCAGCACGTCGGCGCCGGCGGCGCGCAGGGCCCGCGCCGCGATGTCGCCCGCGACGTAGGGCCCGCTGAGGTGCCCGACGTGCAGCGGGCCGTTCGGCGTCGGCGGGGGCGTGGTGATGACGACCGTCATTCCGCCATCTCCTCCTCCGGCATCCAGTAGATGCTCAGCAGCACCAGCGGCTCGCTGTCGGAGCGGTTGTGGATGACGTGCGGCTCGCGGCTGGGCAGCAGGACCGCCGCGCCCTGCGCCGCCTCGGTCCGCTCGCCGCTCTCCGGCGACTCGTAGTCGGCGTGGCCGGACGCCACCACCGACAGCTCGACCTCCGGATGCTGGTCGCGCTCGCTCGACCCGCCGGGCGGGATCACGCACCACATCGCGTCGAACGGCAGCTCGCGGTCGGCCGCGTACTGGCTCCAGCGGCCGATGCGGATTCCGTATTCCTCGGTCAACTCCGCGGAGGAATATTGCAACTTCTGCACGCGATCTCCCGTCAATCGTCGTCCGAATCGAGGCGGCCGCCACGGAGGGATTGTGACCCGGATAAGACGCTTTCCCGGTGGCAGGAAGATGACAGGGACCCCGCCGCGGCGGGCCTTCGGCGTTTGTCGCCCGACCTGAACTGCCGCCATTCGCTTTCCGTGATCCGGGCATCGCGAACCGCTACGGAAAGGGAATATTGACGATCTTGTGACGGCCGGGGGACCATGCGGCGCAGTGCCCGGCGAGGCCCGGCGCGCGAACCCTATGACCGAGTCGAAGGGGACCCTGGCATGGATGTCCGTCCGCACCTGGCACTGATCGCCACCGGCATGCAGGCGTGGCGCGAGTACCTCGTCGAGTCGATCGCGCGGGAGTACCGGATCCACCTGTTCGCCAAGTCCGAGCCGTCCTGGGAGCTGGGCTACGTGGACGGCGCGACCGTGGTGAACACGCTGGAACCCGACCTCGCGATCGCCGCCGCCCGCGCGGTGCACGACACCGACCCGTTCGACGGCGTCCTGTGCTGGGACGAGGCGCGGATCTGGCCGACCGCCTGCGTCGCCGAGGCCCTCGGGCTGCCCGGAGTGTCCCCCGAGGTGGTCGAGCGCTGCCGCGACAAGCACCTGTCCCGCACGGCGCTCGCCGCCGCCGGCGTCCCGCAGCCGGAGTCGGTCGCGGTCGCGTCGCTGGAGGAGGCCGTGCGCGAGGCCGACCGGATCGGCTACCCGGTCGTGGTGAAGCCCCGCGCGCTCGCCGCGAGCGTCGCGGTGATCGTCGTCGAGTCGCCCGAGCTGCTGCCGGACGCCTACGAGCGGGTGCGCGGCACCACGCTGCCGGAGGTCGAGGAGTACGAGTACGGCGTCCTGGTCGAGGAGTGCCTGCGCGGCGAGGAGATCAGCATCGACTCGGCGGTGTTCGACGGGAAGGTCGTCCCGCTGTACCTGGCGCACAAGCGGAAGGGCTACGAGCCGTTCTGCGAGGAGGTCGGGCACCTGCTGCTCGCCGACGACCCGCTGCTGCGGGACCCCGCGCTGATCAGGGTGCTGGAGGACACGCACGCCGCGCTCGGCTTCCACACCGGCATGACGCACACCGAGATCTTCCTGACCGACAGCGGCCCGCGGGTCGTGGAGCTGAACGGGCGGCTCGGCGGCGACTTCATCCCCTACCTGGGCGGACGCATCACCGGTGTGGACGCGGGCCTGGCCGCCGCCGCGGTCGCCGTCGGCCGGACGCCCTCGCTGGAGCCGACGCGGACCGGCGTCGCGGCGGTCGAGTTCTACTACCCCGAGGTCGCCACGGTCTTCGGCGCGCTCCGGGTGGACGAGTCGCTGCTGCACCCCGCCACCGACAAGATCGTCCCCATCGCGCAGCCCGGCGAGCTGGTCGAGCGCGCCGAGGACGGCTACATGTGGGCACGCTACGCCGCCGCCCTGGTGATCGGCGACAGCGAGGACGAGTGCCGCGCCGCCCTGGACGCCGCCGCCAAGGCGATCACGCTGGAGCCGGCCCCGCCCGGCACGGCGTCCGTCCCGGCGGGGCCGGCGATGTCGGGCGCACCGTCCGAGCCCACCCCGATGGCCACCTGGCGCCGCACCGCCGAGCCCGCCAAGCCCGCCAAGCCCGCCGAGCCCGCCGAGCCCGCCGAGCCCGCCGAGCCCGCCGAGCCCGCCGAGCCCGCCGAGCCCGCCGAGCCCGCCGGGAGCGCGGGGTGAGCTCCGGGGACGCGCGCTCGGCGGGCGTCTGGCAGACCTGGCGGGAGGCGCCCGTCCCGGTGCGGGCCGTCATCGTCGGCCTGCTCGTCAACCGGCTCGGCACGTTCGTGCAGGTCTTCCTCGTCCTGTACCTGACGCACCGGGGGTTCTCCGCCACCGAGGCCGGGATCGGCCTCGGCGTGTACGGCGCCGGGACGGTGCTCGGGCTGCTGGTCGGCGGCGGCCTGACCGACCGGATCGGCAGCCGCCGGACGATCGTCGTGTCGATGGCGGGATCGGCCGTGCTGACCCTCGCCGTCCTGTACGCGCCGCAGTTCTGGGCGATCCTCGTCGCGCTCGCGCTGCTCGGCGCGGTCGCCCAGGTGTACCGGCCGGCGTCGGCGAACCTGCTCGCCGAGATGGTCCCGGACGAGCGGCAGGTCATGGTCTTCGCGATGCTGCGGCTCGCGCAGAACGTCGGCGCGACCGTGGCCCCGCTGTTCGGCACGCTGCTGCTGGCCGCGTCCTACTCGCTGCTGTTCTGGGGCGAGGCGATCGCGGCGCTGGCCTACGCGGTGATCGCGTACCTGACGCTGCCCGGTGGACGCTCGTCCGCTGCCACGGCGGGGGACGAGGCGGCTGAGGAGCCGGCGCCGGGCGGCTACGTGGCCGTGCTCCGCGACGGCCGCTACCTGCTGTTCCTGCTCGCCTTCCTGCTGAACTCGCTGATCTACGTGCAGTACCTCGCGGTCCTGCCGC
Source organism: Actinomadura gamaensis (assembly GCF_042652125.1). Taxonomy (NCBI): domain Bacteria; kingdom Bacillati; phylum Actinomycetota; class Actinomycetes; order Streptosporangiales; family Thermomonosporaceae; genus Actinomadura; species Actinomadura gamaensis. Next base: position 65,288 of record NZ_JBHSIT010000011.1, on the reverse strand, counting down.
TCGCGGTCAGAGCCGCCGGGCACCCGACCGTGGTGTACGGCTCGCTCGTCGCGCTGAACGGCTTCATCGTCATCGCGTGCGAGCTGCCGCTCACCAAGAAGACCCAGAACTCGCCCGCGCGCGCCGTCGGCGTCGCCGGGCTCCTGCTGCTCGCCGGCGGCCTCGCCCTGTACTGGGTGCCGCTCGGCGTCGCCGCGCTCGTCCTGGCCACGGTCGTGTGGTCGCTGGGCGAGATCGTCGGCGGCCCCACCATGTTCGCCTACCCGGCCAAGGCCGCCCCGGACGGCCTGCGCGGCCGCTACCTCGGCTCCGCGCACGCCATGTTCGGCCTCGGCTCGGCGCTCGGACCCGTACTCGGCGTCGAACTGTGGCACGCGGCCGGACGTCCCGTCTGGCTCTGGTGCGGCGCGATCGGCCTCGCCGCCGCGCTCGCCGCCCGCACCGGCATGGTCGAAAAATCAACAATGCCCCGCCCGATCGAGCACGAACCTTCACTGGACCATTCAGAAATCGATACTCCCAGTGTTATCCGTACGGGCGGTGACGCCCCGGTCGCGGCAGAGGACAATGCATAGTGAAATGAGCGTCCGCAGCCATGGCGGACGGAAATTGTGTCTTATGGAGGGCATGGCAACCCCACCGCACGACGTGGCCGAGGCGCCCACCGGCGCCAAGGCCGGGACGTCCGGCTCCGGCGTCCCGAACGACTGCCGTGTCGAGATGTTCGCGGCCCGTCCGACCGGGCCTCCCGGCGGCGACTCCGCGCGCCGCGACCTGGCGCTGCTGGACCGCGGCGTCCGCGTCCGCCTCCTCTATCCGCACTCCGTCCGCACCGATCCCGCCTTCCTCGGCTACGCCCGCATGTTCAGCGAGGCCGGGGGAGAGATCCGCACCGTCGACCGGCTGCCCGCCCCGGTCGCCGTCCTCGACCGCTCCCACGCCCTGCTCACCGTCGGCCCGCCCGGCTCCGAGCCCGTCGAGATCACCGCCGCGCCCGTGGTGGACCAGCTCCTGTGGACCCTCGCCTACACCTGGGACCACGGCTGGCGCTGCCCCGGCGACGGCGAACCCGAGGAACTGCGCACCGCGATCCTGTTCATGCTCGCCAACGGCGACAAGGACGAGACGATCGCCCGCCGCCTCGGCATGTCCGTCCGCACCTGCCGCCGCCACGTCGCGTCGATCATGGCCGAGCTCAACGCCGCCAGCCGCTTCCAGGCCGGCCTCATGGCCGCCCGCGTAGGCCTCCTCGGCCCGCCACCCCACCCGTGACCCCCGGGGCCGCCGCCCCCGCCCGGCGGCCCCGCCCCGGACACGCGCTCTCGCAGTCCCGCTCCCGTAGTCCCGGACACGCGCTCCCGTGCTCGCCCCCCGCCCGCCGCCCGGTATCCGCGCGGCGGTTTTGTGATGTGGGATGGGCGATGCCCCCGCAGTCGTGCTGCGGGGGCATCGGCCTTTTGGTTCTAGAAGTGGGTGGAGATTGTGGCGCCGGTGAAGGAGGTGGTGGCGTAGAGGCTGATGTAGTTGTAGGTGCCAGGGCGGAGGTTGGTGACGGTCAGGGTTTCGGTGTTGCCGGGCTGGGTCGACTTGGCGGCGTAGGCGGTGGTGGTGGCCCACGCGGACGGGTTGAAGTAGAGGTCGGCGTTGCCGGTGCCGCCGGACGTGGTGATGGTCATGCTGGTGGTTCCGGCGGGGACGTAGACGTAGAAGTAGGCGTAGTTCCCGGACGTCGCGGAGATGTTCGCGCGCTGGCAGTCCTTGCCGAGGACGCGGGTGTCGGTGCCGTCGCAGGTCGGGTAGGTCGGGGTGGTGCCGCCGCCCGAGACGGAGTCGAGCCAGGTGGTGAATTCGCCGTCGTAGTTCAGCGACTTGGTGAAGGTGTAGGCGGCGCTGTAATCACCGGCGCGGTAGTAGCCGAGCAGTTTCGTGACGTCGGCCGGGTGCTTCTCGAACATGAACCGGACGGCCAGGTAGCCCCAGTGGTAGGTGCGGTTCACGTTGGTGTTGTCGTAGGTGGTGTCGAAGAGGGTGCTCAGCGAGTAGGTGTGCTTCGGTGCCTCGTTCAGCGCGTCGGTGTAGGTGAGGTTGCGGTAGGAGTAGGAGACGTATTCCGCGACGCCTTCCACCCACCAGATGTCGGGCTTTACCGTGGAGGCGGTGAAGTCGCCGTACTGGTCGTAGCGTCCGTCGAGGTAGTGCGTGTACTCGTGGTTGAGGTTCCAGATGCGGGCCGCGAAGCCGTTGTCGTCGGGACGCTGGTAGGCGATGAACCTCGGCTGGTTCGCCTTCGAGGACGGGTCGCCTTCGAGGTACATGCCGCCGTTATCGGTGTCGATTCCGAAGATGACGCCCGCGTAGGTCTGGTAGTCCTGCGGTGAGGCGAAGACGACCACTTCCATGTTGGAGTTGTAGTCGTTCGCTACCGGGGTCCCGTTGTCCTTCACGAGGTTGTGGAAGTAGGCGTTCTGGTTGAGCATGCTCGCGCAGGCCGCGTTCGCCTCGTCCGAGGTGACGGCCTGGGCGACGATGTGCAGGACGTTCGGGCTGCACGTGTAGTTCTTCGTCAGCACCGCCGACTTGACCCGGTCGGGTAGATCGCAGGTGCCGTAGTAGGAGCAGTCGGCCTGGTCGTAGCCGTTCGTCACGTCCGCGACGCGGACCCACAGCGGGGCGGTCGTTCCGGTGATGGAACTGCCGTCCAGCAGGTTCTTGATGAGCGGGCGCACCTTGCCCTGCAATGCCGCGTACTGGACGAACCGGGCGGTCTCCCCGCCGGCGTTGACGTCGAGGAACGCCGAGTCCGTGCCGAGCAGGCTCTTGTGGTCGCGGGCGAAGGCGTAGACCGCGTCCACGATGCTCGGGTCGGCCTGGACGGCCTCGGGGTAGCCGGTGACCCACTGCCCGCGGAACAGCACGGTGAAGACGTCGTTCACCGCGTTCCGCATGTACCAGTTCGCGTCATACGCGCTGTTGTAGGCGCTGAGCAGGCGCTTCACGACGTACAGGTAGCGGGCGTTCTCCGAGGCGCTGTCGATCAGGACGACCGCCTCGCCCAGGATCTCGCCGTTCGCGTCGCTGACCGTGGCCGTCGCGGAGTTGGCGTAGAAGGCGTCGAGCGCTCCCTCGGTGGCCGTTGCCAGCGTCTTGGTGTACTGGCCGACCGTGCCGGGGTTGTAGTACTGCACGTAGTAGCCGGCGCGGAGGAACAGGACGAGCTGCTCGGTGCTCGTCGCATTCGTCCCGTTGTAGGACGCGGCGTCGGCGCGCAGCGCGTTCGCGATCGTGACCATCTGCGCCTCGCGGAAGGCGCCGTACTGGTCCTGGCCGGTGATCGAGAACAGCGAGTTGACGCAGTCGACCGAGGCGCGCTTCACGGCGTTGACCAGCGCCGTCCCGGTGTTGCCGGTGAAGTCGGACACCGCGCAGGACGCCGCCGCGGCGGGCGCCTTGAGCAGCTTCTTCGGGGCCCTCGCGATGGACGGCGTAAGCGGAGCGCGGAGCTTGGCGCTCTTCTTCACGTTCACCCCGTCGGGCTGGACGAGGCGGGTGGGGCCGGAGATCTCGCGGTCCTTGGCGGTGGGCGGTTCGGTGGTGGACGGCTTGGCAGCGGACGGCTTGGCGGCGGGCTGGTGTGCGGCGGGCCGGTTGGCGACGGGCTGGTGTGCGGCGGGCTGCTTGGCGGCGGGCTGGTTCGCGGTGGGCTGCTTGGCGGGGGCGGTGTCGCGCGGGGCGGCGAGGGCGGGGGCGCCCGCGCCTCCGGCAGCGAGGGCGACGGTGACCAGGAGCGTGGTCGCCCATCGGCGTGGGGACATGGCCAGCTTCTCCTCTGAACGGGGGGAGTGGAGAGTGGACGAGACCGGCCGGTCTGCGGTGACGGCTGTAAAATGTCACATGCGACATGTCCTAACAAGGCCCAATTCACGGCCCGTTCACCGACATGCGCACCAGCACTCCCGGTGGTCGCCCCGCGCCGCACCGCGACCGCGCCGGGCGCCGTTCACCCGCGCGTCGCTGGAACGTTCAAAATCCGTCGCCGTCAATGGCGAAACTCGCTAAAAAGCGCGCGCTTTTTGACCGGGACTGCAATTCATTTGCGATGTATAAGAGAGGTGATCTCGCCCAGCCCTTTTCCCAGGAGTGCCCATGCGCGTCCCCCGCCTGCTCGCGTTCTCCGCCGCGTCCGCCGCCGTTCTCGCCGGAACCCTCGTCCCCGCCGGCGCCGCGTCCGCCGCGGGCCAGCGCTACGTCGCGCTCGGCGACTCCTACTCGGCCGGGGTCGGCGCCGGGTCCTACGACTCGTCCAGCGGGTCCTGCTCGCGCAGCACCAGGGCGTACCCGCAGCTCTGGGCCAACGCGAACGCCCCGGCGTCGTTCAGCTTCGTGGCCTGCTCCGGCGCCACGACCGACAGCGTGACCAGCGGCCAGCTCGGCGCGCTGAACTCCACGACCACCCTCGCCAGCATCACCGTCGGCGGGAACGACGCGGGATTCTCCAGCGTCATGCAGACCTGCGTGCTGAACTCCGACTCGGCCTGCCTGACGGCGGTCAATAACGCGAAGACCTACGCGCAGAACACCTTGCCCGGCAAACTCGACGCGCTTTACTCGGCGATGCGCGCCAAGGCCCCGTCCGCCCGATTCGTGGTGCTCGGATACCCGCACCTTTACTACATGAACGGCGGCATCTGCATCGGGCTGAGCACCACCAAGCGGACCGCCCTCAACTCCGCCGCCGACACGCTGGACAGCACGATCGCCAGCGCGGCGTCCCGCGCGTCCTTCACGTTCTCCGACGTCAGGCCCATCTTCAACACCCACGAGCTCTGCTCGGGCGACAACTGGCTCAACTCGGTCACGATCCCGATCGGCAACTCCTACCACCCGACCGCGCTCGGCCAGTCCAGCGGCTACCTGCCCGGCTTCAAGAACGGCGTCGGCGCCGCGGCCCGCGCTGCCAACGGCTGATCCCCGGCCTCGGGCCGTCACTCCCTCAGGCCGTCACTTCCTCGGGCCGTCACTTCCCCGGGTCGTCCGGGGGAGTGACGGCCTCTCCGCGTCCTGCTGACGAAAGTGGGGTGCCGGAGGTGCCGTTCGTCCGCTTCGCGGGGGCGGGGCCGCTTCCTAGCGTGGACCGCATGATCACGATGAACGGTCTGACCAAGCGGTTCGGCGAGCGGACGGCCGTGGACGGCCTGACGCTCGACATCGCGTCCGGACGCGTGACCGGCTTCCTCGGCCCGAACGGCGCGGGGAAGTCGACGACCATGCGGATGGTCCTCGGGCTCGACCGGCCGACCGCGGGCACGGCGCTGGTGAACGGCCGTCCCTACGCGGAGCTGCGGCATCCGCTCCGCGAGGTGGGCGCGCTGCTGGACGCCAAGGCCGTCCATCCGGGACGGTCCGTCCGGGCGCACCTGCTGGCGGCGGCGCGCAGCAACGGCATCCCCGGACGGCGCGTGGACGAGGTGCTGGAGCTCGTCGGCCTGGAGGCGGTCGCCCGCCGGCGCGCGGGGACGCTCTCGCTGGGCATGGGGCAGCGGCTCGGCATCGCCGGCGCGCTGCTCGGCGATCCGGCGGTGCTGATGTTCGACGAGCCGGTGAACGGCCTCGACCCGGACGGCGTGCTGTGGATGCGGCGGCTCATGCGGTCGCTCGCCGCCGAGGGACGGACCGTCTTCGTGTCCAGCCACCTGATGAGCGAGATGCAGCTGACGGCGGACCGGCTCGTGGTGATCGGGCGCGGGCGGCTCCTGGCGGACGCGCCGATCGGGGAGGTCGTCGCGTCCGGAACGCGGGTCCTGGTGCGCAGCCCGCGCTCGGGGGAGCTTGCCGCCCGCCTGACCGCCGCGGGCTTCGCGGTGACCGCCGGGCCGGACGGCGAGCTGACCGTGTCCGACGGAACGAGGGCGGGAGCCGGGGCGCCGGGGGTGTCCGCCGAGAGGATCGGGCTGCTCGCGCACGAGGCCGGGATACCGCTGTTCGAACTGAGCGTACGGAAACGCTCGCTGGAGGAGGCGTACATGGAACTGACCGGCGCGAGCGTGGAGTTCGGCGTGGCGGAGGCGCGGGCATGAGCGCCGTGACCGCGGACGCGCGGCGGGACGGGACCACGGCCGGAGCCGGCGCGAGCCTGCGGAACGCCTGCGCGGCGGAGTGGACGAAGCTCTGGTCGCTGCGCTCGACGTGGTGGGCGCTCGCCGTGTCGGTCGGCCTGACCGGGATCATGACGTTCACCCTCGGCCGGTCGGTCGTGGACAACAACACCAACACCCTGACATCGGACGACCAGGGCGTCGTGTCCGTCAGCGGCACGGCGCTCGGCGCGGTCGACCTGGTGCAGTTCGTCCCGATCGCCCTGGCGATCCTGGCGATGACGGGGGAGTACGCGTCCGGGACGATCCGCCCGACGCTCACCTGGGTGCCGCCGCGCGGACGCGTCCTGGCCGCCAAGGCGCTCGTCATCACGGCCGTGGTCGTCCCGCTGGGCCTGCTGCTCGGCGCGCTCGGCACGCTCGCCGCCGGCGTGGCGCTGGGCGACTGGGGCCGCTTCAACTGGGCGGACGCGTCGTCCGACGTCCTGTCCCTCACCGTGTACCTGGTGCTGATCTGCGTCTTCACGCTCGGCCTCGCGACCCTGCTGCGCAGCACGGCGGGCGCGCTGACCACGGCGTTCCTCGGCCTGCTCGCGGCGCCGATGCTGCTCACCGGCCCGGTGGTGACGCGCCCGCTGGCGCAGTCGCTGCCCAGCAGCGCCGGACGGACGTTCATGGGCATCGCCGAGGACGCCCCGTACCCGGGCTCGGTCGGGCTGCTCGTCCTGGTCGCGTGGACGGCGGCGGCCCTGCTCGCCGCCCGGTACATCCTGACCCGCCGCGACGCCTGACCCGCGTCCGCCTGACGCGCCGCGACGCCTGACCGACCGCGAACGCCTGACCCGCGTCCGCCTGACGCGCGTTGGCCGACCCGGCGATCCGCTGCTACGGCGGGTCGCCGGGTTCGTGCACCATCCCCGCCTCGTAGGCGATGATCGCGGCCTGGACGCGGTTCCGGACGTCCAGCCGGGCGAGCACGGCGCTCACGTAGGCCTTCACGGTCCCCTCGACGACGTGCAGCCGGGCGGCGATCTCCGCGTTGGACATTCCGGCTCCGACCAGCGCGAGCACCTCGGTCTCGCGCGGTGACAGCACCGCGATGCGCCGCCGGGCCGCCGCGCGCCGGGTCAGCCGTCCGCCGCCGAACTCGCTGATCAGCCGCTGCGCGACCCGCGGCGACAGGTACGCCGCGCCGTCCGCCACGGCCCGGACGCCCGCGATCAGCTCGTGCGGGTCCCCGGATTTCAGCAGGAACCCGGCGGCGCCGTCCGCCAGCGCCCGCTCGATGTACTCGTCCTCGCCGAACGTGGTCAGCATGACGACGGCGACGGCCGGGACGGCGCGCCTCAGCTCGGCCGCCGCGGACAGTCCGTCCAGCCGGGGCATCCGGATGTCCAGGAGCGCGACGTCGGGCCGGTGGGCGAGGGCCAGCTCCACCGCGGCCCGCCCGTCCGCGGCCTCGGCGACCACCTCGACGCCCGGATCGGCGGACAGGATCGCCCGCACCCCCGCCCGGATCATCGCCTCGTCGTCGGCGAGCAGCACTCTGATCATCCCGCCGTCCTCGCGTCCTTGGCCGCCAGCCGTTCGTTCAGGAAGCACAGCCGGTAAACCTCCCCGAGGCCCAGCGGGTTCCCGTCCGACCGGAAATAGCGGCAGCGGGCTCCGGCGGGAGCGGGCGGGAACGAGCGCACCCGGTCGGCGTCGGCGCCGATCAGGTCCATCCGGGGCAGGACGCGTTCGACCTCGCGCTGCGGCTGCCCGACGTCCAGCGCGGCGTAGTCGGCCGGTTCCAGCACCGAGTTGAGGCTCGCGTAGGCGTAGTAGCCGGCCATCACCGCCGACAGCGCCGCGAGCAGCCCGGCCGGGACCGCGACCGTGATCAGCAGCCCGCGCCGGACCTGCTGCCTGCGCCGCGCCAGCTCGTCCGGCGGCTCCTCGCGCGGACGCGCCAGGACGGCCTTCACCTCGAACCCGCCGTCCGGCGTCTCCCCGGAGCGCAGCTCGTGCACCCGCTCGGCGAGCCCCGCGAGCCCGCGCCCGCCTCCGCTGAGCAGCGGCTTCTCGCTCGGCGGGCCGTTGGTCACGGACACCGACGACGCGTCCACGCGCACCAGCACCTTCGCCCCCGGCGCGTGCTTGGCCGCGTTGGTCAGCCCTTCCCGGACGACCCGGTACGCCGCCCGCTCATCGACCGGAACCCCGTCCTCGACCAGCCGGACGTCCATCCCGGACGCGGCCGCACGCTGCACCAGTTCGGCGAGCGACCCGTCCGGCTCGTTGCGCAGCAGACCGATGATGCGGTGCAGCCGGTCGGTCGCGTCCGCCGCTCCGGCGCGCAGTTCGGCGACCTCCTTGCGGTGCCGTTCCGGCAGGTCGGCCGCGACCTGGAGCGCCCCGGCCCGGACGGCGATCAGCGCCAGCTCGTGCCCGAGCGAGTCGTGCATGTCCTGCGCGATCCGGGCGCGCTCGCGCAGCCGCTCCCGCTCGGCGACGATCCGCTGCTCGCGTTCGAGCTGCTCGACCCGGTCCCAGCCCGCGCGGACGAGCTCCCCGTACTGCTTGCGGTACCGTCCCGCCAGCCAGGGCAGCACCCCGAGCAGGACGAGCCAGATCGTCAGCGGGAACCAGCGGGTCACGTCGATCCCGCGCAGGAGGTTCAGCGCCGTCCCGCCCACGCAGACCGCCGCGAACAGCCAGACCACGGACCGGACCTGATCGCCGCGCCGTCCGGTCAGGTAGGCCATCACCGGCACCGCGAACGCGAAGTTCCCCTGGACGACGGTGAGCGCCAGCATCAGCAGCAGCGCGAGCCGGGGACGCATCCGTCCGAACACCGCGGCCCCGATGATCCCGACCCCGGCGAGCGCCACCCACCAGCGCCAGTCCGTCCCCTTGAAGGGGACCAGGCCGCCGACGACCACCGGCACGGCCAGAACCACCCAGATCAGTACATCTCTGACAGTCCGCAACACGCGGCCACGCTACAAGCCGTCCCCGCCGCCCCATCACTGCCGAAAGTAAGCGACCGCCCGCCGGCCGGAGCGCTAGCGGCTGAGGTAGGTCAGGACCGCGAGGACGCGCCGGTGGCCGCTGTCGTCCGGCGACAGGCCGAGCTTGGCGAAGATGTTGCCGATGTGCTTGTGGACGGCGTTCTCGGTGATGACGAGCCGCTGGGCGATCTCGGCGTTGTCCTTGCCCTCGGCCATCAGGGCCAGCACCTGGCGTTCGCGCGGCGTGAGGGCGGCGATCGGGTCGCGCGCGCGGCCGGTGAGGAGCTGCGCGATCACGTCCGGGTCCATCACGGTGCCGCCCTCGGCCACCCGGCGCAGCGCGTCGACGAACTCGCTCACCCGGCTCACCCGGTCCTTGAGGAGGTAGCCGACGCCGCCGCGCCGGTCGGAGATCAGCTCGCCCGCGTACTGCCGCTCGACGTACTGGGAGAGCACGAGCACCGGCAGGCCCGGCCGCCGGCGGCGGACCTGGAGCGCGGCGTGGATGCCCTCGTCGCGGAAGGTCGGCGGCAGCCGGACGTCCACGATCGTGAGGTCCGGACGGTGCTCCTCGACCGCGGCGACGAAGCCCGGCGCGTCCGCGGCGATGGCGGCGACCTCGAACCCCCGGGCGGACAGCAGCAGCTCCAGCCCGCTGGACAGCAGCACGTTGTCCTCGGCGATCACGACCCGCACGGCAGGCTCACGGTGATCGTGGTCGGGCCGCCGGCCGGGCTGTGCAGGCGGACGGCGCCGTCGAGCGCGAGCACGCGGTGCCGGATGCCGGCGATGCCGGTGCCGAGCGTCTCGTCCGCGCCGCCGACGCCGTCGTCGGTGACCTCGGCCGTCAGCCGGTCGCCCGAGCGACCGACCCGGACGGTGATCCGGGTCGCGCCGCTGTGCTTGGCGGCGTTGGTGAGCGCCTCGGCCACGGTGAAGTACGCCACGGCCTCGACCGCGGCGGGGACCGCGCCGAGGTCGTCCACGTCGAGGGCCGTGTCGATCGGCGACTGCGCGCCGAGCGCGGTCAGCGCTCCGGCCAGGCCGCGGTCGGCGAGGATCGGCGGGTAGATCGTCCGGATCACCTCCCGGAGTTCGGTCATGGCCTCCTCCGTCGTCTCGTGGGCCTCGCGCAGCAGTCTGGCGACCGTCCCCGGGTCCTCGCTCAGCGACTCGCGGGCCGCGCCCAGCCGCATCGCGATCGCGACGAGCCGGGCCTGGGTGCCGTCGTGCAGGTCGCGTTCGATCCGGCGCAGTTCCGCGCCGTGCGCGTTCATGGCCCCGGCGCGCGTCTCGGTGAGCGTCTCCACCCGCCGCGCGAGCCGCTCGGCGGTCGAGGGCGACAGCAGCGCGACGCAGATCCGCGCGTGCAGCCGCGCCAGCGGCGGGACGATCCAGCAGGTCAAGCCCGCGAGAACGACGAACTGCGCGACTCCGAGCGTCAGCACCGTGCCCCACCCCGACAGCGGGACGCCGAGGGCGAAGCCGCCCGCGCGGGTGCCCGGCGGCAGCGCCCGCCACAGAGGCAGCGTGACGGCCGTGGCCAGCGCGTTTCCCGCGACCATGACCGTGACGATCCCGAACGCCAGGCTCGTCACGATGTAGGTGACGAGCCACCCGAGGACGCGCCGCGCGCCGACGCCGACAGGACCGGAACGCGGCGCGCGCAGCAGCCGGTTCGCGCTGCGGCGACGCCCGGACGCCAGCGCGCGAGCCGTCGCCGGAGGGACGACGACGGGCAGCCCGACCAGGGCGATCGTCCCGGTGAACAGGCTGGTCAGCAGGTAGGCCAGGCCGCGCCCTGTCGCGGTGAGCCGTCCGGCGAGTCGGTGCTTCATCCGCCCAAGTGTGGGCGATGGCGTCCGCGTCCGGCACTACAGCCCACTACCCCTTTTTCCTGGTAGCGGACCGTATCGTTCGGTTCGCCCCGCCCGACCTAGCGTCGGCGCCCATGACGAGATCGCTTCTCCACCCGTCGCGGCGGCGCGCCGTGACCGTCCGGCTGAACCTGGCCGTCGCCGCCCTCATGGCCGGAACGCTCGCGACCGGCTGCGCGTCCGGGACGAGCGCCGCGCAGCAGGCGGGCGACCGGACCCCGCTCCAGCAGGAGCGGCAGCTCAAGCGCGACGCCGACGCGATCACCGCGCTCGGCGTCTCCGGAGTGCAGGCCCGCGTAGTGGACGCCGGCGGCCGGAACGTGACCGCCACCAGCGGCGTCGCCGACCTGAAGACCCGCACTCCGGTCCCCGCGGACGGCTACTTCCGGATCGCCAGCGTCACCAAGGCGTTCGTCGCCACGGTCGTCCTGCAACTCGCCGGCGAGGGCAGGCTGTCGCTGGACGACCCGGTCGACCGCCGCCTGCCCGGTGTGGTATCCGGCAACGGCAACGACGGCGGCAAGATCACCATCCGGCACCTGCTCCAGCACACCAGCGGCGTCCACGACGTCTACCCGCCCGACTACGCCTCGGCGGCGGACTTCGCCAAGCGCCGGTACGACCTGGTCGAGCCCGAGCAGATCGTCGCCGGGGCGATGGGCCACAGCCCGGACTTCGCGCGGCCGGGCAAGGGCTGGGTCTACTCCAACACCGGGTACGTGCTGCTCGGCATGATCATCCAGCGCGTCACCGGGCACCCCTGGCACGCGGAGGTGCGGGACCGGATCGTCCGGCCGCTCGGCCTCGCCCACACCTTCTGGCCCGGCACGTCGCCGGAGCTGCCGCGGCCGTTCGCCAGGAGCTACCAGCGGTTCCGGCCCGGCGAGCCGCTCACGGACGTCACCGAGCAGGTCAGCATGGGCCTCAACGGAGAGGCCGGGCTCGTCTCCACCACCGCCGACCTCAACGCGTTCTTCCGCGCGCTGCTCGGCGGACGGCTCCTGCGTCCGGCGCAGCTCGCGCAGATGAAGCGGACCGTCCGCGTCGGCGAGCGGTTCCAGCCGCTGATGCCGGGCGCCCGCGACGGGCTGGGCCTGTTCTCGCGCCCGCTGTCGTGCGGCGGCAGGTACTGGGGGCACGAGGGCGGCGACTCCGGGTGGATCACCGCGGTCGGTGTCAGCGCCGACGGACGCCGGAGCGTCGCGGTGTCGCTCACCGGCACGATCGCCGAATCGGACGAGCACGTCCTGAAGGTTTCGGCCGCCGAAAGCAGGCTGGTCGAGGACGCCCTGTGCGCCCCTCCGAACGGTGCGCCCGCGCGGAACTGACGGGACGGCGGCGTCCGCCGGGTCCGGCGATCGGCCCCCGAGTCCAGGGCCAACGTCCCTGCCCGGCGGGATCCGCCGCCGGGAGGATGGTGGGAGCCACGGGCCGCGGGCCGGCGACCCCGGCGAAGGCTCGTGGCGACGTTCGGCGGATGCGCCCACGCGGGCCCATGGGGCTCACTAGACTGCCAACCGCATCACACGGGACACAACGCTCAGGCCACGGCGAACCGGCGCACCGTCCGGGACCGCCGTGGCACGACCGCCCCGGCCCCTGGCAGCACGTGTTCCGGCACATCCAGTACGGCCCGCGCCCTCGCGGCGGCGGGCTCGTCGGTGTTTGCGCCGGAAGGGGCCGCCATGCAGCAGGTGCATCTCAGAGTGAGCCGCCAGCCCACCGGACGGCTGGTCAGCGTGGCCGGGGTCCTCGACCTGGCCACCGCCCCCGCCCTCGAACGCTGCCTCCAGGCGCTCCTGGACGGCCCGGGCGGCCAGATCACCGTGGACCTGTCCGCGGTGCGGTTCATCGACGGCCGCGGCCTGACCGTGCTGCTGTTCGCCCAGCGGCAGGCCCGCGCGCAGAAGCGGCTCCTCCTCCTGGCCACCCCCGCTCCCCGGGTCCGGCGGCTGCTGCAGATCACCCGGACCGAGGCGCGCTTCGCCGTCTACCCGCCCGTCCTCACGACGGATTCGTGAAGCGGCGCCCGGACGGCCGGGACTGGGACGCGCTGGGCAGCCGCACCGTGACGAGGAGGCCCCCGGCGGGACGCGCGGCCAGTTCGAGCGTCCCGTCATGGGCCCGGACGATGCTGTGCACGATGGCCAGCCCGAGCCCGACCCCCGCGTGCTCGTCGGTGCGGATCCGCTCCGTCCCGCGCTGGAAGGGCTCGGTGAGGGTCGGCAGCAGATCGGGCGGGACGTAGGGGCCCGTGTTCTCCACGCGCAGCAGGCTCCCGTCCGGATGCGCCTCGGTGTGGACCGTCACCGTGCCGTCCGCCGGCAGGTTGTGCACGATGGCGTTCTGGACGAGGTTCGTCACCATCCGCAGCAGCAGCGGCGCCGAGCCGGGCGTCCGGGTCGGCTCGCCGGTGACGTCGAGCGTGATCCCGCGCCGTTCGGCCAGCGGGAGCAGGGTCTCGGTCGCCTCCTCGGCGATGAGGGAGAGATCGACGGGTTCGCGGGTGAAGCTCCGGCGCTCGCTGCGGCTGAGCAGCAGGAGCGCTTCGGTGAGGTCGATCGCCCGCGTGTTGACGGTGTGGAGGCGTTCGAGCAGCTCGCCCTGGTCCCGCGTGGGATCGCTGCGCGCCACGTCGAGCAGGGCCTGCGAGATCGCCAGCGGCGTGCGCAGCTCGTGGGAGGCGTTCGCCGCGAATCTCTGCTGCTCGGTGACGTGCGCTTCGAGCTGGTGGAGCATGGCGTCGAACACGTCGGCGAGCTCGCGGAACTCGTCGCCGGGGCCCTCCATGCGGATCCGGTGGGACAGCGACCCGTTCGCCGCCATCCGCGCCGCGTCCGTGATCCGCGTGAGGGGCGCGAGCATCCGCCCGGCGAGGATCCACCCGCCGAGGACGCCGAACACGAGCAGGAAGAGCAGCGCCATCGCCGCGCGCGGGACGAAGGCGCGCTGGAGCACGGTGCGGTTCGGAATGAAACCGCCCGGCGTGTATGGCACGTGGTACGGGACGTACCGCAGCAGGAACACCCACACGACGGCGAGCAGGAGCACACCGGCGAGGAGGAGAAAGCCCGCGTAGCTGATGGTGAGTTTCAGCCGGACGCTCAGCCCCGGACGCCTATCCACGCGCGTCCCCGGCCCTGCCGATATCCGCGCCGTTATTCACGCCGCTTTCCGCCGCGTTTCCCGCACTGGCTTCCGTGCCGGTTTCCGTTCCCGTTCCTGCGGCGGTGTCGATGCGGTAGCCCACGCCTACCACGGTCGCGATGATCCATGGCTCGCCGAGCCGCTTGCGCAGGGCGGAGACGGTGATGCGGACGGCGTTGGTGAAGGGATCGGCGTTCTCGTCCCAGGCCCGTTCCAGGAGCTCTTCGGCGCTCACGACTCCGCCCTCGGCGGCGACGAGGACTTCGAGGACGGCGAACTGCTTGCGGGTGAGCGCGACGTAGCGTCCGTCGCGGAAGACCTCCCGGCGGAAGGGGTCCACGCGCAGCCCCGCGATCTCCCGGACCGGCGGGCGGGCGTGCCCGCGCCTGCGGTCCAGCGCGCGGAGCCGCAGCACGAGTTCGCGCAGCTCGAACGGCTTGGTGAGGTAGTCGTCCGCGCCGAGCTCGAACCCGGACGCCTTGTCGTCGATCCGGTCGGCGGCGGTGAGCATGAGGATCGGCAGGCCGCTGCCGGACGCGACGATCCGCCGGGCGATCTCGTCGCCGGACGGTCCGGGGATGTCGCGGTCGAGCACCGCGAGATCGTAGGAGTTGACGCTGAGCAGCTCCAGGGCGGCGTCGCCGTCACCGGCGATGTCGGCGGCGATCGCCTCCAGCCGCAGGCCGTCCCGGACGGCTTCGGCCAGGTAGGGCTCGTCCTCCACGATCAGTACGCGCATGCCCCCAGGCTAAGCAACGCGGCATATCGCCGGCATATGTGAATCCCGCGGAATACGAGCTTGCCGAAGCCATTTCGAATAGCCGGGGAACGGCGCGTGCGCCGTTGCGGGCCGGCCACGCCGATGGCGCGACCGGCTCCGTGAACCGGCGGCGGCGGAACCGCCGGGGGCGCTCCCCGTCCGCCGAGGGGCGACGCTCCCCGGCCGCCGAGTGGCGACGCTCCCCGTCCGCCGAGGGGCGCTACCCGGCCGGATTCGGGCCGCCGAGGGCGGGGACGGCGGCGGCGTCCACCAGGCGCTCGACGAGCTGCTCGTAGGAGACGCCGGCCGCGGCGAACATGCGCGGCACCTGCGACTCGGCCGTCATCCCCGGCATCGTGTTGACCTCGTTGAGGACGGGCCCCTCGGCGGTGAGGAAGAAGTCGACGCGGGCCACCCCGGCGCAGCCGAGCGCGTCGAACATCCGCAGCGCCGCCTCGGTGACGGCCGCCAGGTCGGCGTCGCCGAGATCGGCGGGCACGCTGAACCGGGCCGACCCGTCGTACTTGGTCCGGGTGTCGAACAGGCCGTCGGAGTGGATCTCCAGCGGCGGCGCCGCCCACCGGCGGCCGTCCGCCTCCAGCAGGACGGCCACGTCGACCTCCCGGCCCCGGACGACCTCCTCGATCAGGATCCGGTCGTCGAAGCCCGCCGCGACGCGCAGCGCCTCGCGCAGCTCGGCCGCGTCCCGCGCCAGGGCGACGCCGAAGCTCGACCCCTCGGAGACGGGCTTCACCACCGCCTCGGTCTCGAACTCGACGGTGTCGATCTCGTCCGCCGCGACCAGCCGGCCGCGCGCGGTGCGGATGCCGACGGCCTCCGCCACGAGCTTGGTCGCCCACTTGTCCATGCCGACGGCCCCGGCGCGCAGGCCCGAGCCGACGACCGGGGTGTGCGCGAGCGCGCACAGCGCCGCGAGCCGCCCGTCCTCGCCGGACGGCCCGTGCACGGCCGGGAAGACGGCGTCGGCGCGTTCGATGACGGCCAGCGCCCCCGCCAGGGACGAGGCCGCCGACGAGCCGAGCGCCTCCACGCCGTGCCGCCAGGTCCCGTCGCGGCCGATCGTCAGCTCGTCCACGTCGAAGCCGGTGGAGAGCAGCGCCTTCGCGACCGCTGTGGCCGTGGCCAGGGAGACTTCGTGCTCGGCGCTCTCTCCGCCGCCGATCACCACGATCCGCCGTGTCATGCGATGCTCCTTCTCACGCGCGGCCCGATGCCGCTGACGATGGTGTGGGGGATGGTCCCGGCCCAGCGCGCCCAGTCGTGGATGGACGGCGTGGCGCCGCCCTCCGGCCCGAACACGGTCGCGACCGTGCCCGCCGGGAAGGACGCCGAGCCGGTGTCGATCACGATCTGGTCCATCGAGATCCGCCCGGCGACCGGGAAGCGGCGTCCGCCGATCTCGACGCCCGCCTGGGGCGAGCACTCCCGCGGGATCCCGTCGGCGTACCCGACGGGCAGGACGCTCAGGTGGGTGGCGCGGTCGGTGACGTAGGTGCCGCCGTAACCGACCGGCGTCCCGGCCGGGGCGGCGGCCGTGTGGACGACCGGCGCGGTCAGGCGGGACGCGCCGTGCATCTCCACGGTTCCGGACGGGTCGATCCCGACCAGCCCGGCCCCGACGCGAACCATGTCGAAGTGGGTCGCCGGGTCGGTCAGCGCCCCCGCGGTGGCGCCCAGGTGGGCGGGCGGCGTGCCGAGACCCGCCGCCCGGACCGTCCGGACGGCGTCGCGCATCGCGGCGACCGCGGACGCGTTCGCCTCCGGGTCGGCCTGGTCGGCCAGCGGCAGGTGGCCCATGACGCCCGCGACGTGGACCTTGCCGTCCCGCCGGCCGAGCAGCGCGAGGTCCACCAGCTCGTCCCACTGCCCGCGGGGGCAGCCGCCGCGGGCCATGCCGGTGTCCATGTTCAGATGGATCCGCACGGCCGTCCCCGCCCGCGCGACGAGCGCGGCGAGCTCGTCCACCGAGCTGACCGCGACGTCGATCCCGGCCGCGGACGCCTCATCGGCGTCGATCCCGGCGGGGTGCAGCCAGGTGAGGATCGGCACGGTCAGGCCCGCCGCGCGCAGCGCCAGGGCCTCGGCGATGCTCGTCGTCCCGAGCCACTCGGCGCCGGCGGCGACGGCGGCCCGGGCGACCGGGACGGCCCCGTGGCCGTAACCGTCCGCCTTGACCACGGCCATGATCGTGCTCCGCGTCCGCGCCCGGACCCGCGCCACGTTCGCGGCCACCGCCGCCGGCAGCGTCTGCAGGGTCGGCGGCCGGAAGGTGTCCGACCGGCGCTCCGCCTCGACCGCGACCCGGTTCATGGCTGCCTCCTGGGGCCCTCGGTACGCAATTCGTCATTTCAGGACTCATCGGCATAGATCTGACAGCGTGCGGGCGCGTCATGCCAACTCGGCGCGCCCGGATGGGGCAACCGGACCGGCTCGACGGCCCGGTATTCGAAGTGCCACCACTCGTTGTCGTAGACGCGGTACAGCCCGTACCGGCCGCCGTTGCGCTCCAGCCACCGGGCGCCCTCGGTCGGCCGGACGTCCAGGGCGATCCCCCGCACATGACCGGATCTCTCCGGCGGCAGCACCCGGTGCAGCGCCGCGGCCACCGAGCCGGTGCGCCGCACCTCCTCGGCGAAGATCCGCTGCTGCTCCGCCGCGTCGCGGTACCCCGAGGTGAGGCCGATCAGCTGCCCGTCGCGCCAGAACGCCTCGGCGCGCGCGTGGGTGAACGCCGCCAGCGTCTCCGGCGTCAGCCCGCGCAGGTCCTCGGCGGGAAAGCGCAGGCCGAGCGCCCACTGGCAGGCCAGGAAGGCGGCCCGCCGCGGCGCGCGGCAGAAGGCGACCGGCACGAGCAGCAGGGCGATGAGCCGGGTCGCGGCCGCGAGGACCTCCGCGCTGATCGCCAGGGAGGGACGGGACGATTCACGGTGGTTCATGCCTCCACTGAAGACGCGAGACCGTTGCGGAGGCGTACGCGTTTTCTGATACACCAGCGATACACGCGCTTCCCCAGGATGTGTCGAGAAGCGCGGATCGGCTCCGTCCATGGGACGAAGGGGCGCGGAAGGCCGCGGCCCACGAGATCAGGGAGCACCAATGGCGATCCAGCGCATGGACAACGTGGCCATCGTCGTCGAGGACCTGGACGCGGCCGTCGCGTTCTTCGCCGAACTCGGCATGGAGCAGGAGGGCAGGGCGCAGATCGAGGGCGACTGGGCGGGCCGCCTCATCGGGTTCGAGGGCCTCCGGAGCGAGATCGTCATGATGCGCGTCCCGGACGGGCCCGGCCGGCTGGAGCTGACCAGGTACCACACCCCGGCCGCGACCGCCCCCGAGCCGAAGGTCCTGCCGCCCAACACGCTGGGCCTGCACCGCGTCATGTTCGCCGTCGAGGACATCGAGGACGTCGTCGAGCGCCTGCGCGCCCACGGCGGCGAGCTCGTCGGCGAGATCGGCCGGTTCGAGGACAGCTACCTGCTCTGCTACGTCCGCGGGCCGGAGGGCGTGCTGGTCGGGCTGGCCGAGCAGCTCTCCTGAGCACCGTCCCGGACGGCGCGGGCGGCCCTACGCCCGCCCGCGCCGTCCGGGAGCCCGCGGCCGGACGCGCGGATGGCCGTCCGGGAGCCCGCGGCCGGACGCGCGTGGCCGTCCGGGAGCCCGCACGGCCGGACGCGCGTGGCCGTCCGGGAGCCCGCGGCCGAACGCGCGGATGGCCGTCCGGGAGCCCGCGGCCGGACGCGCGTGGCCGTCCGGCAGCGCTTACGGTCGGGTGCTCGTGCCGCCGCCGTGCGGGGATTTCGCATCGCGGGCATCGGAGTTAGCATCTGGTCACTGTCGGGGCCGTGCGACGCGATGAGGAGCGACGCGTGGAACTGGGCCCGCACCACCTCCGGGTGATCGAAGCGATCGCCTCGGCGGGAAGCATCAACAAGGCGGCGGCACGCCTCGGCCTCACCCAGCCCGCGGTGAGCACCATGCTGCGCCGGATGGAGACCCACCTCGGCGTCCGGCTGTTCGAGCGGTCGCCGGAGGGCGTGCGGCCGACCCCGGTCGGGGCGGAGGTCGTGGCGCGGGCGCGCGCCGCGCTGTCGTGCATCGACGACCTGAACGCCTCGCTCGGCGCGCGGCCGGGCGCCGACCCGGAGGTGCTGCGCGTCGGGATCCAGGCGTGCCCGGCGCTGACGCTGCTCGGCGACGACCTGGAGACGCTGGCGCCGTCGCTGCACCTGCGCGTCGATCCGGGCGCGGGCCGGATTCCGCCGCTGCTCGCGTCCGGCGGGCTCGACCTCGGCCTGTTCCAGGAGCCCCTCGGCCGGACGGACCCGCCGCCGCCCGACGTGGAGCGGTTCGTCCTGGTGGAGAAGGAGCCCCTGTTCGTCGGGCTGTCCTCGGCCAGCCCGCTCGCGAGCCGCGACACCCTCGACCTCGCCGAGCTGGACGACCTCGACTGGATCGACGACCCGCTCGACGACGGGCCGTGGCCCGCCTACTTCCGGGCCGCCTGCGCGGCGGCGGGGTTCCAGCCGCGGGTGCGCTACTGGTCCACCGACTGGCAGATCGCGGCGTCGCTGATCCGGTCCGGACGCGCGATCGGGGTGTACCAGCCGACGGCCGGGCCGCGCGAGGGCATCGTGTTCCGCCGGCTGACCGGCGACCCGCTGGGGCAGCGGCTCGTCCTGATGTGGCGTCCGGAGGCGGGCGCGGCGGCGCGGCGGCTGCTGGACACGCTCGGCGAGGCGTACCTGCGCCTCGTCCGCGCGCACTCCCTGTACGCCGAGTGGTGGGACGCGCACCCCGAAGCGCACCCCGCCCTGCCCTTCGCGGCGTCCGAGGGGCGGGCATCGGCGGTCGCCGGGGAGGCGCGGCCGGAGGGCGAGCGGTTCCCCGGACGTGGCGCGCCGTCCGGGGAACCGCCCGCCGACCCGGGCGGAGCGGCGGGTCAGATCCCGCTCAGGCGGTCGTGGAACGCCGCGACCGCCGCCGCAGAGCCAGGGCGGATCCGGCCGCCATGACCAGCCCGCCGCCGCCCAGGACCGTGACCGCGAGCGCGGAGCCGTGGCCGTGCCGCGCCGCGGGCACTCCGGTCGACGGCTGGAAGCCGCCGAGCTTGCCCTCGCGCGCGTAGGCCGAGCCGGGCAGCTTGTCGCCGTACCGCGCGTGCACCAGCCGCTGGTACGCCCCGAGCGACACGCCCTTGCCGACCGACGTCACGGCCTCCTTGTCGAGCCCGGTCACGGTGCCCCTGTCGAGCCGGTACCACGCGTGGATCTGCGGCTCGGTGAAGACCGTCCCCGCGGCGCCCCGGGCCGGGTAGGCGGTCTCCTCGGTCCCGGAGGTGATGCTGAGGACGCGCCAGCCGTGCGTCCCCTTCGTCAGCCACACGCTCGCCTGCTGACCCGTCGCCGACCGCGCCGGGACGGCCAGGTAGGCGAAGGTGGCGACCGGCGCGCCCGCCGTGCCGCGCACGAACGCGGGGTTCAGCGTGTACACCGCCTGCGCGCCCCCGGTGATCTGCGGGGCCTTGGCCTTGGCAGCCGCCGCGTCGGCGGACTTGGTGATGAGCTTGCCCGCGTTGCGCTGGTCGAGGTGGACGAAGAACGACGCGAGCCGGTCGTGCGTCGCCTGCCCGTCCGCCACCTTCTGCGCGGCGGCGAGGTCGGCGGGCGTCGGAGCACCGCCCTGCCCGCCCTGCGCGGCGAGCGCCGGGCCCGCCCCGAGCACGAGGGACGCGCCGGCGCCGATGGCCGCCGCGGCGGCCACGAGTCCGGTCCGCGCGGCCGTCGCCGTGGTGACGGATCCGGCGCGGCCGGCCGTCGAGCTGAGTCGCCTGGTCATCGCGGCGAACCTCCTCCGGACTCGCCGGACAGTGCCTCGGCCCAGCTGAACTCGTAGTTCTGGACGTAGTCCTGGTAGGCCATCTCGCTGTAGCGCGGGCTCGACGGCCACGGGTCGCCGTACGCGATCGTCCCGCTGGACGCGTCGTATCCGTAGATGACCTGCGAGTGGCCGCCGCCGCTGCTCCAGTAGATGCCGGTCTGGATCGGCCGCTGCGCGTCGATCTCGCCGGCGACCTCCTGGAAGCTCAGCGCGCCGGTGACCTGTCCGGGCGACATGCCGAGCTGCTGGAACGCCACCTGGTCGTCCTGCAGCTCGCCGGGCTGGTTCGGGCAGTACGAGCCCCGCGGGTAGCCGTGCGCCAGGGCGCAGAAGTCGTTCTGGCTGATGTTGCCCTTGCCGAAGAACTTGGCGATGGTGAGGCCGCTGGCGACCCAGCACCACTCGTCCTGCTGCTGCACCTGCTGGTTGATGTTGAGGTCGCCCGCCGAGGCGGCTCCTGGCATCACCGCGACGGTGGCGGCCACGCCCAGCAGCCCGCAGGCGAGCCGCCGCCAGGCGGACGCCCTGCCGGACCGGGTACGTGTTCTCATCCGGTTCCTGCCTGTTCTCCCGGCGTTCGGGGTGCCGCCCGCGCGGGGGGAGTCCGCGTCCCCGCCGGCGCCGGGGGAAACCGGGCGGGAACTCACGCACGCGGGCGGTGGTTCACTCCAACAGTCACAGGCCAGACATTTCGGCGGTAATGCCAACAGGCCATAAGACGGCGCGATACCCCGCCCCGCGTAATTCCCAGCCCACCCCGAAGGCGCGGCCGGACCGGCGCGCCATCCCCGCGACCGGAGATCCGGCTGCGCCCTAACCCCTCGGAACGGCGGAACAAAACCCCGGATCGGCGTCGCGGGCCGTCCGGCGGTGTACCTCGCTGGTCAGGCGATGGACGGGGCGGGGGGTGGGGACGCGGCCAGCGGTGAGGAGGCCGCCGCCGCGTTCCAGCGGGCCGCGACGCGGGCGACGGCCGCCGGGGCGAACAGGGCGGCGGGCGGGGCGGTCATGCCGAACACCTGGAAGATCGTCCGGCAGGTGGCGGGATCGACGCCGCCCGCCGCCACGACGTGGTCCATGTACCGGTGCAGGAGCTTGACCATCGTCCCCGGCGGACGTCCCTCGGTCCAGGGGAAGCGCAGGTCCTCGCCGGTGGCGAGGCCCCACGCGTTGGCCGACTGCGCGGCGGCCACCCGTTGCAGCCGCCCGGACTCGCGGTGGATGCGGGCCGGGCTCATGCCCTCGATCATGTCGGCGACGGCCTTGGCGGACATGGCCGCGACCGTCATGCCCTGGCCGTAGACGGGATTGAACCGGCACAGGGCGTCGCCCAGGACCAGGAACCCGCGCGGACGGCGGTCCAGCGACTCGTAGTGCCGCCACTCGTTGGCGGTGTTGCGGAACGCCTGCGCGTCCGACAGGGGCGCGGCCCTGCGGATCGCCTCGTACAGGACGGGACTGCGCAGGCTGCGCGCGTAGTCGAGGAACTGGTCGTCCTTGGTCGGCGGGACGTGGTCGCCGCAGCCCAGCAGGGTCACCATCCACCGGTCGCCTTCGACGGGGACCACCACGCCGCCGCGGGGCGTGCCCGGGCTCGTCTGGATGTAGATGGCCTTCCAGTCCCGTGCCGGGGAGTCGGGCATCTCGTAGTAGCGGCTGGAGTAGCCGAAACCGGCGTCGTAGCGTTCCACCGAGGGCGCGGGATACCCGAGCTCGGCCAGCCACCTGGCCGCGTTGGACCGGCGTCCGCTCGCGTCGGCGACCAGGCCCGCGGTGAGGATCTGGGCCTCGGTGGAACCCGCGATGCGCACGCGCACGCCCCGGACGCCGTCCCCGCGGGGAGTGGCCACCAGTCCCGTGACCTCGCTCTCGGGCAGGAACTCGATGCGCTCGTCCAGGTTCGCCATGCGCCGCAGGATCCAGTCGAGCAGGACGCGGCTGCACGTCAGGTCGGCCGCGCCCGAAACCCGCGGGAACCAGCCCGCCGGACTCAGCCACAGGAAGTCCCGCGGGACGACGAGCTGGTGCGCGCCATGGACGGCGAGCTCCCGCGTCAGCCCCGGAAGGAGCTGCTCGGCGCAGTCGACCCCCTGCTTCCAGAACGCGTGGATCTGGGGGGACTGCGGGAGACCGGGCCGGAACGCGGGCTCGCGCTCCGGCAACGCGTCGCGGTCGATGACGGTGACGCGCGCGAAGCGGCGAGCCAGCGCCCGAGCGGTGAGCACCCCGGCGACGCCCGCGCCGATGACGATCGCGTGGTCGTCCACGTCTCCCATGAGCGGCTCCCCTTCCGGCGGCGACGCTGGCGACCCCACCGGTCACGGTGAGTAGTTCCCTCAGCCAGGATGAGCGCCGCCCGCGGGCGGGGTCAACGGAGCTCGGGTGACCCTCCTGTCACCTGATCACCGGCGGGGGCGGAGGCGCGGCGGAGCCGGAACGGAGGCGATGCAGGGCCGGGGCGGAGCCGGAACGGAGGCGATGCGGGGCCGGGGCGGAGCCGGGGCGGAGGCGATGCGGGGCCGGGGCGGAGCCGGGGCGGAGGCGATGCGGGGCCGGGGCGGAGCCGGAACGGAGGCGATGCGGGGCCGGGGCGGAGCCGGAACGGAGGCGATGCGGGGCCGGGGCGGAGCCGGGGCGGAGGCGATGCGGGGCCGGGGCGGAGGTCAGTGCTTGCCGTGGTAGCGGTCCCAGAGGGCCTTCATGCCGGTCGTGTAGACGACCACGTTGCCGTCGTTCTGGACGGCGAGCCAGGTGGGCTTACGCCAGGTGTGGGTGGACCAGATCGCCTTGCCCTTGCTGTAGACGACCAGGTTCCCGTCCGCCTGCATGACCGTGTAGGCGCCCTTGTGGCCGGAGGTGCCGGTGTGCCAGGCGCGCTTGCCGTAGCGGTACAGGGCCAGGTCGCCGTCCGGCTCCTGGCGCAGCTGCCAGGCGCGGTTCTGCGAGATGACCTTCTGGTACGGGTAGAGCGTCACGCCGCTCGGGAGGGTGCTGATCCACTGGTAGCTGGACCACAGCGCCGTCCGGCCCTGGTAGACGACGGCGTTCCCGTCGTTCTGGAGGGAGAGGTAGGCGCCCTTGTGCCCGGCCGTGTGGCTGTTCCAGTACCGGTGCGAGCCCTTGGCCACCACCAGGTCGCCGTCGGTGCGCATCGTCGCCGACGAACCCTTGACCCAGGTGTGCGAGCTCCAGATGGAGCTGGAACCGCGGTAGACCACCAGGTTCCCGTCCGCCTGCATGACCAGCTTGTAGCGGCCGTTGGACGAGCGCAGGTACTGACCGGCCTTCAGCGTCCGGCCGGGCTTGAGCGCCGAGCGGACGGCGGCGGCGTCCACGCCGTCCGGCGCGGGCCGCGCGGCGGACACGGGAGCCGCGGTGCCGGACGTGGTGGCGAAGGCGGCGGTGACGCCTCCGGTCACGGCGGCGGCCAGCGTGCCCGCGGCGAGCACGGTCAGCTTCATCTTCATGTGGTGTTCCTCGAAACAGGTGAGTGGTGAGAAGTGACGGCTTGGGAACAGGCCGAACCCCCGTGCGGTCTGTTCGGGTTGCGGCGGAGTCGCCTCGCGCCGGGCCGTCAGGTCACTGGGAGACCCTAGAGCACGCGGATCATGCCGATGTGTGCGCTACGTGCGACATGGCTGTGCAAGGCGTGCGCCGATGCGCCGGGCGCGGATCGTCGCACGTCGGTGGCGTCTTGTACCGTGCACCCCGTGCGCATGGCGGCAGATGAAGCGCCGCAGGGGCGGCAAGGCGAGCGGCAAGGCGGGGGGCCTGGCGGGCAGCAAGGCGGCGGGCCAGGCGCGGGGCCTGGCGGGCGGCAAGGCGGCGGGCCAGGCGCGGGGCCTGGCGGGCTGACAGCCGCGGGTTCGGCCGGCGCCCCGATGCCCGGGTCGGGGGCCGACAGGGTCGGCTGGTTCACCGAGACGGTGTCCCGCGTGCTGATGCCGTCGGAGTTCAGCCCACTCGACTCGGCCAGCTTCCACGCCGAAGGGACGCTGCTGGACCTCGGGCCGATGCAGGTGTCCAGGTTCGCCTACTCCCCGCTCCGGTCCCGCCGGACGCCGCGACTGATCCGCGCCGGGGATCCGGAGCAGTACCAGCTCGGCCTGGTGCTCGGCGGAACCGCGTGGTTCGCGCAGAGCGGGGCCGAGGCGGTGCTGCGGTCCCGGGAGATGGCGCTGTGGGACACCTCCCGCCCGTACGAATCCGGCTCCGGGCTGGACGGCCGGGACGTCGAGGTCGTCGTCCTGCAGATCCCCAAGGCCGCGATGCCGCTGCCGTCCCAGCAGGTCGACCGCCTGCTCGCGCGGCGCGTCCCGGCCGGTGAGGGGCTGGCGGCCGTCCTGTCGGACTTCCTGCTCTCGCTCACCGCCAACGGCCCCGGCGCCCCCGCCGGCAGCCTGGCCGCCCTGGGCGACATGGCGGTGGAGCTGACCGCCGCGAGCATCGTCCAGCAACTCGGACGCCGGCCCGAGCCGCCCGCCGAGGTCCGCGCGCACGCCCTGCTCCGCCGGATCGACGGGTTCATCGACCGGAACCTGGCCGACCCCGGCCTCACCCCCCGGATGATCGCCGACCGGCACCACATCTCGCTGCGGACGCTCTACACGCTCTTCCAGGACCGGCCCGAAGGGGTCGCGGCGTCCGTCCGGCGGCGCAGGCTCGAACGCTGCCGCGCCGACCTCGCCTCCCCGCGCCTGCGCGACCAGCCGGTCCAGGCCATCGCCGCGCGCTGGGGGTTCACGAACGCCACGGCCTTCAGCCGCACCTTCCGCGCCGCCTACGGCATCGCCCCCGGCGACTACCGGCACCGCGCGCTCGCCGTCCGCGCCAGCGGCGACGACGGCGACGGCGACCGTGACCGCGGAGCAGCGGACGGCGGCGAGGCGTCCCCACCCCGATAGCCGGCCGAGCGGACCCGGTGCGTCAGGCGGGATCGGTGGCTGCGGGCTGTTTCGGGTCCGGCGGTTTGTGGTGGCTGGTGAGGTCCAGCGTGCCGTTGACGACGTCGAAGTCGGCGCACTGGACGGCCCGGCCGGCATCCACTACCGCCTGCACAGGTCGGGGAAAGCCGCCTGCACAGGTCGGGGAAGAGTCGAGCGTGCAAGCCCGGTGCGCGACTGCCAGGCGGTGAGTGATGATGCGGTAACCGGAAAATGACGAAGGTGGCGTCCGATTCGAACGGTCGTCCCGTGTCACCGGCCGTGCCCGCGTCGCGCACGCCGTCGCCGCGGCCTGGTGGACGTGCAGGGAGTCGGGCGGGCATAGGGCTGGTCAGGGCTTGCGCCCGCGACGTGAGGAGCGCGGCGTGGTGCTTTGACGGCCACCCTTTCCGGCGGGTCCCGTGGAGCCTGATCAGCAGGCGCCGGCCGGGGTTCGGGGGATGTCATGGGCGGGGACGCGGCGGAACGGATCGCGATCGTGGGCGTGGGGTGCCGGCTGCCGGGCGGCATCACCACCCTGGACGGCCTGTGGGACGCGCTGGAGCGGCAGCGCGTGATGGTGGGCCGGGTGCCCGCGGACCGGTTCGAGGCCGAGCGGTTCACCGACGCCGCGATGCCGCGCGCGGGCAAGTCCTACACCGCCGCGGGCGCGTTCCTGGACGACATCGCCTTCTTCGACGCCGGCTACTTCGGGATCTCGCCGAAGGAGGCGGCGCAGATGGACCCGCAGCACAGGCTGCTGCTGGAGACGGCGGTCGAGGCACTGGACGACGCCGGGATCGCCCCGTCCGTCCTGGCCGGTTCGGACGCCTCGGTGCTGGTCGGGGTCAGCGACACGTCCTACGGCGCTCTTCAACTGCACCGGCCCTTGGCGGTGAACCCCTACACGATGCTGGGCGCGGCGTCGTCGATCGCGGCGAACCGCCTGTCGCACTTCTTCGATCTGCGCGGGCCGAGCATGGCGGTGGACACCGCGTGCTCGTCCTCGCTGGTGGCTCTGGACCGGGCGTGCGCGGCGCTCGCGGCGGGCTCCGGACGGGTGGCGCTGGTGGGCGGCGTGAACGCGCTGCTCTCGCCCGGCCACTACGTCGGGTTCTCGCAGGCGACGATGCTGTCCCGGTCGGGCTGCTCGGCGCCCTTCTCCGCGAGGGCGGACGGCTTCGTCCGGGCCGAGGGCTGCGGGGTGGTGGTGCTCAAGCGGCTGCCGGACGCGCTGGCCGACTGCGACCGGATCCACGGCGTGGTCCTGGCCAGCGGCACCAACAGCGACGGCCGCACGACCGGTGTCGCGCTGCCGTCCGCCGAGGCCCAGGCCGCACTGCTCCGCCAGGTCCTGGCCCGGGCCGGGATCGCGCCCGACGACGTGGCGTACTTCGAGGCGCACGGCACCGGAACGAAGACCGGGGACCCGGTCGAGTGCCGCGCGATCGGCGAGGCGATCGGCACGGCGCGCAGGGGCGGTCCGCTGCCGATCGGGTCGGTGAAGGCCAACCTGGGGCACCTGGAACCGGCCTCGGGCATCGCGGGACTGCTGAAAGCGCTGGTGGTGCTGCGGCACCGGCGCGTCCCGGCCTCGCCCAACGCCTCGCCGGCCAATCCCGAGATCGGCTGGGAGGAACTCGGGCTCGAACCGCCGCTGCGGGAGCGCGAACTCGTCGGCGAGCGTCCGGTGGTCGGGGTGAACTCCTTCGGCTTCGGAGGCGCCAACGCGCACGTCCTGCTCACCACGCCCCCGGCCCCTTCGGCACCCCCGACTCCTTCGGCATCCCCGACCTCTTCGGCAGCTCCGACTCCCTCGCTACCGACGCGCGCGAGCCGGGGCCGGGTGCCGCTGATCGCGTCGGGACGGACGGTCGAGGCCGCGCGCGAGGCGGCCGGACGCATGTGCGCCGCGCTCCGGGAAGCGTCCGACGATGACTTCTACGACCTCGCCTACACCGCCGCGCGGCGACGCGGTCTGCACAGGCATCGGGTCGTGGTGCTGGCGTCCGGCAGAGGCGAAGCCGTGAGACTCCTCGCCGATCCGCCCGCTCCGGCGGAGGTCGCCGAAACGGGACGGGTCGGGCTGGTCTTCGCCGGGAACGGGGCGCAGTGGGCCGGCATGGGCGCGGATCTGCTGGACGCCGATCCGGTGTTCCTGGACGAGGTGACGGCGGTGGACGCGGCGCTGGCGCCTCGGATCGGCTGGTCGGTGCTCGAAGAGCTGCGCCGTCCGGCGGAAGGGTGGCGGCTGGAGCTGACGGAAGTCGCCCAGCCCCTGCTGTTCGCGGTGCAGGCCGGGATCACGGCGGTGCTGCGCGCGCAGGGCGTCGCGCCGCAGGTGGTGCTCGGCCACAGCATCGGCGAGGTCGCCGCCGCCTACGCCGCCGGAATGCTGTCGCCGGACGAGGCGGCATGGCTGGTCGCCGCGCGCAGCGCCGCGCAGGCCACCACCGCCGGATCGGGCCGGATGATGGCCGTCGCCCTGGGCCGCGAGGAGGCCGAGGAAGCGGCGGAAGGCCATCCGGGCGTGGCGGTCGCGGCGGTCAACGGTCCCTCCGACGTCACCGTGTCGGGTCCCGGGGACGAACTCGAACGCCTCGCAGGCGACCTGGCGGAGCGCGGGGTGTTCCACCGGTTCCTGGACCTCGGCTACGCGTTCCACTCGCCGGCGATGGACGCCGCCCGTCCGGTGCTGGAAGCAGGGTTGGCGGGCTGGGCACCGTCCGGCGCGGCGGACGGACCGTCCGCGACGCTGATCTCGACCGTCACCGGCGCGCCCATCGACTCCGCCGCCGCCCTGGACGCGGCGCACTGGTGGTCCAACATGCGGCGGCCGGTCCTGTTCACCGACGCCGTCGAGCACGCCATGCGGCTCGGCGTGGACGTCCTGGTGGAGGTCAGCCCGCAGCCGGTGCTGCGCACCTACCTCCGGCGCTCCACCCGCAGCCGGAAGCCGTCCCTGGTCGCGACGCTGCATCGCGACAAGCCGGGCCCCGCCGCGCTGCGCGGCACCCTCGCCCGCCTCATCGCCGCCGGCGCGGTGGACACCGCGGGCTTCTTCCCCGTTGCCGGCCGGGTCGCGGACCTGCCCGCCTACCCGTGGCGGCGCGAGCGGCACTGGAGCGGCACGCCGACCGACTGGGTGCGCTCCAGCGGCAGCGGACGGCTGGACCACGTGCTGCTCGGCGAGCGCCTGCCGTCCGCCGAGCCGTCCTGGCAGGGAGCCGTCGAACCGGCGCTCGCGCCGTGGCTGGCCGACCACAGGATCCACGGCTCGGTGATCTTCCCGGCCACCGGGTACGTCGAGATGGCGCTCGCCGCCGGGAACCGCGTGCTCGGCGGCCCGGTCGAGCTGCTGTGGCTGGACGTGGCGCGGCCCCTGATGATCCCTTGGGACGCCGCCGGACGGGTCGGGCTCCAGACCGGCTTCTCCGCGGACGACGGCCTGGTCACCATCACCAGCACCGACGAGGCCGGTTCGCAGCCGCGCGTCCACGCCCGCGGGCGGACGCGCAGCCTCGTCAGCGGCCGGCCCGATCCGGTGGATCTCGGGGCGATCGCCGCCCGGTGTCCGGACCATGTCGCGGCCGCCGACCAGTACGCGCGGCTGGACGCCATCGGATTGCAGTACGGCCCGGCCTTCCGGACGCTGACCGGGCTGTGCGTGGGCGACGGCGAGGTCCTGGCGGCCTACCGGCACACCGGCGACGCCGGTCCCTTCACCGTGCACCCCGCGCTGCTGGACGGTGTGCTGCAGGCCGGTGCGCCGTTGCTGTCGGAGTCGATCGCAGCCGGCGACCGGCTCCTGCCGGCGGCCATCGCGGCCGTCCGGATCTGGCGCGCGCCCGCTGCCGAAGGCGGCGTGCACGTGCGTGAGCGGTCGCGGACCCGCGCCGAGGTGTGCTGGGACATCACCGTCACCGACGCGGACGGCACGGTGGCCGCTGTGCTGGAGGGCGTCCGTCTGCGGCGGGTGTTCTCCGGGGGCGCGGACCGTCCGGCCCGGCTGCGCACCGTCCTCCGGGCCGCGCCCTACCCGGGCCGGGCCGCCGCGCCGTCGCCGCTGCCCGGCTGCGCGGCCCTGGCGGACGCCGCCGCGCCGCGGATCGCCCGGCACTGCGCGGCCTGGTCGGACGGCCGCTCGGACGGCAGGTCGGACAGCCGCTCGGACGGCCGCTCGGACGGCAGGTCGGACGGCCGCTCGGACGGCACGTCGGAAGGCACGTCGGACGGCCGATCGGACGGCCGAGCGGACGAGATGGTCGAGCGGGCGATCGGCATCGTCGCGCACGCGAGCGCGTCGGCGTTCGCCGAACTGCTGCCCGAACCCGGCGCCGCGTTCGGCGTCGACGACCTGATCGCTCGCGGCATGCGCGCCGAAATGGGCGAGTTCGCCCGGCTGTACCTGCCGTGGATGCGGCGGTACGGCCTGGCCGAACCGGACGGCGGCGACGGGCGCTGGCGGCTGACCGGAACCCCGCGCCCGGACCTCTTCGGGGCGGCTCTGGACTTCCCGGGCCAGGTGTCCCACCTGTTGCTGATGTCCCGCTTGGCCGCGCACCTGCCCCGGCTCCTGCGCGGTGAGCTGGAGCCGCTGTCGGTCCTGGTGGACGGCGGGGCGCTGGAGACGTTCGAGCAGTACTACGACACGGCGCCGTTCTGCCGCCTGGTCAACCAG
The DNA here is from genome assembly GCF_042652125.1 of Actinomadura gamaensis. Taxonomy (NCBI): domain Bacteria; kingdom Bacillati; phylum Actinomycetota; class Actinomycetes; order Streptosporangiales; family Thermomonosporaceae; genus Actinomadura; species Actinomadura gamaensis. The sequence continues at coordinate 34,918 of NZ_JBHSIT010000011.1, read as the reverse complement.
ATCGCCGCCGCCGCGGTGGAGCAGATCGCGGCGGCGTGGCCGTCCGACCGGCCGCTGCGGGTCCTGGAGGTCGGCGCGGGGACCGGCGGAACCACCGCCGCGCTGCTGCCCCTGCTGCCGCCCGAACGCGCCCGCTACACCTTCACCGACCTGTCGGCGGCGTTCTTCGCCCGCGCGAAACACCGGTTCGCCGCCTTCGACTTCGTCGACTACCGGACGTTCGACCTCGACGCCCACCCCGCGGGCCAGGACCTGACCGCGGGCGGATACGACCTGGTGGTGGCGGCCAACGCGCTGCACACCGCCGGCGACCTGGCGGCGGCGCTGCGGGGGGTGCGGTCCCTGCTGGCGCCCGGCGGGCGGCTGCTGATGATCGAGGCGCACGACACCGCCCTGATGAGCGCGATCTTCGGGATGCTCGACGGCTTCTGGCAGCGCCGCGACCGTGACCTGCGTCCGGAGTCGGTGCTGCTGGAACAGCGGCGCTGGCCCGGCCTGCTGCGGTCCTGCGGCTTCGGCGAGGCCGTCCGCCTCGACCCGCCCGAAGCCCCGACCTACCGGCAGTTGTCCGTCACTCTCGCCGCCGCGTCCGGGCCCACGACCGAACCGCAGCCGACGACCGAACCGCAGCCGGCGACCGAACCGCAGCCGACGACCGAACTACCACCGGCGACCGAACCGCGGCCGGCGGACGATGTGCGCGCCACGGGCGGACGGTGGCTGATCGCTCTGGAGGACGCATCCGAGCGCCCCCTGGCCGAGCACACCGCGACGTCCCTGCTCCGGGCCGGCGCGGAGCAGGTGCGCGTCTTCACCGCCACCACCGACTCCCGTGGCTGGCCGCGGCACGCCGCGCCGAAGCGGTCGGCGTCCGGCAGGACGGCAGATCGCTCCGTGGACACCGTTGTGGTGCTGCTGAGCGAGGCTCCGCCCGGTTCCGGCGTCGCCGATGGCGAAGCGGACGTGCTGCGGCGGGCGGTGCACCGGGCCGGGATGCTGCGCGCCGCGGCGACCGCGTACGGCGGACGTGGCGACTCGTCCGCGCTGTGGCTGGTGACGCGTCCCTCCGGGGCGCTGCCGGAGCCCGAGCGGCCGATGTACCCGCAGGACGCCGCCGCCTGGGGCGTGGCGCGGACCGTCGGCGGTGAACACCCTGACCTGATGGTCGGGCGGCTGTCGCTGGAACGCCTCGGCGACCCCGCCGCCGATGCCGCCCGGTTGGCCGGGGAACTCCTCGTCCAGCAGGCGGCGCGTGCCGGCGACCTCGTGCCCGCGCCCAGGGACGGGCAGCCGCGCTCTGCCGATGGAACGTCCGCCGCGGCGTCCGGCGTCCGGCGGGCGGTGGAGGACGAGGTCGTCCTGACCTCCGGCGGACGCTTCGTGGTGCGCGAAACCGAGCACGAGTCGTTCGCCGATCCGGGGACGGACGGCCGGGAGCCCTTCGAACTGCGGATCGACGCGACAGGGCTCTCCTACCGGTTGGCATGGGAGGCCTGCGACCGGAGGACGCCCGGACCGGGCGAAGTGGAGATCCAGGTCCATGCCGCCGCCCTGAACTACCGCGACATCATGCGCGTCACCGGCCTGCTGCCGGGCGAGGCGCTGGAGGAGCTCGAAAGCGTCCGGGGCCCGGGCCTGGAATGCGCCGGAACCGTCATGGCCGTGGGCGCGGACGTGGACGGCATGCGCCCCGGCGACCGGGTCTGCGGCGTGACCTCGGGCGCGCTGGCGTCGCATGCCACGCTCGTGGCCGAGGCGGCGGCTCCGATCCCGCCGGGGATGTCGTTCGCGGAGGCCGCCACGCTGCCGACGGCGTTCATGACCGTCCACCACGCGCTGGAGGACCTGGCGCGGCTGCGGCCGGGGGAGTGGGTGCTGGTCCACGGGGCCGCGGGCGGGGTGGGGCTGGCCGCGCTGCAGTTCGCCCGGATGCGCGGTGCGAAGGTGATCGCCACCGCCGGGAGCGACGCCAAGCGCGACCTGCTGCGCGGCCTCGGCGTCGAGCACGTGTGCGACTCGCGGACGCCGGTCTTCGCGGACCAGGCCCGGCGGGTGACCGGCGGACGGGGCGTGGACGTCGTCGTCAACTCCCTGGCCGGAGAGGCGGTCGACCGCGGCCTGGAGGCGCTCGCGCCCGGCGGCCGGTTCATCGAGCTGGGCAAGCGCGACTTCTTCGCCGACCGCCCGCTGCCGCTGCGGCCGTTCCGCAACAGCCTGGCCTTCTTCGCCGTCGACCTGACCGCGCTGATCCAGGACGCGCACCACCGCGCCGCGCTCCTCACCGCCGTCCGGGCGGGGATCGAGCAGGGCCGGTACCGGCCGCTGCCGCACACGGTGTTCCCGGCGGCGCGCGTGCGGGAGGCGTTCACGCTGATGCAGCACTCCCGGCACGTCGGCAAGGTCGTGGTCGCGATGGACCCGGCCGACCCGCCGCCGGTGCGCCCGCGTCCGGCCGTCCCGCGACTGGACGCGGAAGCGACCTACCTGGTCACCGGCGGGCTGGGCGGGTTCGGCGCGGCCACCGCCCGGCGGCTCGCCGACTGGGGCGCCCGGCACCTGGCCCTGGTCGGACGCCGCGGAGCCGCCGCCCCCGAAGCGCCGGAGCTGATCGCCGACCTGGCCGCCGCGGGCGTCACCGCGTCCTGCCACGCGGCCGACGTGGCCGACCCGGCGGCCATGGAACGGGTGCTGCGCGACATCGACGCCGGCGGCCACCCGCTCAAGGGGGTCGTGCACGCCGCGATGGTCCTGGACGACGACCTCCTGTGCCGCCTGGACGACGACCGGATGGCGGCCGTCCTCGCGCCGAAGCTCGGCGTCACCGTCCTGGACGCCCTCACCGCCGACCTCGACCTCGACCTGTTCGTCCTGTACTCCTCGGGCGCCGCGCTCATCGGCAACACCGCCCAGGCGCCCTACAACGCCGGAAACCTCTTCCTGGAGGCGGTGGCGCGCCACCGCCGCCGGCAGGGGAAGGCGGCCCTGGCGGTGCAGTGGGGGCCCATCGCGGACTGCGGCTACGTCGAGCGCCAGGGCCTCAGCGACCATCTGGCCCGGCTGGGAGCCGCGACGCTTCCCGCCACCACCGCGCTCACGGCCCTGGGGAACGTGCTCGGCGGCTCGTCCGCCGTCACCGGAATCGGACGCTACGACTGGTCGCGCATGACCTCGCTCGGACCGGCGTTCTCCGCCGCGCGCTTCGACCCGGTGCGGTGCGAGTCCGCCGCCGAGGGCACCCGGTCCACGCGCGCCGAACTGCTGCGGGCCCTGGCCGGCCTGCCGGGGCTGGAGGCGCACGAGCAGATCGTCGCGGTCGTGCGTGACGTCATGGCCAAGATCCTGCACACCGAGCCGGCCCGCCTGGACCCGGCGCGTCCGCTGACCGACTACGGCCTGGACTCGCTGATGGCCGCCGAACTGCTGATCGCGCTGCGCGAGCGCACGGAGATGGAGATCCCGCCGATGGAGCTGCTGGCGGGCGACGGCACCATCGACGACGTCGCGCGGATCGTCCGGACCCGGCTCGGCCTCACCGGCGGGACGGCGCCCACCGCCGGAGCATCCGCCGCGCCCGACCCGGAGGAGACCCCGGTCGCCACCGCTTGACGACCGCGATCGGCGTCGCCGAGCCCGCCGCGACCGCGGGCAGCCACCAGTTGTAGCGGCCCAGCAGCCGCATCAGCGCCGGGACCAGCACCAGGCGGACGAGCGTGGCGTCCAGCGCGATCGCGGTCGCGACGGCGAAGCCGAGCTGGCGGATCTCGACCCGGTCGGCCGTCAGCAGGGACGCGAACGTCGCGGCCAGCACCGCCGCGGCCAGCGTGATCGGACGGGCGGTGTCGCGCAGCCCGCGCGCGACGGCCTCGGTGTTGTCGCCGGTCGCGCGGTAGTGCTCGGCGATCCGGTGGACGAGGAACACCTCGTAGTCGAGGGACAGGCCGAACACGATGGTGGACACGAGGAGCGGCAGCAGCACGTTCACGCGCTGCCCCTCCGCGTCCGCCACCAGCGTGAGCAGGCCGAACGACGCGCCGGTCGTCAGGACGTTCATCAGGACGGCCTTCAGCGGCAGCAGCACGCTGCGCATCGCCGCGACCAGGAACACCAGCGAGAATCCCAGCACGACCGCCGCGACCCGCCACAGCCGGGACGCGGTCTCCGCACGCAGATCGGCCAGGGTCGCCGCCGCGCCCGCCACCTGAACCCGCTGCGCGGACGGCAGACCGGTGCGGGCGTCCAGCCAGGCGCGATCGCGCAGGTCGCGGACGAGCGCGGCCGTGCGCGCCCGGTCGGCGGCGTCGCGGGTGCCGATCAGAACGGCCGTCACGTCCCGTCCGTTGTCCAGAGGCACGGCCACCGACACGCGCTCATCGCTTCGCAGCGCCTGCACGAGCCCGGACACCTCCACCGGTTCGCCCGGCCGGTGAGGCAGCGCCAGGACGGTGACCCCGGCCAGGCCGTCACCCTCCATCCGGGCGATGCCCGCGCCGGGATCGGTGCCGCGCAACGCGTCCCGATCGAAGTCCAGCCCCGGCGCGATGCCCGCCACGGGCGCCGCGGCCAGCACCAGCACGGTCGCCGAGACCACCGCGTACCGGACGGGACGGCGCATCAGATGCCGAGCCCATCGCGCCCAGAACTCACCCGGATCCCCGGCGGACCGCCTACGCCGCGGCGCGGCCAGCCCCGGGGCGATGGCGAGCAGAGCGGGCAGCAGGGTCAGGACGACCAGCGGCGCGACGCACGCGCTCACCACCGCGGGAACCGCCAGCGTCCGGACGACCTGGGCGTCCACCAGCAGCAGCGTCGCCGCGCAGGCCGCGACGGCCACCGCGCACCACACGACCGTCCGGCCCGCGGTGTCCGCGACGTCCCCCGGCCGCGGGGTCCGGCGATGCCGCAACAGCAGCAGCAAGGCGTAGTCCAGGCCCAGGCCGAGCCCGATCGTGGCCGCCACCGTGAGCGACATCGTGTCCGGCCGCAGGCCGCCGACCGCTTTCAGGACGTCCAGCACCCCGCACGTCACCGCGATCGTCACCCCGGCCGCGACCAGCGGCAGCAGGCCCGCGCCGACCGCGCCGAGCCCGGCCGCCAGCACCAGCAGGGCCACCGGCAGCGCCCAGGTCTCCGCCCGCCGCAGATCGGCCAGGTCGGCCCGCTTGACGTGGTCGAACACCGACGTCTCGCCGACCAGCGACACCGCCACCCGCCCGCCGGACGCGACGCGCGCCGCGTCCTGGATCGCGCTGCGCCAGCCGCCGAGCCGGCGCTGCTTCTGCAGCTCGGTTCCCGACAGGCCGACCACCGCGTACAGGTGCCGCCGGTCCTGTCCCGCCGCGCGCGGGAGGAACTGCATCGTCCCGACGCCCGGACGCCGCGCCAGCGCCTTCAGGCCCTCGCCCACCGCGTTCAGGTAGGCCGGATCGTCCGCCGTCCACCGGTCGGAGGCGAACGCCAGCACCATCTGCTCGCCGCCCAGCTCCGGAAATCCCCGCTGCAACGACGCCATCGCCCGGTCCGCCGGCGAGCCCGCCACCCGCAAGGACGGCGTCCCCAACCCGGCCAGCAGACCCGGAACGGCCGCGAGCGCCGCGGCCACGACCAGCGACCACACCACCACGACCGTCCAGCGCCGCCGCGCCGAGACCTCCCCGACCCGCCACAGAACCCGCCGCCGCGTCCGGCCGCGAATTGCGCCCCGCTCGTCCCGCACTGCCATGCGTCCCCCTCGCGCTCCCCGTCGTCCCGCGGGAATCAACCCCGTGTTACAACATGCACAAGCTCAATCACAGGCAGTAGTGGAACGTTGGAGGAAACATGCCCGCCGCACCCCGGCCCGATGCTCGCCGTACGGTCTTGTCCGCCGCGTTCGTGCTCGCCGCGTCGCTCGTCACGGCAGCGCCCGCGCACGCCGCCGCGCGCGCCCAGGACCCGGCCGCCGCGCGCGCCCAGGACCCGGCCGCCGCCCGCGACCGGGATCAGAGCGCCGTGCTGACCTGCACGCTGTCCACCGCGCCCGGCAGGCCGATCACCTTCAGCCCGCCCGTCCGGCTCCAGCCGCGCACCGTCACCACCAGCGGCACCCTGAACCTGCGCGACTGCGCCTCGTCCGGCCGGGTCCGTTCCCGCATCGCCACCGGCACCATGACCTTCCGCGGCCGAGCCCGCACCGGCTGCACGACCGCGGCCGGCCCCCGCGGCGGCGCGGACATCACCTGGTACGACGCCCGCGGCCACCGCCTCGCCACCTCGCACCTGAGCGCCACCGGCCAGGGCCGCGCGTCCCTCGCCGAGATCATGCTCAACGGACGCGTCACCTCCGGCCACCTGGCCGGCCACCGGGCCTCCGGCTCCCTCACGCCCGCCGGCCGCCTCACCAACTGCGCCCTCACCGGCACCGCCACCATCCAAGGCACCGGCCGCCTCACCATCACCTGAAGGCAGCGGGAGCACCCGGCGCACCGGTCAGGCGGCCATGCGGGCACCGCTCCGTCCCGCGTCCCGAAAATGATCGCTCTTTCGCGAACTTCCGGGTGGTCTCGTGACATCCAGACGCCGGGAACGGGGCGCGGGTTCGGCCGCGGACGGGTCGGATTGATCACGCCGGGTCACGCCAACCCCCGGGACGGTGGTCGCATCACACCCGGTACAGCACGGTTACGGAGACCGTGCACCGAGGTTGGGAGCACCCCGCATGCGCAAGATCCTGCTCACCGGTGTGGCCGCGGCGCTGACGCTCGGCCTGTCGGCCTGCGACTTCAACGTCAACGGCAAGGCCGACGCGGCGCCCGGCTCCACCGCGTCCGCTCCGGGCAACGGCGCCCCCTCCAGCGGCGCGCCCACCCGGTCCCACCAGCCGACCGGCCCCGGCACCGGCTCCGGCCGGGCCCCCTCGTCCAGCCCCGGCAACGAGGACGACTCGCCGATCCGCCAGGGCGCCCGGCAGCTGAAGTCCAAGTGGGGGCCGCTGCGCTACCTGGCCTCCGGCAAGTACACCGTCGGCGACACCGCCTTCTTCACCGCCGACGACACGCTCCTGGTCGTCGCCGGCAGCACCTGCCCCAACGGGACGCCCTCCGGTCCCGACATGCGCTGCACCGTCGACGGCATGGACGACTGGGTCCAGGCGTCCCCGCACAACGTCACCGTCTACTTCCGCTACGGCGGCATCGCCACCAAGATCCAGGAGACCCAGTGACGGCGGCGGTGGAGCTAGGCGATGCCGCGGCGGAGGTTGGGCACCGTGGCGGGCAGGTCGAGGAGGTCGAGGAGCTCGGCCGGGCCCGCCCGCGCGTTCACGAGCCAGAGCAGTCCCTCGCCGATCAGCCCGGCCGCATGCACCAGGACGGCGATTCCGGCGGCATCGAGGAAGTCGAGCCGGGCGCAGTCCACGACGAGGTCGCGGCCCGGGCGCGCCGCCTCGTCGAGGGCGGCGGCGAGGAGGCCGCAGGTGGCCAGGTCCAGCTCGCCGATGAGGTGCACCGTCTGCGGGTGGGCGTCGTCCCGGCGGGCCTCAAACCGCGTTGACGGGTGCCTTGATGTCGATGCCATCGCCGGTGATGTCGAATTCGTGAGGCTGCGGGATGTGACGGCTCGCCCGGGTCTTCAGGACGGTCAGCGCCCGTCCGACGCGGGTGTCGCCGCGCAGGTACTGGAGCAGGATCACGTTGTCGGACAGGTGGGACACTCCGCCTTCGGACAGCGTGGTGTGGCCGTACAGCTCGGCCGACTCGTAGGTGAGCAGGACGCTGATGCCCGCCCGGGAGCAATGGTTGAGCAGCGTGTAGACGAACTCCCGGAACCGCTTCTCGTCCGGGCAGGCCGCCGCGAGGTCGCCGAGGCTGTCGATCACCAGCCGGTGGGCGCCGACCGCGCGGATCGTCTCGATCAGTTCGTAGAACCACTGGTCGATGTAGATGTCGTTCGGCGAGTCGCAGCGCAGCACGGCGTCCCGCCCCTCGGCGTCCCAGCCGAAGCCGTTGATCATGCGTTCGAGCTGGACGCGGTTCTCCTGCATTGAGGCGAAGACCCCGGGCTCGCCCATGGCCGCCCCGCCGTAGATGAACTGGAGCCCCATCACCGTCTTCCCGGCGCCCGAAGGGCCGATCACCAGGGTGGCCGAGCCGGGCCAGTAACCGTCGCCGACCAGCTCGTCCAGCGCGGGGATGCCGGACGTCGCCCGCCGTTCGCCCAGCTCGTACAGCCCCACGTCGATGTCGCTGAGCCGGGGGAACACCCGGAGGCCGACGTCCTCGATGCGGTAGGCGTGCGCGCCGGAGCGGAAGTCGCTGCCGCGCAGCTTCAGCACCCGCAGGACGCGGCTGTCGCGCTGCCCGGAGTCCTCGGTGGCGAGCAGGACGGCGGCGTCGGCGACGGCGAACTCCGGGCAGCCCTCCAGCTCGTCCCGCCGGTACTCGCCGAGCCACAGCGCCATCGTGCCGGTGGCGGCCAGCCGGCCGGCCAGCTGGTGGACGAAGCCCTCGAACTCCCGCTCGGCGACCACCCGGTAGCGCAGCGCCCGGAAGCTGTCGATGACCAGCAGCGAGCACGGCTGCCGCTCGACCAGGTCGCCGATGCGGTCGAGCACGCCGGTCAGGCCCTTGTCGTCCAGCTCGCCGCTGAGGTCCTCGAACAGCACCGACCGGCCGACCCGGGCCGGGTCGAAGAACGAGAGCGCCTCGCCGAAGTACAGGATCTTGCTCAGCGGCTCCGCGACGGTGCTGAGGTAGATCGCGGGAAACCGCTCGGTGCCGTTCGCGAACGCGTACTGCTGGGCCAGCACGGTCTTGCCGCTGCCCGGGAGCCCCGCGATGAGGGCGATGGACGGGTTGACCAGACCGCCGCCGAGGATCGAGTCGAGCCTGGACTGCCCGCTGGTCAGCCGTCCGTCAGGCATGCGGCACATCCGGGGCGACGCCCGTCGGGGACGGCTCGGTCAGCATCCGCACCACGGCCAGCACCTCCAGCGGATGCACCGGCTTGCGCAGGAAACGGCTCGTCCGAAGGTTCGCCGGCGGCGCGAGGATCGACAGGGCCAGGACCGGGACCCCCGCCAGCGTGAGGTCCTCGCAGAGCGGGACGGTCAGCCCGTTGGACGTCGTCAGATCGACGATCGCCAACCGCGGTCGCGTCGCCGCCGCGTCCCGCCCGGCCCGGGCCGACGCCGCCACCACCGTCGGGTAGCCCTCGGCGTCCAGGAACGAGGACAGGGATCGCACGGAGAAGCGGTCGCCGTCGACCAGGAGCACCCGAGACGGGCCCGAACCGTTCGCCGAACCGTCCGTCGCCCCGTCCGCCGTCCCGCTCGCGCGCCCGGCGTGGACGGGCACCCGCAGCCGCACCACGGTGCCGTGCTCGCCGCGCCGCCCCGGACGGATCGTGACCTCGTCGGCGAGTCCGAGGACGATCCGCAGGCCACGGCCGCGGTCACCGACCTCCCCGCCGACCTCGAAGACGCCCTCGTCGGAGACGGTGATCCACACGTCCCGGCCGCTGTTCTCCCACCGCACGCGGACGCTCTCGGTGGCGCTGTGCTCGACGGCGTTGGCCGACACCTCGTGCGCGACCAGGACGAGCCGCTCCCGTTCCCGTTCCGCGAGCCCGGCCTCGTCGGCCAGGCGGGTGACGAAGGCCCGGATGTCGCCCAACACCCCGGCGCCCACCCGGAACAGATGCTCAACCGGCTCGCGGGACCCGGAGCCGGGCGACGAAGCGATCATTGGGCCTCCCTTCGGCCCTCCCGCCCGACGATAACCCGGACGCCATCCCCATACCAGGGGTGCCACCGCCGGCCGGCACGGCCGCAAGGAGAGCGTCCCGTCACCTCCCGCGCAGCGCGGCGTTGACCAGCGCCGACGCCGCCGTCCGGGCGCGATCGCGCGCCCTGGCGCGACCGGCCGTCCCGGATCGGCGGTCCTTGCTTGTCGCGCAGTGTGGGAGAGGGCGGCGGGCGTAGGTTAGATGTTGTTTCCTGGAGTCGGATGGGCGGTCATGGCAGGGGTCGGCGAGGGCGAGGCGAGGGTGTGGGGCCTGATCGCCGCGTCAGCGCGGCGGCGGGGCGCACCGATCTCGGCGCAGGACGGGTGCGATGCGTGCGCGCGGGCGCTGTCGGTGGACGGCGTCGGCATGTCGCTGATCGCGGGCGGCCGGCTGGAGCCGGTGTGCGTGACGGGCGACCTGAGCCGCGACCTGCTCGAAGCCGAGCTGATGACCGGTGACGGGCCCAGCGCTGAGGCGGTCATCACCGGCGGGCCCGTGCTGGTGCCCGACCTGCGCCGCGACGAGTACCGGCGGCGGTGGCCGGTGTTCGCCGCGACGGCGCAGGACACCGCGGTCCGCGCGGTGTTCGCGTTCCCGCTGCTGCTCGGCGCCGCCCGGATCGCCGTCCTGGTGCTGTGCCGCAACCGTCCCGCGCCGCTGACCCCCGGCCAGCACACCGACGCGCTGGTCTTCGCCGACGCGATCATGGCGCTGCTCCTCAACGAGCAGGCGGGACTCGGCGAGCAGGCGCTGCCCGCCGAGTCGCTCGCGCTCGGCCCGGAACTCCACCAGGCCGCCGGAATGGTGTCCGAGCAGCTCGACTGCCCGATCGAGGACGCGATGGTGCGGCTGCGCGCCCACGCCTTCGCCCACGGCGTGCCCGTCACCCAGGTGGCCCAAGAGGTGATCGAGCGCCGGCTGCGCTTCACTCCCGACGTGTCCTCGCAAGGCTGACCACCCCGCCACCGAGCCACCCCGCCACCGAGCCGCCTGGCCGCCGAGCCGCCGAGCCGCCTGGCCGCCGAGCCGCCCGGCCGGCTTGCGGTGCGGTCGGCGTCGCTCGTCGTGTGCCGTCAGAGGCGGGACGCCGAGGACGGGTGCGGTGTGTCCCGGCCGAGGCGGCGGTGGCGGGCGTAGGCTGAGACGGTGAGCACAGATCCGTCCTTCGATCAGGGGCAGCGGGCGGCCCAGGCGTTCGTCGGGCTGGCCGACACGCTGGTGTCGGGGTTCGACGTCGTCGATTTCCTGCAGCAGCTGGCGGAGAAGTGCGTGGAGCTGCTGGGGGTGGACGCGGCCGGGATCCTGGTGACCGACCAGCGCGGCCATCTGCGGATGATGGCGGCCTCCAGCGAGCAGTCCCGGCTGCTGGAGCTGTTCCAGTTGCAGAACGAGCAGGGCCCGTGCCTGGACTGCTTCCGTACCGGCACCGCCCTGCACTGCGCGGACCTGTCCGCGCCCGAGGCGGTGCGCCGCTGGCCGCGGTTCGCGCCGCAGGCCCTCGCCACCGGGTTCGGGGCGGTGTCGGCGCTGCCGATGCGGCTGCGCGACGAAGTGATCGGCGCGATGAACCTGTTCCGCTTCCGGCCCGGGGCGCTGACCGGCCAGCAGACCGACGTGGGTCAGGCGATGGCCGACATCGCCACCATCGGCCTGCTGCAGGAACGCGCGATCCGCGAGAGCCAGGTCCTGTCGGAGCAGCTGCAGACCGCGCTCAACAGCCGGCTGGTGATCGAGCAGGCCAAGGGGGTGCTGGCCGAACGGCACAACTGCTCCTTGGAGCAGGCCTTCGCCGCCCTCCGCGCGCACGCCCGCTCCCACAACCTGCGGCTGACCGACCTGGCCCGCGACGTCGCGTCCCGCACCCTGGACCCCGCCGACCGCGCCGAACTGGCCCGCCGCGCGACCCCGTCCGCCGCCCCCGAGCAGTCGAGCTGACCCCTGGTCCCCGGTCCCGGCCGCGTCATCGCTGCGGACTCGAGCCGAGCCTTGCCCCTGGCCGGGTTACGGGTGTGAGCCTGAGCCGAGCCCTGGTCGTCCCTGCTGCGTCATCGGTGCGGGCCTGAGCCGGGGCCCGGGTCGCGGTCGAGGTCGAGGCGGCGGCCCAGCACCTGCCGGGCGACCCGGGTCAGCGCGGTGTCGTGCAGGAAGGCGTAGGCGCGCAACCGGGCCAGCGCGTCGGTCACGTTCATGTCCAGCCGGGCCGCCACCATCCCCGCGGCCTGGTGCACGACCGCCGGGAAACCGTGCGGCGGCGCGTCCCCGAGCGCGTCGGCCAGCGTCGCCGGCGCCGGATGCAGGCGGAACGCCACCCCGGCGGCCACGCCCGCGAACGCCTGCGCATCGGCCCGCTGGTCCTCCGTCAGCCCGCCGGTCCGGCGGCGGAACACGTCCATCGCCCCGATGCGCAGCCCGCCCATCTCCAGCGGGAAGGCGAACATCGCCCGCACCCCCCGGCCCGCCACCAGCGAGATGTACCCCGGCCAGCGGTCCGCCGCCGCGTCCAGGTCGGGCACCAGCACCGGAGCCAGCCGCGCGTAGGCGTCGGTGCACGGTCCCTGCCCGCAGGCGAGCTGAGCCTCCTCCACCCACGCGCCGTCCGGGTCCGAAGCGGACGCCAGCGACCGCATCCCCGGCGCCGTCACCAGCGTGACGCCGTACCCGTCGGCGTCCACCGCCGCCGCGGTCGCGGCGCCCACCGTCTCCAACGACACCGGCCCCCCACCCGCCGCGGCATACTCGGCCACACGGCGCCACGCCCACTCCTGCCGGTCCATACCCGCACCGTAACCGCCACGGCGCGCGCTACACGCCGTGACGCGCTCCGGGCGTCCCTAACCTTTCGCCCAAACCTTCCAACCCGACGATCGAGGTGCCGCCCGCAGCGGCAGCCGCCTCTCCGTCTCCTCGACCGGGCGTGGGCGCAGGGCGGGTCCGCGGTAGGCCGAGGACTGACCATTCACTGTGCATACAGTTGCTAAACAGTCGTCGGCAACTCGTCGTCCGCTGCGTGGAACGGCCGCGCCCCATGCTTCACCGTGGGTGGTCCAGCCCCCGAAGCACCCCGGTGCACCTGTGAGGTGACACGCCCCATGAGATGGAAACGGCAACGTCCCGGTGGCGCGGCACGGCGTCCGCGCGCGCTCGCGGTCACCGCCGCCGCGGCACTGTGCGCGGCCCTGCTGACCGCCATGCCCCCGGCCGGGGCGCTCCCGGTCGGCAACGTGCCCGACGTCGGCGTGGACACGGGCCGGTTCAAGCTCCCGATCGCGTGCACGATCACCCTCGCCGACACGCTGCCCGTCCTCTACCTGCCCCTGGACGTGGACGTGCAGGGCGTCGCCCCCGTCCAGCTCGGGCCGGGCCAGGAGTTCTGGCTGACCCAGGGATCGGGCAGCATCACCTTCCCGTCCTGGCTGACGTCCCTGGCGCCGATCCTGGGCCTGGACAAGGCCGACGCCAAGATCACCGATCTGAGCATCGGCGCGACCACCTCGACGCCGGCGTCCATCAACATCGCCAGGGACAAGCCGCTGGAGATCAAGGACATCCCGATCGACCCGGGCAAGCCGCTCAAGGTCGGCCTGCCGGTGCAGGGCACCTTCGAGGTCGGGCCGTTCAAGGCCGCCCAGAGCGGCGCCACCACCCTGCGGTTCGAGAGCGCGGTCGCCGAGGTCCAGCTCAGGTCGCAGCTGGGCTTCAGCCTGCCGATCAAGGCCGACTGCAAGCCGTCCCAGGGCAACGCGCTGCTGACGCTCGGGATCGGCGACGGGGCCGGGCACCTGCCCGGCAAGATCACCGGGGCGCCGCTGAACTACCCCGAACCGGCGTCCAACGAGCTGATCGGCATCATCAACGCGCCCTACCGGTGCACGCTGAACGGCGAGCCCATGGACATCGGCATCGGCGTCGGCGCCACCATCCCGCTCACCGTCAAGCGCGGAGGCTCGTTCTCCTTCACCGACGCCTCCGGCGCGCTGACACTGCCCGCGGCGACCGTGAACAAGCTCATCGACAAGGGCTACACGAGAGCCTCGGGCAGGGTCACCAAGCTGGACCTCGTCACCGAAGGAGGCGTTCCGGCGACCCAGAACGTCGCCGCGGCCGGCATCGACATCCCCGAGATCCCGCTCGTGCGCGACAGGAAGGTCGTGCTGCCCCTGCCCGTGAACGGCACCCTGACCGCCGGGCCGTTCCAGCCCGCCGAGGGGGCCAAGTCCGTCGCCGTCCTGCTCGGTGAGGCGCAGGCCGACTTCACCTTCAACGGGGACACCAGGGCCACGGGCAGCTGCGGCGCGCCGTCCCCCAAGGTCTACCTGGTCGAGAACCCCGTGACCTGATCAGGACCGGCCCGCAAGGGCCCCGGGAGCGCACACCGCTCCCGGGGCCCGCCGCCCGCCTTCGGCCCCGAGACCCGGCCGCGCCCCGGCATCGACCCGGCCGCTGCACCGGCCACGCGTCGGCAGCGGCCCGGCCCGGCGCGGCCCAACACCGTGCGTACACTGTCTCGACGCTGGTGGACGCCCGGCTGCGGGCGCGGGACGGCAGGTGGAGCGGCGTGGTGGCAGGCAGCGCGGTCGAGGAGATCACCGACCGGATCGCCCTTCAAATCGCGTCCGGCCGGCTGAAGCCCGGCGACACCCTGCCGTCCATCCGCAAGCTCGCCGAGGAGCACGGCGTGAGCCCCTCCCGGATCCAGCAGGTCATCGGACGCCTCCAGTACGCGGGCTTCGTGGAGGCGCGCCACGGAGCCGGCGTCATCGTCCGCGACATCCGGCTGTACGGCGGCGTCGAGACCTGGCGCTACCTCTTCCGCCTCTCCAGCAACCTCCCCGAGCTGACCGTCAGGAACGTCAAGGAGATCCTGGAGACGCTCCAGCTCTTCTACCAGGCGGCCCTGATGAAGCTGGCGGAGGATCCGTCCGCGTTCGACCCCGCCCCGGCGCGCCGCGCCGTCAACCAGCTGCAACTGCTCGCCGGCACCGGTCCCGCCCGCGCGGCCGACGTCCACCACAGCGTCCTGCACATCCTCCGCACGATCCACGCCTCCCTCGGAGGCGGCATCATCCTCGGCCTCCTCAACACCATGGGCGGCACCCTCGCCGACGTCCCGGACGTGCTGGAGCCCCTCTACAGCGACCCCGCCGAACACCTCCTGTTCTGGGACCAGGTCGTCACCGCGATGGAGACCGGCGACGTCGAGCTGGGCCGGCAGACCCTGGCCCTTCTGGAGGACTGGCACGCCCAGGTCCTCGACCGCCTCCGCACCCGCCTCACCACCCCGTCCGTCGGGCCCTGATTCACCCGTCCCGCGGGGGCCTGGGCGTTCTGAGCCCTTTGCGTGATCGGCGTGCTGCACGCGCTGGACGCGGCGTCCGGCCGCGAGCGCTGGCGGCACCGGCATTCCGCGGCGGCGGCCGGAGTCGCCGCCGGCGGCCGCTGGGTGTTCGTCGAGAGCGACGGCGATCTCTGGACGCACGACCGGCGGACCGGAGAGATCGTGGACGGCGCGTTCCCCGAGCTGGAGGGTCGGCCGGTACAGGTGTGCGGCGACATCCTGGTGTTCCAGCAGAGCGGGAGGCTGGGCGCGGCGGACCTGGCGTCCATGGCGGAGATCTTCACCACCGACGACTACGTGCTCGACGCGCCGGTGGCGGTCGCCGACGGAGTGATGGTCGCCGCGGACCGGTACGAGGGGAACGTGTCGGCCGGAGGGCTGCGCGCCTTCGACGCCGCGACCGGACGGTCGCCGTGGTTGGTGGAGCCCGACGACTTGACCGCGGTGGACATCGGGCGATCGGCCGTCGCCTGGAGCCGTCCGCTGCCGGATCTGCCGGTGGGCGCGCCGGTGGTGGCGGACGGTCTGGTCCACACCTTCACCCGAGACGGGGCCGTGCTGGGCCACGACAACGCCGCAGGTCAACGGCTAGCCCATGGACGAGGCACCCGAGCCGCCGACGATCGATCGGCCATCCCGCCGAAGCTGATCACCAAAGCCGGGACGGGGCGTTAGGGTGCGGGGGCATGTCGATCTTTGACGCGAGGCTGGACACGCTGCGGGCCGGCGCCGAGGCCGGGGACCTGGACGCCGCGCTCGAACTGGGACGGCTGCTGTGCCTGCTGCCGGTGGATCCGGCCGACCTCGACCGGGCCGGCGGCCTCCAGCAGAGCTGGTCGGAAGAGCGTCGGCTGCGGACCGTCGCCGGCGCTCGTCCCGGGGATCGACTCGCGGCCAATCTGCTGGCCGGCTGCCTGACCCGGCAGATCCACCACCTTCGCGACACCCGTCCGGGCGACCGGGACGCGCTCACCTCCCGACGACTCGAAGCCGAGCGGCTGTACGTCCATGTGCTGGCGGCCCATCCGGACGATCCCACCGCCCGCGCCGGGCTGGCCCGGCTCGGCAACCTGTTCAGCAACGAACTGCCGACCGCCCCGCCCGGCGAGTACGGCTATTACCTGGCCGAATGCGCGCTCGTCTCCGGATCCGGCGGCACGGTCGTCACCTTCGTCCACGCGGACGCCGACGAGCTGCGCTGGGCGCTGGACCTGTGGCTCCGCCTGCTCGGTGAGGAGATGGGCGAGGACCCGGAGCTGGACGACGGGGACGCCGCCGGTCTGGGCGCCGATGGCTTCACCCTCACCACCGTCGTCGGCGGGCGGGCGCTGGACACCCTCGACCTGGAGGCGCACATGGTCGACCGGCGCATCGACTGGGACGCGCTGTCGGTCCCGCCGCTATCCGCTCCGCCCCTGCCGCCCGGCCACCCCGGCCGCCTAGAGGACCTCGACTACGACCACGGCTACAGCGAGACAGGCGCATGAATCCGAAGGACGAGCCAGTCCGAACACAACCGCGTCCGGGAAGGATGATCACGCAGCTCGACGCGGTCCGATGATCCGCCAGCGCGCCGTCCCGGCGGTGCGTCAACCTCGGCGGCGCGCGTGGTGCCGCGTCCGGGGCGGGCTACTGAACGGCGCGGGCCTCCAGGACGGCGGCGTTCCGCTTCGCCAGCTTCCTGATCCTTCTGCTGGGATCCTGCTCGGCCATGGCCCAGAGCAGTTCGGCGAAGCGCGGCCAGTCCGCGAGCATGATGGCCTCGATTCCGGCGGTGCGCACCTCCTCCGCGGGATGCCGCACGGCGGCGAAGAAGGTCCGCACCCAGGGCTCGGCGATCTCCGCGGGGGCGCCGAGACCGGCGCGGACCAGGGCGGTGGCGTGCTCTCCCGCGTCCGGTGCGGCGGACACGGCGCCGATCAGCTCCTCGTCGCTCCACACCTCCAGCCCGGCCAGTTCCAGGCCCGCCATCGGCAGGTGCAGCAGGTGGGCGGCGGACTCCCGGCCGAGCATGCTCATCACCGCCACGTGCGCGATCCGCCGCTCGGGGGCCTGGAACAGGGTGACGAACACCCCCGGGCCGAGCTGCCACGACGAACGCCGCGGGATGCCCGCCGAGGGGTCGGCGGCCAGCTCACCGGCGGGCGGCCACCCGCCTTCGGCCGCCACCGCGGCGAACGCTTCCGCGCAGTCGTACTCCTTCAGAACCAGCCGGCGGGACCGGTGCAGACCCATGCTCGCTCCTCGCTCGCAGCCTCAGCGGGAAACAGTCATGATCACACAACGTCCACATCGCCGCGCGATGATCGGCAATGTCCTCAAGGGCGCGGGACGAAGGGGGCGATGCCGATGAGGATCACGCAGCGTTCGCCGGCGGACGGCTTCTCGCCCAGGCGGACTGGGCTGACGTAGTGGCTGACGCGGTGATCGTGCACGGCGTAAGCGTCCAGCGGCTCGGTCAGGGTGAAGCGGGCGAGGACGGCGGTGGACGGTAGGTCGTCGGGCTGCCGTCCCGCGCTGTCGGGGGAGGCGATGACGTTCTCCCCGCCCAGCACGTTGTCGCAGCCGATCAGGTGGGCGAAGGTGAAGGCGGCCGGGGAGCCGCCGTCCTGGTGGAGGCAGTTCGGGGAGGACACCGCGGCCTGCCGGTGGTCCCGCACCGACAACTTCACCAAGTGCACGCCGCAGCACACCGGGGTTCGCCGCAACTCCTCCAGCCACCCGACCCGCTCCAGGTCGAAACGGATCATCCGGTTCAGCAGGGCGTTGCCGCGCAGGTCGGCGGGGAGGGCGGGGAAGTAGCGCAGCGTCTGCGGGTATTCGGGGTTGTAGTCGTCCTGGAAGTACTCGGTGAGCGAGCCGTGCTCGGGGTCGGGGCGTCCGGGAATCCACGACAACTCGCCGGTCCAGGGCAGGTACACCGCGTGGGAGTAACGGCGGAACCGCCCGGCGCCCGGGGCGTAGGGGTCGTGGGGCAGGTTGGCGAAGGCCTCGGTGAGCTGCTTCAGGCCGAGTTCCCGCGCCGAAGCCCACTCGGGGTCCGCGCCGCGGTAGCGCGCGAACCCGTCGGTTCTGAGATCACCGCTCTCGCTCACCGGCGCCCTCACCGCGTTTCTAGGACGTTAAGTGGTTGATTTGCTACTTTCCGTGCCCGCAGCGAGGCGCGAGTATCGGACGACGGCGCACGATCTACCAGGTTTTGAGCGTCGACGGTTCCGCGGTCACGGTGCTCGCCGCCATCCGCAAGGGGGTCAGGGGCGTGCTCGGGAGCGGGCTTCGGCGGACCAGTGGGGGGCGTTCCAGCGGTCGGCGATGGCGGCGGCGTGGGCGAAGTGGGCGGCGGCCTCCTCGTCGCGGCCCAGGAAGGCGGCCAGCTCGCCGAGGGTGTGGGCGACCGGACGCAGCGCCAGCGACATGCTCTCGGCGCCCGCCGGGGGGCCGTCGCGGTGCGGGAGCAGCGTCGCGTGGACCTCCTCGGCGGAGTCGCGGTCGTCCAGGGCGATGACGGCCATCGCGCGCAGCGTCGTGAGGAAGGTGAAGAAGAAGTCGGGACGGATCGGGCCGGAGGACGCGCGGACCTCGCGGGCCTCGGCGTCCAGGCCGTTGGCGTGGAGGGCGAGCGCGAGCAGGTCGGACGTCATGGGGGCGAGGACGGCGTGGAGGGCGCGCACGTCGTCCAGGTGCGCGCCGAGCGTGCCGTCGTTCAGCCAGATCGTGGCCAGGGCGAGCTGGAGGAAGCCCGCGGCGTGGACCGATCCGATGCGCTGCATACCCTCGTCGGCCTTGAGGTAGAGGCGTTCGGCGTCGGTGTGGCGGCCCTCGATGAGCGCCAGGGACGCCATCGTGATCTCGGCGACGGCGATCGCCTCGGGCATGCGGTAGGCGCGCGCGAGTTCCAGGGCCTCGGCGGTCGCCCGGCGCATGGTCACCGGGTCGTTGGCGGCGGCGGCGACGCCGGCGAGGTCGAGCAGCCCGGTGACGCGGTACACCGGCAGGTCGTGTTCGACGCCGATCTGCACGAGCTGGCGGCAGTACTCCGCGTCGCCGTGGACTTCGGCCAGGATCGAGAGCGCGGCGGCCCGCGCCCCGGGTTCGGTGGCGAGGTCGAGGGCCTCCTGCGCCGCCTCCAGGACGGTCGGGTCGTCCTCGCCGACCAGTTCGTTCGCGTACGCCGTCAGCAGCCGGGACCGCACCGAAGGGGGCAGGTCGCGCTTCAGCAGGCGGCTCAGGCGGTCGATGACGGGACGGTCCACGGTGCCGTAGGTGCGGGCCTGCCAGGCGGTCGGCTCCGTCCACGCGGTGAACGCGGCGATCATCAGGTCGTCGCGGCCCAGGGACTCGGCGTACTCCACGGCTTCGCGGCGCGTCTCGCGGGCGGCCGCGACGGCTCCCGCCCGGATCTGCGCGCGCAGCAGCCTGCCGAGCAGTTCGACGCGTTCGTCCGGCCCGGTCGAGTTGGCGACGGCGTCGCGCAGGAGGCAGACCGCCACGTCGTGGGCGTAGCGGGCCTCGGCGAGCTTGGCGGCCCGGACGCAGTAGCCGACGGCCTTCGGTGACCCGGCGCGCGCGTAGTGGTGGGCCAGCGCCGCGATGTCGCCGCTGCCCTCCAGCGCGTCGGCGATCCGGGCGTGCATCCGCGCGGCGCGCAGCCGGCTGACGTCGGCGACCAGCGTGTCCCGGACGAGCGCGTGGACGAACCGGACCCGGCCCGGCGCGGGCTCGTCCAGGAGCCCGGCGATGACCCCCGCGTCGAGCGCGTCCATCACGCCGTCCTCGTCGGCGTCGGCGGCCTTGACCAGGACGTCCACCGAGCTCTCCCGGCCCGCGACCGCGGCGAGCCGGAGCACCGACACGCCTCCCTCGGGCAGGCGGGCGAGCCGGCGGCGCAGCACGTCCCGGACGCCCTCCGGCACTTCGGACAGCGCGACCAGCGCGCCCTCGCCGTTCAGCAGCCGCGCGCTCTCGCGCACGTAGAACGGGTTGCCGCCGGTGCGCTCGGCGATCCCGGCGACGGTCTCGTCGTCGGCCTCGCACTCGGTGCGGACGAGCTCCGCGACGGCCTCGTCGTCCAGCCCCGGCAGCGCCAGGCGGAGGGGCGTGGCGCGCGCGAGGGACGCCAGCGTCTCGGTGAGGTGCCCGCTCTCGTCCGCGCGGTAGGCGGCGACGACCAGGATCGGGGCCCGCGTGCCGAGGCCGCCGCCGAGCAGCTCCAGCGTGGCGGCGTCGGCCCAGTGCAGGTCGTCCAGGACGACGGCGACCGGGCGTTCCGCGGCGACCGCCGCGAGCCACTTCCACACGGCCTGGCGCAGGCGGAAGCGTCCGGCGGTGGCGTCGGCGCTCACCGGCCCGGTGTCGGTGAGCAGCGGCGCGAGGTCACCGGCGAACTCGCCCGGGGGCGCGGTCGCGGCGACGGCTCCCAGCGCCTCCGTCCAGGCCCACGCGGGCGGCGCGCTGTCGATCTCGGGGCAGTGCCCGACGGCGACGAGCCATCCGTCCCGTTCGAGCCGCCTGCCGAGGTGCTCCAGGAGCGTCGACTTGCCGAGCCCGGCCTCGCCGGTGACGAGCGCGATGCGGGTCCCGTCCGCGGCGGCCTCGGCGGCGGCCGTGACCAGCGCCGAAAGCTGCGCCTCGCGTCCGACGAACGGCGCCTCGACGACCGGCGCCTCGACGACCGGCGCCTCGGCGAACGGCGCGTCGGCGCTCGACGCCGACCTTGGAGGCAACGGCGCCTCGACGAACGGTGCCGACTGCGGCGGCAACGGCACTGGCGCCGCGGCAGGCGGTGGAGGCGGCGGTGGAGGCGGCGGTAGGGGGACGGACTCGCGCATGACGTCCGTGCGCTGGGTGAGGATCGCCTCCTCCAGCGCCGTCAGGTCCGGGCCGGGGTCGAGCCCGAGCTCCTCGGCGAGGACGCCGCGGGCCCGGCGGAGCGTCGCCAGCGCGTCGGCCTGGCGGCCGCTGCTCCACAGCGCCAGGGCGTGCAGCCGCCAGCCCTCCTCGCGCAGCGGTTCGTCGCGGGTGAGCCGCTCGGCCTCGGGGACCACCGCGGCCGGGTCACCGAGGCGCAGGCCCGCCGCGACGTGCAACTCGGTCGCGACCAGGCGCAGCTCGTTCAGCCGGGCCGTCTCGGCGGCGGCCCACGGCTCGTCGGCGACCTCGGCGAAGGCCGGTCCGCGCCACAGGGCCAGCGCCTCGGTGAGCCGGGCCCGGGCGGTGCGCGGGTCGGGGTCGGCGCGGGCCCGGTCGAGCAGGTCCTCGAACCGCCACGCGTCCACCGACTCCGGCGGCAGCCGCAGCGCGTAGCCGGGCGACGCGCTCACCAGCAGCCGGGCCGGCGTGCGCGGCGGACGTCCGGGCTCCAGCAGCCGCCGCAGGTTGGACACGTACGCCTGGAGGGACATCAGCGCCCGCGCGGGCGGCTCGCCGCGCCACAGGTCCTCGATCATCCGATCGACCGGCACGACCTGCCCGCGCGCCGCCAGCAGCAACGCCAGCACACCTCGCTGCCGCGGCCCGCCGAGGTGGACGTCCTCACCCCCCACCTCGGCCGCGAACGCGCCCAGCACCCGGACGAACACCATGATCCGCACATCGTACGTGGACCGCGCCAAGTCAGCTCCAAATCCCTTCCAAACGCCCGGGAGCAGCCTGAACACGTCGCAACCGACGAAGGGCGAGGGACAGATGAGCGTCGACACCCAGGACATGGAGATCATCCACCGCGTGCTCCGCCGCGAGTCGCGGCTGCTCGTGGAGCTGGTCGCGGCCGTCGCCCCGGGTGACACGGCGCGCGCCAGGGTGATCGCCGACCACTTCCGCATCTACCGGCTGGGCCTGCGCAACCACCACGAGGGCGAGGACGAGCTGCTGTGGCCGCCGCTGCTGGCCCGCGTGGACCTCGGCGCCGACACCGTGCTGCGCATGGAGGCCCAGCACGAACGCGTCGCGGCCACCCTGACCAGGCTGGACGCCGCCGTCCCCGCCTGGGAGGCCACCGCGGGCGCCGACGAGCGCGACACGCTCGTGGCCGCCCTGACCGAGCACCGCGCCGTCCTGCTGGAGCACCTCGACGACGAGGAGGCCACCCTCCTCCCGCTCGCCGCCGAGCACCTCACCGAACAGGAGTGGGCCTCCCTGGGCGACCACCTGGTGAGCAACACGCCCAAGCCCGCCCTGCTCACGCTCTTCGGCGCCGTCCTGGAGGACGCGAACCCGGCCGAACGCGCCCTGGTCCTCGGCGCCCTGCCCGCCCCGGTCCGCGTCGTCTGGCACGTCATCGGCCGGCCCCGCTATGCCCGGCACGTCCGCCGCGTCCGTCGCGTCGGCCGCGTCCGTCGCGTCCGTCGCGTCCGCGGCTGACCCTCTGCACCGCTTTCGATCGCTCAAGGAGAAGAACCGTGTCGCTGAAGAACCTCAACACCGTCCTGGCCGTCGCCTTCATCGCCTTCATCCTCTGGTTCGGGACGGAGTACATCGTGAGTCCCCAGGCGGCGGTGCAGGGCTTCGGCCTGCCGCACCCGCCGTCCGGCGACGGGGGCGGGTTCCTGGTCGTCAAGGGAGTCCGCGACGTCGTCCTGGCCCTGGTCCTGGGCGCCCTGCTGGTGACCGGCCACCGCCGCGCGCTGGGCTGGGCGCTGCTGGTCGAGGCCCTCGCCGCGTACGGCGACATGGCCAACGTCCTCGGCCACCACGGCTCGGTGGCCGCCGCGCTCGGCATCCACTGCCTGACCGCGACGCTGATGGCGGCCAACGGCCTGCTGATCATGCGCGAGACCCGCAAGTCCGCGGCCACGTCCCCGACGCGCGCCGTCCCGCAGCACGCCTGACCCCCACCTGTTCACGAAGGAGACGACGATGACCATCAACGATCTGCGCGGCGCCCTCAGGGGACGCGTGCTCCCCCCCGGCGACGACGGCTTCGAGCAGGCGTCCACGGCGTGGAACCTGACCGTCCGGCAACCGGTGGCGGCCGTCGCGGAGGCCGCGGACGCCGATGACGTGGCGGCGCTCGTCCGGTACGCGCGGCGGACGGGCATGACGGTGGCCGCGCAGCCGACCGGGCACGGCGCCTCGGGAGACGTGGAAGGCCTGATCCTGCTCCGCACCGGCCTGCTGAACGAGGTGGAGGTACGCGCCGAGGAGCGCGTCGTCCGGGTCGGCGCGGGCGCGAAGTGGCAACAGGTGCTGGCCGCGTCCGGTCCGCTCGGGCTGACCGGACTGTGCGGCAGCGCGCCGGGGGTCGGCGTGACCGGCTACACCCTGGGCGGCGGGATCGGCTGGTTCAGCCGCACGTACGGCTTCGCGTCCGACAGCGTCCGGGCCATCGAGATCGTGGACGCCGACGGCGAGCACGGACGGGTGACCGCCGAATCCGATCCCGACCTGTTCTGGGCGCTGCGCGGCGGCGGCGGGGACTTCGCGGTGGTGACCGCCCTCGAACTCGAACTGTTCCCCGTGCCCACCCTGTACGGCGGACGCGTGGTCTGGCCGGAGCACCGGACCAGGGAGGTGTACGACGCCTACCTGGAGATCACCGCCGAGGCGCCGCGCGAACTCAGCGTCTGGATCAACCGGTACCAGCCTCCCGGCGCGCCGCCGATGGTGACCCTGGACCTGGCCTACCTGGGCGAGGCGGCACGAGCCGCGGACCTGCTGGCGCGCATCGGCAAGATCGACGGCGCGGTCTCCGACAGCCGCGGCGTCGTCCCGATCGCCGACCTGGGGACCATCACGGCCGAGCCCGTCGATCCCGTCCCGTCCCTCGCTCACGCGGAACTGCTCACCGGCCTGGACGCGGACGCGGTGGAGCTCCTGCTGGCCAAGCCGGTCGAACCGCTCATCAACATCCAGATCAGGCACCTGGGCGGCGCGCTCGCCGACCCGGACGGAAAGGCCGGGGCGAGTGGCGTGGTCACCGAGCCCTACCTGCTCGCCATGCTGGGCCTCGGCCTGCCGCACACGGCCGACGCCACCCGCGCCAAGCAGGCCGAGGTCGTGGACGACCTGAAGGCCTACATCAGCGGACGCAAGCCGTACACCGTCCTCAGCCCCGGCGAAACGGCGGCGCAGTCCTTCTCCGGCGACACGCTCGCGCGGCTGCGGGACATCAAGCGGTCCCGCGACCCGCACAACGTGTTCCGCGCGAACTACCCAGTGCTCGGCTAGAGCGTCCCCCACAGGTCACGGCCCCTAAGCCCCCGAGGCGGCGGGGCCGCACCTATGCGGGGACGCCGCCGACCGACGACCGCCAGCCGCCTCGCGTCGTTCAGGCGAGGAGCTTGAGGACGCCTCGCTCTTCGAGGTGGGCGAGGGTCTCCTTCGGAATCGCGCGGCAGTCGGACACCGTGACCTTTTCGAGCGCCGGGAGGTCCCGAAGCGTCTCCAGGCCGCCCAGCGCCCCGCAGCGCTGGAGCCACAGCGAGCGCAGGGACGGCAGTTTCGATAGGTCGCCGAGCGATCGCAGCCGCTCGCAGTAGGCGAGGCTGAGGTCCTCCAGGACGTCCATGGCGGGCAGCGGGCCGAGGTCCACGAGCTGGTCGAGGCCGTTGAACTCCAGCTTGCGCAGCGCGGGCATGGCGCCCAGCGCCGAGAAGTCGGTCAGGCGGGTCGTGCCGACGAGGTGGACGCCGGAGATCGACGGGTGGCCTTCGAGTCCGCCCAGGGAGGTGAGGTCGTGCCTCTGCGAGATCGTGAGGTGGGGCAGGGCCGGGAGCCGGGAGAGGGGCCGGAGGTCGGGGAGCGCGGCGTTCGGCAGCCCGAGGCCGGTGAGTTCCGGATGGTGCCCGAGACCGTCCAGGCTGGTCAGGCCCGTGGCCTCGTACAGCCGCAGCTCGCGCAGGTTGGGCATCGCCTCGATGCCGTCCAGGCGCTTCAGGTCCGAGCCGTACACCGTGAGCTCGGCGACCGAGCCCAGGTCGCGCAGCCCGTCCAGCGACTCGACCGGGACGTCGGACAGGTCGAGCTCCACCAGCTCGGGGAACCCGGACAGCCCGCTGATGTCGCGGAGGGACCGGCAGGCGCTCAGGTCGAGGTGCCGCAGCGACCGCAGCCCCTGACCGAGCCCGGCGACGCTGCGCACCCCGGACCCGGTGAGGTCGAGCCGCCGGAGGTTCGGCAGGTGCCCGAACAGCGCGGACAGGTCCGTCACCCGGCGGCAGTTCTTGATGGTCAGGCTGGTCAGCGCCTTCATGGAGGCCAGCGGCGAGAGGTCGGTGAGGGCCGCCGCGTCCTCCAGTTCCAGTTCCTCCAGCCGGTCCAGCGCCGCCAGGTCGGACAGGTCGGTCAGCTTCTTGCACTCGGCCAGCCGCAGCGAGCGCAGGCCCGTCAGGTGCCGGACGCCGGTCACCGACGCGCGCCGCCACAGCAACAGTTCGGTCCGTCCCTCCCTGGCGAAGGCCGGGGCGAGGAGGAACTCGGCGACCCCGTCGGGATCGGCGGCCCGCGCCCAGATCTTCAGCAGGTCGTCGCTGGTCAGGCCCGCGACCAGCGCGAACTGGTCGGCCAGGTCGAGGGCGTCGCGGCCGCCGTGCCGGACGAGCTCCCGGACGGCCCGCGCCGCCCGCGCGGGCGAGGCGGTCGTGAGCTTGCCGCGCAGCGCGGTCAGGTCGAGGGCGGGGGGTGAGGATCTCATGCGGCGGAACGATACTGATCATGACCGACACGGACGCCGTTCCCCGACCACCGCCCGAAGGGACCTCCACCCCGCCCAGCCGCTAGGCGGAGGTCTTGGTGAAGATGCCGCGCCAGACCTGGAGGGAGCCGTCGGTCAGTGCGGCGGCGTAGTTGATGACGCGGGTGTAGCCGTCGTCCAGGAGCATCGGCAGGGCGGGCCGGGACGGGGCGCCGCCGCCGAAGGCGCGGTCGATCCAGGAGCGGACCCAGGACGTCTCGTCGGTCCATTCGGTGCTGGTGAAGCCCGCTTCCTCGATCGAGTCACGCAGCGCCTCGGCGGACACGACGAAGCTGTCGGTGCCGTCCAGCGACCAGGGCATCGGCCACGGCAGGTCAGTGGGACGCGGCCGGCAGACCTCCCAGACGGCGAGGCGCGCGCCGGGAGCCAGGCAGCGGGCGATGTGCGCGAACCACGCGGTCTTGGTCCGGACGTTCATCTGGACGTGCATCGTGATCGCGGCGTCGAACGGCCGTTCCGGGCTGAACTCGGCGATGTCGCCGTGGTGGAAACGGACGAGGCCGTCCAGCCCGGCCCTGGCGGTCAGGTCGCGGGCGGCTTCGACGTAGGACGGCGTGATGTCGAGGCCGGTGACGCGGCCGCCGGTGCGGCGGGCGATCTGGCGGGCCGGTCCGCCGAAGCCCGAGCCGACGTCCAGGACGGTCCCGGCGGTGCTGAGGGCGAGGCCGGCGATGAGGCGGTCGACCGCCTCGCCGCCGCCGATGTGGAACTGGTCGAGGCCGTCCAGCGCGCCGTCGGCGGACGCGTCGAGGTCGGGATGCTCGTCCAGCAGGCGGTTGATCGTCCGACCGACGCCGGTCTCGGAGTACGTCATCGCGCGAGATCCTTCCGGAGCGGGAGGTGACGAGCCGGATACCGGCAGCGTAGGCACGTCTGGTTTACTTTTTCAACCAGCTAGTCCTGGAAGTAAACCGGCGCGCGTTAGAATGGGCCGGTGCGTAGCTACGGCCAGTACTGCTCGATCGCCCGCGCCCTCGACGTCGTGGGCGACCGCTGGACGCTGCTGATCGTCCGCGAGCTCCTGCTGCGGGGCGCGTGCCGGTTCACCGACCTGAAGGCGGGCCTGCCCGGCATCGCGACCAACCTGCTGTCGGCGCGGCTGAAGGAGCTCGACGAGGCGGGGCTGATCACCCGCGAGGACGCGCCGCCGCCCGTCGCGACCGTCCTCTACGCCCTGACCGAGGACGGCCGGGCGCTGGAACCGGCGGTGCGCGCGCTCGGCCGGTGGGGCTTGCGCCGCATGGGCGAGGAGCGTCCGGACGACGCGTTCCGGGCGCACTGGCTCGCCTACGCCCCCGCCTGGTTCACCACGGCCGCCGACCCGGAAGCCCCGGCGGCGGTGATCCAGCTCGTGGCGTCCGGCGAGGAGGCCGTCATCGAGATCGACGGCGGGGAGGTCCGCACGCGGGTCGGCCGCGCCGCGAGCCCCGACCTCGTCCTGGACGGCCCGCCGCGCGCGGTGCTCGGCCTGCTCACCGGCGTGATCGACCTCGCCCGCGCGACCGAGCTCGGGCTGAGCGGCCAAGGGGACATGGACGTTCTGCGCCGCCTGCGGCCGGTCGAGGGCGACGTGCCGGGCGCTCCCTCCGCGACCGGCTTCTGACCGACCCGGAACCGCCGGCTTCTGACCGACCCGGAAAGCCGTCGGCTTCTGACCGGCCGGGAAATCGCCGGCTTCTGAGCGACCCGCGAGAAGCCGCCGGCGTCGCGCCGTCTCTGCCGGAGGCGGAGATCAGGGGCGTTCCAGCAGCCGGTCGACCAGCCCGGCGATGTAGTCCGGCGTGAGCGGCCCCACGCCGAACAGGACGCGGATGTACATCGGGGCCATGATGTGGTCGAGCACGCCCAGCGCGTCGGGTGGGTTCTCGCCGCGTTCGGCGGCGCGGTCGAGCATCTCCTGGACGAGCCGGGCGCGTTCGGCGAGGAAGTCGTCGCGCGCCCGCAGGCCCCGTTCGCCCCGGTTGGACAGGGCGACGGTCAGGCGCAGCACCGCCAGGCCGTCCGGTCCGGTGATCTCGCGTGCCACCTGGGTCGCGTAAGTGTGCAGGTCACCGGCCAGGCTCCCGGTGTCGGGCATCGGCGACTGGGCCTTCAGGCGGGTGAGCGCCACGTCGGTGAGCAGCGCCTCCAGGGTGCCCCACCGGCGGTAGACGCTGGTGTCGGCCACGCCCGCGCGGGACGCGACGTCCGCCACCGTGAACTCGCCGTAGCCCCGCTCCGCGACCAGGTCCGTGACGGCCTGATGCACCGCCGCCCGGACCCGGGCGCTGCGCCCGCCGGGCCGCCGGACCGGCTCTCGCTCCTCCATGCCGCCACCTTAGCGCAGCTCGCAGTTGCGTTTAGGACATCCGCCGTCTAGCCTCCTAACGCAGTAGCTGACTGCTTTAGGAGGAACGATGGGGTCTGCACCGCCGGTGGCCCGGCCGAACCGGGCGGCGTTGCTCACGGTGACCTGCCTGGGGCAGTTCATGGTGCTGCTCGACAACACGATCGTCGGGGCGGCGCTGCCCGACATGCAGGAGCGGCTGCACACCCGGCTCACCGGGCTGCAGTGGATCGTGGACGCCTACGTGCTGCTGGTCGCGATGCTGCTGCTGTCCGGCGGCGTGTTCGCCGACCGCTTCGGCCGCAAGAAGATCTTCCTGGCCGGCGTCGTGGTGTTCACCGCCGCGTCCGCCCTGTGCTCGGCCGCGCCCTCGATCGGCTGGCTGATCACCGGACGGGTGCTCCAGGGCATCGGCGCCGCCGCGCTGAGCCCCGCCTCGCTGACCCTGCTCACCGCCGCGTACCCGGTCCCGCAGGAGCGGGTCAGGGCGATCGGGCTCTGGGCCGGACTCAGCGGAATCGGCCTGGCCGCCGGCCCCCTCGCCGGCGGGGTGCTGACGGAGGCCTTCGGCTGGCCCGCCATCTTCCTCGTCAACCTGCCCGTCGGCGCGGTCCTGCTGGTGGCGGGCCTGCGCACGCTGAGCGAGTCCCGCAACCCGAACGCGCCCGCGATCGACGTCCCGGGGACGGTCCTGTCCGTCCTGGGCGTCGGGGCGCTCACCTACGGGCTGATCGAGGGCGGCTCCCGCGGCTGGACCTCGCCGGTGATCCTGGGCAGCTTCGCCGCCGCGGCCGTGATCCTCGCCGCCTTCGTGGTCGTCGAGGGACGGGTCCCCGCGCCGATGCTGCCGCTGCGCCTGTTCCGGCAGCGGCTGTTCACGGTCTCCAACACGGCGATGGTCGTGGTCGGTTTCGCGCTCATGGGCTCGTCGTTCTTCTTCTCCCAGTTCTTCGTCTACGTCCAGGGCAGCTCGATCCTGCGGGCCGGGGTGCAGACCCTCCCGGCCACGCTCGCGATGGTCGTCGTCAGCCCGTTCGCGGGCCGCCTCGCCGCCCGGTACGGCTTCCGGATCATGGTCACCCTCGGCCTGGCCCTGGCCGGCCTGGGACTGCTGGCGCTCGGCTTCGTCCACGCCGGCACGGGCTACGCCGACGTGTGGTGGCGGCTGGCCGTCGTCGGCGTCGGTTTCGCCCTGACGATGTCCCCGCTGACCGGCGCCGCCATCCAGTCGGTCAGCCCGCAGGAGGGCGGACTGGCGTCGGGCGTCAGCAGCACCACCCGGCAGATCGGCGCCGTCCTCGGCGTTGCGGTGCTCGGAGCCGTCGTCCGCACCCGGCAGTCCGGCGGCGCCTCGTTCGAGGACGGCCTCACCAGCGCCTTCGTCGTGGCCGGCATCGTCACCTTGGCCACGGCCGTCTTCACCGGCCTGTGGCTGAGCAGGAGCACCGAACCGGCACGCCCGGCGAGCCCGAGCCCGGCCCCGCGCCTCCCCGAGAACACCCCGACGCCCTGACGCGGCCAGAGATCCCGGCTCGCGGGGAAACGTCGCCGGGACACCGGACCCTTAACTGCGGATCAAGGGCAGTCCAGTAGGAGGCGCAGGGCCAGGTCGCCGATCTGCCGCAGCTCGGCGTGGCTGCGGCCGGCCGCCGCCTGCACGGCGATGCCGTCGGCGATCGTGTGGACGAGCGCGGCCAGGGCCGCCGGATCGTAGTCGGACGGCAGGTCGGTGGCCTCCTCCAGGCGCCGGCGCAGCGCCGCCTCACTGTTCTCGCGCACCGCGATGGCGTCCTTGCGCACGGCGTCCGCGTCGGGTCCGCCGGCGTGGACGCTGTTGACGCACAGGCAGCCGTGGGGCGTGCCGTCGCCCGCCGTCATGTCCACCGCTCCGCGGATCAGCCGCTCGATGACCTCGCGGCCGGTCGGCGCGTCGAGGGCCTGGGCGACGTAGGCGCCGGGTCCGTCGAGGTAGCGGGCCATGACCTTGGCGAACAGTTCCTCCTTGTTGCCGAACGCGGCGTACACGCTGGGCTTGTTGATGCCCATCGCGGTGGTCAGGTCGGTCAGCGTGGTGCCCTCGTAGCCGTGCCGCCAGAACACCTCCAGCGCCCGGTCGAGCGCGGCGTCTGCGTCGAACGAGCGGGGACGTCCGCCGGGCATGCCGCCTCCATGATCATTCCCATTTTCTTTACCTCTCGGTACGTTACCTCTTGCGTCCGAACCCGGCGCTGCCCTAGTTTCATACCGGACGGTACGTAACTCGGAGACGGCGCGTGATCCGAGTCGAGGCCTGCCGCCGACCGGCGGCGCCACCGCGTCCGTCGCCGTGTACTGCGGCAACAGACCCCCCAAGACTGGATTCCCGAACTCACATGAACGCTCTGAACAGGATCGCGCGGCTCGGTGCCGCCGTCGGCATGTCGGCGCTGGTGCTCACCGCGTGCGGCTCGTCGTCCGGCAAGTCGTCGTCCGGCGAATCATCGAACGCGGCACCGAGCGCGAGCCAGAGCTCGTCCGCCGGTTCCAACCCGACGTCGTCGCCGACGCAGGAAACGACCGGTTCC
This sequence comes from Actinomadura gamaensis, assembly GCF_042652125.1. NCBI lineage: Bacteria > Bacillati > Actinomycetota > Actinomycetes > Streptosporangiales > Thermomonosporaceae > Actinomadura > Actinomadura gamaensis. The sequence goes on along the minus strand of NZ_JBHSIT010000011.1, from coordinate 4,244 downwards.
GGCGGCGCCAAGCCGGGCTCCTCGTCCGGAGCCGTCAATCTCCCGCTGACGGCCACGGTGCGCAGCGCGCTCCGCGACGCCTATCTCATGCACGCGATGCAGGAGTATCCGAAAGAGAAGCAGGCCAACCTGACCGGTCCGAGCAGCGCCCACTACGGAAAGGTGAACGGCCGCTACTACGCGATCGGCGAGATCGGTTTCACCGACAACGCGCTCTCCCGCCAGGACGGCCCGCACGTGTGGCGGAGCCCGAACGGCCAGGACTGGGAATACGTCGGCGACACCGGCGGCAAGGTCTGCGGCCCGGTGCCGCGCGCCCTGGTCGAGAAGTGGGGCGTGAACTGCGGATAGAAGCCGGGCGGTGACAGAACGCCGGTGCTTCTGGTGCAGAAGGAGCGGGACGGGCGAGATCGGCGAGGCGGAGATTCGGCCGCCCTCGCCGATCTCGCCCGTCCCGCACCCGCCGCGCTGTCCATGACGAACACATTTTTTGATCCGCGCGCTTTGTAGGGATCGGATCTTGGCCGGGATGCGCGCCTCAGGCGAAGATCGGCGGCATGGATTTGCTGAACACTCTGGTCGGCAAAGGACTGCGGCGTGAGCTGCCGACCCGGGACGAGGCGCTCGCGGTACTGAGCACCAGCGACGACGATCTGCTCGACGTGGTGGCCGCCGCCGGCAAGGTGCGCCGCCACTGGTTCGGGCGCCGGGTGAAGCTGAACTACCTGGTCAATCTGAAGTCGGGGCTCTGTCCCGAGGACTGTTCGTACTGCTCGCAGCGGTTGGGGTCCAAGGCGGAGATCCTGACCTACACCTGGCTCAAGCCCGATGAGGCCGCCGCGGCCGCCGAGGCGGGTGTGGCCGGCGGCGCCAAGCGGGTGTGCCTGGTGGCCAGCGGGCGCGGCCCGACCGACCGGGACGTGGAGCGGGTCGCCGGCACCATCGCCGCGATCAAGGAAGCGAACGAGGACGTGGAGATCTGCGCCTGCCTCGGTCTGCTGTCAGACGGGCAGGCGGCGCGGCTGCGGGAGGCCGGAGCCTACGCCTACAGCCACAACCTCAACACCGCCGAGGCCGTGTACGCCGACATCTGCACCACGCACGAGTTCACCGACCGGGTCGAGACCGTCCGCCGCGCCAGGACGGCGGGCCTGTCGTCCTGCTCCGGGCTGATCGCCGGGATGGGGGAGACCGACACCGACCTGGTGGACGTGGTGTTCGCGCTGCGCGAGCTGGACGTGGACTCGGTGCCCGTGAACTTCCTGATCCCGTTCGAGGGCACTCCCATGGCCGGGCGGTGGGCGCTGACCCCGCAGCGCTGCCTGCGGATCCTCGCCATGGTGCGGTTCGTCTGCCCGGACGTGGAGGTCCGCCTCGCCGGCGGCAGGGAGATCCATCTGCGGACGCTGCAACCGCTCGCGCTGCACATCGTCAACTCGATCTTCCTCGGCGACTACCTGACCAGCGAGGGCCAGGCGGGCAAGGCCGACCTGGAGATGATCGCGGACGCCGGCTTCGAGGTGGAGGCGCCGGGCACGGACACCCTGCCCGACCACCGAAGAGCCGATCAGGCCGCCGCCCTCGATGCCGCCCCTGATGACGCGCGCGGACCGGAATCCGGCCTGCGGGACGAGGACGGCACCCGGCTCGCGCGTCCCGCTCGTCCCGACCTGGTGGCGGTGCGCCGCCGCGGCGCCGGCACCGACCTGCCACCCAATGCCTGATCCGAAGGACGGTCGCAGGCGCCGGTCCACTTCACCTGCGTCGGATGGCCTCAGGGGAGGTCGGCTGCTTTAGCGGAGGCCAGGATCTCGGCGGCGTCGGCGGGGAGGAGGTGGCCGGCGGCTTGGGCGTCGCGCACCGCTCTGCGGACGGCGGCGACGTACGCGTCATGGTCGGGATAGCGGGCCTTCAGGCGGGATCCGGGCCACGGGGTGGTGACGCCTTCCAGCTCGCATTGGGGGTTGGCGCCGCTGTTCCCGTCCCCGGTGAGGGTTGCGGTCGGGGCCTGGAGCGCCGGTGTGCGGAGGCCGCCTCGGACGTTGCCGTCGGAGTCGCGGACGGGCTGGGCGTCCTTCTGCTCGATGCGCGGAGCGGTCGGCGCCGGGGTGCCGGTGCGGACCCACAGGTCGAGGTGGGCCAGGGCCGCGTCCATGACGTAGCGGCCTTGGCCGTCGTTGGGCGGTTTCGCGCAGGCGGTGGGTTCGCGGCCTGTCGTTTCCCGGGCGAGCTGGGTGGCGAGGTCCTTGTCGACGTGCGAGGTTCCCGGGACTTCCCAAAGCCGGAAGTTCCGGCTGTCGGGCTGGGCGGCGGGGAGGTAGTCCAGCTTGGGGAAGTCGGGCGGCGCGGGGACGAGCTCGGTCTCGGTCTGCACCGTCAGGACGGGAGCGGACGCGTCGATCCGGACGGCGACCGTGGCCGGAGAGGGCCGGCCCTGGGCCAGCGGTGCGGACGTGGCGCCCCGGCCGTGGATGAGGAACGCGTCGTAGGGCCGTGCGAGCGGCTGGATCGCGTCGTAGAAGGTGGTGAGGCGGCGGGACGATCCCGAGTAGCCGTCGGCGATCAGCCTTCGGGGACGCAGGCCGCGGAGCGGGTCAGTACCGCCCGGATGGCGCAGGACGGCCGCGACCTGGGCGTAGATGTCGTAGGAGTAGTCGTCGCCGGGGTGGCTCAGCGCGCCGTAGCGGCCCGGGTCCCGGGACTTGAGGGTCTGGACGCCCTGCTGCTGCGCGGAGACCCCCACCCACGCGTATCCCGACCGCAGCAGCTCGGCCCGCTCGGTCAGGAAGTCCGGATCAAGGTCGATCCCGCCCTGGCCGGGCGGCAGGTCCAGCCACTCGACCACGACCGTCCCGTTGAACCGGCGGGGATCGGCGGGACGGCGGACCACCAGCCGCGTGGCGTAGGAGGCGTGCCCGGCGACGCCGACGTTCCAGCGTCCGTCCGGCTGCGGCGTCCCGGTGTAGACGTAGGACGCGGCGGTCCCGCGCATGACGTACTCGCGCTCGGTGTATCCGGGCAGGGGGATCGGAGCCGCGGTCGTCATCCGGCCGCCGGTCAGGGGCCCGCTCACCGAGGGACGGCTCGCCGCCGACGCCGGCTTCGCGGCCTGACATCCGGCGGCCGGCGCAGCGGCGAGGCCCAGCACGGCGGCGAGGAGCGCGGTCACCGTTCGCTTGGTCATGCCGTCCTCCTGACGGGTCGGCGGCCGGCGATCGGGAGCGGGCAGGCTGCGCGCGGGAACGTCCGCGGCGGGGAGGAGGCCGCCGCGGGGAGACCGGACCCGATCACTGTGCGACCCCCTCGACGATCTGGGCGACCGAGCGCCTGATCAGCTCGGGAATGCTGCCGACCGAACCCGACACGACCCAGTGCGTGACGGCGGCGCGGACGGCCCCGCTCACCGCGGCGGCCAGGACGCGCGGATAGGCGTCCGTCGTGACGTCGGTGCCCAACCGCGCCGCGATCGCCTCGGCGAGCTGCTGCTCACCGGCGGCCAGCCGCTGGAGGTAGACGCCGCGCAGCGCCGGGGAGGACAGCATCAGCCGGATCCGGTCCCGCATCTCGGGATCGCCGTCGAAGCCGCCCTTGCCGTACTGCTCGGCGAACACCTCGACCAGGGCGCGTCCGAGCGGCTCGGCGGGCGGACGGTCGCGCAGCGCGTCGGCGATGCGCTGGTCGCGTTCCACGCCGAGCGAGACGATCGCCTCCTCCTTGCTGGAGAAGTAGTTGTTGAACGTCCGGGGCGAGACGTTCACCGCGGACGCGATGTCCTCCACCCGCACGTTCTCGATGCCCTGCTCGACGGCCAGCCGCATCGCGGCTCGGGCCAGGGCCAGCCGGGTCTCCAGCTTCTTGCGCTCCCGCAGGCCGGGCCCGGCCGCCGAGGTCTCCATGCGCGCCACTGTACAGAGAAGGTGCGTGCCACGCATTATTTCGTGCCACGCAATTTTGGCTGCGCCGGACCGTAAGGCGCCCGCGCCGCCACCGGGTGGCTGGGCCGCGGGGGAGGGTCCCGGCGGCCTTGGCCGGTGGAGAGTGACCCGTTCAGGCGCGCGAGTCGTTCTGGTCGAGGCGTCGCTGGAGTTGGAGGTTGATCTTGTGGGCTTCGGCGAGTTGGTCTTCCAGGATGATGATGCGGCAGGCGGCGTCCAGGGCGGTGCCCTGGTCGACCAGGTCGCGGACGCGTTGGGCCAGGCGCAGCTGGTAGCGGGAGTAGCGGCGGTGGCCGCCGGCCGAGCGCT